>NZ_WNNK01000016.1 GCF_009724245.1 Pseudomonas spelaei | reverse complement strand
CTAAGCAGCCGTGACCGCAGCAACGGATATGCCCACCATCACCCCGCCCCCCTCAAAAATTAACCGAAGCACTCAACCGAGCCGTCAACGGCGCGCCCTGGAACAGGTAATCGTCTCCCAGGTATTCGCCGGCATCCCGCCAGTAACGCTTGTCAAACACGTTATCCACCGTCAACCGAAAAACAGTCTCATACCCATCGATCCGTGTGCTGTAACGACTGCCCACATTGAAGATCGCATAATCCCCGACCTCAACCTGCCCCGTACGATTGGCATACTTGCTGGCGCTGTACTGCACCCCACCAAGCACCGCCAACCCATCCACCCAGGGCAACGCATAGTCAGCATACAAACTGGCCCGCAGCTTCGGCACGTTGATCGCCTGATGGCCCTCATATTCCGGCGTACCACTGCCACTGACCCGAGCCCGAATCGCCGCAGCACTGGCCGCAATCTGCAAGCGCGACGTCACCCAACCGTTGGCAGACAACTCCAGCCCGGTGTTTTTCTGTTGACCCTGTTGCACGTAGGTGTAAGTGCCCGCGTCATCCGGCTTGGCGTATTGATAGGCCTGGCGTGTCTGGAACACGGCGGCGGCAAAACTGATACGGCGCCAGTCGTATTTCACCCCGGCTTCGATTTGTCGGGAGACGGTTGGGGCGAGGGTTTCGAAGCTGTTAAGGGCGAACCACGGTGCTGTGCCGCCCAAGGACAAACCCTTGCTGTAGCTGGTATACAGCGACAGATTCTCCACAGGCTTGTAGATCAGTGCCGCCTGGGGCAGGAACACGTACTGTTGGGTCTGGCGCGACTGATTGCCGTCCTTGTCGAAGGCGTGTTCGTCGAGACGTACTTCGCGGCCCCCCAGTACGGTCTGCCATTGTTCGTTGAAGCTGATGCGGTCGGTCAGGAACAGCCCGTACTGACGGCTGTCGAGACGGCGGTGGCTATCGTTAAGCTTTCCGTTATAGCGTGGGAAATTTTCCGGTTCCTGATCGATATTGCCGGTGCCGATAAACGCGTTGATCGGTTCTCGTTGGTTCACCACCCGGCGAAAGGCACTTGTACCAAATGTCAGCTCATGACCCAGTCCTGCGGTGTTGAACAACCCGGTCATTGCTGCCTGCACTTCGTCATTACGTCGAGTGTCATCGGGACTGCGGAAGTCGTAGATGCCGTAGTCACCATTCGGACTGAAGTAGTTGCCATTGCCTGCCGTATCACCGCCCCACGCAAACGAGCTGTAATCATCAATCACCACCTTGCTACGCGAGGCACTGACACTGCCTTTCCACTGATCGCTGAAGCGATACTCAAACTTGCCATTGAGGTTCAGCGAATCAATGCCCACCTGGTTGGCACCGCTCTGATGCCCCAGCAGTTTTTTCGGTGAAGCGTGATGCGGCAACTCCGTGCCCCCGAGCAACTGATACCCCGGCACCGAACGCTGTTGCTTGTTCTGATACTCAACGTCCAGTTGCAACAGCGCATCCGGGCTGATGTTCCAGTCAAAGGCCAGCGACAGGAAGTCCCGCTGGCCATTGGCGTGTTCGACATAAGAGCTGAGGTCTTCATGGGCCACGTTGGCCCGCAGTCCGAATTGCTGCTCGCTGCCAAACCAGCCACCCACGTCCGTGGCGATATAACCGCTGCCGCGATCGTCGGTGGACACCGTCACCGAACGCACATCTTCCGGGCGTTTGGTCACGTAGTTGATCACGCCGCTGGGTTCGGAAATCCCGCTTTGCAGGCCCGACAACCCCTTGAGCAATTCCACCCGCTGTTTGTTTTCCAGGGCGACGTTTTGCTCGCCGGTGATGGTGCGGCCGTTGATCTTGTAGCTGCTGGCCGCATTCAGGGAGAAGCCGCGTACCACGAAGTTTTCGTAGTAGCCGATGGGCGCATAACTTTCACCCACCGAGGCGTCGTTGCGCAGCACCTCGCTGAGCAGGCGTGCTTGCTGATCCTTGATCAGCGACTCGTTGATCACCGTGATCGAAGCGGGTGTATCCAGTAAGGCTGCTTCGTCGAAACCTCCTGCTGAAGCGGTCTCGGATTGATAGCCGCCGCGCTCCTCGCCCTGAACCTTGACCGGTGCCAGTTCGATATCGGCCGCCTGGCTGGCGCTGACGCCACTGCCCAGCAGCAGGCCGAAAGTCAGCAAGGAGGAGCGGGGACGAGTAGCCATCAAGGGTTCCGTTTATTGCTTGAAGGAAAGTCGAGCGCAGAAGGGGCGGGCGCAACGAAGGGGGCGCTACGCTATGCACAAATGGCCGTTTTTACAAGTTTTCAAATGGTATTTATCGGTCTGTTGGGGGGCGGCATCGGACCATTCTCAGTCCTTTGATGGTCGATAGCCTTTTGATCTATCAACGACGCTTTCTTTGAAAAATCTTCGGCTAGTCTCGTATCTAGACATTTTTGTCGAGGCAACCCAGGACCGATTCTTTCTCCTCAGGTTTGCCGGATGAGGAGTTGTTCCGAGGCGGGCAGGGCTTCATTTTATATCGCCGACATGTCTGCAACTATTTGAAAAAATTAAGTATTTATTGTTGCTGGCGCATGCGCCGGCAGGGGCTCCCCTTGGTTTTTTCCAGGCGGCAGCCACCCGTTTTACACCGAGATATCGACACCAGGACGACAGCTTGCCCCGGCATCGATGGCTCCCCAAAGGACAGGGACGATCATGAAGATCATCGATACCGCGCTGGATGAGTTCTACGCCAAACACCCGGATTTCGACCTCGGCACGTTTGACTTCATTGCCCAGGACAGTGCCAAGGCCCGCAAGAAAAGTCGCACCGCCAAGGTCCGCCTGTCCAAGGCTGAAAAGACCTTGCGCGCCTATCAACGGTTGTTCCGTTTGAGTGGCAGCCAAAGCGCCGCGCAGTTGCTGACGGAGCTGGGCTTTCCCAGCGCTCATCACATTGCCGCAATGCCTAAGTCTCTGTTCGTGACGCAAGTCGCCGCCCATCTGGAGGGTGACTTTGCCGAGCAACTGCATGACCGCGCCAGCCACGTCAAACACCAGGTTACCCATGTCTGGGCCAATCTGCTGGCGTCCCGGCCGCAGTCAGCGGCGACACGCTCGCGCGCCAGTACGGTGACTGAAGACACGCTGTCAGAGCTGCAAGCCTTGCCCAGTTACGCCGCGTTGTTCGGTAACCAGAACTTCTGCACCTGCGAAGACTGCAAGTCGATCTTTGGCCCAGCGGCTTATTACGTCGACATCATGCGCATCACCGATGCCTATGTGAGCAAGGTCAATATCGCGACCATTCCGGCGGCTTATCAATTGGTGGTGCGGCGTAATGATCTGTTCACCTTGCCGCTGAGTTGTGCCACCACCAACGACACTCTGGCCTATCTTTCTATCGCCAATCGGGTGCTCACCGATAAGCTGGTGGTCGAGGCCAAGCAGGCGGATATCCCTTGGTTGTTGGCGACCACCACCTACCCATTCGGCACGCCGTTCAACCCGCGCCGGACGCAAGTCGAGTTGACCCTGAACGCCATGGACCTGAGCCTGGCGGCGGTGTATGGCAGCACCAGCGATTTTCCGTCGGCAGACCCTCGTGCGCTGGCCCTGGCGGTATTGGGATTGTCCCTGGAGCAGGCGGCGTTTGTCGGTTTGCCCCTGGCCACCGACGCTCAGTTGAAAGTCGCCTGGGGCCTGCGGGCTGGCGGGACTCTGGCCAGCCTGTCGGAACTGGCCGTGTTTTCCCACCGTTCGGGGTTGCCCCGGGCGGCGGTTGTCGAACTCACGCGCCAGGGTATGAGTGCCGCCGAACTGGCGGCCGGGTTGGCCCACAACCTGTGGTTCAACCGCTCGCTGCCGGCTGGACAGTCGGTGCAGATCCAACTGGGGGACGACGCCCCTGACACCCTGACCAACCTGACGGCAGCCACCCAGGATGCGCTGAACCGCTACATCCGCCTGGCGCGCTGGAGTGGCCTGGGCTTCACCGACCTGGGGTACGGCCTGGCCAGCCTCGGTCTGAATCTGTTGGATAGCGCGACCCTTGCCGCGCTGGCCATGGCCCGTGGCGTGGTACAAGGCCTGGGATGGAGCTGGGCTCAGGCCTCGGCATTGTGGGCAACGATGCCAACCACCGGTTCGGGCGGTGCGCCTGGCACCTCTTCGCTGTTCGATCAGGTGTGGAATAACCCGGTGGTGCTGGCGGCCGATGGGCGGCCCTATCATCCCAAGGACGCGGCCAACCCGTTGTACCTGGATGATGTCGCCACCTGGGACGTGAAAGCGGGTGTCACCACGGCCGCCGGCTTTGACGTAGCGCGGTTGCGGGCCGGCTTGAACGTGGTCTCGGACGATCTGCAAGCGCTGGCGGCATTGGCGTTCCCCGATAGCAACGAGGTGCTGCTGAACGTCGCCAACCTCTCCACCCTGTATCGCCTGGCGGCCCTGGCGCGGGTCATGGGCCTGAGTGTCGACGAACTGCAAGCGACTGCCGCCTGGGTTGACGTCGATGTGACCCTGCCCATTGCGCCTCAAGCGGTCGCTCGTTGGTTGCTGGTGCCCGCGTGGCTGGAACAATGCCACCTGAGTGTGGCCCAGGTCGACGCCTACCTTGACCCGGAACTTGCCGCTTTGGCCGATGACATCAGTCACATCAGCTATCAGGCGATGCTGTCGATCTGGACCCAGGCTCAGGGCAGCCTGTTTACCGCCGTTGCCTTGACCGGTACCACCATCAGTGCCGAGCGGGCGGCCGAAATGTATGTGGCCATTCTCGGCCTGGTCGCGCCGGTGGCCGTGGAAGTGGGCGATGCCTATCGCAGCCACGTGCCCAACGCCCCGACGATGCTCCTGGCCCTGGTGCCCGCACCGGTCACTGTTGCCCAACTGGCGACCTTGGGTTTCAGCGCCGAAGAAACTCAGGTGGTGGTGCAAACCCTCAACCGTTTCCACGCCAGTCAGGGTCAGGTACTCAATAGCGGCCTGGCAACGTTGGCGGGCGTGTCGGTCGAGCTGATAGCCGCGTTGGGGGCGATGGTTTCAGCCCAGACGGGGCGCCCCGCCTGGATCACCTGCCTGCTGACCCCCAGCGCTGAAGGTGACACGGTTTGGAAGGCCAGCAGCCTGGCCTTGCAGGACATGGCTCGGTTGTTGTTGGTGTGCCAGGCACTGCCGCTGGACGCGCCCGTGGTAACAGCGATGGTCGCGACGCCTAAGGTGTTCGGCCTGACGTTAAGTACCTTGTTTACCCTCGACACCGTGCAAGCCATGGGCACGTATGTGCAAAGCCGGCAGCGTCTGGGGCTGACCGATACCAGTTACCTGGCGTACCTGTCGATGCCGGCCGACACCACGTGTACCGATGGGCAGAAGGCCGCGGCACTCTGTGTCCTCACCGGCTGGTCCCGGCAGGATTTGTGTGGCGTGCTGACGGCGCTCAAGACCACTGACCTGCTGTATGACGACACGTCGGGCCTGTTGCGCCTGGCGACGATCTTCTCCTTGCTGCAACGGGCCGGTTTCGGCGCGACGGCCTACCAGACCCTGCTGGACAGTCGCCAATGGGCGTTGAGCGGGACCGATGGTGCCCTGCACTGGAAGGCCTGGGAACAGTTGGCCAGTGCCGTCGACGGTGCGGCGGCCGCGCATTTTCGCGATGCCTGGGCCGACGTCGGCCCCGGTATCCAGGCGCAGTTGCTGGAAGCCCGGCGTGATGTGCTGGTGCCCAGCCTTCTTTGGTATTACGAGGTCAGCCAACCGCAGATCGTCAGCGTCAATGACCTGTCCGGTTACCTGTTGCTGGACGTGCAGATGGGTGGCAGCAACCAGACCTCCCAAGTGGTGCTGGCCCTGGCCTCGGTGCAGATGTACCTGAACCGGGTACGGGCCAATATCGAGCCGGGCATCGCACACCTGCCGATTCCTGAAGTGTGGTGGCAATGGCTGACGACCTACCGCATGTGGGAAGCCAATCGTCGGGTGTTCCTCTACCCGGAAAACTACCTCGACCCAACCTTGCGTTCCTCGCGCACCTCGCTGTTCCGCCAACTGGAGTCGGACCTGCTGCAAACCAACATCACCCCGCAGCGGGTGGAAGAGGTCTACCGCAACTACGTGCAGGGCCTGGAGCGCTATGCGTCATTGCAGTTCGTCGATGCCTTTCGCGGCACCATCAGCGATCCGCGCCGGGGCGAGATCGATACGCTGTACGTGTTTGCCCGCAGCGCCACTGAACCCTACGCCTATTACTGGGCCAAGCAGGAGCATGAGGCCAACTGGTCCGAGTGGACGGCTATCGACGTCACGATCAAGTCACCTTATGTGACACCGGTGTACGCCTTCGGCCGGCTGTTTGTGTTTTGGGTGGAAACCAGCGTGGTTTCCAGTACTGCTATTGAGACACCGACGACCGGCAACACCCAGTCGAGCAACAGCGTGGTGTACAAGGCGGCGATTCGCTACAGCTTCATGGATGCCAGCGGCACCTGGGTCGGGGACCAGACCCTGGCCACCGAACAAGTCATTTTTGCCGCGCCCAATAACGTCAAGCTGACATCCCAGTCGGGCTACGAGCTGTTCAACATCAACAGTCTGTTCTGGCAGAAGTGCAACGTGTTGCTGTTTGCCGGCACCGCACCTATCGGCCCGGAAAATGACGTGCGCATCGATGAAAAGATCGCCGTGTTGTATGGCCCGTTCCTCGAAAACAGCTCCAATGGCACGCCGATAGTGATTCCGGCCACGCCGCCCTTGAGCGGGCAGACCAACCCGGCGGTAGCGCAGTTCGAAATGGAGGTGTACCGCCGCAGCCGTATCGTCAACCAGGCCATCGGCTCCGGGTTCCGTGGCGTGGTCGGCCTGCGCGAACCCTTGTTGCTGAACCGCGAGTTACTCAAGGATTACCTGTTCCAGCGTACCGAGTTCCTCAACCTGGCGGACAACTACTCCACCGGTGTCCCTCCCACCGTGCAACCGTTGTACGACTATGCGATGAATCGGCTGTACGTGCGGCCGACCCTCAACCTGTTCCGCAGTAATTACTACGGCGACTGGAACAATCGCATCGAAACCGCCGTGCTGCGCCAGCAGGTGACCGCTGCCTGGATTGCCTTTATCGGACTCGACACGGCCGGGGCGCAGCAACTGATCAACGACCTGGTCAGTGCCGGTTACCTCAAGGCCGGCAGCGGCACCGGCAAATATGTCGTTCAGCCCGGCTTCAACAACAACGCCGATTTCCGCTTCCTGTTCAATGGTGATGAACGCCGCGATGTGCAGATCATCCGGCAATGGACCAAGCATTGCCTGCTGCAAGCGAGCATCGAACAGCGCGAGGTACAGACGGCGACCTTCCTGATGACGGCCCTGGATGTCGGGGCCGGTGAGCAGGCCTTGAAGGACCTGAGGGCCGCCGGTGTGCTGGACAGCGCCGACTACGTACGCCCCAGTTTCAACTCGGCCACCGACTTGTCGCAAATCCTCGACGGTGCTCCCGACCATGCCTCGGTGGAATTCGTGATCCGCGAGGAGCTGTTTGCGGCCATGGGCGACGCGGTCCTGTTTGCACGCTTGTCGAACCGCCAGTGTTCGACCTTTGTGATCAAGAATCAGCCGTCGCATTTTGTCGGTAACGTCAACAGCGAAAGCTTCCTGGTGACGCCGGACATGTCCCGCTCGCCGCCGCTCAACGAGAAGTCCCGGGCGATGGGCCTGGCCACCGCGCAGACCGTGACGGATCTGTCGTTTGTCGGCAGCCATATTTCCCCGGACGAGTCCAAGGCCGTGTTCGCGCTGCTGGTGCAGAACAAGGTGATCGACAGCAATGGCCGCTTGACCCGGCCATTCCAGAGCACGGATGACCTGAGCTATCTCTTTCCCGCGGAGCCTGCCCCCAGCAAGCAGATCAAGACGGCCCAGGTGCGGGTGGTGCTGGTGGACCTGCCGACCATGACCCTGGTGTCTTACTACGCCGAAGACGACGAAATCATCATCACCGCCCAGTCGTTCTTCCGCCTGGGGATTTCCCAAAGCCAGGCCCAGTATGTATTCGATACCCTGGTGACGCGCCGGGTGATTGGCCCGCAAGGCTATATCTCCTCACGGTATGACCCACTGCGCGACCTTGACGACTTGTTCCCCGATGAGCCCGCGCAAAAAGCCGCGCTGCTGACGGCGGACGTGGCGCTGATCCTGCGGGGTTATTACGACAACACCTGGCGCCGTGACGTCCATGACCTGTATTACCGCTTCACTCGGATGACCACCGGGGCAGTGCCCAGGTTGTCGGCGGCGTTGCAGCAGGGCGGGGTGCCCGCGTTGTTGAGTTTGCATCAACAGCAGGCACCGATCCTGGCGACAACACCGTTCAGCAGCTACGCCCCCGGCGAACGGGTGCGGCCACCGGCCTTGAGCGATGCCACCCAAGTGGATTTCGACGGCGTTTATGGCCTGTATTACTGGGAGCTGTTTTTCTTCACCCCGCGACTGATTGCCGATGCATTGTTCCAGGCCGGTGACTTCCAGGGCGCACTGGGCTGGTTGCAGTACATCTTCAACCCCAGTGAACGCCTGACCTCATTGTCGCCCGCCGACTTCCAGACCCCGGACATCTCCGCCGTCCAGGCCGGCGAAGCCTTTGTCCTGCTCAAGACCAATAAGGTGATTACCGAGCAGGATCAGGTCGCCACTGATTACACCAGCCGTACCGGCCTGGACTACCTGTTTCCCGCCGTGATCGACCCGGTGCTGCGTACCCGGATGGTCGAGCAGGTGCGCGCGGTGCTGTTCAACCATCAGACGGCCAGCCTGGCCTGCCAGTTCTGGCGCTTCCAACCGTTTCGTAATCACACCCAGCAATCGATGGTGGAGACGCTTACCAGCCCGGTGCAGATCGCCGTGTACAACAGCGATCCCTATGACCCCTATGCCATCGCCCAGTTGCGTATCGGCGCCTTTGAGCGTGCGACGTTCTGCGGTTATATCGACTTGCTGGTCGCGTGGGGCGACAGCTTCTTTCAGCGCAAGACCCGTGAATACCTCAACGCTGCGTACCTGCTGTATGCCATGGCCAGCGACCTGTTGGGGCAACGCCCGGAAAGTGTCGGCCCGTGCACGGATCAACTGCCGGTGACGTTCAACCAGGTCCTGGAACGCTACGGTGACGATCCCGACGCCATTCCGCAGTTTCTGCTGGACATGGAAAACCTGTTGGCCGTGCGCTCTGTCGCTACGGCGAATGCAACGTCGATGGCCGGCGGTGCCTTCAATGAAATCGACGCGCTGTTCTGTGTGCCGCAAAACGAAATGCTCATGGCCCGCTGGGACACGGTCGAAGACCGGCTGTACAAGATCCGCAATAACCTCGACCTGGACGGCAACACGTTGCTCCTGCCGTTGTTCGCGGCGCCCATCGATCCCATGGCACTGGTGCGGGCAGCCGCTGCCGGTGGTTCGGGTGGTGGCTTCGCCGAGCTGGCGGTGCGTGCGCCGACTGCGCAGACGTTGCGCTTTAGTACGCTGGTCAATAACGCTCGGTCGGTGGTGGGTGATTTGCAGATGCTCGGCAGTGAGCTGGAGCAAGCCTTGGCCGGGCAAAGCAGTGAAGCGCTGATGCTCCTGCAGTCGACTCACGAGCAACGGCTGATCAACGCGCAGTTGTTGTCTTTCGAGCAACGCACCCAGGCGTCCCAGGCCACTCTGGATGCAGTGCAGGCCACGCGAGCGATGACCGTGCAGCGTAAGCAGTATTACGACGGGCTGGTGAGCGACGGGATGATTGCGGCAGAAATTCTGTCGATTGCGTTGGGGATTGCCTCGCGGGTCGCCGGGTTTGTTGCCATCGGGTTCGAGACTGGTGCCGCCATTGTTGCGTTAGCACCTCAGGTGGGCTCACCGTTTGCGATGACCTACGGTGGCTTGCAACTGGAAGGCAGCTTGCACCGTACTTCGGGTATGTGGCGCCAGACGGCTGAGGTCATGGATACCGCCAAGGACCTGAGCGACACCATCGGCCAGTACCAACGTTTGAAAGCCGGATGGCAACAAGAGTCGACTCAGGCCGGTCTGGAGCTGGCGCAAATCGATCAGCAGATCCTCAATGCCCGTGCTGACCTGGCGAGCAGCAAAGCCGATTACGCCGGCTACCAGATCAACCTGCAAAACACCCAGGCACAACAAGCGTTCCTGCTGAGCAAGTTCGACAACCCTGACTATTACGCCTGGCGTGTCAGCCGTGCCACCGCCCTGTATTACCAGGCCTACCAACTGGCGCTGCAATCGGTGGATGCCGCGCAAAGTGCCTTGCAATGGGCCTTGGGCGACACCACCGCCTACCTGACGTCTGATCCGTGGGACCCGGCTCATCGAGGCTTGATGGCCGGCGCAAGCCTGAGCCTGGTGCTGGATCGCATGGACTACGTGTTCTCGCAAAAGGACGTACTGCATCAGGAGATCACCCGCCAGGTGTACCTCTCGCAACTCAGCCCGGCGCAACTGATTCGCTTGCGCGGCGAAGGGGTGGCGGACTTCTCCTTGACCGAGGCGCTGTTTGACTTCGATTTTCCCGGCCATTACTGCCGACGAATCAAAGCTGTTGGCGTGACGTTGCTGGGGGCCGAAGACGCCTTGCAAGTCAGCGTACACGCCAACATCACCCAGACCGCCAACAAGATCCTCCGCGAGCCGACCGCCAAGGGCCTGCAATACATGCTCGACGGTACGGGCAACCCGGGCGGCGATGTGTGGGTGGACTGGCGCGCGAACCAGAGCGTGTCCCTGAGTCGCACTGCTGCCGATGAAGGCGCCTTTGTCGAGTACTACATGGACGGTGAAAAACTGCAGCGCTTTGAGGGCACCGGCGCGGTGTCCAACTGGAATTACCAGTTGCCGAAGAACACCAACCAGTTTGATTTTTCGCTGATCGAAGATGTGCTGCTGACCTTGCGCTACACCGCCACCGACGGCGGCAAGACCTGGCGCGACCGGGTCGAGAAGGCTCTGGCCGGCGAGACCTACAGCACAGCCTTGATGGTCAGCCTGGTGTCCACCCAGCCCGATGCCTGGACGGCGTTTCTCGCCGACGTTGCCGACCCGCTGAGCCAGACCCTGGCCTTCGATATTCCCGCCCAGATGTTCCCGCCCAACACCAGCGGCCTGGTGGTGGAAACGGCCTATCTGGCCTTGGTGGTCGCCAGCGGCATCACGCTGCCGGCCAGTGCCAGTTTCCTGAAATTGACGGCCGGCAACCAGCCCCAGCAACCGGTGACCACCGTGGGCCTGGCCGGTCAAGTGGCTTACGCGAAAATCCCCCTGAAGCAGATCGCAGGGGTCTGGAAAGTGCTGTTTGATCTGCAAACGATGAAGTCCAACCCCGCATTGGCCGTATTGCTCGACAGCAGCGGCCATATCAACGGCGAGGCATTGCTCAACCTGTTCGTGTCGGTGCAATTCACTGCCACGGTCTTTAAATGAGCCTGTCCTGCCGTTACGACTTTGAAAGGAGATCAAGGTGACTGATCAATGCAAAGAAAACTTGGAACCGGGCCAATCCCTGTGCGCAGTGACCCATTGCGAAAGCTACCGCCAGAGTTCAACCATGGCTCGCTGGTGCAAGTGCAAAAACTGGGATGGTACGCCCATCAAGGACTGCACACCCATGGGTGGCAACTTTCCCGTAGAAACCTACAACTGCTACAACAAGACGACCAAGGAACGCAAAAATATCACCCAGGACGAGTGCCAGGCCCTGCGTGATGCCAATAAGGATTGGTCGTGGCAGGCCTGTTATTGCTGCTGTTCCTGCTTCGCTTGGGGGACACGAATTACGGTGGCTCCGAATCAGTACAAGATCGTCGAGACTATCCAGACGAATGAGCCAGTGCTGACCACCACGGTGGAGGTGGTCGATGGCAAGCCCAAGTTTAATTGGGAGTCCCGCACAGTGACCTTCTCGGATGGAATGGTGCCTGCTCCTTTTCAACCGGCGGTACTGTTGCAATACGGTGACCTGGGGGAGCTGACGGTGACCCTTGATCAACCGATGTTACTGTCCAACGGCAGTCTCAAGTCGGCGGACCGCCTGACACTTGACGATCAACTGGTGGACCGTGACGGCAATCCGGTGAAGCTGACGGCGGTGTTACTGGGCAAATACACCCTGGGCTTTCATGCCTTGAGCACCCAGGATTTTTCCAGCGAAAACTTCGTTGAACGGTATCTGGAAACCAATGGCGTGATTGCCGGTGAGCACATGGTCACCGCGATGCAGGATGATGACGCGCTAGCCAAGCGATTTGTCAAAGGCCACGGGAGTCTTCCACGCATCGGCTCTACGGCCTATGCCAAAACTCTCAAGGGCAGCTCGGGCAATGCGCAACTGAGTGCTCAGGCTCGGGAAATCGCCAACGAAGCATTCCTGACCATGGATGAACTGATCAACAGCGTGTCTGTGGTCCCTTATGGCGCTTCTCCTTATATAACTCAAAAGCAGGCTGTCGATGTGGCCGTTAACGGTACGTTTCGAAGCATGGGGGAAACTTTTTTGGTGGCAGAGTTCGGCTACCTGAAGAAACTGTTCAAGACGTTCTATCCCGATATCAACTTCTTCCTGAACTGGGAGGATGTTCACCCCAACATGTTCGCCTTCAATGCTTATGGCCAGGACACTGTCTATATCTCCGGGCAACTGTTACGCCTGAAGGATATGTATAAACAAGGGTTGGCGCTGATCATGGCCCAGGGGGTCGGGCGTTTTGTGAAGGTTTCCTATACCGACGACTCAGGTCTGACGTGCACTGGGCTTGCTGATTACTTTGGCACCAATGAGGTGCTGCAAACTGTGTTCTATGGCAGTTGGGGCGAGTGGGTGAACCCGGGGTTTATGCAGATCAAGAAGCTCTTTGCCTTGATTGAGCCAGCCAACCGAGTTGGCCATGAGATGTGTTCGACACCGTCCATACCCTGCCGTCTGGAAAGCATGGATGCTGCGATCATCGGCATGCCGCTGCCGCCTTGCGCCGGAGGGCCTGTTGCCGAGTCCCTCAAGTTGGAAAGTGCGACGTGGACCACTTACGAAGGTGCCCTAGCGGTACTGGTGAACTTCAGTCACCGCTTGAACCCGCTCAGCGCCAAGGTCCCGGCGAACTATCGGTTGACGGCTGATGAGAGCCCGTTGCCGGTAGCATTGGTGCAGATGGACAGCAACGTGCCATGGCAAGTCTGGCTGATCATAGACGAACGTTTCAAACCTGCCGGTCAAGCGATATTAGCCGTGCAGGACATTCGCTCGGACAACGGCTCAACACTGGACCCCGATGCATCCAGCGTGACCGTAGGAGGGACGCCATGACGGTGTTGTCCCTGGACACTGCACAGTCCGAAAGCCAGATGCGCGCCGAGTTTGCCCAGGTGTTGGGCTTGCCGGAGCCGGTCAGCGAGGCGGTGCTGCGGGCGGCCTTGGCGAGCGACAGCTACGCCAGGAGCCTGCTGGCCAGTCGACGTACTCCGCAGATGCTGCAGATGTTGCTGGCGTCCCCACCCAAGGGCGTGCGCCCCAAGGACCAGCACGCGACGGCCGAGCTGATCCAGCGCGGCAGCCGGTCGTTGCTGACCTGGGCCCGGACCGGCTTTTCCACCACCGATCCGGTGGAGCGCGAGCAGCGCAGCGAAGCCTGCCGGCAATGCCCTCATCGACGGGCTCCGGGAGCCAGCCTGTTACAGGCCACCCGCTCGGAACTGGGCGTCTGTGGGCTGTGCGGTTGTCCGCTGTCGCGCAAGGTCTCGATGCTGTCTGAAACCTGTCCTGGCGAGTCGCCCGATACCCCCGGCGTGAACCGCTGGGGGCATGTGATCACCCTGAGTGAACCGTTGTACTAAACAAGAGAAAAGGAGTTGTCATGATTACATCACAGCCACAATCAGGACCGTCCGTCACGGGCGGCATTGCCGGTCTGTTGAGCGGCGATATTCTCAACCAATACTACCCGGATGGCCTGCAAGCAGCGCCCGGTACTAAAAGTGCCGGCGGCGGTGGCGGCGGTGCAGGTTCGGGCGGGGGAGCGGGCGGCGGCGAGGCCAATACTCAGGCCAAGACCTGCAAGCCGACCCGTAATCCGTGCTGCAAACCACCTGGAGAAGACGCCGCTGCTCCGGGCACCAAGGACGTAGATGCCCCCGGTGGTACCCAGACCAAGACCTGCAAACCGACGCGTAATCCTTGCTGCAAGCCACCGGGAGAAGACGCCGCTGCTCCGGGTACCAAGGGCGTAGATGCCCCTGGCGGTACCCAGACCAAAACCTGCAAACCGACCCGCAACCCTTGCTGCAAGGCGAACGAGGAACTGGTGGACGACACGGCTGCTGTCCAGGGCACCACGGCCAAGACCTGCAAGCCCACTCGTAATCCGTGCTGCAAAGGTGTCGAAGATGGCGGTGATGGCGGCGTCCAGGGCACTACGACGAAGACCTGCAAACCCACCCGCAACCCATGCTGCAAGGGCGCCTGACTGAGGCGTTCACCCGTGACCACGGGGCAGCGCAACGCTGCTGCGTGGTCTTTCTACTCGAGGGCGAGCAATGATTCTGACCCGGCACAACACGGCGATTTTTTTGGTGAATAACGGACTGCTCGATACGCGCAGCCTGATGGAGCAGCCCATTGCCATTCGCAGTCACAGTCAGCGCAATCGGGGTTTCAGCGTCACCTGGCCAAGCGGCCAGGGCTACTACGTCAAACAGCATCAGCCCGACGCGGGTCCCTGGGAGAAGCGTTCCAGCGTCGCCCACGAAGCTGAAGTATTGCAGCGTCTCAATGAACAACCCGGGTTGCACGACTGCGTGCCCACCCTGCGTTTTTACGACGTCCATCGCCAAGCCCTGGTGGTGGATTGGCTGACACCGGCCCACGGCGCTCATGAAGTGGCGATCAACAACGGTGTTCCCGACTTGCAGGTGGCCAACCAGTTGGGGCAAACCTTGGCTCGCTTGCACCAGGGGCTGACCGATATTGCCTGCGATGACCTGCCAGGGAACGTACCGTGGGTCATCCGCCTGGATCGCCTGTACCCCCTGGCCGGCGAGGATCAGAGCTGGGGCCAGGCTCGCCTGGTGGCGTTGGTCCAGTCTCGGCAGGAGTGCATGGCGGCGCTGGATGCATTGGCCCTCACCTGGCCCAGGTCGCAACTGATTCACGGTGATATGAAGTGGCAAAACTGCCTGTTGCAGGGCGAATATTGTGTGTTTATCGATTGGGAAATGGCCGACCGCGGTGATCCTCTGTGGGACCTGGCAGGCCTTTGCCAATCCTGGCTCAAGAACTGGATGGACCGCCAACCCTGGATGGCCGACGGTGACGATGCGGTCGCACAAGCCGCCGAAGATTTCGGCCCCTACCAGCGGGCACTCGCCCAGGTTTGGCGCAGTTATCAACCCGTGCCGGCGCCAGGTGCCGAACGCCTGATGGCGTTGTGTGGCGCGCGCTTGTTGCAAACCCTGTACGAAGACCTTGTCGATGAGACCGAGCTGAGTGCCACCCACACCTTGCTGCTGCAACTGGCGCGCAATCTGTTGGTGGCCCCGCAATTGGCTGCACAACAATGGCTGGAGGTTGTATGAGTGCCTTGAGCGATGCACCGCAAGCCTGGTGGTTGTGCCTGCGCACAGCCCTGGAAACCCTGCACTGCGATGCCGAAGGCACGCTGTCCATGGACGGCCGGCGCTTCCCGCGGGCCGCCCTGGCCTTGAGCGCCGGTGCCGGCGGTTATCACGACGACCCGCGGATCACGCGCCTGCAAGACTATCTGTACCGTCACTACTATGCGGGGCTGGTGCGGGACGAAAGCCCGCAACCCGTCTGGTACCCGACGCCAGCGGCGTCCCGACAATCCGGGCCCTGGCGGGTGCTTGAGCAACTGGGCGACGGAGCGCTGGCGGTGCAACGGGGTACGGTGGCGTGCCGCGTGGAGCCGGGTGAGTACTTGTTCGAGGGCGTGCCGGCCCGGGCTATTCGTGGGCACCAGGTCAGTCTCCAGCGAGCAGCCTGGACCACCCAACTGGATCCGGCCTTTGTCTACCTGTTCGGCCACGCGCCGGCCGATGCCTGCAACGACGATTGCCTGGTGCGTTACTACCTGGCGCCAGCGCCTGCGCAACTCGGCGAGGTGGTGCAAACCCTCAGCCACGCACTGGATCAAGCCTGTCTGCCCTACCTGCTCAAATACCCAAGCGACAGCACCGAGTGGTTACGCCACGACGCGGTGGTGCTGTATGTCGCCGCGCGCCAGGCCCATCAGGTGCACCGCCTGCTGGGTCGATACAGCCAATGGCTGCGTCAGCGGCTGCGTGGGCCAGTGCCGTTATGGGCGCAACCACTGCAGCCCGGCCTGGGATTTGCCCAGGACCCGGCCGATGGGCGCAGCTTTGGTGAAAGCCGCTGCCGGGCGTTGGCCCTGGGCCTGCTGGACGCTACCACTGCACCTGATGCGATCGAGGCAATCGAGCGGCGGTTCGAAGAGCAAGGCATTGATTGGCAACAGCCGCATCTGGAGGAGGATCCCGAAGACCGCTTCGGCTTGCGGCAACTGCGCTTTGCAGGAGGGCGTGAGGTGCCAGCGGCGATAACGAAGCCGTTGTCTGATTGCCTGCAGGAGGCCGTTCGTATTGGTCATTCCTTGTGTGCCGAAGCCTTGTGGCTAGGGGACCGTTGCACCTGGATTACCGACGATGCCGATGATGCGGGTGGCGCGTTGACGGCGTTCGCTCGCAGCATGAACGCCAGCTTGTATGACGGCACCCTGGGCGTTGCGGCCTTCCTGACATTGCTGGCGGAGCAGAGCGCGGAGCCTGCTTTTGTTGACACCGCAGCCGGTGCCTTGCGTCATGCACTGTCGCAGCCGACCGCCCATCTGCTGAGCCTCTACGAAGGCCGCGTGGGCACTGTGACCCAGGGGCTATGGCTGGCACGGCGCCTGGGTAATAGTTCGTTGATGGAGGATTACGTGCACGCCGCCGATGGGTTGTTGCAGCGCTTGGCCCTGTTGCCCCAGGACGATCAGCCTGTGGACCTGATGCACGGCTTGGCCGGTGCGATCATTGGTCTGCTGGGCCTGGCGCGGCAGGCCCCGACACTGGCAGACCAGAGCCTCAGCACCGCCGAGGTCCTGGGTCGACGCCTGCTGCGTCAGGCTCGGCGTACAGCATGCGGTTGGCATTGGCCTGAGCATGAGGGGCGCCTGGGGCTGTGCGGTTTGTCCCACGGCAATGCCGGGATTGCCCTGGCGTTTGCCCAACTCGCCCGGCAGAGCTCTGACACCTGTTGGTCCGAGGCGGTGGAACAGGCCGTGGCCTATGAGGCCCATTGGTTCTTGCCCGAGCAGGGCAACTGGCCCTATCTGTTTGCCGAAGATGCCCAACGCCTGGATGACCGCCCGACCCATTGCGGCATGGCCTGGTGTCACGGTGCTCCGGGCATTGCCCTGTCGCGGCTGGCGCTGTGGCAGTTGACCGGTGAAACGAAGCATCGGGACGTCGCTCGCCGAGCCTTGCAAAGCATCGAGACGGACTTGCGCGGCGATGTCTCCCAGGCCGGCAGCAGCTATACCTTGTGTCATGGCCCGGCGGGTAATGCCGATATTTTGTTGGCGGGTGCTGACGTGCTGGGAGAGCCGACCTGGGCCGAGTGCGCTCGGCAGGTGGCTCAACGAGGGCTGGTCGAGGAGGGCGGGCAATGGCGCAGCGGGCTGGGGGTTGCCCAAGGGCATTCGCTGGGGTTGATGCTGGGGGTGGCCGGCACCGGGTATTTCCTGTTGCGCTGCGCTGTGGGGACATCGGTGCCTGGATTGTTGTTGCCATATGGTGTGGGAGCGATCAACACCGTGGCTTCTGATGCCGCTTCAAGGTTTCGCTCGGCAGTTCCTTGAACAACGCCCGATAACTGTGGGAAAACCGCCCCAGATGCCAGAACGACCAATTCATCGCCACCTCGGCCACCGTGGTCTCGGCAGACGGTGGGTTGAGCAACTCCCGGCGCGCGCTGTTCAAGCGACGCAACCGCAACCACTGCGCCGGGCTCATGCCGGTGTAAGTCTTGAACCCATGCTGCAATTGGCGCAACGGCACGCCGGCGATGCGTGCCAATTCCAGCAGGTTGACGGTTTCATCCGGCACATCCGCCGCCCATTCACCGATACGGGCCATGAGCGTTCGTTCATCGGTGCGCCGCTGCAATGAACCTGGGTCCAGGCATACGCAGGCGTTGTCGAGGATAAACAGGCAATCGTCGAGTAACTGTTGGGTCAGGGCGTCACGGCTGGGCGGGTCGACGACTTCTGACAAGCGCGTCAACGTCCCGCTGAGCCAACGGCTGAACAGGGCGTTTTGCAGGGAGGTGAGGGGGGCCATGAACAGCCCTTCGAGTGTTGCCACATCCAAACCATGACGCTGGACGAACTGCGGGCCGAACACCACTGCCACTTCCCGGTAGTTTTCCGGGGTAATCCAGGTGTTGCGGCTTTCGCCATTGAGCATGTACAGCGCGTTGTCGCTGCCATCAAAACAGAACGTCAGGGAGCCCGGCGGCGCGTTGAAGTTCTGTTCCACCCGAGTGTTCATGCACTCTTCGTAGACCTCGACACCTTGCAGGTCGAGGTAGCGGATCAGCCCGGCAAAATGCCCCGGGGACATTTGCTGATACTGCTGGACCCAGCCGGGTGTGGCATTGCATTGAGCGGCTACATCGCCGGTGGCGAAGGCCTGTACACGCAAGGGGGCTGCCTGTGTCATGGGTAACCTGGGCGCACTCTATTGGTGCGTTTTGGGTGGCGCAAAGTGGATAGATGCCGTCACACGGCTGGCCCAAGATAGACCTCAATGCGCTGCGGGGGAAGTGGGTCGTCGAACCTGGCCGAACCGCCGGCGCTTTCCAAACCCATGACGAGGTTCTTATGAACGCCCCCTTCGATCAGCTGTCCGCCTGGCTGAAAGAACACAAGATTACCGAAGTCGAATGCGTGATCAGTGACCTGACTGGCATCGCACGCGGCAAGATTTCGCCCACCAACAAGTTCCTGCATGAGCGAGGCATGCGCCTGCCGGAAAGTGTGTTGCTGCAAACGGTAACCGGGGACTTTGTCGACGACGACATCTACTACGACCTGCTGGACCCGGCCGATATCGATATGATTTGCCGCCCGGTGGCCAACGCAACGTATGTGGTGCCTTGGGCCATTGAACCTACCGCCATCGTGATCCACGACACGTTCGACAAGCAGGGCAACCCCATCGAACTGTCGCCGCGCAATGTGCTGAAGAAGGTCTTGCAGCTTTATACCGAGCAGGGTTGGCAGCCGATTGTCGCGCCGGAAATGGAGTTCTACCTGACCCAGCGCTGCGAAGACCCGGACCTGCCGCTGAAAACCCCGCTGGGCCGTTCCGGTCGCGCGGAAAGTGGCCGTCAGTCATTCTCCATCGACGCTGCCAACGAATTCGACCCGTTGTTCGAAGACGTCTACGACTGGTGCGAAGCGCAGAACCTGGACCTCGACACGCTGATCCATGAGGACGGCCCGGCGCAGATGGAAATCAACTTCCGCCACGGCGACGCCCTCGACCTGGCCGACCAGATCACCGTGTTCAAGCGCACCCTGCGCGAAGCCGCGCTGAAGCACAACGTGGCTGCGACCTTCATGGCCAAGCCGGTGGCCGACGAGCCAGGCAGCGCCATGCACCTGCACCAGAGTGTGGTGGACATTGCCACCGGCAAACCGGTGTTTGTCGACGCGGACGGCAAGATGAGCCAGCTGTTCTTGCATCACATCGGCGGCCTGCAGAAGTACATCCCCAAGCTGCTGCCGATGTTTGCGCCCAACGTGAACTCGTTCCGCCGCTTCCTGCCGGACACCTCGGCGCCGGTCAACGTTGAATGGGGCGAAGAAAACCGCACCGTCGGCCTGCGCGTACCGACCTCCAGTCCCGACGCCATGCGTGTGGAAAACCGCTTGCCGGGTGCCGACGCCAACCCGTACCTGGCCATCGCCGCCAGCCTGTTGTGCGGTTATCTGGGGATGATCGAACACATCGAGCCCAGTGCTCCGGTGGAAGGCCGTGCTTATGAGCGGCGCAACCTGCGTTTGCCCATCACCATCGAAGACGCCCTGGCGCGGATGGAAGAGTGCGAGACCGTTAAACAGTATTTGGGGGAGAAGTTTGTGCGTGGCTACGTGGCGGTCAAGCGTGCCGAACATGAAAACTTCAAACGGGTGATCAGCTCGTGGGAGCGCGAATTCCTGTTGTTGAGCGTCTGATGTCGTGACGGGCTGTACCGCTGCCGCTGCCGCTGCCGCTGCCGTTGCCGTTGTAGCCGCTGCCGAGGTACGAGGCTGCGATGGGTTGCGCAGCGACCCCCGAGGGCGGTCCTGCGGACACGCATCGCAGCCTCGTGCCTCGGCAGCGGCTACAGCCCATCGCAGCCTCTGCCTCTGCCTCTGCCTTGGCAGCGGCCTGGGCGGTTTATTCATAACAACAATCATGCAAAAGGGGTGTCGATATGCGTCTTGTGAAAAAGCTTCTCCCGCTGACCTTGGCGGTGTTGTTCAGCGCCACGAGCCAGGCCGCACAGACGGTCAGTGTCTACAACTGGACCGACTACATCGGTGACACCACGTTGGCCGACTTCCAGGCCAAGACCGGGATCAAAGTGATCTACGACGTGTTCGACTCCAACGAAACCCTGGAAGGCAAGCTACTGGCCGGGCGCACGGGCTATGACGTAGTGGTGCCGTCTAACCACTTCCTGGCGCGCCAGGTGAAGGCCGGGGCGTTCCTGAAGCTGGACCGCTCGCAGTTGCCCAACTTCAAGAACCTCGATCCGAAATTGCTCAAGTTGCTGGAGCAAAATGACCCTGGCAACGTGCATTCGGTGCCGTACCTGTGGGGGACCAACGGCATCGGCTACAACGTCGACAAGATCAAGCAAGTGCTGGGCATCGACCATATCGATTCGTGGGCGGTGCTGTTCGAGCCCGAGAACCTGAAAAAGCTCCACCAGTGCGGCGTGGCTTTCCTCGACTCGGCGGATGAAGCGTTCCCGGCGATCCTCAATTACATGGGCATGGATCCGCGCAGCTCCGATCCCAAGGACTACGAAAAAGCCGAAGCCAAGCTGTTGACCCTGCGGCCGTACATCACCTATTTCCATTCGTCCAAGTACATCTCGGACCTGGCCAACGGTGATATCTGCGTAGCTTTCGGTTACTCCGGCGATGTGTTCCAGGCAGCCAACCGCGCCAAGGAAGCCAAGAACGGGGTCAATATTGCCTACTCGATCCCCAAGGAAGGCAGCAATCTGTGGTTCGACCTGCTGGCCATCCCGGCCGACGCGGCCAACCCGAAAGAAGCGCATGCCTTTATCAACTACCTGCTGGAGCCCGAGGTGATCGCCAAGGTCAGTACCTATGTCGGCTACGCCAACCCGAACCCGGCGGCCAAGGCCTTCATGGCCCCGGAGCTGGTGAACAACCCTGAGGTGTACCCGTCCCAGGAAGTCCTCGACAAGCTCTATATTTCCACCACGCCCACCCCGGCGGTCATGCGGTTGATGACGCGCTCCTGGAGCAAAGTGAAGTCCAACAAATGAATCAGCAAAGCCATGTAAATGAACACGCCCGGTCCTATTACGCAGCGACCGCCAACGCGATGCCCAGGCGTGAGCCTTTGGCGGGAGAACTGAGCGCCGATGTCTGCGTAATCGGTGGCGGTTTTACCGGAGTGAACACTGCGATCGAGTTGGCCCAGCGCGGTCTGTCAGTGATCCTGCTGGAGGCCCGGCGCATTGGCTGGGGCGCCAGCGGGCGCAACGGCGGGCAGTTGATTCGCGGTATTGGCCATGACGTGTCGGGCTTTGCCAAGTACGTGGGCGAGGAGGGCGTACGTTACCTGCAACAGGCTGGCATCGATTCGGTGGCGGTGGTGGGCGAGCGTATCCGCGAACAGGGTATCGACTGTGATCTGCGCTGGGGCTTTTGCGAACTGGCCAATACCCCATCGCAGTTCGCGGCGTTCCAGGGCGAACAGGAAAGCCTGGCGGCCATGGGTTATGCCCATGAAACCCGATTGGTGGGGCCGCAGGACATGGCGCAGGTGGTGGGTTCCGGGCTGTATGCCGGTGGCCTGGTGGACATGGGCTCCGGGCATTTGCATCCGTTGAATCTGGTGCTGGGGGAGGCCTGCGCTGCCGAATCCCTGGGGGTGCGGATCTTTGAAGACAGCCCGGTATTGGAACTGATCCATGGTGATACGGTGCAGGTGCGTTGCGCCTCTGGCACCGTGCGTGCCGGCAGTCTGGTGCTGGCGTGCAATGCGCATCTGGAAGAGTTGGAGCCACGCTTGAGCGGTAAGGTGCTGCCAGCGGGTAGTTACATCATCGCTACCGAGCCGCTGTCGGATGAGGTGGCGAGCCGGCTGATCCCGCAGAACCTGGCGCTGTGTGATCAGAAGGTCGGGCTGGATTACTACCGGCTGTCAGCGGATCGGCGCCTGTTGTTTGGGGGGGCTTGCCACTATTCGGGACGTGATCCTGCCGACATTGCGGCGTATATGCGGCCGAAGATGCTCAAGGTTTTTCCGCAGTTGGCGGATACCGCCATCGAGTTTCAGTGGGGTGGGAAGATTGGCATTACGGCTAACCGGTTTCCGCAGGTCGGGCGGTTGAAGCAGTACCCGAATGTGTTTTATGCCCAAGGGTATTCGGGGCATGGGCTTAACGTCACGCATTGGTGTGCGCGGTTGTTGGCGGAAGGGATTCATGCCGGGCACAGCCGAGGGTTGAATATCTTCAGTCAGGTGCCGCACATGACTTTTCCGGGGGGGAAGGCGCTGCGTTCGCCGTTGTTGGCGTTGGGGATGTTGTGGTATCGGGTGAGGGAGATGCTTTAACCACGCCCTGTTTAATAAAGCTGCTTGATTGGAAGAAAAGATGAAGCCTGTTTTTCATGCACCTTCTTCCATGATTTACAACTGGCCGTACGGCCAGTTACTGGTGCTGAAACCTTTCTAGTAGATTGCGCCCCGCCTGAATCAGCGACAAGGCAAGGCTTGCTCATGTCGCTTCATTTTCTGTCCAGGGAGGAAGAAATGTTCGACATCAATCAATACCGGCATGACTACTTTTACAACCTGGCCACGGTCATCGATGGTCTGATACCTGAAGACCTGTGTGACTCACTGGCCGCGCGGGTCAATCGCATCATCGCGGGGGAGGGGGTCGACTGGGTCAAACACCAAAGCCTGGGAACAGATGCCGTCTCGGATCTGGGGGGCGAATACAACCACCAGATCTTCAAGGGCGATGACATCAGGCAACATCTGCCTGAGTTAAGCGCGATCTACCATGCGCTGGTACCGTTGGTGAGTCTTGTCACCCATACCGACACGGTGGTTTCGCCTTACCCCCTTTCCGATATTAATATCAAAGCCTACCCGCCCGGTGGCGGCACCCTGGGCCTGCATTACGACACCAACGGTATTACCGTCCTGCTGTTCCTGACCACCAATCAGGAAGCACCTTTGCGCATGCAGATCGAGCGCTCCCACCCAAGCAAGAAAGCGCCCTGGACCGAGCACAGGCACATCTTCGCCAAGAAAGGCTCGCTCCTGATCATGCAGGGCCGCAAATCCCTGCACGACAGCGAGCCGACGCTGACCGAGCAAAAGCTCTCGGTGGTGTACAACTACTACGAGCGACATGACACCTACCGTCACGAAGACTTCGACAACTTTGTCTACTACGGCATCAAACCAACGGTGTTGGCACCGCAAGGGGAGCCTGTGTGAATCTGAGCAAGAAGGACTTGTTGGCGGGGGTGTTGGTGACGGTCATCTGGGGGGCCAACTTCTCGGTGATTGGCCTGGGGCTTGAGTCTCTGGACCCGTTTTTACTGACGCTGTTGCGATTTACCTTTTGTGCCATACCGTTGGTGTTTTTTATCAAGCGGCCAAAAGGTGTTTCCTATTGCACGTTGGTCACTTACGGCGTGCTTTTCGGCGCAGGGCTCTGGGGTGTGGTGAACATTGCCATGCACAACGGCCTGTCAGCGGGGATGTCTTCGGTGTTCCTGCAGTTCAGCGCGTTTTTTACCATTGTCATGAGTGGGCTGTTTCTCAACGAGCGGGTAAGCCGGGTTCATATCGTCGGGATGGTGTTCGCAGGCGTGGGGCTGTTGATGATCCTGCAACTGTCGGACAAGGTCTCGACCACGCAAGGGATCTTGCTGGTGCTGCTGGCGGCCGTTGCCTGGTCGCTGTGTAATGTAATCATCAAGGTCAAGCAGCCTGGAAACATGATCGCCTTTATCGTCTGGTCCAGCCTGTTTTCCGTCCCGGTGATTCTGCTGCTGACGCTTTGGTTCGAAGGTCTGAAGCCGTTCCGGAGTCTGCTGCTGGACTTCACGTGGGGCGCAGGGTTCTCGATCTTTTTCCAGTGCTACATCACGACTATCGGCGGGTATCTGGTCTGGAATAACCTGATGAAAAAGTACCCGGCATCCACGGTTGCGCCGTTGTCATTGATGGTGCCGGTGTCGGGGATACTCACATCCTGGCTGTTTTTTGATGAGTGGCTGAGCTTGGCGCAATTCATGGCGATCGGGTTGGTGTTTGTGGGGCTCGCTATCTTTGTCAATTCGGCAAAGATAGCGTCCAGGCTGGCGAGGTTATCTGACCTTTCCAGTCCTACCGCTCAATCGACCGACTCCACCGCGCATTCCACTCCGGCCGCGCCTGATTCACCTGATCCCAATCAATCGAAATCGCCGTCTCCAGATAACGATTCATCGCCTCCACCCGCTCCCGGGTTTTATCGGTAGTCGGGGTACCAGGATTCGATGGAATCTGATCACCCAACTCCAACGCCGGCGCCTGTGCCTCGGTGGTCAGCAGATACTCCGCCAGCTTTTGAGCCAGTGCAGGCTGGTCATTACGGGCAATCACGCATTCGGCCACATTCAGTACCACCGCGCCTTCCTTGGGCTGCGCATACTCCATCGGCACGCCCAGCAGCTTCTGGGTCGCCACCTGAGTCGGCGTCAGGGGAAAGATCGCCGCTTCATCGGTCTGCACCATTTCCGAGATTTTCGCCGAGCTGGCGATGTACTCCAGCACATTGGGCCCGACCGTTTTTGGCCAGGCCTTGAAACCCGGTTCGACGTTGGTTTCATCGCCGCCCTGGATCCGGTTGAACATCAAGAACCCATGCAAACCGAACGTCGAGGAGGCCAGGGACTGGAACACTACCTTGTCCTTGAAGCGTGGGTCGGCCAGGTCCATCCATGACGTCGGCGCACTCCAGCCTTTCTCCTTGAACATCCTGGCGTTATAACCCAGACCAGTGACGCCGAGGGTCACGGCGACCGCTTCGTCCTTGATCCTGGCCTTGGCCGGGATCTGTTCGAGGGTCGGACTGGCCGCAAGCTTCTCGCACAGGCCCATGGAGATGGCGCGGTACATGATGCCGTCGTCAAGGAACATCACGTGCATCTGTGGGTTGTCCTTGTTGGCCTGGACTTTGGCCAGGATGTCCGAGGAGGTGCCGGGGACGATCACCACCTTGACGTTGTTGGCCTTCTCGAACGCGGGCAGCACCTTATCGGCGTAGACCCGTTCCATGGTGCCGCCGTTCATGCCCAGGTACAGCGTCGGCGCAGCGTGGGCTGTCGAGGTGAGCAGGGCGAGGGACAGGCAGGACAGCGCAATACGTGGATTCATGGATGTTTTTCCTCTCAGGCTTGGAAACGACGGATGGAAAACGCTTCGATAGGTTGTCGGCTGGCGCCATGGCAGACCAGCTCTGCCAGGGCTTCACCGACGGCGGGACCGAGCTGGAACCCGGCCCCGGCAAAGCCGAAACCGTGAAGCAGGCCAGGTTGGGTGCAACTGTTGCCAATCACCGGTTCGTGATCGGGCAAGTAACCTTCGGTGCCGCTCCAGGTGCGGATGGCCTGGGCACCTTTGAGGAACGGATACAACTCGGCGGCGTTGCGCAGTATTTCCAGCACGGCTGCTTGCCCTGGTCGGGCCTGTTGCGGGCCGAGGGCAAAGCCGCGACCGCCACCGAGGATGCAATTGCCGCGCGCCACTTGCCGTGCATAGATCCCGCCGCCTTCAACGCCGGTGCTGACGTCCATCACCCTTGGCAGCGGCTCGGTTACCAGCATTGCCGGGTGCGCCGAATGCATGGGCACCGGCTCGCCAAACTGCGCAGCCACGGTGCCGGCCCAGGCGCCGGCGCAGTTCAGCAACCAGGGCGCTTGCAGGTGCAAGCCGTTGACGCAGCGCACCTGGAACAGGCGGCTGTCGTGTTCGATATGGCTCACTTCAGACTGTTCGAAGACCTGTGCGCCAAGGCGTTGTGCCGCGCGTGCGAAGGCCGGTGACACCAATCGTGGATTGGCGTGGCCGTCTTCGGGGCACAACGATGCGCCGATCGCTACATCGCCAACCCAGGGAAAACGCGCTCGCAGTTGGGCATGGTCGAGCAGTTGCAAATCCAGACCAAACCCACGGCTGACCTCGGCGTAAGCGTGCAGGGCGGCCAGGTCGGTGTGGCTGCGCGCCAACTTAAGATGCCCGGAGCGCACGTACTCCCCATCAATGCCAATCAACCCCGGCAAGTCTGCCCACAGCTGATGCGCCCGTTGCGACAGCGCCAGCTGATGCAACGGGCGGCCCTGACGGCGCACGCCGCCATAGTTGACGCCGCTGGAATGGGAACCACAGAAGTCCCGCTCCAGCAGTACCACGCGTTGACCTTTTTGCGCGAGTATCAGCGCCGCCGAGGCACCGACGATCCCGCCGCCGAGGACGATGACGTCACTGTCGATCATGGTTGCACCTCAACGCCAAACGGCAGCGGCTTGATTGGTGCCTGGCCGCGTAACCGGCCAATGCTCTCCAACGGCCGGCCACTGCGTTGGGCGACGATTTCCACCGCCGCCAATCCACACATCCGGCCCTGGCAGCGTCCCATGCCGACCCGACAATGAGCTTTCACCCGATTCAGCTCCCAGTGGCCTTCGTCCACCACCGCGCGTACATCGCCCACGCTGACTTCTTCGCAGCGGCACAAGATCAACTCATCCGGCGCATCCTCCGCCCAGCTCTCGGGAAAGGGAAATGCGGTTTCCAGCCCATGACGAAAGCGTTGGATGCTCGCCAGTTGCTGTTCCAGAACGGGGCCGCGGCGGTGATCCAGGGCCACGCCCAGGTCTTCCAGCACCGCCAGCGCTGCTCGTTCTCCTGCCATTTGCGCGGCATCGGCGCCCATGATGCCGGCGCCGTCGCCTGCGAGGTAAACACCTTCGACACTGCTGCGTCCCGCCGCGTCGCGGGTTGGCAGCCAGGCACGGTTCAATTCATTCCAGGCGAACTCACAGCCCAGCAGGTCAGCCAGTTGGGTTTCGCTGCGCAGGGCATGGGCAAAGGCGACGGCGTCACAGGCCAACGTCTGCAGGTTCCAATGAATGCCCGTGACCCGTTGCTCACCGTCAATCCGCTCCAGGGTTGCGCCCTGGTGCACCGGGATACCATGGGCGGTCAGCCAGGCGCGGTAATACATGCCTTTGGCCAGGGTCAGCGGTTGGCCGAGCAGGGCTGGCAGGGCACGGCATTGGGCGCTGAAGGGCGCACTGTCGAGCACCGCTACGACCTTGGCCCCGGCCTTGGCGTATTGATACGCCACCAGGTACAGCAACGGTCCGCTGCCGCAGAACGCCACCTGTTCACCGATGGCACAGCCCTGATACTTCAAGGCTATCTGCGCGGCGCCCAGGCTGTAGACCCCGGGCAAGGTCCAGCCCGGTACCGGCAGGATGCGGTCGGTGGCGCCGGTGGCGACGATGATTTTTGAGTACTCGATACTGTCGGCGTGGCCGTTACTGAGGGTGTCCAACCGAGTGTTTTCGGCGTTCCACACCAGCGTCTGCGGGCGGTAATCAATCAGCGGTGCCAGTTCATCCAGCATGCGATGCGTCGCGACTGCCTTGCCTGCTTCGAAGCCATATAGCTGCTTGGCCGAGCGCTGGAAGTTGGCTGGTTGGCGGCGATAAATCTGCCCGCCGCCGCACAGGCTCTCGTCCACCAAGCACGGCGTCACACCGTAATCAAGTAACGTGCGTGCAGCGCTGATACCGGCAGGTCCGGCCCCGACAATCACCACCGTCTTCATACCTGGCGCCCCGGATCACGGCGAATCGCCTGGCCCTCTTCCAGCAACGTTGAACAGGCACGCACCCGCCGGCCATCTTCCAGGCGCACCCAGCAATCCTGGCAGGCGCCCATCAGGCAAAAACCGGCCCGTCGTTCGGCACTGAAATCACTGCCCCGCAGGTGCTCTGCGCAGGTCAGTACCGCCGTCAGCAGGGTATCGCCCAGTAAGCCCGTGGCGGGCTGTCCGTCGAGGGTAAAAGCCAGGGTCGGACGCTCGGTCTCAGCCAATCGTTTGAACAACGCCATCAATGTTTCCCCACCAGTACCCGGTCCAGGCCGTAGACCCGGTCGAGCAGAATCATCGCGGCGGCCGTCAAGGCAATCACCAGTGCCGACACCGCCGCCATCATTGGGTCGATGGACTCGGTGGCGTACACGTACATGCGCACCGGCAAGGTTTGCGTGGCCGGCGAACTGACAAAAATCGACAGGGTGACTTCATCGAAACTGTTGATGAACGCCAGCAACCAGCCACCGGCCACGCCGGGAAGAATCATCGGCAGGGTGATCTGGCGGAACAGGGTGAAGCGGTTCGCGCCGAGGGATTCGGCCGCCTGCTCGGCGCTACGGTCGATGCCGATGGCAGCGGCCAATACCAGGCGCAGCACATACGGCGTGATGATCACCACGTGGGCCAGCATCAGCCAGGTGAAGCTGCCATTGACCCCCATCAATGCAAACAGCCTTAGCATCGCCACCCCGAGCACCAAGTGCGGAATGATGATGGGCGAAAGGAACAGCGCACTGAAAAAATCACGGCCGGGAAATTGATACCGGCTGATGGCCAAGGCCGCGGGCACGGCGATCAGTGTCGCCAAGGTGGCGGCGACAAAGGCCAGGACCAGGCTGTTATAGAAGGCGTGGATAAAATCGGCCCGCTCGAACACTGCATGGAACCAGCGCAGGGAAAAGCCCGAGGTGGGCAGGCTCAAGGTGTTTTCCGGGGTGAAGGCCACCAGGCACACCACCACCAGCGGCGCCATCATGAACAGCACCACCAGGGCGTGAAACCCCAGGGCCAAAGGACCGTTTCTCGACATCTTTTCAGACTCCCAGGGACTTTTTGTAGCGGCCTTCAACCAGGCGGTTCCAGCTCAACATGATCAGCAGATTGACCAACAGCAGCACCACCGCGATGGTCGCGCCCATGGGCCAGTTCAGTTCCGAGAGGTATTGGTCATAGACCACCGTGGCGACCATCTTCAGCCGGCGTCCACCGAGCAGGCCGGGGATGGCGAAGGAACTGGCCGCCAGCCCGAACACGATCAGCGTTCCGGACAGCACGCCGGGCATGACCTGCGGCAAGACGATTTTGCGCATCACCGTGGCCTGGCTGGCACCGAGGGACAGGGCTGCCTGCTCCGCCGATGGGTCGAGCTTTTGCAGGGAGGTCCATACCGGAATAATCATGAACGGCAGCATCACGTGAACCAGCGCAATGATCACGGCGAATGAGGTGTACAGCAGCTTGACCGGGCGCCCACCGAGGGCCTGGATCACCTGGTTGACCAAACCGTCGGCCCCCAGCAACAGGCTCCAGCCGAAGGCCCGTACCACTACCGAAATCAGCAGCGGGGTGAGGATCAGGATCAGGAAGATCGAGCGCCATGGTGTGCCCATGCGACTGAGGACGTAGGCCTCGGGAACCCCGATCACCACGCACAACAAGGTGACTACGGCGCTGATCCAGAAGGTGCGCCAGAAGATTTCATAGAAGTACGAATCGCTGAACAGCGACAGGTAGTGTGCGAAAGTCCATTCATCTGCCTTGACCCCCACCTGATAGTCGAAGACGTTGAACGACAGCACCAGCGTCAGGCCCAAGGGCAGGATCAACAGCCCGAAAAACAGCACCAGTGCCGGCAACGACAGCAGGTAACCACGGCTCATGTGCGCACCTCATCTGCCGCCAGTACCCGCAGCAGGCTGGCTTGCCAATCCAGGCCCACCGCCGCACCGCAACCCAGGGGCGCGCTGCCGTCGTTGCGGCGTACGACGGTCAGTTCGCCGATATCGGTCCTGATGCGGTACAGCCATTGGCTGCCGAAGAAGTAGCTGTCGAGTATGTTGCCTTGAAGGCGCCCGGTGCCTGCGGCCACCAGGTCGATTTTTTCCGGGCGCAGGCTCAGGGTCAGTTCGCCGTTACCGGGTATGTGTCGCACTTGCGGGGTGCCGAATTCATCGAAGTCGCCAGTCAGCAAGTTGGCTTTGCCGACGAAGTCGGAGATGAAACGGGTGCGCGGATGTTCATAGAGTTTGTAGGGGGCATCGATCTGGGTCACGCGCCCGGCTTGCATCACCACCACACGGTCGCTGATGGACAACGCTTCGGCCTGGTCGTGGGTGACCATCAGGGTGGTGATGCCAACTTCGCACTGGATGCGGCGGATCTCGAACTGCATCTCCTCGCGCAAGTTAGCGTCGAGGTTGGACAGTGGCTCGTCCAGCAACAACACCGGGGGTTCGATCACCAAGGCGCGGGCCAGGGCCACACGTTGGCGCTGGCCGCCGGACAGTTCCCGGGGATAACGCTCGGCATGGGGCGCCAGGCGCACCAGGTCCAGCACGGCGTTCACTCGTCTGGCGATCTCGGTGGCCGGGACTTTGCGCATCTTCAAGCCGAAGGCGACGTTGTCGCGCACGCTCATGTGGGGGAACAATGCGTAGCTCTGGAATACCACGCCGAGGCCGCGGCTGGCGGGTTTGGCGTGGGTGATGTCACGACCATCGAGGAGGATCTTGCCGGCACTGACGTCGACGAAGCCAGCGATCATTTGCAGGGTGGTGGTCTTGCCGCAACCGGACGGGCCAAGCAGGGAAACGAATTCTCCCTTGTCTACCGAGAGGTCAGTGGCGACCACAGCGTCGACGGCACCATAGCGTTTGCTCAAGGCCTGGAGTTGGAGAAAAGCCATGTCTGCGTTCCACCTTTTTTGAGTCGCGTCGAGACGCGCTTTTTTGTTTTGGGCAGATGCGAAAAGGGTAGTGCGGGTGCGTTGGCGCTCGATCTCGGTCGGCTGCCGTTAGTTGTTCATTTCGCCCCTGTGGACGCAGATTAGGACGAAGACTAGGATGGGCGAAAGGTAGAATTTCACTGAAAGGAGTGTTTTTTTCAGTTTCATTCACTGAACAGAATTTTTTGTGAGATTTGGCTTTATGAATTCCACTAATCGGAATGAAAGTGTCAAGGAAGTCGGCGTAGGCAGTGTCTCGCGCTTGTTCGCGTTGTTGCGCATTCTCGGTGCGGCGCCCGAGGGCGGAGAACGGGTGACGCAGTTGGCGCAACAGGTCGGCCTGTCGCAGCCCACCACCCACCGGCTGCTGCGCAGCTTGATGGACGAGGGGATGGTCGAGCAGGACGCGCGCAGTAAGCGCTATCGCTTGAGCCTGGAGTTCTTCGCCCTGGCGGCCAATGCGGGCAATACCGGCAACTTGCGTGACCTGGTGCGGCCGAGCATGTTGCGGCTCAGTGCTTCGCTGGGGGATTCACTATTCTTGCTGGCCCGCAGCGGCTTTGATGCAGTCTGCCTGGACCGCAGCGAAGGCCCGTACCCGATCCGTACGTTCACCGGTGATATCGGTGGCCGCGTGGCCCTGGGCGTGGGGCAGGGCAGCCTGGCGATCCTGGCGTTCTTGCCGGAGGAGGAGCGTGAAACGGTGATCCGCTACAACTTGCCGAGGCTCAAGGACTTTCACCTGTATGACGAGGTATTCCTGCGTTCGGAAGTCGAGAATGTCCGCCGCCTGGGCTATGCCGCGCGAAACACCGGGGTGTTGGAAGGCATGGCCGGCCTGGCGGTGCCCATCCTTAATCGTGATGGTCATGCGGTGGCGGCGTTGAGTGTGGCGACCATCAGTGACCGGTTGGGGCCGAGTCGTTTGCCGACGGTGGTGGAATTGCTCAAGCGCGAAGCGGCAGCCATCGGCCCACGCATCAATCCGTTTGATCCGACCTTGCGTCGGCCTTCACAAATCTTTAGTGGCAAAGATTAGATTTACGATTAATATTATCCGGGTAAAACAAATATTGCCCGGATTATACTAATCATGAACACACCGACGTTTCTCCGTTGCACTGCCTTTATCGGTCACCGGCGCGTGGCCGACGGTTCCTACGCCGACGTCGCCGAGGCCCTGGCGAGTCTTGACCTGTCGGCGGGTGGTTTGCTGGTGTTTGATGACGCCAGCGGTACCCAGGTCGACTACCCCTGGCCCGTGGACTACGCTGCGGCGCAGCCTGAAGGGGGCTCGACAGATGAGGTCGAACCGGCGGCGGCGCCTTCTGTGGGGCGTCCGCGTCTTGGGGTGGTGGCCCGTGAAGTCACCTTGTTGCCCCGGCACTGGGAGTGGCTGGGTCAGCAGCAAGGTGGCGCATCAGCAGCGTTGCGGCGGTTGGTGGATGAGGCGCGCAATGCGCATGCCGAGCGAGATGTCATGCGCCAGGCGAAGGAATCCAGCTATCGTTTCATGAGTGCTATCGGCGGTGACCTTGCGGGTTTTGAAGAAGCCTCGCGGGCGTTGTTTGCCCAGGATGGCGCTGATTTTTCCAATAAGATTGCCCATTGGCCGGTCGATGTGCAGACGCACCTGGCCTGGCTGTCGCGCAACGCTTTTCCTGTCAAACCGCACTGAGACCCGAACCCTCATGCCAGTCGCTACGCCACAAACTGTGCAACGGCCGCTTTGGCGGATTTATCTGATCTTTCTGGCACCGATGGTGCTGTCCAACTTTCTCCAGAGCTTTTCCGGGACCCTCAACGGTATCTATGTCGGGCAGATGCTCGGCACTCAGGCGCTGGCGGCGGTGTCGGGGATGTTTCCCATCGTGTTCTTTTTTATCGCCCTGGTGATCGGCCTGGGGGCGGGCGCTTCGGTGCTGATCGGCCAGGCCTGGGGGGCGCAGGAGACGGGGCTGGTCAAGTCGATCACCGGCTCCACCTTGACCCTCGGTGCATTGGTCGGAGTGATCGCGGCCGTGCTGGGCAGCCTGTTCGCCCGCCCGGCGATGCAGGCATTGGGTACGCCGGTGGACGTACTGGACGACGCGGTCAGCTATGCGCAGGCGATGATGTTGATCATGCCGTTGCTGCTGGTGTTCATTCTGTATACCCAATTGCTGCGGGGGGTGAGCGACACGGTGTCGCCGTTGCTGGCGCTGGTGGTATCGACCACGGTCGGCCTGGTACTGACCCCAGCGTTGATTCTCGGTTGGGTAGGTTTGCCACCTATGGGCATTCAGAGTGCGGTGTTCGCCAGCCTGGTGGGGAACGCCTTGGCCCTGCTGTTTCTGATCCTGCGCCTGCGCCATAAAAATCACGTGATGGCGCCTGACCGGGAACTGATGGCGGCGCTGCGCCTGGACCGGGTGCTCCTCGGCAAGGTCCTGCGCATCGGCTTGCCCACCGGATTGCAGATGGTGGTGTTGTCCCTGTCGGAGCTGGTGATCCTGGCCCTGGTCAACGGCCATGGCTCCCAGGCCACGGCGGCGTATGGTGCGGTGACGCAGATCGTCAACTATGTGCAGTTCCCGGCGTTGTCGATTGCCATCACGGCGTCGATTCTCGGTGCCCAGGCCATTGGCGCCGGACGGCTGGAACGCATTGGGCCGATCCTGCGCACCGGGATCTGGATCAATACGTGCCTGACCGGTGGCTTGATTGTGCTGAGTTATGTGCTGTCCCATTGGCTGCTGGGGTTGTTCATCACCGACACTGAGGCGCGGGTCCAGGCTGAGCACCTGTTGCACATCATGCTGTGGAGCATTCTGGTGTTTGGTTTCCAGGCGGTGGTGGGCGGAATCATGCGCGCCAGTGGCGTGGTGCTGGTGCCGGTGGGGATTTCGATCTTCTGCGTGCTGGGTGTGGAGCTGCCGGTGGCCTATCTGCTCAATGCACGGTTTGGACTGGAAGGGGTGTGGATGGCGTTTCCGGTGACTTACCTGGCGATGCTGGTGCTTCAGACGGCCTATTACCGCCTGGTCTGGCGGCATAAGCAAATTACGCGATTGGTGTAAGGGGGGCCGTGTATGGCCCTTTCCTGCAAAAAGATGAGTGTTTTGCCAGTGCTGGGTCTGATGTTTTCTACGCGTTGTTTTGGCCGACGCTCCAGGGACTGGTACGTTTTTCTCACGTGAAGCTGGCAGTTCTGGAACCGTTTTTGAGGCGATTGCCACACAACAATGGTCCATCTTCCTTCGTAATCAAGTCCACTTGATGGGGGGCTGACATACCGTAGTCAAAGATGGGAAATTCAATGTTGAACGAATCCGAGATCCTGCTATGACATCGTCAATACCGAGTGCATATTCTCCCGCCTTTAACCCGAATGTCGCGGGTCAAAACGCCCCCCTTCCGCCTCCCGTAAACATTTATGCCAATGCGACCGATGATGACACCAAGGCGGTGCTTGAAAATAACCGTGATATGTTTGAAGACTCAAACGGGAATATCACCCAGGCAAAAATCCGCGAGGTTGCCAATCGACCCTTTACTGGAAAAACGGCTGACGACCAAATGACGTTATTGGCCCTTGAAGTCCTCAGGCGTCCTGCGCTGAATCGTACACTGGTCTCGGGTAATAATGATCAGGACGGGCAGGCAGGGGGCGTGAAGCAGAACAATGAAAGCGCGCAGTCCAGCAAGAGCCTGACACGCCATAAGCTGGAGAATCCGTCTTCATCCGATAAAGCTCGGGCCGCCGAGAAGGACAATCCGTATGCCAACAACAGTGCTGCGGACCTTGCCGGGTATGCAATGGCCAACTTCAGTTCACTGGAGGACCCTGACGACAAAGGGCACATAACCGATAGGTCCCTCCGCGCGGTCGCCTCCGGAACACGATTGGATGGCACGAAAGCTACGCCGGCGGAGATAAACCTGGCCAAGGCGATACTGAACAGTCCTGGTTTCTTCATGGGCGCCGATATGGATAAAAACGGTACGTTTGACGGGAAAATCTCTAGGCAGGATCTCGGTGAGGTGAAGTATCGGACGATGAGCGATTATGATTTGCTCATGGGAATAAAGGACGACTTCAGGCAATACACTGCCGGCGCCAATGACCGCTTCATTAATTTTAATGAGCTCGAAGAGGCGGCAGGGTTACGGGAAACAACAAGAACCTTTACTCCTGAGGCGAAAGCTCGTGCCAATGAATTCCTTAGCCGCCACGGGCTTCGTCGGGAGACGGATATCGGGATTGGTGACAATGGGCCAGGAGCCGAGGACCGAAGGTTTGATATGGAAAACCTCGATCACATGTTAGCCAAGGCTTCCAAGTCGCCTCGTCCGCTCAGTTGATTGAATCTACCGATGGCTGCTGCCGATTACACCGGCAGTAGCTGATTCTCGAGTCGCTTGAAACGACGCTCATCATCAGTCATTGTCGTGCCGATGTTGTAGGCCATCACGCTAATGCCTTGGCCCAACCCTTGGGCTATGGAAAGAGAATAATCATGATTGAGCTATCGGTCCTCGCCCTGTTCGCGGGGGCTTGCATTGCCCTTAACCTGACGCCAGGCCCGGATATGTTGCTGATCGCCTCTCGAAGCCTGAGCCAGGGACGGGCCTCGGGTTTTATGTCGCTGGCGGGCATTCAGGCCGGGACCTACTGTCATGCACTGGCGGCGGCGCTGGGGTTGTCGCAGCTATTCGTCACGGTACCTGTTGCCTACGATGTGGTGCGTTTTGCCGGCGCGGCTTACCTGGCCTATCTGGCCTGGAAAGCCTTTACTTCGACCACAGTGCCGCTGGCAGTCGATACACCGCAGGTGTTGTCCCTGGCGGATATCTTCAAGCAGGGGCTGGTGACCAACTTGTTGAATCCCAAGATGGCGCTGTTTGTCCTGGCGCTGTTCCCGCAATTTGTCCAGCCCGATAAAGGTTCCCTCGTCACCCAGATGATGGTGTTGGCAACGGTGCTGAACTTCACCGGGCTGTTGGTGAATGGCGCAGTGATTGTGTTGGCGACCAAACTCCGAAGCCGGATCACTGGCAATCTGCAGGTGGCCAAGCGGCTTAATCAATTGTTGGGTGTGGTTTTCCTGGGGCTGGCATGCCGCCTGGCGTTGGTCAGTGGGCGGTAGAGCAATCAACAACTGACGCGACGGGAAGCAATTGCTCCACTTAATAGGAAGCATTACTATTCACGTCCCGCCTCCCCAGTGCACCCTCATGATGCCGCCGCCGCCCACCAGACCAGGCTTTTTCGAGCACTACGAGGAATTGATCGGGACCTGGACGCGTCGCCTGAGGAATCGTCAGCAGGCCGAGGACCTGGCCCATGACACGTTCGTCCGTGTGCTGGAGTCAACCTCGACGGACGTCTCGCAGCCTCGTGCGTATTTGCATCAAACCGCACGCAATATCGCAGTGGACGCCTATCGTCGCGAGGACCGCCGTGAGGCGATGGCATTGGACGCCTTTGATCAGCGTTCGCCCCAGAGCGGCGACCCGGAGCACTTCATGCACGCGATCCAGTTGGCGGACTCCATCGAGCGGGCCTTGGCCGAATTGCCCCTGAACTGCCGCAAGATTTTCATCTGGCAAAAGATCGAAGGCCTGACCCAGCAGGAAATCGCCGAGCGCCTGGGGCTTTCAAAAAACATGGTGGAAAAGTATATGATCCGCACCCTGCGGCATCTGCGTGACCGCCTGGACGCGATGGCCCCATGACCAACACCCGCTTTGAAACAGGATCTTCCATGATGGATACCCGCGAGTGTGTCGGCGGTAGCGAGACGGCCCGTGACGAGGCGGCGCTTTGGTTCGTGCGCCTGCAGGACAGCCCGTTGAGTGTCGAGGAGCGCAGCCGTTTCGACGCCTGGCGCGCGGAACATCCAGAGCACCAATACGAATTTGATGTGCTGCAAGGGTTGTGGAGTGCCACCGACCTGGTGCCTCAGGCTCGTCTGCAAGCCTTGTGCGATACGCCCGTGGCCCGTGCGAAACGTCGGCCGGTGTTGCGTTTTGCAGTAGCGGCGAGTGTCCTGGCCGTTGCTCTCGGGCTTGGGTTGTTCAGCGGCCTGGATCATCCTGCGACTTACACCGCCGAGTTCAGCACGAAGCTGGGAGAGCGCCGGCAGGTGGCGCTGCCTGATGGTTCGCTGATGGACCTGAACAGCCGCAGCGTGGTCGCGGTGCATTATGAAAAAGGCCGGCGCGGCATCGAGCTCAAGCAGGGCGAGGCAATGTTCAGCGTCGAGCATGACACCAGCCGGCCCTTTGTAGTCGAGGCCGGGGCAGGGCAGGTCACAGTGACCGGTACGCGCTTCGATGTACGCCGTGATGATGACCAGACCCGCGTGGTAGTCGAGGCCGGGACGGTCAATGTACAGGGCCGCTCCCCGGACGCGATTGTTACACTCACGGCAGGCCGAGGCACGCAGATCGACGGGCATGGTCAGGTGGCGGCGGCTTACGCCGTCAACCCCGAGGAACTGACGGCCTGGCGTACCGGAAAATTGGTGTTCAACAACGCGACCCTTGGCGAGGTGGTCCGGGAAGTGTCCCGCTACCGTGAGCAACCGTTACGGGTCAGCACCCCGGCGGTCAGTAACCTGCGGCTGACCAGCGTGTTCAAATCCGCTGATACCGACGCCTTGCTCAAGGCCTTGCCGCACATTCTGCCGGTGGCGTTGCGTACGCTGCCTGACGGTAGCCAGGAAATAATTTCACGCTAGATTCAGGTTTTTTCCGAGTTCTTCGTCTTCTTGTCCAACTGCAACTGGTTTGCATTAACAGACGCACTCTCTTGCGATCACAGGACTAGGTTCGACGTGAAAACATTCGCCGTGAAAAACAATAAATCTTCTCGTTGGGCACCTCTCGCGCTGGCCTTGGCGGTCAGCGCCGCGATCCCAGCGGCGTACGCCGATCAGGCGTCGGGCGCGATCCATATCCAGGCGCAACCCTTGGGTTCGGCCTTGAGCCAATTGGGCCAGCAAACGGCTCTGCAAGTGTTCTTCAGCCCAGACCTGGTGGCCGGTAAACAAGCCCCGGGGGTGGATGGCAACCTGTCGCCGGAACAAGCGTTGCGCCAACTGTTGCAAGGCAGCGGGCTGGACTACCAGATTGATGCCGGTTCCGTGACCTTGCGCCCGTTATCCAGCGGCAGCGGTGAGGCCGGGTCGCCTCTTGAGTTGGGTGCAACCGACATTCGTGTGGTGGGTGACTGGCTCGGCGATGCGAATGCCGAAGTGGTGCAGAATCACCCAGGCGCACGAACCGTGGTGCGCCGTGAAGCCATGGTCGAGCAGGGCGCCATGAACGTTGGTGATGTATTGCGGCGCATTCCTGGTGTGCAAGTGCAGGAAGCCAACGGCACCGGAGGCAGTGATATCTCCCTCAACGTCGGTGTGCGCGGCCTGACTTCACGCCTGTCGCCACGCTCCACGGTCTTGATCGACGGCGTGCCGGCGGCGTTTGCCCCCTACGGCCAGCCACAGCTATCCATGGCACCGATTTCTTCCGGCAACCTGGACAGCATCGACGTCGTGCGCGGCGCCGGTTCCGTGCGTTATGGGCCGCAGAACGTCGGCGGGGTTATCAACTTCGTGACCCGGGCCATTCCGGAGAAGTTCTCCGGCGAGGTCGGCACCACCTTGCAAACCTCAGCCCACGGCGGTTGGAAACACATCGACAATGCCTTCATCGGGGGTACCGCCGATAACGGCATTGGCGTAGCGCTGCTGTACTCCGGCGTCAACGGCAACGGTTATCGCAACAGCAACAACGCCAACGACATCGACGACGTGATCCTCAAGACCCATTGGGCGCCGACCGATCAAGACGATTTCTCGCTGAACTTCCACTACTACGACGCCAGTGCCGACATGCCCGGCGGCTTGACCCAGAAGCAGTTCGACGCCAACCCGTATCAATCGGTGCGCGACTGGGACAACTTCAGCGGCCGGCGCAAAGACGTGTCGTTCAAGTACATCCGGCAGATCGACGACCGCACCCAGGCGGAAGTACTGACCTACTATTCCGACAGTTTTCGCGGCAGCAATATCGCCAACCGCGACCTGAAAACCCTGAGTTCCTACCCGAGGACCTACTACACCTTTGGTATCGAGCCACGGGTGTCCCATGTGTTCGACCTGGGGCCTACCACCCAGGAAGCCAGCATTGGTTACCGCTACCTGAAAGAGGGCATGCACGAGCAGGCCACCAGCCTGGCGCTGGTCAACAACCAGCCGACGCCGGTCGGTCAGAATGACGGCCACGTTTACCAGGATCGCACCGGCGGTACCGAGGCCAACTCGTTCTATATCGATGACAAGATTGATATCGGCAAATGGACCATCACCCCGGGGATTCGCTTCGAAAGCATTCGTACCGAATGGCATGACCGGCCGGTGGTCGGCCTCAATGGCAAGCCGGTTCAGGAGAAACGTCGCGAGATCAACAACAATGAACCGTTGCCGGCCCTGAGTGTGATGTACCACGTCTCCGATGCCTGGAAATTGTTCGCCAACTACGAAACGTCTTTCGGCAGCTTGCAGTACTTCCAGCTCGGCCAGGGTGGCAATGGCGACCAGACCGCCAACGGCCTGAACCCGGAAAAAGCCAAGACCTACGAGATCGGTACTCGCTATAACGACAACATCTGGGGCGGTGAAGTGACGCTGTTCTACATCGACTTCTCCGATGAGCTGCAATACGTCAGCAACGATGTGGGCTGGACCAATCTGGGCGCCACCAAGCACCAGGGGATCGAAGCGTCTGGCCATTACGACCTGTCGAACCTGGACCCTCGTCTTGACGGCCTGACCGCCAGCGCCGGCTTTACCTACACCAAGGCCACCGCCGAGGGCGACGTGCCATTCAAAGGGCGTGACTTGCCGCTGTACTCCCGTGAAGTGGCGACCCTGGGGCTGCGCTACGACGTCAACCGCTGGACCCACAATCTCGATGTGTATGCTCAGTCCGGTCAGCGTGCTCCAGGCACCGGCACCACCTACATCACCCAGCCGACCGCCGATGGTCAATACGGTGATATTCCAGGCTATGTTTCGGTCAACGTGCGCAGCGGTTATGACTTTGGTGCGCAACTGTCGAACCTGAAACTGGGCGTCGGGGTGAAAAACGTTTTTGACCAGCAGCACTACACCCGTTCCAGCGACAACAATGCCGGACTTTACCTGGGCGAGCCGCGCACATTCTTTGTGCAAGCGAGCGTTGGGTTCTGATTCGCTGTTGACTCAAAGGATCGCACCCCGTTCTGGCATGGTCAGGGCGGGCTGCGATTCTTTCTAACGTTCACGCTTTCTTCCTACTCTTTTTCAGACGATTTTCCGCAGTTTCAGGAACTGAATCCGACAGATCTCCCACACAGGGATAGCCCTCTTTTCACAGAGTATTTCGACGATCAGTCTGTCGTAGTGCTTTGGACGGTGAGGCAAACCTTGTAATCAAGCCGAACTGGAGATGCAAATGTCGGTACCCGCGTTCAATCAGCCTGTCGCCAATTCACCCAATAGCGCCCCGCAGACTACAACCGATGCCAAGGCTGGCACTGAGGCTTCTGCTAAGTCATCAACAGAGCAAGGGCAGGCAGGCTTAAATTTCGGAGAGCAAAAGGCCCGGTTCGGTCCGGTATTTGGAGGCGTACCAGCACAGCCGAATCCTGGCCATTGGCATCCTGGAGGCGAACCGGCACGACCGATTCCTGGTCACTGGCATGGAGGTGCGCCGGCACGACCGTTTCCAGGAGGCCCGCCACCGCGACCGATGCCAGGAGGCCCGCCGCCTCGACCAATGCCTGGAGGTCCACCACCTCGACCAAACCCCACATTGCCGGATCCTCACTTTTCAAGGCAAAGCAATGAGCAGTTGGCCCAGTCGCTGCTGAATAACTTCAATGCCTTCAAGGCCCCATGGCCTGCGCAGCACATAACGGCCAAAGGCTTGGAGAACATGGCAAACAGGCCATTAACCGGTCACCCCTCCGTGGATCAGAACATCCGCTTGGCCAGAGAGCTTCTGCGGCGACCGGACCTGATGAAGGCGCTTGATCGGGATGGCAGCACCGGCGTGCTGGATGGACGGTTAACCCGGCAAGATATCAACAGTGTTGTGCGTTCTGATAACCCACTGAAGTTTCAGGACGACAAACAACTCGTTCAACAGATGCTTAATAATTTTAATGAGTTGAAGGGTGGCTTCTGGAGCAACTCCATCAAAGTCAGCACGCTCAAGCACTTGTCTTCACGACCGTTGACCGGTAACCCGGCGACTGACTCGCTCATCCAGTTGGCAAGAGAAGTCACTACGCGATCTAATCTGCTGGGAAAAATGGACAACATCGTTGGTTGGAAACAAGACGGCAAGATCAAGTGGGACGAACTGTTGCGGCTGCTGCGTTAAACCACCGGTATTACAGTGTTGCCCGAAATACAGGAAAACGCCGCGAATCTTTCGTGGCGCTTTTCTCTCGGCCTGCCCATCACGATGGTGGTACCTGGTTGAGACCGTTTACGTTTTCAGTTGCCGGTCATTTCAATGGTTAGGAACTATTTCTACCCGATTGCCACACAGGATGTACCTGATGGCTTTTATGACGCCGCAGGCTTTTCACGCCTAGCGAGGGTTTAGACATGACCTCAACGTCGGTTGGAACTCGTACTCCCGAACCTGCGCAATCCTTTCACGCGACGCCTTGCGGAAACAGTGATGGATCCTGTCTTTCCAATCCGCCGGGCATACTTGCCGAAGGCAGCGTCGAAGCCTGGCGCGTAAAAAAGTTCGCCGGCCAACAGACATTCAAAGCGCCCGCTGCGGAGGACTTCGCTAAAGGCATGCCGAGCCATCCAGCCCCAACGTCTCCTGGCTCCAATTTTCTGGCAAAGGCGGGTGCGGCCGTGATCAAGGCAGTGAAGGCCCTTGTTGGAGGGAATAAATCGTAAACATCCGTTTTGCCAATGACTCGTAAGCCCGAGTGATACCGCTTCCAGGCATCCACTGACCGTTTACATACAGTCATCGAAATTGATCGATCGCCTCGGAACCATTGCGTGTGGGTAGCCACATACTTTTGCGCCTGTTTGACCACAGTCACATCCAGCGATGTGCGCTGTTACGGTAGTGGTGATCAGGGTCAGTACGGATTGGGAAAAGGTGGGCATGAACAATGGCAATTGATGGTGGAGTACCCTTCCTGCGGCCGGCTGCGATAGGCCGATTTGATGCGATACCGAATGAGGGGCAGCCAAAAGCGCATGGCGCCTCAAGTGGAGTCATTCATCCTGTCCGGGAAGACGATCATCAACGTCCTGTCGACACGGTTCGGTCTTCGGGTTTCAGGCGACCCTTGCGGTGGGCCAATCCATTGCATCACCGAGAGCTGCAGAACGATCCCGTCACGCGCGCCGGTCATGGGAACCCCTACACTCAACTGCCGGATAGTCAGTTAGTGAAGGCGTTGGGCATTCATTTTTCCATGTTGGAAAACTTCCATGAGAAATGAAGGACTGAAGCTGGCTTCCCTGCAGCGAATCGCCAGCGAAAAAATGGGACCGAGCCAGGAGCTCAATCACTCGATCTTGCTGGCCAAGGCGCTTATCCGCCGTCCGCGATTGATCGACGCGATCCTCGATGAGGAAGGCTTTATTACCCGGCAAAGCCTGTTGAGGGCCGCAAAGAGACTGTTTGGCAACAGTGACCCCGATACATTCAGCCCGGATCCTTTTCACGCCAAGACCAATGTCGAACTGGTTCAGGCGTTTAAGGCGCTGTTTGAGGTATTCCGTGACAAGTCGCGGGACCGAACCGTTTTTTTTGAAAAAATTGGCTACGTCAAAATTGAACTGTTGGTCGCCATCAGCAAAGACCCGAACGAAGTTGATGCACAGGGTGATGTGGTTCTGGACCTGGTCACGGGGCTGCCCAGGAAAAAGTACGATGAGCAGCACGTGTATCTGTCAAAAAATCTTGTGTATCGTCCGGGGTTATTACGTTCTTTGGAGAATACCCAGGCCCGCGGGCGTCGTATTTTCGGTAGCTATCATCAAAAGGGCTGGCTCAGTAATAGAGACGTTGAATGTTGGCTTGAAAATAACCCCGCTCGGTAACCCGCCTCAGCGTACGAGGCATTGTGTCTCTACACCCGCAGTATCTTCCCGCTGATCGCGACGCCCGCCAGTAGCACGGCGATCAATACAAAGGCTGCACTCAAGCTGCTGCCATGGGCGATAAAACCGATCATCGCCGGGCCGGAAAGAATGCCGGCATAGCCTAAGGTGGTGATGGCGGGCACCGCGATATGTTCCGGCATGACCTGCTGTTTGCCGACGGCGGTGTACAGCACCGGCACGATATTCGAACACCCGGCACCCACCAGCGCATAACCCAGCAGGGCGGTTTCCCAGGCCGGGAACAGCGTCGCCAACAGCATGCCCGCCGCAGCCAATGCGCCACCGATCACGATGACCCGGGTAGCACCCAGACGGCGAACGATGGCGTCACCGGTCAGGCGCCCGGCGGTCATGGTCAAGGCAAATGCGGCGTAGCCCAGGCCTGCATAGGCTTCATCCAGCCCGCGCTCGGCACTCAGGAACACCGCACTCCAATCCAGCACGGCACCTTCGGCGAGAAACACGATAAAGCACAGACAGCCGATAAACAGCACAACGCCATGGGGGATGGCAAAGGCTGGCCCGGAGCTTTCGCTGCCGTAGGGCAGCAAGTGGGGCCCGGCCTTGAGCAGTGCCAGCGCAATGATGACGATCACCACCAGGATGGCCGTCAGTGGCGACATGCCCAACCCCAGCAATCCGCTGACACCTGCCGCGCCGACGATGCCACCGAGGCTGAACAGCCCATGGAAGCCCGACATCATGGTCTTGCCGCTGGCCCGTTCGACGATCACCGCCTGCAGGTTGACCGTAGAGTCCACCGCGCCCAGGCCTGCGCCAAACAGAAACAGGGCGGCCATCAGCAGCGGGATCGAGCTGACGGTGGCCAGCAACGGCAAGGCCAGGCAGATCAGAATTGTCCCGCCGGTCAACACCCGTCGGCAGCCGAAGCGCGATGCCAGGGCGCCCGCTGCCGGCATGGCGATGATCGAACCTACGCCGAGACACAACAGCAACAGCCCCAGGGTGCCTTCATCGAGTTGCGCCCGTGCCTTGGCGTACGGCACCAGCGGTGCCCAGGCAGCAATGCCAAAACCTGCGATGAAAAACGCGATACGGGTCGACATTTGTTCCAGCCGCCCGGGAACCACGGGCGCTGGGGTGCTGATGGCAGTCATGAAAAATCCTTGGTTTTGCGTTCAACGACGATGTGCTGCGCAACATCCTTGCACATCAGGCCGTCTCGAGCGAGCAGGGTTCCCTTCGAACGGCTCAACCCAGCCTGGTGTTACCTATCGTCAAAGGCAGCTGATTTTTATTTTTACAATCATGGAACGCTATCCATCTGCTTCACCACTCAACGGTGACCGACCTGTAGGGCGATGATCTGTGCCTTGTGCGAGGTGGTCTGGAAGGTGCGTAATCCCTGTGAGAATGGATGAACCCCAGGGTTTTTGCGGTGGATTACCACCTTCCAGGCGAATCCTTTTACCCGCCGGAGCCGCTCAGGCGCGCCTTCGGGGCAGTTCTACAGGTGTCATACCGACGCTTTCAAATATTCCTGTACCTGCACCACGTCGGGTCCCGTCACCCGGACCAGTACTACACCGCGTGGGATGGTTTCCTTGCCGGCATAACTCTCGACGCACGTACTTCGGCCTGATGGAAACGTCCATCCATGGGAAATGGCAAGTGTAGAACCCATAGGACTTTGCGCCATTCCCATGGTGTTAGCTTTGCCGTAACCGGCTGCGGGCATATACCGCGACAATCACAAAGCAGCCCAGGGGCAACAGGTAGGCAAGTGCCACCGAACTGTGATCGGCCACCTTGCCCATCAAGTAGGGCATCAACGCCCCGCCGACAATCGCCATGATCATGAACGAACTGCCGCGCTTGGTATGCGGCCCGAGGTTTTTCACCCCCATGGCAAACAGCGTCGGGAACATGATCGACATGAAGAAGAACACCGCGATCAGCGCGATCACCGACACGCCTTCCAGGCCCATCACCACCAGCGCACACAAGACAATATTGATCAGCGCGTAAATCAGCAGTAACCGCTGGGCACTGACGCGGCCCATCAGCCAGGTACTGAAAAATCGGCCGAACATAAAGGCCAGCATGGCGATTGAAAGCAAATAGGCCGCCCGTTGGCTACTCATTTGCGCCCAATGTTCGGTGACGTAGTTGATAAAAAATGCGCCGACACCGACCTGGGCCGCCACGTAGAAAAATTGGGTGATTACCCCGCCGACAAACTCTCGATGTTGCCACAAGCCCTTGCCACTGACGGGGTGCAGCGCCTGTTCCTGCGCCCGCAAATCCGGCAATGGAGTACGGGCGATCAGCACCGCCACCAGCAGCACCAGAATGGCGATCACCACGTAGGTGGTTTGCAGCGAACCCATGTCCGATGCGGGCGTGCTGCCAGCGCTGAAAAACATCGCGCCGCCAATCAGTGGGCCAAAGAACTGACCCAGGCCGTTGAATGATTGTGCGAGGTTCAAGCGTCGCTCGGCGCCCTGGGGTTCGCCCAGCACCGTGGCGTAAGGGTTGGCGGCCGTCTCCAGGCAGCCCAGGCCACAGGCAATCACGAATAACGCGAGCAGGAAAAACGGGAAACTGGCTGCCGCCGCCGCCGGCATGAACAGCAGGGCGCCCGCAGCGTACAGGCACAAGCCCAGCAGGATCCCGGCCTTGTAGCCGTGACGGTCCATCAACAGCCCTGCCGGCAGGGCAATCAGGAAGTAGGCGCCGAAATAGGCGCTTTGCAAGAGGCCGGACTGGGCTTTGCTGACGTGCAAGGTTTCCTGGAAGTGCTTGTTCAGTACGTCCAGCAAGCCATAGGACAAGCCCCAGAGGAAGAACAGGCTGGTCACCAGGATCAGTGCCCAGCGATAGGTCGGCACGGCGGCGCGTTGGGCACCGTCTGCCACTCGCGTTTCTTTGCTTAACATGACGCTTCTCCTGTTGTTTTTATGGGATCAAGGCGTGCGATGCAGCGGGATTTACAGGTGGACGGTCAGGGTTGCTCGATAAGGCTGAAAATCTGCTCCATGGGCTGCCATTTGCCGCCTGGGTCAGTCCACGGCGTGGGTGCCTGGAAGCGCCACATCAATGACTCCCAGCGTTGCACCTCAGGATTGGCCTGGGCAGCCCGTTCCAGGGCTGCGAAACTGAAACCGGCAGCGGTGTCCATGACCATGAACAGTCGTGTACCCAGGCGCCAGATCTGCATATCCAGCACCTGTTGGTTGCGCAGGTGCTCGGCCACGCTGGGCCAGATGCGCTGGTGCAACTGCTGGTACTCGGCGATCAATGCCGCATCGTCCACCAGATCCAGTGCCAGGCAGTAACGTTGGCCATTCATGTCAGCGCCCGGTCCAGATGGGTGTAGCCTCCGTCCACCACCAGCCATTGCCCGGTGGTGTGGGACGCGCGCGGTGAGAGCAGGAACAGCACGCTGTCGGCAATTTCCTCGGGGGTGGTCATCCGCTTGCCCAAGGGAATTTTTTCAACGATGGCGGCGAGCTTGGCTTCGGGATTGTCGAAGCTGTCGATCCAGCGCTGGTACAGCGGCGTCAGCACTTCGGCGGGCACCACCGCATTGACTCGGATTCCATACTCCAGCAAAGAGGCCGCCCATTCCCGGGTCAGGGACAATTGCGCGCCCTTGGCGGCGGTGTAGCCGCTGGTGCCGCCTTGGCCGGTGAGGGCGGTTTTGGAGCTGATATTGACGATGGCCCCGCGGCTGGCCTTGAGCGCATCAAGGCATAGGTGGGTCATCAGGTAATAGTGAATCAGGTTCTTTTCCAGGGATTCGACGAAGGCGGCACGCCCGGCTTCCAGGCCTACGCCGTCGTTGACCCCGGCGTTATTCACCAACCCGTCGATACGCCCGAAGCGTTGCAGTACTTCGTTGACGGCGGCGCGACAGGCCTCTTCATCCCGCAACTCGACGCGCACGAAGTGGCTTTTACCCGCCTGTTCAAGCTGGGCGGCAAAGGCGGTGGACAAGGGCTGGTGACCGAAGATCACCGGGGTCGCGCCTTCAGCAATCAACCCCAGGGAGATGGCCGCGCCAATCCCCGAGCCACCGCCGGTGACGATGATCACGCGGTCCTGCAAATGCAGATTCATGGGCAGTTTCCTTCAAGGTGATAGACCCGCTGGGCGGTACCGCCCCAGATGGCCTGGTGTTCGCTGGGCGACAGATGGCCGAGGGTCTGCTCCAGTAATTGGCAGGTGTCTGCGTATTCGCCGGCCAGCAGGCACACCGGCCAGTCTGAGCCGAACATCAGGCGTTCGGCGCCGAACAGCTCCAGGGCCAGTTCGATAAAGGGGCGCAAGGCATGGGCGCTGCGTTGATCTGGCCCGGCCTCAGTGAGCAGGCCCGACAGTTTGCAGCTGACATGGGGCAGGGCCGCCAGCGGCGCCAGGTGTTCAGCCCAACCGGCAGGGCCGTTGGCGATATCCGGTTTGCCCAGGTGATCAAGCACCAGGTGATGGCGGTCGTGGCGCTGGCACATCGTGGTCGCGGCGTCGAGGTCGGCGCAGCGGATCAGCACCTCGTAGACGTAGCCTTGTTGTTGCAGGTGCTGCAGGCCACGGGAAAAGTTGGGGTCGGCCATGAAGGTGGCGGGCCGTGGTTCGTCCTGAATCTGATGACGAAAGCCCTTGAGCCTTGGCCGGTCGCGCCACCGCTCCAGGTGTTGTTCAAGCGTCGGATTGCACAGGTCGACCCAACCCACCACGCCGAATATCCACGGGTAGTGTTGGGCCATATCCAGTAGTGCGTCGGTTTCCTGTTCGCCGACCCTGGCCTGCACGGCAATGCAGCCGTCCAGGCCGGCGGCGTCGAGCAAGGGGCGTAAATCCTGTGGGACAAAGTCCCGGCGCAGGTCGGCTTCAGGCTCGCCGATCCACGGATAGTCAGCAGCCCGGTAGCGCCAGAAGTGCTGGTGCGCATCGAGCCTTAACGGTGTGGGGGACGACATTATTATTGTGCTCCGTCCATTCAGTTTGCAGTTTGTCTCAAGGCCGGTGACGGTATTGCTCACGGGACGCGGCTTTCATCTGGATCGAAAAGCCTGGCGCCTGCGGCGGCATATAGGCCGCGCCACGTACCACGCATGGCTCTTCGAAATGCTCGTGCAGGTGGTCGACATATTCGATCACTCGACCGTCATGGGTGCCGGCAATGCACAGGTAATCGATCATCGATAAGTGCTGCACATACTCGCAAAGCCCGACACCGCCGGCATGCGGGCACACGGGCAAGTTGTACTTGGCCGCCATCAGCATCACCGCAAGGACTTCGTTGACCCCACCCAGGCGGCAGGCGTCAATCTGCACCACATCGATGGCCTCGCGCATGATCAATTGCTTGAAGATGATCCGGTTCTGGCACATCTCGCCGGTGGCGACCTTGACCGGTGCTACGCCCTGGCGAATCTTGCGGTGGCCTTCAATATCGTCGGGGCTGGTGGGTTCCTCGATAAACCAGGGTTTGGCAAACGCCAATTCCCGTACCCAATCGATGGCGGCGTCCACTTCCCACACCTGGTTAGCGTCGATCATCAACTGGCGGTCCGGCCCCAGCACTTCACGAGCGATGCGCACCCGGCGCAGGTCGTCCTGCAAGTCGTGGCCGACTTTGAGTTTGACGTGATTGAAACCGGCATCCACCGCTTCCTGGCACAGCCGGCGCAGCTTGTCGTCGCCATAGCCGAGCCAACCCGCTGAAGTGGTGTAGCACGGGTAGCCGTGGGCTTGCAGGTTGGCCATGCGCCGGGCCTTGCCTTCGGCGCGTTGACGCAGCAGGGCCAGGGCTTCGGGCGCGGTGATGCAGTCGGTGATGTAGCGGAAGTCGATGCAGCGCACCAGTTGTTCCGGGCTCATGTCGGCTACCAGGCGCCACAGGGGTTTTCCTTCGGCCTTGGCCCATAGATCCCACGCGGCATTGACGATGGCGCCGGTGGCCAAGTGAATGGCGCCCTTGTCCGGACCGATCCAGCGCAACTGGCTGTCGCTGGTGACATGGCGCCAGAAGCGGCCCATGTCTTCGCTGATCCATTCCAGCGTCAGGCCCACCAGCAGCGGCTCCATGGCCTTGATCGCGGCGCAGCAGATCTCGTTGCCACGGCCGATGGTGAACGTCAGGCCATGGCCTTCAAGGGCCGGGTTATCGGTTTGCAGAATCACATAGGCGGCTGAGTAGTCCGGGTCCGGGTTCATGGCGTCGGAACCGTCCAGGGACTGGGACGTAGGAAAGCGGATATCTTCGACGTGAATCGCGGTAATGGTGGTCATGAACGGCTCCTTGGCTCTTGTCAGGCGTTGACCGTGGTCTGGTTTTGCTCGCCCAGGCCTTCAATCCCCAGGCGGATTTTTTGCCCGGCCTTGAGATAGACCGGTGCAGGCTTGATCCCCAGGCCGACGCCCGGCGGAGTACCGGTGGAAATCACATCCCCCGGTTGCAGGCTCATGAACTGGCTCAGGTAGCTGATCAATCTGGGGATCTGGAAAATCATGGTGCGGGTGTTGCCGTTCTGATAACGATGGCCGTCGACTTCCAGCCAGATTGCCAGTTGATGCGGGTCGGCGATTTCATCACGGCTGACCAGCCAGGGGCCCAGCGGGCCGAAGGTGTCGCAGCCTTTGCCCTTATCCCAGGTGCCGCCGCGCTCCAGTTGGAATTCACGCTCGGACACGTCGTTGATCACGCAATAACCGGCGACATGTTCCATGGCCCGGCTTTCATCGATGTAGCGTCCGCCCTGGCCGATCACCACGCCAAGCTCCACTTCCCAGTCGGTCTTGTGTGAGTGGCGAGGGATCTCGATATTGTCGTTGGGGCCGACGATGGCGCTGGTCCATTTGTTGAAAATGATCGGTTCGTCTGGAATCGGCGCCCCGGTTTCTGCGGCGTGATCGGCGTAGTTCAGGCCAATGCAGATGAATTTTCCGACTTGCCCGACACAGGCTCCCAGTCGGGGGTTACCCGGTACCAGAGGCAGGCTGGCGGGATCGAGGTCTTGCAGGCGTGCCAGGTTTTGCGGCAGCAAGGCGCTGCCGGCGATATCACTGACGTGCGCGGACAAGTCCCGCAACTGACCGTCCTTGTCCAACAGGGCCGGACGTTCCTGACCTTTCTCACCATAACGCAACAGTTTCATGGGCAATCCTCTAATCACTAGAAAGAGCAGGGCGGTCAGTTGCTCCAGCCGCCGTCGATAATCTGGGTGGTGCCGGTGGTAAAGGCACTGGCATCGGAGCCGAGGTAGAGCGCCAACTGGGCGATTTCCTGTGGCGTGCCCAGGCGGCCCATCGGCTGGCGGCCCGTGAAGGCGGCGTACACCTCATCCTGTTGCCGACCTTCGCGGGTGGCCTGTTCGGCAATGCGTTGATGCAGCGACGGCGACTCCACCGTGCCAGGGCAGATGGCATTGCAACGAATGCCCCGGGTGACGAAGTCGGCGGCTACCGATTTCGTCAGGCCGATGACTGCCGCCTTGCTGGCGCAGTAGGCGAAGCGGTTGGGCACGCCTTTGAGGCTGGAGGCCACTGACGACATATTGATGATCGACCCGCCGCCCGCCGCCAGCATGCCGGGGAGAAAGGCGCGGATCATGCGGTACATCGCGGTGACATTCAGGTCCATGGCGAAGGCCCAGTCATGTTCCGGGCATTCCAGGATATTGCCGGCATGAACGACACCGGCGCAGTTGAATAGCACATCGAGAGGGCCGAATTGTGCGGCCAGGCGTTGGACGGCAGCGGCGTCGGTGACGTCCAGCACGACCGTCTGCGCGCCCGGCAGGTCGGCGAGTGCCTGTTGATTGATGTCGGCGGCAATCACCTCGGCGCCAGCCGCCAGATAGGCTTCGACGCTGGCACGGCCAATGCCTTGGGCGGCGGCGGTGATCAACACGCGTTTACCGGTGAGGTCCATGACAGACTCCCTTGATTGTTATTATTGGCTCAATGGTCAGGCCATTGAGGGCGTAAAGCGCCTGAATATGGCTCGTAGCGAAACCTGAGGGGTTTGCTATGATCAGCCCAATGGAAACGATCCAATGGTCAGGCCATTGATCCAATTTTTAGCACGGGACTTCCTGGTCAACAAGCGGCTTTTTTGCGGGTTGATCGTTTGTGCCGGGCTGTGCATGAGTCGAGCTGAGCCTAGATGCCATTTCAAGTGATTGATAACCAACGTCTTTACCGACAAATCGCCGACCAGTTGCGAGCACTGATCGACAGCGGTGAATTTCCTCCAGGCAGCCGCCTCCCGGCCGAGCGGGAACTGGCCAAGCTCTTGGGCGTGAGCCGTGCGTCGGTCCGGGAGGCCATGATTGCCCTGGAAGTGATCGGCCTGGTGGATGTGCGGGTCGGTAACGGCGTGCTGGTGTGCGAACCGGCGCAGCCGAAGGTCAGCCAGGAGCCGGTGATGGCCCTGGCCACTCGTGGTCAATGGCAAGAGTTTGATCCGGAGCTGGACTTGCACGTTGATTTCAACGCCGAGATTCCACCGTTTTCCCTGCTTCAGGCCCGTCGCTTGATTGAGCCGGAAGCGGCGGCCCTCGCCGCCAAACACGCCACTGATGAAGAACTGGCGGGTATTCGCGAGGCGTTTGAGCGCAACGTCCAGGACAACCGTGAAGGCTCGCATACCCACCCAGGTGATCGCCTGTTCCATATCCGCATCGCCCAGGCCTCGGGTAACCCGGCGTATGCGCTGATGATTGCGCACCTGTTGGGGCATCGTTACGGCAGCATGTTCCAACGATTGCAGGCGCACTACACCTCTGACGATATGCCTCATCGTTCCGAAGACGAGCACCGCAAAATCCTGGAAGCCCTGGAACAACGGGATGCAGAAGGTGCGCGACAGGCCATGCGCAAGCATCTGGAGGAAGTGGTACGGATCTTTATGCGGACGGCGCAATGACTCACTTCTACGACGCCCGAGGCAATATCTACGGCGTTGTGAGTCCTGCGTTGTTGCGCAGTCATGGCATTGCGGTGCCGGATAGTGCCGCCCAGGCTGCGCGTACCCGGGGTGCCTGGACACAGGCTGCAGTGGCCCGTGAGTGTGGTTGGGGAGCACTGCCGCGTCCTCCCGAGGGCAAGGCTCACCGCAGTGATGGCTTGCTGGTCGGGCCGTTTCAGGCCGAGCCGCCGTTCGATCTACTGATCGTCAACACCGACGGTACCCTGGCGGAACGTAGCGGCAACGGCTTGACGATTTTTGCCCAGGCGTTGACCGATCAAGGGTTGATGGCTCAGGGGTGTGAGCTGCGGGTGCATCACGACAAGACGGACGCGCTGTCACCCGTGCTGACTTGGGTTACGCCTGCGGTGTACGACCAGATCCAGGGATTCTGGCTGGCGCTGGGACGCCCTGAGTTTGGGCCCGCGGCAGTGGGGGCTGTGGGCACTGGGCAGGTGTCGGTCAACGGTCGTGAACTGAGCCATGTTTCGGGCCTGTCCTCGATCAACACCCAATGGGATCACAGTCAGTTTGTGCGCGTGGGTAATCCTCATTGTGTGACTCTGGTACCTCAGGTTTCGTTATTGCCGAGCAACCGGCAGATGCATCAGTTGAACCTGTTCGAGCGGCTGCAGACGATTGCTTTTGCGCCCCCGGTTGGAGTTGGCCAGCCTTGCGTCGCCGGGGTCAATCTGCAATGGGCGGCCCGAGAATCTGATAATCGCTTGATTGCCCGGGTGTTCGAGCGCGGCGAAGGGCCTACGGCGTCCTCCGGCACCAGTGCCAGTGCGGTGGCTTGTGCTGCCTGGCGTGTGGGATGGGTGGGGGCGGGTGAGGTCGCGGTGGTGATGCCCGGAGGCACAGCGCCTGTACGGTTGGAGCAGCAGGGTGAAGCGTTGAGCAATGTCAGTCTGTTCGGGGCCGCACGGCGGCAAGAGACCTGAATAAGAAAATGCTTGGCTTAATTAACCGGGTCAGCTGGTTCTCTATCAGTAAATTATTAATATGAGAATAGTGTAGGACTTTTCCAGTTGTCTGGTGCTGGCTCTTTGATTGTGATTCTTTATTTTAAAAAGACACTTCTTTTACTCGCGTACGAAACTTCCTTTTTATTTTCAAATGGCCAGAATTTCCTCTGGAATCGCTACCCTTAAGGCTGCTCAGGGATTTCTCTTCGGCTCCGATTTAAACAACCAGCGTATCGGTGCACAGGGAAAGTTATTTCAGTGTGGCAATTGGTGGCGGACAACAACGGATGTTTAATGCGCATGTTTCTTCCCGTTTCAAACTGATCATTCCAAGTGTTATCCATGACTTTCAGGTACTTGCCTTTAAAGGCAATGAAGTTATCAATCAGCCTTTCTCCGTTCATGTACAGGTGGTCAGTGAGCATCCTTCCCTTGATCTGGAGGCGTTTCTCCATCAACCCGCCTATCTTGATTTCGGTGAGCCTGGCGAAGGACTTCACGGGCAGATCTACGCCATTGGACGAGATGATCCGGGCAGCCGACTGACCCGTTATCACCTGACCCTGGTACCGCGCCTGGCTTACTTGGCTCATCGCTGTGATCAGCGAATTTTCCAGCAGCGTAGCGTGCCGCAAATCATCGCGGCGGTACTGGAGCACCACGGTATCTTCGCGGATGCCTATACCTTTGAACTCGGCCCCGTGGTTTATCCGCCGCGAACATTCTGTGTGCAATACGCAGAAACCGACCTGCATTTTATCCAGCGGCTGTGTGAGGAGGAGGGCATTCATTACCACCTGCGTCACACTCCGGATGGCCATCTTCTGGTGTTTGGCGATGATCAGACGGTGTTTCGCCGACTGCCGGCGCAGCGCTATTGCTCCAGCCGTTCGGCCGCGGATCAGTGCGTGATCCAGCGCTTTGATGTACGCCTGTCGACCCGTAGCCGGCAGGTGGTGCGGCGTGACTATGACTTCGAACATCCGTCGTTGCGTTTGCAAGATCAGACCGGGAGATCATCTACCGAGGCCCTTGAAGACTACCAATACCCGGCGGGCTTCACCGGTCATCAGCGTGGTGCGCAATTGGCCCGGCGCAGCCTGGAACGCCACCAGCAGCCTCGTTATCGGGTGTTGGGCAAGAGTGATCAACCTGCTCTGCGCAGTGGGCATTTTCTGGAATTGCAGGATCACCCGGATCCGTCGTGCAATGATTTGTGGCTGATCACCAGCGTGCGTCACGAAGGCTACCAGCCCCAGGTATTGGAGGAGGCCGCCCCGGAGCCTGACACCTTCTGCGGTTACCGCAACCGGTTCACGGCAACGCCTTGGCGAGCGACTTTCCGTCCACCGCTCAAACACTCCAAGCCGCGTATCGCGGCTAGCCAGACGGCTACGGTCACCGGGCCTGCGGGTGAAGATGTGCATTGCGATCAATATGGTCGGGTCAAGATCCGGTTCCACTGGGATCGGCTGGATCCTGGTGACGACAAAAGCAGTTGTTGGGTGCGCGTAGCCTCGGGTTGGGCCGGCGATAGTTATGGCGCGATGATGCTCCCGCGAGTGGGCATGGAAGTTCTGGTGACCTTTCTGGAAGGTGATCCCGACCAGCCTCTGATCAATGGCTGCCTGCCCAATACCTTGCACATGCCGCCCTATCCCTTGCCGCAGCACAAGACTCGCAGCGTCCTGCGCAGCCGCAGCTCCCCTGGCGGCAAGGGGGCCAACGAGCTGCACCTGGAAGATCGGCGTGGGGAGGAACTCATCTACCTGCGAGCCCAGCGCGATCTGGAGCAACACGTGGGGCACGATAGCCGGCTGGAGATCGCAGGCGAGCGGCGGGAGATCATCCGTGGCTTGAGTACCGTCAAGCTGGAGGATGAGGAACATCGCCGTATTGGCGGTGATCGCAAGGTTCGGCTTGAGGCAGATGATCACTTGAAGGTGACTGGCAGCAGCCAGATGCACGTGGGCCAAGTGTTGGTGATCGAGGCCGGGCAGCAGATTCATCTCAAGGCCGGTGCCAGCTTGATTATCGAGGCGGGCGCGCAACTGAGTTTCAAGGCCGGTGGTGAGCATCTGGTGATTCAGGCGGGCGGGATCTTCAGCAGTCGGCCCATTACCTTGGGAGGAAAACCTCCTGTAATCCGCTCGGCGAATCCCGTCGGGCCGGGTGAAAAGGCTTCGTTGCCGATTGTCACGGCCACTCCAATGATGTCTGCCGCGCAAGGGGTCGTCATGGGGTTGGCCAAGCAACTGGGGGCCGACTTCTGCCCGGTGTGTGAGCGTTGTCGCGAGGGCGTGTGCGACATCACGGGGAGGGCGGCTTGATGGCGCTCACGCCCGGACAATGGATGGCTCAACAGCAACAGGCAGGGCATTGGTTGTGCCTGATACTGAATGGTGAGAGCGAGGCGAGTCACTCACTGCTGGCGACCCGCACGGTGTCGCAGTATTGCAACGTCTACAGTGGAACCGTCGTGGGGGAGCTGGCGACGAAAGGCCCGTTGATCCTGTTGCTGGAACACGCCAACGAGCCTGAGTTTGCCAGGTTGCTGCAACAACCTGAGTTGAATTGGGGATGGTTGGGCAGCCTGCCCAGTGACGACTTGTCGGATGTTACCCGGCATTGGCGTGAACGGCTGTTGGTGGGCCTGGCAGGAAGCCAAGTGCTGTACCGGTTTCACGATAATCGCACGCTGGCGCGAGCCCTGAATCATCTGCCCGCTCAGGCATGGCCCGCTTTCCTCGGGCCATTGATCAGCGTGTGCTACTGGCACGACCAGCGCTGGAACTGCGGCAACAACCCGGCGCCTGGCGAACATGCAGTGCCCGATCCTGCGCCGTGGCTCGAGGTACCCAACCCCCAGTCTGGCGCCATTCTTCAGGCCAATATCCTGCGCTACCTGCTGGCTGAGCACAGCGAAGACCTTTGCCGGTTGGCCGAGTATCAGGCCCCGAAAGTCTGGCTGGCCCAGGTGTTGGAGCAGGCCCGGATCTGGCAATGGGAGGCGCCTGAACAATTGGAGTTTTTGGTGGTGCAGCGCTTGCTGGAGGCCTGCGGGGAGGGCGTTATCCATTGGCAGCCGGTGGCAGGAGAGCTTGCGGTGGATCATTTTCAGCGGGTGGTGGAGCAGTGGCGGCGGGTGCAGGGGGCGAATCGTGATGCGTAGGGGAATCATGTTGGGGTTACTTGCCGGTGGTGTTCTGGCGACTTCCGGGTGTGGGACGAAATCCGTCGAGAGCTTCACGTTGGAGGTCGATCTGCCGGCGAACTTCAGATTCAGAGGCGATGCGGTTTACCAACCTGCGACGGGCGAGACTTGCACGTTGCCGCGACGGCGAGGCAAGCGGCCGGAACTTAAGGTTTTTGACACGCTTGGTAAGCCAGAAGCTAACCGGGTCAGTTTCGAAGTACCGCTGACGGAGCGGGTGGGTGGGTGTCCGTTGGTGTTGCGCAGAATTATGTTTGCGCTGGATACGGAGTGGGGAGAGCGTTGGTTTGATATTGGGAGGGATTATGCCGCCATCTATTTGGGTGATCAGTCGGCGTTCGGCGACTCCGTAATGCCTGCGTCTGGAGTATTGGAACTTGCGGCTCGGTGTCAGTGGCTGTTTCGTACTGGAGGATCTGAACGTGCCCTTATCAAACTCCTCAAATGCAACGCATTGGGCGCGGATGGTCTGTTACGCAAGGCACGGGCGGGTGGTGCTGTTCAGCGTGATGCGATGACAGGGAAAACCATAAGACTGACATTGGGGTTGATCGATGAGGAGTTACCAGCGGTTGACGACAATTGGATAGTTGTTCCTGGTGGTTGGAAGCGGTGCCTGGGGAAAAGTCTGGATGACGTGTTCGCGTTTTGCCGTGGTAATACGACTGATTTCAAGTCTTTTAAAATGCCAGATGGGCGTGTCTGCACTATCTATCCTACGTGTAACGAATAGGGAGAAAACTCATGAGTCAGGATGCATGGAAGCAACCGTTTTTCAGTAACAAGATGCCAGCCTGTTCATTGCGAGGGCACTGGGTGAGCTTTTGTTTGGTAGATGAACTGGGGAGTGGCAAAGTATATGGAGGTCTACCTTACAAGGTCTATGACAGTGCAGGTCAGAGTTACAACGGAAGATTGAATGGTGAGGGATTTGCCAAATTGCGAGGGTTCTACTGCGGGCCGGTTGTCCTGTCGTTCGACGAGCTTTATTCGGGAGCAGAAGATCTCTATAAGGGACTGATGACGCGGTCAAGTTACAAGCTGCCTATCACCGAGCTTCAAGTTCGTGCGGAAAAAACCCGTTTTTCACGCGACGATGGTCAGCGGGTAGAACGTAATCCTTTGCAGATACAGGCAGACCATTTTTATCAGATCGAAGTACGCGATCTTGTCCGGCACTCCGCTCATTTGCCCCCTCAGGCACCGAGGATTTACTGTCCCCCTCGGCATGCTCTAAAAATGATGGCTGATCTGGGTTTTGGGCCACCTCAACCGACGTTGACAGGATTGGTGTTATTTCCTAACAAGCACGCCGTACTGGAGGTTCGACCGCTTAGAGCGCTACGTCCGGCACTGTCACTTGATGATCGATTCTGCGCCTTGAACGGTTATCAACTGGCGCTCATGGCAACCTTGAGTTATTGCGAGTTTGGTCAGGAACCTGCGGTACCTCCTATTGACCAAGTAGCCTTTCCACGGCATCCCAGCGTTGGCAACCTGTTTGCTGAGAAGCTCGCGGGTTATCAGGAAGACTGGAAAGTCGATCCAGACCAACAGCAACGCTTTTATCCTTTATACGAAGATGTACCGTACTCCCAGCGCTTTGAAATTTTGCCCTTTGATCCTGAGTTGTATGAGCAGAATGATCCCCGGTTGGATAAGGCCCAAGAGCATCCAGCACAGTTGCATTTTTTCGATGATGAGGAGAATGGCACTGATACTCAGGCTTTTATCTGTCACCACGATGAGGTGGTTTTGATCGCGGTACGCGGCACCGCCAGCGGTGCCGACGCCATTCGTGATGCGAACGCTCATCAAGTTCCATTTACCGAAGGCGTCGGGAAGGCACACGAAGGCTTTTATCTGGCTTACCGTGCGATGCAGCGATTTGTGCTCGGATATTTGACGCAGTTTCATACCCGCCAACGCATCATTATCTGTGGCCACAGCCTAGGCGGCGCGATAGCCCTTTTACTGGCAGAGTCCTTGCGCCAAATCCCAGACTGCCAATACAACATCCTCCTCTACACCTACGGCGCCCCCCGCGCCGCCGACTCCGAATTCACCGAAGGCGCCTCTGCCCTGGTACATCACCGCATCGTCAACCACAACGACCCAGTCCCCAGCGTCCCGGCACCCTGGATGAACACCACCGCCAAAATCTGGATCCCGGGAGCTGTGGTGCTGTTCAGCAACCCGGCGCCCGGTGGCCTGTTATTCGCCCTGGGCCTGGTTCGTCTGAACGGCAACCCTTATCAACATCACGGCGCACAGCAACATTTCATGCCGATCGTCCTGCCCGACGGCACGCAATCCTCGGTGCTGTGGACTCCCGGTTGTGAGTCCATCGAAGAGGCAGCCTGTCATCGTGCTTTGCGACTCAATGGCGATATGCCGGATCGGCCCAATCTGATCAAGCAATTGGTCCAGTCCAGCCATCACTTTATGGTCACCAGCTACATTCCGGCAGCCTGGGCAACCCTGCGTCGCTGGCAGCAAACCCTGGACGCCAACGGTACCTTGGTGACGCCACGGGAGTTTGAGCTGATCGAAAAAGCACTCAGCACCATGCAGCAACAGCTGCGGGACAAGAACCGCGAGCTGGCCCTGCGCGGTTCTCCCAACCAGCGTGGTAATGAGGATAGTCACGCCTTGAGCGCCGAAGTCGACCGCTTGGACACCAGCCGCAAACGCCTGGCGAGCCTGCGCTGGCGTCGGTTGCAAGCCTGGGATGTCTACGGCAGCCACGCCCAATCCCCAAACCTGCAACCAAGCCTGAAGCGCTGGTTTACCCATCAGGAAAACCGCGAGCTATCCCAAGTCGCAAGTATCCCCTCGCAACCGGATGACAGTTGGGGACCGGGGAGGACGCAAACCCTGGATATCGATTCGATCGTTTAAGCCTACAAAAACTCCACCTGCGCAGGCTGGCGCTTCATCAACACCTGGCCCCCGCGAATCGAATACAACGGCAAACCCTGGCTGCGAATCACCTCATAGTCGCTGTCAGCGGAAAGGATCAACAGGTTCGCCGGGCGCCCAGGCTCCAGGCCATAACGGTCGCCCAAGGCCATGGCCTTGGCGCTGTTGTCGGTGACCAGGTCGAGGGCACTTTGCAGGGTGCGATAGCCGAGCATATGGCAGATGTGCAAGCCGGCTTCCAGTACCCGGAGGATGTTGCCGTTACCCAGTGGGTACCAGGGATCGACAATGGAGTCCTGGCCAAAGCAGACGTTCATACCGGCTTCCAGCAGTTCGTTGACTCGGGTCACGCCCCGGCGTTTCGGGAAGTTGTCGAAGCGGCCCTGCAGGTGGATGCTTTCGGTAGGGCAGGAAACGAAACTGATGCCCGAATGCCCCAACAGGCGGAACAGCTTGGCGCAGTAGGCGTTGTCGTAAGAGCCCATGGCCGTGGTGTGGCTGGCGGTGACGCGGGCGCCCATGTCGCGGCTGCGGGCTTCTTCGGCCAGTACTTCGAGAAAGCGCGAGTGAGGGTCGTCGGTTTCATCGCAATGTACATCCACCAGGCAACCGGTGCGTTCGGCCAGGTCCATCAGGAATTTAACCGAGCTGACGCCTTGGTCGCGGGTGTATTCAAAGTGCGGGATGCCGCCAATCACATCGGCCCCCAGGCGAACGGCTTCTTCCATCAGCTCGCGGCCATTGCGGAAAGACTCGATGCCTTCCTGGGGGAAGGCGACAATTTGCAAGTCGATCAGGTGCGTGTTTTCTTCGCGCACCTCCAACATCGCCTTGAGCGCCGTCAGGTCCGGGTCGGTGACGTCGACGTGAGTACGCACGTGCTGGATGCCGTGGGCGGCCAGGGCCTGGATGGTTTTTTTGGCGCGGGCCTTGGTGTCTTCCTGGGTGATGGTGGCCTTGCGTTCGCCCCAGCACTCGATACCTTCGAACAGTGTGCCGCTCATGTTCCAGCGTGGCTCGCCAGCGGTAAGGGTGGCGTCGAGGTGGATGTGTGGCTCGACGAAGGGGGGAACAACCAGATTGCCAGCGGCATCCAGGTCATCCGGCCCTGCTGCGGGTGCTGCGTTTTGTCGGGTGATGCTGGCGATCCGGCCATGTTCCAGGTGCAGATCATGCAGGCCTTCACGGTTGCGCAGGCGAGCGTTGATGATATGCATGGGCAAGTTCCTCTTGGGCAAAAAGCAATCAGGTGGTCATTATGCCTGGACGTCAGCCAGTGGCGTCCGCACCCGCAGTACAGCGGTGAGCACGATGTAGGTCAATGACGCGGCAACAATGCCCACCAGCGGTGCCACCCAGGGTGAGTTGAATGCCAGCACCGTCCCGACGGCATAGGCGATCAGCCCAGGCCAGTTGAACGCCGGCAAGGGTGTGTCGGCCAATCGTGGGTAGGCGCCGCGATACCGATAGAAGAAGTCCGCCATGATCACCCCGCCAATCGGTGGAATCACCGTGCCCAGCAGGATCAGGTAGGGCACCAGCATGTCGTACATGCCCCCCAGCGCCAGCAGCGTACCGATCACTGCGCCCACCAGGGTCACCGTCTTGCGGCGCCCGGTGCGCAGCAGGTTGCAGCCGGCGACGGCGAAGTTGTAGATGGTGTTGTCCTGGGTGCTCCAGATGTTGAGCAGCAGCATGGCCATCGCCGCCATGGCAAAACCTTGCAGCAGCAACACTTCCACCACATCGGGCTGCTGATAGACGATGGCGCCGTAGGCACCGATCAATACCATCAAGCCATTGCCGATGAAAAAACCAATCAAGCTGGCCAGCACTGCCACCTTGGCCGAGCGGGAAAACCGCGTCCAGTTGGTGGCCTGGGTCGCGCCGCTGACAAAAGTGCCAAACACCAAGGTGATCGCGGTGGACATATCCAGCTCGCCCGTTGGCACCACTGCCAGCAGGCCATCCAGCCCGCCGACTTTTACCGTGGCGACCCACATCGACAGAAACAACAGGATGCCCATGGCCGGCACAGCGATGTAGGACAAAATCTCCAGCCCGCGATACCCCACGTAGGCCGTGGCGCAAAACACCAGGCCGAACAGGACCATCAAGGCCAGCACGCTGCCCTGGCTCAGTTCGAAGTATTTGCCCAGGACCACGGCGGCGGTGGCGGTACCCCAGGCGTACCAGCCGATCTGGGTAAACCCGAGGATCAGGTCGCTCAGCTTGCTGCCCACTTCGCCAAAGCAGAAGCGTCCCATCAGCACCGAATTCAAGCCACTCTTGAAGGCGATGTAACCCAGGCCTGCGGCGTAGATACCCAACAGCAGGTTACCCAGGGCCACGACGCCGAGCATCTGGACAAAGCTGAAGGCCACCCCCAGCTTGCCGCCGGCGAACATGGTCGCGGTAAAAAAGGTGAATCCCAACAGCACCATGGCCGTTGAGGCAAGGCCCTTGCGCGCATGCAGCGGCACTTCGCTGAGGGGATAATCGTTACCGGGTTCGTGCTGCGTCATGTGCCTTCTCCCTGAATAAATGACGCAGGTGTGTAGCACTGCCCGTGCCAACTCCGGGGTGGAGAAGGGGTTAATCAAACAGGGTATGAGTCGTCTCGCCGCGATGAAACGCGAACGCGGCCTCAAGATCACTCTCGATGGTCCGGCCTCGGGACAGCGGTGGCAGGGCGTCCAGGCTGAAGAAGCCGACCTCCGTGGTCTCGAAGCCCGCCACTGGCGCGGCTTGATCGACCCGTTCGCACAGGAAGTACAGCTTGTAGAAGTCCCGAGTGTCAGGCTTGTACAAGCCCTTTGCCTTGTGAGTGACGCTGTACAGCGCCTGCGCCTTTACCGTCAACCCGGCTTCTTCACGGATTTCCTTGACGATGTTTTCTGCCGCTGACAAACCGATATCGGCGTAACCGCCAGGCAACGCCCAGCAACCGTCGTTGAGTTCTCGCACCAACAGGATGCGGTCGCCCTCAATCACAGCACCACGTACATCGAGCATGGGCGTCGAATAGCGTTTGGCGAAATCCGAAACCAGCCCGGTGATGCGCTCCAGAGGCACATTGCCCAACTGTGCGAGCATGCTGTGGGCGATATGGGCGATCTCCTCAAGACGCTCGCGCTCGAAGTCATCGGTGCAAAAGTGCAGCCCGGTGGACGCCAGTGCTTGCAGGCGTTTGGCTTGGGCCAGCCAGGTGTTTTCCATGAGGACTCCTTCGGGTTAGGGGGGAGGTGTGGCTCAGGGGTTGTGCTTATTGGGTATCAGGTCCTTTTTCATGTAAACCCGATGCAGGCCGTTTTCCACGGCCCGATGGGTTTCCACAAAGCCTCTGCGTGTGTACAGCTCGATATTTTCGGTCATCGCTTCGTTGGTATACAGGCGGACTTCTCGATACCCGGCGCTGATGGCCTGTGCTTCGGCAAACGCCAGCAACTGGCGTCCATAACCCAAGCCTTGAGCGGCAGGGCTGACAGCCAGGTTATCCAGGAGCAAATAATCTTCCTTGCTGATCAGCACCACGAAGCCCACTACCTGGCGAGCGCTTTCGAGCACCTGAACGGTCCCTGTTTCGACGTGTTGGCGATAGTCGTCGAGCATCGGTCCGGGGCTACGGCCGATTCGTTGAATGTAGGGTGAGTAGGCAGCCTGGACGATGGCCTCTATGGCCGTAATATCGTCGACAGTGGCACAACGTATCGCAGTGGGCATCGCAACAGGCACCTATTTGTCTGGACAGCGAAACATGACTGTAAAGCGCTGGGCGCGTGGTGGGCATAAAAAAACCACCTTGAAGGTGGTTTTTTTACATCGCCAGCTTACTCGCCGCGATAAATACAGCCACTGGTGCAGGTCTCATGGATGCGAATTGCACTGAGTTCCGGCAGCAACGGTTTCAATTCATTCCAGATCCACTTGGCCAGCACTTCGCTGGTAGGGTTTTCCAGGCCGGGAATGTCATTGAGGTAGTTGTGGTCGAGACGCTCGTAGAGCGGCTTGAAAATCGCCTTGATCTCCGAGAAATCACGGATCCAGCCGGTATGCGGGTCGAGGTCGCCGCTCAGGTGGATGGCCACCTTGAACGAGTGGCCGTGCAGGCGCCCGCACTTGTGGCCTTCGGGGACGTGGGGCAGGCGGTGGGCGGACTCGAAGGTAAACTCTTTGAAGATTTCCACGGTATGACCTGTAGGGCAGGAGTTTCAAGGGCTGTGTGTGATTGTCAGTGTTTGGTGTGCTGATCACTGTACTGACGGGTCGTTGCTGGGGGTTACGGCTGTCATCCATTGTAAGCATGCAGGCAGGCGCCAGGCGACCGAGTGGCGCCTATTCTAACCTGTTTTGGGAAGGTTCTTTCTTTGATCCTGCGATAAACGGTGTTCGTCCAAGTCCGGTTGTATGGAACACCTCGCCGGAGTGCAGGAAACGGTCGATGCTGCCGGCGGCTGAAGCGGAATAAGTGTCACTTTGCCACTCGGAGCTGCTGGCCTTGCATGGGCGCAAGGCGTCTATGCAGTTTCGGAGCGAAGCAGATTGCCTCGCTCCGGCACGTGGCTGTGTGACACACAAAGCCAATGCGATGCTGTTTTCAGGTGTTTCTCAAAGGGTTTTTGTAGGCTCTAGTATCGAATAGACAAAGCAATGGCTTCTGAGGGGACTTTATAAAAAACAAGGTCTGTCTGAACCCTTAATTTAAATTTTTCTTGCTGCTCTTTTAGCAGGTTGCTTTTAAAGTTGTAGTCAACATCTACGTAAGATTCGCAAATGTTTTTATTTAAATGATTTTTGCCAAAGGTTAAAACTATGTGTTTTGATTTCCATAAATCATATTGGCTGAATACGTTCCCACCCGATTGCTTAATTGATACGGCTTTCAGGAAAGGATGACGTGTCAGCAAGCAAAAGTGACCCATGAGTTTATAGAATTGGTAATGCTCCAGGGAATGAACGAATGATACATACCAAATATAAGTTGATATAACATCAATATAAAACTGTTTGTCTTTTTTGACCTCTATTTTTACATACTGACATACGTCGGAAACCCAGGTTTCTACGTCGTGAATTCCACCATCAATCACAAGCTCCTCATAGATGCCTGAAATGAAGTCTTTGACAGAAAGATAGTGTGAGTCTAACTGCTTGTTAAGTGCTGTAGAACCTGTGATGTACCGATCAAAAGGCACATCAAAATTGATTTGATGTTTTTTGGTTAAGGATTCATCAATGGTGTCCCTCTTGCCATACATGGTTAATGCGTTTTCATACCCTACTTTATAAAAAGTGTCCGCCGAATAGTAGCCAATGCAAGAGTATAGAAATTTATCAAAAATCCCTGGTGTCTCGCGCAGAGACAGAGGGCTATTCTTGAACTGGTCATTAAGCATTAACGTATACGCAGTGTGAGGACTTAGTAACTTGTAAAGGGTGCTGTTTTTTGGTGTTTTGTTGAATAGCGAGACGGCACCCATTTCTGCAAAAAACAGGTGGTGATGTAGATGGGCCCCCATAATAAAGAAAACCATAGCGTTAGACAGGAAGTATATTTTTGCCAAATCCCAATCACGTGAGCCATGCTTGATGCGGGTGCCATCAAATAGTTCGATTTCCATGGTGTTGATTTCTAAGTTTTCGGAAATCAGAAATCGCCTGATATCAAAGCTAATGTTTGGGAGAACTTGTTCGTTGTGAAATGACGACATATCAAATGTAAAGTAGCCGTCTTGCAACTGCAGGTAGTGAGAAGCTTGCGATGAAAAAACAAAGTCTTTTAACTCGACATCACCGATCGGAGTTGGACTCTCAAACTCATCAAGAACGACATTGACGTAGTCCAGGTTAGCTTTGATGATGCTTGAGATGTAGTTGTGGTAGACCTTGTCTTTTCGCCATTTGTAAACAAGCTCTGCCGGCAGGTGATCTGACACATAAGGCAAGTGGTAATCGGTCCCCAGGATTTTCTTGTTATGCATTTCTACATAGTCGCGATTATAGTTGTTGTGTCCGAATAATCTAGGCAGTAGCATTTTTATTTCAGTTAACTTCCAGCGTAAATAACTTAGCGTGACGTTGGTTGCGTACAGGGTTAATAGGACGGGGCTCAGTTTTATTTTGACGAGCACGCGGTAAACGATGCTAAGCGATTTGTTCTTGGTGATTTTTATTAAGAACAGAACAGGGGAGGTTGTGACGTAAAATAAGAATAGTAGTTTTTCTAGCATGATCATGTTTCCTGAGATTTCTAGTTATTATGGTTTGTTAGATCAAAATGTGATCATGCATGTTTTTGTCGTTAATCAATATGCTGCGCGTAATCGGTTTTGTCAGGTATTGTTTGATGACGCTGCAAAAGGCTTCACTGCACGTTAATTCTTGGTAGCTAAGAGTTGGGTATTTTTCTTTTACCAGGCGCTTGAGCTCTCTTGATAGTGTGGGGTAATTTTTTACATCGATAGAAGGGAATAGGTGATGCTCGATGTGATAGTTGAAGTTGTAGATTAGCCATGAGTAAAACTTGTTATTGGTTCCGACGTTCAATGTTACATAGAGCTGCAGTTTGGCAAAGTCAATTTCGATGTCTTGAGAGGTGTTTATATAGATTGCCTTTGATAGCATGCCGTGATGGTTGCTTTCGAACGACAAGAAAAATACCGTGCTCCACAATGCGGAAACGATAAAATATCCAAGTATTCCATACCAGCCAAATAGGGCATAAGGAACTATGTAGTACATGGTTATCAGGCACAGTTTCGACACAAGATAAAAGGCGTAGTCTTTTGTGGCCTTTTTTCTTTGTGGCGAATGTGGCATATAGTTCCCTTTAAAAAAGGCAACAGCAAACACAAAAAACATTAGTTGTTTGTAAAATAACGTGGCCAAGAGGAGGGAAATGAGAGATGCAATTTTTCCAGCCTGTTTGGCCTGAGGCCGCTGATCATAAGACCTTTCAGTAAAAAACACTTTCCTGTTGGATGAGTCCAGATTGTCACCGTTATAGAAAGTGTTAGGGTATCGGTGGTGGGTGGCAAAGTGTTGGCTTTGCCAAATGAAGCTCGATGCGCCTACAAAAAAATCGACACCCTTGAAGAATAATAATGAATTTTCGGCCTGTGCATGGTCGAAATTATGGGCTTTGAAAGCGAATCTAATCAAAAATAGTGAATAAGCAACTAATGTCAATATTACGGGTATAGATGATAGTCCTTCAAAGTTGTATTGTTGTGCATGGAGGCCTAAAATAATTGCCGCAATATACAGCGCCCCCAGAATGGCTACATCCAGTTGGAACATTTTTTGTATATCAGCCTTTGAAGGGTGATAGGTGGTCCATTTTTTCTGAAGTTCTCTAACGTCTTTAGAGAATTCCGTAGATTTGTTTTTTACACGTTTAAAAACTTGGGCTACCATTTTTATTTCCCATTTCTTCGATTATTAGATTTCCATAATCTAATGCTGTGTCTATTCAAAAACACTGACTGTTTGCCTGCTTATCACGGTTAGGTTCTTGTTTTTATCCCAGATTTTAGAGTCTATATGGCTGTAACCATTTGCTGAGCTTACGATGCTTGCCTGGTATTGCCACCAATCGTTCGGGCCGCAATCAGCGGGTATGTTTACGAAGCTGACAGCCCATGTGAGAGAGCTTCCTGAGACGGGTTTCTTGAACATACTGAATACAGCCGGCGGCCAAGCATCTAAAAGCACTAATATTGCAGCTACTGAAATGGGCTCTTGCTTAACTTCGCGTAACTTTATCCAGCCCCCCATTTCGAGTTGCCCTTTACCCATAAAGGGCAAGCCACCTAAGGTGTATCGATAATCAAAAAACTGGGTAAAATCGGGTGTGAGACCACGAATGAATGGGAATTCTTGTACGTCTTCAGGATCCTTAAAGGTAGGAGACGGGTCCCCCTTTATCATCACGCTGGATTCTCGATCAAAGCCGAAGCTCGCGAGTACGGTGGTACAAACTTGATTGTTTTGAGAACCAGTGATTTGCAACTGCATTGCGGCTTTGCCTTCGCGCAGTACTTCGACAGCCACGTGCAATTCACCTGGAGCCACTGGCGCCACGAAGGAAACCAGAATTGACCGGATATCTCTATTTTTAATGACGTCAGGTTTTATTTTTGAAAGCAGCGTTGCGACAACTAAACCGCCGAAGGTGGCTCTCCCTTGTCCCCATTGTTCTGGGATATTCACTGCAGGCAATTCATTTGCATAGGCTGCATTCATGGTGTCAAAAAAACTCATGACAATCTCCTGTAAAGAGTGGTGATAGATTTTTAGATTAACTGTGTTGTAAGTGCGTATCTAAGAAATCTACTACTCTTGTTTTGTACTCTTCAGGATTTGCTGCAAAAGCGTGGGTGTGCGCAGCATTAGGCACTTGCCAGAATAAGGTTTTGGTTTTTTTGTCCAAGGCTTCCCACAGCAATCGTCCATCCTTTACCGGAGTAAACTCATCGGCCTCACCGTATATCAGCAGTGTGGTTGGATTGCCGATCAAATTTTGTGCGGCGTCGGTGGGACGTAATCTAAGTTCCCCTGCAGGGTAGACTAGTTTAGAGAGTTGTATTCCGAGTTTCGGAATAGGGTATCGAGACCAAAAGTGCAGAAGTGTCGGGAATGCAGACTCAAGAATTGCCGCTTTAAAAGGATGCCCTGGTTGTGCCATGGCACATACCGACATTGCAGCCCCCATGGATGATCCCAATACAGCAATTGGCAAATCAGGGTGACATTTTTTTAATGCTTGCCCTGCGGCCAGTACATCAAGTGGAAAGTCCATCGTAGTGGAAGTGCTTTCACCAAAGCCATTTAAATCAAAAACCATAACATGGTAGCCAGCCTCTCTTAAAACTTCGGCATGTCCATGCTTCATCCAAAATCCTTTGGCGATCACGCCCATAGGATGAACCATTAATACGGCGCCTTTGGCGTTTGGGGTGTGCGCGAGTGCTGATAAGGCTGAGAGATTTGCGCCTGATTGGCTCCTTATGTTTAAACGCGTCCATTGAGCTTGATCGGCAGATTCTGGCCAACGCCAAGGCTTTGAAAACCGACCAAAAAATGGCTTTTTAAACAATTTGTACAGCGTATTTTTCATGTGCAGTCCCTGCGATTATCAAACGTGTGTTTAATACTTGTGTATTAATCCTCGAGTTAGCTCACTGAGACCATAGTCATAAGTGACTTTCGAGATGCGATAACTGCCACATAGGCAAAGGGTGTGCGTCGATGGGGTGTGCGCTGGCCTTACCGGGTTTGTTCAGCGGTATTTTCGGGGCGGGCGCTCATCAATCCTGGCGTTTTTATGGCCGCGGAGCAGGGTGGTGTCAGCGAATCGCCGTTGCGGGACTCTGTGGATATAACGCTTAGCAGAATAAGCGCGTCTCCTAAAGGCAACATGGTGGGCTTCGCACCTGGAACAATTCAGAGGGCAAGCAGCCGCTCACCCAAGCCGCCGTTATCCGCCAACTGCAGAAACTCATCCCCCAGCCGCCGGCTTTCGCTCATCGCCGTTTGCCAGTACTTGTTGCGGCTTGGGTCATCACCCATGAAGCGCTTGAAGTCGCTTCGGTCCGGCAGTTTTCCGTAAGGCAGGCGGGCCAGGTATTCCCTGGACGGTGCCAACAGCAGCACGTCCTGCAAGCCCTGCTGGTTACCGCGCCGCCAGGGCAAGCCTTTGTCGAACCAGCCGGGGATGACTCGGTCGGTGAAGTGCGGGTACAGCACGATGTCATCGCCGTGGTAGGGCAGGTCGAGGTGATAGTCCAGCAGACCACCGTCTCGGTAAGTGCCTTTGCCTGCGCCTGGCAGATCGCGCACGCCTTGCATGACCATCGGGATCGAGCCGGACGCCAGCAACGCCTGGCGCAGGTTGCCCAGTTCCAGATGAAGGAAGCGCGATGGGAAGTCCTTGAGCGGATGCAGCGGTGGCGCCTGGCGCGGGTCGTGGATGATCAGCCGTTCGAAATGCCGCGACAGCCGTGCGCGCCCCCGCAGGTTGTCGGCAATCACCGACGACAGTCCCAGGCCCAGGCGACCGCGATGGTCGTCGGCCAGCAAGCCGTGGCTTTTGACCACCACGATATTCAGTCGATAGTCGGGGTTGGCCAGCAATGTGGCGTCGCGCCCGGCCAGCAGATCGTCGAGCATGCGCTGGCAGCTCTGGCTGACTTCGGCCATGGTCACGCCCTTGGCAAAACGCTGCTCGTTGTACAGTCGGCCCAGGTCCAGCAGGCCTTGTACCGGGTCGGGCAGGCAGGCACTGGCAAACCGCCAGGAACCGATGGACGCGCCGATCAGTGAGCGCTGACGAGATTCCCGGGGTAGCCAATCACCGAACAACGCCAGGTCAATGCCCTGAATCCCCAAGGCTTTTGGCCCGCCGGCGGCGCCAGGCAGAATGCCGACATCTGCGGGCTTCAAACCGTGTTCGCGGATCCGCGAAAGGGCGCGTTTACCGGCCTTGAGCGTCAGGGCCGGGTACTTGATGTGAATAGCTGTCATACCGGTCTCTATCGGAGCGAGCAGGGCAGTATAGAAAACCTTCCCCGGTCGCACGCAAGGTGAATTGCCATGGTGGCAATTCAGTTTCAGTTAAGTTGCAGTCGTTACCGTGAGCCGCGTAGGAAAAACATCTCGAAACGGAGACTCACCATGAAAACCCTCACAGCTTTGGCCTCCATCAGTATCATCGCCCTGACCGCCGGCCTGGCCCAGGCCCGAGACCTTGGGCCGGATGAAGCGCTGAGACTGCGTGACGCTGGTACCATTGTGTCTTTCGAGAAGCTCAACGCCACGGCACTGGCCAGCCACCCCGGTGCCACGGTGCATGACACCGAGCTTGAAGAGGAATACGGCAAGTACCTTTATCAAGTGGAGCTGCGCGATGCCCAGGGTGTCGAGTGGGACCTGGAATTGGACGCTGTGACCGGGGCCATCCTCAAGAATCATCAGGATACGTAATGAAGGTAAATCTACGCACCAGCAGCCGAGTGGCGCTGGTGCTCCTGGCATTTTGCTCAAGTCTGGCCGCACGGGACCTGGGCCAGGACGAGGCGTTGCGCCTGAGCCAGAAAGGTTACATCAAGCCCCTGGAGCAGTTGCTGGGGCAGGCCTTCGAGCGCTATCCCGGTAGCCGTTTACTGGATGCTGAGCTTGAGGAACATAAGGACCGGCCCGTGCGGTATAGCTATGAAATCGAATTGCTGACGGTCGAAGGGGTGGTTCGAGAGATCGAGCTCGACGCCAACACCGGCGAGCTGCTCAAAGACAAGGAAGATGACTGATGCGCCTGCTTCTGGTGGAAGACCACGTACCGCTGGCCGATGAGTTGATGGCCGGCCTCAATCGCCAGGGGTATGCCGTCGACTGGCTGGCGGACGGACGCGACGCGGTGTATCAGGGACGCAGCGAGCCTTACGACCTGATCGTTCTCGACCTTGGTCTGCCCGGTCTACCGGGGCTGGAAGTATTGTCTCAATGGCGCGCCGCCGGGTTGGCCGTGCCGGTCCTGATCCTCACCGCCCGCGACTCCTGGGCCGAGCGCATCGAAGGCCTCAAGGCGGGTGCCGACGATTACCTGAGTAAACCCTTTCATCCCGAAGAGTTGCACCTGCGCATCCAGGCTTTGTTGCGCCGCTCACACGGTCGGGCCAACCAGCCGACCCTGCAGGCTGCCGGTTTGCATCTGGACGAGGGACGCCAGTGCGTCATTCGTGAGGGCGATGAGGTTCAACTGACCGCCGCCGAGTTTCGGTTGCTGCGTTACTTCATGCTGCATCCCGAGCAGATTCTGTCGAAAAGCCACTTGGCCGAACATCTGTACGACGGTGAAACCGAGCGCGATTCCAATGTGCTGGAAGTCCACGTCAACCACCTGCGCCGCAAGCTGGGCCGCAGTGTGATCGAGACCCGCCGTGGCCAGGGGTATCTGTTTGGCGCCAGTAAAACGTGAAGTCCATTCAGCGGCGGTTGAGCCTGGGGCTGATCAGCGTCATGGTGATTGTTGGGCTGGTGTTGGCGCAAACCAGCCTGTGGCTGTTTGAAATGGGCTTGCAACGCTACCTTGAATCCGGGTTGCGCAACGACAGCGAAAACCTGTTGGTGGCACTGGTGCGTGGACCCAATGGCGTGCAACTGGATGAACAGCGCCTGTCACCGGCCTATCAGCGTCCGTTTTCCGGGCACTATTTTCGTATCGATTTTTCCGACACTCACTGGCGTTCCCGTTCCCTGTGGGATCAGGAGTTGCCACAACTGCCCCACGTGGGCCTGAAGGGCAATCTGCAGTTGGGGCCGGAAGGCCAGCAACTGTTGGTGTTGCGTTCGGACTACAAGCGCTTCGGCCAATCGATTTCCATCAGCGTGGCCCAGGACTACACGCCGGTCAGGGAAAGCTTTCGCCTGATGCGTCAGGTTGGTCTGGTCCTCGGGGTTGCAGCGTTGCTGATGATCCTGGTCCTGCAACGAGTCACCGTGCGCCGTGCGTTGCGCCCCCTGGAAACCGCCCGCGAACAGATCGCCCAACTGCAACAGGGTCAGCGCTCGCAACTGGACACCCTGGTGCCGGTGGAGCTGGAACCACTGGTGGCGCAAATCAACCATTTGTTGGCTCACACTGAAGACAGCCTCAAGCGCTCGCGTAATGCCTTGGGCAACCTCGGCCATGCCTTGAAAACCCCGCTGGCAGTGTTGTTGAGCGCAGCGTCCAGCGAGCAGCTCAAGGACCATCCGCAGCTCGCCAAACTGCTTCGTGAGCAACTGGAGCAGGTACAGCAACGGCTCAACCGAGAGCTTAATCGCGCGCGGCTGGCCGGCGAAACCTTGCCCGGTGCCTTGTTTGACTGCGATGGAGAGTTGCCGGGGTTGCTGGCCACCTTGAACATGATCCACGGCGAGCATCTGGCGTTGAGCTGCCACGTACGGCCCGGTTTACAGTTGCCGTGGGACCGTGAGGACCTGCTGGAGCTACTGGGCAACCTGCTCGATAACGCCTGCAAATGGGCGGATGCCGAGGTGGTGCTTCGCATCGATGAAGTGGCGGATGGCTTTCGCCTGAGCGTGGAGGACGATGGCCCGGGGATTCCCGAGAACCAGCGCGACCAGGTCTTTAGCCGTGGTACACGCTTGGATGAACAAACCCAGGGCCATGGCCTTGGGCTGGGGATCGTGCGGGATATCGTCGAGGTGTGGGGCGGGGTGTTGCAGTTGCAGGAGAGTGAGTTGGGCGGGTTGAAGGTGGTGATTGAGCTGCCCCGTCGCCAGGGCTGAGGGCCTGGCTGTAGCCGCTGTCGAGGCACGAGGCTGCGATGGGCTGCGCAGCGGCCCCCGAGGGTGGTCCTGCGGACACACATCGCAGCCTCGTGCCTCGGCAGCGGCTACAGGAAGGGCTGTGTTATCCCCTCAAACCCTGAACTGATCCATCAAACTCTGCTGCTGGTTGGCCAGGCTGTTCAACGCCTGGCTGACCCGCGCCGATTCATTGGCCTGGCCCGACAGCGATTCCGTCACGTCACGAATACTCGCTACGTTATGGTTGATCTCCTCGGCCACCGCGCTTTGCTCTTCGGCGGCGCTGGCGATTTGCAGGTTCATGTCGCTGATCACCGTCACCGCATCGCCAATCTGGCGCAGTGCCGTCACGGCATGTCCCACTTGCTCGACACTGCCCTGGGCCTGGCGGTGGCTGTTGCTCATGGAGCCCACCACGTCTTGGGTGCCACTTTGCAGTTGCTCGATGACCGCGCGGGTTTCTTCCACCGATTCCTGGGTGCGACGTGCCAGGTTGCGTACTTCATCGGCGACCACCGCAAAACCACGCCCGGCCTCGCCGGCGCGGGCCGCTTCGATGGCGGCGTTGAGGGCCAGCAGGTTGGTCTGCTCGGCGATGGCGCGAATCACTTCCAGCACTGAACCAATCTTTTCGCTGTTGGCCGCCAGGCCTTCGACCTGGGTCATGGCCGTGCTCATGTCGGCGGCCAGGTGGCCGATGCTGGTGGTGGTGCGATCGATCACGGTCAGGCCTTCGCGGGTGGCTTGATCCGCATCGCGGGCGGCCTGGGCGGCTTGAGCGGCGCTGCGGGCGACGTCCTGGGCGGTGGCGCTCATCTCGTGGGAAGCGGTAGCCACCTGGTCGACCTGGCGATACTGCTGCTCCATGCCGGCGCTGGTCTGGGTGGCGATGGCGGCGGACTGGTCGGCGGTGCCACGGGCGTCCTGTACCGAACGTTTGACCTGGGCAATGATCGGTTGCAGCTTGTCGAGGAAGCGGTTGAACCAGCCGGCCAACTCACCGAGTTCATCGTGCTTGTCATAGGCCAGGCGCCGAGTGAGGTCGCCTTCGCCGCTGGCAATATCTTCCAGCATGCGTGCGACGCCGAGGATCGGCCGGGTCACGCTGCGGGCCATCAGCCACACCAGCAACAGCCCGACGATCGCCGCTAACAAGCCCAGGCTCAGTTCCAGCAAGGTGCCTTTGGCGTTGTCGGCATCCAGTTCAGCCTTGAGGGCTTCGGCGGGGGCGACCAGGACTTTTTCCGGCACATCCAGCAACACCCCCCACGACTTGCCGCCGGGAATCGGCTGGAACGGCGCCAACACTTTGAGTTGATGATCGCTGCGCAGACTGCGGGTCTCGGTACTGTCGGTCAGGGCCTTGATCAGTTGCGCACCGCTGGTGGCGTCGACCTTGTCCAGACGCTGGCTGAGTTGGCTGGCATCCGGGCTGTAACCGGCCAGCAGGCCCACCGGGCTGATGATGCTGACGTTGGTCTGGCCGTCGTAGAGCTTCTGGCTGGCCTGCTGGCTGATGGCTTGCAGGCTATTGAGGTTGATGTCCACCGACAGCGAGGCAATGACTTTACCGTCCACCATCAGCGGGAAGACAATGCTGGTCATCAGCACGTTCTGCCCGTCGATCACATAGAAGTAGGGTTCAATCACACACGGCTTGAGGGTGGTGCGCGGGCAGGTGAACCACGCGTTGGCCTTCTCACCGCTGGGGCCGATACTGGTGTCGGACATGTCGCTTTCCGGCAGCGGCATTGAGGTCAGCTTGCCGGGCGTCGGTTGCGACCAGTACAGGGCAAAGCGGCCTTTTTCATTGCTGCCCAGCTCTTTCTGACCGTTGAACAGCTCGTCCTTGCCGTCCAGTGCATTGGCTTCGAACACCAGAGACAGGCCCAGCAAGTCCGGGTTGGCTTGCAGCGCCGCCTTGACTTGGCGGGTCAGGTCTTCCCGCAGGTCGAAGGCATCCAGGAAGCGCTTCTCGGCTTGTTCGCGCAAAAACAGCACTTGTCGGGAAAAACCGTGGCCGTATTGGTAGGCGTCCATGAACTGCTGGCGAATGCCCAGCGCCTGGACTTCGCCTTGGGCTTCGATGCGCGACTGGGCCGCCTCATCGAGCATCTCCATGCTGGACGCCTTGACCCGCTGGGTACTCTGCTCCATGCGATACAACGAAAGCCCCACCAGCAAGGTCACGATTCCCGCCAGGCAAAGGCCCGCCAGGAGGGTAATTTTCCATTGTATGGACAGCTGTCTGAGCGACATGGAGATATCCTTAACCTTGCGAGACGACAGAGACGATCTGCCTGTATCGGCGGGCCAGGTTTTTTCTTTATTCAGACACTCAATTTAAAGTTTCCCTGCGGTCCTTCGTCTTTGACATGACGTCCCACCTGCTGCAAAGTGCGCGCCCTCTAATAAAACTCTCTTTAAGCCTGCATTCCGGCAGTCGTTCTCGACGCGTGCCTGGGCGCCGGTATGCCCGTGTTTTGCTGTTTTTTCAGTTTTCTGTCTTGAGGTAACCATGGTTAATGCAGTAATCGCCGCGGTCGGTACCATGCTGGTGCTCAGCCTGTCTCGCGTGCATGTGGTCATCGCGATCATTGTCGGCGCCCTCGTGGGTGGCCTGACCGGTGGATTGGGCATCGATGCCACGCTGAAGGCGTTCAACAGCGGCCTGGGAGGCGGCGCTACGGTGGCGTTGTCCTACGCGTTGCTCGGCGCTTTCGCGGTGGCGATTGCCAAGTCCGGCCTGGCCCACGCCTTGGCGGACAAGGCCTTGCTGTTAGTGGACCGCCAGGAGGCCAGCGGCGGCAGTCATGTCAAATGGCTGTTGATCGGTTTGCTCTGGGTGGTGGCCATCGCGTCGCAGAACATCCTGCCGATCCATATTGCCTTTATCCCGCTGCTGGTGCCGCCACTGTTATATGTGCTGACCAAGCTGCAACTGGACCGCCGGCTGATCGCCTGTGTCATGACCTTCGGCCTGATCACGCCCTACATGTTTCTGCCGGTAGGCTTTGGCAATATCTTCCTTAACCAGATCCTGCTAGCCAACGTCGCCAAGAGCGGGGTGGACATCAGTCACGTCAACGTCACCCACGCCATGGGCCTCCCGGCGCTGGGCATGGTGGTCGGCCTGCTGGTGGCGGTGTTTATCAGCTACCGCAAGAAACGTGTGTACGACCTGGAGAAAATCGAGCGGGTCGAGCAAGTCGCCGTGCAATACAACCCGTTGACCCTGCTGGTGGCCGGCGTGGCGATTGCCTCGGCGTTCATTATTCAGTTGTGGCTGGATTCGATGATTATTGGTGCCCTGGCCGGGTTCCTAATCTTCTCGGTGTCGGGCATCGTGCGTTGGCGTGAAACCGATGATCTGTTCACCGAAGGCATGAAGATGATGGCGATGATCGGGTTCATCATGATCGCCTCCTCAGGCTTTGCCGAAGTACTCAAGGCCACCGGCGAAGTCAATACACTGGTGCAAGCGTCCGCAGCCTTCATCGGCCATAGTCGTGGGGTGGGTGCGTTGCTGATGTTGCTGGTGGGGTTATTGGTGACCATGGGCATCGGCTCGTCGTTCTCCACCGTGCCGATTTTGGCGGCGATCTTCGTGCCGCTGTGTGTGCAACTGGGGTTCAGTCCGCTGGCCATTGTGTGCATCGTCGGTACTGCCGGTGCCTTGGGTGATGCCGGTTCGCCTGCCTCGGATTCCACGCTGGGCCCAACCTCAGGCTTGAACATCGACGGTCAGCATCACCATATCTGGGACACCGTGGTACCGACGTTCCTGCACTACAACCTGCCGTTGCTGGCCTTCGGCTGGTTTGCCGCGATGACGCTGTAGGTTGTTCGTGCAGGGGCTCTCGAGTGAAACGAGGCTGCGATAGCGGCCTACAGTTTTCTCCCGCCAAGCCGTTAACCCCATAAACCACCCCCTGATCGAGAGAGAAAAACCATGCGCCTTAGCCTGAAGGCCAAAGTATTGTCCCTCGCAGTACTGCCTGTTTTGCTGTTTGCCGTGGTCATCAGTGTGACCACCGTGTGGATCCTCAAGGATCAGGCCCGCAACGAGGTCGAAGAAACCCGTCAGCGCCTGCTCGACGATGCCAAGGCTACCTTGCAGAGCTACGTGGCGGTGGCGATGACCACCATCAAGCCGCTGTACGACGCCGCAGCCCCCGGCGACGAAGCCGCGCGGGCCCAAGTGGTCAAGTTGTTGTCCAGCATCACCTACGGCAAGGACGGTTACTTCTTCGGCTACGACTCCGAGACAGTTCGGCTGTTCAAGGGCAACAGCCCGGAAGGCGTCGGCAAGAGCTTCAAGGACAACCGCGACCCGAATGGCGTGTACGTCAACCGCGACCTGGTGAAGGTCGGCAAGGACGGCACTCACTACCTGCAATACAGCTCGTCGCTGCCGGGTAACGAGAAGGTACTGGTGCCCAAACTGGGTTACACCGAGTACCTGCCGAAGTGGGACATGGTGATCGGTACGGCGGTCAATCTGGATGGCATCGAAACCCAGGTCAGCGAAGTCGAAGTCAAGGTGCATCAGCGCATGGAAGGCGTGCTGCTGAGCATTATCGGCATCGCGGTGATCGTGCTGCTGGTGATTGCTGCGGTGGGTATGCTGGTGGCCAACACCATTCTGCGGCCACTGCACCTGATGAAGATCAACCTCGACGACATCGCCGCCGGCGAGGGCGACTTGACCCGCCGCCTGGCGATCACCAGCCAGGATGAGCTGGGCGAGTTGGCCGGTTCGTTCAACCGCTTCGTCGACAAGATCCATGGCCTGGTGCGCCAGATCACCGAGATGACCTCGCAGCTCACCGGGCTGGTCAGCCAGGTTTCCGAGCAAGCCCAGCGCTCGGAGCAGGCCATGGAGCGCCAGCGCCACGAGACCGATCAGGTGGCCACTGCGATCAACGAAATGTCCTCGGCTGCCCATGAAGTGGCCCGCAGTGCCCAAGGTGCTGCCGTGGCCGCACAGCAGACCGACGCCGAAGGCCAGGCCGCCAAGCGCGTGGTCGACGGCAGCATTGCGCAGATTCATGCGTTGGTCAGCGATATCCGTAGCAGCGGTGTGTCATTGGACAGTTTGCAGAAGGATGTTTCGTCGATTGTCAGCGTGCTGGGTGTGATCCGCTCGATTGCTGAACAGACTAACCTGCTGGCCCTCAACGCAGCGATTGAAGCGGCGCGGGCAGGCGAGGCCGGGCGTGGTTTTGCGGTGGTAGCCGATGAAGTGCGGGCGTTGGCCAGTCGTACCCAACAAAGCACCCAGGAAATCCAGGGCATGATCGACCGCCTGCAAAAGGGCACCGAGGCCGCTGTGGAGTCTATGCGTCGTTCCAGCGATGCTGGCGACGGTACGTCGGCTCAGGCCAACGAAGCCGGGGCGTCACTGGACACCATGGCCCAGTTGATCGGCACCATCAACTCGATGAACGCGCAGATTGCCAGCGCCGCCGAAGAACAGACCGCCGTGGCCGAAGAGATCAATCGCAGCGTGCATCAGATTGCCGTGGCGGTGGACAGTGTGGCTGATGAGACTCAACTGGGTGCGCAGACGTCGCGTAGCCTGGCTGATCTGGGTCAGCGGTTGGGTAAGTTGGTGGGGCAGTTCAGGATCTGATCCAAGAGTTGAGGTGCCTGTAAGGGCCTCTTCGACTTGCCCGCGATGAGGCCAGAACAATCAGCCTCAATTTCCCTTATAGATCCCGCATCAACAGCCCAAACCGCAGTTCCATCTCCAGTGGCACCGGCACATACACCGTATGCCCATCCCCCGGCGCCACTTCAATCCCCTGGCCATTGCCGTTCTGCATCATCCCCAAATCAAAATGAAAATTCCCCGCCGGTGTCATCAACTCCAGATGATCGCCTACGGCAAAACGGTTCTTCACCTTGACCTCGGCCAACTCGCCACGCCGCTCACCGGTCAACTCCCCGACAAACTGCTGGCGCTGCGACACTGAGCTGCCGTTCTGGTAGTTCTGGTACTCGTCATGCACGTGCCTGCGCAGAAAACCCTCGGTGTAGCCACGTTGCGCCAGTGACTCCAGGTTGGTCATCAAGCCTCGATCAAATGTTCGCCCAGCCACGGCATCATCAATGGCCTGACGATAAACCTGAGTGGTCCGCGCACAGTAAAAATGCGACTTGGTGCGGCCTTCGATCTTCAGTGAATGCACGCCCATGTGGGCCATGCGCTCAACATGCTGCACCGCCCGCAGGTCCTTGGCGTTCATGATGTAGGTACCGTGTTCGTCTTCGAAAGCGGGCATCTGTTCTTCGGGGCGGTTGGCTTCCTGCAGCAGGAACACTTGGTCGGTGGGGGCGCCCAGGCCAAGAGTGGGTTCCGGCTGATATTGCTGGACGATATCGCCGACGGTATTTTCCACCGCCTGGGTCGCCTGGTACTTCCAGCGGCAGGCATTGGTGCAGGTCCCCTGGTTGGCGTCGCGCTTGTTCATGTAGCCCGACAACAGGCAGCGCCCGGAATAGGCCATGCACAGCGCACCATGGACGAAGACTTCCAGCTCCATGGCCGGGACTTGCTGGCGGATTTCGGCGATTTCCTCCAGGGACAGCTCTCGTGACAGGATGATCCGACAGATTCCCTGCTGTTGCCAGAACTCGGCACTGGCCCAATTTACGGTGTTGGCCTGTACCGAGAGGTGGATCGGCATATGCGGGAAGTGCCGGCGTACCAGCATGATCAGACCCGGGTCGGACATGATCAGTGCGTCCGGACCCATGGCGATGATGGGTTCCAGGTCCTTGAGGAAAGTCTTCAGCTTGGCGTTGTGGGGCGCAATGTTGACGACCACGTAGAAGCGCTTGCCCTGTGCATGGGCTTCCTGGATGCCGAGCGCCAGGTTAGTAGGGTCGAACTCGTTGTTGCGCACCCGCAGGCTGTAGCGCGGTTGCCCGGCGTACACCGCATCGGCACCGTAGGCAAAGGCGTAGCGCATGTTCTTCAGGGTGCCGGCGGGCGCCAGTAGTTCGGGGGCAAGGACAGGGTGCATGGAGGCTTCGATCGCAAAAGGGCGACAGGGTAGTCGACGTGCCGCCAGGCGTTATTGATCTGGGTCTATGCAACTCTGCCTTAGGCGTGGAAGCGGTGGGCCATCTTGCGCGACAGTGCCTGGGCATCGGGCAGTGAAGTCAGTGGGCCGCTGACAGGCTCGCCGTCCCGGACCAGGTACCAGCAGGCGAGCAAACCCAGTTCCCTGAGAGGGGCGGGAACCGCACTGCCGATGACGGACATGATTTGGATAGTAGGCATATCGACCTCCATTGCTCTATGGGGGTCACCTTACGGTTCATCAGCCTTCAGGAAAAATCACCCTGCTCGATAGTCGACATCACTGGCATCGAGGCATGAGGGGCATGTTGCGATCAGTCGACCACCTGATCGAGCATGTTCACCACTTCATGTTCGTTAAGCAGCCCCTTGTGCACCAGGTTTTCCGCCAGCAGGGACAGGAACTTGGCGCAGCGGTGGCCTTCCAGGTGCTTGAGTTCGGTCAAGGCACTGTAGACCTTGCTGGACGTACAGAGTCCGGCGGTGCGGTGCGGGTTTTGTGTGGGCATGGGCGGTCGTCCTTGTTGTTATCGCGCGCTTGGATGGACAGTTTCGATAGTGAGAGCCTGTCATGACACAAACATGACAGCGCCTGACGGTGTCGGGCAAGTGGATATTGAGGTCCATGGTGCCGGATTGAGCCACAGTCATTGTCCTCACAACGACCTTGGCAAGATTTATTCAGACCTGGCGCCCCAAAAAATCATTCCATGTTTTCCAGTGGGTCGAGGGCTTGTCGGGCTTCGGGATTGTCCTTGTACCGCTCACGCAAGTCGCTGAGCTGGCGATCGTGGCCGGTACAGGCTTGATTCATGGCCTTCTCCAGGAAGGCCCGGCGCTCGGCGTCGTAGGGCTCTTCGCCGGCAAAATGCACGCATTCTTCGTGGCGTTTGACGAAGGTGCTGACGTCGGCGGGAAGCTCCTTGGCGCCATCGCCATAGTGACCCAGGAGCTTCAGGCGTTTTTCCTCGACCCAGCCGGTAAAGTCCTGACCGTCTTTGGCGATGTACATGACTTGGGCCCAGCCACTGTCGCTGGACGCGTATACCGTCAGGCTGTCGTTGGGAATCACGTAGACTTTTTTGTTCATGCAAACCGCATTCGGGCCGCTGTGGAAGTGCAGGCGGCCTTCGCCGATCACCTTGGCCTCCATTGGCGGACGGTACTCGGCCGCTTCCAGGGAGACGTTGTCGCTCAGGGCTTCGCAATCCACAGGCGCTTCGGCGTGGGCCAGCAGTGGTAGCAGGGACAGCAATCCATACAGAGACAAGAGGCGCAGAGGTCGGTCCATCGCAGGGGATCATCCATGAGGGAGATGGCACTATGGTAATGAGAAAGACTCGGCCCGGTCATCCGTGAAGCACAAAAAAAGCCCCGCATGTTCTGCGAGGCCTGTTCAGGTGTTTCAGTTCAAGGTTACCAGCCGCGACCGTAGTAGCCGTGTGGAGGACCATAGTAGCCGCGTGGTGGGCCGTAATAGACCGGTGCCGGGCGGTAATAAACCTGTTGCTGCACATACACCGGCGGTGGCGGTGCGTAGTACACCGGCTGCGGCTGCACATACACCGGTTGTGGTTGGACATAGACCGGTTGTTGCACATAGACCGGCCGGGACTGGCTGGCAATCACTGAACCCACTACAGCAGCACCGACGACAGCACCAAAGACGGCCGGGCCACCCCAACCACCACCGTGGGCGGAGGCCTGACCTGCTACAGCGAGTGCACCGATAAGCAAGGCGATTTTGGGGATTTTACGAATCATGGTCATTCCTCGGTTAGCCCCTGCGCTTGTGGTCTGCAATCAATAGACTCAAGGATTGTCGCGGGGATACTTTTAAGACAGCGTATTTCTGGAAAACAGCACGGCTGTTAGGTAAATGTTGTGTAAGGTCTGTACCGATTGGCTTACAAAGCCTGTGCAGTGCTGCGTTAATGATCCGTGACAAACCGCCCGCACGGGTATCCCCGTCTATCCGAAACGTTCTGAGAATGGCTTCAAGGAGTTACACATGCTGATGAACCCCAACAAGGACACCCAACTGTGCATGTCACTGTCGGGGCGCCCCGGGAATTTTGGCCTGCGCTTTCACAACCACCTTTATGAACAATTGGGCCTGAACTTCTATTACAAGGCGTTCAGCAGCCAGGACCTGCCCGGTGCCGTGGGCGGCATTCGTGCCCTGGGTATTCGCGGTTGTGGCGTTTCCATGCCGTTCAAGGAAGCCTGTATCGCCCTGGTGGACGAGCTGGATGATTCTGCTCGGGCCATCGCCTCGATCAACACCATCGTCAACACCGCCGGGCACCTCAAGGCCTACAACACTGACTACATCGCGATCGAGCAACTGCTGAAAAAGCACGCAGTGCCGAAGTCCTCGACGTTTGCCCTGCGGGGCAGCGGCGGGATGGCCAAGGCGGTGGCCAGCGCCTTGCGCGATGGTGGGTACGCCAAGGGCGTGATCGTCGCGCGCAATGAAGCCGCGGGCAAGGCGCTGGCACAAAGCCTGGGCTACGAGTGGCAGGCGGAACTGGGCGACTTGCGCCCGCAGATGTTGATCAACGTGACGCCCATCGGCATGACTGGTGGCCCGGAAGCCGATCATCTGGCCTTTGATGCCGAGGCGGTTGACTCTGCGGAGACTGTGTTCGATGTGGTGGCGATTCCCGCCGAAACACCATTGATCGTGCGTGGCCGAGCTAAGGGCAAGCGGGTGATTACGGGTCTGGAAGTGATCGCGATCCAGGCGTTGGAGCAGTTTGTGTTGTACACCGGTGTCAGGCCGACGGATGAGCAATTTCAGGCGGCCGTGGCGTTTGCGCGGGCATAGCTAATCCTGTAGCCGCTGCCGAGGGACGAGGCTGCGATGGGCTTGGTGCGGCATTCCGACGTAGCGGTCCCCGAAGGCGGTCCTGCGGACACGCATCGCAGCCTCGTTCCTCGGCAGCGGCTACAGCTTGCTTATTCCAGGCGAGCAAGGCGCTCTTCCAGCGCCGCAATCCGCGCCTCCAGCTCTTCAATGCGCTCCAGCGAAACCCCACCACCGGCACTGCGTTCCACTGGATTACCACGGGCTGCGAGGATCGCCTCGATATCCGCCGGATCACCCAAGGCATGCATATAACGGTCCTCCCGCTGCCCCGACTGACGCGGCACCAACAGCGCCAGCCCACGGGCGATCAGACGTTCCAGTTGATGCACCACCTGCTCGGTGTCTTCAAAGTCATGCATGCGCCCGCTGCGGGTCAGTAATTCGCTGACGGTCTGCGGGCCGCGCAGGAACAACAAGCCGATAAGGATCACCTGGGCCGGCACCAGCTCCAGCGCCTTGTCCACCCGGTGTTCCCAGCGGTCGGCGCGGCTGCCCATCACCAAGCGGGTAAAACCGCTACCCTCCAGGGCCCGCAGGCTCTGGCCGACCTGGCCTTGGCTCAGGTTCATCACCGGCTCCCGGCTGGTTTTCTGGTTGCAGGCGATTACCAGGGCATTGAGGGTCAGCGGGTAGGTTTCCGGGCTGGTGGCCTGTTTCTCGATCAGGCTGCCCAGGATGCGGATTTCCGTGCTGTTCAGGCGCGGCTCGGCGGAAGTGGTGTCGTGCTCGGTGGTCATCGCGCTTTCCCTATGCAGTGAGCCCACTAGCCTAATCCTGAAAAAATAAAAGACAAGCAGTGCCGGCGGCGAGCATGTCTATAATCGCGGCTGTTCAAACCCTGCCACCATTGTCGAGATTGTCATGACTATTTCCCTGTACGCCGCTTCCCTCCCGGTCTTCAAGCAAATGCTCAACGCCCTGAGCGATGTGCTGAACAAGGCCGAGGCCCATGCCACCGCCAAGAACATCGACCCGAATGCCTACCTGCAAGCACGCCTGTTCCCGGACATGTTCCCGCTGGTACGTCAGGTGCAGATCGCTGTCGACTTCGCCAAAGGCGTTTCTGCCCGCCTGGCTGAAATCGAAGTGCCGAAATATGACGACACCGAAGTGACCTTTGCTGACCTGCAAGCGCTGATTGCCAAGGTTCTGGCGTTCATCGACACCATCACCCCGGCACAGATCGACGGCAAGGAAGGCATCGAGATCGTCACCCGTCCTGGCACGCCAAAAGAGAAGCGCTTCAGTGGCCAGTCCTATCTGCTGACCTACGGCCTGCCGCAGTTTTTCTTCCACGTCACCACCGCTTACGCCTTGCTGCGTCACAACGGTGTGGAAGTGGGCAAGCGTGACTACATGGGCGCGTTCTAAACGTCCTGAAATAAAAAGCCCGGGCCGGTTTGTAAGAACCGGCCCGGGCTTTTTTGTGAGCGCATGCTTTACGCCGTCTGCTCATCCTTGCCCAGGCAGGCCGCTGCGGTGAACAACACATCAGTGGAGGAGTTGAGGGCGGTTTCCGCCGAGTCCTGCAACACGCCGATGATGAAGCCCACGGCCACCACTTGCATGGCGACTTCACTGGGAATACCGAACAGGCTGCACGCCAGGGGGATCAGCAGCAGCGAACCGCCGGCCACGCCCGATGCCCCGCAAGCGCAGACTGCCGCTACGACGCTGAGCAGGATAGCGGTGGGGATGTCCACGGCGATGCCCAGGGTGTGCACGGCGGCCAGGGTCAGGACGGTAATGGTGGTGGCGGCGCCGGCCATATTGATGGTCGCCCCCAGGGGGATCGACACCGAATAGGTGTCTTCATGCAGGCCCAGGCGTTTGCTCAACGCCAGGTTGACCGGGATATTCGCCGCCGAACTGCGGGTGAAGAAGGCGGTGATGCCGCTTTCCCGCAGGCACATCAGCACCAGCGGGTACGGGTTGCGGCGCAGCTTCCAGAACACGATGGCCGGGTTGATCACCAGCGCCACAAACAACATGCTGCCAAGCAGCACCAGCAGCAGGTGGGCGTAGCCCAGCAAGGCGCCGAAGCCGGAAGTCGCCAGGGTAGAGGCCACCAGGCCAAAGATCCCCAACGGTGCAAAGCGGATCACCATGCGCACGATCAGCGTAACCCCATTGGACAGGTCGGCCAGCACGGTGCGGGTGGTTTCGCTGGCATGGCGAATGGCGATGCCCATGCCGATCGCCCAGGCCAGGATGCCGATGAAGTTGGCGTTCATCAGTGCGCTGACCGGATTGTCCACCACACTGAGCAACAGGCTTTGCAGCACTTCGCCAATGCCACCGGGGGCGCTCATGGCCACATCGTGGGTGGCGAGCACCAGGGTAGAGGGAAACAGGGTGCTGGCAATCACAGCCACGACGGCGGCGGCAAAGGTGCCCAACAGGTACAGGAACAGAATTGGCCGGATATGGGTTTCCTGGCCGTGCTTGTGGCTGGCGATCGAGGCCATGACCAGCACGAATACCAGAATCGGCGCGACGGCCTTGAGGGCCGAGACAAACACTTTGCCGATAAACCCGGTGGCCTGGGCCACGTCGGGCAGCAGCAGGGCCAGTAGAATGCCAGCGATCAGGCCAATCACGATTTGTGTGACCAGGCTGACGCCCATGAGTCGGTTTAAGAGGGAAGGGGCAGCAGTCATAAATAGAGTTGTCTCTGGTTTTTCTAATGGGTGCGGCGATTGGTGCAGGCAAGGCAGCGCACAGGCTGCCGGAGGGTAAAGCGCCAAGGCAAGGCCGAACGGTAACCGGATGTTCGGCAAAGTTTAACATGCTGTAGGAAATATCCCGGTTGGGTGCGGCGTTCAGTCACCCTGTTACACGACTGGCCCTGCTCGGCTTTCCCAAAGTCGGACACATTCTGTTAAGATCCAGCATCCTCTTATTTCCTCTCTGTCAGCGAGCCCTCGGGCTGTCGTTGGCGTCGTCGTTTCTGGAGTTATTCATGTTGTTGCCCATCCTGCTGCTGTCGGCGGCCGGTTTTACCGTGCTGACCACAGAGTTCATCATCGTTGGCCTGCTGCCTTCCATCGCCCGCGACCTGGATGTCAGCGTGTCCCAGGCCGGCCTGCTGGTGACCCTGTTTGCCTTCACCGTGGCGGCGTTCGGTCCGTTTCTGACGGCCTACTTCGCCCGGTTCGAGCGTAAGCGCCTGTTTATCACCATCCTGGTGATGTTCGGTGCGGCCAATACCCTGGCGGCGTTGGCCCCGAATATCTGGGTGATGTCGGTGGCGCGGTTGATTCCAGCCCTGGGGCTGCCGGTGTTCTGGGCGCTGGCCAGTGAAACGGCGGTGGACATTGTCGGCCCGGACTACGCAGGCCGGGCGATTGCCAAGATCGGCTTCGGCATTGTTTGCGCCACGGTGTTTGGCATCCCGGTGGGTACGCTGATTTCCGACATGTTCGGTTGGCGTACCGCCTTTGGCATCCTGGCGGTGGTGGCATTGGCCAAGGCCTTGCTGCTGTTTGTCTACCTGCCGGCGACCCGCGTGAAGAAAGAACAGGTCACGTTGCGTTCGCAATTCAAGATCCTGCGCAGCCCGCTGATGCAAGGCCATGTTGTCCTGTCGATCCTGGTTTTTAGCGGCATGTTCACGGCTTACACCTACCTGGCAGACATTCTTGAACGTTTGGCAGGCTTCGACGGCACGCTGGTGGGCTGGTGCCTGATGGGCTTTGGTGCGGTCGGCCTGATCGGCAACTCCCTGGGCGGGCGCATGGTGGACCGCCACCCGCTGATCGCCTCGATGGTGTTCTGCGGCTTCATGATCACTGGCATGGTGGCGCTGGTGCCAGCCATCCACTCTACGCTGGGGCTGGCGGCGGCGATGGGTATCTGGGGCGTGACCCAGGCAGCGCTGTTTTTGGTCAGCCACGTGCGCCTGATGAAGGTCGCGCCCCACGCGCCGGCGTTTGCCGCGTCGCTGAACATCGCCGGGGCCAACCTGGGGATTGGCCTGGGCGCAATGGTCGGCGGGCGGGTGATCGACACGCTGGGCCTGGGCAGCCTGGGCTTTGCCGCGGCGGGTTTTATCCTGCTGTCGATGCTGTTGGCGTTGTGGCTGATGACTGCCAAGACCCGCGAAGTGTGCGTCTGAGGCATCAGTCGGGGAGGGCGGTAAACAACTCCCGCCGAGCCCCCTCGGTAATCGCCACGATGCCGGGATGCTTAACCTTGCGTTCCACCGAAATGGCATAGAAGGACTCGGTTACCGCTTCAGTCTGACCGATCAGTACCACGCCGTACTGGCGCGCCACCTCGTCGGCAATCACGCTGGGGGCGATAAAAATGCCGCTGCCGGATTGGCCGAAGGCCTGCATCAAGGCGCTGTCGTCAAACTCCCCGACAATCCGCGGTTGGATCTGTTGCTCGGCAAACCAGCGCAACAAGCGGCTGCGTACCACGGTTTCTGCCCCAGGAATCAACAACGGGGCGCCCTGCAGGCACTGTGGGAAAGCACCGCCATGCTGGTCAGCTAAAGCCCGGGTGGCGAAAAAGCTGATGCCGCATTCCCCCAGTTTCTGGCTGTAGCCCTTGATGTCCAGGTGCGTGGGCATCGGGCTGTCGGAGATCACCAGATCCAGGCGCTGGATCGCCAGGTCCGCCAGCAAGCGTTCGAGCTTGTCTTCACGGCAGGTGATGCGGATCGGCTCGCTGAGCTCCATGGTCGGCGCGATCAGCCGGTAGACAATGGATTTGGGCACCACGTCCGCCACGCCTACCCGGAACAGGATCTGCTGTTCATTGGGCTGGGCCCGTAACATCGCCTCCAGTTCATTGCCCGTCTGGAACATCTGCTCGGCATAGGGCAGCGCCTGTCGACCGGCTTCGGTCAATTCCAACTGCCGTCCCACGCGCTGAAAAAGCGCCACACCGAAGGTTTGCTCCAGCAGGCTGATCTGTCCGCTGATAGTCTGTGGCGTGAGGTTCAGTTGCTCGCACGCACGCACGATACTGCCGGTCTTGGCCACCACCCAGAAGTAGTGCAGTTGACGGTAATTGAGCATGGGCGCCTCAAAAGGAAGATGTTACTTCGTGTAAATCGAAGTATAAGCGAAAAAAATACGAATTTTCCTGAACTGTTCATCCCCATAGAATGCGTCGCTATCGAGGGGCCAATGCTTGGACCCAACGGTTCTAACGAGGAACGCATCATGAAACTCAATTCTCTGGGCGCGGCGTCGCTGCTTGCGCTTTCATTGATCATGCTCAGCGGCTGTGATCAGGCTGAAAAAAGCGCACAACAACTGTTGGGCAAAGCCACCGAATCGGCCAAGCAGGTGATCGATGACACTCACCAGGCCGCCGAACAGGCTTTGAGTGATGCGACCAAAGGCTTGATTGCTCCGAAAGACAAAGAGCAACAGGAAGAGAAGAAACCTGAACCGACTTCGCAAGAAACCTAACCTCAGCACACCACGTCAGGACTGACCTATGGATTACCTTTTACAACTGGCCGCCAGCCCGACCGCCTGGGTCGCACTGGCTACCTTGATCGTCATGGAGATCGTGCTGGGGATCGATAACCTGATCTTTATCTCGATTCTCACCAACAAGTTGCCGGTGCAGCATCGAGCCAAGGCGCGACGTATCGGCATCAGCATGGCGTTGATCCTGCGGCTGGGCCTGTTGAGCACCATTGCCTTCATCGTGCAGTTGACCGCGCCGGTCATCGAGATCTTCGGGCAGGCGTTCTCCTGGAAGGACATGATCCTGATCGCCGGTGGTCTGTTCCTGGTGTGGAAGGCGACGACCGAGATCCATCACAGCATGGACCCGGAGCCTGAACAGGTGGCAAGCAGCACGCCGAGCGTGTCCCTGGGCTTTGCAGCGGCCATCGGGCAGATCCTGATGCTGGACCTGGTGTTTTCCATCGACAGCATTATTACTGCCGTGGGCATGACCGAGCATTTGCCGATCATGATCATTGCCGTAGTGGTCTCGGTGATCGTGATGCTGGTGGCGGCCGAGCCGTTGGCCAAGTTCATCAACGACAACCCGACCGTTGTGATGCTGGCTCTGGGCTTCCTCATCATGATCGGTATGACCCTGATCGCCGAAGGCTTCGGCGCCCATGTGCCAAAAGGTTATGTGTATGCAGCCATGGCGTTCTCGGCGGTGATCGAGTGTCTGAACATGGCACGCCGCAGTCGGCATAAGCGGCTTGCGGCAAAACACTAAAAGGCTGAGATCAAAGGCCGGCTGCGCTCATCCGTGTCCGCTGCCGAGGTACTAACAGGACTGCCCTCGGGGGGCTGCTTCGCACCCCATCGCAGCCTCGTGCCTCGGCAGCGGCTACACGGACGGGCCAGTCGGCCTTTTGTTGTCTGGGTGTCTGATAGAATCCGTCGACTAGTTGCCTTGAGGTACATCCATGAACGAGCCGATTCGCCTGACCCAGTACAGCCACGGTGCGGGTTGCGGTTGCAAGATTTCCCCCCAGGTGCTGGAAGTGATCCTTGCCGGCAGCGGTGCGCAGAACCTCGACCCCAAACTCTGGGTGGGCAACGCCTCGCGGGACGATGCGGCGGTCTACGCCATCGACGAAGAGCGTGGCGTAGTCTCCACCACCGATTTTTTCATGCCGATTGTCGATGACCCCTTCGACTTCGGCCGTATTGCCGCCACCAACGCCATCAGCGATATCTACGCCATGGGCGGCGACCCGTTGATGGCCATTGCGATTCTCGGCTGGCCGGTCAACGTGCTGGCGCCTGAAATTGCCCGTGAAGTGATTCGTGGCGGTCGCTCGGTGTGTGACGAGGCGGGTATTCCCCTGGCCGGTGGTCACTCCATCGACGCCCCCGAGCCGATCTTCGGCCTGGCCGTCACCGGCCTGGTGGAAAAGCGCCACATGAAACGCAACGACACTGCCACTGCCGGTTGCCAGTTGTACCTGACCAAGCCGCTGGGTATCGGCATCCTGACCACGGCGGAAAAGAAGGGCAAATTGCGCGAAGCCGATATCGGCCTGGCGCGGGACTGGATGTGTACCCTCAATAAACCCGGCAGCCGTTTCGGCAAGCTGTCCGGTGTGACGGCGATGACCGATGTCACCGGTTTTGGCCTGTTGGGCCATCTGGTGGAAATGGCGGACGGCAGTGGTGTGACTGCCCGCATTGAATACGAAAAAGTCCCACGCCTGCCCGGGGTCGAGTACTACCTGGACCAAGGCTGCGTGCCCGGCGGCACCTTGCGCAACTTCGACAGCTACGCCAGCAAGCTGGGGCGGGTGAATGAACTGCACAAACGCGTGTTGTGCGATCCGCAAACCAGCGGCGGGCTGCTGATTGCGGTCACCCCTGAAGGCAACGCCGAGTTCCTGGCGGTGGCCGCCGAACTTGGACTGAGCCTGGAACCCATCGGCCAACTGGTTGAGCGACAGACCAACGCGGTAGAGGTGTTCTGATGCCCATCGACATCACCGATTACCGCGACATTTTTCTTAACGATCGGCCGATGATGGATACCCGCGCGCCGGTGGAGTTCATCAAGGGTGCTTTCCCCGGGGTGATCAACCTGCCGCTGATGACCGATGATGAGCGTCAGCGGGTCGGGACTTGTTATAAGCAGCAAGGGCAAGAGGCCGCGATCGCCTTGGGGCGGCAGTTGGTCAGTGGGGCGACCCTCAATGAGCGCCTTGAGCGCTGGGTCGGGTTTGCCCGGGCCAACCCCGATGGCTACCTTTACTGTTTCCGCGGCGGACTGCGCTCTCATCTTGTGCAGCAAGTGCTCAAGGATGAAGCCGGTATTGATTACCCGCGCGTTGGCGGTGGTTACAAGGCCATGCGAACGTTTTTGCTTGAAACGGTGGATCAGGCGGTGTCGCAATGCGATTTTGTCTTGCTGGGTGGCATGACCGGCAGCGGTAAAACCGAGATCCTCACCCAGTTGGACAACGGCCTGGACCTGGAAGGGCATGCCAATCATCGCGGGTCCAGCTTTGGCAAACGTGCTACGCCCCAGCCGTCCAACATTGATTTTGAAAACCGCTTGGCTGTGGATCTGCTGAAAAAGCGCGCCCGTGGGATCGAGCAGTTTGTGGTGGAAGATGAGAGTCGAATGATCGGCAGTTGTGCCTTGCCGCTGAATTTGCACCGAGGCATGCAGGCGTTTTCCATGGTCTGGCTGGAGGAAAGTCTGGAAAACCGGGTCGAGCGCGTGTTGCGCGACTATGTAACCGACCTGTGCGCGCAGTTCATTGCCGAATTTGGCGAGACGGGTTTCGATCTGTTCGCCGAGCGCCTGATCCAGAGCTTGACCAATATCCACAAGCGCCTCGGTGGCGAACGCTATCAACGATTATTGGGATTGATGCAGGACGCCTTGGCCGAGCAGGCCCGCAGTGGCGACGTGGACTTGCACCGAGGCTGGATTATCGGGTTGCGTGAGTATTACGACCCGATGTACGCCTTCCAGCGAGAAAGCAAAGGCGCGCGGATCGAGTTCTCCGGGGAGCAAGGCGCGGTGCTGGAGTATTTGCGCGAGCGAGCGGCCCGATAGGAAAAAGCGGGGCCCCTACGGGGCCCGCGTTCGGGGGGTTATAGAATGGCCATTCCAATCAGGCCACACACCACACCCATCAGCATGGTCAACCCGGCCACCGTCACCAGCACTCGCGCATCAAAATCCTTACGCAGCATCAACAGCGAAGGCAGGCTCACGCTCGGCAGAGTCATCAGCAACGCCACGGCCGGGCCAGTGCCCATGCCCAAGGTCATCATGGTCTGCACAATGGGGATTTCTGCCGCGGTCGGGATCACAAACAGCGTGCCGACAATTGCCAGGGGCACCAGCCACATCAGGCTGTTGGCCATCGCGCCATCGACATGGGGAAACAGCCAGACCCGCGCCGCGCCCAGGATCAGCACCGCCAGGATATAGACTGGGATCGTGCTCCAGAACAGCTGCCACAAGGTGCGTAGCCAGCGGCCCAGGAATGGTTGGGTCTCGACGGTGCTCGCGTCGGCGACGGCGTCCAGCGCCGCTTCCGGCACTTGCTCAGGACGTGCAATGCGCTGGGCCACCAGCGAAACGCCCACCACCAGCACAATCCCGGCGACGAGCCGCAAGGCGGTAAACCCCCAGCCGAGCACAAAGCCCATGAACACCAGGGTTGCCGGGTTGAGCACCGGGTTGGCGATCCAGAATGCCAGCGCGGCACCTACCGAAACCTTTTGGCGACGCATGCCGGCGGCCACCGGCGCGGCACAGCAACTGCACATCATCCCCGGCAAGGCGAACAGCCCGCCACGCAAGGTCGAGCCCAGTCCGGCACGGCCAAACAGGCGCAATAGCCAGTCCCGGGGGATCAGCACTTGCAGCAACGAACCGAGGATCACGGCCAGCACGGCGGCTTTCCAGATCGCCAGGAAATACACCTGGGCGTAGGCCAGTGCGGCAGCCAGCGGTGCGCTTTGCTCGTCGTTGAGAATCGAGGCGCCGATGCTGTGGTTATCGGCCGCGACAAAGGCCTTGAAGTAGTAGGGCGACCACTTCACGTAATAGAGACCGACACAGGCGACCAGGAGAAACAGCGCCGGTTTCCACCAGAAGGACCAACCCCGGGCGGGGTGGGTGGAGGAGAGGTTGGACATGTTGAGGATCCGCAGATGAGTCAATAGCGGCGCATCATACGCCGCTGTTGCAATTCATGCGGGCTCTGCGTGGTGTAGGTCAGATATCCGCACTGAGCTGAGTCGCCGCCGGGCACGTCTGCTGGCCGTTGTCCAAACCTTGCTTGTAATTGCGGCTGAGCAGGCTCGCCTTGCCGTTGTGCCAGGTCAGGGTCAACACATACAGCGTGTCGAAATCACTGCCGGACCAGTCCTCGGTGATGGTGTGTTCTTCACCCACCGCTTCGCTCGCCACCTTGTTGATCAGCTCTGGCAGGTAGCCATGGGACCAGGCGGTGTAGATGATTGAGTTGTGGTATTTGTTTTCCACCAGTTCGTCGGCCAGGGCGCTGGTGTCATTGGCCGAGTACTCGATGTTCACCGGCAGGCCGAGCTTGATGGCGCTGGGGCTGATGGTCATCAGCGGTCGAATGTAGCTGTAGGAATTGTCGAACTCACCTTCCTCGACGTTACGGGTCGGGTTGGCGGCAAATATGTAGTTGGCGTTGCCGAACTTTTCCGGCAGCACGGTGGCCAGGTTCATGGCGCGGTTCAGGCCTTGGCAATTGAGCTGGCCCAGGCCGCCTGCTGGTTTTTCACCGTGGCGCAGGAATACCAGGGTCTGCACGCCGTCCACTTGCTGGGCGCGGCTTTCGCGGGCTTCCAGGGTCAGGGTCAGCGCACCCGCCACCAACAGTAATGGCAACATGATGTACGAGTAGCGTTTGAGGCGTTTGGCAAGGCACAGAGGCTTGAATGTCATTGGTAGTTTCAGTCTTCAGTGCATCGGGTTAAGGCGGACAAGCCCGGCTTCAGCAACGCTTCAGGCGTCGTGCGGTTTTCCATGTCGTGGTAGCGGCGTGCTTCCCTTCACCGTTTGGGCGCACTTATAGAGTGCACTTGGGGTTTTTGGTTCGCGTCGGCGGGAGATTAGCGAGGCGATGTTGCGAATTGAAGACCAATGCAAGCGGCTCGCCAGATGACTATGATGGACCCTTCTTGTCTTGGAGCTTTGCGATGAACTCACTCTCCACGTTCCCGATCACCCGCAAATGGCCGGCCCAGCATCCCGAGCGCCTGCAACTGTACTCCTTGCCGACGCCCAACGGGGTCAAAGTGTCGATCATGCTGGAGGAGTTGGGCCTGCCGTATGAGCCGCACAAGGTCAGCTTCGAGACTCAGGACCAACTCTCCGTTGAATTCCTGTCGCTGAACCCCAACAACAAGATCCCGGCGATCATCGACCCCAATGGCCCCGGCGGTCAGGCGCTGGCGTTGTTCGAGTCCGGCGCGATCCTGATTTACCTGGCCGAGAAATGCGGCCAGTTCTTGCCTGAGGACCCGGCGGCGCGTTATGAGACGATTCAGTGGCTGATGTTTCAGATGGCTGGTATCGGGCCGATGTTCGGACAGGTCGGCTTTTTCAACAAATTCGCCGGCAAGGCCTACGAAGACAAACGCCCCCGTGACCGTTACGCCGCTGAATCCCGGCGCTTGCTGGACGTGCTGGAAAAACACCTGCTGGGCCGCACCTGGATCATGGGCGACGAGTACACCATCGCCGATATCGCGACCTTTCCCTGGATCCGTAACCTGATTGGTTTCTATGAGTCAGGCGACTTGGTGGGGATTACCGATTTTCCAAATGTACTGCGGGTGCTGGACGGCTTTGTCGCACGACCGGCGGTGATCCGCGGGTTGAGCATTCCCGCCTGACAATAATGGACTGACAGGAGCCCCATGCCTTCCTTCGACTTCAAACAGCTGGATGTCTTCAGCAGCGTTGCCCTCAAAGGCAATCCCCTGGCCGTGGTGCTGGGGGCCGACAGCCTGAGCGACCAGCAGATGGCCGATTTTGCCCAGTGGACCAACCTCAGCGAAACCACCTTCCTGCTCAAGCCTCGTGACCCAAGGGCCGACTACCGGGTAAGAATCTTCACCACCCTGCAGGAACTGCCGTTTGCCGGCCATCCTACCTTGGGCAGTTGCCATGCCTGGCTGCAAGCCGGTGGCGAGCCCAGGGGAGAGGAGATCATCCAGGAATGTGAAATCGGCCTGGTGCGCATCCGGCGTCAGGGTGACGAATTGGCCTTTATCGCGCCGCCGTTGTTACGTTCAGGTCCGGTAGATACCGAGCTGGTAGAGCGGGTTCGGCGGGCATTGGCACTGGAGCCGGGGGCGATTATTCGCAGCCAGTGGGTCGATAACGGCGCGGGCTGGCTGGCGGTGATGTTGGCAGATCGTGAGGCCGTTCTGGAACTGCACCCGGACTACTCGCAATTGCACGGGCTGGCGGTTGGGGTGGTTGCCCCGTGGAACCCTGAACGGGATGGTCTGGAGGCGCAGTTTGAAGTCCGCGCGTTTATTGCCGGTGATGGTGCCCCGGAAGATCCCGCCACCGGCAGCCTCAACGCCGGTGTGGCTCAATGGCTGCTGGGCGAGGGCTTGGCGCCGAATCGTTATGTGGTCAGCCAGGGCACGGCCATGGGCCGCGCCGGGCGAATTCGAGTCGAGCGCCAAGGCGAAGAAATCTGGATTGGCGGTGCGGTCTCGGTCTGCATTGACGGGCAATTGACCCTTTAACGGTGGTTGGCCGCCAGCTTGATGCCAAAACCGATCAGCGCCAGGCTGGCGACGCGCGTGGCAATCTTTCGCGCCAATGGAAACGTCCTCAAGCGCAAGGCCACGGCGTTGCCTGCCAACACCAGCAGCACCTGATACAAAAAGCCGATCAACGTGACATGTACCATCATCGCCACCAAGGTGCTTGAAGGTGAGTCCGGTCGGATAAACAACGGAAAAAACGCCACGAAAAACAGAATCACCTTGGGGTTGGTCAGGCTGACGGCGACGGCTTTGCGAAAATAGATCCAACCGGAGCGCTTGGGTTCCAGCCCTGCGGTGTCGTGGCCGACAGGAGTGAACAGCAATTGCAGTCCCATCCAGCACAGGTAGGCTGCACCGACCCACTGCAACGCCATGAACAGCATGGGATTGGCCTTCATCAAGGCCGCCAGGCCCGCCGAAGCGGCGAGCATGAAGATCACGTCTCCCAGTACCGTGCCGAATACCGCACCGAACCCGGCACGCACGCCATTGCGCGCCGTCGCGTGAAGAATGGCAAAGGTGCCTGGCCCCGGGATCAGTTGGAAGATCAGGATGGCGGCGATAAAACTGCCATAGTTCTGGATATCAAACATGGGGAGTGCTCCTTTGCTTTTGCCGGGAGTAGCCGGATTTTATCAAGTCGCGGTGATTGTTACGGAAACGCAAAGGCACTGTTATGGAGGGGTGGTTTGTGCTCCCGGTCAATCCGGGCATAAGCTTTCGCCTTTAAACTATTCACCTCGTCACCTGCCTTGTTCTACAGGTCTTTTTCAGGAGCATCAATGTCCAGCCAGTTCCCCGAAGCCCGTCCTCGCCGCTTGCGCCGCTCCCCGGAGTTGCGTGGCCTGTTCCAGGAAACCGAGTTCACCCTCAACGACCTGGTGCTGCCGATTTTTGTCGAAGAAGAAATCGACGACTTTGTGCCGATCACCAGCATGCCTGGGGTACTGCGCATTCCCGAGTCGAAACTGGCCGGTGAAATCGAACGCTATGCCCGTGCCGGGATCAAGTCGGTGATGACCTTCGGCGTGTCCCATCACCTGGATGCCAGCGGCAGTGACACCTGGAACGAACGTGGCCTGGTGTCGCGCATGTCGGCGATCTGCAAGGACGCGGTGCCGGAAATGATCGTCATGTCCGACACCTGCTTCTGCGAATACACCGATCACGGCCATTGCGGCGTGATGCAGGGCGCTGAAGTCGACAACGATCGCACCCTGGTTAACCTCGGCAAGCAAGCAGTGGCGGCGGCTCGCGCCGGTGCTGATGTGATTGCGCCGTCGGCCGCCATGGACGGGCAAGTCCAGGCCATCCGCCGGGCGTTGGATGAGGCCGGTTTCAGCCATATTCCGATCATGGCGTATTCCACCAAGTTCGCGTCTGCCCTCTATGGTCCGTTCCGTGAAGCCGGTGGCAGTGCGCTCAAGGGCGACCGCAAGAGCTACCAGATGAACCCGATGAACCGCCGCGAAGCGGTGCGTGAGTCGTTGCTGGATGAACAGGAGGGCGCGGATGCGCTGATGGTCAAGCCGGCGGGTGCTTACCTGGACATCATCCGCGACATCCGCGAAGCCTCGCGTTTGCCGGTAGCGGCGTATCAGGTCAGTGGCGAGTACGCGATGATCAAGTTCGGCGCCCAGGCAGGGGCCATTGATGAGGGCCGGATCGTCCGGGAGACGTTGGGTTCGATCAAGCGGGCCGGTGCGGACCTGATCTTTACCTACTTCGCAATGGACCTGGCACTGGCCGGGATCTGAAGTAAATTCAATGTAGGAGCTGGCGCTCGACAGCTCCTACCGTTGATGGCTTCAGCGTTGCGCAAACGCCAAATTCAGCCCCAACCCCGCAAATGTCGCGGCAAAGCTGCGGCGCAGCCAGTTCTGCACCCGTGGCGATTCGATCACGGCGCGGCGGAACACATTGGCCAGCAGGCCGTAGATCACAAACACTGCCAACGTCATCGCCATGAACACACTGCTCAGCCACAACATTTGCACGGCCGGCGCGGTACTGCCCGGGGTGACGAACTGCGGCAGGAACGCCAGGAAGAAAATCGTCAGCTTAGGGTTGAGGATGTTCAGCAGGCAGCCCCTGACCATCAGGCTGCGGGCACTGGACACTGTGGGCGTGTCATTCATGGCAAAGGCCGAACGGTCTCGCCAGGTGGCGTAGGCCAGGTACAGCAAGTAGGCAGCCCCGGCATACTTCAGCGCTTCAAAGGCCAGCGCACTGGTGTGCAGCAGGGCGGACAGCCCGAGCACCGATGCCAACAAGTGCGGGACGATCCCGGCGGTACAGCCCAGCGCGGCAAAGGCACTGGCTCGCTTGCCGGCGGTAAGCCCGGTGGAAATGGTGAAGATCACGCCGGTACCGGGGATCAGCACGACGATCAGGCAAGTGATGAGGAAGTTTACGCTGAGCATGGCATTCAAACTCCTTGTTGGAACGGCGGGAGTCCGATCCTGTCACAGTTGCGCTGCGGCTGGCGAGTACTGCAGGTCGGCAAACCCGCGTTAGACTTGTCCGCCATGACTGCCCATCGTCGTCCAAGGAAGCCCCATGTTCTCATCCCGCCTGATCTTCTGCCTGACCACGCTGCTGGTGCTGGCCGGTTGCTCCAGCCAACGCACCCAGCAACAGCCGGAGCGCAGCGAAGCCGAGGTCAAGGCACAAATTGTGCGGTTGTTGCCGGCTAAAGTCGCGGACAGGGCTGGCTGGGCCCAGGACATCTACACCGCGTTCAATACCCAGAAGATTTACCCCAGCACCGAAAACATTTGCGCGGTACTGGCGGTGACCGAGCAGGAGTCTACTTATCAGGTGGACCCGTCGGTGCCGAACATGGGCAAGATTGCCCAGGACGAAATCCTCCGGCGTGCGGGCAAGGTGCACATTCCTGCCGTGCTGGTGCGTACCGCGCTGCAGTTGCGCTCGCCCACGGGCAAGTCCTACGCCGATCGCTTGAGTGCTGCCCATACGGAAAAGGACCTGAGCGCGATCTTTGACGACTTCATCAGCGTCGTACCGTTGGGGAATACCTTGTTTGGTGGCTTCAATCCGGTACACACCGCAGGCCCCATGCAAGTTAGCGTCGCCTTTGCTGAAAAGCAGGCCCGGAATTACCCCTACACAGTGGATGGCACGATTCGCCGGGAAGTCTTCACCCGTCGTGGTGGCATGTATTTCGGCATCGCTCACTTGTTGGGGTACCCGGTGAACTATGACCAGCCGTTGTATCGTTTCGCCGATTTCAACGCCGGCTGGTACGCCAGCCGCAATGCGGCGTTCCAGGCTGCCGTGAACCGCGTCTCGGGGAAGTCACTGGCGTTGGATGGGGACCTGATCCGCTACGGCTCAATCTTGCCCGGCACGACCGAACTGGCGGTGCGTTCGTTGGGCAAGTCCCTGGATATGCGTAACCCGAGCATCCGCAGTCAGTTGGAGCAGGGCGACCGCCTGGACTTTGAAGAAACCACCCTCTATCAACGGGTCTTTGCCCTGGCCGAGAAGGCCGAGGGCAAACCACTGCCTCGGGCGATCTTGCCGGGCATCGTGCTGAAAAGCCCGAAGATCACCCGCAACCTGACCACGGCCTGGTTTGCCAAGCGCGTGGATGAGCGTTATCAGCGGTGCATGAAGCGTTAGGTACGACGCTTGACGAATTTGCGCCACAACCAGACCCACAACCACAACACCGGGAAGGCCAGGATCACGAACGGCAATACATAGCTGGCGCGCTCCAGCGCATCAGCGGTGCCGTTCACCAGATTGTCGCCGAGGTTGCTGAACATCCGGCTGAAGCGCGACTGCTGCTGGGCACCGTCGGAGGCCCGGAAGTTCAGGGTCACGCGGTTGGTATCCAGACGACGTTGCTGGCCGGCAGCGGCCTGGGCCAGTTCCTGCAAGTCGTTCTCGATGCTCGCTTGTTCCTTGCTCAGGGTGATCAGGTCACCCACGGTGATGTCCTTGCGCTTGGCCAGTTCATCCAGACGCTGTTGCTGCGCCAACAAACGTTCCTGGCGGCGGCGAACGTCGGCCACGGCATCGGCCAGGTCCTCGGCGGTGGTGATGCGCTGCCCCAGCTTTCCACCTTCAGCCGCCATCGCCACCATCGGTTCGACACCGGCGGGGGCAATGCGCAGGACAATCTCGCCACCGCTGCTGTCCTCCTTGATGCCCAGGATGTTGCAGGCGCCAAAGCGCGCCGACTCGCAGGCCTCGCGGGTCGCCTGCATCCGTGGCGCCAGCAGCGCGGCGGGCAGGGACAGGCTCAATTCGTGCTCATAGGCCAACTGCGCCCCGGAGCGGCCTTGTTCGCCGCTGATCACCGTGGCTTCGGAGTGTGTCTTGGGCGAGCAGCCGCCAAGAGCCAGGCCGGCCAACAGGACCAGTACAGTGTGGCGGAGCAGAGAGGGGTTGCCGTCCAGGTGGCGCATTGCGGTTCCTTGGGGAGTCGGAGGAGGTTGAGGGCGATTAAAGCGGTTCCTGGGGATTAACGCAAAGTATCGCCGGGGATTTGCGGGGTTGATCTTGATAGCCGCGATAGGGGGGCTGGGTTACACCTCAAGCCAGACGCCCAAGAGGAACTCGTCATGATCGCTATTCCTGAAGGTTTCACCCCGCTATCTCGCAGCAGCCCGCTGCTGGACCTGCTCGGTCCGGTGTATTGCCGGGGCGAAGGCCTGCAACTGGAAATTGGCCTGCGTGCCGACCCACGTCACGCCAATGGGCGCGGTACGGTCCACGGTGGTGTGTTGGCAACCCTGGCGGATATCGGCATGGGCTATGCGATGGCATTTTCCAGCGAGCCGCCGCTGGCGCTGATGACGGCGAGCATGACCCTGGACTATATGGGCGCCGTGCAGGTGGGAGAGTGGATCGAGGTGCGGCTGGAAAATCACAAGCGTGGACGGCAGATGGCATTTGCCACGGTCAGCCTGCAGGTGGGGGAGAAGGTGGTGGTACGGGCGAGTGCGGTGTTTGCGGTACCGCAATCGAATTCGCACTGAAGACCTCTTGAGTGCCCCGAAAACCCTGTGCCTCGGCAGCGGCTACAGAAAATCAGCCCCTGGCAAAGAAAAGGCCCGGTTTTCGTGGAACCAGGCCTTCTCTCTGTTGCTCGCTGAACTCAGCTGCGTTCGAGTGCCAACGCCACACCCTGACCACCACCGATGCACAAGGTCGCCAAGCCTTTCTTGGCATCACGCTTGATCATTTCGTGAAGCAGGGTCACCAGCACCCGGCAACCTGACGCACCAATCGGGTGACCAATGGCAATCGCGCCGCCGTTGACGTTGACCTTGGTCGCATCCCATTCCAGTTCCTTGCCCACCGCCAGCGACTGCGCGGCAAAGGCTTCGTTGGCTTCGATCAGGTCCAGGTCGCCCAGTTTCCAGCCGGCCTTGTCCAGGCAACGACGGGTGGCCGAGACCGGGCCAATACCCATGATCGCCGGGTCAACGCCGGCATTGGCGTAGCTCGCGATACGGGCCAGTACCGGCAGGCCGAGGGACTTGGCCTTGTCAGCACTCATCAACAGCACCGCAGCGGCGCCGTCGTTGAGACTGGAGGCATTACCGGCGGTGACACTGCCGTCTTTCTTGAACGCCGGCTTGAGCTTGGCCAGGGACTCGGCTGTCGTGCCGGCACGTGGCTGTTCATCCACCGAAAAGGCAATCGGGTCGCCCTTGCGCTGGGGGATCAGGATCGGCGTGATCTCATCGGCAAAACGCCCGGCCTCGATAGCAGCGCTGGCTTTTTGCTGGGACGCAGCGGCGAATGCATCCTGGGCTTCACGGCTGATGCCGTACTTGTCCACCAGGTTCTCGGCGGTGATGCCCATGTGGTAGTCGTTGAACGCATCCCACAGGCCGTCGGTGATCATGCTGTCGAGCATCTTGGCGTGGCCCATGCGCAGGCCGGTGCGGGCGGCTGGCAGGACATAGGGCGCCAGGCTCATGTTTTCCATGCCGCCGGCGATGATCACGTCGGCGTCACCACAACGGATCGCTTGCGCACCCAGATGCAGGGCCTTGAGGCCTGAGCCGCAGACCTTGTTCAGGGTCATGGCCGGTACGGCGTGCGGCAGGCCGGCAAGGATGGATGCCTGGCGCGCCGGGTTCTGGCCCGAGCCTGCAGTCAGTACTTGGCCGAGGATCACTTCGTCCACTTGCGCGGGGTCAAGGCCGGTCTGCTCCAGCAGGCGGCGGATCACCGCAGCGCCCAGCTCCGGTGCCGGGATACTGGCCAGGGAGCCCTGAAAGCTGCCCACGGCGGTGCGGGTGGCAGCAACAATGACGACGTCTTGCATGGAATCTTTCCTCACTGGGCAGCGAACTGCATTTCTGGAACATGGTCCGGGACGATCAGTTTACCGGCGGTCTTGCTGACAATCTCTTCAACGCTGACGCCAGGTGCGCGTTCCTTGAGGACAAAAGCGCCATTTTCGATTTCCAGGTAAGCCAGGTCCGTCAGTACGCGCTTGATGCAGTTGGCACCGGTCAGCGGCAGGCTGCAACGACTCAGCAGCTTCGACTCACCGTCCTTGGAGGCGTGGGTCATGATGACGATGATGTTGTCCGCACCGGCCACCAGGTCCATGGCGCCGCCCATGCCTTTGACCAGCTTGCCGGGGATCATCCACGAGGCGATGTTGCCCTGGACGTCGACTTCAAACGCACCCAGTACGGTCAGGTCGACATGCCCGCCGCGAATCATTGCGAAGGACTCTGCAGAGGAAAAGATCGAGGCGCCGACGCGTGCGGTGACGGTCTGCTTGCCGGCGTTGATCATGTCGGCATCGATGGTTTCTTCGGTCGGAAAGGGGCCCATGCCCAGCAGGCCGTTTTCCGACTGCAGCATCACTTCCATGCCTTCGGGGATGTAGTTGGCCACCAGGGTCGGAATGCCGATGCCGAGGTTGACGTAGAAACCGTCCTGCATTTCGCGGGCGACGCGTTGAGCCATTTGTTCGCGGGTAAGAGCCATGTTTTGTCTCCTTGTTATTCGGGCTGGGGCAGGATTATTTGCGGACGGTGCGCTGTTCGATGCGCTTCTCGAAGGTGCCGCAGATGATCCGGTCGACGTAGATGCCAGGGGTGTGGATCTGCGACGGGTCCAACTCGCCCGGCTCGACGATTTCCTCGACCTCGACCACGGTGATCTTGCCGGCGGTGGCGGCCAGCGGGTTGAAGTTCTGTGCCGTGTGGCGGTAGATCACGTTGCCGAAGTGGTCGGCTTTCCAGCCTTTGACGATAGCGAAGTCGCCGGTGATGGATTCTTCCATCAGGTACGGACGGCCATTGAATTCGCGGGTTTCCTTGCCTTCGGCCACTGGGGTGCCGACGCCGGTGGCGGTGAAGAAGGCCGGGATGCCGGCGCCGCCTGCGCGCATTTTTTCTGCCAGGGTGCCTTGGGGCGTCAGGACCACTTCGATTTCGCCGCTGAGCAATTGCTTCTCGAACAGGGCGTTTTCACCGACGTAGGAGGCGATCACTTTGCTGATCTGCTTGCCTTCCAGCAACACGCCCAAACCGAAGCCGTCGACGCCGCAGTTGTTGGAAACCACTGTCAAGTCGCGGGTGCCTTTGCGCTTGATCTCATTGATGAGGTTTTCCGGGATCCCGCACAGGCCAAAGCCACCGGCGAGGACCGTCATGCCGTCTTCCAGACCCGCCAGCGCTTCCTCGTAGGACGCCACGCGTTTATCGAAACCTGCCATATGCACCTCTTTTATTGTTTGTGGGCCAGCCATATGCCCCGAGTGTTGCGCTGACGGATTGATTTGTTAAGTTGTTTTTTAAGGTTGATTGATTTAAAAAACAGCACAATCGTCGGTTATCTGGAGCAGCGTCATGACAGTTAAACAGATGCGGGCCTTTCTTGCCGTGGCCCAGAGCCTGAGTTTTGCCGCCGCGTGTGAGCGCTTGCACCTTTCTCAGTCGGCCTTGAGCTTGACCATCAAAGGCCTGGAAGAAGGGTTGGGTGGGCGTTTGTTCAGCCGTAATACCCGCAACGTTGCGCTGACGCCTGAAGGTGAGTCGCTGTTGCCCCTGGCCCGACGTCTGATTGCCGATTGGGACAACGCCGAGGATGAACTGCGCCAGCGCTTCACCTTGCAGCGTGGACGAGTGACGGTGGCAGCGATGCCGTCGTTCGCCGGCAATCTTCTGCCGCCGGTGTTGAAGATTTTTCGCGCGCGCTATCCCCAGGTCAACGTGACGGTCAACGACGTGATCAATGAGCAGGTGCTGGAGATGGTTCGCGACCGTCAGGTGGAACTGGGCGTGGCGTTCGAGCCATCGGTGGGTTCGTCCTTGGCGTTTACTCCACTGTATGTGGATCGTTTTATCGCGGTCGTGCCGGGTGATTCGCCCTTGGCCCGGATGGCCGAGATCGACTGGAAAACCTTGCTGGAGCAGCCCTTCATTACCTTGCAGCGGCCGTCCACAGTGCGGGTGATGCTGGAAGAGCATCTGGGAGCGCTGGACATGAAGTTGCCGGTGGCATTGGAGAGCCATCAATTGGCGACGGTGGGCAAAATGGTTGCCAGTGGATTGGGTGTCAGTGCGGTGCCGGCGCTCTGTGCGCGGCAGATGGAGGAGGCGGGCGCCCATTGCATCACCCTTCGGGACCCGGTGATCGAACGACCGATTGGTGTTTTGACCAAACCCGGTCATGAACTTTCTGCGGCGGCCCAAGCCATGTTTGATATTTTTTTAGCTGAGGCGGGGAAGGGATGTTTCCCAAGGCTTTAAGTTGGCACTAATACGTGTGGGAGCTGGCTTGCCTGCGATAGCTATTTAACATTCAACCTAGTTGTCGACTATTAAACCGTTATCGCAGGCAAACCAGCTCCCACCTTTAATCGAGTGACGGGTTTCAGCAGTATCTATCGATCACTTTAACCTGCGAATGGCCCTTGAGGTTCTGCCATTCAGTATTAAGTGTGTGGAACACCTGCTCGATAAAGTTGCGATCGGCGGCGGCCTTCTTGCCGACATAACCCTGGCCACGGCGGTACATCTTCAGGCGTGCGGCCAGTTCGCGGTTATTCTTGTCGAACTCTTCTTCCACGGTATGGGGCGCCAGGCAGTCAATATGGACCTGGCCCGATTTACCAATCCAGAGGATATGGTCGTCGAGCTTGTCTTTCTGCGCTGCGAACATCTCAGCCAATTCTTCGATAGTTGGTTGGTTGTTCAGATTCATGTGTAAGCCCCTTGACCAGTTGGCGATCTTTAGTTGATTCGTTAAAACGTTTCAGTTGTCTCCGGTTCCGAAAACCGGGCGTCAGCGACTGTCTGCCGAATACGGGCAGGGTCTTGAACCTGATGCATGTAGTCTTGCTGATGAACTGCTACGCAATGGTTTCATAACGAAGACAAGCAGCGTTTGAGCTCCTTGTACCGATCCTTTCGGGCCGGTCAGCTTCATCAATCTGCCTTGTGGGCAGTGCACATCCGGAAAAAACAGCTCGGCGGTCAGACGAGCTTGTTCAAAACGCGTGTTACCAACGCTCCCGATCCGGGAGACGCTTGAATCATGCAATTACAAAATGGTTACGTCAACGGTTATGTAGTGATTATTTTTGAGCACTACATAAATGGCTGTGGGGACGGGAGAATGCGCGAAAAGGTGACTTGTGCGTCATCTTCTGGCCCTGTAGCCGCTGCCGAGGAACGAGGCTGCGATGGGTTTGATGCGGCATCCCGACGCAGCGGCTGCGGACTGCATCGCAGCCTCGTTCCTCGGCAGTGGCTACAGGCGTTCGGCCAGCAGCGGTAGCAAATGCTCACAGTAGGCTTCGATCTTTACTTGTAGCAGATCGTCGCCCCGGGTTTTACCCAGGTTGATGGCGATGACGGGTTTGCCCTGGTCAACCATCGCCTTGCACAGGCGAAACGCCGAGTAAGCCATCAGTGACGACCCGACCACCAACAACCCTTCGGCGTGTTCCACGGCGGCCATCGCTTTGGCTGCGGTGGCTTGGGCGACGTTCTCACCAAAAAACACCACGTCCGGTTTCAGCCGTTGGCCATTGCAATGAGGGCAGTGGGGCACCTGAAAACGCTCTTCGAAGGCTGGGTCCAGCAACGTGTCGCCGTCGGGGGCCTGGATGGCGTCGACACCGGCCAGGTAGGGGTTCTCGGTCTCCATCAGGTGCTGGATCAGACCCCGCTCGCTGCGCAGATGGCAGTCGAGGCAGAGCACTCGGTGCAAGCTGCCATGCAATTCGATCACGTCATGGCTGCCGGCCTGGTCGTGCAGGGTGTCGACGTTCTGCGTGATCAGCCCGGTGATGAGCTGGCGTTCCTGCAAGGTTGCCAGCGCGATATGGGCCTTGTTCGGCTGCGCGAGGCGCACCCTCGGCCAACCGAGCATCGCCCGTGCCCAGTAACGTCGTCGCGCCTGTGCGGTGGCCAGGAAATCCTGGTACATCATTGGCGCCTTGCCCCGGCGCACACCTTCGCTGTCGCGATAATCGGGAATCCCCGAAGACGTGCTGATACCCGCACCGGTCAGGACCAGAAACCGCCGTTCGGCCATGGCCCGGTGCAGGATGTCGAGGTGAATATCGGTTTGATGGTCCAGGGTATCGAGCATGAAGCCCTCATTCGCCGCGAATGTACTGTTCCAATTGTTTGATCAGGTCAGCCTGTTCGGCGATGGCTTCCTTGACCAGGTCACCGATGGACAGCAGGCCAAGGAGCTCTCCGTTCTCTACCACAGGCAGGTGCCGCAGATGTCGGTCGGTCATGATATTCATGCAGGTCTCGACACTCTGGTGAGTGTCGACGGTGATCACCGGTGAGTTCATGATCTCGTGGGCCTTGGTCGTCACAGAGGACAAGCCATGGAGGATCACCTTACGGGCGTAGTCACGCTCACTGATTATCCCGGCTACCTTCCCATCCTTCATGACCGGCAAGGCCCCGACGTTTTTCGACGCCATCACGATCAGCGCCTCAAACACCGTATGGTCATGGGGGATGGTGTGGACTTGCTGGTTTTGCTGGTCTTTGGACTTGAGCAGTTGCGCAACGGTTTTCATCGAGGCCACTCCGGTGTTGTTATCGTTAGGAGGTTAGCAGTCCCTACAGAATCCTAGACCGCCCACGGCAGGGCAAGGTCCAAAGCGGCGTATATCTGGTCGAAAAACGTCATTGTCCCAAATTTTCCTCCCTTTTATACCTTGTTTGCCGGCTTTGCCGTCCGTTTAGGGCTGGCGGTTGCCTTGCGCTTGGCCGGTTTGCGTTTGTTTTTCCATGGAGTGGCGCCACGCCCCGCCGGGCTGGCCGGACCGCTGATGGTCAAGCGCATGCCGGTGCAGCGCGTCACCTGCTTGCTCATCCAGGCTGCCTGTTTGGCGACGAATTCCTCCAGGCTCATCTCCCCGCTCTGGACCATGTCCAGGGCTTGTTCCCAGATGGCCGTAGTGCCGGGGTCGGCAATCGCCCGTGGCACCGCATCGATCAGGCTGAACGCCGCCGGTGTCGCCGACAGGGCCTTGCCGTTTTTCACCAGATAACCCCGGTCCAGCAAGCCCTGGATAATCCCGGCGCGGGTGGCTTCGGTGCCAATCCCGGTGGTGTCCTTGAGTTTCTGCTTGAGCAGCGGGTCTTCCACCAGTTTGGCGACGTTTTTCATCGCCTTGATCAGGTCACCTTCGGTGAAGGGCTTGGGCGGCTGGGTCCACAAGTCCTTGAGGTTGACCTTGGCCACGGCGTAATCATTGCCCTGTACCAGCATCGGCAAGGACTGCGGCGCAGGCGCTTCACGCCCTTTGGTCGGTGCCAGGGCTTCGGGCAATGCGCGTTTCCAACCCGGTTCGACGATGACTTTGCCTACTGCTCGCAAGGCTTCTCCCGCGCAGTCGAAGTCAGCCTGGGTACGGTCGTATTCGTGGTTGGGCAGGAACTGCGCCAGGTAGCGGGCGCGAATCAGGGTGTAGACCGCCCGGTGTTTACCCGCCAGTTGCCCGAGGTCCTTGCCGGCGCCGGTGGGGATGATGCCGTGGTGGGCGCTGACCTTGGCGTCGTTCCAGGCCCGGGAGCGACGTTGCGGCTCGATATGCGGCATCAACGTCTGGACCGTCTGATCAGCCCGGCCCAGCGCCGCAAGAATGCCCGGCGCGTCGCTGTGCTGGCTCAGGGGCAAGTAGCCGCAATCGCTGCGCGGGTAGGTGATGACCTTGTGGGTTTCGTAGAGCGACTGGGCAATATCCAGGGTTTCCTGGGCGCCCAGGCCGAGTTTTTTCGAGCAGATTTCCTGCAGCGTGCCGAGGTCGAAGGGCAGGGGCGCCACTTCGCGCATGCGCTCGGTGCGCAGCTTGATCAACCGCGCGGTAGCGGCGTTGCTCATGGCGGCTGCCGCATCCCGGGCCAGTTGCGGGTTCAGGCAACGGCCCTGGTCGTCACAGGCGTCTTCGGTGGCGCGCCATTGGGCGGTGAAGGTGATGGCGTCGTGGAGCAAATCGACATCGATGACCCAGTAGGCCACGGGCACGAAGTCGGCGATGCTGCGATCGCGGTCGACCACCAGGCGCAGGGTCGGGGTTTGCACCCGGCCGACCGGCAATACGCCTTGATAGCCGGATTGGCGACCCAGCAGGGTAAACAGACGGCTCATGTTCATGCCGATCAGCCAGTCGGCCCGGGATCGTCCGAGGGCCGAGTGATAGAGGCTGAAGGTTTCAGCGCCGGGCTTGAGGGCCGCGAGGGCCTTGCGGATCGAGGCATCGTCCAGCGCCGAGAGCCACAGACGCTGGATCGGCCCGCGATAACGGCAATGCTCTACCAGCTCCCGGGCGATCATCTCGCCCTCACGGTCGGCGTCGGTGGCGATCACCAACTCCTGTGCCTCCCCGAGCAGACGCTTGACCGTCTTGAACTGGCTGGCGGTCTTGGGCTTGACCAGCATCTTCCATTTTTCCGGAACAATGGGCAGGTCGGCCAGCACCCAGCGTTTGTATTTGGCGTCGTAGGCATCGGGTGGGGCGGTTTCCAGCAGATGGCCGATGCACCAGGTCACTGTGACGCCCGGCCCCAGCCAGCAACCGTCACCACGGCGGGTCGCGCCGAGCACGGCGGCGATATCCTTGGCCTGGGATGGTTTTTCACAGAGGAACAGCCGCATGGTCACCCCATTCGAATCGGATTGATGGTGTGCAGGATGCTCAGTACAGCGTGTTTCAGCAACTGTTATCTGTATGGATGTACAGCAATTTATGTGTTCAACCCAAAAACCAAATGTGGGAGCTGGCTTGCCTGCGATGCAGGCGCCTCGGTGTATCAGTTACACCGAGGTGATGCTATCGCGGGCAAGCCCGGCTCCCACACAAGTCCACACATTGGATCTCCCTGGATCATTCCTCAGTTATTGTCGATATCCACATTCCTGGTTTCTTTCAGGCAAATCAGCCCGACAATCAAACTCACCCCGGTAATCACCACCGGGTACCACAAGCCGTAGAAGATATCGCCGGTGTACACCACCAAGGCAAACGACACCGTCGGCAGGAAGCCACCGAACCAGCCGTTGCCGATGTGGTAGGGCAGGGACATCGAGGTGTAGCGGATGCGGGTGGGGAACAGTTCCACCATCAACGCCGCCAGCGGCCCGTAGCACATCGCCGCGATGAGGATCAGCGCGACGATCAGTACCACCACCATGGTTTTGTTGACCTGTGCCACGTCGGCCGATTGCGGGTAGCCCGCCAGCGTCACTGCGCCTTTCAGTGCGGCCTCGTCATAGCCATCGATACGCACGTCACCCACGCTTACCTGAACCGCGCTACCCGCCGGGGCCGCAGCGCTGTGGTAGGGCAGGCCCTGTTTCACCAGGAAGGTCTTGACCTTGTCGCAGGGGCTGTCGAAACGCGCCTTGCCCACCGGGTCGAACTGGAAGGTGCAAGTGGCCGGGTCCGCCAGTACGGTGATGGGCGCCTGGTTTCTGGCCTGGTCCATCGCCGGGTTGGTGTAGTGGGCCAGGCCCTTGAAGATCGGAAAGTACAGCGCCGTGGCCAGCAGCAGGCCGACCATCAGCACCGGCTTGCGCCCCAGCTTGTCCGACAGCCAGCCGAAGAAGATAAAGAACGGCGCACCGATCACCACGCTGATGATCAGCAGCATATTGGCCAGGGCCGGGTCCATCTTCAGGAACTGAGTGAGGAAGAACAGCACATAGAACTGCGCGGCATAAAAGGTCACGGCTTGCCCGGCGTTAATGCTGAACAGGGCGATCAGAACCACCTTGAGGTTTTCCCACTTGCCGAAGGACTCGCGGATCGGCGCCTTGCTCGCCTTGCCTTCTTCTTTCATTTTCAGAAAGGCCGGCGACTCATGCAGGCTCATGCGGATCCAGGTGGAAATCCCCAGCAGCACGATCGACAGCAGGAACGGCAGGCGCCAGCCCCAGACTTCGAATTGGTCACCGGTGAAGTAACGGCAGGCCAGCACGACCAGTAGGGACAGCAGCAGGCCGAGGGTGGCGGTGGACTGAATCCAACTGGTGTGGAACCCGCGCTTGCCGGCCGGGGCGTGCTCCGCCACGTAAGTGGCCGCGCCGCCATACTCGCCGCCCAGCGCCAGGCCCTGGAGCATGCGCAGCGCCACCAGAATGATCGGCGCGGCGATGCCGATGCTCGAATAGGTGGGCAGCAGGCCGACGCAAAAGGTCGCCAGCCCCATCAGGATGATGGTGGCGAGAAAGGTGTATTTGCGTCCGATCATGTCCCCCAGTCGACCGAACACCAGCGCGCCAAACGGGCGCACCACAAAGCCGGCCGCAAAGGCCATCAGCGCAAAGATGAACGCCGTGGTGTCGTTGACCCCGGCAAAGAACTGCTTGCTGATCACCGCCGCCAGGGCGCCATACAGGAAAAAGTCATACCACTCGAACACCGTCCCCAGGGAGGAGGCGAAGATGACCTTCTGCGTATCATTACTGGATCGCACACCGATAACGGGGTCCAGCGGTTGAGCATGTTCTGACATTGGGTAGTCCTCACAGTGATTATTTATTGTTGTTCCACTGTCGACGCCGGATCGGCATCGCTGTTCAGATTGCAGTAACGAGTTCTTTCTCCTGGGCGAGGCTCCTTGTGTTCGGCGAAAGGATCAGTTGCGCGGCTTTTTCCGCGATCATCAGCGTCGGTGAGCAGGTGTTGCCGGAAGTGATGCGCGGCATGATCGACGCGTCGGCGATGCGCAGGCCGGGGATGCCATGAACCCGCAACTGCGCGTCGACCACGGCGTCTTTGTCACTGCCCATGCGGCAGGTGCCTACCGGGTGGAAAATGGTGGTGCCAATCCGCGCGGCGGCTTCGTGCAGCTGTTCTTCGGTTTGCAGGGCAGCGCCGGGCAGGTATTCCACCGGATTGAATGATTTCAAGGCCGGTGCGGCAACGATACGCCGGGTCAGGCGAATGGCGTCGGCGGCCACCCGCAAGTCTTCGGGATGGCTCAAGTAGTTGGGCCGGATCAGCGGTGCATCCTGGGGATCGGCCGAGCGAATATCAATGCGCCCACGGCTTTGCGGGCGCAGGTCACAGACCGACGCGGTAAAGGCCGGGAAGGCGTGCAAGGGTTCGCCGAAGCGCTCCAGAGACAGCGGCTGCACGTGATATTCGAGGTTGGCCGAGGTCTGCTCCGGCCCCGAGCGCGCGAACGCGCCAAGCTGGCTGGGCGCCATGGACAATGGGCCGCTGCGGTCGTAGAGGTAGCGCAAACCCATGCCCATCTTGCCCCACAACGTGCCGGCGACCTGGTTCAGGGTGCGGGCGTTTTCCAGCTTGTAGATCAGCCGCAATTGCAGGTGATCCTGCAGGTTGCCGCCGACACCGGGCAATTCATGAAGTACCTCTATGCCCAACGGCTTGAGCACGCTGGCTGGGCCAATGCCGGAGCGTTGCAGGATGCCGGGCGAGCCGACAGCGCCGGCGCACAGGACGATTTCCTTGCGCGCTCGCCAGGTGATCTGCTGGCCTTGCTGACGCCCGATCACGGCGGCGGCGCGGCCGTTTTCCAGCTGCACACGGTCGACTTCAACGCCAGTCAACACCGTGAGGTTGGGGCGCTGGCGAATCGGCTTGAGAAACGCCTTGGCTGCGTTCCAGCGCACCCCGGATTTCTGGTTGACCTGGAAGTAACCGCAGCCTTCGTTATCGCCCTGGTTGAAGTCGCTGATGTTCTCGATACCGCTTTGCTGGGCTGCGTCGCGAAAGGCATCGAGGATTGGCCAGTGCAGGCGCTGCTGTTCCACGCGCCATTCGCCGCCGTCACCGTGAAACGGCGAGTCGCCGGCAAAATGGTTTTCGCTCTGCTTGAACAGCGGCAGCACGTCATCCCAGGCCCAGCCGGGGTTGCCTTCAGCCGCCCAGCCGTCGTAGTCCCGGGCTTGGCCACGCATATAAATCATGCCGTTGATCGAGGAGCAGCCGCCCAGCACCTTGCCACGTGGGTAGCTCAGGGCACGGCCTTGCAGACCCTCCTGGGCTTCGGTCTTGAAGCACCAGTCGGTGCGCGGGTTGCCGATGCAGAAGAGGTAGCCGACGGGGATATGAATCCAGGGATAGTTATCACGACCGCCGGCTTCAAGCAGCAGCACGCGATGGGCAGGGTTGGCAGAGAGTCGATTGGCCAGCAGGCAGCCCGCAGGGCCGGCGCCTACCACCACGTAATCGTATTGCGCAGCTGCAATGGGCATCTGAGGTCTCGCTTGTTTTTCTTATTGGCTCCATCCTAGTTGTTAGTTTTCGTCTTAAAAATGTTAGTTTTTACCCACCTGCTGTGCGTTTTTAGACAGCGCTGCGCTTATGGAGTGAGGGGAGGCGAGATGTTCGACTGGAATGATCTGCGGTTCTTTCTTGAGTTACAGCGTAGCGGACGCTTGCTCACTGCCGCGCAACGCCTGAAAACCACCCACGCCACGGTGGCGCGGCACATCGAGGCCATCGAAAAAAGCCTCGGCACCGCGCTGTTTGTACAGCACGCCCAAGGCTATGAGTTGACGCCCTCCGGCGAAGCGCTGCTCAAACACGCCGAGGCCATGGAAAACGTCGCGCTGCTGGCCGAGGAAGAACTGACTCATTCCGCCGCACCCCTGGGCAAGATTCGCCTTGGCGTTGCCGAAGGGTTGGGCGTGATGTTTCTGGCCGGACGCATGGGCGGCTTGTTCGAGCGCTATCCGGGGCTGGAAGTGGAACTGGTGGCGGTGCCACGCTTTGTCAGCATCCTCAACCGCGAGGCGGAAATCAGCATCCACCTGGAACGGCCCAGCGTCGACCAACTGGTGACCCGCAAACTCACCGACTACCGCCTGGCTCTCTACGCCAGCCGCAGCTACCTGGACCGAACGCCACCGATTGAAAAGCGCGAAGACCTGGCGGTACATGCCTGGATCGATTACGTCGATGACCTGCTGTTCAGCCAGGAACTGAAATTCCTCAGCAGTTTTTGCCGCAACCCAAAGGTGGTATTCCACAGCACCAGCGTCATCGCCCAGCACCAGGCGGCGCGCTCGGGGTTGGGGATTGCCGTGTTGCCATGTTTTATGGCGGCGGGAGATCCGGACCTGGTGCCGTTGTTGCCGGGGGAAAGTATCCAGCGCAGTTACTGGATCAGTTCCCGGCGCGAGCTGCACAAGTCGGTGCGGTTGCGGGTGTTGTGGGATTACGTGGTGGAGTTGTGCGCGCGGGAGCAGGGGTTGTTGTTGGGTGAGACGTAGCTGGCGAAACCGGATCCATAGGTGGGAGCTGGTTTGCCTGCGATAGCGGTCTGACGGTCAACATTGATGTCGCCTGAGACTCCGCCATCGCAGGCAAGCCAGCTCCCACACTGGATTTGTGGCGAGGCTTTAGAGCTTCACCACCTGACGCACCTGCTCCCCACAGGCGCGGGCCTCATTGAGCATTTTCTCAAACGGTGCACTGACGATTTCATCATGGATCAACCAGCGTTTTTTCTGCACGAGCGTGTAGTGATAGCGCCAATCGCCTTTGACTCGCTCACCTGTCAGGTCGAGGTCATACCACGGTGAGCGCACTTGGCAGCCCGGGATATCCTTGTCGATTCGGCCACCGGAAAGGCTGATGGTGTAGTCGAGGGTTTCGGGATTGCCCATGTATAGATCCCCCAGCTGAGCATTACGCCGGTAGTTGAGCAGTCCATCCCAATTGTCTTGCAGCAGGCTGTCGGTGTAGAGGTGGTCGCCGCCCAGCGGCTCCATCGGACGCAGGTCGGTCAGGGTTGCGCTGACTTTGTAGGTGGCCGGGACCGCAAACGCGGTGACGGGTCGTTTGACCTGGCAGTCGGTGATCTGCTTGCCGAAGTTGTCGCAGATGTTCTGGTCAGTGGCTGTGGTGCCTTGCTGGCGGTCGGCGACGCTCAGTTGCATCAGTGGCAGGCCGCGGAAGTCGATGGTGGCCGAGACGCGGGCGTTGCCTTTGGCATCAAAGCGTTCATGTTTGTCGAGGATCAGCGTGGTGTCGGCGGCTTGCAGCGGGATGTGTTCTTCACGCACCTGGCCCTGGGCGTCGCTCACCAGTACCCAGCGGTCCTGGATGTCGGGCAGGGTCTGGCCGGGGGCGAAGACCGGGTTGGTCGGGTCCAGCCACCACACCTGGCCGTCGATTTCGGCACGGACGATCGCATGGTTCGGCGCATGGGTGCCCGGAATCAGCAGGGACTCGACCACATCGCCACGGCTGACCCAGGCGGTTTCGGCCTTGATTCCGCTGGCCCTGAGCATCGCTGCGAGCAAGGTCGACAGGTCTTTGCAGTCGCCGTAGCCGTGCTGTTCGATCTGCGCCAGGCTGAAGGGTATATAACCGCGATCCGACGCGCGCCAGTCGCCCAGGTAACGGTAGTGGTCGTTGATGTGCTGCATCAACACCGAGACTATTTGCGCGGGCGGCAAGTCGCGAGTGCTGGCCACGGCGGCGGCGCTCTGGGGCGGCAAGCTCGCGCCGAGGATTTCGTTGTAGCGCTGGGCAAAAGGGCCAAAGTACTGCTGACGGTCCAGGGAACTGCCCACTTCGATACGCGGGTTCACGCGGATGTAGGCGTTAGCGGACTCGTTGATGTAGTTGACGTAGGTCGGGGCTTTTTGCACCACGTCCAGGGTCTTGCGGTTGGCCGACGGCGTGATGGTGAAGCCATCCATCAACTCGCTGCGCCACTCGATGGGGCGTTCGGCGGTGAAGCGTATCTTGAACCGGTCACGGCGTGCGGCGCTGGGGCCGAACTGCAAGGCGTAGTGGAACTCGGTTACCAAGGGCTTGGCGGCGTGATGCTCGCGCACTGTGTAGCGTACTTGCGTGCCGACCCGCAGGTTGGGGAAGGCCAGGGACGTTTGTTTCTCCCGGGAAAAGCCCTGGTCCGGGTTGGGAGCGGTGCGGGTATCGATCTGTGTCTTGTCCAGGGGAACCGGCTTGCCGCCGGGCGCTATGGATTCAGCCTTGATCAGTTCGACCCCGTCGCCTTCCGGATAGCTGAAATCGATCCGCGAGAGCATTTCCCGGCCGTTGGGTTTGAGAATCGTGTAGTGGTAGGTGGTGGTGCAGTCACTGCTGGCGTCGCGGTTGAAGTGGCAATGCACTTCGGTGTCACTGGCTACCGGCGCTTCGGCCACGGGTTGCAGTGCGGCGAAAACAGAATGGCTGACAAGCCCCAGACTGGCGCAAATCAAAGGGCGGTAAAACGGGAAACGGTGCATGGGCGCCTCAAGTGGAACATTGTCACAAGTACCTTGCCGGTACCGAGAAGGCACTAGATGATAATGGCTCGCAAATGATAATGCCAGCATTGTCCGACAATTTATTGCACTGAAAGGCCCGAGATAGAGCCTTTTGTTACGTAGGCTAAGTTTGATTTTGCAGTTCGAACTCAGTGCTGGCCAGCTTTTCGCCATTAACCAGTACATGCACCGCATGTTTGCCGGGGTAGTGCTTGCGGGTGGTCAACTCTCGTAGGTGTTGGGCTCGGGTAATCGCGTGGTGCTCACCGCTGCCTAAGGTGAAGGTCTTGAGCTTGAACACTTTGGCGGAGCTATGGCCGGCGCTTTTCACGTAGTCGATGGCGTAATCCACCACCAGTTTCTGTGGGGCGTTGGCGATCGACTCCAGGGTGAAGGACAGGTTGATTCGCTCACCCAGTTTGACCACCGCCGGCGTCACCTTCAGGTGCCGGATGTTCACCTCGGCCTTGGCTCCCGCGCCCATGATCGTCAGCGCCCGGGTGTTGCCTTGCTTGATCAAACTGCGCAGGGCATGGCGGGCGATCCAGGCGGTGTGGGGATTATCCAGCGACCAACCTTCGATCAGGCTCAGCACCCAGTCCGGATGGTCCTTGGTGATGTCGTTGAGGTGATTGGCCACTGATTTGCGTACGTAAAGGCTGCTGTCGGCCTTGAGGTTGTCGAGGATCGAGGCGCAAAGCGCTGGGTCTGCCTGCACCTGGGCCAGGCGAAACGACCAGGGCAACCTCGGCCTGGAACCTTCACTGGCCAAGCGTCGCACGTGTTCGTTGGCATCCAGCGACCACTGTTGCATCACCGCCAGGGTGCGTTCGAAGTCCCGTAGCAGGAAATGCCGCACGGCAAATTCGGCGGAACCAAAGGTGGTGAAATACTTGAGGGCCGCCATGGAGCGCTTGAAGTCATCGGCGCCGTAGCTCGCCACGAAGTGAGGCAGGAACAGGCTGACAAAGCTGCTGTTGATCCGCGGCGCGAGGGCATACAACAGTTTTAGCGTCTGCGGGTAATCCAGCGGGATCACCGCGTGCAGGCTTTCGCTGACCCGGGCCATGCGCTGCATGACCGACAACTCAGCCAGCCCGGCCTTGGCGTACTTGAGGAAGCCCTTGGCGTTGAACGCCGGGTACACCGCGGTCATCTCAGTGGCGATGTGTTGCAGGCGTTCGACGTTGAAGATTTCCTTGAGGGCCGGGGCGCTTTGGTCGGTCATGGGCAAGTCCTTATTGTGTAGCCGCTGACGAGGCACGAGGCTGCGATGGGTTGCGCAGCGACCCCCGAGGGCGGTCCTGCGGACACGCATCGTAGCCTCGTACCTCGTCAGCGGCTACAGGTTCACAGGTTTACAGATACCAGCGATATTCCCGCGCATGGATCTCCTGCTGGAAGGCCAGATGATCCTGGCGTTTGTTTTCGCAATAGACGTCGACAAACTCCGCTCCCAACCCTTCGCGCAACACCGGTTGATGCTGCATGGCACGCACCGCTTCGAGCATTTCCAGAGGGAAATCCGCACCGCTGTTACGGTCTTCATTCAACGGCGCGATGGGCTCGCGACCGGCGTCCAGGCCGTGCTCCAGGCCCACCAGAATGGCCGCGAGCACCAGGTAGGGGTTGGCGTCGGCACTGGCCAGCCGATGTTCGATCCGCAGGTTGCGCGGGTCGGACTCAGGGATACGCACACACGCATCACGATCCTCAAAACCCCAGCAAGCACGGGTCGCGGCGTTAACCGTACCGCCCAGGCGGCGGAACGCGTTGTGGTTGGGCGAGAAAATCGGCATGCAATGGGGGAGCAGCTCCAGGCAACCGGCCACCGCGTGACGCAACGGTTGCTGCTGATGGGCCGCCAACAGGTTGTTACCCACCGGGTCATACAGGCTGACATGCACATGCATGCCACTGCCCGGATGCTGCAAATACGGCTTGGCCATGAAGCTGGCGCGGTAGCCGTGCTTGAGGGCCACCCCACGGGTGCTGCGACAGAACAGGGCGGCCCAGTCGGCAGCGCGCAGACCGTCGTCCAGGTGGCCGAAATTGATTTCAAACTGGCCCGGGCCCAGTTCGGCGGTGATCACCGTGATGTCGATACCCTGGGCCTTGGCGGTTTGCGCCATGTCGTCCAGCACCGTGCCAAAGCGCGACAGGCGCTCGATGTGCAGGTTGGGTTGGTCGTCGCTGTCATCGCTCAACGGATCACGGGCAAATTGTGGCAGGCCATCTTCGAGTTTTTTATCGAACAGATAAAACTCCAGCTCGAAGGCCACCACCGGGTGAATGCCTTTGCGGTGCAGGCGTTCCAGGACCTTGGCCAGCACCTCGCGAGGTTCGAACTCGATGGGCGCCTCGGTGCCGTCCGAGGTGATCAGCATCTGCCCCAGGGGTTGCGCCTCCCAGCTCACCGGCTTGAGAGTGCCGGGTACCAGGCGGCGATTGGCATCCGGGTCGCCGTCGTTGAAGCAATAATCGCCAATCTTGAACAACCCGCCCTGGGCGCCGAGCAGCACGGCGTTCTGTGGCAGCTTCAGGGGGCTGCCGGCGGCAACTTTTTCCAGCATCTCCACCGGGTAGCGCTTGCCGTAGAAGTGCCCGGGAATGTCCAGGGCGATCAGGTCGACGTAGCGCACGTCGGGATGGTTCTGGCGAAACGTCCGGACTTCAGCCAACAGTGTGGAAGACTTGCTTTGCACGGGTGACGCTCCTTTGTGTGCCGTGATCGGCGCTCAGTTATAGACCCACAGGACGCGGGCGGGCAGATCGGTCAGGTTGCCGTAGCGGCAGTGGGCGAAGGCGGCCAGGTGAAAGCTGTCGCCGGGGCCCAGGGTCACCGAATCGGTTTCGCCCTCGACCCACAGCGTCAACTCACCCTCCAGCACGTAGCCGGCTTGTTCGGCACGGTCGCTCATGGTTTGTTCGCCACTGTTGGCGCCGGGTGCCAGCAAACTGTCGAGGATCGAGAACGCCCCCTGCATGCTCGGCGAGACCAGAATGTCGGTGATACCGTTGGCGTAATACACCGTGCGCCGTTCGTTGGGCCGGGTGATCCACTCCACTGCCTTGGGTTTGGACAGGCTGTAGAAATAGGTGGTGGGCACATCGAGGGCATGGCTGATGGCGGTCAAGTCGGCCACCGTCGGCCGGGACAGGCCGCGCTCGACCTGGGACAGGAAACCCACCGACCGGTCGATTTTTTGCGCCAGTTGGGTCAGGGTGAGTTTCTTGTGCTTGCGCAGGTCGTGGATCAGGATCGCCAGGGCGGCCAGTTCTTCTTGTTTGTCCATGGGGTGGTTTCGTGAAATTTTTATCAAGAAATTTCATGAAAAATTACACGATTAATTTCACGAGCGCAATAATTGGAGAAAGTGGGTGGTGGATTGGCTTTTCTGTGGGAGCTGGCTTGCCTGCGATGAGGGCGGCACATCCTGCACCTCAACGTCTGATCTGCCGCTATCGCAGGCAAGCCAGCTCCTACACGTAAACGGGGCTCTTTTCAGAGAACAGGTCGGCTGACACCCGCTCCCTCACTCGCGCACATAACTATCCGTCTGTTTACCCTCGGCATCAAACACATTGATCCGGTTTTCCTCCTTGGCATCCCAGACCTGATAGCTCGCATCATTGCTGTTGGCGCCGACATGGGCGGAGAGTTCGTGGCCCAGTTTTTTTACCAGCGTGTTGTCCTTGTCGATCAGCACCAGGCCATCGAACCCTTCCATTTCGGCAGCAGCGAGGTTCTTTTGAAAAGCATTGATCGATTTATAGGTGGGCGGTACCCGCACCTTGCCGGTCAGGTCAATGGCGCCGTAACGCTCATCCTTCCGGATCACCGCCATGCCATTGGAAAAGCTCTCGACGTTATCGTACGGCAGGCTGATGGGCAGGGTTTTGCCCTGGGTGTCGATGAAGGCGAACTGGCGGGTCTTGCGCTCCTGTATCAGCAGCGGCTGGTCGTTGTCGAAGACGCCGAGTGCAGTGAAACCTGGCGGGGTGATCTTTTTCAGGGCCAGGTCGTAGACATCATTCTGATCCCTGTCGGTGGAGGTGGTGTAGATAAACCCATCCTTGGCACTGATGGAACGATAGCGCGGTGGCAGCAGTTCCTTGCCCGAGAGGGACCAGATGCCGTAGTTGGCCTCGGTCTTGTAGGTCTTGGTACCAGGCCGGGCAATGAACAGTGAGCCCACCACCTCTGGATTGACGTATTTCATCGGCACCACGATCTGCTGCTGCTTGATGTCGAAGACACCGTAGGGGCCATTGGTGATCTGTTCGACGACGATCAGGTCGTCGTTGATCTGTTGCTCGATAATGTCGAACGGCAGTTGCTTGAGGGTGTTGGTGCCGGGCGTGAACATGAAGTATTGGGTGATGAGTTGCCGCCACCCGTCATCGTCACCGTCACCGAGGGGTTTTGCACCCACCACCATGTTGTAGATGCCCGGCACCTGGCTGTAGTCGACCCGTTCAAAGCGTGGTTTCACCACCCAAACGCCATTCTTGTCGATGAAACCACTCTTTTCGGTCTTGTTGTCGTAGGCGATGTAGCGCTCCTGGGCCGCCACGCTGTTGTTCATGTCCAGCGTCAGCGTCTGGGGTTGGGCCGGGTCCAGCAGGTAGATCACGATGCTTTCGGGGGTGTCTTCAAAGCGGTAATGAGCCTGGATGTTGTTCAGGTCGCTGTCGGTACTCGGCAGGTTCTTGGCGAACTGCTCCAGGTGATCCTGCACGGCTGCGGCACTCTTGAAGCTCGAAAAGTTGTCTTCCATACGCAGCAACTCGTCGTAGTACTTGCGCAGGTTGGCCTTTTGTCCGGTGGTAGGCGAGGAATTGGAGCTGTTGCCCCCACTGAACAGAGGCTTGCCGTCGGCGCTCAAGCCTTGGATCACATAGGTTTTACCCTTGGGCGTGGCCAGCAGCAGGGACGCGCTGGCGTCGGCCAGGGCGGTCAGTTGATACACTTCGCCACCGTCAGCGGTGACTTTCGGATGGGCCTTGTCCAGCACCACCTTCTTGAAACCGGGGTAGCTCTGGTAAGTGAGTGCGACGCTGATGCGCTCCACCGGTTTATTCAGCGAGAGCTCCACTTTGGTGGTGTCCTGTTCTTGCTCGTCAGCGCTGCTGTCCTTGACCGCTACCTCGGCGAAGGGCTGTTGCGTGCCGTCGCGAAAATAAACGGTCTGGACCTGATAGCGATCCTCTACCCGCTGATCCGGCAACGCGCCGCGTTTGAGCACATCGCGAATGGGCTCGACCGCCAGTTTCAGCCCGGACTGGTTGTCGAAAAACAGTTGCTGGAACTGCACCGGGGTTTGCTTGAGGGACACCAGTGCGGTTTGTAGATCTTGAGTGGGGAAGGGCACAAATGGCTGCTCGTATTGCAGCTCTTTTTTCTCCTGGGGATCCGCTGGCGTGGCTTTAGCCGAGGAAATCTCCAGGCGCATGCCCTCGATCATCGCGATACGGTTAATGCTGTCGCGCACGTCGAGGACCAGGTAGTTGAGGCGTTTTTTCGCTTCCGGCAGCGACAGTGCCTTGAGGTCCTCGACGCCGCCTTCGTTGAGCTGTTCCTCACTGTACTCAACCCCGGTAAGCAGGCCATTGTCCGCACGCCTTTCCATCAGGTAATACGCCGAGCCGCCGATCACGGCGATGACGATCAGGGAGCTGGCGAGAAGCTTGGTTCGGGTCATGGCTGTTTTCATTGTTATCAGACTCGATGATGGGCGGTCAGGGGGTTGCCAATAATGGCGGCATCGGGCAATCCAGTACATCGGCCACGGCGCGCATCAACTCGGCTTCTGCCGGCGTGATCTGGCCGTCCTGCTCGATACACACGGCCATGGCTTTGAGCAGGGTGGGCTTTTCCAGGGGCTTGAGTTGGCGCAGGCGGTTGAGGGCGGTTTCAAGGTCTTGCCATTCGTTGGCTCCGGCGGCATTCAGCGTCAATGCCGGCAATGGCAGGCTGGCGCTGGCCTGATCGAAGGCCTGGCGGACCAGAGCAGGTTCGCTGTTGCCGGCACGTGCGAGTGAACCGAGCAGCAAGGCGATGTCGTTCGCCACCTGGTCGAGGCTGTATTTGGCGCTGACCTTGGGCGCGCCCAATACGTTGCGTTCAACGATGCGCAGCAGGGTCCACTCCAGCAGGTCGATGCGGTCATCCGCCAGGATCAACAGGGCCAGCTGGCTTCTGAAGGTCTTGAACTGTTCGACGCTCAGTTGCTTGAGGGCAGGGATCGCCAAGTCGATAAGCGGCAGGCGCAGGTGCTGATCCAGGTTGGCCAGGGCAGGGCGCAGGGCTTCCAGGGCCTGGGCGATATCCGGTGCAAGCTTGGGCAGCAAGCGCTCCAGTTGCTGGGTCTGTAAGAACGCAACCGGATCCAGTAGCAGTCCGCAGATCAAGGCCTGGGCACCGTTACTGCTATGGGCGGCGTCTCGCAAGGCGTCGGGCAGGTTGTTCAGGGCCGACTGTGCGTGGTCCAGATGTGCAGGACCAGGCTCACCAATGGCGGCGATGGATTGCTGGATGGCCAACAGGTCGAACACCAATTCCTTGGCGGGGGCAGGTTCATTCAAGCCGGCCTGGAAACCGGTGCTGGGCGGTGGTGCCTCTCCCAGGAACTCCACGGCGGGAAACTGCCCATCCCACTGCGGGTCGACCCGCTGGATACGCACTTCCAGTGGCGGGTGGGTCGCCATCATGCCGCTCATGGCGGCCTTCACCCCGGCACCAAAATACAGATGGCTGAACTCAGCCGCGTGGGCCGCCTGCAATTGTGAACCCTGGGCGTGACCGCCTATCTTCTTCAGCGCGCCGGCGATGCTCTGGGGGTTACGGGTGAATTGCACCGCCGACGCATCGGCGAGGAATTCCCGCTCGCGACTGACGGCCGCCTTGATCAGGTTGCCGAAAAACGTCCCGGTATACCCCAGCACCCACAGCGCGCCGCCGACGGCCATGATTGCCATCGCCCCATTATTACCGCTCTTGTTGCTGCTTGAAGATGAACCGCGATAGGACACCCCGCGCAGAATCAGCGCGCCAATCAACCCCAGTAGCAACAGCCCGTGGATCACCGCCGTCAGACGGGTATTGAGGCGCATGTCACCGTTGTAGATATGGCTGAACTCGTGGGCGATCACCCCTTGCAGCTCTTCGCGATTGAGCAGGGCCACGGCACCGCGAGTGACGCCGATCACCGCGTCCTGGGGCGTTAATCCGGCGGCGAAGGCATTGATCGAATTGTCATCCAGCACGTACACCGCCGGCACCGGGGTGCCCGAGGCGATGGCCATTTCTTCGACGATGTTGAGCACTCGGCGTTCGTCCAGGCCTTGCGGGTCGAGGTTGATCAGCCGGCCACCCAGGCGTTCGGCAATCACCTTGCCGCCCGCCCGCAACTGGATGGTTTTGTAGAGGCTGCCCAGCAACACCACGGCGAACACCACAATGGAGACGTCCAGCAGCAGTTGCCCGTTGGAGAAGTTCACCGACAGGTCTTTCTGGCTGCGCAGGATCACGATCAGCACCCCGCTGGTGACCACGATCAGGCTCAGCACCGCCGCACCCATCAACAGCACCAGGCGCCCGGTGTGGCGCCGGGCGCGGTCTTGGTGTTCGAAAAAGTTCATCGGGCCATCCGTGGGCGAAGGTTAGTTGAACGACACCTTGGGCGCGTCCTGGATCTGTGCGCTGTCGGCAAATTCCAGCAGGCTGGCATCGGCGCTGTGCCCGAACAGGTTGGCGAACAGCACTGGCGGAAACGTCTGCTTGTAGGTGTTGTAGGCCATGACCGAGTCGTTGAACGCCTGGCGCGAGAAGGCCACCTTGTTTTCGGTGCTGGTCAGTTCTTCGCTCAATTGCTGCATGTTCTGCGAGGCCTTGAGGTCCGGGTAGGCTTCCATGGTCACGTTAAGGCGGCCCATGGCGCTGGTGAGCGCACCTTCTGCCTGGCCCAACTGAGCCATCGCCTGCGGGTTGCCCGGTTGGGCCGCCGCTGCCTTGAGGCCGGCCAGTGCGGTATTACGCGCCGCGACTACCGCTTCGAGGGTTTCGCGCTCATGACTCAGGTAGGCCTTGGCGGTTTCCACCAGATTGGGGATCAGGTCGTAGCGACGCTTGAGCTGCACTTCGATCTGGGCGAAGGCGTTCTTGAAGCGATTACGCAGGGTCACCAGCTTGTTGTAGATCCCGATGGCGTAGAACACCAGCAGGGCGACGATGACCAGAATCACGATAGTGGTGACAGACATGGGGATATCCTTATCAGCGGCGAGGGAGTGAGCGATCTTAGCTTATAAATAGTGCATTTTATTTTTGCATAAATGCATAAGTCAGCCTTTTTTGTCTTTCATCTTGGGTTAAGGTACATCCGCCCGTCGGCCGCACCAGCGTCCTTGAGCGGCGCCCTTGAAAGAATGAGAGCAGGATGCTGAAGACAATAAAAAACTACCCCCGTGCCGTGAATCTGTTGCTGTCGGCCACGTTGATCCTGACGTTGGCCAGGGCGATTACCTTTCCGTACCTGGTGATTTACCTGACCGACCAGTTTGCCCTGAGCATCAGCCAGGTTGGCCTGGTGATTGGCAGTTCCTTGATCGTCGGCTCTCTGCTCAGTGTGTACGGCGGTTTCCTGGTGGACCGGATCAGCAGTTATCGGCTGTTGCTCGGTTTGAGCCTGGTGTTTGCCATGGGATTTTTCGGGACGGTACTGGTACGGGGAATCGAATCGTTCTATGCCTGCCTGATCCTGATTAACCTGGCTTACTCAGTGATCGACATCGCAGTCAAAGCCGGCTTTGCCAGCCTGCTGCCTGAAGACGCACGCAGTGAAGTGTTTTCCATCAAATACACCCTGACCAATATCGGCTACGCGGTGGGGCCGTTTTTTGGGGCGATGGTGGCTAAGGTCGATATCAGCCTGCCATTTATGATCTCGGCAGGCCTGGGGGTGGTTTTTTTCCTGCTGTATTGGCGCTGGGGCGACAAGACCCTGGCCACCGTTGAGGTTGCGCAAAAGCCGGTGCCATTCCTGGCCGTTCTGCGGGTGTTGCTGCGGGACCATCGGTTGGTGTGCTTCACCCTGGGCTGCTTGCTCAGTGCGGTGGTTTTTGGCCAGTTCACGGCGTACCTGTCTCAGTACCTTGTAACCACCAGCACGGCGGACTACGCCTACAGCGTCATCAGCGCGGTGCTCACCACCAACGCATTGGTGGTGATTGGCTTGCAGTACGTGATTGGCCGGCGCATCTCCCATCGTCACCTGAGCCGCTGGCTGATCCTGGGCCTGGGCATGTTCATGCTGGGAGTGATCGGATTCGCGTTGTCCACCCACCTGTGGTGGTGGGTGGCGGCGATGGCGATTTTCACGGTGGGGGAGATCATCGTGATTCCGGCCGAGTACATGTTTATCGACCGGATTGCCCCGGACCACCTGCGGGGCATGTATTACGGGGCGCAAAACCTGTCCAACCTGGGTGCCGCCCTGGGGCCGGTGTTGTGCGGGCTGGTGCTGGCCAGCCTGCCGGCCCACTACATGTTCTACATGCTGGTGGCGTTTATTGTCGGTGGCGGGGTGTTCTACTTTATCGGGGCGTCACTGAAGGCCCGCTGACCTGTAGCCGCTGCCGAGGCACGAGGCTGCGATGGCCTGCGCAGCAGGCCCCCAAGGGCGGTCCTGCGGACACGCATCGCAGCCTCGTGCCTCGGCAGCGGCTACACAGGGGCGAGGGGCAAGTCATCCAGATTGACCCGGCCTACCGTGTTGCTTTGCAGCTCGTAACGCAGCTCCTCGACCATCGTTTCCACGTCTTGCGGGGTTTTCAGTTTGTTGACGCTGATCCCCGTCACCACCAGGTCCACTCGGCCGGTTTCGGCATCGAAGACCTTCAGGGTCAATGACGCGTCCCTGCACAGGGTGAACTCGCAGGTCAGGGGCAGCAAGGCTTCCTCGATGCAGTTGCGCAGTTGCGAGAGGCTAAACATTCAGGCCCCCTCAGCGCCGACGCAGCAACAGGCCCAGCAACAGACCGACGCCGGCCACAATGGCCACGGTAGCCAGGGGTTTGTTTTTGGCAAAGTCACCGACGGTGTCCAGTGCATCGCCGTAGGTTTGTTGCAATTGGCCGGCCGCCTGACGGGCCATACCTTCGGCTTGCAACTGTTCATCGCCGGTCAGGTCACCGATAAAACCCTGAGCCTTGCCGGCCACTTTTTCGACGGCGCCTTTGACGTGTTCGCTTTTCATGGTGAATTCCTTAAAGGGCAAAAACGCTTTGGCACGGGATTCAATCCCTGTGCCCACCCTTCAAGGTTAAGGAGTGCATCCTCACCGGATAAGGCGAATTTGCACCGGTCGTACTAGTGCATTTGCACTCTATTTCTTCGGCTTCACCCGGTGCTCGCCGGCGAATAAACCTCGTTCCCGTGCCCAGACAATGGCCGCACTGCGGCTATGCACCCCAAGTTTGGAATACACCGTCGCCACATGGTTACGCACAGTGTTCGGCGCCAGTTTCAGGCGTGAGGCGATCTCTTTGTCGGCCAGGCCTTCGCAGATCAAACCCAGCACATCGCGCTCCCTCGCGGTGAGATCGGTGAAGGAAACGCTGGGCAGGTTGGGGCTGTTGACGCTCTTGGCGTTGGCCAGTTTCTCAATCAGTGTCTGGCTGAACCAGGAGGCGTCCTGCATGACCTCTTCAATGGCTGCCACCAGTTCCAGCTCCGAGCGCTTGCGTTCGGTGATGTTCATCAACACCAGCAGGTAGCAGGGCACGTCCTGGATGCTGACGGTGTCGGCGGACAAGACGCAGTCGATCACTTCGTTGCCTTTCTTGCGGATCTTCAGGTCCAGGTTGTCGACATTGCCGGCCTTCTCCAGAGCGGCGAACACCCGGGTGCAGTTCTGGGCACCGTCGATAAAGTCGATCTCGGCCACGGATTTACCAATCAGTTCTTCACTGGTGTAGCCGGTGGTGCTCATGAAGGCTTCGTTGATGTCCACCACTTGCTGGTTGTCGGCGCTGCACACGAGGGTGGGCACCGGCGTCAGGCGAAAGGACTTGGCAAACCGTTCTTCGCTCTGGCGCAACGCGGTTTCAGCTTTGCGCCGGGGTTCAAGGTCGGTGAAGGAAAACAGCATGCAGTCTTCCTCGTTCATGTCCAACGGTTGGCCGGCGACGATCACCAGTTTGCTGCCACCTTCGGGCAGCTTCAGTTCCGCCTGCATCTGCGGGATGGTCGCGCCTTCCCCCAGGCGCTGGATCGCCAGGTCCTTGCGTTCGGCCTGTTCCAGTACATCCAGCTCATACACCGAGCGGCCGATCACTTGGTCGCGGTTGTAGCCGGTCATCTCCAGGAAACCCTGATTGACCTTGATATAACGCAGGTCACTCAGGCGGCAGATCACCGCAGGCGCCGGGTTGGCGTTGAACGTCTTCTCGAAACGCTGCTCGGCGCTGGCCCATTCGGTGGCATCGCTGAGGATCAATACCAGCAATTCCGGTTCGCCGGACGCGTCGTTGAGCACCAGGCTGCGCAGGCGGTGAACCCAGGTTTTTTCGTCGTCGCCAGTGGGTGTGACTTCCACGACCACGTCGCTGAATTCTTCCCCGTCCGCTACCCGGCTCAGCGGGTAATTCTCCAGTGGCAACGGGTGATTGTTGCGGTAGCGCAAGGCAAAGCGGGTCGCGTATTCCTTGGTGTTGGCACCCAGGGCTTCGATGTGGTCGACCCCGTGCATGGTCAGCGCGGCTTCGTTGGCCCACAGGATCGTCTGGTCGATCTCGGCAAGAATCACCCCGTCGGATAGCCCGGAGATGATCTGCTGCAGTTGGCGGCGGTTGGTTTCTTTGGCGAGGACGGCCTGGCTCATGGTTTCTCCGGGGGAAGGTCGCGTGAGAAGTACGACACCTGGGGCTCAGGATAGTGCAGGGAAAGTCCCGGGCGCGGGGTGCGAATGCACCAGTGCGCCTGGTGCAATTGTGCCGAGACCGCAGAACGCGGGCTCGACACACTGAGCTGGTCTGTACTTACTCACTGTCAAAGGATCGATCATGACCACTGTCTATGAAAGCAACCGTTCACTGTTTCGCGTGTCCTGGAGCTCGGTGTTGGCCGGTAGTGCAATTGCCCTGGTGACCTACCTGGTACTGAGTGTGTTGGGCACCGCCATTGGCGCGAGTGCCGTCAACCCGATGGCGGCCGGTAACCCGTTGAGCGGGTTCGGCACCGGCGCGGGGATCTGGCTGTTTGTCTCGACCTTGCTGGCCATCGGCGTCGGCGCATTCGTGGCCGGGCGCACCGCGCCGGATCGCGGCGGCTTGCATGGCGTCCTGAGCTGGACCATCACCACGTTACTGACCACCTGGTTGCTGGCGGCGCTGGCCACCAGTGTGGTGGGCGCTGCCGGGAATGTGCTCGGTAAAGGCCTGTCGGCTGCCGGCAGCGGGATTGCCGCCGTGGCACCGGGCATCAGCGACAGCGTCAAGCAGCAACTGGACGAGAAGGGCATCAGCCTGGATTGGAACAGCCTGCAAGGCCAGTTGGACACCTTGCTCAAGCAAACCGGCAAGCCTGAGCTGGACCCGGCCAATGTCGGGCATAAAGCCGACCAGGCTGCAGCGGATGGCAAGCAAGCGGCCAGCGACGCCGCCACAAACCCGGCCCAGGCCACCGAAGAGCTGAAACAGTGGTTCGAGCGGGTCAAGGCATCCGGTGAGCCCGCCTTGAATGCGGCGGACAAAGAAGCGCTGGTCAACATCGTCGCCGCCCGTACCGGCAAGAGCCAGGCCGAAGCCACTCAGATCGTCGACAACTATGCCCAGGCCTATCAGCAGGCGGTGCAGAAAGTTGAAGCGCTGAAGAAGCAAGCCGAACAGAAGGCGCGTGAAGCCGGCGAAGTGGCCGCCAAGCAATTGTCCCGTGCCGCGTGGAGCACCTTGCTCATGTTGCTGCTGGGTGCAGCGCTGAGCTTCGGTGTCGGCCGGATGGCGATTTCCACCCGCAAAGTGCCGTTGGCCTGATGCACCACCGTGCAGGCGCCGGCCTGGTTCCTGCACGGTGAACAAGGCAAATTGATGTCTTATCGGCATCACCTTCCGTGAACGCGTAAACTGTCGACTTTTTTACGCGCATCACGCGAAGGTGAGCTTTTGAATCTGGCAAAAACCATAGCCCTCTTACTACTGACCTCCCTGCTGGCAGCCTGCGGTACTTCGCCGCCACGCACCCCCGATGACCTCTGCGGCATCTTCCGGGAAAAAGACGATTGGTACGACGCGGCCAAGGTCACCCAGAAGCGCTGGGGTGTACCGATCCAAGTGCCGTTCGCCATCATGTACCAGGAATCGGGCTTCCGGCAGAACGCCAAGACCCCGCGCAAATACCTGTTGTGGATCATCCCCTGGGGCCGCGTCACCACCGCTGCCGGCTACGCCCAGGCCAAGGATGAAGTGTGGAGCGACTACCGCAAAAGCACCGGCCGTAGCTGGGCCAGCCGCCAGGACTTCGACGACGCCATCGACTTTGTCGGCTGGTACATGGACAAGACCACCACCATCAATGGCGTGTACAAATACGACGCCTACGGCCAGTACCTGAACTACCACGAAGGCTGGGGCGGTTATCGTCAAAGAACCTATGCCAGTAAAGCGTGGCTGTTGCCGGTTGCCGGGAAGGTCAAGGCACGCTCGGATATGTATGCGCGGCAATATGCGGGGTGTAAGGCGGACTTGGATCGGGGCTTCTGGAGCCGGTTTTGGCATTGGTTGTGAGTGAGGTCTAAAGGTATGAACAACGAACTACACATCACCGACACCCGCCTGGGCGACGGCAAAGCCGTGGTCAAGGGGGCGCTGATCACCACGCAATACACCGGCACCCTGGAAGACGGCACGGTATTCGATTCTTCCTGGGAGCGAGGCAAGCCGTTCCAGTGTGTCATCGGTACCGGTCGCGTGATCAAGGGCTGGGACCAAGGCCTGATGGGCATGAAAGTCGGCGGGATTCGGACGCTGTTTGTGCCGGCGCACCTGGCTTATGGCGAGCGCAGTATGGGGGCGCATATAAAGCCCAACAGCGATTTGCGTTTTGAGATTGAGTTGTTGGAAGTGTTGACGCGGGACGAGTGAGGCGTGGCAAACATGGAGGTTTCGACAATATTGCACCTGCCCATCAGTTCCGTCGCCGGCATTCGCGTGGTCGAGCTGACAATCCGTGACGAGGCTGAGCTGCAGCAGTTGTTTGAAGACAGTCCGGGCTATTTTCTGGCGGTCAATGGCGAGCCCGCCAGGCCGTTGGAGGCTCGTGAAGAGCTGAGTTTCCAACTGCCCGATGATTGGCCGCATACACGCATGTATTGGTTGGGCTATCGCGACACCGAGGGCGTACTGGTAGCCGTGGTGAATGTGGCATCAGACTTGTTGGCGACCGGGGTTTGGCATATCGGGTTGTTGTTGGTGGCCACCTCGCTGCATGGCACTGGGCTGGCCAATCGGTTGCATGCTGATCTTCAGGACTGGGCAATGAACCTGGGAGCTCGCTGGCTGCGGCTGACGGTGGTAGAGGGCAACACCAAGGCCGAGCGATTCTGGCCCAAGCTTGGGTATGTGTCGGTGCGGGCCCGGGAGGGAATCAAGATGGGGCGGCAGGTGAATCGGGTGTTTATCCAGGTCAAGCCGTTGGATGGTGCGGATATTGAAGGTTATCTGTGTTTGGTCTCGCGGGATCGCCCGGATGCTCCGTGAATCTGAACACGGTTAAAATGTGGGAGCTGGCTTGCCTGCGATAGGGGTGGACCAGTCAAATCAATGTTGTCTGACCCACCGCTATCGCAGGCAAGCCAGCTCCCACATTTGATCTTCTTTGTCTCAGCGAATGGGGGGTTAAGCCAGTTCAGTCGCGGTGTTTTTCACCACCGCCAACTCCGGATGCGCCACCAATTTATCAATGTGCAACTCGTCATTGTTCAACCAGGTTTCCGTCAGTACCCGGTAGTGTTCCATGTCTCGGCAGCGCATGCGCAGGCTGTAGTCGAACGGCCCGCTGATCAGTTGGCATTCGAACACCTGGGGGCAGGTTTTGACGCAGGCTTCGAAGGCTTTTTGCGCCGAGCGTCCGCTCTGGTTGGAGAGGGCCACCAGCACCAGCAGTGACAGCCCCGGCGAGACCATCTGTACATCGATGATCGCGCCATAACCGCGGATCACCCCCCGGCGTTCCAGTTTGCGCACCCGTTCCAGGCAGGGCCTGGGGGTCAGGTGCACCAGTGACGAGAGTTTCTCGTAGGTGATACGCCCCTGATGACGCAGCACATCAATGATGGCCTCGTCGATGCGATCCAGCGCAGGGGAGGAATGGGGTCCGTTGGCCTTGGTATCCATGGTTGGCTTCGTGTTCACTTCAAACGGTTGGAAAGAAATTGCTGCAGGCGTTCGCTGTTGGGGTGGTCAAGGATCTCGGCGCCGCCGTGTTCCTCGACTCGACCCTGATGCAGGAACAGCACCTGGCTGGACACCTGTCGGGCAAAGCCCATTTCGTGGGTGACCATGAGCATGGTACGACCTTCCTCAGCCAACGTCTGTATGACTTTGAGCACTTCTCCTACAAGTTCAGGGTCGAGCGCCGAGGTGGGTTCGTCGAACAGGATAATCTCCGGTTCCATGGCCAGCGCCCGGGCAATCGCCACCCGCTGTTGCTGGCCGCCGGAGAGAAACGCCGGGTATTGATCGGCCACCCGGCCCGGCAGGCCGACCTTGTCCAGGTACATCCGCGCGCGTTTTTCCGCCTCGGCGGCGCTCACGCCGAGCACGCGTCGGGGCGCCATGCAGATGTTTTCCAGCACGGTCATGTGGCTCCACAGGTTGAAGTGCTGGAAGACCATGGCCAGGCGTGTACGCAGGTTTTGCAGTTGGGCCTGGTGCGGCGCCTGGACGCCGGAGCGGCCCTGGCGCATTTCAATACTGATGCCATCCAGGGTGATCACCCCGGCGTCCGGCTGCTCAAGGAAGTTGATGCAGCGCAGCATCGTGCTTTTTCCGGAACCGCTGGCGCCGATCAGGCTGATCACATCCCCATTGCGTGCATTCAGCGAAACGCCTTTGAGCACCTCGTGTTCGCCATAGCGTTTGTGCAGGCCTTCGACCTGGAGTTTGACGTTGGCATTTTCCGCCACCACGGTGGGCCGGGGAGCGGAGCGGGTGTCGATGACGCAAGTGGGATGTGCGGCCAGGGCCTGCGCGGACTGATTCATGGGTTAGCCTCGGGTAGGAACAAGAAAACGCATCCAGCGACGTTCGGCCAGTCGGAACAGGCCCACCAGTGCAAAGGACAGCAGCATGTACAGCAGGGCCGCAATGCCGAAGGCCTGGAAGGTCAGGAAGGTCTCGGCATTCGCATCGCGGGCCACTTTGAGGATGTCGGCGATGGTGGCGGTAAACGCCAGGGACGTAGCGTGGAGCATCAGGATCATTTCGTTGCTGTAGGCCGGCAGCGCACGGCGCAAGGCGGCGGGCACTACCACAAACAGGTTCAACCGCCAGCCGTGCAAACCATAGGCCCGCGCCGCTTCGATCTCGCCGTGGGGGATGTTGCGAATCGCCCCGGCGAAGATTTCCACGGTGTAGGCGCAGGTGTTCAGTACGAAGGCCAGCAGCGTGCAGTTCAGCGCGTTACGGAAAAACTGGTTGAGCAGGGCGTTGTCTTGCACCACGTCCAGGCCGTAGAGCCCGGTGTAGCAAATCAGCAGTTGGATATACAGCGGCGTGCCGCGAAACAGGTAGGTGTAGACCTCCACCGGCCAGCGAATCCAGAAGTGCTCCGACACCCGCGCAATCGCCAGCGGGATCGACAGGAAGAAGCCCAGCACCACCGAGATAATGAACAACCACAGGGTCATCGCCACACCGGAAAAGCCGTTACCGTCGGTGAACAGGTAGGCCAGGCCGTATTGCTGGATCAGTTCGATCATCGCGCCATCCCCTTGATACCGATGTTGTAGCGCCGCTCCAGGCGTTTGAATACACGGTTGGAGAGGGTGGTGATCACCAGGTACACCAGGCCCGCGAGGATCAGGAAATACAGCGGGTTGTTGGTGGTCTTGCCGGCGTTCTGCGCGGCCTTGACCAGGTCCGACAGGCCGATGATCGACACCAGCGCCGTGGACTTGAGCAGCACCAGCCAGTTATTGCCCAGGCCCGGCAAGGCAAAGCGCATCAACTGCGGGAACAGCACCAGACGAAAGCGTTGCCAGCGGCTCAGGCCGTAGGCGGTCGCGGCTTCGAGTTGGCCTGCCGGTACGCTGAGAATCGCCCCACGAAAGTTCTCGGTGAAATACGCACCGTAGATAAAACCGAGGGTCAGCACGCCGGCGGTGAACGGGTCGATTTCGAAGTAGTCCCAGCCGAGCATTTCGCTCAGATCGTTCAGCCACAGTTGCAGGCTGTAGAAAATCAGCAGGATCAGTACCAGGTCCGGCACGCTGCGAATCAGCGTGGTGTAGAGCGTGGCCGGGACCCGCAGCAGCTTGACGCTGGAGAGCTTGGCACCGGCGGCGATCAGCCCCAGGGACAGGCTCAGCACCAGCGCCAGGAACGCCAGCTTGACCGTCATCCAGGCACCCTGCGCCAGCAGCGGGCCGAAGCCCTGCAAGTTGAGGAATTCATTCATGGGGAGATCTCGATGGGGCGCAGACATTTACTGTGGGAGCTGGCTTGCCTGCGATGAGGCCATTGGGTTCAGCGCAATGCTTTAGGCCGCCATCGCAGGCAAGCCAGCTCCCACAGGGGCGATGATGGATATCATTCGTGGTAGATATCCTGATCGCCGAAGTACTTCTTCTGGATCTGCGCGTAGGTGCCATCGGCCTGCACGGCGGCGATGCCTTTGTTGATCAGCGCCAGCAATTGCTGGTCGTTCTTGCGCAGGCCCATGGCGATGTCGAGCGGCAGGGTCGGGTCCTTGAAGGCCGGCCCGGTCTTGAAGTCGGCGCCTTCGGGCTTGGACAGGAAGTTGAGCTGGGCTTCGAGCTTGTCGGTCAGGGTGGCGTCGAGGCGACCGTTTTGCAGGTCGGCGTAGTTCTGCTCCTGGGACTGGTAAGCCTTGATCTGCGCGCCGAGCTTGGCCAGGTGCGCACGGGCGTAGGCTTCTTGCAGCGAGCCTTGCAGCACGCCGACCTGTTTGCCTTTCAGCGATTCAGGGGTGTCGCCGAAGTCGGCGTTTTTGCGGGTGATCACCGAGGTCGGGCTGAGGAACAGGCGGTCGCTGAAGTCGATGACTTTCTGGCGGGCCGGGGTCACGGCCATGGAGGACATGATGGCGTCGAACTTGCGAGCACGCAGGGCCGGGATCATGCCGTCGAATTCGTTGTGGACCCACACGCACTTGACCTCAAGCTTGGTGCAGATCGCGTTGCCTAGCTCGATATCGAAACCTTGCAGACTGCCGTCGGCGGCGACTGATTCAAAGGGTGGGTATTCGGGGAAGACCCCAAAGCGGATTTCTTTCCATTCCTGGGCCTGGGCGGCGCAGGCGCACAACGGCAGGAGCAGCGCAGCGAAAAGTGATCGGAGCGGAGTCATGTGTATTCCCTATATTTTGTAATTGATGTCAGGGCAGTAAAAGGTGAAGCACGCATTCATTTGCTGACTCTTTGGTCGCGCTCAGAATGCTTCATGAAGGTGCGTTTTTTGTGTCGTTTACCCCTGTTGTGGCGCTCGGAATGTGCTGTTAAAACGCGGATGTCAGCGGAATCGGCTGCATCACCCGCAAAATCGGCTTTTTGCACGCTGGTGTCTGGCCCGCCCTGTGTTCAAAGCGGCAGGCCAGAGCGGTCTCAGGCGCGCTTTTTGTGCTGTGCGGCAGGCCGTTGCGCAAGACGGGCAAACAGGTCCTTCGGGTTCGCCAGCTCGGGTACCAGTTCCAGGGTGCTGCCAATGTCCAGCACCTTGGCCACGTCCAACACGTAACGCAGGGCCGAGTAGTCTTCGATGGCAAAACCCACCGAATCGAACAGGGTCACCTGGCGCGCATTTTCCCGGCCGGCCACCTGGCCGTTGATGACTTGCCACAGTTCGGTGACAGGGGAATCTTCCGGCATGTGCTGGATTTCGCCTTCGATACGGCTTTGCGGCTCGTATTCGACGATCACCCGGGCGCGTTCGACGATGCGCCGGTCCAGTTCGGTCTTGCCCGGGCAGTCGCCGCCCACGGCATTGAGGTGCATGCCGGGTTCAATCATTTCGTCCGTGAGGATGGTGGCGTAGGCCTTGTCGGCGGTGACGGTGGTGACGATGTCGGCACCGCGCACCGCCTCGGCGACGCTGCCGGCCAGGATCACCTTGATCGCCGGGAACGCCTTGAGGTTGGCCGCGAGCTTGGCGGTGGCCTTGGCGTCGATGTCGAACAGGCGGATTTCGTTGATACCCAACATGGCGTGGAAGGCCAGGGCCTGGAACTCGCTTTGCGAGCCGTTGCCGATCAGCGCCATGCTGCGGCTGTTTTCACGGGCCAGGTAGCGGGCGACCAGCGCCGAGGTGGCGGCGGTGCGGATCGCGGTGGTCAGGGTCATTTCGCTGAGTAGCACCGGCTCGCCCGTGTCGACATCCCCCAAGGCGCCGAATGCCATGACCGTGAGCATGCCGCTTTGGGTGTTTTTCGGGTGGCCGTTGACGTACTTGAAGGCGTACAGCGCGGCGTCCGATACGGGCATCAGTTCGATCACGCCTTCCGGCGAGTGGTTGGCCAAACGTGCGCACTTTTCAAAGTCCTGCCAGCGCAGGTAGTCGGCGCGGATGTACTCGGCCATCTCGCTGATGCAGGTTTGCAGACCTTTTTGCGACACCAGGTAGCTGAGGTCGTTGACGTCGATATAACGGGTCATGGCAAGACTCCTTTTATTGGAATGAAGGGCGGGCGGGCAAATGCACTTCCGCCAACATGCAGCGGGCACTACCGCCGCCGATGCGTTCGATGTGCTCGATGTTCACCACCACAGGCCGCGTGTGGCGTTCCACGTGCTGGCGCTGGGCAGGCTTGAGGGATTGCCAGGCACTGGCGGACATCACCAGCAGCGGCTGGCCGTCGCGGTCGTGGACTTCCAGCATGTTGCCGGCGAAAGCCTCCAACTGGCCGAAGTCCAGGGCGAGGATGTCTTTACCGGTGTCCCGCAGGGAGCGCTCCAGGGCCAGGCGTTCCTGGTCCTCGGGCAGCGCTTGCAGGCACACCACGGACAGGTCGCGGCCGACGCTCATCATTACGTTGCTGTGGTAGATCGGCGCGTGGTGACGGTCGACGGCGTGGAACACGCAGACCTGATAGTCGAGGCGCTCGGCAAATTGGCGCAGGGCATCTTGATGGGTACGCCCGGAGTGGCAGGCGTAGCTGATGCGGTGCTGACGGTCGAGGACCATGCTGCCGGTGCCTTCGAGGAAAATGTTCTGTTGTTCCAGGTGACTGAGGTCGATGGTGTCGCGGATCGCGAAGCGCTGCTCCAGGACTTGCAGCACGCCTTTATTGCGCTCCAGTCGTCGGTTCTGGCCTTCCATCGGGTACAGCACCAGGCTGCCGTCGGCGTGGCTGCTCCACCAGTTGTTGGGGAAAATCGAATCCGGGGTGTGAGGTGCCGGGGTGTCCTGTACCACCAACACTTCAACGCCGTGCTTGCGCAGGGTGTCGACATAGCCGTCGAACTCTTCCAGCGCTTTCTGCTGCGCGCCGAGCGGGTCCAGGGGCGGGCGCTGGAAGCGGTTGTTGATCGCGGTGTCCGGGTTGAAGGCAAAGCGCGCCGGGCGGATCATCAGGACGGTGTTGGTGGTTTGCATGGGGGCACGGGTCCATGGAGTTGGGCATTGAGGCTATTTTGTGCGCTGTAGCGGAAGAATCCCGGCTGAAACAGGGGGGTGGTTCAGCCGGGAAAGCTGAAAAGTGGGGTATAACAGCGCAATCGGCTGCAATTTCGATTCTGGAGGAATGAGTGCCTATGCCCACTGAAGTCCGTCTCGCCCAAACCACCGATGCCGAAGGCATCAGCCAGGTAATTCTGGCGGCTCTGCATGACAGCAACGCCCGGGATTACCCGGCCGACGTCATCGCCCGAGTGGCGAGCAACTTCACCCCCGACGCCGTACTGGCGTTGCTCCAGCGCCGAACGGTGCTGGTGGCGGTCCTCCAGGACGAAGGAATCGTCGCTACCGCCGCCCTTGATGGCAACGTGGTGCGCTCGGTATTCGTCAATCCGGTGTTGCAAGGGCAGGGCATCGGTCGCCTGCTGATGATCGAAATCGAACTGCGCGCCCGGGAGGCCGGCGTCACGGTACTTAATGTGCCGTCCTCGCTGACCGCCGAGCCGTTCTATACCAAGCTGGGTTTCCATACGGTACGCGACGTCTACCACGGCAACGAACGCACGCTGGTCATGGAAAAGGCCCTGTCGTCACGCCATCCCATCGGTCTGTATCGCGACCGTCAGCACCGTGGCCAAGTGATAGCGTTGTGGCAGGCGGCCTTTGGTTATGACACCGCACACAATATGCCGGCCTTGGCGATTGATAAGAAACTGGCGGTCAACGATGCCTTGTTCTTTGTCGCCACGGACAAGAAAGCCGTGATTGGCACCATCCTCGCCGGTTATGACGGCCATCGTGGCTGGTTGTATTCGGTGGCAGTGCATGCCGACTATCGCCGCCAGGGCCTGGGCGCCTCGCTGGTGCGGCATGCAGAGCAGGCCTTGATTGCCTTGGGCTGCATGAAGATCAACCTGCAGGTCACCAGCGGCAACGAAGCGGTGGTGGGGTTTTATGAGGCGTTGGGGTATGGAGCGGAGCCGAGAATCAGCATGGGCAAGAAGATTGTGGAGAATATTTCGAAAGACTGAGCGCTGTTCTTCAGACACCGGAAATGAATGTGGGAGCTGGCTTGCCTGCGATGACGGTGCGTCAGTCAAATAGCTGTTGACTGACACTCCGCTATCGCGGGCAAGCCCGCTCCCACATTTGTGCAGCGGTGTTGGTCAGACCTTGACGATCCAACCTTCAGGCGCTTCAACGTCACCGGACTGCACACCTGTCAGCTCTTTATAGAGCTTCTGGGTGACGGGGCCGACGTCTTTCTCGCTGTAGAACACGTGCAGCTTGTCCTTGTACTCGATACCACCGATTGGCGTGATCACCGCAGCAGTACCGCAGGCACCGGCTTCCTTGAAGTCCGACAGCTTGTCGACGAACACATCACCTTCAACCACTTTCAGGCCCAGGCGGGACTTGGCCAGCTCGATCAACGACAGGCGAGTGATGCCTGGCAACACCGACGGCGAGTTCGGGGTGACGAACGTGTTGTCGTGGGTGATCCCGAAGAAGTTGGCCGAACCGACTTCCTCGATTTTCGAGTGAGTTTGTGGATCCAGGTAGATGCAATCGGCGAAGTTGGCTTTTTTCGCCAGGGAGCCCGGCATCAGGCTCGCGGCGTAGTTGCCACCAACCTTGGCCGCGCCGGTGCCGTTGGGCGCGGCACGGTCGTAGCCGGAGATCAGGAAGTTGTGCGGGGTCAGGCCGCCCTTGAAGTAGGCGCCGACCGGGATGCAGAAGATCGAGAAGATGAACTCGGGTGCAGTGCGCACGCCGATGTTGTCACCGGTACCGATGACGAACGGACGCAGGTACAGCGCGCCGCCAGTGCCGTACGGCGGGATGAACCGCTCGTTGGCGCGGACCACGGCCTTGCAGGCTTCGATGAAGGCTTCGGTCGGCACTTGCGGCATCAGCAGGCGTGCGCAGCTGCGCTGCATGCGCAGGGCATTCTGGTCCGGGCGGAACAGGTTGATCGAGCCGTCCTTGCAGCGGTAGGCCTTCATGCCTTCGAAGCATTGCTGGCCGTAGTGCAGGGCGGTGGAGCCTTCACTGATGTGCAGCACGTTATCTTCGGTCAGGGTGCCTTCTTGCCAAGCACCATCCTTCCAGGTCTGGAGAAAACGCTTGTCGGTCTTGATGTAGTCAAAACCCAGCTTGTCCCAATTGATGCTTTCGTTACCCATGACACCCTCTATCTCTTGTCAACCGCCTGGTCGAAGGCAGGCGTGTGGTTTATTTCTGGATGGGCGCAACAATACTTCATTCCGAGGCGAATTCGCAGCCTTGGCGTGCGCAATCTGACGTGATCCTCTGTAGCCGCTGCCGAAGGCTGCGATAAGGGCCGCAGGACCTTCAGCAGTTTAAGACCCTGACGCCTGCTTCGCAGTCGATCGCAGGCTGCGCCAGCGGCTACAGAGTTGGTGCACGTTACAGGTGCAACGCATGCCCCAACGCCCGCAGTGCTGCTTCCTGCACCGCTTCACCCAGGGTCGGATGGGCGTGAATGGTGCCCGCCACATCTTCCAGGCGCGAGCCCATTTCCAGGGACAGGCCAAATGCCGTGGACAACTCCGACACGCCAGCCCCCACCGCCTGCCAGCCGACGATCAGATGATTGTCACGCCGTGCCACCACCCGCACGAAGCCGGTTTTCGACTCCAGGGTCATGGCTCGGCCATTGGCGGCGAACGGGAAGCTGGACACGATGCAGTCCAGACCGGCCGCTTTCGCTTCATCCGGGGTCTTGCCGACCACCACCAGTTCCGGGTCGGTAAAGCACACCGCCGGGATCGCCGCCGGGTTGAATTCGCGGTGTTTGCCGCTGATCAGCTCCGCCACCATTTCACCTTGGGCCATGGCGCGATGCGCCAGCATGGGCTCGCCGCTCAGGTCGCCGATGGCCCAGACATTGCGCATGCTGGTCTGGCAGCGGCTGTCGATCTTGATCGCCGAGCCATTCATGTCCAGGTTCAGCGCTTCCAGGTTCCAGCCTTGGGTGTTGGGTTTGCGACCGACGGCCACCAGCACCTGGTCGGTTTCCAGGGACAAGGTGTCGCCGTTGGGATCGCGCACTTGCAGGGTGTTGTTTTCAAAACCGGTGACACTGTGTTTCAGGTACAGCTTCACCCCCAATTGTTTGAGGGATTCAGCCACCGGTTGCGTCAGTTCAGCGTCATAGGCCGGCAGGATGCGATCCTGAGCCTCGACCACACTCACTTCGGCACCGAGCTTGCGATAAGCGATGCCCAACTCCAGGCCGATATAGCCGCCACCCACCACGATCAGCCGCTTGGGCACGCTTTTCGGCGCCAGGGCTTCGGTGGACGAGATGATCGGGCCGCCAATCGGCAGCATCGGCAGGTTGACGCTTTTCGAGCCGGTGGCCAGCAATAGGTGCTCGCACTGGATACGTTGCTCGCCGACTTCCACGGTCTTGCCATCGATGACCTTGGCCCAGCCGTGGATCACCTGCACCTTGTGTTTCTTCAGCAGCGCCGCGACGCCGGTGGTCAGGCGATCGACGATGCCGTCTTTCCATTCCACACTTTTGCCGATGTCCAGGGTCGGTGCGGCGACCTTGATCCCCAGGTTCGAACCCTGGCTGTGGTGCACGGTTTGCTGGAACTGCTCGGCAACGTGAATCAGCGCCTTGGACGGAATGCAGCCGATATTCAGGCAGGTACCGCCCAACGATTGACCTTCCACCAGAACGGTCGGGATGCCCAGTTGGCCGGCACGAATCGCCGCCACGTAACCGCCAGGGCCGCCGCCGATAATCAGCAGCGTGGTATTCAATGTCTGCGACATGACTTACTCCAGAAACAGGCTGGCGGGTTGTTCGAGCAGGCCACGGATGGCCTGGATGAATTGCGCCGCGTCCATGCCATCGACCACCCGGTGATCGAAGGAGCTGGAGAGGTTCATCATCTTGCGGATCACGATCTGCCCCTTGATCACCATTGGCCGCTCAACGATGCGGTTGACGCCGACGATGGCCACTTCCGGCAAGTTCAGCACCGGTGTGCTGACAATCCCGCCGAGCGCGCCAAGGCTGGTCAGGGTGATGGTCGAGCCCGACAGTTCATCGCGGCTGGCCTTGCCATTACGTGCGGCGTTGGCCAGGCGGGTGATTTCTTCGGCCGTGCCCCACAGGTTGCGGGCCTCGGCGTGACGCACCACGGGCACCATCAGGCCGATATCGCTTTGGGTCGCGACGCCGACATGCACTGCGCCAAGGCGGGTGATGACTTGGGCTTCGTCGTCGTAGCGCGCGTTGATTTGCGGGAAGTCCCGCACGGCCACCACCATGGCCCGCACCAGGAACGGCAGCAAGGTCAGCTTGCCGCGCGTGGCGCCGTGTTTTTCATTGAGGTGTACCCGCAACTCTTCGAGGGCGGTGACGTCGATTTCTTCCACGTAGCTGAAATGCGCGGCACGCTGGGTGGCGTCCTGCATGCGCTGGGCGATCTTGCGGCGCATGCCGATCACCGGGATTTGCTGCTCGTCGTTGCGCTCGGCGTAGGGGCTGGCCGAGGTAGAACTTTTTACGCTGCCTTGCTGCAAATAGGCCTCAAGGTCTTCATGCAAAACGCGACCGGCGGGGCCGCTGCCCTGGACCAGACGCAGTTGGATGCCGGCATCCAGCGCATGCTTGCGCACGGCCGGGGAGGCCAGCGGACGCTCATCGGCGTCGCGTGCTACCGGTGCCTGAGCCACAACCGGCTTGGTGGCTGGCTTGCTTTCGACGACCGGCGCCTTGGCTTCAACCTTCGGCGCAGGTGCAGGCGCCGCCTCTTCGACCACGGCCGACAACGCCGACTCCTTGGTATTGCCCGCGCCTTCCACTTCAATGCTGATCAAAATACTGCCGACCGCCATGACTTCGCCCGGCTCGCCACCGAGGGAGATCACCTTGCCATGCACCGGCGAAGGAATATCCACCATGGCCTTGTCGGTCATCACATCCGCCAGCACCTGATCCTCTACCACCAGGTCGCCGACCTTGACGTGCCACACCGACAATTCAACTTCCGCGATGCCTTCGCCAATGTCCGGCATCTTGATAACGTGCGTGCCCATTCAGACCTCCATAACCCGATGCAAAGCCGCGCCCACTCGGGACGGGCCAGGGAAATACGCCCACTCTTGCGCGTGGGGATACGGCGTATCCCAACCGGTGACGCGCTCGATCGGCGCTTCCAGGTAGTGGAAGCAATGCTCTTGCACCAGCGCCACCAGCTCGGCGCCGAAGCCGCAGGTGCGTGTGGCTTCGTGGACGATCACGCAGCGGCGGGTTTTCTTCACGGAGTTGACGATGGTTTCCAGGTCCAGCGGCCACAGGCTGCGCAGGTCGATGACTTCGGCATCAATGCCGGTCTCTTCGGCGGCCACTTGCGACACATACACGGTGGTGCCGTAGGTGAGGATGGTCACGTCCTTGCCCGGGCGGGCGATGGCGGCGACATCCAGCGGCACGGTGTAGTAACCGTCCGGCACTTGTGCCTGCGGGTGTTTCGACCACGGGGTTACCGGGCGGTCGTGGTGGCCGTCGAACGGGCCGTTGTACAGGCGCTTGGGCTCCAGAAAGATCACCGGGTCATCGTTTTCGATGGAGGCAATCAGCAGGCCCTTGGCGTCGTAGGGATTGGACGGCATCACCGTGCGCAGGCCGCAGACCTGGGTGAACACCGCTTCAATACTCTGGCTGTGGGTCTGGCCGCCGTAGATGCCACCGCCGCAAGGCATGCGCATGGTCAATGGGGCGGTGAACTGGCCGGCGGAGCGATAACGCAGGCGTGCGGCTTCGGAAATGATCTGGTCGGTGGCCGGGTACACGTAGTCGGCGAACTGAATCTCGGCAACCGGGCGCAGGCCATAGGCGCCCATGCCCACGGCGACACCGATGATCCCGCTTTCGGAGATCGGTGCGTCGAACACCCGCGAGGTACCGTACTTGGTCTGCAAGCCTTCGGTGCACCGGAACACGCCGCCGAAGTAACCGACGTCCTGGCCGAACACCACGACGTTGTCGTCGCGCTCAAGCATCACATCCATGGCCGAGCGCAAGGCCTGGATCATGGTCATGGTGGTCGTGGTCATGGCGGTTTCCAACTGGATATTGTTGTTGTGATCGTTCATGTCAGATTCCCAGTTGCTGGCGTTGGCGCTTCAGGTGCTCGGGCATTTCCTTGTACACATCCTCGAAGATCGAGGCGGCGCTAGGGATCTGGCCACCGGCGAGGGTGCCGTACTGCTCGGCTTCTTTCTGGGCCTTGATGACGTCGGCTTCAAGCTCGGCACTGACTGCGGAGTGTTCCTCTTCGGACCACTGGCCGATACGGATCAGGTGCTGCTTGAGGCGGGCAATCGGGTCGCCCAACGGGAAGTGGCTCCAGTCGTCGGCGGGACGGTACTTGGACGGGTCATCAGAGGTGGAGTGCGGGCCGGCGCGGTAGGTGACCCACTCGATCAGGGTTGGCCCCAGGTTGCGACGGGCACGCTCGGCGGCCCAGGCGGAGGCGGCGTACACGGCGACAAAATCGTTGCCGTCCACACGCAGAGAAGCGATGCCGCAACCCACGCCGCGTCCGGCGAACGTCGTGGCTTCACCACCGGCGATGGCCTGGAAGGTGGAGATGGCCCACTGGTTATTCACCACGTTGAGAATCACCGGCGCCCGATAGACGTGGGCGAAGGTGAGGGCGGTGTGGAAGTCGGATTCAGCGGTGGCGCCGTCGCCGATCCAGGCCGAGGCAATCTTGGTATCGCCCTTGATCGCCGAGGCCATGCCCCAGCCCACGCCTTGTACGAATTGGGTGGCGAGGTTGCCGGAAATGGTGAAGAAACCGAAGTCTTTTACCGAGTACATGATCGGCAACTGGCGGCCCTTGAGCGGATCGCGCTCGTTGGACAGCAGTTGGCAGATCAGGTCCACCAGCGGCACTTCCCGGGCCATCAGGATGCTTTGCTGGCGGTAGGTGGGGAAGCACATGTCGTCGATGTTCAAGGCCAGGGCCTGGGCGCTGCCGATGGCTTCTTCGCCAAGGCTCTGCATGTAGAACGACATCTTTTTCTGACGCTGGGCGACCACCATGCGGTTGTCGAAGATCCGCGTCTTGAGCATCGCGCGCATGCCGGTGCGCAGGATGTCCACCGGCACGCCTTCGGCCCACGGGCCCAGAGCCTGGCCCTGATCGTCGAGCACACGGATCAGGCCTTTGGCCAGGTCGGCGGTGTCAGCGGGTTCTACGTCGATTGGGGGTTTGCGCACCAGGCCGGCGTCGGTCAGGCGCAGGTAGGTAAAGTCGGTCTTGCAGCCTGGGCGGCCCGAGGGTTCGGGAACGTGCAGGCGCAGCGGTTCGTACGGCTGAGTCATGGCTTTCTACGCTCTATCTTGTGAATTTCTTGTAGTGGGCGCGCTAGCTGACAGTCAGTCTTCGGGTAGAAGAAATCTTGTCCTACAAACATCATAGGCTCGGCTTGGGAGAATATTTATCTCTGTTTCGTTGCGCTGGAGATCATTTGAGGATAAAAAAACTGCATAAACATAATAAACAGGTGGTTTTGTCTCATGCGCAAACTGGACCGTATCGATATCGGCATTCTCAACGCCCTTCAGGAGAATGCCCGCATCACCAACGCCGACCTCGCTCGCTCGGTCAACCTGTCGCCCACGCCGTGTTTCAACCGGGTCAAGGCGATGGAGGAGTTAGGGTTGATTCGCGACCAGGTGACGTTGCTGGATGCCGACCTGCTGGGGTTGCACGTCAATGTATTCATCCATGTCAGCCTGGAAAAGCAGAACGAACTGGCGTTGCAGCAGTTTGAGGGGGCGATTGCCGACCGCCCTGAAGTGATGGAGTGCTACCTGATGGCTGGCGACCCGGACTATCTGATTCGGGTGCTGGTGCCGACCATCCAGTCCCTGGAGCACTTCATGATGACGTTTCTGACCAAGGTGCCTGGGGTCGCGAACATACGATCAAGCTTTGCCCTCAAGCAGGTGCGCTACAAGACGGCGTTGCCGTTGCCGGCCAATGGCATCAACCTCGGTTAGTGTGGGAGCCGGGCTTGCCCGCGATAGCGGAGTGTCAGGCAGCCGATGCATCAGCCGATAGATCGCTATCGCGGGCAAGCCCGGCTCCCACAGGGAACTGTGTACACCCTCCAGATTAAAGTTGGTTGAGGGGGATCTTCAGGTACACCACGCCGTTATCTTCCGCCGGCGGCATATGCCCGGCGCGCACGTTGACCTGAATCGCCGGCAGCAACAGCGTCGGCATGCCCAGCCCGGCATCCCGCTCGGTGCGCATCTTCACAAACGCTGCTTCATCCACCCCGTCATGCACATGAATATTCCCCGCGCGCTGCTCGGCCACGGTGGTCAGGCACTTGGCCGCACGGCCTTCGGGTGGGTAGTCGTGGCACACATACAGGCGGGTTCCGGGCGGGAAGGCCAGTAGCTTGCGCATTGACGCGTAGAGCTGGTGCGCGTCACCCCCGGGGAAGTCGCAGCGAGCAGTGCCGACGTCGGGCATGAACAGGGTGTCACCCACGAGGATCAGTTGCCCTTCGATCAGATAAGCCATGTCTGCCGGTGTGTGGCCGGGGACATGCAGGGCCTGGGCCTTGAGGTTGCCGATCTGGAACTGTTCGTTGGGCGCAAACAGGTGATCGAACTGGGAACCGTCGACCCGAAACGCCGGTTCCAGGTTGAACAGGTGCTTGAACACGTCTTGCACCTTGCTGATGGACTGGCCGATGGCGATCTTGCCGCCCACTTGCCGGCGCAGATACGGCGCAGCAGACAGGTGATCGGCATGGGCGTGGGTTTCCAGCAGCCATTGCACCTGCAGGCGATGTTCGCGCACAAAGGCGATGACCCGGTCAGCCTGGGCGGTGTCGGTACGCCCGGCAGCCGGGTCGTAATTGAGCACCGAGTCGACAATTGCACATTGGCCGCCGTCGTGTTCATAGACGACATAGGTGTAGGTCGACGACGCCTCGTCCAGAAAGGATTGAATCAACGCTGGCATAACGGCTGTCCCAAGTGGCGTAAATAAGTAGTTACAATCACTTTACGTTTACACATAATGTTTTGAGCTTAAGTGAGAGAGAGAGTCTGAAGCAAATGGAATCGAACCTGAGTGAAGGCGAAGTCGCCCAGTTGCGCGCGTCGGCCTCCAAGGCTTGCGCCTTGCTCAAGGCCCTGGCCAATGAGGACCGGCTGCTGATTCTCTGCCAGTTGACCCAGGGCGAGCGCAACGTCGGCGAGCTGGAAACCATGACCGGTGTGCGCCAGCCCACGCTGTCCCAACAATTGGGCATCCTGCGTGATGAAGGGCTGGTGGCCACCCGCCGCGAAGGCAAATACATTTTCTACGGGCTGGCCAGCCACGAAGTGATCCAAGTGATGAAGACCTTGTCCGGCCTGTATTGCGGGGCGGTGATCAAAAGCTGGGCGTGATGCCATACGGCAGCGACCCTTGTGTGCATTGACCATTAGAAAGGCGAAGACCATGAACGACCAACACTGGGGACCTACCATCAGTGGCGACATCGTTGTCATCGGCGGCGGCTCGGCAGGCATCGGCTTGTTGGCCAGCCTGCTCAAGCGCGACCCGCACCTGAACATCACCCTGATCGAACCCAACGACACCCACTATTATCAGCCCGCCTGGACCCTGGTGGGCGGCGGCGCGTATGACGTGAAGAAGACCGCGCGGCCCATGGCCGACGTGTTGCCTGATGGCGTCACCTGGGTGCAAGCGAGCGTCGCCGAGTTGCTGCCCGATGAGCAGACGCTGGTGCTCGACAGTGGCCAGCGCGTGACGTGGAAGAACCTGATCGTCTGCCCCGGGCTGCGCCTGGCCTGGGAAAAGATCGACGGCTTGGCAGAAACCCTTGGCCAGAACGGCGTCACCTCTAACTACAGCTACCAGCACGCCAGCTACACCTGGCAACTGGTCCGCCAGCTCAAGGGCGGCAAGGCGATCTTTACCCAGCCGGGCATGCCGATCAAATGCGCCGGCGCGCCGCAGAAGGCGATGTACCTGTCGTGCGATCACTGGCTCAAGCAAGGCGACTTGAAAAACATCAACGTTGAATTCAACCTCGCTGGCGCGGCACTGTTTGGGGTGGCGACCTTTGTGCCACCGTTGATGAAGTACATTGAGAAATACTCGGCGCGGCTGGCCTTCAATTCCAATCTGGTCAAGGTCGACGGCCCGGCGCGCAAAGCCTGGTTCGAGATCAAGGACGCTGAAGGCAACGTCACCGTCGAAGAAAAACCCTTCGACCTGCTGCACGTCGTGCCGCCGCAAGTCTCCCCGGACTTTATCCGCCAGAGCCCGCTGGCCGATGCCGCCGGCTGGTGCGAAGTGAATCCCCAGAGCCTGCAACATGTGCGCTATCCGCACATCTTCGGCCTCGGTGATGTGTGCTCCACCACCAACGCTAAAACCGCCGCTGCGGTACGCAAGCAGATTGTGGTGGTGGCCGAAAACCTGCTGGCCCTGCGCAAACAGGCACCTATGCTTCTCAAGTACGACGGCTACGGTTCGTGCCCGCTGACGGTAGAGAAGGGCAAAGTGGTGCTGGCCGAGTTCGGCTATGGCGGCAAGTTGTTGCCGACGTTCCCCCTCGATCCGACTGTCGCCCGGCGTTCTGCGTGGTTCCTCAAGGCGACGTTGCTGCCGTGGTTCTACTGGAACGGCATGCTTAAAGGTCGCGAATGGCTGACCAGCCTGTCCAAGGTGGATTGAGAAAACCCTATGTTGCTGGCAAGTTTTTTTGGCGTGCTCATGGGCTTGATCATGGGGCTGACGGGGGCTGGCGGCGGCATTCTTGGCGTGCCGGCCCTGGTATTGGGGCTTGGCTTTACCATGACCGAGGCGGCGCCCGTGTCGTTGTTTGCCGTGGGCGCTGCGGCAGCCGTCGGTGCGATTGATGGCTTGCGCCATGGCCTGGTGCGCTACCGGGCGGCGCTGTTGATCGCGTTGCTCGGCGCACTGTTTTCACCGCTTGGGGTGTTCTTCGCCCATCAATTGCCGGACAAGATCCTGATGGGCCTGTTCAGTGCGCTGATGGTGCTGGTGGCCTGGCGCATGTTGCAGCGCGAGAAGGTCGAGGCCGGGCCCAGTGACCATGGCACCGCGTCCTGGGGCCAGAAGAACTGCATGCTCGATCAACAGACCGGACGCTTTTCCTGGACCGCCAAATGCACGGCAACCTTGGCCGCCCTGGGCGCGGTGACGGGGGCGGTGTCGGGGTTGCTGGGGGTCGGTGGCGGGTTCTTGATTGTGCCGGCGTTCAAGCAACTGACGGATGTGCAGATGCGCGGGATTGTCGCGACGTCGCTGATGGTGATCAGCCTGATTTCCCTGATCGGCGTAGTGGGGGCGTTTCATGCCGGGGTGAGCATTGACCGGATGGGCTGGGTGTTTATTGGGGCGAGCATCGTGGGGATGATGGTGGGGCGCAGGCTGTGTTCACTGATCCGGGCGCGTACCCTTCAAATCGGTTTTGCCGCGCTGTGCCTGGGGGTGGCAGCCTGCATGCTGTTGAACGCCGTGATCTAGCCGCTGCTGAGGCACGAGGCTGCGATGGGCTGCGAAGCGGCCCCTCCGAGGGCGGTCCTGCGGACACGCATCGCAGCCTCGGCAGCGGCTACAACACAATTGACCGTTCCCACGCGTGGGAACGATCGAAATTGGCGTTGCCGTTCAAAGCTCCCGAGCCACCCTGAACCCCAACCAATCCCCTCGCGTGGTCGCCGGTCGATCATTGCGATTACCCGAGCGCGAGAAAATCGGCGCCTCGCCCCAATCGTTCCCGCGGATATGCCGGGTTTCGCAGTTCTTGTCCTGCCACGCACTGCCATCGGTCGGTGCGCCGACGTAGCTGTCGTGCCAGCAATCGGCAACCCACTCATACACATTGCCATGCATGTCATACACACCAAACGCATTGGGCGGATAGCTGCCGGCCGGGGATGTGAAGCTGTAGCCGTCCTTCGGTCCGTAGGTATTGGCGTGCTGGCTGATGCCGTATTCGGTGTCCGGGTCCATGGGGAACGGGAAGGACCCGGTACTGCCGGCGCGGGCGGCGTATTCGCGTTCGGCTTCGCTGAGCATCCGGTATTTCTGGCCGGTCTTTTTCGACAGCCAGGCGACATAGTTTTCGACGTCCTGGAAGTCCATGCACACCGCCGGTTGTTTTGGCCCTTGGGCGTACGTCGGCTTGCTGGCCTTGCACGCACGGCCGGGGCGAGTGTCGCCGTCGGCGATCTTGACGCCACTCTGGCGGATATAGGCGTCCCATTCGCTGGCCTGGACCTGGAAGCGGCTGATGGCAAACGGCTTGGCAAAGGTCACGGTGTGCAGCGGACCTTCGTCCGACTGGCGGCCCAGTTCATCGTCCGGTGTGCCCATGACAAAACTGCCAGCCGGCAAGACCACCAGCTCCGGGCAGCCATCCTTGCAGTCCTTGAACACCTTGCCCGGCGCAGGTGTTGCGGCGTGGGCGCTGCCTACGGCCAACGTGGCGAGCATCACGCCCAGGGACAGGCGATACAGTGCGGTTCGAGACATTATTTGCAGCCTTCTCGTCAGTGTCAGGAAAGGGTTCAGTATTTGTTCGTCAGCACAGCCATGGCCCGGTCGATTTCCTGCTCGGTGTTGAGCAGGCCTGGTGCGAAGCGCACCACTGGGCCGACGTCACGGTCTACGGCATCCACCACAATGCGGTTCTGGTTCAGGTAGGAGGCAACGGCATCGACGTCCTGGTCCTTGATCCGGAAGAAGGTGAAGCCGGCCGAGTACTGCGGGCTGTCGGGCGTCACCAGCTCGATGCCCGGATGCTCTTTCAGGCGCTGCTTGAGGTAGGTGTTGAGCTGATGGATGCGTGCCTGCACCTCGGACTTACCCAATTGCAGGTGCAGTTTGAATGCTTCGCCCAACGCCCAGCGATGTTCGAAGGCGTGATAGCCGCCGGGGGTCATGATGGTGCCGAAATCCTTGTTTTCCGAGAACGTCGGGAAGGTCGGCGTCAGGTCGCTCATTTGCTCCGAGGCAGCGCAAATGATCCCGGTGCCCCGTGGGCCAAACATCCACTTATGGGTGCCGGCAATGAAGTAGTCGCACTTGAAATCAGCGAAGTTCATGTCCTCGACGCCAAAGCCATGCACGCCGTCGACCACATAGATAATCCGGTCCTTTTCCTCGCGCTGGCGATTATGCTCGCGCACCAGGTCGCCAATCTCGCCCACGGGCAATTTGACCCCGCTGCCCGACTGCACCCACGTCATGCCCAGCACCCGGGTTTGTGGGCGGATATTGCGCGAGATGTTGCCCAGGACTTCATCGCTGGAGACGCTGCGCGGGTTCTTGAACAGGCTGATCTTGCGCACCTGGGTGCCTTCGCGCTTGACCCGGAAATTCAAGGTGTTGCGGGTGGAATAGTGCTCGTGTTCGGTGGTGAGGATTTCCTGGTTGGGGTTGACGTGCAGCCCGCCGTAAATCATCACCAGGCCTTCGGTGGTGCTGCCGGTCAGGGCAATCTGGCGTGGCTTGACGTCCAGGTAGCGCGCCGCCCAGTCCCGTACTTCGCCTTCGCGTTTCCATTCGGCCTGGGTTTCCCAGTCGACCCACTTGGCCGGGTTGAGGTCCAGCTCGGCGCGGTAGCGGTCAATGGCGTCCTGTACCGGTTTTGGGTGCGAGGTGATGAGGAAGTTAGCGAAGTGCGCGTAGTTCGGGTCGAGCTTGAACAGTTGGCGCAGGGCCTGCCATTTATCGGTGGCGACAGCCGGCGTAGCGGCTGCGGCGGTGGGTATCAAGTGACTGCTCAACGGCAGGCCGGCCGCAAGCACACCTGCGGTTTTCAGAAAGGTACGGCGATCGGTCATGGCAAGGTTTCGCTGCGGATTCAAGGTTGGGGGAGGGCGACAGGCTGGGCGGCTTTTTGCACCTGGTCCCAGACCCTGAGGAAGTTGCCGCCCCACAGCTTGGCGATGTCCGCTTCGGAGTAACCGCGGGTAATCAACTCGGCGGTCACGTTGCGAATCTCGCTGACGTCCTTGAAGCCTTTCACGCCGCCGCCCTCGTTGAAGTCCGAACTGATGCCGACATGATCGATGCCGATCTTTGTCACCGCGTAATCGATAGCGTCGCCCAGGTCCTTCAGGCTGGCCTGGGGCTCTTCATCGAGGATGTCGTACAGCGCGCTGGCGTACTGGCCGAACTTCTGCGAGGGCCACGCGGCAATGATCGGGTCGCCGGGCATCAGCGCCACGTGCAGGTTGGGCAGCGGCGGCAGGTCGAACTTGGCCCGCAGGCGGTTGAGTTTGTCCTGGGTGGCTTGGGTCAGCGGGCGCAAGTAGGCGGAAAACGCCACGATCTGCACCACACCGCCACTGTTTTTGATCAACTGCATTTCCTTGTCGCTGAGGTTACGCGGGATATCCACCAGCGCCCGTGGCACGGAGTGTGAAGCGACCATCGGCGTACGGCTGAGCTCGGCCACTTGTTCGAGGGCCTTGGTCGACATCTGCGAGACATCGATGATCACCCCGAGGTCGTTGAGCCGGTGCACGGCACGCTTGCCCAGGTCCGACAGACCATTGAAGGCGTCGGGTGTGTCATTGAAAAATGGCAGCGGTCGCGATGAGTCGGCCCACGGGTTGTTGCCCACGTAGCTGAAGCCGAACATGCGCATGCCGCGCGCGGTCCACAGGTCCAGTTGAGTGATGTCTTCGCCCAATGGGTAGGCGTTGAGCATGCTGATGAATACCGCGAACTTGCCTTCACCGTGCAGGCGCCGGAAGTCGTCCGGGGTGTAGGCGATGCCGACCTGATTGGGGAAGTCGCGGACCATCCCGGTGATCGCTTTGTAGCGTACTTCCTGCTGCTGGCGGGACTGGTCGACAAAGGCAGCGGTGGGTTTGTGCGGGGCGTTGGGGCCGTTCCACATTTCCGGCCAGCCAAAAATCGTCAGGGCCGCCCCCGAGAGGCGCCCGCGCTGGGCCTTGACCAGGTCGAACTTGTCCAGGCCGTCCTTATCCGCTTCGTCACCCTCGCTGCCGAAGCGCAGGGGCAGGGTGATATGGCTGTCGAAGGAAATGATCCGGTCCTGCAACTCATCGGCCTGCTTCATGACCTTGAGCGGATAACCCGCGTTGTCGTACAGGTATTTCCAACCCAGGAAACCGCCGCCGGCGGCAATCGCCAGTGCCAGGGGCAGGCCGATCAGAAGAGCTTTTTTCGAGCGCGTTTTGGTCATTGCCATCTCAGTGTCGCTTTCCGGTGGAGGAGGTGCAGGCGAGGCCTTTGCTATCTGGGAAGAACGAGCGGTGGAGAGGGAAATTTAGGCGCTTGCCCGTGCCCCTAAATTTGTTCGCGCAATGCTCGTTCTAGCTTGGATAAAGCCAGCTCCATGGCTGACACAGGTAGGGCAATGACGATTTCTCGACGAGGCTTCATCGCGGGCCTGGCACTGACCGGCGCCGCAGTGCCAGCGGCCTATTACGCCCACCGTCAATTGACGCAGCCGGACGAACCGATTACCCCGGGTGAAGCCACGGTGGACCTGCCGGACATGGCCGGCCAGCAGATGGCCAATGCCTTGCGGGGCGTGTGGGACATTCGTCTCGAAGGCCGTGACGCCGGGCTCGATGGCGTGCCCGGTGAAGGCCTGGAACTGTTACTGGATATCGCCGCCCGGGGGCGTGGCGTGCGCGGATATCTGGACAGTGCGCAGGTATTACGTACCGATGCTGCGCCGCGCTATGAAGTCCTGGGCGACCTGGCGGACGTCAAGCAAGGACAAATCAGTTGGCGGCTGATGGACAGTCGCACCGGTATTATTCGGTATCAGTTTATTTCCACCCTGGATGAGGTCTGGGCCGCTTTCGGCAATGCTGGCACCGCTTCGCTCAGTGGGCGCGTGTTGCGTATGGATCGCGCCCTCGGCTTGCCCGAAGACGACAACCGGTTTGTGGCGATCAAGCGGCTGTTCCCCGAAGCCCGTGAGCGCGCGCTGCTCAATCCGACCCTGGAGGACTGGCTGATTTCGCCGGAGCATCGGCTGTTTCACCAGCTGTGGCATGCGTCCCGGGACAAGTGGCACAAACTGCCCGAAGACAAGCGCGAGGCCTTGCGGGGGATCGGCTGGCAGCCAGGCCCCCGTGACCGTGAGCGTGATGCTCGCGGGCCGCGCAAGGACCGCAACGGTTCGGGCATCGACTTCTTTTTCATGCACCGGCATATGTTGGGCACGGCGCGTTCGATGCAGGACCTGCCGTCCTGGCCGCGCTTTCCGTTGCCGCAGCCGGAGCTTGAGCGTGATCGCCAGGGGTTTATCCGTTACTTCGACAATCACGATGGGTTCTCGGTGCCGCCGACCTGGGTTTCCCGGGGGGATGACACCTTTACCCGGTGGGTCAGTGATATCAAAAGCGCCGAGACCTATTGCAGTAATTTCCAGGTGTGGGAGTCGCAGTATCGGGACCCGGCTTATCTGTCGCGCATGACGTTGGGGCAATTTGGTTCGGAGGTGGAGCTGGGGCTGCACGACTGGTTGCATATGCGCTGGGCGTCGGTGGCACGTGATCCGTCCAATGGCGCACCGGCACCGCTGGCCCGCGATCCGGCGGACTTCGCCGGGCGCTGGTTCGGGCCGGAGAACGACTTTCTCGGTGATCCGTTTTCGTCCCATGTGAACCCGGTGTTCTGGCATTTTCACGGGTGGATTGATGATCGGGTCGAAGATTGGTTTCGTGCCCACGAGCGGTTTCATCCGGGGGAGGTTCAACGCCTTGAGGTGAACGGCGTTCCGTGGTTTGCACCGGGGCGTTGGGTGGAGGTGGATGACCCGTGGTTGGGGCCGGATACCCATGGCTGCAGTACCACACCGGGATTGCAGATGGGGCGGTCGATGGAGATGGATCCGGAGACGATGAAGTTGGCGTTGCGGATTACGTTTGGGGATGAAGAGACGGTCAAAAGCTTGTTCAGGAAGGTGCCGAGACGGCCTTGGTATGCGCGGCACTTAAAGGTCTAGATGGCGGCATCGAAGGATTGGATTGTTACTCTTTGTGTCGCGACTGGAAGATGAAAATGGATGGTGGCACAATGTCACTATCGGGCCTCTTTATCGTTGGCTGTGAACCGAATTTGGCGTTATGGATTTATGTTTTCGAATCAACTCCTCTATCTGCTCTATGGCGACAAATCTGTTTACCGACACGAAGCAAAGTTCAGCATTTTGTCAGCCCTGCGTCACAGGAAAGATCCGGCCAGTTTCACGATCACAGTGATGACGGATCAGCCCGAGGCCTTTGATGGTTGGCCGATCACCGTACTGCCTCTTGACGCGCAGACGCTGGATACCTGGAAAGGTGCTGGAGGCTATTACCATCGACGTAAGGCCTGTGCCATCCAGGCCGGTGCTCAACTCGCCGACAAAACCATCTTCATCGATACCGATACGGTCTTCTTCAAAGATCCTGCCGAGCTATTCGGGCGTGTGACGGACCATCAGTTTTTGATGGATGAGTTCGAGTGGAGTTGGGCCCAAGCGTCCCAGCGTTCGGAGTACCGCGCGTTCGTCGAAGAGGTAGAGGCCGGAAATCAGCGCCCGGCACCGTCGTTGAAACTCTTCAACAGTGGCATCTGCGGGCTGACCAGGGCCAACGTCGCGATGCTCGATGGCGCTCTCGGTTTGATTGATCAATGGGCTCATCATGGCGCCACACTGCTGACCATTGAGCAGATTGCCGTATCGTTCATGCTGGACGGCAAGAAAGTCGTCGAGGCCAACGACTGCATCAATCACTACTTCTCAGTGAAGAGCTATCACCATGCAATGTTAAAGGTGTTCTTTGACCTGCATGGCGAGGACTATCGCGATACCTTGCCGCAGATGACATTTTTGGTGCCTGATGGCCTTCCAAAAAATGCCCTCTACGATCGACTGCGCCTGAAATGGAAGCTCAAGGGCCAATGCACGACTTCTCGAAAGGTCGCCAAATTCTATCTGCTGGGCAAGCAGGCCAAGCGGTGTACCTACCTGAACGCCTGCCGGCCGCTGTGGTGGGAAAAGGCGCTTGAAGAGCTGAAGACGCTGGAGGCCGGTGACGAAACCCGGGTGAAGCTGGATTCGTTCTGGCGCGCAGACCCGGAGTTTGCGAGCTTCGCAAAGGAGCAGGTCGCAGAACCGGTGTGATTGCCCGGCAGGCCATCAGGTGTGAATCCCCTGATGGCCTCACAACACTTGCCACCCACCGCCTAATGCCTTGTACAGCGCAATACTTGCCTGCACTCGCGCCAACCTGAGCTGCACATTCAAATCCTGCGCCGCATACAGTGTTCGCTGCGTCTCCAGCACCGTCAGCAGATCCTCCGCCCCCGCCTGATACCGACTCTGGGCAATCTCAAACGCTGTCTGCGCCTGTTGCAATTCCTCAGCCTGCCACTGGCGCTGCTGATCCAGCCCGGTAATGCTGCTGAGGGCCTTTTCCACATCCGCAAACCCATTGATGATCGAGCCGCGATAAACCTCGAGCAGTTCCTCCTGGCGCGCCCTGGCCCGATCGCGCTCGGCACTCAGGCGCCCGTTGTTGAACACTGGCCCCACCAACCCCGAGGTGAGGGTATAGAACGGGCTGCGCAACACATCGGCCGCCTTGCTCGACCCCGATCCTAATGATGCCCCGAGGGTCACCGTTGGCAACATCGCTGCACGGGCCACGGTGACATCCGCTTGCGCCGCCGCCATTTGCGCTTCGGCGCGGGCAATGTCGGGACGGCGCGTGAGCAGGTCGCTGGGGACTCCGGCGCCAATGGTTGGCCAGGTCAGGGCCTGGAAACCCTCGGTGCCCAGGTTCAGTGCTTGCACTGGCTGGCCCAGCAGAGCCGCGAGGGTGATGAGGGATTCCTCGGCCTGTTGTTGAATCAGTGGCAGTTGTCGTTGTTGGCTGGCCACCAGGCTTTTCTGCTGGGCCAGCTCCAGGGCGGTTGCCGAACCTGCGTCATAGCGAGTCTGCACCAGGTCGAGGACGTTGCGCGCGTTGGCCAGGTTGAGTTCGGCAATCTGCCGACGTTGTTGGGCTGACAAGGTCTGCGCATAACGGTCGGCGACGTTGCTGAGCAACGTCAGCTCCACCGTCGCCTGATCGAACTCACTGGCGCGCACGGTGTGCAGCGCGCTGTCGCGAGCGGCCGCGCGGCCGCCCCAGAAGTCCACTTCATAACTGGCGGTGAGGTTGGCGCTGTAGCTGTTGACCGTGCTGCTGGTGTCCGCGCTGTCCGAGGTGCTGCTGCCACTGATGCGTTTCTGGCGATTGGCTTTGAGGTTCAGGCCCACCTCCGGCAACAGCGGCGCACCGGCAATCACCGCGCTGGCCTGGGCCTGGCGCACTCGGGCCATGGCTGCCGCCACGTCGTAGCTGTCGCGGCGGGCCTGGTCGATCAGGCGGTTCAGTTGCGGGCTGCCAAACTGCGTCCACCATTGTTGATGAGTGGACTGGTTTGCCTGGCGCTTGGCGAATTGCCAGGCCGTGGGCGGTGCAATACCGGTGTCGGAAGAGGGCGCAGTGCCGGTGCAGGCGTTGAGCAGCAGGCACAGGCTGAGCAGGGACAGTCGTGGGGTCATGGATCGTTTATTCACTGGTCAACGCCTTTACCGGATCAAGCCGGGCAGCTTTGCGGGCCGGCATGAAGCCGAATACAACGCCGGTGACGAGTGCGCAGCCAAAGGCACCGAGCACGGCCAACAGGGAAAACTGGACCGCCACTTCGGCGAGGATCAGTACGCCTCCGACGATCAGCGCCAGGGCAACACCGCACAGGCCGCCGACCACCGAAAGCATCACGGCTTCGGTAAGGAACTGACGCAGGATGTCGCGCTGGCGTGCGCCGGTGGCCATGCGGATGCCGATTTCCCGGGTGCGTTCACGCACGGTCATCAGCATGATGTTCATCACGCCAATCCCGCCTACCAACAGAGAAATGGCGGCAATCGAGCCGAGCATCAGCGACAGGGTGTTCTGCGTGCGCGCCTCGGCCTGGATCATGGCCGCGTAGTTAGTCACCACGAAGTCGCGGCGGCCGTTGTGCAAGCCCAGCATCAGTTCATCAATGGCCTGTTCGGTCTGCTTGACCTGGGAGGCGTCGGCGGCCGCGATGGCTACGTACTGGGGGTTCTGGCTGCCAAACAGGCGAATGCTGGCGGCGGAGTAGGGCACGGCGATCCGGTCGTCGCTGTCCTGGTCGCCCGAGCTGGCGCCTTTTTCCTGGAGCACGCCGATCACTTGGAATGGCACGTTCTCGATCAAGATGTACTGGCCGATAGGGTCGCTGAAGTCCTTGAGCAGTTTGTCCCGCACCTTCTTGCCAATGACGGCCACGGCGGTGGCGCTGTCTTCGTCGGCCTGGGTGAAGTAACTGCCTTCGACCACCGGCCAGTTGAAGATTTCCGGGAAGTTGATGCCGTTGCCGCCGACATAGCTGGCGTGGTCGGCATTGCCGAAGCGCACGGTGGCCTGCGAGCCGTTGACCGGCATGATCATCTTCACCTGGGGCAGCATGGCCACGGCGGCGACGTCGGTCAGGCTGACGATGCCCCTGGGCGCCCGCGGGCTGGAGGACAGGCCACTGAGGTAGAGGATGTTCGAGCCAAAGGCACCCATCTGCGCCATGACCTGGCGTTTGCTGCCTTCGCCAACGGCCAGCATCACCACCACCGAAGCCACGCCGATCACAATGCCCAGCAGCGTCAGGGCGGTGCGGAAGCGGTTGATCCACATCACGCGCCAGGCCGCATGTACGGCGTCCACCAGTTCACCTTTCCAGGCACCGTTGTGCTCGCTGCCGTCTTCCAGGCGCTGGCGCAGGTCGACGGCTTGCAGGGCGTCGGCGTTGGCGCTGTGTTGTACTTCGGGATGCTCGGTGGCGGTGTCGCTGGTGATCAGCCCATCGCGGATTTCGATGACGCGCTTGGCCCGCGCCGCCACTTCACGGTCGTGGGTAATCAGGATCACCACATGGCCCAGGGCGGCGAGCTCGTCCAGCAGTGTCATGACTTCGGCGCCGCTGTGGCTGTCGAGGGCGCCGGTGGGTTCATCCGCAAGAATGATGTGGCCGCCGTTCATCAAGGCGCGGGCAATCGACACCCGTTGTTGCTGGCCGCCGGACAATTGGTGCGGGCGATTGGCAGTGCGCTCGCCCAGGCCCAGGCGTTCCAGGAGGGCGGTGGCTCGGGCGTGGCGTTCGGCGGCGGGAATGCCGGCATAGATGGCCGGCATCTCGACGTTTTCGCGGGCCGACGCGGCGGGGATCAGGTGGTAGCCCTGGAACACGAAGCCGAAGGCTTCGCGTCGCAGCCAGGCCAACTCATCACTGTCCAGTTGCGCGACGTTTTCCCCGGCAAACAGGTACTCACCCGAGGTTGGGCGGTCGAGGCAGCCGAGGATGTTCATCAAGGTCGATTTGCCGGAACCGGACGCACCGACAATTGCGACAAACTCGCCGGCATGGATCGACATATCAATCCCGCGCAGCACTTCCACCAACGGCGCATCGCCGCCGCCGTAGGACTTACGGATACCCGAGAGGGTGATCAGGGGCGTTTGCATTCAACCTCCGCTATTGGCGGTGGGGCCGATCAGCAAATGTTCGCCCTCGGTGAGCCCTTCAACCACCTGAATACGCAGCCGGTCGCTGAGGCCGGTGCGTACCTGGCGTTGTTCGATATCACCGTTTTTCGCCACCACCCGGGCCTGCTGCAGTTCGGTCCCGGTGCCGCCTTTGAGGGCAGCTACCGGCGCGGTCAACACGTTCTGCGCACGGCCGGCGACGAAGAACACCTGCGTAGTCATTTCGGCCATCAAGGCGTGATCCGGGTTGTCGACGTCCAGCAGCACGGTGTACAGCACCACGCGGCCGCTGCCGCTTTTGCTGCTGCTGGCGGGGCTGCCGTTGCCTTGGCTGGTTTCGTTCAGCGGCTTGGGCGGTACCGGCAGGATCTGCCGCACGGTACTGGTCCAACGCCGGGCGCCGCCGCTGAGGGTGGTGAAGTAGGCATGCATGCCCGGTTTGACGCGGCCGATGTCGGCTTCGGAAACCTCGGCCCAGACGGTCATCGGCGACAGCTTGGCGATACGCAGGATCAGTGGTGTCTGTTGCTGGGCGTTGAGGGTCTGGCCTTCTCGCGCATCCACCGCAACCACGGTGCCGCTCATCGGCGCATAGATGCGGGTGTAGCCCAGCTCGGCTTCGTCGCTGCGCAAACTGGCCTGGGCCTGGCGGATCTGCGCCTGGAACATGTCGACCCGGGCCTGGGTGGCGCTCAGTTCGGCCTTGGCGGTTTGCACGTCCTCTTCACGGGTGGCATTGCCGGCGGCGAGTTTTTGCTGGCGCTGGTACTTCTGTCGCGCCAGTTCATGCTGGGCCCGTTGTTCCTGCAACTGGGCTTGCAGGTTTTCGATGGCGTAGCGGCTGGCATCCAGCTTGGCCTTTTGCGTGGATGGGTCGATCTCCACCAGCAGTTGGCCTTCCTTGACCTCGGCGCCAGCCTCCACGTGGATTTTCTGGATCTGCCCCGAGGCCTGGGCGCCGACGTCCACATAACGCCGGGGTTGCAGGGTGCCCAGGGCGGTGACGCTGCTTTCGATATCGCCACGGGTTACGGTGACGGTTGCCAGTTTGTCCCGGCCCGGTGGCAGGACCTGCCAGGCGGCGACGGCGATAACGGGGATCAGACACGTCATGACAAACAAGGCGCGCCGGGCGGGTCGAGGACGTTGCATGCTTGGGTTCCAGCCGGGAAAGATCGGGCCGCAGGTGCGGGAAGCTGCAAGGTAAACGAGAAAATTGCCCGACAATTTAGGCTGTTACATATGCGGTTACAGGTGTCGCAGAGAAATAAATGGGCCGTTGATACAAGTCTTGTTTAAATCTAGATGAGAATTACTATAAATTACGCATATTCAAACTGCCACCATCCAGCCGTATCGCTGAATCGGCTGTCGTCTTCGCACTCAAGGACCTAATGCCGCCCTCCAGGCGGTCGGGAGTCATGTTGGAAAACTACTATCGCGAGCTGGTGTGTTTCCTTAACGCCAAGCTGGGCAACCGCCAGGTGGCCGAGGATGTGGTGCATGACGCTTATGTGCGGGTACTGGAGCGGGCCAGTGATACCCCCATCGAACAGCCCCGCGCGTTTCTTTACCGCACGGCCCTGAACCTGGTGATCGATGGCCACCGGCGTAATGCCCTGCGCCAGGTGGAGCCATTGGAGGTGCTGGACAGCGAAGAGCGTTTTTCCACGGCGTCCCCTCACGCCAGCCTGGATCACGGCCAGCGCCTGGAGATGTTGGAGCGCGCCTTGGGGGAATTGCCGGCGGCCTGTCGTGACAGTTTCATGCTGCGCAAGCTCGAAGGTTTGTCCCATCCGGAAATTGCCGAGCGCCTGAATATTTCCCGCAGCCTCGTGGAGAAACACATCGTCAACGCCATGAAGCACTGCCGGGTGCGGATGCGTGAGTGGGACATGCACTGATCGCATCCCGGCTAAATTTTTTTTCATTGTCCTCGTTTCCTATCAACACACGACCTGTTGTTCTGCCTACAGGTCTCTCAGGCTTTCCCGCCCCACCGCCACGGGGCTTATCCAGAGGACACTGGAATGACACAGGCAATTGCATCGCCCGCGGTTCACGACCTGATCGGTATCGGTTTCGGCCCTTCGAACCTGGCGCTGGCCATCGCCCTGCAAGAGCGCGAGAAGGCCCAAGGCAAGCTGGACGTGCTGTTTCTCGACAAGCAGGCCGACTACCGCTGGCACGGCAATACCCTGGTAGCCCAGAGTGAATTGCAGATTTCCTTCCTCAAGGACCTGGTCACCCTGCGCAACCCCACCAGCCCTTACTCCTTCGTCAACTACCTCAAGGCCCACGGCCGCCTGGTGGACTTCATCAACCTGGGGACCTTCTACCCGTGCCGCATGGAGTACAACGACTACCTGCGCTGGGTGTCCGGGCAGTTCCAGGCGCAAAGCCGTTATGGCGAGGAAGTGCTGGCCATCGAGCCGATCCTGCATCAGCAGCAGGTCGAGGCACTGCGGGTGATTTCCCGGGATGCCCAGGGTGAGCAACTGGTGCGCACGGCTCGTTCGGTGGTGGTCAGCGCCGGCGGGACGCCACGCATTCCTCCCGCGTTCAAGGGCCTCAAGGAGGATGGCCGGGTGTTCCATCACTCCCAGTACCTGGCGCGCATGGCCCAGCAGCCGTGCATCGATGGCAAGCCGATGCGGATTGCGATCATCGGTGGCGGCCAGAGTGCGGCCGAAGCCTTTATCGACCTCAACGACAGTTTCCCGTCGGTGCAGGTGGACATGATCCTGCGGGGCTCGGCCCTCAAACCGGCCGACGACAGCCCGTTCGTCAACGAAGTGTTCTCGCCGGAATTCACCGACCTGGTGTTCCAGCAAGCCAGCGGTGAGCGTGAGCGCCTGGTCAACGAGTACCACAACACCAACTATTCGGTGGTGGACCTGGACTTGATCGAGCGTATCTACGGGATTTTCTATCGTCAGAAAGTCTCCGGTATTGCCCGTCATGCTTTCCGGACCCTGACCACCGTGGAAAAAGCCAGCGCCGGTCCGTTGGGTGTCGAGTTGGCCCTGCGCAACAATGCCAACGGGGAAGCCAGCCTTAACCATTACGACGCGGTGGTGTTGGCTACCGGGTATGAGCGGCAGATGCATCGCCAGTTGCTGGCGCCGTTGCAGGAGTACATGGGCGAGTTTGAGGTCAGCCGTGACTATCGCGTGGTGACGGATGAGCGCTGCAAGGCGGGGATCTATATGCAGGGGTTCAGCCAGGCCAGTCATGGTTTGAGCGACACGTTGCTGTCGGTCCTGCCGATTCGGGCGGATGAGATTGCGGCGTCGTTGTAT
>NZ_WNNK01000015.1 GCF_009724245.1 Pseudomonas spelaei | reverse complement strand
AGTTGTTCTGGCGAACGTGGTCAAAGGTGGGAGCTGGCTTGCCTGCGATACAGGCGATGCGGTCTATCCGTTACTGCGCAGTACGGCTCACTTCACGCAGCGGCTTGCCACGTACCGGCGCTTCACCTGCGACGTAGTAGTCGGCAGTGCTGCGCGGCAATGGCTTGCGGTGACGGATCTTGTCGGCGATTTTCTCGGCGATCATGATCGTCGGTGCGTTCAGGTTACCGGTGGTGATGATCGGCATGATCGAGGCATCGACCACACGCAGACCCTGCATGCCATGCACGCGACCTTCGGCGTCAACCACGGCCATCTCGTCGGTGCCCATCTTGCACGAGCAGGACGGGTGGAACGCGGTTTCGGCGTGCTCGCGGACAAACTTGTCCAGTTGCTCGTCGGTCTGTACGTCGATGCCCGGGCTGATTTCGCGGCCACGGAAAGCGTCCAGTGCCGGCTGCTGCATGATTTCACGGGTCAGGCGGATGCCGTCGCGGAATTCCTGCCAGTCCTGTTCGGTGGCCATGTAGTTGAAGAGGATGCTCGGGTAGTCCCGTGGGTTCTTCGATTTCAACTGGATACGGCCACGGCTAGGCGAGCGCATGGAACCCATGTGCGCCTGGAAACCGTGCTCTTTCACACCATTGCTGCCGTTGTAGTTAATCGCGACCGGCAGGAAGTGGTACTGGATGTTCGGCCACTCGAACTCTGCACGGGTACGGATAAAACCGCCCGCTTCGAACTGGTTGCTGGCGCCGATCCCGGTGCCGTTGAACAGCCACTCGGCCCCGATGGCCGGCTGGTTGTACCAGAGCAGCGATGGGTACAAGGACACGGGCTGGGTGCACGCGTATTGCAGGTACAGTTCCAGGTGGTCCTGCAGGTTTTCACCGACGCCTGGCAGGTCGTGGACCACCGGGATGTCGAGGCTTTCGAGCAGTTTCGCCGGGCCTACACCCGAACGTTGCAGCAGTTGCGGCGAGGCGATAGCGCCGCTGCACACCAGGACTTCCTTGCGGGCACGGGCTTCAACACGCTCTTCGGCAGCACCGATCAGGTAACGCACGCCAACGGCACGCTTGCCTTCGAACAGTACTTTATCGGTCAGGGCGTGAGTGACGATGGTCAGCGTCGAACGCTTCTTGGCCGTGTCCAGGTAACCGCGAGCGGTGCTGGCGCGACGGCCGTTTGGCGTCACGGTACGGTCCATCGGGCCGAAGCCTTCTTGCTGGTAACCGTTCAAGTCTTCGGTACGCGGGTAACCGGCTTGCACGCCTGCTTCAACCATCGCGTGGAACAGCGGGTTGTTGCCGGCTTTTGGCGTGGTCACGCTGACCGGGCCTTCGCCACCGTGGTAGTCGTTCGGGCCGATGTCGCGGGTTTCGGCCTTGCGGAAATACGGCAGGCAATCCAGGTAGGTCCAGTCTTCCAGGCCAGGCAGCTTCGACCAGTTGTCGTAGTCCATGGCGTTGCCGCGGATGTAGCACATGCCGTTGATCAGCGAAGAACCGCCCAGGCCCTTGCCGCGACCGCATTCCATCCGGCGGCCGTCCATGTGTGGCTCTGGATCGGTTTCGTAGGCCCAGTTGTAGCGACGGCCTTGCAGCGGGAAGGCCAGGGCAGCTGGCATCTGGGTACGGAAGTCCAGACGGTAGTCCGGGCCGCCGGCTTCCAGCAGCAGGACGGTGACGCCTTCGTCTTCGGTAAGACGGGTCGCCAGGGTGTTACCGGCGGAGCCGGCACCCACGATGATGTAGTCGTATTCTTGGGACATTAAATGCACCCTCTTTGGTGTTGTGTCAGGTCTGGCCTTGGCGAGTGCTGCGCACTCGATCGCAGGCAAGCCAGCTCCCACATTTGATTGGGTTCACGCATTCAAAAGGTGGGAGCGGGCTTGCCCGCGATGACGGCCATGCGGGCAATACAAGGCTCGGTTCTTAGAACACCGAGGCGTAGTCGCCCAGCTCAACCTGTACCGATTTGATGCGGGTGAAGTTGTTCAGCGAGCTGATGCCGTTCTCACGGCCAACACCCGACTGCTTGTAGCCGCCGACTGGCATCTTGGCGTCGGACTCGCCCCAGGCGTTGATCCAGCAGATACCGGCTTCCAGTTGATGAATCACGCGGTGGGCGCGGTTCAGGTCCTTGGTGACCAGGCCGGCAGCCAGGCCGAAGTCGGTGTCGTTGGCACGGCGGATCACTTCTTCTTCGGTTTCGTAGGTGAGGATGCTCATCACCGGGCCGAAGATTTCTTCACGGACGATGGTCATCTCGTCGGTGCAGTCAGTGAACACGGTCGGTGCCACGAAGGCGCCTTTGGCGAAATCACCATCGGTCAGACGGTCGCCGCCGCACAGCAGGCGAGCACCTTCTTCTTTACCTTTGGCGATGTAGCCGAGCACGCTTTCCATGTGGGCGAAGCTGACCAGCGGGCCGAAGTTGGTGTTCTCGTCTTCCGGGTTGCCGACGCGGATGCGCGCAACACGTTCAACGATCTTGGCTTCGAAGGCGGCTTGCAGGTGCTTTGGAACGAACACGCGAGTGCCGTTGGTGCAGACCTGGCCGGAGCTGTAGAAGTTGGCCATCATTGCAGTGTCGGCGGCGCGATCGAGATCGGCGTCGTCGAAAATGATCAGCGGGGATTTGCCGCCCAGTTCCATGGTTACGTCTTTGAGCGAAGAGCCGGAAGCACTGGCCATGACCTTCTTGCCGGTGTCGGTGCCGCCGGTGAAGGAGATTTTCTCGATGCGCGGGTGCTCGGTCAGCCAGGTGCCGACTTCACGGCCGCTGCCGGTCAGGACGTTGAACACGCCGTCCGGAACGCCGGCTGCGGTGTAGATCTCAGCCAGTTTCAGGGTGGTCAGCGAGGTGACTTCGCTCGGCTTGAAGATCATCGCGTTACCAGCCGCCAGGGCTGGAGCGGATTTCCACAGGGCGATCTGGATCGGGTAGTTCCACGCGCCGATACCGGCCACGACGCCCAGCGGCTCGCGACGGGTGTAGACGAAAGAAGTGGTGCGCAGCGGGATCTGCTCGCCTTCGATGGCGGGCACCAGGCCTGCGTAGTATTCCAGCACGTCAGCACCGGTGACGATGTCGACATACTTGGTTTCGGAGAACGCTTTACCGGTGTCCAGGGTTTCCAGGGCGGCCAGTTCGTCGTTGCGCTCGCGCAGGATCTCCACGGCACGACGCAGGATGCGCGAACGCTCCATGGCGGTCATGGCAGCCCAGACTTTCTGGCCTTTTTCGGCGCTGACGACGGCGCGTTCAACGTCTTCTTTTGTCGCGCGTTGCACTTTGGCGAGAACTTCACCGTTAGCCGGGTTGATGGCTTCGAAGGTGGCATCGCTGCCAGCGTCGCTGTAGCCGCCGTCAATGTAGAGTTTTTGCAGTTCGAAACGGGCCATAAAGTCCTCGCAAGTGCATAAGTGGTTGGCGTTAACCGCCAAAGGGTGGGCCATAAGGTTCTGGCAACACCGATCAGCAGCCGTTCAGGGGGTTGAGCGTTTATGTGTGCTCTAACTCACCTGCTTGGCCAATTGAAAATCCATGTATTCGTAAGCGATCCGTTGCGCCTGCTCCGTGTCGAAAGCGTCTCCCGACAGGGCGCCGCGCAACCACAAACCGTCGATCAGGGCCGCCAGCCCGCGGGCTGCGCTGCGTGCCTCTGGCAGTGGCATCGCACGGCGGAACTGGCAGCACAGGTTGGAATACAGACGGTGATCGTTGATCCGCTGCAACCTGTGCAATGACGGGTGATGCATGCTGGTGGCCCAGAAGGCCAGCCAGGTTTTCATCGCCGGGCCGTTGACTTGGCTGGCGTCGAAGTTGCCTTCGATGATTACCTGGAGGTGCGCCCGTGGGCTGTCATCCTCCAACGCGTGCCGACGTGCATGTACGTTCTCGATCAGGACGTTCATCAGGTACCGCATCGTCGCGGCAATCAGGCCATTCTTGTCCTGAAAGTAGTGACTGATGATGCCGTTCGAAACACCGGCCAAACGGGCGATCAGCGCAATGCTGGCGTCTCCCATTCCGACCTGATCAATGGCCGTCAACGTGGCTTCGATCAACTGCTGGCGGCGTATGGGTTGCATACCGACCTTGGGCATGTAGCACCTCTCCTTTGGCCTGCCGACGAGCGATAAACGTCCGTCGGTTTGATGGCCAGTCTATTTTGTTTTGATTGAACGTTCAATCAACAAAGAATAAGATCTGCGACAAATGGTCGCTGCCTACAGGTATTTCCTACGTGCATGTGGCGACATCTGACCTCTGCAAAAACCCTTGAAACAGCCCAAGCCACGGCTTCGGTGGGGTCCAGGACTTTTCGGGGTGTCTTTATAACACCCGTCCGTCGACTGCCGAAAAATCGATGGCACGGGTCAAGCGCTGCCTTGCGTTTCTCTGCACTGCCCGGAGCATCTGTGCCATGAGTTCTGCCTCTCTTATAAAGACCCCGCCGGAAAAGGTGCGGGTCAACGGTTGGGTGTTCTACACCTCCACCGCGCTGATTCTGTTGTTGACCGCGATTCTGATTATCGCCCCGCAGGAAGCTGGCAGGATGCTCGGCGTGGCCCAGGCCTGGTTGTCGAAAAGCTTTGGCTGGTACTACATGGTGGTCATCGCTGCCTACCTGGTGTTTGTGGTGGGCCTGGCGTTTTCGTCCTACGGTAAACTGAAACTGGGCAGCAAGGACGACACCCCGGACTTCAGCTACGGCGCCTGGGCCGGCATGCTGTTCTCGTCGGGCATCGGCATTTCGCTGCTGTACTTCGGTGCATCCGAGCCGCTGGACCACTACTTCAACCCGCCTGAAGGCGCAGCCGCCAGCAATGGCGCCGCCCGCCAGGCGTTGCAGTTGACCTTCCTGCACTGGGGCCTGCATGGCTGGGCGATCTACGCGCTGGTCGGCCTGGCCGTGGCGTACTTTGCCTACCGCCATAACCAGCCGCTGGCCTTGCGTTCGGCGCTGTACCCGCTGGTGGGCGAGCGTTGGGTCAAGGGCGCGGCCGGTCATGCGGTGGACGGCTTCGGTATGTTCGTGACGCTGTTGGGCCTGGTGACGAACCTGGGGATTGGTTCGATGCAGGTATCGTCCGGGTTGGAAAACCTGTTCGGCATGGAGCACAGCAACACCAACCTGCTGATCGTGATCATCGTGATGAGCACCGTGGCGACCATTGCTGCCGTATCGGGTGTGGAAAACGGCATTCGCCGCCTGTCCAACCTGAACATCGTGCTGTTCAGCGGCTTGCTGATTTTCGTGCTGTTGTTCGGCCCGACCCTGCACTTGCTTAACGGTCTGGTGCAAAACACCGGTGACTACCTGAACGGCATCGTGCTGAAAACCTTCGACCTCTATGTGTACGAAGGCGACGCCGACAAGACCGAACGCTGGATGGGCCTGTGGACCTTGTTCTACTGGGCCTGGTGGATTTCCTGGGCGCCATTCGTAGGCATGTTCATCGCGCGTATTTCCCGTGGTCGCACCGTGCGTGAACTGGTGGCCGGCGTGCTGCTGATCCCGTTGGGCTTCACCCTGGCGTGGCTGTCGATCTTCGGCAACTCGGCGTTGGACCTGGTGCTTAACCATGGTGCGGTGGAACTGGGCAAAACTGCCCTGGAACAACCGTCCATGGCGATCTACCAACTGCTTGAGCATTACCCGGCGTCGAAGATTGTTATTGGCGTGTCGATCTTTGTCGGCTTCGTGTTGTTCCTGACCCCGGCGGACTCCGGCGCGGTGATGATGGCTAACCTGTCCTGCAAGGGCGGCAACGTTGACGAAGATGCGCCGCACTGGTTGCGGATTTTCTGGTCGGTGGTGATCACGCTGGTGACCATCGGTCTGCTGTTCGCCGGTAACTTCGAAGCCATGCAAACCATGGTGGTGTTGGCCGGTCTGCCGTTCTCGGTGGTGCTGATTCTGTTCATGTTCGGTCTGCACAAGGCCATGCGCCAGGATGTGGCGATCGAGCAGGAGCAAGCGCAGCTGGCTGAACGTGGGCGTCGTGGTTTCAGCGAGCGTCTGACCGCGCAGGACCTGCAACCGACTCAGGCGGTTGTGCAACGCTTTATGGACAAGAAGGTGACGCCGGCGCTGGAAGAAGCGGCAGTGGCGTTGCGGGCCCAAGGGCTGGATGTGCAGACCTTGCTCGGTAAATCCAAGCGCTGCATGGGCCTGCGGATCGAGATGGAAGAGGGTAACCCGTTTGTCTACGAGGTGAGCCTGGACGGTTACCTGGCGGCGCCGAGTGAGTCCGCCGAGGCTGAAGAAGAGCGCGCGCGTTACTACCGCGCCGAGGTTTACCTGCATAACGGGAGCCAGGAATACGACCTGATGGGCTTCACCCAGGAGCAGATTACCCGGGACGTGCTCGATCAGTTTGAAAGCCATCGGCAGCTCCTTGGCCGTGTCTATAGCTGAGTGTTGATGTGAGCGGTGCCCTCAAGGGCACCGCTTGCTCACTGTTGGAATAGAGATCAAATGTGGGAGCAGGCAAGCCAGCTCCCACATTGACCGAGTTCCTGCAGTTGATGTTGCGGTTTGGGATTACCCCAGATTCTTACCCAACAACGCGTGATACAACTCGCTATCCCCGAGTATCCCCACCACCTTGTTGTTGTCATGCAACACCAGCTTGTTCCCCGTCTGGTAGCGAATCTGCAGCGCATCACGCATGCCGATATTGGAGTCCACCAGCGTCGGTACCCGGCCCAAGCCTTCCACCGCCTGCCCAGGCATCCAGTTCTGCAAGTTCAGCGATGAGCCGTTCTGCCGTGCGCCTTTGATCGTGTTGCCTTCCGCCAGGTCCAGCCACGAGTCGCCGCCCGGATCCAGGCACACCGAACCGTTAACGCGTGTGCAATTGTCCAGCGTGCGCATCAGGCTGCGCCCGCACAGCACATTCAGCGGATTGGTATGGGCCACGAAGGTGCGCACATAATCATCGGCAGGGTTCAGCACGATCTCTTCCGGCACGCTGTACTGGATGATCCGGCCATCTTTCATGATTGCGATACGGCTGCCGAGTTTCAGTGCTTCATCCAGGTCGTGGCTGACGAACACGATGGTCTTGCTCAGCTTGTTTTGCAGCTCCAGCAACTCGTCCTGCAAACCCTGGCGGATCAGCGGGTCGAGTGCGGAGAAGGGTTCGTCCATCAGCAGAATATCGGCGTCCATCGCCAGGGCGCGGGCCAGGCCCACACGCTGCTGCATGCCGCCGGACAATTCGTCGGGCTTCTTGTTGCGCCACTGGGCCAGGCCCACCAGCTCCAGCTTGTCGTCCACCAGCTTGCGCCGCTCTTTCTCCGGCCGGCCCTGCATTTCCAGGCCAAAGCTGATGTTCTCGCGCACCGTCAGCCAAGGCATCAGGGCAAACTTCTGGAAGACCATGGCGATGCGCTTGGTGCGCATCATTTTCAGCTCGGCTGGGGAGCAAGAAGCGATGTCGATCTGCTTGCCTTCGTGTTCGACGAACAGTTGCCCGCGGCTGACGGTGTTCAAGCCGTTGATGCAGCGCAGCAAGCTCGACTTGCCGGAGCCGGACAGGCCCATCAGCACGCAGATCTCGCCTTTCTCGATATCCAGGCTGGCCTTTTCAACGCCGACAATCTGGCCGGTTTTTTTCAGGATCTGGTCACGGGTCATGCCTTGGTCGAGCAGTTTCAGGGCTTCACGCGGGTCTTTTGAGAACACCACGTCGACCTGATCGAAGCGAATGATGCTCATGCGTCACCCCCTACTTTGGCGTCGGGTTGTTTGCAGATGCGGTCGAGCATGATGGCCAGCAACACGATCGCCAGGCCGGCTTCAAAGCCCAGGGCGATGTCGGCGGTGTTCAGTGCGTTGACCACCGGCTTGCCGAGGCCATCGGCGCCCACCAGGGCGGCGATCACTACCATCGACAACGACAGCATGATGCATTGGGTAATGCCGGCGGCGATGCTCGGCATGGCGTGGGGCAGTTCAATCCTAGAGAGCAACTGACGGCGCGAGCAGCCAAAGGCCTTGCCGGCGTCCATCAACTCTTGCGGCACATCACGGATACCCAGGTAGGTCAGGCGGATCGGCGCGGCAATCGCGAACACCACCGTGGAAATCAGACCGGGCACCACACCCAGCCCGAAGAGGGTCAGGGTAGGGATGAGGTAGACGAAGGTCGGTACGGTCTGCATCAGATCGAGCACCGGCCGCATCAGGGTGTAGAACATCGGTTTGTGCGCGGCAACAATGCCCAGCGGCACGCCGATGACCACGCAGACCAGGGTGGCGAACAGCACCTGTGCCAGGGTCTCCATGGTTTCCTGCCAGTAACCCAGGTTGAGGATCAGCAGGAAGGAGGCAATGACAAAAACAGTCAGTCCCCATTTACGTTGAATAAAGTGAGCCAGCAGCGCAATCAGACCGATCAATGCCAGTGGATTGAACCAGGTCAGCGCGAACGTCACGCCGTGGATCATCGTTTCCAGGGTCGATGCAATTGCGTCGAAGTAGTTGGCACCGTGTTTGGTCAACCATTCGACGAAGGCAGCGATGTACTGGCCTAGTGGGATTTTCTGTTCAGTCAGCATGGTAGTGAATGTCCACATGCGAAGAGGAAAAACATCCCGGGCCAGCGAGCCGGCCCGGGGTCAGCATTTACTTGGCGAGGTAAGCTTTCACGGCCTCCAACCCTGGTTTGCCATCAATGGTGGTGACACCGGCCAGCCAGGTGTCGAGTACTTGCGGGTTCTTCTTCAGCCAGGCCTTGGCTGCAGCGTCAGGCTTCATCTTGTCGTCAAGGACGTTACCCATCAGGGTGCTTTCCATGTTCAAGGTGAACGACAGGTTCTTCAGCAACTGGCCGACGTTGCTGCATTCCTGGACGTAGCCTTTGCGGGTGTTGGTATAGATGGTGGCCTGGCCGTAGTTGGGGCCGAATGAATCGTCACCCCCGGTCAGGTACTTCATCTTGAAGCGGGTGTTCATCGGATGCGGTTCCCAGCCCAGGAACACGATCGCCTGGCCACGTTTGGTGGCGCGTTCCACCTGCGAGAGCATTCCGGCTTCGCTTGATTCGACCACCTTGAAGCCGGCGTCTTTCAAGCCGAACTGGTTCTTGTCGATCACGCTCTGGATGGTGCGGTTGCCGTCGTTGCCCGGCTCGATGCCATAGATCTTGCCGCCCAGCTCTTCCTTGAATTTGACGATATCGGCAAAGTCTTTCAGGCCTTTGTCGTACAGCGCTTCGGGCACCGCCAGGGTGTATTTGGCGTTCTCGAGATTGGCGCGCACGGTTTCCACGGTGCCGGCATCACGGTACTGCTTGATGTCGTTTTCCATGGTCGGCATCCAGTTGCCGAGGAAGATGTCCATGTTCTTGCCGTCGGCCAGTGACTTGTAGGTCACCGGAACGGAAATCATCGTGGTGCGAGGCTTGTAGCCGAGAGCCTTGAGGACTTCACTGGTGGTGGCGGTGGTAACGGTAATGTCTGTCCAGCCGACATCAGAGAAGTTGACGGTACTGCATTGAGCCGGTTCTGCAGCTTGAGCCAGGACTGGCAGACTCAGCATGGCGGCCAACAACAACGTGGGGGAACCTTTCATGTGGGGAGACTCCTGATGTTTTTCTGGCGGCGGTTGACCGCGCTTTATAGGTGTTGCGGTTGGGGCGTGCGATGACAGCTCTGCCATGGTGTTTTGCAAACGAGTCGTGACTGATCATGTACCAGTGAAAATCTGACGCCTACAGGGGGCGTCGTATCCAGTACAGGGATGGTCGTATCCAGTGTCGGTGAAGTCGCTTACAGATTTTTTCCAGGGCAAAACCGTGGGTTTTTCCGATCTGAGCCGTAAAAAACGCCCAGAACGGGTGATCGCACGGGGGCGGCGCTGGTGAGCATGGGTACGTCGGTGTGAGACGCCGTGCGGGGCAACAAAAGCTTGATGATGCCGCCATCCGGGCGACTTGAGCGTAGCAGCTCTTGCGTCTGGCCTGTGCTCATCGAGGAGTTTCACGGTAATGGCTATCAGCGTTTTCGACCTGTTCAAGATCGGCATCGGTCCCTCCAGTTCTCACACCGTCGGGCCCATGCGCGCGGCCGCGTTGTTCGTCCAGGGGTTGCGTGAACGGGGCCTGCTGGAACAGGTGCGACGGGTTGAAGTCCAGCTCTATGGCTCTTTATCCGCCACCGGTATCGGTCATGGCAGCGACAACGCGACGATCATGGGCCTGATGGGTGAATGGCCGGATGCGATAGACCCGTCGCAGATCGGTATCCGCATCGAGACCCTGCGCGAAACCAATACCTTATTGCTGGACGGGCGTTTGCCGGTGCCGTTTCTCTGGTCACGGGACATGCGCCTGATCGATGAAAACCTGCCGTTTCATCCCAACGCCATGACCCTGGTGGTGTTCGGTGACAACGGTGAGTTGCACCGCGATACTTACTATTCAGTCGGTGGCGGTTTTGTAGTGGATCAAGCCCAGGCCAACAGCGGCGTGGCGGATATGGATCGCACCGAGCTGCCTTACGATTTTTCCAGTGCGGTAGAGCTGCTGAACCTGTGCCAGACCCACAACCTGCGGGTGGCCGAACTGATGCTCGCCAATGAGAAAGTCTGGCGTTCTGAAGAGGAAATCCGCAACGGCCTGATGAAGCTCTGGCGTGCCATGCAAGATTGCGTCGAGCAAGGCCTCAAGCACGAAGGCATTCTGCCGGGTGGTCTTAATGTGCGGCGGCGTGCAGCCAAGTTGCACCGCAGCTTGCAGGAGCTGGGCAAACCGAATGTGATCGGCTCGACCTTGAGCGCTATGGAGTGGGTCAACTTGTTCGCCCTGGCGGTGAATGAGGAAAACGCCGCTGGTGGACGCATGGTCACGGCGCCCACCAATGGCGCGGCGGGGATTATCCCGGCGGTGCTGCACTACTTTATGAAGTTCAGTGAAGTGGTGACCGAAGCCAACGTCGTCGACTATTTCCTGAGTGCCGCAGCGGTGGGCATCCTCTGTAAAAAGAACGCCTCGATCTCTGGCGCTGAAGTGGGTTGCCAGGGTGAAGTCGGTTCGGCATGCGCGATGGCGGCGGCCGGGTTGGCGGAAATTCTGGGGGCTACGCCAGAGCAGTTGTGCAACGCGGCGGAAATTGGCCTGGAACACAACCTTGGCCTGACATGCGACCCGGTGGGCGGGCTGGTGCAAGTGCCGTGCATTGAGCGCAATGCGATTGCGGCGGTGAAAGCGATCAACGCGGCGCAGATGGCGCTGCGCGGCGATGGCCAGCACTTTATCTCCCTGGACCGGGTGATCCGCACCATGCGCGATACCGGGGCGGACATGCATGACAAGTACAAGGAGACATCGCGGGGTGGGTTGGCGGTGAGTGCGGTGGAGTGTTGAGTCAGTGATACCGCTATCGCAGGCAAGCCAGCTCCCACAGGGGGACGCGTTTCAAAGGTGGGAGCTGGCTTGCCTGCGATAGCCGTGGTTCAGACGACGCTGCTCATAAAGTGAACACCCTGACCCCATCACGCCACCTTTTAGCGCGTCGCAAATAGATAAGTAGCTTGCGAACGGTTTGTCTCTCTACCACCCATCGCCTGTGCTTTGGGTGACAGTCTTTTCCCACGTCGTTTCTCCTGCTTCCCACAAGTGCTACCGAACTGCTCACACACCTTGGGCCTGCCTGCCCGTGCGTCTTTTTCGACTGATATCCCGTACTCCGTGCGCGGGCTTATATAGACGCGTCATGAGGTCGTTTTCAGGAGTTATTGAATGCGCATTCAACTTTAGGCATGGCATTTGCTCTATCAATCAAAAGCCTCTCTCTTTAGAAGATGAGCGCAATAACAAGAGCCTCGCCTGAGGCCATCACCCGCTTTGTGTGAGGAGATACCGCGATGACGTCGTTCAACTCCGGGGCCCAACCCCAGAACCGTGCGCCTCAATCCATCGGCTTTTTGCTGCTGGACAATTTCACGCTGATTTCCCTGGCCTCCGCAGTCGAACCACTGCGCATGGCCAACCAGTTGTCCGGCCGCGAGCTGTATCGCTGGACGACCTTGAGTGTCGACGGAAACCAGGTGTGGGCCAGCGACGGTCTGCAGATCACTCCCGATTGCTCCATGCACAAAGCCCCGGCCCTGGACACCGTGATTGTCTGCGGCGGCGTGGGCATTCAGCGCACCGTCACCCGTGAACACGTGTCCTGGTTGCAAAGCCAGGCGCGTCAGTCCCGTCGCCTTGGTGCGGTGTGCACTGGCAGTTGGGCCTTGGCCTGTGCCGGCTTGCTCGACGGTTTTGATTGCAGCGTGCATTGGGAATGCCTGGCATCGATGCAGGAAGCCTTCCCGCGCGTGGCCATGAGCACTCGCCTGTTCACCCTCGACCGCAACCGCTTCACCAGTTCGGGCGGCACTGCGCCATTGGACATGATGCTGCACCTGATCAGCCGCGACCACGGCCGTGAATTGTCGGCGGCCATCTCCGAGATGTTTGTCTACGAACGCATCCGCAATGAGCAGGATCACCAGCGCGTACCGCTCAAGCACATGCTCGGCACCAACCAGCCGAAGTTGCAGGAAATCGTCGCGTTGATGGAAGCCAATCTGGAAGAGCCCATCGACCTCGATGAACTGGCAGTGTACGTCGCCGTTTCCCGGCGTCAGCTGGAGCGGCTGTTCCAGAAGTACCTGCACTGCTCGCCGTCGCGCTACTACCTCAAGTTGCGCCTGATCCGCGCGCGGCAATTGCTCAAGCAAACGCCGATGTCGATCATCGAAGTGGCGTCGGTGTGCGGGTTTGTTTCTACGCCGCACTTCTCCAAGTGCTACCGCGAATACTTCGGGATTCCGCCGCGAGATGAGCGCGTAGGTTCCAACACCGCCCAGCAAGTGGCGATGATGCCGATCCCGCAGGCGCTGGTGTTGTCACCGTTGTCCGGGCCGTTGTCGGCGTTGAGCCAGGCGCGTAATGAGTCGACTTTTGCCAGTGTAAGGCTCTAGACCGAGTCGACTTCATCGCAGGCAAGCCAGCTCCCACATTTGAATGTATTCACAAATCAAAATGTGGGAGCTGCGGTGCGACGATTCGACTTGCCTGCGATAGCGATCTATCAGGCGCCAGAGTTTTGCCGAAACTGCACAAGGGCCGGCAGCAACTGCTTATCAATGGCCTGCCTGACCGCCGGCAAAATCGTCGCGCTGCCGGTGTACATCTGCTCGACCATGCCTTTAAGTGCCTTGGCCCGTGACTCACTCAAACCACGCACCGCACACTCACAAGCCTGCTCGGCGGTGGCGCCGCTGGACACTTCGAAACCCAATGACCGCAGTTGGCCAAGCAGGTCGTCCTGGTCAATCAAATCCGCGTGCATCATGACGTTTATCCTTGTTAGGGGAGCGGTGATGGGGTCGATTCTGGTAGGCCGTCACCGTGTCGGCAAGCATTGAATACATGAATGTCCGGGACACCTATGAACAGGTCGTTTTCGGCTAACTCGTTTGGGGAAGGAGTGGGCACACTGAACTCAAGCAAGCAGCTTGAAGGTTTGGTCACCCTCGGGATGCGCAGCTCACACAAAGCACTCTGCCCCGATCCAGTCACGGCTGGATCGGGGCTTTTTTTGTGTGGGATGTGTGGCGCCGGTACGGGCCTCATCGCAGGCAAGCCAGCTCCCACTTTGATGGTATTCACAAATCAAAATGTGGGAGCGGGCTTGCTCGCGAAGGGCGCGACGCGGTCTACCTTTGCAATACCAATATCCTGGACAACAACTCATCCCGATCGATATAGCACCCCTGGAAATGCCGCGCGCCGGATGCCGGGTCAAACGCGTTACGGGCATGCAGGGTGCGGCGGTTATCGAAGCACCACAGTTCGCCAGGATTCAAGCGTTTGACCAGGCGAAAGCGCTCTTCCCGGGTCATCGCAATAAACCGGCGATAGGCGCGATACAACAACGGCATGTGTTCCACACTTGCCTCGAACGGCCCGCGCAGAAAGTTGGCCATGCGAATCTCGGCGACCTCACCCAAGGCATCCAGCGCAATGATCGGCGCCAGCCGGCGATAATCGCTGTGACGGTCCTTGTTGCGGAACTCTACCGGGATTTCACACAACGCACGAAACGCTTCGGGGTCCTCATCGCGCAAGGCTCGGGCAATGGCGAAGCCGTCGACAAAAATACTCTCGCCACCGTCGGCGTCATTCACCAGGCAATGTAAAAACTGCAGCCCCGGTTGCAGCTCTCGCGTCGGTAAATCGCTGTGCAGTGGCAGGTTGAACGCGGTGTAGGCGTTGCTGTCGGCGTCGGCCTTGGATTGCACGTTGAACAGCACGCCGAAGTTGCTCTCGCGGATAAACGAAATACGCTTGGCGATCAGTGCCAGGGAGCCAGGCTCGGTGGGTACGCCGCGTACTTGCGTGAGGCCGCTGTCGCGTAATGCCAACAGCCATTGCAGCAGTGCCTTCGGGTCTTCCATCAAGGCTGTGTATTCAAAAATGGGCAGCTCGAATGAGCGGTCCCAGAGTTTGGATTTCGGTTTGGCAGCCCGACGCTCGGCGCGGGATTCATCGTCATAGGCATGGGCTCGCAGCCAACCGGGATCGTATTGGCTGTGATGACCGCCGCTCCATTGCACGCTCAGAAAACCCTGGTCGATACGGGCACTGATGGCTGTGAGGTTCTCGTCGACATCGACGATTTCCAACACCTGCTCACGGGTCACGCTGTAGACACACGACGGGCAGGGGCAGTTGTCCCGCAGCCATTGGTGATGGAACGGGCTGACCCGGCCATCGGCCCATTGCACTTGGAGGTGATCGCTGTGCACCTGCACGTCGGCCAGGTCGCTGATCAATGGGTAAGTACGGAAGTCGGCAACAGCGGCGGCAGTTTGCATGGCGATTCCTTATTTTTGGGGGGGCAGTCCAATCACTCGGCCGAGGAGGGCCGGTTTCGGCAGGTCGATCTGCTCGGCGCTGATGGCCGTCAACGTGCCCAGCACCGCGTCACTGAATGGCGCCGAATGCGGCCCGGCGAGATCGACGTGCAGCAGCATCTGTTCGTTGCCGGCCAACTCGGGTGCTTCGCCCACCAGGTGCAGGCTGTGATAGAGGTGCAGGCGTTTGCGGTCGTGGGCGATGAGTTGGGTGTGGACCTCGACTTCGGCGCCCAGCTTCACTTCGTGCAGGTAGTTGAGGTGCAGCTCCAGGGTGAACAGCGAGTGGCCGCTGGTTTCGCGGTTTTCGCTGGTAAGGCCCAGGGTGTCCATCAACGCGTCGGTGGCGTAGCTGAAGATCAGCAGGTAGAACGCGTCCCGCAGGTGGCCGTTGTAGTCGACCCAGTCGGGGAGGATTTTGGTGGTGTAGGTGGTTAGAGCGGGCATGGTTACAGTTCCAAATGTGTACTCGGTCAAAAATGTGGGAGCGGGCAAGCCCGCTCCCACATTGGATCTTCAGCGTCTACTCGGCAAATGCCATTCCATGTTTTTCCTTGGTCGTCCTCACCGCCTCCAGCACCGCCAGCAGGCAATCATCACGATAGCGCTCCAGCGCCGAAATGCTGTGCGTCCCCAACTGTTCAGTGGTGCCGTCCACCACGTCATCAATCAACTTATCGGTCAGCTCCGGCGCTGGCAAATAGGTCCACGGTAACTGCAGCGCTGGCCCAAACTGCGCCATGAAATGCCGCATTCCCGCATCGCCACCCGCCAAGGTGTAGGTCAGGAAAGTCCCCATGAACGACCACCGCAAACCGGCACCAAAGCGGATTGCATCATCAATCTCGCCAGTGGTTGCCACGCCATCGTTGACCAGGTGCAGCGCCTCACGCCACAGCGCTTCCAGCAGACGGTCAGCGATAAAACCAGGCACCTCTTTACGCACATGCAGCGGGCGCATGCCGAGGGATTCATACACCTTGATTGCTGCCTGAATCGCTTCCGGTGCGGTGTGCTTGCCACCCACCACTTCTACCAGTGGCAGCAGGTACACCGGGTTGAATGGGTGACCCACTACGCAACGTTCCGGGTGAGTCGAGCCTTCATAAAACTCGCTGGGCAACAGCCCTGAGGTGCTTGAGCCTATCAACGCATTCGGCTTGGCTGCCGCGCTGATCTTGCTGTGCAGTTCCAGCTTCAGCTCCAGGCGTTCCGGGGCGCTTTCCTGGATGAAGTCGGCATCTTTCACGCACTCTTCAATGGTGGCGACAAAACGCAGGCGGTCCTGGGACGCACCTGGCGCCAGGCCTTGTTTTTCCAGGGCGCCCCACGCGTTGGCGACGCGTTTGCGCAAGGCGGCTTCAGCGCCCGGCGCCGGGTCCCAGGCCACTACATCGAGGCCGTGGGCGAGGGCGCGGGACACCCAACCGCTGCCGATAACACCGCTGCCCAGCGCGGCGAAGGTTTTGATTTCGGTGATAAAGCTCATGGCTATGTCCTAAAGAGTTTGGTGATTCCCTGTGGGAGCCGGGCTTGCCCGCGATGAGGCCGGCACATCCGGCACATCGATGGCGGACAGAATGCCGTCATCGCGGGCAAGCCCGGCTCCCACAGGGTGAGGTGTCAGTCAGCTTCAGCCGCGCTTGGTCAAACCCATCTTCACGCGGCCTTCGGCCGGGGTCATGACCCGCGCACCGAGGCGGCTGAGGATCTCGCTGGCGCGTTCCACCAACTGCCCGTTGGTTGCCAGCACACCCTTGTCCAGCCACAAATTGTCTTCCAGGCCGACCCGCACGTTGCCGCCCAGCAGCACCGCTTGCGCCGCCATTGGCATTTGCATGCGGCCGATGCCGAAGCCGGCCCACACGGCGTCCGCCGGCAGGTTGTCGACCATGGCTTTCATGGTGGTGGTGTCAGCCGGTGCGCCCCACGGGATACCCAGGCACAGTTGGAACAGCGGGTTATCGAGCAAGCCTTCCTTGATCATCTGTTTGGCGAACCACAGGTGACCGGTGTCGAAAATCTCCAGCTCGGCCTTCACCCCCAGCTCTTGAATGCGTTTGGCGCCAGCCCGCAGTTGGGCTGGGGTGGAGACGTAAATGGTGTCGCCGTCGCCAAAGTTCAGGGTGCCGCAGTCCAGGGTGCAGATTTCCGGCAGCAAGGCTTCAACGTGGGCCAGGCGGGTCAGCGGGCCGACGAGGTCGGTGTTGGGACCGAACTCCATCGGGTTCTCGCCGCCGCCGATTTCCAGGTCGCCACCCATGCCGGCGGTGAGGTTGACGATGATGTCGACGTCCGCCTCGCGGATGCGCTCCATCACTTCGCGGTACAGCGCGACGTCGCGGCTGAACTTGCCGGTTTTGGGGTCACGTACGTGGCAATGCACGACCGTGGCGCCAGCCTTGGCGGCTTCCACCGCCGCGGCGGCGATTTGTTTCGGGGTGACCGGCACGTGTGGGCTTCTGGCGGTCGTGTCGCCAGCACCGGTGAGTGCGCAGGTGATGATGACGTCGTGGTTCATGGGGCAGGTTCCTTACAGGCGAGCGTAGTGATGCCGTTCGCAGCCAACATCGGCTGCGAAACGGTGATTCGGAAAATTATTTGCTGGTCAATTGCAGGTTGGTCGCGGCCGGCTTGCCGTCAAAGGTGGTCACACCTTCCAGCCAGCGCTGCTGGTCTTGCGGGTGGTCCTTGAGCCATTGCTTGGCGGACTCGAAAGCGTCCTTGTGATCCAGCAACGGCTGCATCATCCGGCTCTCGTCGGCGGCGGTGAAGGTCAGGTTGCTCAACAGGCGGCTGACGTTAGGGCATTGCTGGGCGTAGGTTGGCGCGGTGACGGTCCAGACCGTGGCCATGCCTTCATTCGGGCCCAGGGCGTCATCGCTGCCGGTGAGGTAGGTCATGGCCACGTTGACGTTCATCGGGTGCGGCGCCCAGCCGAAGAACACCACGGCTTCCTTGCGCCGCACGGCGCGGTCCACGGCGGCGAGCATGCCGGCCTCGCTGGATTCCACCAGTTGGAATTTGCCGAGGCCGAACTGGTTCTTGGTGATCATTGCCTTGATCTGGGTGTTGGCGCCCGAGCCGGGTTCGATACCGTAGATCTTGCCGCCCAGCTCTTTTTCGAACTTGGCAATATCGGCGAAGGTTTTCAGGCCTTTGTCTGCCAGGTAGGTCGGGACCGCCAGGGTGGCGCGGGCGTCCTTGAGGCTGGGCGCGTCGAGGACCTTGACCTGCTTGGCGTCGACAAACGGCGTGATGGTCTGGGTCATCAGCGGGTTCCAGTAGCCGAGGAACAGGTCCAGGCGCTGGTCGCGGATCCCGGCGAAGATGATTTGCTGGGACGCGCTGGTTTGTTTGGTCTTGTAGCCGAGGCCATCGAGCAACACTTGGGTCATGGCGCTGGTGGCGATCACGTCGGTCCAGTTCACCACGCCCATGCGCACGTTCTGGCAGGACGCGGCGTCGGCGGCCATTACGTGGGTACTCAAAATGGCGCTGGCGCTGAGTGCAAGCACACAACGGCTGATCAGTCGGTTCATGGTGGATCCCTCGGCAGGTCGTTATTGTGGGTTCCGGCGTCTTTGTGCGCCGTGCAGCCAAGTTACTTAGCTTGGTGCCCGACAAAACGCACGGCGGCGACCCGCTCTTGCACTGCAGCGACCTGTGCTCTTGAATCACCGATTGAACTGGCGTATCACAGTGGCCACGCTACCCGTCCCACGAGTGCGCTCCATGTCCCAGGATTTCTACTTTCTGTTGATGCCGGGGTTCTCCGCCATCGGCTTTATCTCCGCCATCGAACCGTTGCGCGTGGCCAACCGCTTTCGTGGCGAGTTGTACCGTTGGCATGTATTGAGCGCCGATGGTGGAGCGGTACTGGCGAGCAATGGCATGTCGGTCAACGCTGACGCGGCGCTGGAACCGCTGAAAAAGGGTGCGACGCTGTTGGTGGTGGCCGGTTTCGAGCCGTTGAAGTTCGCCACGCCTGCACTTGAGCATTGGCTGCGCCGCCTCGACAGCGAGGGTGTGACCCTCGGCGCTATCGACACCGGCAGCTTTGTCCTTGCCGAGGCGGGCCTGCTGGACGACCACCGCCTGACCCTGCACTGGGAAGCCATCGACGCCTTCAAGGAGTCTTATCCACAGCTGACGGTGACCCAGGAACTGTTCGAGATCGACCGTCGGCGTATCACCTGCGCCGGTGGTACCGCGTCTATCGACCTTATGCTCGACCTGATCAGCCAGGCCCATGGTCCGGAACTGGCGATCCAGGTCTCCGAACAGTTCGTGCTCGGTCGCATTCGTCCACGCAAAGACCACCAGCGCATGCAAATCGCCACGCGCTACGGCATCAACAACAAAAAACTGGTGCACGTGATCGGCGAGATGGAGCAGCACACCGAACCGCCGTTGAGCACGCTGGCGCTGGCAGAGGCGATCAAGGTCACACGGCGGCAGTTGGAGCGGCTGTTTCGGCTGTACCTGAACGATACACCGAGCAATTTCTACCTCGGCCTGCGCCTGGAAAAGGCTCGGCAATTGCTGCGCCAGACCGACATGAGCGTGCTGGAAGTGAGCATTGCCTGCGGGTTTGAGTCGCCGTCGTATTTCACCCGTAGCTACCGGGCGCGGTTTGCCAAGTGCCCGAGGGAAGACCGGCGACGGGAGGTGGTTTGACAGCCGATTATAGTCAATTATACTCGTAACTATAATTTATAGTCGTTTCCATAATTGGGTATAAAACCATGTCGAAGAACAGTGGCTTCGTGTTTCGCCGGCCCGCTCTGGCCGTCAGCATTGCCGATGGCCTGGTGGGTGCCGGGATCCAGGATTTCACCTCCGGCCTGTTCCTGGCGGCGCCGCGTCGCACGGGCAAAAGTACCTTTTTACGCGAAGACTTGATCCCGGAGTGCCAGGCTCGGGGCTGGCTGGCGGTGTATGTCGACCTCTGGGCCAACAAGGAACAAGACCCGGCAGACCTGATCGCCGGAGCCATTGCCGGCGCTTTGGTGCCCTATGAAAACGGCATTCGCAAGCTGGCCAAATCCATCGGCGTCGAAAAACTCAGCTTCCTGCGCACCTTGTCCTGGGATTTCACCAAACCTCAACTACCGGCCGGGGCCACGCTGACCCAAGCCTTGGAATTGCTCCACAGCGCGGCGCAGAAGACCGTGGTGCTGGTGATTGACGAGGCGCAGCACGCACTGACCACCGAAGCCGGCATCAACGCGATGTTCGCCCTCAAGGCTGCGCGGGATCAGCTCAACCAGGGCCGTGAAGGCGAGGGCAGCGGCTTACGCCTGGTATTTACCGGTTCCAACCGCGACAAACTCGCCCATCTGGTCCTTGGTAAAAGCCAGCCGTTTTTCGGCTCCAGCATTACCCCGTTTCCGTTGCTCGGCAAAGAGTTCACCCAAGCCTACACCGTGCACCTCAATGCCCAACTGGCCGAGACCAATCAGTTCAGCGCTGCCGACATCGATGAAGCCTTCGAACTGGTTGGCCGTCGCCCCGAGATGTTGCGCACCATCATCAGCGAAGTCGCACTGGACCTTGGCGATGCGAGCAACCTGAGCCAACTGCTGCATAACCGCGCCGAATTCCTGCGTGCGGGCGTGTGGACTGAGTTCGAAAGCGCCTGGAATGCCCTGACCGTGCCGCAACGAGCGGTGCTGGAAGTGATGGTTGAGCGTTCGCAGAACAACGAGCCCTTTGCGCCATTTACCGATTCAACGTTGCTGGCGGTAGGCAAGGTGCTGGAGGCCATGGGTAGCGACGTCGTACCGGGCACCCAGACGGTTCAATCTTGTATTGATGCTCTGCGCGAAAAGGAGTTGGTCTGGAAATCAAGTCGCGGTGCCTATGCGCTGGAAGACAAGTCTTTTGGCGATTGGCTTCGGCACGACAAGCGAGGAAAAACGCGCGAATGATGTGCAAGTACTGAGACGAGTGGGAGGAGGGCTTAGAAGCGAAACCAGCCTGAAGACCGGTTTCGCTACTCGATACTGCATTGGGAAAGGCTAGCGAGGAGGATGTTGCTACAAACTTCAGCGACGACCTTCATGACGTTAATCCCATTCGATGAGTGGACTACGGCTGTCTAACGTAAGGCTTGAGCGGTATCAGCCGATTCACGGTCGCCAGTGGATTACCCTGCAGCAGCTGTGCAGGCTCGGGTTTGAGTTTGTTCTGATTGATATTGGCCAATACGCCGATGGCGGCATTCATGCCCGACATAAAGGCGCCTTCACACCAGCCTGGGTAGTTGCTGGCACTGTCCGAGGACAGGAATATTTTCTGATAGGTTCGATCCCTGGCGCTGATGTTGAATCCGGGGTCCTGGGTGAACAAGTGCAGATTGCACAAGGCGTTGGAGGTGGCAAAATCTCCAGCGGCATCAAGCTTGAATGCCCCTGTAGCTCCCGGCTGGTCCTGCCAGTCAATGCCGACCGCATTAGGATCGCTCTGCGCATTACCCAGTATCGAGTTGAAGTACTCCGTTGTTCTGACCTGGTGTGGGGTGATCTGAATGTAGGGGAGTACGGCAGCGCTTGCGCGGTAGCTTCTCCACCACTCTCGGGAATATCCCGGTCCGAACCAGGCAGGCTTTTCAGTGAACATCGGAATGTCCGCCGTGCCGTTTTCCCGAGAGGGAGCAACATCAAGCACGCTACGGGCCTTGTTCGAGTCCAGGCCCCAGGTATAGGAAAGCAGAGCGGCCACCGGGCCATTCTGGTTTTCTGCGAGGGCTGGGATGTAGTAGCTGGCGCGTGTCCAGCCCTCACTCAGCACGCAACGTACGGGTCTGTTGTCGATGTGCTGCCAGCTGTCGGCCAGCACGGAGCCAACTGCCCAGGGAGCCTGTGGTGTGACATAAAAGGACTTGCCGGCGTTCATCATATTGAGGCGGGCAATGGCGTTTTTCAGTGGGGCAATACGACTGTCGTAGTTCTCTGACCACGACTTTTCAAAATAACTGTAGAACCCATAGCGTTTGCCATCGAACGAGATTTCTACCCGTGTGCCGTTACGCGGATAGCTCAGTTCGCTTGCCAGCGACATCATAGTCAACATGCTGGTATGGGGAACGGCCACAACGACATAGTCGGCATGAACCGGTACCAGCGTAGCCCCTTCGATGCCCTGCCCGTTGAGATCGCGCACCAGTACTCCCGGTTTTGCCGACAGTTCGTCGGGTGTCAAGAACAGCCCCAATTCCTGGACTTCATGGCGTTCATGCAAGGTGAAGGTATTCTTGCCGTTCGCTCCGAACTCAGTCTTGAGTTTGCTCAGAAGGGCATGGGCAACTGTGCCGACACCTACTCCTGGCGGTAGCGCATATTCATCCAGATAGTCCCAGAGCCATATCCGCAGCATTTCGAGAAAACCCATGGGGAACATGCTGCCCATGCCGCCGGTTCCGAAGCCGAGATTGACGAAGATCGACATCTGTTCAGGCGTCCAGCCCTTGGGATCTGAGACATATTCCTGGATCCAGTCACCGAGACTCAACTTGTCAAAGCGTTGGATCATCGATATCCAGAAGTCCTGTATGTGCTTCTCCTCTTCGGAGGACAATTGCGGCCGTTCCAGCAAGGCCAGGATTTCCAGGATGGTGGAGCCTCCCCCTTCGATAGCGTTGATGGCGTTGCGCACGTCAAGGGAAACGGTCATGAACTGCGCAGGCAAGTCAGGAGCCTGGTTGCTGCCAGCCATCCAGGGATAGGTGACGCCATCCTTGCACAGGATCGTGGGCACAATACCCGGGTTGGGAAACAGATCCAGCAGCGTGTCCTCGCCTAGTACGTCCCCGAACATTTCCCAGGTGACTTTGGCTTTTGCCGGAAAACGCATGGCGCCCAGTTCACATACGGTATCGGGTTGTAGCTTGCGTACGAAACTGCGGGCTCGACCGTAGCTATAGCGGTGCCAGTCGGCATCGGCGTCTTCCAGCTGATTACGCTCATACAGGACCACGTTCAAGCCTGCTCGCAGCAACTCTCTTGCCGTCAACAGCCCCGACATTCCTGCCCCGATGACAATCACCCGGGCGTCCTTCTCCGCACCCGTCAGGGGTTGAGCCAGCCAGCCCGACTCAGGGCTGGAGGCCCGAAGGATGTTGGCGTAGTCATAGGGGTATGCATCTACCAGGCGTGAAGTGCCTGACTTGAGTTGGCCGATCGTTTGCGGCCCGGCCTGGATACGTGCGCCACTGCTGCCTCCCAAGGCGCCTAACGATGGAAACCATGACATGGTGATTCTCCTTGAATTGATCGCATCTCGTGGGTTTTTACTGCTCGGGTGAGCAGCAAAACTCAGTGTAGTTGAGTGCGAAAAACAACAAGGTTTCTGGCTTTTTTGGAGTAAATCTATGCAATTAGCGGATTTTTGTAGAAGTTTTTATTAGTTCAGAACACACCGCCTTGTACGCCTCATGCTGATACTTGTTCAGCGTCGCCGGCAGGGCAAAATCGTGCTTCTTGTTCTGCGCATTGATGGGCTGCGTAGCGGCCCCTAGGGCGGTCCTGCGGACCGCATCGCAGCCTCGTGCCTCGGCAGCGGCTACAAAAATCAGGCTCCTGCGCAATTGTGTAGATACCTATGCCTTGGAAGACAAGTCGTTCGGCGACTGGCTACGGCATAAAAGCCGTACACCACACTAAGAAAAATCAGATGTGGCGTGGCACGCGCTGGTAAGGGGTATCACAGAAGGTGTAGGAAATGTCTTGTTTTCTGTCGGTAACTATGACCTGTGGAAAGGGGCTGCTAACGTCCAATGGTCTCCATATTGTTCTTGGTCATGTGCTCTGGAAATGAAAGCGCATACGCCAGGAGCGCCACTAGAAGCCATAAGAGGTTGGCATGCTGAAAAAACTAGTTGCTGTGATTGCGCTCGTTTCCACCCCGGTTTGGGCTGCGCCGGCGCCTGCACCCTTTACCGGAGCCGATTACAGCGGGCGTTATGAATGTAACGGCCAGGATAAACATATCGGCAACTTCAAGGGCGTTGTCGACATGAAGCTCGATGCCAAGCAAAGCACTGGCAAGTACGCCGCCTACACCTTCACCCTGACCCTGGAAGACAAGTCCCGCTATGACGGCATGGCCGCCGGGACTGCGGATACGCTGGGCATCTACTTTGCCCACACGGACCCCGCCTTGAAAGATTTTGGCGTGGGCGTCGCACAAGTGACGCCAACGCCTGACGGTAAAGTGTCCTTCGTCAAGTATTACTACGGCCCTGAATACGAAGGCGGTGGGCACGGCCTGGAACACTGCGTCAAAAGCTGATGTGTGGTTATTTCTTCATCAGGCATGAACAGGCTGTTTTATAAGCCTCGTGTTGATACTTGTTGAGCGTCGCGGGCAGATCAAAGGTGTGCTTCTTGTTTTGCGCATTGATGGTCTGCGGCGACAGTAGTGTCACTTCAACCCCATCCAGTAATTGAAACACTCCTTCAATCTTGAACGTCGTCGGACCACCGGCGAATTCACCTTTCTTGCTGCGCTTCTTGATGGCGATACGCTCGATGGCGTTGTCCTGCACAAACGCCTTCACCTGGGCGGCGAAGGCCTTGACGTTGGCGGCCTCATCGTCGTCATCGAGGGCGATTTTCTTGATGGCCAGGGCGACGTGGCCCAGCGCCTGGTTGTCCAGGGATGCGACGGCGATGATCGCTTCGCTGCCTTTGATCTCGATGCCGCAGATAGTCATGAGTGGCCTTGTTTCTAGAGGGGAGGATGCAGGGGATTGTCGCTTATTCCTGCCCGATCGACTCCAGAAACTCCGACCGCTCATCACTCATCCGCGCCAGGCAATCATTCTGCGCAATCGCGTACGCCTTGCTCCCTGCCACGGCCGGGAAGGTATCCACGGCGCAATCGGCGTCACGCAGTTTTTCCCACTTTTGCTGGGCATCCTTCAGACGAGCGGTAATGTCTGCCAGCTGCGCCTTGTTGCTGGCATAGGTGCTACCCATGCGTTCCAGCAGGCCCTGGTAGTTATCCTTGAGCAATTGCTCGGCAGTGGTTTTGTTGTAGGTGGCGCATTCCAGGGTTTGCTTGTCGTTTTCGATGCCGTCGCACGGGGTGCTATCGGTGTCTTCTGCCGCGTGTACGCCGGTTGCGATGAGTGCCAAAGCCAGGAGAATCGATTTCATTGCGCCGTCTCATATCAGGTGATGGGCCAAATTCTGGCTCAAGCGTAGGACAAAGAACAGACACCAGTCAGAGATGTCATGTTGGCCTTTGTCGCGGATTGACGCTTTCGGCAATTCCCCTGTCGTTTTTGCACCCGGCTCGGTCAGCCCCTGGGCATATGCTGGCCCCAAAGCGCCGGCAGACGATTCGGCGCATGAATCGCCAATAAGGGGACGCCTGATGAGCCCAGCGCAATTGCACGCCGACAGCATCGTTATCGACGGGCTGATCATTGCCAAGTGGAACCGCGACCTGTTTGAAGACATGCGCAAAGGCGGCCTGACGGCTGCCAACTGCACCGTGTCGGTGTGGGAAGGTTTCCAGGCCACCATTAACAACATCGCCGCCAGCCAGAAACTGATCCGTGAGAACAGCGACCTGGTGATCCCGGTGAAAACCACCGCTGACATCCGTCGCGCCAAGGAGCAAGGCAAGACCGGGATCATCTTCGGCTTCCAGAACGCGCATGCTTTTGAAGACCAGCTCGGCTATGTCGAGATCTTCAAGCAACTGGGCGTTGGCGTGGTGCAGATGTGCTACAACACCCAGAACCTCGTCGGCACCGGTTGCTACGAGCGCGACGGCGGCCTGTCGGGCTTTGGTCGCGAGATCGTCGCCGAGATGAACCGTGTCGGCATCATGTGCGACCTGTCCCACGTCGGTTCCAAGACCAGCGAAGAAGTCATCCTCGAATCGAAAAAACCGGTGTGCTACTCCCACTGCCTGCCGTCGGGCCTTAAAGAGCACCCGCGCAACAAATCCGATGAAGAACTCAAGTTCATTGCCGACCACGGCGGCTTTGTCGGCGTGACCATGTTTGCGCCGTTCCTGGCCAAGGGCATTGATTCGACCATCGACGACTACGCCGAAGCCATCGAATACACCATGAACATCGTCGGCGAAGACGCCATCGGTATCGGCACCGACTTCACCCAGGGCCATGGCCAGGATTTCTTTGAAATGCTGACCCATGACAAGGGCTACGCCCGCCGCCTGACCAGCTTCGGCAAGATCATCAACCCGCTGGGCATCCGCACCGTGGGCGAGTTCCCCAACCTCACCGAGACCCTGCTCAAGCGCGGCCATCCTGAGCGTGTGGTGCGCAAGATCATGGGCGAGAACTGGGTCAACGTCCTGAAAGACGTCTGGGGCGAATAAGCACCGATCTCAACACAATTCCTGTAGCCGCTGCCGAGGTACGAGGCTGCGACAAGGCGGCGGTCCTGCAGACACGCATCGCAGCCTCGTGCCTCGTGCCTCGGCTACATCACATACTGAATTCTGGAGCTTTACCCCATGGCCAAGATCGCCCCTCAATTGCCTATCGAAGTCGACAGCGAAACCGGTGTCTGGACCTCCGACGCCCTGCCAATGCTCTACGTACCGCGCCACTTTTTCGTCAACAACCACATGGGCATCGAAGAAGTCCTGGGCGCTGACGCCTACGCCGAGATCCTTTACAAGGCCGGCTACAAATCCGCCTGGCACTGGTGCGAGAAAGAAGCTGAATGCCATGGCCTGGAAGGCGTCGCGGTGTTCGAACACTACATGAAGCGCCTGTCGCAACGCGGCTGGGGCCTGTTCAAGATCCAGGATATCGACCTCGACAAAGGCACCGCCAGCGTCAAGTTGGAACACTCGGCGTTTGTCTACGTGTACGGCAAGGTCGGGCGCAAGGTCGACTACATGTTCACCGGCTGGTTTGCCGGGGCCATGGACCAGATTCTGCAAGCCCGTGGCAGCCAGGTCCGCACTGTTGCGCAGCAGGTCTACGGCGGCTCCGAAGAGGGCCACGACGACGGCCTGTTCACCGTCAAGCCGTTGTAAGTCGAGGACCCTGCCATGGCTTTCGAAGCAATGTTTGCGCCGATCCAGATCGGCAAACTGACCATCCGCAACCGCGTGCTCAGCACTGCCCACGCCGAGGTGTATGCCACCGACGGCGGCATGACCACCGACCGCTATGTGAAGTACTACGAGGAGAAAGCCAAGGGCGGGATCGGCCTGGCCATCTGCGGCGGTTCTTCCAGTGTGGCCATCGACAGCCCGCAAGGCTGGTGGAAATCGGTGAACCTGGCCGATGACCGGATCATCCCGCACTTCCAGAACCTGGCCGATGCCATGCACAAGCATGGCGCCAAGATCATGATCCAGATTACTCACATGGGCCGTCGCTCGCGCTGGGACGGCGAGCATTGGCCCACGCTGCTGTCGCCGTCGGGCATCCGTGAACCGGTGCACCGTGCGACCTGCAAAACCATCGAGCCGGAAGAAATCTGGCGGGTGATCGGCAACTACGCCAGCGCTGCGGCACGGGCCAAGGCCGGTGGCCTGGACGGCGTGGAACTGTCGGCGGTGCACCAGCACATGATCGACCAGTTCTGGAGCCCGCGGGTCAACAAGCGCACCGATGAATGGGGCGGCAGCTTCGAAAATCGCATGCGTTTTGGGCTTGAAGTGTTGAAGGCCGTGCGTGCCGAAGTGGGCCCGGACTTCTGCGTCGGCATCCGTTTGTGCGGTGATGAATTCCACCCGGACGGCCTGTCCCACGAGGACATGAAACAGATCGCCAAGTACTACGACGACACCGGCATGCTCGACTTTATCGGTGTGGTCGGCTCAGGTTGCGACACCCACAACACCCTGGCCAACGTTATCCCGAACATGAGTTATCCACCGGAGCCATTCCTGCACTTGGCGGCCGGGATCAAGGAAGTGGTCAAGGCCCCGGTGCTGCACGCGCAGAACATCAAGGACCCGAACCAGGCCACGCGCATCCTTGAAGGCGGTTATGTGGACATGGTCGGCATGACCCGCGCCCACATCGCCGACCCGCACCTGATCGCCAAGATCAAGATGGGTCAGATCGACCAGATCAAACAGTGTGTCGGCGCCAACTACTGCATTGACCGTCAGTACCAGGGGCTGGATGTGCTGTGCATCCAGAACGCCGCGACTTCCCGTGAATACATGGGTGTGCCGCACATCATCGAAAAATCCACCGGGCCGAAGCGCAAAGTGGTTGTGGTGGGTGCCGGTCCTGCCGGGATGGAAGCCGCACGTGTGGCCGCCGAGCGTGGGCATGACGTGACCCTGTTCGAGAAGAAAGAATTTATCGGTGGGCAAATCACCACCGCTTCCAAAGCCCCGCAGCGGGACCAGATTGCCGGGATCACCCGCTGGTTCCAGCTGGAGCTGGCGCGGCTGAATGTCGACGTGCGCCTGGGCGTAGCGGCGGATGCGGCGACCATTCTGGACCTGCGTCCCGATGTCGTAGTACTGGCGGTGGGCGGTCATCCGTTCCTGGAACAGAACGAGCATTGGGGCGCGGCTGAAGGCCTGGTGGTCAGCAGTTGGGACGTGCTCGACGGCAAGGTGGCACCGGGCAAGAACGTGCTGGTCTACGACACCATCTGCGAGTTCACCGGCATGTCGGTGGCGGACTTCCTGGCGGACAAGGGCAGCCAGGTGGAGATCGTCACCGACGACATCAAGCCCGGCGTGGCCGTCGGCGGTACGTCGTTCCCGACCTACTACCGGAGCATGTACCCGAAAGAAGTGATCATGACCGGCGACATGATGCTGGAAAAGGTCTATCGCGAGGGCGACAAGCTGGTGGCGGTGCTGGAGAACGAATACACCGGCGCCAAGGAGGAGCGTGTAGTCGATCAAGTGGTGGTCGAGAACGGCGTGCGTCCGGATGAAGAGATCTACTACGGGCTCAAGGAAGGTTCGCGCAACAAGGGCCAGATGGACATCGAAGCCTTGTTCGCGATCAAGCCGCAACCGTGCCTGAGCGAGGCGGGTGAAGGGTACTTGTTGTTCCGCATCGGTGACTGTGTGGCGCAACGTAATACCCACGCCGCGATCTACGACGCCCTGCGCCTGTGCAAGGATTTCTGACCCGATACTGAACCACTGTGGAAACCGGCTCAATGTGGGAGCCGGGCTTGCCCGCGATGCAGGCGACTCGGTCTTGAGTGAAACCGAGTTGATGCCATCGCAGGCAAGCCAGCTCCCACATTGAGCCGGTTCCCATGCAAGACCTGTGTGGTCTTTGGGAGCTTCACCATGTTGAACACCCTTCTTCCCATCCTGCTCTTCGCAGCCGTCGGCCTTGCGGTCCTCGGCGCGTTGCGTCGGGTGAACATGTGGCGCCGTGGCCGCTCGTCCAGGGTCGACTTGATCGGCGGCCTGCTGGCCATGCCCAAGCGCTACATGGTCGACTTGCACCACGTGGTGGCCCGCGATAAATACATCGCCAACACCCACGTCGCCACCGCTCTGGGCTTTGTGCTGTCGGCGCTGCTGGCGATTCTGGTGCATGGTTTCGGCCTGCATAACCGCATCCTCGGCTACGCCTTGCTGCTGGCTTCGGTGCTGATGTTTGTCGGCGCTACCTTCGTCTATTTGCGCCGTCGCAACCCGCCGTCGCGCCTGTCGAAAGGCCCGTGGATGCGCTTGCCAAAAAGCCTGATGGCGTTCTCCGTCAGCTTCTTCCTGGTGACCTTGCCCGTGGCCGGAATTCTGCCGGCGGACTTCGGCGGCTGGTTGCTGGCAGCGTTGCTGGGTGTGGGTGTGCTGTGGGGCGTGTCGGAAATGTTCTTCGGCATGACCTGGGGCGGCCCGATGAAACACGCCTTCGCCGGAGCCTTGCACCTGGCCTGGCACCGCCGCGCCGAACGTTTTGGCGGTGGCCGCTCCACCGGTTTGAAACCGCTGGATCTTGCCGACAAAACCGCGCCCTTGGGTGTGGAAAAGCCCGCGGATTTCACCTGGAACCAACTGCTGGGTTTCGATGCCTGCGTGCAGTGCGGCAAATGCGAAGCGGCCTGCCCGGCGTTCGCCGCCGGCCAACCGCTGAACCCGAAAAAGCTGATTCAAGACATGGTGGTCGGCCTGGCCGGCGGCACCGATGCCAAGTTCGCCGGCAGCCCGTATCCGGGTAAGGCCATCGGCGAACACGGCGGTAACCCTCATCAGCCGATCGTCAACGGCCTAGTGGACGCCGAGACCTTGTGGTCCTGCACCACTTGCCGCGCCTGCGTGGAAGAGTGCCCGATGATGATCGAGCACGTGGACGCCATCGTCGACATGCGCCGCCACCTTACTCTGGAAAAAGGCGCGACCCCGAACAAGGGCGCCGAAGTCCTGGAGAACCTGATCGCCACCGACAACCCGGGCGGCTTTGCACCGGGCGGGCGGATGAACTGGGCGGCGGATTTGAACCTGCCATTGCTCAGCGACAAGAAAAGCGTCGACGTGCTGTTTTGGGTCGGCGACGGTGCCTTCGACATGCGCAACCAGCGTACCTTGCGCGCCTTCGTCAAAGTGCTGAAGGCGGCCCAGGTCGACTTTGCCGTGCTCGGCCTTGAAGAGCGCGACAGCGGTGATGTTGCCCGACGCCTTGGCGATGAAGCGACCTTTCAACTGTTGGCCTCGCGCAATATCCAGACCCTGGCCAAGTACAACTTCAAGCGCATCGTCACCTGTGACCCCCACAGTTTCCACGTGCTGAAAAACGAATACGGCGCCTTCGACGGCAACTACCTCGTGCAGCACCACAGTACCTACATGGCCGAGCTGATCGATGCCGGCGCCCTTAACCTGGGCCAGCACAAAGGCAACAGCGTGACCTATCACGACCCGTGCTACCTGGGGCGCTACAACGGTGAATACGAGGCACCGCGCCAAGTGCTGCGCGCGCTGGGGATCGAGGTCAAGGAAATGCAACGTTCCGGCTTCCGTTCCCGCTGCTGCGGTGGCGGTGGCGGTGCGCCGATCACCGACATTCCCGGCAAGCAGCGGATTCCCGATATGCGCATGGAGGACATCCGCGAAACCGGCGCCGAACTGGTGGCCGTGGGTTGTCCACAGTGCACGGCGATGCTCGAAGGTGTGGTCGAACCGCGCCCCCTGATCAAAGACATTGCCGAATTGGTGGCTGACGCCTTGCTCGAAGACGCTGCTCCGGCCAAAACCCCGATCAAGCGCGAACCTGCGGAGGTGCACTGATGAGCGACATTATTCGCCGCGACCCGCGGGCTGAATGGATCGCCCGTAACCGGCTGCATCCGCTGCACGCAGCGATGCAGCCGGTGCAACAGTCCTGGATGGGGCCAAACGGCATCATCCGCAAGAACGTGCATGGTGTCGGTTTTATCGGCCCCAACGGTATCAAGCGTATCGATCGCAGTGGTGCCCAGCAGGGCGGCGCGGCCAAGCGCTCGGCAGCGGTGGACGTGCAATTGCCGCTGCATCAGGTCGCTGCGCCGGCGTTCTACATTAACGTGGTGCCGGACATGGTCGGCGGCCGCTTGAGCAGCCACGATCGTGATTTGTTGGGCCTGGCCCGGCAGTTGGCCGGCGACGACGGTGCGGTACTGGCCGTGGTGTTCGGTGAACACAAGGAAAGCGCCTTTTCCACGGCCGGTGTGGACCGTCTGCTGGTGTTGGACGGCCATGAGTTCGACGGTTATTCACCGGAGCAACGAGTCCAGGGGCTGCGGGCTGTGGATAACCAGTTCAACCCCCGCCATTGGTTGCTGCCGGATAGCCGCAGCGGCGGTGGTGAACTGGGTCGGCGCTTTGCTGCAAGCCTCAAGGAACGCCCCGCAACGCGTGTCTGGCAGATCAAGGAACACGAGTGCATTGGCCGCGCAGGTGCGGGCCAGGAAGACCTTGTCCGCCCATTGCCACGGATGATTCTGGCGGCGGCGGAATGCGCCGATCCCGTCAGTGATACCCGCCATGAAGTGTTGCCGGTGGAGTTATCCACAAACCTGGCCCGCAGCCTGCCGCGTATCGAAGACCTCGGCGCAGTGGCGGTGGACCCGGCAGCGATTCCCATGGCCGAGGCCGAGTTTATTTTCTCTGGCGGCAACGGGGTCAAGGACTGGGCGCTGTTCCACCAGGCCGCCGCCGCACTGGGCGCCACCGAGGGCGCCTCGCGGGTGGCGGTGGACGATGGTTTTATGGCCCGTGATCGCCAGGTCGGCGCCAGCGGCACCTGGGTCACCGCACGGGTTTACGTGGCGGTGGGGATTTCCGGGGCGATCCAGCACCTGCAAGGCATTGGTGCCTGCGACAAGGTGGTGGCGATCAACCTTGATCCGGGTTGCGACATGATCAAGCGCGCTGATTTGTCGGTGATTGGCGAAAGCGCCGGGATTCTGCAAGCCTTGATCGCTGCGGTTGAGGCCTACCGAAACGGCGCCAAACGCGATGCGGCTTAAGGAAATGACCATGACAACTCATGTAATCAGTTTGGTGTCTATCGGCGCCCATCCGACTTCGGGCCGCCCACGTCGCGCCGAGCAAGATGCCCGCGCCGTGGAACTGGGTTTGCAACTGGCGGGGAATAACCTGCAAGTGCTGCATGCCGGTGATATTGCTGAGCCAACCCTACGTGCCTATCTGGGGATGGGGCTGGAACAGCTGCACGTGCTGGAACAACCGGCTGGCGCCGATGCCTTGCCGGTGCTCGGTGACTATCTGCGGGATGCGGGTGCCCAGGTGGTGCTCACCGGCAGCCAGGCGGAAACCGGTGAAGGTTCGGGCATGTTGCCGTTCCTGTTGGCCGAGCAGTTGGGCTGGCCGCTGATTGTTGGCCTGGCTCAGGTGGAGTCCATCGAGAGCGGCGTGGCCCATGTGCTGCAAGCCTTGCCCCGTGGCCAGCGGCGACGCCTGAAGGTGCGCCTGCCGTTTCTTGCCACTGTGGATAACGCTGCACCCAAGCCTCGTCAAAGCGCTTACGGCCCTGCGCAGCGTGGGGAGCTGGCGGCCCATGAGGTGCAGGTGCTGGAGGACGAGTTATTCACAGGCGCGGTGCTGCAACCCGCCAAGCCCCGACCCAAGCGCCTCAAGGTGATCAAGGCCAAGAGCGGTGCTGACCGGATGAAGGCCGCCACGGCCAAGGCCAGCGGGGGTGGTGGGCAAGTGCTCAAGGGGGTTAGCGCCGAAGAGGGTGCCCAAGCGATCCTCAAGTTGCTGCTGGAAGAAGGCGTGGTGCGCTGATCCAATGTGGGAGCGGGCTTGCTCCCATAGGGTTTACCCACAATCCCTGTTGGCCCGCCTGTGGATAACCTGTTTGCGGCTGTCCACACCCCATGCAAATCAAGCCCTGCAGCTCTCTGTACGAAAAATAACCAGCCTAACTAACGGTTTTCCCTTGGGTTTTTCTGTGGATAAGGAAAATGCCCGGCCCAGACTTGCCCCCAAAGTCTGTTGGCGCTTCTGTGGATAAGATGTTTGCTATCCGCTACAGGCCATATAAACAAAGGCTTTAACTGTCTTGATCAAAATATGATCAATATTGCTGTTTCGGTGTAAAACGCCTCTCAAAGCCTCGATTTTCCTAAGCCTCAGTCGGTTTTCCACAGAACCGCCAAAGTTGCCCCCAAAGTCTGTTGGTGCTTCTGTGAATAAGGTGTTCGCGTTCCTCTGTAGGTCATACAAACCGTGGCTTACAGAGTTTAGGTCAAAAAATGATCAATGATGGGTAAAACCCTGAACTTTGAATAAGTCACGGATTTTCTTGATTTTATTTCGAGAGGAAAGCGCAGTTGCCCACAATTGCTGTGGGTGGCTTTGTGGATAAGTTGTTGGGTAATGGCTGGAGGGCAAGGTGGGAGTGGTCTGCCAAGGTGTTGGACGAATTTTGTACAGCCACAAACCAGTGTGGGAGCCGGGCTTGCCCGCGATGACGGAGTAACAGCCAACACAAGGGTTGAATATTAAATCGCTATCGCGGGCAAGCCCGGCTCCCACATTTTGATCGGCAGCGTGTCAGCCTGTTACTCGTGTGCTGCTACGCCTTTGAGGTACGGCGCTGGCGCCGCCCCTAGGTTGCTCAGCATCCGCTCGCTGTACCAATCCACAAAGTTCACCACACCAAACTCATAGGTCTTGGAATAAGGCCCAGGCTGGTAAGCCGTGGAGTTGATCCCGCGCTGGTTCTCTTCCGCCAGGCGGCGGTCCTGGTTGTTGGTGGCATCCCACACCTGGCGCATGCGATCGACGTCGTAGTCCACACCTTCCACGGCGTCCTTGTGGACGATCCACTTGGTGGTGACCATGGTTTCCTGGGCGCTGATCGGCCACACCGTGAAGACGATGATGTGATCGCCCATGCAGTGGTTCCACGAGTGGGGCAGGTGCAGGATGCGCATCGAGCCCAGGTCCGGGTTCTGGATGCGGCCCATCAGTTTCTTGCAGCCTTGCTTGCCATCCAGCGTCATAGACACCGTGCCCTTGAGCAGCGGCATGCGCACGATGCGGTTACGCAGGCCAAAGCTGGCGTGGGCGTAAGGGATTTTCTCGGCGTCCCAGGCCGCCGCAGACGCGGCGACATGGTCCTTGAAGGCCTGGTCGGCCCGCGGGTCGGTGACGTCGTCCCACTCCAGCAGGGTTTTCAGCAGCTCCGGGTGCGAGGCGTTGCAGTGGTAACACTCGCGGTTGTTTTCCAGTACCAGCTTCCAGTTGGCTTTTTCGAACAAGGTGGTCTGAATCGCCACCTTGGTGTTCTCCATGTCGTAGGGTTCCATGTAGTGGCTCAGGGTCGACAGGAAGTCGTCGATGGCCGGTGGATTCTGCGACAGGCTGATAAAGATGTAGCCACCCGCGGTCTTCACGTTCACCGGCTTGAGGCCGTACTGCTTCATGTCGAAGTCGGCGCCCATCTCGGTGCCGGCGAACAGCAGGCGCCCGTCCAGCTCGTAGGTCCACTGGTGGTAGTGGCAGACCAGCTTGGCCACCTTGCCTTTGTCGCTGGTGCACAAGCGCGAACCGCGGTGGCGGCAGACGTTGTGGAACGCGTGAACTACACCGTCAGCGCCACGAATCACGATGATTGGGTTCTTGCCCACTTGCAGGGTGATGTAGTTGCCCTTGGCGGGGATCTCGCAGGTCATGCCGGCGATCAGCCACTCTTTCTGGAAGATCTCCTGCATGTCGATATCAAACAGCCGTTCATCAGAGTAAAACGGCTGCGGCAGCGAATAGGTACGCTCGCGCTCTTGCAGCATTTGCGCGGTGGCCTTGCGTGCGGGTTCCAGCGGATCGCCCAAGCTTAAGGTTGCGGTGACGTCCATCGTGTGTGTCCTCATGGCCATTCTGTGTGGCCGGCGAATAGTGGCTGATCAGGTTTTGCAGCAAGGCGTAAAGAAAGCGTCTTTGTTGGGAGCGAGTGTGGGCCCGGCAAAGGCCAGAACCTTATCCATGAGCGACATGGCCCACTCTGTTCCCGACGCGCAACCCCCGTGGTATGGGGGCTGGTCGCGATAAGTATGTGAATGTCGCAGATAGGTAAATGGGGGATTCGCGCGTTACGCAGAATCGCCATCATAAGGCCGAGCACACGGCTATGGAGAACAGCATGTCCAACAGCTTCCTGAATCCGGTAACCACCCAGACCTGGGCCAATGGTCGGCACATCGTCCGTTGCGTCAAAGTCATCCAGGAAACCTGGGACGTGCGCACCTTCTGCTTCATGGCCGACCAACCGATTTTGTTCTTTTTCAAGCCGGGGCAGTTCGTCACCCTGGAGCTGGAAATCGACGGCCAGCCGATCATGCGTTCGTACACCATTTCCAGTTCGCCATCGGTGCCGTACAGCTTCTCGGTGACCATCAAACGCGTACCGGGCGGCAAGGTTTCCAACTGGCTGCACGACACGCTGCATGAAGGACAAGAGTTGGCGGTGCACGGGCCGGTCGGGTTATTCAACGCCATCGACTACACCAACCCGAAAGTGCTGTACCTGAGCGGCGGCGTGGGTATCACCCCGGTGATGTCCATGGCGCGCTGGTTTTACGACACTAACGCCAATGTCGATATGGTCTTTGTCCACAGCGCCCGCTCGCCGAAAGACATCATTTATCACCGCGAGCTGGAACACATGGCCTCGCGGATCGACAACTTCAGCCTGCACCTGATCTGTGAGAAGCACGGCCTGGGTGAACCGTGGGCCGGTTATCGCGGTTACCTCAACCAGAAAATGCTCGAGTTGATGGTGCCCGATTTCCTGGAGCGCGAAGTCTTCTGCTGCGGCCCTACGCCGTACATGAACGCGGTCAAGCGCCTGCTGGAGGCCAACGGCTTCGACATGAGCCGCTACCACGAGGAATCCTTCGGTGCGACGCCGCCGGAAGCCCGTGCCGATGCCGTGGAGCAAGCCGAACAAGCGGCGGAAGCCCCGGAAATCGACCTCGCGGATCTGCATCAGGTGGAATTCATCTCGTCGGGCAAAAGCATCCGCGTGGCACCCGGTGAGACCGTCCATGCGGCTGCGGCCAAGCTTGGGCTGTTGATTCCCAAGGCGTGCGGCATGGGGATTTGCGGGACCTGCAAGGTGATGAAACTGGGGGGGGAAGTCGAGATGGACCACAACGGCGGGATCACCGAAGAGGACGAAGCCGAGGGTTACATCCTGTCCTGCTGCAGCGTGCCGAAGGGGGATGTGCGGATTGAGTTTTGAATCCGGTTCCGCGTCGAAGGTCATGAACCCTCGACGCGGGCCTTAGGCACTAACGGTTATTGGGCGTAGATATGGACGACGAAATGTTGGCCTGATGTTGTCAGTTCGTAGACTTTGTCGGTGACCTTCAATGTCCTCGTTGGCTCGCTGATGGTGTCGCCGACTTTCACAGATTTTCTGAACTCATCCCAGTCTATGACCGTGGTGCTGATAGTGCCTTCGCTTTGCAGGTTGTTACCGTAGCGTTGATCTTCCATGGTATTGCCCTCTGCTGGATTTCCGTTTCCGGCCGATCGTTCGGCAGGCGGTTATTCCCGAAAGGTGGCAGATGTATCTGCCATTTCCTTCCGGGTTCCAAGAGGCTAGTCAATGAACGTGGGAGGCGATGCTGTCGGAAATACCAAAAAACAGTCTCGGCACTCCGCCAGTATCCGTTGCAGGGCTCAGTACAACCCTGGCCGACGGTCCTGATGTACGTGGTTGTGCGCGCTGATGGTTTTGTCCCTCGCCTGCATCAGAGACAAGTCGGCCACCAGTACTTGTTTCTGCTGATGAGAAACCGCGCCGGCCTGTGGATAACCATCTGCGTCGACAATCACCGAGCCGCCCACCCAGTCGACGCCCCGTTCTTTGCCGTGGCGGTCGCAGGCCGCGATGAACATCCGGTTCACCGCTGCGTTGGCCTGCACCCGCACAATCTCCCCGGGCCGTTCGCCGGCCGGGCGTGGGGCGTCTGGCCAGTTCACCGGAGCGCATAGCAGGTCGGCGCCGGCCAGCGCGGGCAAACGCACCCATTCGGGCAATTCCAAGTCATAACAGATCATTACGGCGATGCGTCCAACGGCCGTTTCGACTACTGGCGGTGGCTCGGTCCCTGGGGTGAAGATCAGTTTTTCGCGGTCCCACAGGTGCGCCTTGCGGTACACCGTCAAGCGGCCTTCGGGCTCGATCAGTGCGGCGCTGTTGGCCACCTGCCCATCCTCCAGCCGTTCGCAAAAACCCGCCACGACGATGATGTTCAGTTCACTCGCCAGAGTTTTCCACAGGCTGAGCGTGGGACCGTCCAGCGCCTCTGACACGTCAAACGCTTCCTGACGATCATTGAACACGTAGCCGCTTTGCATCAGTTCCGGCAGTACGACTACCTGCGCGCCCAGCGTTGCTGCGCCACGGATGGCCTCGCCGCTGAGGTGGCGGTTATGTTCAGCATTGCCAAGACATGGCGCCAGTTGCTGGCATACAACCCTTACGGTGCTCATCGGTTGCTGCCTTCCAGCATGGCTTCGCTGGCGACGATGGCGCGGCGTTCGGCATCCCGGTCGAGGTTGTGGCTCATCACGCAATAGATGATCGCGGAAACCGCCAGGCCGATGACGAACGCGATATCGGCCCCGCCCAGCGCCGCAGCGACCGGTCCTTCATAGAAGCTCAGCGACATGAACGGGATCATCGACATCACGCCCAGGCAATAGGCTACCAGGCCGGCCTTGCCCCATTGGCCATAGATTCCGGCTGCATTGAAGATGTCGCTGATGGCGTATTGGCCTTTGCGCACCACGTAGAAGTCCGCGAGGTTGACGGCCGTCCACGGCACCAGGAAGTACAGCATCAGCAAGACGAAGGTGTTGAAGCTGGCCAGGTAGCTGTCGGGAATACTCAAGGTGATCAGGAAGATGATCACTGCCACCAGGCCGATGCCGATGACCCGGCTCTTGAGGCGCGGCTGGATCTTCACGAAACCGTCGATGGCACTGATGCCGGTCAGCATCGCGCCGTAGCAATTGACCGCCATGATGCCAATCAGCGCAGGCACTGCGATCAGCACGGTAAAGGTGCCGAAACCAGGAATCACTTGGTTGCCCACGGCGCGCACGCTGCCGATGGCATCGGGCGAGGGCAGGGCGGAGGCGAGGAACGCGCCCAGGGACATCAGCCACAAAGCCGAGCCGGCGGCGCCCAGGTAAGTCCAGAAAATCACGCTGCGCGATGGGGTTTTATGGGGCAGGTAGCGCGAGTAGTCGGATACGTAAACGGCGTAGCTGATTTGATAACCGGCAGCGGCAGAGAGCTGAATCAGAAACGCCGACCAGGAGAAATGAGCATTGGCTACCGCCGCATCGGCCTTGAGGCTCATCAGCGCCGCGACGGTCAGCACCGCGAACACGCTGATCATCACGTAAGTCAGCCAGCGTTGCACGGTGTGCAGCAGGTCGTGGCCGATCACCGCTATCACCACCGCGAGGATGATCATCAAGGCGTACCACGGCGCCCGGCTCCCCGGCAGGACCGTGTTGATGGCATCGGTGGCGAGAATCACGTTGAACACATTGAAGCCGATATACACGAAGATCACCGCGATGAACGGCACAATTGCTCCGCGCAGGCCGAATTGGGCGCGGGACTGAATCATCTGCGGCAAGCCCATGCGCGGGCCCTGGTTGGCATGAAACGCCATGGCGAAGGTGCCCAGGCATACGCCGATGACAATCGCCAGGATCGCATACGCCAGACCCAAGCCCAGGGCCGCGCCGGTGAATCCGGTCACCATGGTGGTCAGTACGAAGTTGCCCGTGAACCAGAAGGGGCCTTGATGCCAGACCTTGCCGTGCCGTTCATTGCGTGGGACATAGTCAATGGAGCGGGTTTCGATTTTCAGGCCGGGGGCGACGGGGGGAGTCGTCTTGTCGGAAAGGGCGTTCATAGGTTCACGGTCTGTTTTTATAGTGATTGAGTGCCGGAGCATCGGGTAACGGGAGGGGCAATTGAATCGTGATCTGTAAATAATTACTTTAGACTTTCCTTAAGTAATGAATTGTAGTCAGTGGCGATGGAACCGCCGCGATCTTATTTCGAAGCGATATAACCGCAAGTGACACGTCTTCTACGCTGACCCTTAGTCCCGTCGTAGTCGCCTTTAGCCTTGTAGTAATTCCCCTGTCTGCAAGGATGCCATCATGTCTGCGATTCCCTCCCGCTCCCAAGGTGCCCAACGGCTTTTGAGCAACAACGTCACGGCGCTGATTCCTGATTTTCCCTTCCATTACGCCAATTACCTGCAGATCGCGCGCGATTCGCTTTCCACCCTGGCCCATATTCCCACCGCCGCCTGTGGCAAAAAAGTCCTGATTGTCGGGGCGGGTGTCGCGGGGATGGTGGCGGCTTACGAGGCGATGCGCATGGGCTTGCACCCGGTGCTGGTCGAGGCTTCGGACCGCATAGGTGGGCGTCTCTATTCGCATGTGGTTGGCGATCCCGACGATCCGGCGAACAGTGTGATTTGTGAGTTGGGGGCCATGCGCTTTCCCAAGTCGGGCAAGGCTCTGATGCACTATTTCGACAAGGTGGGCATGACCGCCAACTCGGCTGACTTTCCCAACCCGGGTTCACCGGCGACGGCCAGCACGGTGGTCGATTACAACGATGAGCAAACCTACTACGAAGGGCGGGACTTACCCCCCGAGTACAAGGAGATCGAGCGGCTGTTTTTCGATGTGTTCCTCACAATCGATCCGATCAAATTCACTGACATGGTACGGGCCATGTCCGAAGGCACGATCGACCAGACGCTGATCAAGTCGATCTGGAACACTATTCTGGAGGCCGGCTGGGACAATTTGAGTTTCTTTTCCGCGATGGTCGAGAAGGCTGGCTGGAGCCGTGCGGACATCGATCTTTTCGGGCAGATAGGGTTCGGGACCGGTGGATGGAATACCGATTATCCCAATTGCTTTCTGGAGGTGTTGCGGGTGCTGTACACCGGCCTGGATGCCAACCATACATTAATGTACGACGGCTCCTCGCAGTTGCCCACACGGTTGTGGAACCAGTCACCGCAAGCGTTGGGTGATGTGATGGCCTACTGGCCCGCCACGACCACGGTGCAGATGCTCACTGAGCAAGTCATCGCCAACCCCTTCAATCAGGAGGTGCGCCAGGTCGAGCGCCAGGCCGATGGCAGTTTTGCAGTGTTTATCCACGATACCCGGCTAGATCAGCCCACTCGTCACTCCTTTGAGAGCGTGGTTTATACGCCCCACGTACGCATTCTCGACAAGTTTCGCTATATGGGTGGCAAGGACCGTCTGGCAGCGATGGACAGCTTGTTGCCCAGGGATACCTGGGAGGCCGTGATGTATACCCACTATATGCAGTCGGCGAAGATATTCGCGGCCACCCGGGAGCCCTTCTGGAAAGAGGCCGGTCCGGATGGGCATTACAAAATGAGTGTCACGTTGTCCGACCGGATTACTCGCGGAACCTACTTGTTGGATTACTCGCAAAGCAAGGGTGCCTACCAAGGCAGCGGTATTTTCCTGTCCTACACCTGGAATGACGACAGCCTGAAGTTCCTCGGTGACCGTTCGGCGCCGTTACCGACGCATGTCGAACTCTGTACGTCTTTACTGGATGAGGTTTATCGAGGTTCGGACCTGAACCTGGCATCGCATTTTGGCGCCAGGGATCCGTTTGTCGAAATCAATTGGGAAGAGCAGCCGTTCTTTCTCTGCGCCTTCAAGATGAATTTGCCGGGGCAATACGAGTATCAGCGCCGGCTGTTTTCCCAGTTCATGAGCGGGGTCGAACAGGGCAGCCCTGATGGCTTCATTCTGGCCGGAGATGATGTGTCGTGGACGGGAGGCTGGGCCGAAGGTGCTGTTACCACCGCGCTCAATGCGGTCAATAAGCTGGCGGTCAAGTTTGGGGGTGGGGCCTACCCCCACAACCAAGGGCCCATTGACCAATGGGCGGAACTCAAGCCGATGCCGCTTTGAGAGGGTAGCGCCAACAGAATGCCTGCCAGGCGCAGGCATTCTGCTCAAGCGGGTGTGTCAGCCCGCCATCACTTCGCGAATATCCGCCGCCAGTTCCCGCACTCGCGCTTCCTCGGTATCCCACGAGCACATGAAGCGTGCGCCGCCGTTGCCGATGAACGTATAGAAGCGCCAGCCCTTGGCGGTCAGTGCGGCAACGGCCGGCTCCGACAGTTGCAGGAACACGCCGTTGGCCTGTACCGGGAACATCAACTCCACGCCAGGAATGTCGGTCACCAGGCTGCTGAGCAGTTGTGCACAGTGGTTGGCGTGGCGGGCGTGCTTGAGCCAGGCATCGTTTTCCAGCAGGCCGACCCACGGGGCGGAGAGGAAGCGCATCTTTGACGCAAGCTGCCCAGCCTGTTTGCAGCGGTAATCGAAGTCTTCGGCCAGCTTGTGGTTGAAGAACAGAATCGCCTCACCCACCGCCATACCGTTCTTGGTACCGCCAAAGCACAGCACGTCGACGCCGGCTTTCCAGGTCAGGTCGGCCGGCGAGCAGCCAAGGAATGCACAGGCGTTGGAGAAACGTGCGCCGTCCATGTGCAGGTTCAGCCCCAGCTCCTTGCAGGTGACGCTGATGGCGCGGATTTCTTCCGGGGTGTAGACGCTGCCGACTTCAGTGGCCTGGGTCAGGGTCACCACGCGTGGCTTGGGATAGTGGATGTCCTGGCGTTTGAGGGCGATCTCGCGGATCGATTCCGGGGTCAGCTTGCCGTTTTCGGTGCGAGCGGTGAGCAGCTTGGAGCCGTTGGAGAAAAACTCCGGTGCGCCGCATTCGTCGGTTTCGACGTGGGCGGTTTCCGAGCAAATCACGCTATGGTAGCTCTGGCACAACGATGACAGGGCCAGGGAGTTGGCCGCCGTGCCGTTGAACGCGAAGAACACTTCGCAGTCGGTTTCAAACAGGTTGCGGAAACCGTCGGCGGCGCGGTGGGTCCATTCATCGTCCCCGTAGGCGCGTTGATGGCCCTGGTTGGCCAGTTCCATGGCGGCCCAGGCTTCCGGGCAGATGCCGGAATAGTTGTCGCTGGCGAATTGTTGGCTCTTGTCGGTCATGGCCCGTTCCTGTGGTCGATGTTGGTGCGCACTTTAACCAAGATTGTCGGGCGCACGCACGCTCTGTTAATGCAAAGTCACTGGGGAATTATGCACGGTACTGAAACGATTCCTGTAAGCCGCGTCCGTGATGGCGCCCTCGACCTGCTCAAATGGTTGGCGCTGTTGAGTATGGTGCTGGATCACCTGCGTTATGTCGGTTTGAACCTGGATGGGCTGTATGTGCCCGGGCGCCTGGCCTTCCCTTGGTTTTGCCTGGCAATTGCGGCGAATCTGTATCGGGTCAAGGATGCGCCTGCGACCTTTCAATGGCGTTACCTGGGTTGGCTGTTGCTGTTCAGTGTGATCAGTGAGGTGCCGTATCGGCTGTTTATCGACGATGCGGACACCCTCAATGTGCTGCCGACCCTCGCACTGGGCATGCTGATTGCCCGAGGATGGCAGCAGAAGACGCTTTTTGATCGAGGATTGGCGCTGATTGCCCTGATATTGGCGGCGGTGTTCTCGTCGCAATTGATGTTTGGGTTGTTTGGCGTATTGCTGCCGTTGGCAATGTTGTGGGTGTTTCGTCGGCCGTGGTACTTCAGCCTGTTGCCGGGGTTGGTGTGCCTGGCCGCCAATCAGTGGCAGGTTTTGCTGGATAACGGCAACGTCGTTGCCCTCTCGGGATTGGCGACATGCCTGATTGCGCCACTGGCGGGATTGGTCTTGTTGCGACATGCCAGACATGTGTCGCCACCAGCCATGCGGCGCTGGGCGTATGCCCTCTATCCGCTGCATTTCTTACTGCTGCTACTCGTTCGCAAGATCATCGCCTAAGCCCTGTGGGAGCTGGCTTGCCTGCGATGCAGACGCCTCGGAGTATCTGTCACCCCGGGTAGATGCCATCGCAGGCAAGCCAGCTCCCACACAAGCCCTCCCAGAATGTTTCGGCAATGTCGTAAACGCACCTTTGCGTGGCGTCCGTAGGCATTTGATCTCCCAGCACCAGCCCTACCATCGCATCAAAGGGCTCTGCCGCCGTGCGCGAGCCTCAACAAGACGAAAGGCTGGGAGAGACGCGATGTTCAGCAAGCAAGACCAGATCCAGGGTTATGACGATGCACTGCTGGCGGCCATGAATGCCGAGGAGCAGCGTCAGGAAGATCATATCGAGCTGATCGCGTCAGAGAACTACACCAGCAAACGCGTCATGCAAGCCCAAGGCAGTGGCCTGACCAACAAATACGCCGAAGGCTATCCGGGCAAGCGCTACTACGGTGGCTGCGAGCACGTCGACAAAGTTGAAGCCCTGGCCATCGAGCGCGCCAAGCAGTTGTTCGGTGCTGATTATGCCAACGTGCAACCGCACTCCGGCAGCCAGGCCAACGCTGCGGTGTTTCTCGCGCTGCTGCAAGCCGGCGACACCGTGCTGGGCATGAGCCTGGCCCACGGCGGTCACCTGACTCACGGCGCCAAGGTCAGCTTCTCCGGCAAGCTCTACAACGCCGTGCAGTACGGCATCGACACCGACACGGGCCTGATCAACTACGACGAAGTCGAGCGCCTGGCCGTTGAACACCAGCCGAAAATGATCATCGCCGGCTTCTCCGCTTACTCGAAGACCCTGGACTTCCCGCGCTTCCGTCAGATCGCTGACAAAGTGGGTGCCTACCTGTTCGTCGACATGGCCCACGTCGCCGGCCTGGTCGCCGCCGGCCTGTACCCGAACCCGCTGCCGTACGCCGACGTGGTCACCACCACCACCCACAAGACCCTGCGCGGTCCGCGTGGCGGCCTGATTTTGGCCCGCGCCAACGAAGCGCTGGAAAAGAAATTCAACGCGGCCGTGTTCCCCGGCGGCCAGGGCGGCCCGTTGATGCATGTCATCGCCGGCAAGGCTGTGTGCTTCAAGGAAGCGCTGGAGCCAGGCTTCAAGACGTATCAACAGCAAGTGATCGACAACGCCCAGGCCATGGCCGGCGTGTTTATCAAACGCGGCTACGATGTAGTGTCCGGCGGCACCGATAACCACTTGTTCCTGGTCAGCCTGATCCGTCAGGGCCTCACCGGCAAAGAGGCGGACGCCGCCCTCGGTCGTGCCCACATCACCGTCAACAAGAACGCTGTGCCTAACGATCCACAATCGCCGTTCGTGACCTCGGGCCTGCGCATCGGCACCCCGGCGGTGACCACGCGTGGTTTCAAAGTACCCCAATGCCTGGAGCTGGCCGGCTGGATCTGCGACATCCTCGACAACCTCGGCGACGCCGATGTCGAGGCTAACGTAGCCAAGCACGTGTCTGCCCTGTGCGCTGATTTCCCGGTTTATCGCTGAGCGCGGTTTTGGAGTAATGACTATGCAACGCTACTCGGGCTTCGGCCTCTTCAAGCACTCACTCAGCCATCACGAAAACTGGCAGAAAATGTGGCGCACGCCGACCCCGAAAAAGGTCTACGACGTGGTCATCGTCGGCGGCGGCGGGCATGGTCTGGCGACCGCCTACTACTTGGCCAAAGAGCACGGCATCACCAACGTGGCCGTGGTCGAGAAAGGCTGGCTGGGCGGCGGTAACACCGCGCGCAACACCACGATCGTGCGTTCCAACTACCTGTGGGACGAGTCGGCGCACCTGTACGAACACGCGATGAAGCTGTGGGAAGGCCTGTCTCAGGACCTCAACTACAACGTGATGTTCTCCCAGCGTGGTGTCTACAACCTGTGCCACACCCTGCAGGACATCCGTGATTCCGAGCGTCGTGTCAGCGCCAACCGTCTCAATGGCGTGGACGGCGAACTGCTCGACGCCAAGCAAGTGGCCGACGAGATTCCGTACCTCGACTGCTCGAAAAACACCCGCTACCCGGTCATGGGCGCCACCGTGCAACGTCGCGGCGGCGTGGCCCGTCACGATGCCGTGGCCTGGGGCTTTGCCCGTGCCGCTGACGCACTGGGCGTGGACTTGATCCAGCAGACTGAAGTGATCGGCTTCCGCAAGGAAAACGGCGTGTGCATCGGCGTCGAAACCAACAAGGGCTTTATCGGCGCCAAACGCGTCGGTGTGGTCACTGCCGGTAACTCCGGGCACATGGCAGGCCTTGCGGGCTTTCGCCTGCCGATCGAATCCCACCCGCTGCAAGCGCTGGTGTCGGAGCCGATCAAGCCGATCATCGACAGCGTGATCATGTCCAACGCCGTGCACGGTTACATCAGCCAGTCCGACAAGGGCGACCTGGTGATCGGCGCCGGTATCGACGGCTACAACGGCTACGGCCAGCGCGGCTCGTACCCGGTGATCGAACACACTATCCAGGCCATCGTCGAAATGTTTCCGGTGTTGTCCCGCGTACGCATGAACCGTCAGTGGGGCGGCATCGTCGACACCACGCCGGACGCTTGCCCGATCATCTCCAAGACGCCAGTACCGAACATGTTCTTCAACTGCGGTTGGGGCACCGGCGGCTTCAAGGCCACGCCAGGCTCAGGCAACGTGTTTGCCGCCAGCCTCGCCAAGGGTGAAATGCACCCATTGGCCGCTCCATTCTCCATCGACCGTTTCCACAACGGTGCGCTGATCGACGAACACGGCGCTGCGGCCGTCGCCCACTAACAGGAGAAATTCCCTATGTTGCATATCTTCTGTCCTCACTGTGGCGAACTGCGCTCCGAAGAGGAATTCCACGCCTCCGGCCAAGCGCACATCCCGCGCCCGCTGGACCCGAACACCTGCACCGACGAGCAGTGGGGCGACTACATGTTCTTCCGCGATAACCCCCGCGGCCTGCACCACGAACTGTGGATTCACGCCGCCGGTTGCCGCCAGTACTTCAACGCGACCCGCGACACTGTGACCTACGAAATTCTTGAAACCTACAAGATAGGCACCAAGCCGCAATTCACCGCCAAGGCTTCTGGAGAGAAGGTATGAGCCAGATCAATCGCCTGTCCAACGGTGGCCGGATCGACCGCAACAAAGTCCTGAGCTTCACCTTCAATGGCCAGAGCTACAAAGGCTTTGAAGGCGACACCTTGGCCGCAGCGCTGCTGGCCAACGGCGTCGACATCATTGGTCGCAGCTTCAAGTATTCGCGCCCGCGCGGCATCTTCGCGGCCGGTGCTGAAGAGCCAAACGCGGTGCTGCAGATTGGCGCTACCGAAGCCACGCAAATCCCCAACGTGCGTGCCACGCAACAGGCGCTGTACCAGGGGTTGGTTGCCACCAGCACCAACGGCTGGCCGAGCGTGAACAACGACATGATGGGCATTCTCGGCAAGGTCGGCGGCAAGCTGATGCCGCCAGGCTTCTACTACAAAACCTTCATGTACCCGCAATCGTTCTGGATGACCTACGAGAAGTACATCCGCAAGGCCGCAGGCCTGGGTCGCTCGCCGACCGAGAACGATCCGGACACCTACGACTACATGAATCGTCATTGCGACGTGCTGATTGTCGGCGCCGGCCCTGCGGGTCTGTCCGCTGCCTTGGCCGCTGCGCGCAGTGGTGCTCGGGTGATCCTCGCCGATGAGCAGGAAGAGTTTGGCGGATCCTTGCTCGATTCGCGCGAAAGCCTCGACGGCAAGCCGGCATCCGAGTGGGTAGCCAGCGTCATCGCCGAACTGAAATCCCTGCCGGACGTGGTGCTGCTGCCCCGCGCTACCGTCAACGGCTACCACGACCATAACTTCCTGACCATTCACGAGCGCCTCACCGATCACCTCGGCGACCGTGCGCCGATTGGCCAGGTGCGTCAGCGCATTCACCGTATTCGCGCCAAGCGCGTGGTGCTGGCGACCGGTGCGTGCGAGCGTCCGCTGGTGTACGGCAACAACGACGTGCCGGGTAACATGCTGGCCGGTGCGGTCTCGACTTACGTGCGCCGTTACGGCGTGGCGCCGGGCAAAAAACTGGTGCTGTCGACTAACAACGATCACGCCTACCGCGTGGCGCTGGACTGGTTCGACGCTGGCCTCACCGTTGTGGCTGTGGCCGATGCTCGCCATAACCCGCGCGGCGCTCTGGTTGAAGAAGCGCGGGCCAAAGGTATTCGCATCCTCACCGGCAGCGCCGTGATCGAAGCCCGTGGCAGCAAGCACGTCACCGGCGCCCGCGTCGCAGCCATCGACGTCAAGGCGCATAAAGTCACCAGCCCAGGTGAGTGGCTGGAGTGCGATCTGGTGGCCAGCTCCGGTGGCTACAGCCCGGTGGTTCACCTGGCCTCGCACCTGGGCGGCAAGCCGACCTGGCGTGAAGACATCCTCGGTTTTGTGCCGGGCGAAGCACCGCAGAAACGTGTGTGTGTCGGCGGTATCAATGGTGTCTATGGCCTCGGTGATTCCCTGGCGGACGGTTTTGAAGGCGGCGTGCGCGCGGCCAGCGAAGCTGGTTTTGCGCCGGTGGAAGGCGTGTTGCCCAAAGCCCTGAGCCGCCTGGAAGAATCGACCCTGGCGCTGTTCCAGGTGCCGCATGAAAAAGCCACTGCACGGGCGCCGAAGCAATTTGTCGACCTGCAAAACGACGTCACCGCCGCTGCCATTGAGCTGGCTACCCGCGAAGGTTTCGAGTCGGTAGAACACGTCAAACGTTATACCGCGCTGGGCTTCGGCACCGACCAGGGCAAGCTCGGCAACGTCAACGGGCTGGCCATCGCCGCCCGTTCGCTGAACGTGACCATCCCGCAGATGGGCACCACCATGTTCCGCCCCAACTACACGCCGGTGACCTTCGGCGCGGTAGCCGGCCGGCACTGTGGGCACATCTTTGAGCCGGTACGCTACACCGCGCTGCAAGCCTGGCACGTGAAAAACGGTGCCGAGTTTGAAGACGTTGGCCAGTGGAAACGCCCATGGTACTTCCCGCGCAACGGCGAAGACCTGCACGCTGCCGTCAAACGCGAATGCCTGGCGGTGCGCGACAGCGTTGGCCTGCTGGATGCGTCGACCCTCGGCAAGATCGACATTCAAGGCCCGGATGCGCGCGAGTTCCTCAACCGCATCTACAGCAACGCCTGGACCAAGCTCGACGTGGGCAAGGCGCGCTATGGCCTGATGTGCAAGGAAGACGGGATGGTCTTCGACGACGGCGTAACTGCCTGCCTCGCCGACAACCACTTCCTGATGACCACCACCACCGGCGGCGCAGCGCGCGTGTTGCAGTGGCTGGAAATCTACCAACAGACCGAATGGCCAGACCTCAAGGTGTACTTCACCTCGGTCACTGACCACTGGGCGACCATGACCTTGTCCGGCCCCAACAGCCGCAAGTTGCTGGCTGAAGTCACCGACATCGACCTGGACAAGGACGGCTTCCCGTTCATGACCTGGAAAGAAGGGTTGGTCGGTGGTGTGCCAGCGCGGGTGTTCCGGATCTCGTTTACCGGTGAGCTGTCGTACGAAGTCAACGTGCAGGCCGACTACGCCATGGGCGTGCTGGAGCAGATCGTCGAGGCGGGCAAGAAGTACAACCTGACCCCTTACGGCACCGAGACCATGCACGTGCTGCGGGCGGAGAAGGGTTTCATCATCGTTGGGCAAGACACCGACGGCTCGATGACCCCCGACGACCTGAACATGGGCTGGTGCGTAGGCCGTACCAAACCGTTCTCGTGGATTGGCTGGCGCGGGATGAATCGCGAAGACTGCGTGCGTGAAGACCGCAAGCAACTGGTGGGCTTGAAGCCGATCGATCCGAACGTGTGGCTGCCGGAAGGTGCTCAGTTGGTGTTCGATCCGAAGCAGACGATCCCGATGAAGATGGTCGGTCACGTCACCTCAAGTTATGCCCATAACTCCCTTGGCTATTCGTTTGCCATGGGTGTGGTCAAGGGTGGCTTGAAGCGTATCGGCGAGCGGGTGTTTGCACCGCTGGCGGATGGCAGCGTGATCGAGGCGGAGATTGTTTCTTCGGTGTTCTTTGACCCTAAAGGCGACCGCCAGAACATCTGACGGACCGAGTCGCCTGCATCGCAGGCAAGCCAGCTCCCACATTTGGAATGCATTCCCCTGTGGGAGCTGGGCTTGCCCGCGATGGGGCCAGGCCAGTCACCGCAAGACCTACAGAATTCAACACAGGTGCTTTATGACAGCAGCCAATGTTTACCAACAACGTCCCACCTCCGGAGCCAAGGCCGAGTCGTCGCTGCATCATGCCGACCTCGCCAGCCTTGCAGGCAAGGGTCGCAAGAATGCCGGCGTGACCGTGCGTGAAAAGAAACTCCTCGGCCACCTGACCCTTCGTGGCGATGGCCATGACGCGGCCTTCGCCGCAGGTGTACACAAGGCCCTGGGCATCGAACTGCCTGGTGCCCTGGCGGTCATCGTCAAAGGTGAAACCAGCCTGCAATGGCTTGGCCCGGATGAGTGGTTGCTGGTGGTGCCGAGCGGTGAAGAATTCGCCGCCGAGAAACGCTTGCGTGAGGCGTTGGGCGACCTGCATATCCAGATCGTCAACGTCAGCGGTGGCCAGCAGATCCTGGAACTCAGCGGCCCGAACGTGCGCGATGTGCTGATGAAGTCCACCAGCTACGACGTGCATCCCGACAACTTCCCTGTGGGCAAGGCAATTGGCACGGTGTTCGCCAAGTCACAGTTGGTGATTCGTCATACTGCTGAAGACACCTGGGAGCTGGTGATTCGTCGCAGCTTCTCGGACTACTGGTGGCTGTGGTTGCAGGATGCGGCGGCTGAGTATGGTTTAAGCGTCCAGGCCTAAGGGAGTCAAATGATGAGCCGCGCACCCGATACATGGATTTTGACTGCCGATTGCCCCAGCGTGCTCGGCACGGTGGACGCGGTGACCCGCTATCTGTTCGAGCAGGGCTGCTACGTCACCGAACATCACTCCTTCGATGACCGGCTCTCGGGCCGGTTCTTCATCCGTGTGGAGTTCCGTCAGCCCGATGGCTTCGACGAACAAGGTTTCCGTGAAGGCTTGGCCGCACGTGGTGAAACCTTCGGCATGATCTTTGAGCTGACTGCGCCGAACTACCGACCCAAAGTGGTGATCATGGTCTCCAAGGCCGATCACTGCCTCAACGATTTGCTCTATCGCCAGCGCATCGGCCAACTGTCCATGGACGTGGTCGCTGTGGTCTCCAACCACCCCGACCTCAAGCCCCTGGCCGACTGGCACCAGATTCCTTACCACCACTTCCCCCTGGACCCTAACGACAAACCGTCGCAGGAGCGTCAGGTGTGGCAGGTGATCGAAGCGTCCGGCGCTGAACTGGTGATCCTTGCCCGCTACATGCAAGTGCTGTCACCGGAACTGTGTCGCAAGCTCGATGGCAAGGCCATCAATATCCATCACTCCCTGTTGCCCGGTTTCAAGGGTGCCAAGCCTTATCACCAGGCGTACAACAAGGGCGTGAAGCTGGTAGGCGCCACGGCGCATTACATCAATAACGACCTGGACGAAGGCCCGATCATCGCCCAGGGCGTGGAGGTGGTGGACCACAGTCACTACCCGGAAGACTTGGTCGCCAAGGGGCGGGATATCGAAGGCCTGACGTTGGCCCGGGCGGTGGGGTATCACATTGAGCGGAGGGTGTTTTTGAACGCCAATCGCACGGTTGTTCTTTAGATCGCCATCGCAGGCAAGTCGAATCGTCGCACCGCAGCTCCCACATGTTGATTTGTGAATGCATTCAAATGTGGGAGCGGGCTTGCCTGCGATGAGGCCCGAACAAGCAACACAAGAAACAGCATCTGTACCCGAGCATTTAACGCGCTGCCTGCCTGGGCGACGCGGTTCCATAAAAACAACAGCGAGGTGAAAGCATGTCTGGTAATCGTGGTGTCGTGTATCTCGGCAACGGCAAGGTCGAAGTACAGAAAATCGACTATCCCAAAATGCAGGACCCCCGTGGCAGGAAGATTGAGCACGGCGTCATCCTGCGCGTGGTGTCCACCAACATCTGCGGCTCCGACCAACACATGGTGCGCGGCCGTACCACGGCTCAGACCGGCCTGGTGCTGGGTCACGAGATCACCGGCGAAGTGATCGAGAAGGGCAGCGACGTCGAGAACCTGAAAATCGGTGACCTGGTCTCCGTACCCTTCAACGTTGCGTGCGGGCGTTGCCGCTCCTGTAAGGAAATGCACACTGGCGTCTGCCTGAGCGTCAACCCGGCGCGTCCGGGCGGTGCTTATGGCTACGTCGACATGGGCGACTGGACCGGTGGCCAAGCTGAATACGCGCTGGTGCCTTACGCGGACTTCAACCTGCTGAAACTGCCGGACCGCGACCGCGCCATGGAGAAAATCCGTGACCTGACGTGCCTGTCCGACATCCTGCCGACCGGCTACCACGGCGCAGTGACCGCTGGGGTTGGGCCAGGCAGCACTGTTTATGTGGCGGGTGCCGGGCCTGTCGGTCTGGCGGCGGCAGCCTCTGCTCGCCTGTTGGGCGCAGCGGTGGTGATCATCGGCGACGTGAACCCGATCCGCCTGGCTCACGCCAAGGCCCAGGGTTTCGAAATTGCCGACCTGTCCAAGGACACACCGCTGCACGAGCAAATCGCGGCGCTGCTGGGCGAGCCGGAAGTCGATTGCGCAGTCGATGCGGTGGGCTTCGAAGCCCGTGGTCACGGGCATGATGGCGTCAAACATGAAGCCCCGGCTACGGTGCTCAACTCGCTGATGGGCGTGGTTCGGGTGGCCGGTAAGATCGGTATTCCCGGTCTGTACGTCACCGAAGACCCAGGTGCTGTCGACGCCGCCGCGAAAATGGGCAGCCTGAGCATTCGCTTCGGCCTGGGCTGGGCCAAGTCTCACAGTTTCCACACCGGGCAAACGCCGGTGATGAAGTACAACCGCCAGTTGATGCAGGCAATCATGTGGGACCGCATCAAGATTGCCGACATCGTGGGCGTGGAGGTCATCAGCCTGGATGACGCACCGCGTGGTTACGGCGAGTTCGATGCAGGCGTGCCGAAGAAGTTTGTGATTGATCCGCACAAGTTGTTCAGCGCGGCGTAAGCGTCAGGCAAACAAAAGGGCGACCCGAAGGTCGCCCTTTTTGCGTCTGCTGGCTGCAAGCGCTTAGCGAACCGCCAATGCACCTTGATACACCGTAGGGCCGGTTGGTTGCTTGCTCACCGATCCACCCTTGGTTTCTGAACTCACCAGCAGTTCAACCGGCTTGCTGATGGTTTCCTGCTGGCGTGGGTTCAGGCCAATGATGCCTTTGCCGTCTTCGGGCAGCAGGCCCAGCGAGACGGGAGCACCGTCGGCGGGAATGGCCCACAGCTCAAGGCTGCGATCAGGCTCCGGCGCTGTTGAAGCAATCGGTTTTACTTCCAGGTAATCCTTGTGAGCCATGATCTGGGCGGCTGGTTGCTGCGTGGTGCTGACCAGGGTGGCGGCAGACTTGACGTTATCTTGGGTGTAGATCGCCCCACCGATACCGGCGGCGACAACGAGGCAGGCACCGACGAATAGGCGAGGGCGGTTCCAGAATGAAGGTTTGTGTTCAATCACATGGGAGTCGGTCGCAGTCATTAGGCTATTCCTGACAGGGGGTGAGTTCGGCGCACTGGCGGCAAAAAGAAGGCAGATGAGGCCGCTGCCGAAGGTCGTTAGTGGCTCTTTGCTCGTAGGCTAGTCGAGTTTTGCAGTACTGCCATTGACCTTGAGATAGGCAATGGGTTCCTGACTCGACCGGTCAGTCCGTCGCCTGCGATACCGTCAGTAGCGAATACAGGTTCCTGAACTAATCTGTCTGCGGGAACAATCCCTGGTAAACCCCAGTCCAACAGCTGCTTTGTCCCACCCGGTGTAGACCGGTGGGTTCATGAATCAAGAGGTTGTCTCGATGAAGATTTCACGCGGTTTTGCCCTGTCCTGCCTGTTGACCGTGGCGGCCAGCCCGGTGTTTGCGGCAGGTTTTAGCCTCGATGACGTATCCAAGGCCGTGTCTGCGGCTCAAGGTGGCGACAAGGCGGCTGCCGCTGCGCCGACGTCACAAACGGCGGGTTTGCTGGGCGCCCTGACTTCGCAATTGAACGTGACGCCAGAGCAGGCCGTTGGCGGCACCGGCGCGATGCTGGGCCTGGCCAAGAATAAGCTGGGCGGCGGTGATTACTCACAACTGACCAAGAGCGTGCCGGGCCTGGACAAACTGTCTGGCAGCAACTCGCTGGGCAGCCTGGGCGCCCTGAGCGGCATGCTCGGCCAGAGCGGTGGCAGCAAGACTTCGGGCCTGGACGGTGTGTTGGGTAACGTGAAGGACACCAGCGACCTGAACACCGCCTTCAGCGCGCTGGGCATGGACGACAGCATGGTCGGCAAGTTTGCCCCGGTGATCCTCCAGTACCTGGGCGGTCAGGGCGCCAGTACTTCAGTGCTGGGCAAGCTGGGCAGCCTGTGGGGCGTCGGCGGTTAACGGCCCTCTGCGCGTAACGCTTCGATACGCGCATCCTTCTCCATCCAGAGCTGGTTGACCCAGTTCTGGACGGTCTGGCGAAACGCCGGATCGTTCTCGTAATCCCCCTGCCACAACGCTGGATCCAGCTCGCGGGTGCGGATATCAATAATGACTTTCGGCACCGCGCCACTGATCAAATCCCAGAATCCTGGAATCTTCTCTTGCTGCGTTTGTGATGGATAGACCACGGTCACGTCGAGGATCGCGTCCAGCTGTTCGCCCATGGCGGCCAGCACAAACGCCACGCCGCCGGCCTTGGGCTTGAGCAGGCGTTTGAAGGGTGAAGCCTGCTGTTGGCGCTTGGCCTCACTGAACCGCGTACCTTCCAGGTAGTTGACCACCGTCACCGGCTGGCGCTTGAACAGCTCGCAGGCTTCCTTGGTGATCTTCAGGTCCTGGCCCGCCAGTTCCGGGTGCTTGGCCAGGAATGCCTTGCTGTAGCGCTTCATGAACGGGTAATCCAGCGCCCACCAGGCCAGGCCCAGGAAGGGCACCCAGATCAGTTCCTTTTTCAGGAAGAACTTGAAGAACGGCGTGCGGCGATTGAGGCTCTGGATCAGCGCCGGGATATCGACCCACGACTGGTGGTTGCTGATCACCAGATAGGAGGTATCGCCCCGCAGGTTGTCACCGCCGCGAATGTCCCATTGAGTGGGGGTGCACAGGGTGAAGATCAGTTTGTCGATCTCGGCCCAGGTTTCAGCGATCCACATCACCGCCTTTGATGCATAGTCGCGAAAGCGACCGGGAGCCACCAGTTTGAGCAGGGCAAACACCATCAGCGGCCCGAACAAGACCAGGGTGTTGAGCAATAACAGCAATGTGACGAAACAGCCGGTGAGCAGGCGGCGCATAAGTAACTCTTGGAATCATTTTGGCGCAACATCATAAGCAGCTTCTGCCATGAGGCCAAATCGCAAATAAGCAGATGAATGTTTCACAATGTGCTGAGTATGCTGGAGGCCTCTAACTAAGGCCTGTTTTTGCGGTCTAGAATTTGCCTACCTATTTCAAGGAAACCACCTACGTGAAATCCATCCTTGCCTTGCTAGCCCTTGTCGCGCTCCCGGTCATGGCCGCCGAGCCAACCCTGTACGGGCGTTACGAATACATCCAACTGCCGGAAATCGGTGAAACCTTCAAGGCCAAGATGGATACCGGCGCGCTGACGGCCTCGCTGTCGGCCCAGAATATCGAGACCTTTACCCGTGACGGTGAGGACTGGGTGCGTTTTCGCGTGAGCGGCAAGGACACCAGCAACAAGGTCTACGAGCATAAAGTCGCGCGGATCAGCAAGATCAAGAGCCGCGCCGACGAAGACGAAGACAAGGACGAAGCCACCGTCGCCAAGCGTCCGGTGATTGACCTGGAAATGTGCCTGGGCAACGTCAAGCGTACCGTCGAGGTCAACCTGACCGACCGCAGCAGCTTCAACTACCCGCTGCTGATCGGCGCCAAGGCCCTGCGCGAGTTTGGCGCAGCGGTGAACCCGGCCCGGCGTTACACCGCCGACAAACCTGACTGCTGATTGACGCCCGTGCAGGCTTGGGGCACCGTCTCAGCTTTGCTCTCCAGTGCTCGGACGCCATGCCTCATATCCTGATTGTCGAAGACGAAGCGGCGATAGCCGATACGCTGATTTTCGCCCTGCAAGGCGAAGGCTTCACCACCACCTGGCTGAGCCTCGGCGCGTCTGCGCTTGAGCATCAGCGCCAGACCCCGGCGGACCTGATCATCCTCGACATTGGCTTGCCGGACATCAGCGGTTTTGAGACCTGCAAGCAACTGCGTCGTTTCAGCGAAGTACCGGTGATCTTCCTCAGCGCCCGGGACGCGGAGATTGATCGGGTGGTGGGCCTGGAGATTGGCGCCGATGACTACGTGGTCAAACCCTTCAGCCCTCGGGAGGTCGCGGCGCGGGTGCGGGCGATCCTCAAGCGGGTTACACCGGGTGCCGCGCCAGCCGTGTTCCAGGTGGACCTGGAACGCGTGCAGATCAGCTATCGGGGGCAACCGTTGAGCCTGACCCGCCATGAATTCCGTCTCTTGAACTGCTTGCTGGAGCAGCCCGAGCGCGTCTTCAGTCGCGAACAACTGCTGGACGCGGTGGGCGTCGCCGCCGATGCCGGCTACGAGCGCAATATCGACAGCCACATCAAAAGCCTGCGCAGCAAGTTACGCAGCGTGGCGCCCGACGCCGAACCGATCCAGACCCATCGCGGCCTGGGCTACAGCTTCAGTCCGGGCCATAGCTGATGCGCCTGGGCATTCGGTTTTTCCTGGTCTATGCGCTGTTTATCGGCCTGACCGGCTACTTCGTGCTCAACACGGTGATGAAGGAAATCCGCCCTGGCGTGCGTCAATCCACCGAAGAAACCCTGGTAGACACCGCTAACCTGCTGGCCGAGGTCCTGCGCAAAGACGTCAAGGACGGCACTCTCGGCCAGAGCCACTGGCCAGAGCTGCTCAAGGCCTACGGCAGTCGTCAGCCCGGCGCCACGATCTGGGGCTTGCCGAAGAATCAGGTTAACCATCGCATCTATGTCACCGACGCCAAGGGCATGGTGCTGCTGGACTCCACGGGCGAAGCGGTGGGGCAGGACTATTCGAAGTGGAACGATGTGTACCTGACGTTGCGCGGCGAATACGGTGCCCGCTCAACCCGCAGCGAGCTCGATGACCCGGCGTCGTCAGTGATGCACGTTGGTGCGCCGATCCGCGATAACGGGCAGATCATCGGCGTGGTCACCGTGGCCAAACCCAATAGCTCGTTGCAACCCTATGTGGATCGTACCGAGAACCGCCTGCTGTGGTACGGCGCCGGGCTGGTGGGCCTGGGCCTGCTGTTTGGCGCGCTGCTGTCGTGGTGGTTGAGTGTTGCGTTGCGCAGGCTTACGGCCTACGCCCAGGCCGTGAGTGAAGGTCGTCGCGCCGAGTTGCCGCATTATCGCGGTGGCGAGTTGGAGCAGTTGTCCACTGCCGTCGAACACATGCGCACCCAGCTGGAGGGCAAGGCCTACGTCGAGCGTTATGTGCACACCCTGACCCACGAGCTGAAAAGCCCGCTGGCGGCGATTCGCGGGGCGGCAGAGCTGTTGCAGGGTGATATGTCCCACGCTCAGCAGCAGCGCTTCGTCAGCAATATCGACAGTGAAAGTGCACGCTTGCAGCAGTTGATCGAGCGGCTGTTGAACCTGGCCCAGGTCGAGCAACGCCAAGGCCTGGAAGACCAGACCCGCGTACCGTTGGCGACGCTGGTGGACGAAGTGCTGCAGGCCCAGTGCGCGCGGATCGAAAGCGCAGGTTTGCAGGTTGAACAGTCGATTACGGAGGAGGTGAGGGTGTTCGGCGAGCCCTTCCTGCTGCGCCAGGCGCTGGGTAATCTGCTGGAGAATGCCCTGGATTTCACTCCACCCGGTGGCGCTCTGCGTTTCAGTGCCCAGGTGTGTGACGGGGGCGTGGTGTTCAGCTTGTTCAACCAGGCCGAACCGATTCCCGAGTACGCCTTGCCGCGCCTCAGTGAACGTTTCTATTCCCTGCCGCGGCCGTCCAGCGGCCGTAAAAGCACGGGCCTGGGCCTCAACTTTGTCGAGGAAGTCATGAAGCTGCACGGCGGCTCATTACAGATAGGCAACGTGCCGGGCGGCGTGCAGGTGGTGCTGCATCTCCACACAGTCTCCACACTCCCTACATAAATCCCCCACACGCTCCTCCCAGACTCTCCCTCATTCAAACAGGGAGAGATCCATGAACCGCAGCCTGCTATTCAAACTTGGCGCCATTGCGCTGCTGATCTTGTTGTTGCTGATTCCGTTGCTGATGATCAACGGCATCATCAGTGACCGTCAGCAGTTGCGCGACGGCGTGTTGATGGACATTGCCCGCAGCTCCAGCTACAGCCAGCGCCTCAGCGGGCCGGTGATGGTGGTGCCTTATCGCAAGACCGTTCGTGAGTGGAAGCTCAATGAAAAGCTCAATAAGCGCTACGAAGAGACCCGGGAAGTGCGCGGTCGTCTGTATTTCCTGCCGGAGCACTTTGAGCTCGACGGCCAGGTGCAAACCGAACTGCGGTCCCGGGGCATCTACCAGGCACGGCTGTTCCATGCCGACAACCGCATCAGCGGGCGCTTTGTGTTGCCGGCGCAGTTGGGCATCAGTGAAAACTTTGCCGATTACCAGTTTGATCAGGCGTTTCTGGCGGTGGGCATCAGCGATATTCGCGGCATCGAAAATGCGTTGAAACTGGAGGTGGGCACCCAACGGCTGGAGTTTTCACCGGGGACCCAAGTGGGTTGGCTGGGAGAGGGCGTGCACGTGATGCTGCCCGAGCAGGACAGCAAGAAACCTGCGCCCCTGGACTTCGCCTTTGACCTTCGCCTGCAAGGCACCGAGCAGTTGCAAGTGGTGCCCGTGGGCAAGACCAGTCAGGTGAAGCTGACATCCAACTGGCCGCATCCGAGCTTTATCGGCAACTTCCTGCCGGCCCAGCGAGAGGTCACCGACAAAGGCTTCACCGCCAACTGGCAGACCTCGTTTTTCTCCACCAACCTGGAAGAAGCCTTGCGCGGTTGCCTGTCGGAACGAGGTTGTGAGGACTTCAACGACCGCAGCTTCGGCGTGAACTTTATCGACCCGGTGGATCAGTACCTCAAGAGCGACCGGGCGATCAAATATGCGCTGCTGTTTATCGCCCTGACCTTTGCCGGCTTCTTCCTGTTCGAGGTGCTCAAGAGCCTGGCGGTGCACCCGATCCAGTACGCGTTGGTGGGGGTGGCCCTGGCGTTTTTCTACCTGCTGCTGTTGTCATTGTCCGAACATATCGGCTTCGCTCTGGCGTACCTGTTATCGGCCAGTGCGTGTGTATTGCTGATCGGCTTTTACGTCTGCCATGTACTGCGCAGCCTGGCCCATGGCCTGGGGTTTTCGGCAGGGTTGGCGGCGTTGTATGGCTTGCTGTATGGGTTGTTGAGTGCCGAGGATTACGCGCTGTTGATGGGGTCACTGCTGCTGTTCGGCCTGCTGGGCACGGTGATGGTGCTGACGCGCAAACTGGATTGGTATGGCGTGGGCAAGCGCAAGAGTGCCGAACCGCTGGTGTTTGACCTGGAGGCGGCCCATGAGTAGGTCATTGGGGTTACGCGAGGATCATCAGGTGAGGGAGCGGCTGGTGGCAAGGATTGCTGCGTTGTTCCCCCCGCCACACAAACCTGTGGTCAAGCCGGCGGCTGGGTTGCCAGCATCGACGGCCGCAGGCATACCTCGGCATACCAGGCCGCGAGCTTCGGATGGCTGGACCGCCATTCCAGATCCGGGTGGCGGTAATCCAGGTAACCCAGGGCACACGCGACACTAATAGCGGCGACGTCAAAATGGCTGGCCAGTTCAGCGATGGCGTCCTGTTCCAGCATGCCGAGGGCACGACGGATCTTGTTGCGTTGTTCCTCCAGCCATTGCTCCCAATGCTTTTCAACCGGGCGCAGGGCGGTTTCATAACGCACCACTACGGACGCATCCATGATCCCGTCGGCCGTCGAGGCCAGGGTCAGGCGCCGCCAGCGGGCGGAGCCGTCACGGGGGATCAGCGGGTTGCCGACGTGCTGGTAGTCGAAGTAGTCGAAGATCACTCGGCTGTCGTGTATCACGCTGCCATCGGCCAGACGCAGGGCCGGAATCTTGCCCAGCGGGTTGCCGTCGTTCAACTGCTCGATCGGGTTGATCGGCGTGACCAGCACGGTCTGCAGGGCTACGCGCTCCTGCTGGCCGGTCTCGTGGAGCAGCACCAGGACTTTACGCACGAAAGGTGAGGCAGGGTTGTGGAACAACGTCATGCTGGGAGCGGACATGGAGATTCCTCGGAGAAGGGCAGCCTTAGCCTAGACAGTTGTAGGGCGGCTGACGAGGTGCTCGCTGGAATATTTTCGGTGCTTCTGAGGACCCCATCGCGGGCAAGCCCGGCTCCCACAGTTGACCTCACTCTACCTGACCCACACGGTCACTGTGGGAGTCGGGCTTGCCCGCGATGGGCCCCTCAGCCGCGCCGCCTCACCAACCCCCAAACGCCAATGACGGCCGGTATCCCCAGCCCGACCCAGCTCAACGAATCCCAAAGCCCATCGCCCAACAGCGCGGCAAACAATCCCGCCGCGCTGAGCAGGCCGATCCCCAGGGGAATACCAAATACTTTCCAGAAATTCGACTGCCTCGGCCTCATGATTTAGCCGCCTTGCGCCGTACCAGCCACAGGTACACACCACTGCCCAACACGATGATGGTCAGTACATCCAGCACCGCCCAAAGGATCTTCATTGGCATGCCGCCGTAGTCACCAAAGTGCAGCGGCTGGGACATGCCCATCGCGTCCATGTACCACGGTCGTTCGGCAGTGGCGGTGACCGACAGGTTGCTGGCGTCGATCAACACGGGTGTGAGCAGGTGCGAGGTCAGGTGGGTGCTGCCCTTCATGAACACTGCGTAATGGTGCTCGCTGGAAAAGCGCGTGCCGGGGAAGGCAATAAAGTCAGGCTGCATGCCGGGGGCGGCCTTTTCGGCGATCTTCAGCAGGTCGGTGGCCGGTGCGCGCAACGTCAGCGGCGGAGCATTTTTATACGGTTCGATCATCGCGCTCAGGCTGTCCGTACGCCACGCGGCGATGATCAGGTCGGCGCACGCACTGATCACGCCGGTCACGCCCACCACCAAGGCCCAGGTCAGGGTGACCACGCCGATCAGGTTATGCAGGTCGAGCCAGCGCAGACGAGTGGATTTGTCCTGGCGCACCGTGGCGAACTTCAAGCGGCGCATGAACGGCAGGTACAGCACCGTGCCCGAGACAATCGCCAGCACAAACAGAATGCCCATGAACGCCAGCAGCAACTTGCCCGGCAGCCCGGCGAACATGTCCACATGCAGGCGCAGCAGGAACATCGTCAGCCCGCCGTTGGCCGACGGCGTTTCCACCGCTTCGCCGGTACGCGCATCGAGCATGAACGTATGGGACGAATTGGGTTCGGTGCCGGCCGTGGCGGCCATGATCGCGATCACACCGTTCTTGTCGTCCTCGTCCCAGGCCAGGTACTGCATGGCCTCGCCCGGACGATGGGCTTGGGCCTTATCCACAAGCTGTTCGAGATTGAGCTGCGGTGTATCGACCGGCATCTGCTTGAGCTCGGGTTCGTTGCCCAGCAGGTGATCGATCTCGTGGTGAAAGATCAGCGGCAGGCCGGTCAGCGCGAGCATCAGCAGGAATACGGTGCAGATGAGGCTGGTCCAGGTGTGGATGAAGGACCAGCGGCGGATGGTTTTGCTTTTCATTTCATTGCCTTCAGACACACCAAAGCCGCCCTCTTGGGGCGGCCGGGTTGTTAAATCAGCCGATTACCACTGATAGGTGGCACTGGCGACCACGCTGCGTTGATCACCGTAGTAGCAGTAGGAACCATCACAGGTGGAGATGTAGTCCTTGTTGAACAGGTTGGTGGCGTTCAACTTCAACGAGGCACCTTTGAGGCTGTTGTCCAGGCGGCCGAGGTCGTAATGCACGGCGGCATCGAACACCGTGTAGGCGTTGGCCTTGCCCAGCCAGGTGTTGCCCTGGTCACCATAGGTGTTGCCGGTGTAACGGGCACCGGCGCCAATGCCAAAACCGTCGAGCACACCGGTGTGCCAGGTGTAGTCAGTCCACAGGGAGGCTTGCTGGTTTGGCATCAGTTGCAGGCGGTTGCCTTTGAAATCGCCTTTTTGCACTTCGGATTTGGCCAGGGTGTAGGCGGCGATGACCTTGAGGTTCTCGGTCAGGTCAGACACCGCTTCCAGTTCCAGGCCTTTGACCTTTACTTCGCCGGTCTGGTTGGTGATCGAGACTCCACCGGCCCCGGTGCTGGTAGCCAGGACGTTTTTCTGGGTCAGGTCGTAGACTGCGGCACTCAGCAGCGTGTTTGAACCAGGTGGCTGGTACTTGATCCCCAGTTCCCATTGCTTGCCTTCGGTGGGTTTATACGACTCGGTAGGCGAGACGCTGGCGTTGCTCGCTGGTTGGAATGATTCGGCGTAGGAGATATACGGCACAAAGCCTGAGTCGAACACATAGCTCAGCGCTGCGTTGCCACTGAAGTTCTTGCTGCGGTCGGTGTTGGTCGCATCGTTTTTGTTGAAGTACGTGGTGCCTTGATGCACCCAGTCTTCACGACCGCCCAGCGTCACACGCCATTTGTCGAGGGCCATCTGGTCTTGCACGTAGAGACCGGTCTGCACGGTTTTCTGGTTGTAGTCGTAGTACGCACCGGAGCGCGCTGGACGAACGATCGGCTGGCCATAGATCGGGTTATAGACATTGGTTTTCAGCCCGTCACCGTAAATCGACAGGTAAGAGGTGTTGGTGCGTTGATGATCCAGGCCGATCAGCAGGGTGTGGGTGATGTCGCCGGTGGCGAAGTCGGCCTGAAAGTTGTTGTCGACCGCAAACTGACCGATGTTCTCGTCAACATTGGTCGAGGTGCGGCTGACGTTGCCCTCAGCGTCAACCGGGGAGTAGGCATATGCACCCACGGTAAGCTGTTGGAAGGCCAGTTCCGATTTGGTGTAGCGCAAATTTTGCTTGAACTGCCAGACATCGTTGAAGCGATGCTCGAAGGCGTAGCCCAGCGCGTAGTAGGTACGGTCGTAGAACTCGTAGTCAGGGTCGCCCAGGTTCTTGTGATGGGAGATATCGCCGAGCGGTGATTTGATCTTGGTGCCCTGGATCGGCAGGAACTGGCTGGTGGCGCCGGTATCGTCGCGGGTGAACTGCGAGAGCAAGGTCAGCTTGGTATCGGTATCGATGTTCCAGGTCAGGCTGGGGGCGATGTTGTAACGCTTGTTGTCGATATGATCGACCTGGGTGCCGGCATCGCGCACTACACCGCTGATGCCGTAGAGGAACTGACCCTCATCATCGATCTTGCCTGTGCTGGCGAAGTTGATCTGGCGGTAGTTGTCACTGCCGTACTGCACCTGGATGGCATTGCTCGATTCAGCGCTGGGACGCCGGCTGACCATGTCCAGCAGGCCTCCCGGTGGGGTCTGGCCGTAGACCGATGAAGCTGGGCCACGTAGCAGCGCAAGACGATCAAGGTTCCAGGTTTCTGCCTTTGGGTTGGCATACACGCCCCGAGGCAGTGGCAGGCCGTCGAGGAACTGCGTGGGTTCGAAGCCGCGCACACGCATCCAGTCGTAGCGGGTGTCGCTGCCGTAGCTGGCGGACACAATGCCAGGCATGTATTTGACGGCATCATCAAGGTTCTGGACGTTGCGGTCCTGCATCTGCTGACGCGTGGCGACGGAAATCGAGCGAGGGGCTTCGACCAGCGCGGTATCGGTTTTGGTGCCCGCAGCGGTGCGGGTCGCCAGATACCCTTCGACAGGTCCCCATGCACTTTCAAGATCACCTTGGCCCGTAATATTGGTCTCCGGCAACGACACCACACCCTCCGGAATTACCACCAGACTGAACGTCCCCGCACTGCTCTGCTCAAGCTGCAACCCAGTACCCCGCAAGGCTTCGCGCAGCGCGCCCGGGGCATCGAACTGGCCCTTGACCGGCGCCGAGGTTTTACCCGAGGCCAGCGCTGGATTCAGCGTCAGCGCCAATCCCGCCTGGCTCGCAATCTGGTTCAAAGTGCTGGCCAACGGTGCCGCCGGCAAGTTGTAGGCGCGTACGCTGGACGCTTGTTCGGCGGCGATCAGCTGGGTGCTGGCCAGCGGAGCGCTAAGGGCAATGGCCACGGCCAACAGGCTGGGGCGCAACAAGGTGTCTAGCGAGCGGGACATGGGGCGGCTCCTGAATGGAAATATTTCTCAATTGCCTATGTGCCGAGCGAGATTCAAAAAGTGATAGGGCCAGATGAAAATAATTTCGATTTGGCTATTTCGAGAGTGTTGGAGCCTTTGCCACCACGCTCACCCACCATGGCGTGCGCTGTTCGATCTGCACCGGCAAGGTCGGTAACAGCGCATTCAACGCCAGGTCGGTGTCGTGCAGCGGGAAGCTGCCGGTGATCCTCAGGTCGGCTACCTGTTTGTCCACGCCCAAGTGGCCTTTGCGATAGCGCCCCAATTCTTCGATCACATCCCCCAGCCGGCCGTTGTCCACCACCAGCATGCCGCGAGTCCAGGCATCGCTACCGGGGGTGACGGCCAGCATCGGGCCAAGGCCGTCGCTGCGCATCAGTACTTGCTGGCCTTCCTTGAAGATTTGTTCCTGGTGCAGGGCCTGCGGCTGGGCGGCGACGGCAGATTGCAACACGCTGAGCCGCGTGCCGTCGTCCTCGCGCTTGACGATGAACCGCGTGCCCAATGCCCGCAGGCTGCCTTCGCGGGTTTCGACGAAAAACGGGCGAGCATCGTTGTGGCCGGTTTCGACGAGGATTTCGCCTTCCTGCAATACGATCAGCCGACGCTTTTCGTCAAAGCGCACGTCGATGGCGCTGTGGGTGTTGAGGTTGATCACCGTGCCGTCTGCCAGTTTCAGTGTGCGTTGCTCGCCGGTTGCGGTGCGTTGGTCGGCCAGCCAATAGTTGATCGGCACGTAGCGTTGGCCGGCGAACAACACCAGGCCGACCACCAACACCATGCTGGCCAGGCCGCTGCCGAGCTTGCGCATGCGCCGGCGAATGCCTTCGCGCGACTGCAACAACGCGGTACGTGCCGGGCCTGAGGCGACACTGAAGCGCTGGTCGAGCATGCCCAACTGACGCCAGGCGCGGGCGTGCTCCTCATCACTGGCCAGCCATTTGGTGAATTCTTCGCGCGCCACGGCGTTGCCGTCACCTGAATCCAGGGACAGTTGCCACGCAATGGCTGCATCCAGAACGCGCGCCGACACCGGTTTGGAACTGACCTGACTCACAGCGGCTCGCCATACAGTGCGATGTAGCACTGGCGAATCCCCTGGGCCAGGTACTGCCGCACCCGAGGCACGGACACACCCAGGCGCTGGGCGATTTCGGCATGGCCCAGGCCATCGAGGCGGTTATAGAGGAAGGCGGCGCGGGCCTTGCTGGAGAGTTTGCCCAGCAGGCGGTCGATGGCCTTGAGGTCTTCGAGGATCAGTTGCTGTTCTTCCGGGGACGGTTGCTCGCTTTCCGGGATCAGCATCAGCTCGGTGAGGTAGGCCTGTTCCAGGGCTGCGCGGCGAAAATAGTCGAACAGCAGGCCCTTGGCGATGGCCACGAGGAACGCCCGCGGTTCGCGAGGTTCGCGCAATTCTTCACGGCCCAGCAGGCGCATGAAGGTGTCCTGGCTCAGGTCTTCGGCCCGGCTGGGGCAGGCCACGTTGCGTCGCAGCCACGCCAACAGCCAGCCACGATGGTCGCGGTACAACGCGCCAACAAGCTCACTGTGGGGACTTTGGGCTGACGACAAGGCATCACCGATCGAGAAGTTTAAACTAACGAGAATTATTCGCGATTGTGTCAGAGGCGGGGAGTGGTGGCAATTGGCGTTGGTCGGGTAAGGATGACATGTAGCCGCTGGCGCAGCCTGCGGCTACAGAGGAGTGGAGGTCAGAATGAGGGGGCTTGCTTGCGACGCTTCCATTGGCTCAACCGCTGCTGCAACGCCAACGGACTGTCCAATTGCTGCTGCCGTGCCCGACTGAACAAAATCAACATCAACTCCGCCGTCGCCAGCGCATCGGCACTGGCGTGATGACGCTCTCCTACTTGCAGCTTGAAATACTCGATCCAGTCATCCAGCCCAGCTTCACGAATAGTGGCCTCGGGGCACAGCAGCGGAGCGATGTCAGCCACATCGAGAAACGGGTGGGACAGGCGATAACCCAGACTGTCCTTGAGTGCCCGCCCCAGCATGTGCTGATCGAATGGCGCATGAAACGCCAGCAGTGGGCTGTCACCGACAAACTCCATGAAATCCATCAGCGCTTGCGCAGGGTCGCAACCGGCGGCGATGGCGCTGGGCCCCAGGCCGTGGATCAACACGCTGGGGTTGAGCTTGGTCTCGGCTCGATGCAGGGTGCGCTCGAACAGTTGAGAGAAGTCGACGGCGCCGTCCTCGATTACCACGGCGCCGATGGACAGCACCTGGTCACGGTTAAGGTTCAGGCCGCTGGTTTCCAGGTCAACCACCACCCAACGCTGGTCCCGCAGCGAGCATTCGCCCAGTTCCCGTGGCGGGGGCAATTGCTCGACACGCTGTTGTTGTGCCAAGTCCAGGCCGGGCTTGGGCTTGCGCAGCCAACTGAACAGACTCACAGCTGATACCGAAAGGTCAGGCTGCTTTGCAGGCGTTGAGCCTGACGCAGGGATTCACGCAGGATGCGCCGGTCCAGGTGATTGAGGCTGTCGGGGTCGACGCGGTTGGAGTAGGGCTGATTCTCGCGGGTTTGCAGTTGGTGCTGCTGCATGCGGGTTTGCTGGATAAAGTGATAGGCCTCTTCATAGGCCGCGCCGTCCAGTCGCTCGATGACCTCCTTGGCCACCAGTTGGCGCAAGCGCTCCAGGGTGTTGTTGGCGCTGATGCCGTTGGCCAGCGCCAACAGACGGGCGCCGTCAACGAAGGGCGTGAGGCCCTGGACCTTGAGGTCGAGGGTGGCTTTTTCCGAGCCTTTGCGTGCCAGCACAAAATCGCGGAAGCGCCCTACCGGCGGGCGCTGGCGCAAAGCGTTCTCGGCCATCATGCGCTGGAACACACGGTTGTCCGCCACCTGGTCGAGAATCCCGTGGCGCAATTGTTCGCATCCTTGCTCATCGCCCCAGACCACGCGCAAATCGAAGTAGATGCTTGAGCCCAGCAAGTTCTGCGGGGTTGCCTCGCGAATAAACCCGGCAAACCGCCGTGCCCATTCAGCGCGGGACAGGCACAGATCCGGGTTGCCAGCCATGATGTTGCCTTTGCACAGGGTAAAGCCGCACAACGCCAGGCTCTGGTTGATGTGCTGCGCCAACGGCAACAGGTGGGCGCGAATCTCGGCGGCTTCGGCAGCATCTTTGGCCTCGAACAGGATGCCGTTGTCCTGGTCGGTGTACAGCGTCTGCTCGCGACGGCCTTCGCTGCCGAAACACAGCCAACTGAACGGCACGCCGGGGTCGCCCTTGTCCGCCAGGGTCAGCTCGATGACGCGGCACACCGTGTGATCGTTGAGCAGGGTGATGATGTGGGTGATCTGGGTCGACGATGCACCGTGGGCCAGCATGCGCTCCACCAGTTGGCCGATTTCGCCACGGATTGCCACCAGGTTTTCCACCCGTGGGGCGTTGCGAATGGTCCGGGCCAGGTGCACCAGGTCCACCCGTTGCAGGGAAAACAGGTCGCGCTCGGAGACCACGCCACACAGGCGCTGGTCCTTGACCAGGCAGACGTGGGCGATATGCCGCTCGGTCATGGCAATCGCCGCATCGAACGCGCTGTGATCCGGCGTCAGGGAGAAGGGCGCCAGGGTCATATGGTGCTCGATGCTCTGGTTGAAATCACGGGTGCCGTCGGCCACTACCTGACGCAGGTCCCGCAGAGTGAAAATCCCCAAGGGTGCCTTGTGTTCGTCCACCACCACGATGCTGCCCACTTGCTGCTCATGCATCAGCGTCACGGCTTCGCGCAGAGGTGTCAGCGGGCTGCAGGTCACTGGGTGCCGCATGGCCAGATCGCCCAGGCGGGAGTTCAGTGAATACTGGGTGCCAAGGGTTTCCACCGCCTTTTGCTGGACTTGCTGGTTGACCTGATCCAACAGGCTGCTGACCCCGCGCAGGGCGAAGTCACGGAACGGGCTGGAGAGCGCAAACAGCTTGATAAAGGCCGGCTTGTTCAATTGCAGACAGAAAGTGTCTTCGGCGGCCTTGTGCTCGGTGCGGGTCGCCCGCTCCCCTAGCAGCGCGGCCAGTGGGAAACATTCACCGGTGGTGATTTCGAAGGTGGTCTCGGCTGAGTCCGCTCGCTCGCCGACCACGCGCCCCTGTTTGACGATGTAGAAGTGTTCCACCGGCCCACCCGACGGTTTGAGAATGCTCTCGCCGGGGCTGTAGAAGCGCAATTGGCACTGTTCAACCAGAAACGCCAGGTGGGCATTTTCCATTTGGTTGAACGGCGGGAAGCGTTGCAGGAATTGCAGGGTGCCGTGGATGTTCTGCAGCACTGCGGTTTTTCCCGCTTGTGCGAAAGCATCAGCTTTACTCATAACCATGACCGCAGTGTTTTTGTCGTTATCGTCCTGCATGGTCGACTCCCGCGCGACGGGTGCCCATTGGACGTAAGTCTAGGTAGCGATTACGCCATTCACGACTAGGGAAAAACCTTACATGAATATCGTCCAAACCCCGTAGAACGCCCACTAGGCAAACTTTCCGACGAAGTGCACATTGAGCGCCCTTCTGGTGATGTCTGACGAGTGTGCTGGGAGATTGACTGGAACTGCCGAGAAACGTATGTCCGACCACGATATTTTGAGTGATGCCGAACGTGAGGCCCTGAGTGCCGTCATGCAGGAGCCTGATTTACCGCCACAACGTGTTTTGATCGTGGACGACGATAAGGACGCACGCGAACTATTGGCGGAGATTCTTGGTTTGGACGGAATTCGTTGCATGACTGCCGACAGTGGCGAGGCGGCGTGGGATTTGTTGAAGTCCACCAGTTCCATCGGTTTGCTGATCACCGACTTGCGCATGGCCCCCAGCAACGGGCTGCAATTGATACGCCAGGTACGCGAATCCACCCGTGCGGCGTTGCCGATCATCATTATGTCCGGGGATGCGGAGGCGCCCGACGTCATCGACGCCATGCACCTGAGCGTGGTGGACTTTCTGCTCAAGCCGATTGATAGCGTGAAGCTGGCGAAGATGGTGAAGCGGGAGTTGGGGATGGCGCCGTAGGCGGACCGTTGGTCGCTTTCTTTTCGGAACTGTCAATTCTGACAGTAGGCGTAAAGGCGTGAAACTTGTGTACTGGTTCGGAGAGTTCTGGCCTATAGGCAGGGCTCTTATAACCCCTACAGGAGTTCATCATGGACACTGAAAAAACGGTTGACCAAGCAGATAGTGGAGTCGCTCATATTCTGTTTCTTAAGAACGGGAAGGCTCACTTTGTAGAATCTACTAATGTTTCAGCTAGTTTGAGACATTTTGCGGTATATACCGCCGACGCCGGGTCGGTGACGGCTGAGTACGGACAAACACTGTTCCCGCGGGCTGAGCCCTATGTTTTCGATCTTCCAGGCGCCCCCTATAACATCGACTATAGAGATGAAGAGGGTGTTTACTTTATAAGGCCGCTGTCCGGGCAGATTATTGTCCATTCCGAAAACGCGGGCCCTCCGAATACTTACATCAATAAGATTGCGTTCATAAATATAAGGTTTGAGAGTGAAGGGCGGGAAATCACGATTAACGGTACCGGCAAGGCTACTTTCATTTTTTAATGAGTTCCTCCTCAGTACGCAAAAAGCTCTGATCTCACGACCAGGGCTTTTTTCTTTTCGTTTACTTACAGACCATTCCTGGCCTTGAACTCCCGACGCCGACGATGTAACACCGGCTCGGTGTACCCATTCGGTTGCTTGGTCCCTTCAATCACCAACTCCACCGTCGCTTGAAACGCGATGTTGCTTCGAAATCCGGAGCCAGCGGACGGTAAAGCGCATCACCGGCATTCTGCCGATCCACCACTGGCGTCATGCGCCTTTGACGCAACCAGTTGGCGATCCTACCGCTGGTCTGGAACTCAAGCGACCTGTTAATTCTGACAGTATCCAGATTTCGATCATTGATTGTTTAATCGTTGCGAGAGTGCTGGTCTGGGACCCGCGCCTCTAAACGAAGCGAACAGGAGTTCATCATGAGTACTGGAAAAACAATCATCGGCAAAGAGCAGGCTGAAAAGTATCATGCCACAGGGACATCCGATATCAGCATTTTTGTAAATGGAAGAACACATTCTTTTGTTGCGACGAGGTTCTCTGCAAGCCGGGCTTTTGTTGAGATGGAGTCGCACGATGAAAGTATCTTCATCGATTATGGTGGCGACCTGGGGCCTGGTGAACACGAGTTGACGGCCAAGGATCTGCATGTGATTTATCGCGATCCTCCTGGTCACACTTTCAATCGTGTAACAGATGGAACGTTAAAAGTAGTTGTTGTAGGGAATACCTTTAAAGCTACGCTTCAGAACCTAAGGTTGTTAGAGCTGGATGGTGAGACGACTGCCCGGCTCAGTGGGACGTATACAATTAATCTTTAATTCTTTAATTCCCTTACGCAATAACAAAGCCCTGATCATTTGATCAGGGCTTTGTTGTTTTTCAGCGTTTACTCACAGACCATTCCTGGCCTTGAACTCCCGACGCCGACGATGCAACACCGGCTCGGTGTACCCATTCGGCTGCTTGGTTCCTTCAATCACTAACTCCACCGCCGCCTGAAACGCGATGTTGCTGTCGAAATCCGGAGCCAGCGGACGGTACAGGGCGTCACCGGCGTTTTGCCGATCCACCACAGGCGCCATGCGCTTGAGGCTTTCCAGCACCTGGGCTTCATTGACGATGCCGTGGCGCAACCAGTTGGCGATCAACTGGCTGGAGATTCGCAGGGTGGCACGGTCTTCCATCAGGCCGACGTCGTTGATGTCCGGTACTTTCGAACAACCCACGCCCTGGTCGATCCAGCGCACCACGTAGCCGAGGATGCCCTGGGCGTTGTTGTCCAGTTCGTTGCGGATTTCTTCGTCGGACCAATCGGTGTTTTTGGCCAGAGGAATGGTCAGGATGTCGTCCACCGAAGCGCGCTCGCGCTTGGCCAACTCGGCCTGGCGGGCGAACACGTCGACCTTGTGGTAATGCAACGCGTGCAGCGCCGCAGCGGTCGGCGATGGGACCCAAGCGGTGTTGGCGCCAGCCAGCGGGTGAGCAATCTTCTGCTCCAGCATCGCGGCCATCAGGTCGGGCATGGCCCACATGCCTTTACCGATCTGTGCGCGACCTTGCAGGCCGGTGCTCAAACCGATATCAACGTTCCAGTTCTCGTAGGCGCCGATCCATTTTTCTGCCTTCATCGCCGCCTTGCGCACCATCGCGCCTGCTTCCATGGAGGTGTGGATTTCATCGCCGGTACGGTCGAGGAAGCCGGTGTTGATGAACACCACGCGCTCGCTGGCCGCCTGGATGCAGGCCTTGAGGTTGACCGTGGTGCGGCGCTCTTCGTCCATGATCCCGACCTTGAGCGTATTGCGCGGCAGGCTCAGTACTTCTTCAATACGGCCGAACAGTTCGTTGGTGAACGCGGCTTCTTCCGGGCCGTGCATCTTCGGTTTAACGATATAGACCGAACCGGTGCGGCTGTTCTTGCGGCTGTTGTTGCCGTTGAGGCTGTGGATCGCTGCGAGGCTGGTCAGCAGGCCGTCGAGGATGCCTTCCGGCACTTCGTTACCATCTTTGTCGAGGATCGCGTCGATGGTCATCAGGTGACCAACGTTGCGCACGAACAACAGCGAACGGCCGTGCAGGGTGACGTCCTTGCCATCGACACCGCTGTAGGTGCGGTCGGCGTTCATGGTCCGGGTGAAGGTCTTGCCACCCTTGGCCACGTCTTCGGCCAGGTTGCCTTTCATCAGGCCGAGCCAGTTGCGGTAGATCACCACTTTGTCATCGGCATCGACGGCGGCGACGGAGTCTTCGCAGTCCATGATGGTGGTCAGTGCGGCTTCCATCAGGATGTCTTTGACGCCGGCGGCGTCGGTCTGGCCGACCGGGGTGCTGGCGTCGATCTGGATTTCGAAATGCAGGCCGTGGTTCTTCAGCAAAATGGCGGTTGGCTTGGCGGCGTCGCCCAGGAAGCCGATCAACTGGGCATCGTTGCGCAGGCCGCTGTTGCTGCCCCCCTTGAGGCTGACAACCAGTTTGCCGTCGACGATTTTATAGGCAGTGGAGTCAACGTGGCTGCCGGCCGTCAGCGGTGCAGCTTCATCGAGGAAAGCGCGGGCGAAGGCGATGACCTTGTCGCCACGGACCTTGTTGTAGCCCTGGCCTTTCTCGGCGCCATTGGCGTCGCTGATGGCATCGGTACCGTACAGCGCGTCATACAGCGAGCCCCAGCGCGCATTGGAGGCGTTGAGGGCGAAACGCGCGTTCATCACCGGCACGACCAGCTGCGGGCCGGCCATGCGGGCAATTTCGTCATCGACGTTTTGAGTCGTGGCCTGGAAATCGGCGGCTTCTGGCAGCAGGTATCCAATGTCTTGCAGGAAGGCCTTATAGGCCACCGGATCATGCGCCTGGCCGGAGTGGGTCTGGTGCCAGGTGTCGATCCGCGCCTGGAAATCGTCGCGTTTGGCGAGTAGGGCTTTGTTCTTCGGCGCCAGGTCGTGGATGACCTTGTCGGCACCGGCCCAGAACTGGTCGGCGGTGAGGCCGGTACCGGGAATGGCTTCGTTGTTCACGAAGTCGAACAGGACTTTGGCGACCTGCAGGCCACCGACTTGAACGTGTTCAGTCATTGCTTGCCTCACTCTGCGGAGCTTAATTCGCTTTTCAGCTTTCCCAATTTACCAATGAAGCCTCTGACCATTTAAACCACAAACCCTGGGCACCAGTACATGCCATAGATGGCGGCTGGGTGGTTCCGATCAACGGCACAGGCCTTGCTGACGGGGTGTTTGAGGTTACTACGGCGTCTTGGCAGACATCGACCTAACGTTATGTAGTGCGCGCTGCGGCATACTACATGATGAGTTGCGGTTGTGAAAATTAGACTAAATACGTCGTTTAGCGACCCACTTTGGCTGTCCGGTCACAGTGGGGTATTGGATGTTCTCAAAAAACTATTGGATTGTTCCAGATAAATATAAAAATGGTACACGATTTGTTTTAAAGGTCAGCCGTTGGCAGGGGCCTATACTCGCTGATCAACCACAAAAAGAGGGCTGACACCATGGACCATCTCGTACTCACCGTCATCGCTGCGGACAAACCGGGCGTGGTCGAACGCATCGCTCAATGCATTGCCTCCTTTGGTGGCAACTGGTTGGAAAGTCGGATGGCCCACATGGCGGGGCAGTTTGCGGGGATCTTGCGCGTGAGCGTGCCCGTTGAAAATCGTAAGGAACTGATCGCGGCGCTGGAGGATTTATCGACCCATGGCATTCGCGTCCTGCTGGGCGAAAGCAGTGCCGCCGCGGGCAGTGAGTGGCAACCCATTGCCATGGAGCTGGTGGGCAATGATCGTCCGGGGATTGTCCGCGATATCACGGCGCTGCTAAGCAAGCAGGGCGTCAACCTGGAACGCTTGATTACCGATGTCCGTCCGGCCCCGATGAGCAGCGACCTGTTGTTCCACGCAGAAGCCTTGCTGGCGGTGCCGCTGACCTTGCCGCTGGAAACCTTGCAGGCGTCCCTGGAAACCCTGGCAGATGACTTGATGGTGGAGTTGGAGCTGCGCAGCGAGGAGTAACGGTCCACAGAGGTTATGCATGGAAATCTTGCATGGGCCTGTGGATAACCTGTAGAGACCTGGCGCCAGGCCACGCCGGCCGTGGCTTTGCTTCGGTTGAGTAAAAAACGAGCAGTTTCAAGGGCTTGTGCACAAACGCCGGGGACCAGCCTGTGGATAACCTTGGGGTGGATGCCTGCAAGCCACGCGGGCTATGGCTTGCAGGTGTTTGTACGTTATTTGATCAGCGTTTGCGTATCGTCAGCCAGGCGTCGATGCTGTAGACCACCAGGCCGGCCCAGATAAACAGGAAGGCGATCAGCGTACTCGGCGCCAGGTGTTCATTGAACAGCAGCACCGCTTCCAACAGCACCAGAGTCGGCGCCACGTATTGCAGGAAGCCCAGGGCGGTGTAGGGCAAATGCCGGGCGGCGGCGTTGAAACACACCAGCGGGATCAGCGTCACCGGGCCTGCGGCGACCAGCCACCAGGCTTCGGACGTGCCCCAGAACTCCATTTGCGCACTGTGGGCTGTCGGGTTGAACAATAACCAGGCGACGGCAATGGGTACCAGCATCCAGGTTTCCACCACCAGCCCTGGCAACGCCTTGACCGGTGCCTGCTTGCGGATCAAGCCGTAGAAGCCAAAGGTCAACGCCAACACCAGTGATACCCACGGCAGGCTGCCCACCTGCCATACCTGTTGCGCGACACCCAAGGCGGCCAGCACAACGGCCAGCCATTGCAGACGGCGCAGGCGCTCGCCCAGGATCACCATGCCCAGCAGCACATTGACCAGCGGGTTGATGTAGTACCCCAGGCTCGCTTCGAGCATGCGCCCGTCGTTCACCGCCCACACATAGGTCAGCCAGTTGGCCGCGATCAAGGTACCGCTCAGCGCCAGAATCGCCAGGCGCTTTGGGTTGTCCCGCAGTTCACGGAACCACCCCGGGTGTTTCCAGACCATCAGCAGCAAACCGCCGAACAGCGCCGACCACAGCACGCGATGGACAATGATTTCTGCGGCGGGGACGCTGGCAATGGCTTTGAAGTAGATGGGGAACAGGCCCCAGATGATGTAGGCGCTCAGGCCCAATATGTACCCGCGGCGGGGGTTGGCGGCTTGCATGCAAAATCCTTGCTTAGGCAGCTAACAAAGCCGCGATTGTAAGGATATTTGTCAGGAAAGAGGCACGCATTTTTGTTGATTGTTCCCACGCGGAGCGTAGGAACGAGCGAGCCACAATCAGAAAAGCTTCAGTGGTTCTTCATTCAGCGCCGACAACTGCTCGCGCAACGCCAGTACCTGATCGCCCCAATACCGCTCGCTGCCGAACCACGGGAAGCTGTGGGGGAACGCCGGGTCATCCCAGCGCCGGGCCAGCCAGGCACTGTAATGCATCAGGCGCAAGGCGCGCAGGGGTTCGATCAGTGCCAGTTCGCGCGGGTCGAAGTCGTGGAATTCCTGATAACCGTCCATCAACTCCGACAACTGCCCCAGGCATTCCTGACGATCGCCGGCGAGCATCATCCACAGGTCCTGCACCGCCGGGCCCATGCGGCAGTCGTCGAGGTCGACGATGTGGAACATCTCATCACGGCACATCATGTTGCCGGGGTGGCAGTCGCCGTGCATGCGGATGTTCTTGTGGGGTGTGGTCTTGTAGACCTCTTCCACGCGCTTGAGCAGGTCGCGGGCCACGGACTCGTAGGCCGGCAGCAGGCTCTTGGGGATGAAGTTACCTTCCAGCAAAGTGTTCAGAGAGTCGTGGCCGAAGTTCTTCACGCCCAGCGCTTCGCGGTGTTCGAAAGGCCGTGTGGAGCCGACCGCGTGCAAGCGGCCCAGCAGTTGCCCAAGGCGATACAGTTGATCGAGATTGCCCGGCTCTGGGGCACGGCCGCCACGGCGGGGGAACAGGGTGAAGCGGAAACCGGCGTGTTCGAACAGGCTTTCACCGTTGTGAATCATCGGTGCTACCACCGGAACGTCGCATTCGGCCAGTTCGAAGGTGAAGCGGTGTTCTTCCAGGATTGCGTCATTGGTCCAGCGCTGGGGCCGGTAGAACTTGGCAATCAACGGCTCGGAGTCTTCGATGCCAACCTGGTAGACACGGTTTTCGTAGCTGTTGAGCGCGAGCACGCGGGCGTCACTGAGAAAACCGATGCTCTCGACAGCGTCGAGCACGAGGTCTGGGGTAAGTGTTTCAAACGGGTGAGCCATGCGAACTCCTGCGCGCAGCAGGGCGCCGCGTCCGGCCCGGTATGGTAACGCACACGGCTGTAGATAGGTGGTGACTGTTCGTCCGCCATCGCGGGCAAGCCCGGCTCCCACCGAGGTACTCGATCAACTGTGGGAGCCGGGCTTGCCCGCGATGAGGGGGGTATCAGGCGCCGACGATCCCGCCATCTTCCCGTCGAATCACCATCACCGACGACCGTGGCTTGCCATTGGGCAAATGCTCAGGCCAGGTCGAACCACCGGTTTCCCCCGGATGCTGAATCCCTACGAACAGGGTTTTCTGGTCAGGCGAGAAACTGATCCCCGTCACCTCGCACGACACCGGCCCCACCATGAACCGGCGAATCTCACCCGTGTTCGGGTCGGCGCAGAGCATCTGGTTATTGCCCATGCCGGCAAAATCACCCTTGTTGCTGTAGTCGCCATCGGTAAGGATCCACAACCGCCCGGCCTTGTCGAAGCCCAGGCCATCGGGGCTGTTGAACATGTTCTGCGGGTTGATGTTGGATGAGCCAGCCTTCGGCGTCCCAGCGTGCACGCCCGGGTTGCCGGCCACCACAAACAGGTCCCAGGAGAAGTCCATGGCGCCATGGTCATCGGCGTTGGCCTTCCAGCGCAGGATCTGGCCGTAGACGTTTTTCTCCCGTGGGTTCGGCCCGCCCACCGGTTGGCCTTCTTCGCCGCGCTTGGCGTTGTTGGTCAGGGTGCAATAGACCTGGCCGTCGGCGGGACTGACCACGATCCATTCCGGACGGTCCATGCGTGTGGCCTTCACCACGCTGGCGGCCAGGCGAGCATGGATCAGTACTTCGGCCTGGCTGGCAAAACCGCTGTTGGCATCAATACCGTTTTTGCCGAAGGTCAGCTCAACCCACTGGCCCTTGCCTTTGGGGTGATCGGCATTGCCGTCGCCCGCATCGAAGATCGCCACGTACAAGGTGCCGTGGTCCAGCAGGTCTTTATTGGCCTTGGGGTGCTTGTGATTGATCTTGTCGCGGCTGATGAACTTGTAGATGAACTCACCGCGTTCATCGTCGCCCATGTACACCACGGCACGGCCGTCGCGGGTTTCGGCGAGGGCGGCGTTTTCGTGTTTGAAGCGGCCCAGAGCGGTGCGTTTTACCGGGGTGGATTGCGGGTCGAACGGATCGATTTCCACCACCCAGCCATGGCGGTTGAGTTCATTCGGGTTCTTGGCCATGTCGAAGCGCGGGTCGTGGGGGTGCCAGTTGATCTCCCGGCTGGCCGCCGCCACGCCGTAACGTTTTTGCCCGGCGTCGAAGGTCTGCTGCGGGTTGCTGCTGCCGAAGCAGTCGGTGAAGTTTTCTTCGCAGGTCAGGTAAGTGCCCCACGGCGTCTTGCCGTTGGCGCAGTTCTGGAAGGTGCCCAGGACTTTTTTGCCGCTCTTGTCGGCACGGGTTTTCAGCCAGGCATGACCGGCCGCCGGACCACTCAGGCGCAGCGGCGAGTTGCCGTGGATGCGCCGGTTGTAGCGCGAGTCCTGGACGAACTGCCAACTGTCGCCCTGGCGTTTGATTTCGATCACCGACACACCTTCACTGGCCAGGGCCTTGCGCACGTCTTCGGCCGATTGCGGCGCGCCGCCGTGGGCGAACAGGTAGCGGTAGTTGGTGTATTCGTTGTTGATCGCCATCAGCGCCCGGTTGTTGTCGCCGGGGAACGGGAACAGGCTCATGCCATCGTTGTTATCGCCGAACTGCTGTTCCTGGGCCTTGGCCGTACCGTTGCCGCTGGGATCGAAAGCCGGCGCGTTCTTGTGCAGGGGCTGGCCCCAACTGATCAGCACCGATGAGGTATAACCCGGCGGCAGGGTGATGGTGTCGCTGGTGGCCGCGGCGATGCTGGTAAAGCCCAGCAACGGACTGCCGGACGCGGCGCTGACACCGGCGGCGAGGGCGCTGCGGGTCAGCAGGTTACCGCCGAGGAACATCGCGGCACCGCACAGGGCACCGGCGCCGATAAAGCGACGGCGGCTGAGGCCGACCATCTGTTCGAGGTCGGTGGCTTGGTTTTCTTCTAATAGGCTCATATCAGGCTCCCTGCGGGTTTTTGCAGACACCTTAAGGAGCGCTCGTGACCAAATTGTTGCAGTTTCAAGCTATACCGGCGTGCCCAGCAGGACGTTGCTGGGGGCGAACTGCACCTGAATAGGTTTTCCTTGCCTGGCGCCGATCGCCTTGAGCTCGGCGGGCTGCGCCAGGGCGCATAAAACCTGGCCGTTGGGCAGCACGATTCTGACCTCGCTGGGGCCATCGTCGGCGTCGAGAATCGCCTCGATGTTACCGCTCAGGCAATTGTGTCCAAGTGTTGCGGCATGTTCGATCGCCAGGACGTCCAACCAACCCGCCTTGATCAACGCCACCACTTCTGTACCGACCTCCAGTTCCAGGTGCAGGGTGCTGTCGTGGGTAATCTGTGCATTAAGGGTCAGCCCGGCGGCCAGTTCCAGACGGACCAGGTCATTGCGGCCATGGCTGTCGATGGCGGTGACCTTGCCATGCAGCTGGTTACGGGCGCTGGTGCGCAACATCAAGCGGCCGAGCAGGTCGAGGTCGCTGGCGTCTTCGGCGGCGTCCAGTACTTGGGCTTGCAGCACTTGCAGGCGTTGATAGAGGCGCAATACCCGTTCGCCTTCAGCCGATAACCGCGCACCACCACCACCTTTGCCGCCGACGCTGCGTTCAACCAGCGGCTTTTGTGCCAGGTTGTTCAACTCATCGATGGCGTCCCAAGCGGCCTTGTAACTCAAGCCGGCGCTTTTTGCTGCGCGAGTGATGGAGCCCTGCTCGGCGATATGTTGCAACAAGGCAATGCGTTGGGGGCGACGGACGATGTGTTGGCTCAACAGGGTCGGTAAAGGCATGGCGAACGGTTACACGCTGGTATGGAGTGGACGGGACGTTGCGGCCAGGGGACGCTGGAGTCAAGTCATGTGCCGGGTTTCGGCGTACGGGCCAGGCAGTACACGTCGACCTGCCGCGCGCCAGCCTTCAGCAGCAGGTGGGCCAGACTATCAGCGGTGGCACCGGTGGTCAGAACGTCATCCACCAGGGCCAGGTGGCGGCCCTCGACCTGATCACCGTGGTTCAAGGCAAAGGCCCGGAGCAGGTTGCGTTTGCGGGCCTTGGCGTCCAGGTCTTGTTGCGCCACGGTCTCATGGGGGCGTAACAACAGGTGCTCCTCAACGGGAATCTCCAGGTTTTTGCCCAGCCAGCGCGCGAGCATCGATGCCTGGTTATAGCCGCGCTCCTGCAGGCGTTTACGAGCCATGGGCACCGGCAGCAGGCTGTCAGGGCGTGTCAGTTCGGCGTTTTCATAGCGGTCTTGCAGGAACTGGCCCAGCAGGTGTGCCAGCAAATGCCCCAGTGGCCATTTGGCCTGATGCTTGAAACGGCTGATCAGGCTGTCGATGGGGAAGCTGTAGGTCCACGGTGCGGCCACCTGTTTAAACGCCGGTGGCTGCTGTTGGCATTGGCCGCAGATCAAACCTTCCATGGGCAAGGGCAGCGCGCACACCTTGCACTGATCCATCAGCCATGGCAGTTCGGTTTCGCAGGCGTTGCAGATCGAATGGGCGGTTTCAGTGTGTTCATCGCAGACTAAACAGGTTTGGTTGCTTTTTAACCAGATGTAAACTTCGTGTTTGTAGCTGGGTTGACAGTGCATGAATCTTCCTTAAATATGCCGAGCATCCGTGTCGTGCCTGTGGGTATTACCTCCCACAGCGCTTGCCAAAGCATAATCAAGGAATCGCCCATGAGCGCCAGCACCACTGCCAACCTGCGTCACGATTGGTCTCTCGCCGAAGTCAAAGCGCTGTTCGTTCAGCCCTTCAATGACCTGTTGTTCCAGGCGCAGACCGTGCACCGCGCGCATTTCGATGCCAATCGGGTCCAGGTTTCCACCTTGCTGTCGATCAAGACGGGTGCCTGCCCGGAAGATTGCAAATATTGTCCGCAGTCGGGCCACTACAACACGGGCCTGGAAAAAGAGAAGCTGATGGAAGTGCAGAAGGTCCTCGACGAGGCTGCACGCGCCAAAGCTATCGGCTCGACGCGTTTCTGCATGGGCGCTGCCTGGAAACACCCGTCGGCCAAAGACATGCCCTACGTGCTGCAGATGGTCAAAGGCGTGAAGGCCATGGGCCTGGAAACCTGCATGACCCTCGGCCGCCTCGATCAGGACCAGACCGAAGCCCTGGCCCAGGCTGGCCTGGATTACTACAACCACAACCTCGACACCTCGCCTGAGTTCTACGGCTCCATCATCACCACCCGCACCTACGGCGAACGCTTGCAAACCCTGGCCTATGTGCGTGATTCGGGGATGAAAATCTGCTCCGGCGGCATTCTAGGCATGGGCGAATCCCTCGACGACCGTGCCAATCTGCTGATCCAACTGGCCAACCTGCCGGAGCATCCGGAGTCGGTGCCGATCAACATGCTGGTGAAAGTCGCCGGTACGCCGCTGGAAAATGCCGAAGATATCGACCCGTTCGACTTCATCCGCATGCTGGCCGTGGCGCGCATCCTGATGCCGCTATCTCACGTTCGCCTGTCCGCCGGCCGTGAAGCCATGAACGAGCAGATGCAGGCCCTGGCGTTCTTCGCTGGCGCCAACTCGATTTTCTATGGCGACAAACTGCTGACCACCGCCAACCCGCAGGCCGACAAGGACATGCAACTGTTCTCGCGTTTGGGGATCTTGCCGGAAGCGCGTGAAGAGCACGCCGATGAAGTGCATCAGGCGGCGATCGAGCAGGCACTGGTGGAGCAATCGATCAGCGAGCAGTTCTATAACGCGGCGGTTCAATAACTCTACTTGGAACGTGATCCAAATGTGGGAGCTGGCTTGCCTGCGATAGCATCACTGCGGTGTGACTGAAACACCCAGGTGCCTGCATCGCAGGCAAGCCAGCTCCCACATTTGATTGCATCCAGTCTCACGTTCTTCGACCTACCGAGGCCTGCATGTCTTTCGATCTCGCCGCGCGTCTCGCTGCCCGTCGTGCTGAACACCTTTATCGCCAACGCCCGTTGCTGGAAAGCCCTCAAGGTCCGGAAGTGGTGGTGGACGGCCAGCCGTTGCTGGCGTTCTGCAACAATGATTACCTGGGCCTGGCCAATCACCCGCAAGTGATCGAAGCCTGGCGCGCTGGCGCGACCCGTTGGGGTGTCGGTGGCGGCGCTTCGCACCTGGTGATCGGCCACAGCACACCCCACCATGAACTGGAAGAAGCCTTGGCCGACCTGACCGGCCGCCCACGTGCGCTGCTGTTCACTACCGGCTACATGGCCAACCTCGGCGCGGTCACGGCGTTAGTGGGGCAGGGCGATACGGTGCTGGAAGACCGTCTTAACCACGCCTCGCTGCTGGACGCGGGCCTGTTGTCGGGTGCCCGCTTCAATCGTTATCTGCACAACGATGCCGCCAGCCTGGCCAAGCGCCTGGAGAAAGCCACCGGTAATACGCTGGTGGTCACCGACGGTGTGTTCAGCATGGACGGCGATCTTGCCGACTTGCCGGCCCTGGCCCGTGAAGCCCGGGCCAAGGGCGCCTGGCTGATGGTCGACGACGCCCACGGCTTTGGCCCTCTGGGTGCCAACGGTGGCGGGATCGTCGAGCATTTTGGCTTGAGCCAGGAGGACGTGCCGGTACTGGTGGGCACCTTGGGCAAGGCGTTCGGAACCGCTGGGGCGTTCGTCGCAGGCAGCGAAGCGCTGATCGAAAGCCTGATCCAGTTCGCCCGTCCTTACATCTACACCACCAGCCAGCCGCCGGCGCTGGCCTGCGCGACGCTCAAAAGCCTGGAATTGCTGCGTACCGAGCACTGGCGCCGCGAACACCTCAATGGCTTGATTCGTCAATTCCGCCAAGGTGCGCAGCAGATCGGCCTGGAATTGATGGACAGCTTCACGCCGATCCAGCCGATCATGATTGGCGACAGCGCCCGGGCGATTCGTTTGTCGCAGATGCTGCGCGAGCGCGGGCTGATGGTGACGGCGATTCGACCGCCCACTGTGCCTGCCGGCAGTGCCCGTCTGCGGGTGACCTTGTCGGCGGCCCACAGTGAAGCCCAGGTCCAGCTATTGTTAAGCGCATTGGAAGCGTGTTTGCGCTTGTTAGGCCAGGAGCCCGACCATGCGTGATCGACTGATACTGCTACCCGGCTGGGGCCTTGGTGTGTCGCCGATGGAACCACTGGCCGCGGCGTTGCAAGGGTTGGACGAGCACCTGCGCGTGCAGATCGAACCGCTACCGGAGCCGGGTTCCAGCGACCTTGATGAATGGCTCGATGAGCTGGACGCCACGCTACCGGACAATGCCTGGCTCGGTGGCTGGTCTCTGGGCGGCATGCTCGCCTCCGAACTGGCGGCACGCCGGGGAGATCGTTGCTGCGGCTTGCTGACCCTGGCCAGTAACCCGTGTTTTGTCGCCTACGACGGCTGGCCGAGTGCAATGCCGGCCGAAACCTTCGATGCGTTCCTCGCCGGCTGCCATGCGGACTCCCAAGTCACCCTCAAACGCTTTGGCCTGCTGTGTGCCAAGGGCGCCGAAGATCCTCGGGGGCTGGCGCGCTTGTTGGTCAGCAGTGCACCGAATACACCGTCTTCGGTACTGATGGCGGGCCTTGAGCTGCTCGCCCAGATGGACACGCGTGATGCGTTGCAGGCGTTTCGTGGCCCGCAGTTGCATCTGTTCGCGGGGATGGACGGCTTGGTGCCGGCCGAGGCTGCCGGCGAGCTGCTGAAGTTACTGCCGGATGTTGAAATCGGTCTGATTGAACAGGCCGGTCACGCTTTTCTTCTGGAAGATCCCCACGGTGTGGCGGGGGCGATCCAGGCTTTTTTGCATGAGTGCGGTGATGACTGATTTGTCCCATCCTCCCCTGCCGGGCGCCTTGCCGGACAAGCGCCAGGTGGCGGCGTCCTTTTCCCGGGCTGCGGCCAGTTATGACAGTGTTGCCGAGTTGCAACGTGTGGTCGGCGGTGAGTTGTTGCAGCGTTTGCCTCAAGGGTTTACACCGCGGCGCTGGCTGGACCTGGGCTGCGGCACCGGGTATTTCAGCCGTGCCATGGGCCAGGCGTTTCCAGCGAGCCAAGGCCTGGCGCTGGATATCGCCGAAGGCATGCTCAACCACGCCCGACCCTTGGGCGGCGCCGAGCACTTTATTGCCGGTGATGCCGAGCGGTTGCCGCTACAGGACGACAGTTGCGGGTTGATCTTCTCCAGCCTGGCGGTGCAGTGGTGTTCCGATTTTGCCGCCGTGCTGAGTGAGGCATACCGGGTGTTGCAGCCCGGTGGTGTGCTGGCGTTTGCCAGCCTGTGCGTCGGGACGCTGGATGAGCTGCGGGAAAGCTGGCGGGCAGCGGATGGCATGGTTCACGTCAATCGCTTCCGGCCGTTCAGCACGTATCAACAGCTGTGTGATAGCAGTGGTTTGCGGGTGCTGAGCCTGGAGCGATCTCCCCATGTGCTGCATTACCCGGACGTGCGCAGCCTGACCCATGAATTGAAAGCGTTGGGTGCACACAATCTGAATCCAGGGCGCCCGGGTGGCTTGACTGGCCGGGCGCGAATTGTTGCACTGGTTGAAGCCTATGAGCAGTTCCGTCAGTCTCAAGGACTGCCGGCGACCTACCAGGTGGTGTATGCCGTATTGGAGAAACCACTATGAATGCTGCTTACTTCATCGCTGGCACTGATACCGATGTCGGCAAAACCACCATCGCCGCAGGCCTGCTGCATGCCGCCCGGCAGATGGGCAAGACCACAGCGGCCGGCAAACCGGTGGCCTCGGGCTGTGAAGTAACGCCCAAGGGCCTGCGCAACGCCGATGCCCTGGCCTTGCTGGCCGAGTGTTCGTTGCCGCTGAGTTATACCGAGGTCAATCCGGTGGCGTTCGAACCCGCCATTGCGCCGCATCTGGCGGCCCGTGAAGCCGGTGTCTCGCTGACGGTTCAATCCTTGCTCAAACCCATGCAACACCTGCTCGCCAAGCAGGCGGATTTCACCTTGATTGAAGGCGCGGGCGGCTGGCGTGTGCCGTTGGCGGATCAGGACAATCTGTCGGACCTGGCCAAGGCGTTGCAACTGCCGGTGATTCTGGTGGTGGGCGTACGCCTGGGCTGCATCAGCCATGCCTTGCTGACCGCTGAAGCCATCGCCCGGGATGGTCTGGTGCTGGCGGGATGGGTGGCCAACATCATCGATCCCAAGACCTCTCGTCTGGAAGAAAACCTCGCCACCCTGGCTGAGCGACTGCCTGCACCCTGTTTGGGAAGGGTGCCGAAACTCAAGCTGCCAGGCGCTGCAACGGTCGCCGAGTACCTGCAACTGGACCTGCTTGACTAGTTTTGTCTATGAGTAAGGCACTATGCCATTAGTGTTTTTGACGGGTTTTTTCCCGGGATGTCTGCTTCAATGACAGTTCACGATTCTCTAACGGCAGGTTCAAGCCATGGAAGTTTCTGGAAGCAGCGCGTTTTATTCGGGGCTGAGCAGTATTCAGTCCGGGCAGAACCGTGTGGACGCTGCCGCCGGCAAAATCGCCAGCGCCGCCACCAGCCAACCCTCGGATGCCCTGAACGATCGCTTGCGGGCGGCAGAGGGTAACCAGCAATCGAATTCGGCCAGCAATATGGTCGAGATGGCCCAAGGCAAGTTTCAGGTGGAGTTGGGGGCAAAAGTCGCCAAGGCCTCCAATGAAATGCTGGGTACATTGATCGATACCTACGCTTGATCTCCCGCTCTCTGTAGGAGCGAGCTTGCTCGCGATGTAAGCCTGGGCGCCGCAAGGCGTCTGATTCCCCGCGTTATCCTTCTCGGCCCTTCTTCAATCTTTGAAATTTCATGCGGCATTTCGCTGCAGGCCTTGCTGTGCCTGGCGTTGATCCACGTCATGACAAACGGCATCTGACGGATGCTTGACAAGGATAGGTCGTAAACGTATGTTTCAAACAACTGTTTGACCGCTACAACAAATCCACGCGGTTGTTCATTCCAGATACATCAGCAGAGGTTTATCGCTATGCCTGACTACAAGGCCCCCTTGCGTGATATTCGCTTCGTTCGTGACGAACTGCTCGGCTACGAAGCGCACTATCAGAGCCTGCCGGCTTGCCAGGACGCTACTCCGGACATGGTTGACGCCATTCTCGAAGAAGGCGCCAAGTTTTGTGAGCAGGTGCTGGCACCGCTGAACCGCGTGGGTGACATCGAAGGGTGCACCTGGAGCGAGTCAGGCGTTAAAACCCCTACTGGTTTCAAAGAAGCCTACAAGCAGTTCGTCGAAGGTGGCTGGCCAAGCCTGGCCCATGACGTGGCGCACGGTGGCCAAGGCCTGCCGGAGTCCCTCGGCCTGGCGGTGAGCGAGATGGTCGGCGAAGCCAACTGGTCGTGGGGCATGTACCCAGGCCTGTCCCATGGCGCGATGAACACCATTTCCGAACACGGCACCCCAGCACAGCAAGAGGCTTACCTGACCAAACTGGTGTCGGGCGAGTGGACCGGCACCATGTGCCTGACCGAGCCACACTGCGGTACCGACCTGGGCATGCTGCGCACCAAGGCTGAGCCTCAGGCTGACGGCTCCTACAAAGTCTCCGGCACCAAGATCTTCATCTCGGCCGGTGAACACGACATGGCCGACAACATCGTCCACATCGTGCTGGCTCGCCTGCCGGACGCACCGGCTGGCACCAAAGGTATTTCGCTGTTCATCGTGCCAAAATTCGTACCGAATGCCGACGGTTCGGTGGGTGAGCGCAACGCCGTTTCCTGTGGCTCCCTGGAACACAAGATGGGCATCCACGGTAACTCCACCTGCGTGATGAACTTCGACGCGGCCACTGGTTTCCTGCTCGGGCCGCCGAACAAAGGTCTGAACTGCATGTTCACCTTTATGAACACCGCTCGCCTGGGCACCGCCCTGCAAGGCTTGTCCCACGCTGAAATCGGCTTCCAGGGCGGCCTGAAATATGCCCGTGACCGTCTGCAAATGCGCTCCCTGACTGGCCCGAAAGCGCCGGACAAGGCCGCTGACCCGATCATCGTGCACCCCGACGTACGCCGCATGCTGTTGACCATGAAGGCCTTCGCCGAAGGCAACCGCGCGATGGTGTACTTCACGGCCAAACAGGTCGATATCGTCAAGTACGGTACCGACGACGAAGCCAAGAAACAGGCTGACGCGCTGCTGGCTTTCATGACCCCGATCGCCAAGGCGTTCATGACCGAAGTCGGTTTTGAAGCGGCTAACCACGGTGTGCAAGTCTACGGCGGCCACGGTTTCATCGCCGAGTGGGGCATGGAGCAGAACGTCCGCGACAGCCGTATCTCGATGCTGTACGAAGGCACCACCGGCATCCAGGCCCTGGACCTGCTGGGCCGTAAAGTGTTGATGACCCAAGGCGAAGCGCTCAAGGGCTTCACCAAGATCGTTCACAAGTTCTGCCAGGCCAACGAAGGCAACGAAGCGGTCAAAGAGTTCGTTACACCGCTGGCCGCACTGAACAAGGAATGGGGCGAGTTGACCATGAAGGTCGGCATGGCTGCCATGAAGGACCGTGAAGAAGTCGGCGCGGCATCGGTGGACTACCTGATGTACTCCGGTTACGCCTGCCTGGCCTACTTCTGGGCCGACATTGCCCGCCTGGCTGCCGAGAAACTGGCTGCCGGCACCAGCGAAGAGGCGTTCTACACCGCCAAGCTGCAGACCGCGCGCTTCTACTTCCAGCGCATCCTGCCACGTACTCGTACTCACGTTGCAACCATGCTGTCGGGCGCCAACAACCTGATGGACATGAAAGAAGAAGACTTCGGCCTGGGCTACTAAGCCTTAACGGATTCTTCTGAAGCCGCCGCTCTTTCGGGAGCGGCGGTTTTTTTATGAGCGATAAAAAACCCTAGTGCAACGCTCAGGGATTGGCGCAGGCTGCCGTTAAAATGATGGCAATGTGATACAGGTCACATTGAGTATGCTTAACTGTGCTGATTGAAGGCACAGTGCCATCTTTTAGGTCGTCCCGGAGCTTTACCTTTGTCACGCGTGTCTGCCGTACGTTTCAGCCATTTTCTCCCTTCACTGCTGTTATTGCTGGCGGGGTTATCGGCTGCGTACGTCAAGGACCTCAGCGTCTTCTTCACCTCATTGTTCAATGTCCTGCCAACGCTGGTGCTGTTGTTGGGCGGTGCGTATTGCGCAGTTTACCGTCGCCAGCGTGAGCTGTTTCTGATGATCACGGTGTACGTCGCTTATTTCCTGCTGGATACCCAGACCGATTACTACCGCGACAACGGCCGTGTCCGAGAAGACGCTGCGGTGATATTCCACCTGTGCTCTTTGCTGTTGCCGCTGCTGTTCAGCATCTATGCGCTGTGGCAGGAGCGTACCCACCTGTTTCGTGACTTCGTTGCCCGGTGTGCGGTGCTGTTGGCAATTGGTGGCGTGGCGCTGGCGCTGGAACAAAGTTATCCCCAGACAGTATTGAACTGGTTGGCGCAGATCCGTTGGCCGGCCTTGCATGGCAACTGGATGAGTTTGATCCAGCTGTCGTACCCGATGTTTTTCCTGGGGTTTATCGCGCTGGCCGTGCAGTACTGGCGCCAGCCACGGCCCTTGCACGCCGCGCAACTGGTGGGGTTGCTGGGGCTTTTCTGGATGCTGCCCCAAACCTTCATCCTGCCGTTTACCCTGAATATCATGTGCAGCCAGGTGATGCTGATGATCGCTGCCGGTGTTGCCCATGAGGCCTATCAAATGGCCTTTCGCGATGAGCTGACGGGTTTGCCGGGGCGTCGCGCCCTCAATGAACGCATGCAACGGCTGGGGCGCAACTATGTGCTGGCCATGAGTGACGTTGACCATTTCAAACGCTTTAACGACACCCACGGTCACGATGTCGGGGACCAGGTGCTGCGCCTGGTGGCCAGCAAACTGTCGAAGATCAGCGGAGGTGGTCGTGCCTATCGTTATGGCGGCGAAGAGTTCGCCGTGGTGTTTGCCGGCAAGACCCTGGACGAGTGCCTGCCGCACCTCGAAGAGATTCGCGAGATCATCGCCAATTACGACATCAAATTGCGCAACCCGGACAACCGTCCCCATGACGACCATCAAGGTCGCCAGCGCCGGATCGGCAGTGGCGCCTCCAGTGTCTCGGTGACGGTGAGTATCGGAGTCGCCGAGCGCCAGGCCGAGCAGCGCAGCCCGGAAGAAGTGCTCAAGTCTGCCGATCAGGCGTTGTACAACGCCAAGGGTGCCGGGCGTAACTGCGTGGTGGCATCGGGGCAGAATCGCCGGGGCGCGGTGCGCATGAACACCGCTGCCGGTTGAGTGATGGCGCAGTATTCAGCGGCTCTACAGTGATTGTCCGAGGCCTCGCGCAGCAGTAGCTTGAAGCCATCTGCTGCCGGAGAAATCATCATGCCTGACTATAAAGCTCCCCTGCGTGACATGCGCTTTCTGATCGATCACGTCTTTGACTTTCATGGTCATTACGCCGCATTGGGGGCTACCGATGCCAGCCCGGACATGGTCAGCGCGATCCTCGAAGAAGGCGCTAAATTCTGCGAAAACGTCCTCGCACCGCTGAATCGTTCGGGTGATGAAGAAGGCTGCCATTTCGACAATGGCGTGGTGACCACGCCCAAGGGTTTCAAGGAAGCCTTTGCGCAGTACGTGGAAGGCGGCTGGCACGGCTTGGCGGCGGACCCGGCGTATGGCGGGCAAGGCTTGCCGTCGTCCCTGGGGTTGGTGCTCAGCGAGATGATCGCCTCCAGCAACACCTCGTGGGGCATGTACCCGGGCTTGACCCACGGCGCCATGTCGGCGATCCACGCTCACGGCACCGAGGAGCAGAAAGACACTTACCTGAACAAACTCACCGCTGGCCAATGGACCGGCACCATGTGCCTGACCGAAGCCCATTGCGGCACTGACCTGGGGATCATCAAGACCCGCGCCGTGCCTGAGGCCGATGGCAGCTATGCAGTCACCGGCAGCAAGATTTTCATCTCGGCCGGTGAGCACGACATGAGTGAAAACATCATCCATCTGGTACTGGCCAAGCTGCCGGACGCGCCCGCCGGTACCAAGGGTATTTCGCTGTTTATCGTGCCCAAGTTCCTGCCCGATTCAGGTGAGCGCAATGGCGTCAGCTGTGGCTCCATTGAACACAAGATGGGGATCAAGGCCTCGGCCACCTGTGTGCTGAACTTCGACGGTGCCAAGGGTTTCCTGATTGGCGAGGCCAACAAGGGCCTCAACTGCATGTTCACCATGATGAACCATGCGCGGCTGGGTACCGGGATGCAGGGCTTGTGTCTGGGGGAAGCGAGTTTCCAGGGCGCGGTCAAATACGCCAACGACCGCTTGCAGATGCGCTCCCTGACCGGTCCCAAGGCCCCGGATAAGGTCGCCGATCCAATCATCGTGCACCCCGATGTACGACGGATGCTGTTGACCATGAAGGCGTTCAACGAAGGCAATCGGGCACTGACCTATTTCACTGCGCAATTGCTCGACACCGCGCACTTGAGCGGCGATGCAGGCCAGCGCCAGGAAGCCGAGGACCTGCTGGCGTTCCTGACGCCAATCTGCAAGGCCTTCATGACCGAAACCGGTCTGGAAGTGACCAACCACGGCATGCAGGTATTTGGCGGCCACGGGTTTATTCGCGAATGGGGCATGGAACAGTTGGTGCGTGATTGCCGGATTGCGCCGATCTATGAAGGCACCAATGGCATTCAGGCTCTGGACTTGTTGGGGCGCAAGGTGCTCGGCAGCCAGGGCAAGCTGCTGCGGGGCTTTACCAAAATCGTCCATAAGTTCTGCGCTGCCAATGCCGATCACCCGCAACTCAAGGCCCATGTGGCGCAGCTCAATGAGTTGAACCAGCAGTGGGGTGAATTGACGGTGAAGGTTGGCATGGCTGCCATGAAGAACCCCGATGAAGTCGGCGCGGCGGCCCTGGATTACTTGATGTACAGCGGTTACATCATCCTGGCCTACCTGTGGTTGCGCATGGCGCTGGTGGCGCAGGCTCAACTGGACTCTGGCAGCGGCGATGGCGACTACGCCCGGGGCAAGCTGGCGACCTGTGAGTTCTACTTCAAGCGCCTGTTGCCGCGTACTGCCGCGCATCGAGCGGCGGTGGAGGCGGGGAGTGAATGTTTGATGAGTCTACCTGCGGAGTTATTTGCGCTTTAGTGACTTAAAAATACCTTGTAGTCACAAGTGGACTCTATGTGTCTCAAAAGTTGTTCGGGTACACTCGGGGTCTGTAAAACCGATCCTACCGAATCACTTTAAAGTCTCACGAGGTTTGCCATGGCTGACTACAAAGCGCCGCTGCGCGATATGCGCTTCGTCCTCAACGAAGTTTTCGAGGTCGCCAAACTTTGGGCCCAACTGCCGGCATTGGCGGACACCGTCGATGCCGAGACTGTTGAGGCGATCCTTGAGGAAGCCGGCAAAGTTACGGCCAAAACCATTGCCCCGCTGAGCCGTGGCGGCGACGAAGAAGGCTGCCGCTGGGAGAATGGCGCGGTCAGCACCCCGGCCGGTTTCCAGGAAGCCTACAAAACCTACGCTGAAGGCGGTTGGGTCGGTGTGGGCGGCGACCCGGCCTATGGCGGCATGGGCATGCCCAAGGCGGTATCGGCCCAGGTTGAAGAGATGATCAACTCCTCGGGCCTGGCCTTCGGTTTGTACCCGATGCTGACCTCCGGTGCGTGCGTGTCGATCAACACCCATGCCAGCGAAGAGCTCAAAGCGACTTACCTGCCGAATATGTACTCCGGCGTATGGGCCGGTTCCATGTGCCTGACTGAACCGCATGCCGGGACCGACCTGGGGATTATTCGCACCAAGGCCGAACCTCAGGCGGATGGGTCGTACAAAGTCAGCGGCACCAAGATCTTTATCACCGGTGGCGAACACGATCTCACCGACAACATCATCCACCTGGTACTGGCCAAGCTGCCGGACGCACCGGCAGGGCCCAAGGGCATCTCGCTGTTCCTGGTGCCCAAGTTCATGGTCAATGCCGACGGCAGCCTGGGCGCGCGCAATCCGGTGACCTGCGGCTCCATCGAACACAAAATGGGCATCCAGGCATCCGCCACCTGCGTGATGAACTTCGACGAAGCCGTGGGTTATCTGGTGGGCGAGCCAAACCGTGGTCTGGCGGCGATGTTCACCATGATGAACTACGAGCGTCTGGGCGTCGGCATCCAAGGCCTGGCGTCCGGCGAGCGCTCCTATCAGAACGCTATTGAATACGCCCGCGACCGTCTGCAAAGCCGTTCGCCGACAGGTCCAAAAGCCAAGGACAAAGTAGCTGACCCGATCATCGTCCACCCGGACGTGCGGCGCATGTTGCTGACCATGAAAGCCTCGAACGAGGGTGGCCGTGCGTTCTCGACCTACGTGGCGATGCAACTGGACACCGCCAAGTTCAGCGAAGACGCGGCGACCCGCAAACGTGCCGATGATTTGGTGGCGTTGCTGACACCGGTGTCCAAGGCGTTCCTGACCGACCTGGGCCTGGAAACCACCGTTCACGGCCAGCAGATCTTCGGCGGCCACGGTTACATTCGCGAGTGGGGCCAGGAGCAACTGGTGCGTGATGTGCGCATCACCCAGATCTACGAAGGCACCAACGGTATCCAGGCCCTGGACTTGGTGGGACGCAAGATCGTTGGCAGCGGCGGGGCGTTCTACACCTTGTTCGCTGACGAGATTCGCCATTTCACCGCCACCGCCGGTACCGAGCTGGCCGAGTTCACCCAGCCGCTGAACGCCGCGGTGGATGACCTTGATGAGCTGACCGCCTGGGTACTGGATCGCGCCAAGTCCAACCCCAATGAAATTGGTGCGGCCTCGGTGGAGTATTTGCATGCATTCGGTTACATGGCCTACGCCTACATGTGGGCGCTGATGGCCAAGGCTGCGTTGGGCAAAGAGCAGCAGGAAGACTTCTACGCCAGCAAACTGGGGACGGCGCGTTTCTATTTTGCCCGTCTATTGCCGCGGATTCAGTCCCTCAGCGCTTCGGTCAAGGCCGGCAGTGAGTCGCTGTATTTGCTGGATGAAGCGCAGTTCTGACCGCAGAGGTGTCTTGTAAGCATTCTCTTACATGACGTGCTGCTAATCGTCCTCTATCGCTGGATTGGATCCATGGATAATCTACTTCACATGGACGTCGCGCAGGAAGCGCAAAGCAACAACAGGGACACGTAGGATTCTGCCAGGACGGCGGAGTGAAATGGATGTCAGGGAAACAGTCTGCAAAGCCCCGCTTCGGCGGGGTTTTCTTTTGCCTGCGAAAAAGTTCAGGCCTGCACACCCGGGGCATTCATCACGTCTTCCAGCAGCGTGCGCAGCAACTCAAGTGTTGCCTGCTGACGCTGTACATCCCGACACACCAAGCCCACTTTCAACGGGACCCGTGGTTCGCTCAAGGGTTTCCACAGCAGCGCCTTGCTGTTGTGCTCGTCTTGGGAGCGCCCGGGCAGCACCGTTGCCAGCTTGGTATGAGGCAGGCTGTCGAGAATCCCTGCCATCGTATTCAGCTCCGCTTGTACCTGAGGTCGTCGACCGAGGTTGGCCAATTGGCCCTGCCAGATCTGTCGTACCTGGAACTCTTCTCCCAGTAGCAACATCGGTAATTCGGCGGCTTGTTTCAAGGAGACTTTCTTGAACTCCCGTAACGGATGGTCAGCGGGAATCACTACCTTCAACTCATCTTCGTACAGCAGCACGCCGTGCAGGCCTGGCTGGCGCGGCGGCAGGTAGCTGATGCCGATGTCCAGCGAGCCGTTGAGCAGGCGGCGCTCGATCTCAATGCCCGTCAATTCGTAGATCTGCACCACGAGGTGCGGATGGGCCTTGCGTACCCGTTCCAGCATCTGCGGCACCAGGCTGGTGTGCACGGTTTGCAGCACACCGATAGCCAAGGTGCGCAAAGCCTGACCCTTGAAGTTGCGCAGGGCCTCGACCGCTTGCTGCATGCCGTCGAGCAAGGGCAGGGCGTGGTTGTACAGCGTATGGGCGGCGAGCGTGGGCAACAGGCGCTTGCTGCTGCGTTCGAACAGGCTGACGTCGAGGTTCTGCTCGAGCTGGCGGATCTGCTGCGACAAGGCCGGCTGTGAGATCGACAGGCGTTCCGCCGCACGCCCCACATGGCCTTCCTCATACACCGCGACGAAATAACGCAGTTGCTTGAAATCCATAAGTAATGCTTATCGAAAAAGCTGGAAAATCGAAATGGCCGTATGCCCCCAAGGCGCCTAGTCTAGCGCCTATTCACAAGGCTTACAGGGCCAGAGCGCACGATGAATACTGTTTATGTTGATGCTGTTTACATAGGCAATGCAAAAAATCTCACGCAGGGGTTGATGAGCGATACCGACAAACGTCGGGTTGCCAAAAGGTCATGCCCATGAACCTGTTCAATCTGCGCCGCCCTGCACCCAGCCTTGATGACCTGATACGGGAGCCTGAAACGCCGATGCTGCGGGACGAACTGTCCCGTGACTGCCTGATGCCCAGCGTGGCCCGACCGCCTCAGGTTTTTGTGCGTGGCCAGGGTTCCTGGCTCTGGGACAGCGACGACCATGCGTACCTGGACTTCACCCAGGGCAGCGGCGCCAACAGCCTCGGCCACAGCCCGCAAGTGTTGGCCAAAGCCCTGGCCGACCAGGCGTACACGCTGATCAACGCCGGCAACGGCCTGCACCATCGCAGTCAACTGAACCTGGCCAACCGCCTGTGTCAGGCTACCGGCAGTGACCAGGCCTACCTGCTCAATAGCGGTGCGCAAGCCTGTGAGGCGGCGATCAAGCTGGCGCGCAAATGGGGCCAGCTGCATCGCGGCGGCGCTTATCACATCATCACCGCCAGCAACGGTTGCCACGGTCACAGCTTTGCCACCATGTCGGCATCAGACGCCGCTGGCGCAAACCGCTTCGAACCGCAGTTGCCCGGTTTCAGCCATGTTCCGTTCAACGACCTGCCTGCGCTGCATGCCGCGGTGGATGCGCAAACGGTTGCCATCATGCTGGAGCCGATCCAGGGTAAGGCCGGGGTTATTCCTGCGACCGAGCATTACCTCAAGGGCGCCGAACGTCTGTGTCGCGAGCTGGGGATCCTGCTGATCCTCGACGAAGTGCAAACCGGCATCGGCCGCTGCGGCACCCTGCTGGCCGAACAACGTTATGGCGTGCGTGCCGACATCATCACCCTCGGCAAAGGCCTGGGCGGCGGCATACCTCTGGCGGCCCTGCTGGCAAGAGGCAAGGCATGTTGTTTTGAACTCGGCGAACTGGAAGGCACCCACCACGGTAACGCGCTGATGGCGACGGCCGGTATGGCAGTACTCGATACCGTGTTGGGTAGCGGTTTTCTCGAGCACATCCACGAGACCGGTCACTACCTGAAGGAAGGTCTCGCCCGCCTGGCGTATCGCTACGACCAAGGCGAGCTGCGTGGCCAGGGACTGCTCTGGGGGTTGACCCTGTCGGATGATTCCGCCGATGCCGTGGTAAAGGCGGCGCTATACGAAGGCCTGATCCTCAATGCCCCTCAGCCGAACTGCCTGCATTTCACCCCAGCCTTGACCGTCAGCAAGAGCAACATCGACGAAATGCTCCTGCGCCTGGCCCGCGCCTTCGCCCGGGTACACACCGTACAACTGCAATGCCGCAAGGGCATCGCCGTTTAATCCCTTATTTCCTGAACCGTCTCGCGGTATACGCGGAGCCCCCAGCCTGATTCTTTTGGCTGGGGGCGTTTTTTTGTCTCGGCGGTTTTCAAATCGCAAAGTGTGCTTGAGCACCAACGAAAACAATGGCTTTTTAGCGGGCGTCGGCAAGGACTGCCGACCGCGGGCAAGGCCATTTTGCACGCGCTATTTTTAATCTGTACCACTCAGTGGTATGTTTATGGGAAGGGATGTCCATGACGTTCAAAGCAAGATCAAAGCAATATCAGCCAGAAGGAGTTGGCTGGTTTTCGGGCGCTGGCAAAGGCCTATGAAGGTTTAAACGATGTGCAGATCCAACAGTTACTGGATCTCAGGGAGTTTGTGGAGATACATCATGACCAAAAAATTTGAAAGCGAAGCACTTGAGTCGATTCACGAGTCGGCCACTGCACTGTACTCAATCGGCGTCATCAGCAAGACCACTCTGCGTCAGTTCGACGAGGCCTGCCTGGCCCCAGTCCCCGTACAAATACCCGCTGAGCAAATCAAGCAGATCCGCGAGCGCAGTCATGTCAGCCAGCCGGTGTTTGCCCGCTACTTGAACACCAGTGCCTCCACCGTGAAGCAGTGGGAGTCGGGTGAAAAACAGCCCAGCGGCATGGCGCTCAAGTTACTGAGCATCGTGCAGAAGCACGGGTTGGAGATTCTGGCCTGACGGAGATGGCCACAAGCCAGATTCCACTGAACCCTGCCGAACGGCCAAGGTCGATTAGCTGTACGGCTCACACGAGCCGATTTCAAGGAGCTGACCCTGTGGACATCATTCGCATCATCATCGCCAAACGCTAAAGCCATCAGCCTTTCGCGATCAGCCGTGAGTTGCGCTCATTGCGAAAGGCCAGTTGTTCGATGGTCTGGGTGGCGTGTTCGGCTTCTTCACGCGCCTTGAGGATCATGCCGTGGTGTTCGGATTTACTGCACACCGGGTCGGCGTTGCTGGCATCCCCGGTGAGCATGAACGCCTGGCAGCGGCAGCCGCCGAAGTCCTTTTCCTTCTCGTCGCAGGAGCGGCACGGCTCGGGCATCCAGTCATAGCCACGAAAGCGGTTGAAGCCGAATGAGTCGTACCAGATGTGTTGCATGCTGTGATCGCGCACGTTGGGAAACTGCACCGGCATCTGGCGGGCGCCGTGGCACGGCAACGCGGTGCCGTCTGGCGTCACCGTCAGGAAGATGCTGCCCCAGCCATTCATGCAGGCTTTCGGGCGTTCTTCGTAGTAGTCCGGAGTGACGAAGATCAGCTTGCAAGGATGACCTTCGGCTTCAAGCTTGGCGCGGTATTCGTTGGTGATGCGCTCGGCGCGGACCAACTGCTCCTGGGTCGGCAGCAGGCCGACACGATTGAGCTGCGCCCAGCCGTAGAACTGGCAGGTAGCGAGTTCGACAAAGTCTGCCTCAAGCGCAATGCACAGCTCGATGATGCGGTCGATCTTGTCGATATTGTGCCGATGGGTGACGAAGTTCAGCACCATCGGATAGCCGTGGGCTTTTACCGCACGGGCCATTTCCAGCTTTTGCGCGAAGGCTTTTTTCGAGCCGGCCAGCAGGTTGTTCACCTGTTCGTCGCTGGCCTGGAAGCTGATCTGGATATGGTCCAGGCCCGCCTTCTTGAAGTCGCTGATCTTCTGCTCGGTCAGGCCGATGCCGGAGGTGATCAGGTTGGTATAGAACCCCAGCTTGCGGGCCTCGCCGATCAGTTCGGCAAGGTCCTGGCGCACCAGCGGTTCGCCGCCGGAAAACCCCAGTTGCGCGGCGCCCATTTCCCGGGCCTCACGAAACACCTTGATCCACTGTTCGGTGCTCAGTTCCTTGCCTTGCTGGGCAAAGTCCAACGGGTTGGAGCAATACGGGCATTGCAGCGGGCAGCGGTAGGTCAGCTCGGCGAGCAGCCAAAGCGGCAGGCCGATCTCGGGTTTTTCAGGCAAGGGTAATCCAGTGCTCTGCACGGGCGACCTCCATGAACTGCTCGATATCTTCTCCGAGCTCGGGAACGCCCGGGAACTGCTTTTCCAGTTCGCCGATGATCGCCGTTACGTCGCGCTCGCCATCGATCAAGCCACCGATCAAGGCAGCGCTGTCATTGAGCTTGATCATGCCTTCCGGATACAGCAGCACGTGACCTTTTTGCGCGGGCTCGTACTGGTAGCGATAGCCCTGGCGCCAGGTCGGTTTTTTGCTGCGATCGAAACTCATAAGGTAATTCCCTTGTGCCAGACCCGCTCGCTGGTCACGCTGTGATACGGCGGGCGGTTCAGTTCATAGGCCATGCTCATGGCATCGAGCATGCTCCAAAGAATGTCCAGTTTGAACTGGAGGATTTCCAGCATGCGTTCCTGACCCTCGCGGGTGGTGTAGTGCTGCAGCGTGATCGCCAATCCATGCTCGACATCCCGTCGCGCCTGGCCCAGGCGTGTGCGGAAGTACTCGTAGCCGGCAGGGTCGATCCACGGGTAATGCTGCGGCCAACTGTCGAGGCGCGACTGGTGGATTTGCGGCGCGAACAGCTCGGTCAGGGAGCTGCTGGCGGCTTCTTGCCAACTGGCGCGACGGGCGAAGTTCACGTAGGCATCGACAGCAAAGCGCACGCCGGGCAATACCAATTCCTGGGAGCGCAGTTGATCCGGGTCGAGCCCGACCGCCTGGCCCAGGCGCAACCAGGCTTCGATGCCGCCGTCTTCGCCGGGCGCGCCGTCATGGTCGAGCAGGCGCTGGATCCACTCGCGGCGGACCTCTCGGTCCGGGCAATTGGCCAGGATCGCGGCGTCCTTCAGGGGAATGTTCACCTGGTAGTAAAAGCGATTGGCGACCCAGCCCTGGATTTGCTCGCGGGTGGCCCGGCCTTCGTACATCGTCACGTGATACGGGTGATGGATATGGTAGAAGGCGCCCTTGGCCCTCAAGGCCTCTTCAAACTCGGCGGTGGTCAGCGGTGTGTCAGTCATTTGGCTCGCTCCTACAACTCAATACTCATGCCGTCGTACGCCACTTCCACATTGCGTCGCACCAACTCAGCTCGCTCGGCAGAGTCCTCGTCGAGAATCGGGTTGGTGTTGTTGATGTGGATAAGCACCTTGCGTTGCTTGGGCAGTTGTTCCAGCACTTCCAGCATGCCGCCAGGGCCGTTTTGCGCCAAATGACCCATTTCCCGGCCGGTGCGTGTGCCCACGCCACGGCGCTGCATTTCGTCGTCATTCCACATCGTGCCGTCTACCAGCAGGCAGTCGCTGCCGGCCATGATCTCCAGTAACGGCGCGTCCACCTTGCCCAGGCCTGGGGCGTAGAACAGCTTGCCGCCGGTGCGCAGGTCTTCAACGATCAGGCCGATGTTGTCGCCTGGATGCGGGTCGAAACGGTGGGGCGAGTAGGGCGGTGCGGCGCTGCGTAGCGGTAGCGGGGTGAAGCGCAGGTTGGGGCAGGCAGGAATGGTGAAACGGGCGTCCAGTTCGATACGGTTCCAGGCCAGACCGCCGTTCCAGTGGGTCAGCATCGTGAACAATGGAAAACCGGTGCTCAGGTCTTCATGGACCATGTCGGTGCACCACACCTGATGCGGGCAGCCTTCACGCAGGCTCAGCAGGCCGGTGGTGTGGTCGATCTGGCTGTCCATCAGGATGATCGCGCTGATGCCGGTATCCCGCAGGGCACGACCGGGTTGCATCGGGGCAAAGCCTTGCAACTGGGCGCGGATGTCCGGCGAGGCGTTGCACAGTACCCAGTTCACGCCGTCATCGGAGATCGCAATGGAAGACTGAGTGCGGGCGTGGGCACGCAACGTGCCTTCGCGAAAGCCGGCGCAGTTCACGCAGTTGCAGTTCCATTGAGGAAAACCACCGCCGGCGGCGGACCCTAGAATCTGGACGAACATGCTCGCTCCATCACACAAAACTCAAAATAAAAACGCCCCGGTGAGCCGAGGCGTTGCGTTGCAATACAAACCAATTAACGGCTGGCGAAGTACATGGTGACTTCAAAGCCGATACGCAGATCAGTGTAAGCAGGTTTGGACCAAGTCATGGGAATTCTCCTGTGGGTGGGTGCAAGGTTTACTACTAGCCATACATATAGTCCACCTCCGATCGGAGATGTTCAGATGCTTAGGTACGAATGTTACTCAATTTTTCATCGAGCTCGCTTCGGCTTGCCGAAGAAAGCTCGTTGCACGGTTGGTAATGATCATTTCACCGGCTGCCAAGGCTCATCCGGGCAAGCTCCGTTGGCCAGGCAGAGCCAGCCGTTGTCGGCCTGACTCAGTTGCTTGGCGGCGTGCAGTAAGTCATCTCGCGTGCGGCTCCGGATGAAACTTTGTAACTGCTCGATGTAATCCGACGGATGGCCGGCCAGTTGAGCCTGCCACAGCAACTCGGCGGCCTGGGTGGTTGGCAACGACTCTGGGGAAAACTGGTTTGCCAGGGTGTGTGCTGCCTGTTCGTCAGATCCCGCAATCAGCGTCGGGAGGCTTTGAAGGAATGCCTGGAGATGACCGAGTATTTCTTCCAGCGAAGCGCTGGGAGATTGCACGCCAAACAGCAGGCCGGTCTGCCCGTTGATTTGTCGGATACTGCTGAATACGGCGTAGCCCAATTGCAATTCGACCCGCAGACGCTGATAGAACGGTGCTTGCCCGAGGTGCGCCAGCAGTCGCCAGGCGGCTTCGTCGGCCAGGGATCGCGTTGGCGTCGGGCAGAACAGCAGCAGGGCCGCTTCGCTGGAACCAGCCTCGACCGAGTGCCAACGGTATTGGTCACTGATTGAAGCCGGTTCATTGAGACTGTGTGTGGGCTGGCCCGGTAAGCGTCCCACCGCGCTTTTGATCGCCATCTCGCAGCTGGCAGGCAGGCCGACTGCAAACCCGTGCCAGCGCGCGGTTGACCAGGCGTCTTGCAGGTCGGCAAGACTTGCGGCGGGCAGTGGGGTGGCGTGACGGTTGTCGGCGTATGAGGCGGGCAGAAATGCGAGCAGTTGGCGGATCGCGATCAGTGGCTTGGCAGTTGGCAGTGTTGCTTGCCAGGCCTGTTGATCAGGATGAGTCAGGTTGCGTGATAGCTGTTCCAACACGGCCGGCATGGGTTCGTGCAGGCCGCTCATTTTCAGTCGCCAATCATTTCCCTGCGTCTCGAAGGACAGGTCGACACCTGCTTGGTGAGCATCGTCGCGCAGTGTCTGCAGGCTACTTTCCAGGCGTGGGAAAAGGTCTGTGTGTGGCGCTGAATCCAGGTACCAGCGCAAGTACAGGGCGCCTTCTCCAGTGTCGTCTGGCAAAGTCGGGCTGAAGGTCAGTGCTGACAGGTCTTTTCGCCCGCGTGAGCGATCCTGAGCAAAGGTACGCAAACCGCGATGGGCGCTGGTCTGGCCGCGAATCAGCCCGGCTCGTTCTTCCTTGGGAGCGGGACGCAGGAATGGGTTATTCGGCGGCAGTTGCCAGGTGTACCGGGCGGGCTCCAGGTGCAGCGAGTCCAGCAGGGCTTTGAGGGCAGCGGCGTTGTCTTCGGACAACTGCGCTTCCAGACCTTCGCTATCGTGTCTGGCCAGCGCAAGTGCACCTTGAATCTGTTGCCGACGAGCGTTCAACAGGGCGAACTCTTCCCGCAGTGAAGTCCAGTCGCCGTGTGCGAAAAAGCTCAGCCAGTCGTGCAAAAGCGCTTCGATTTGCGCCGTCGGTTCGCTTTGTGTGCCGAGGGAAAAGTCGATATCCAGCACCGCCTGCCCGTCAAAGTGGTAGAGCACGCTTGCCTGCAGTGCGGTGGCCAGTTGTCGTGTCTTCAATTCGGCGAGCAACCCTCCCGGTGCCGAAGCATTGAGCCAGCTACAGAGAAAAGCCAGCGCCTCCCGAGGGAGGTCGCAGGTGATGACGTGGTGCAGGTGGCCTTTGTCGGTGTGTTGATAACGCCACTCATGACCGGTCATCAATGCCGGTGGCGCGTCTTGTGGGAGCTGAGTGCCTGAGGTCAGCTCCTCACTGAACCGCTGCGCCAGGGCTTCCAGTTCTTCCAGGGGCTGCGGGCCGGCAAGGCTCAAGGTCATTTGCCCGCTTTGATAGAAGCGTTCGTAGAAACCCCGTAAGGCTTGCTGAAAGTCCTCACACTCCACCGGCAGACTGTCGCGGTTACCCGCATGAAAAGCCCGTAGTGGATGATCGGCTGCCAGACCTTGCAGCAGTGCTATCTGTTGCTGCGCCTTGGCATCCTGGGCCCAGGCGACAAACTCCGCGTGCAACACTTCGCGTTCACGCAGTTGATCTTCCAGTGCCAGGCGCGGATGGGCCAGCATGTCCGCCAGACGCTCCAGTGCGTCACCAACGGTCGCCGCAGGCAGTTCAAAGAAGAAGTCGGTGGTGCGTTCGCGAGTGCTCGCATTGACCTGGCCTCCGTGACGCTGCACGTAGGCCATCAGCCCTTTGTTTGCGGGAAAACACTCGGTACCGAGAAACAGCAGATGCTCAAGAAAATGTGCCAATCCCGGCCATGCCGAAGGCACATCATGGCTGCCGGCCGCCACCCGCAAGGCAGCGGCGCAACGCTTCAAACGCGGCGCATGACGCAAGGAAACCCGCAGGCCATTGGCCAGGGTCAGATGAAGGTGATGAGGGTGGGCCGCAGGCATGAGCACTTCCGAAACGTAGGAAGTGCCTATGCTAGCGCAAACCCGGCCAGTCAGGGTTTGTGCAGCACGCCGTACAGTTCGGGGCGACGGTCTTGTAGGTAGTGATTGGCGGCGCGAGCGTTGATCATCGTTTGCCGATCCAGGGTGCCGACGATCAAGGCTTCATCGAGGCCGGCCTGGGCGATACGCTGACCATCCGGCGCGGCAATGCTGCTTTGCCCGCAGTACTGAATCTCACCCTCGTGCCCGCAGTAATTGGCATAGGCGACGTAGCACTGATTTTCAAACGCCCGGGCCCGCACGGTGACATCGGCGACAAAGTCGAACGGCACCATATTGGCGGTGGGCACCAGGATCAGCTCGGCACCGGCGAGGGCCAGGCGGCGGGTGTTTTCCGGGAACTCCAGGTCATAGCAGATCAGAAAGCCCAGCTTCCAGCCGTTCAGATCCACCAGCGGAAAATCATCCGCCCCGGCACTGAACATCGAATGGTCAAGGTCGCCAAACAGGTGAGTCTTGCGGTAGTTGCACAGGCGCTGGCCGTTGGCGTCGATCAGTTGCACGGCGTTATAGATCTGCCCGTCCTCGGCCCGCTCCGGATAGCCGTACAGAATCGCCAGCTTCGCGCTGTGTGCCAGTTCGGCGATGGCTTGCGCCGATGGCCCATCCTGCGCTTCGGCCAGGGCGCCAACGGCTTCGGCACCGATGTTGTAACCGGTGAGGAACATCTCCGGCAGCACCAGCACATCAGCGCCGGACGCCTCTTGCGCCAGTTGGTGCAGGCGCTTGAGGTTACCGGCTACATCCAGCGGCAGCGGTGGGCATTGGTACAGGGCGACACGCATGGCTTGACTCCTTATTCGGCGAGAGCAATCGGGCCGATTTCATCGAACACATCACCCGGCCCAGGGTTCTCTGGATGAGTGCTGCCGCCGAAGTGGGTCATTATGCCCCACACCGCGTTCAGCGAGGTTTGCACCGCGCCTTCGACCCACGCCGGGGTCCACGAAACGTCGTCACCGGCGATGAAAATCCCGCGTTGCTCGGCGGGCATGTCCTTCTGCATGAAGTGCGCGTACATCCGCTGGTTGTAGCGATAGTGGCCTGGCAACGCACCTTTGAAGGCCCCGAGAAAATGCGGGTCGGCTTCCCAGGAAACGGTGATCGGGTCGCCGATGATCCGCGCGGAAATATCGACTTTCGGGTAGATCTTCTTCAGTGCGTCGAGGGCCAGCTTCACGCGTTTTTCGATGGGTTGCGGTAGCATCTTCAGGGCGTCGCTCATCCAGGAGTAGGACAGGCAAATCACCCCGGGTTTGTCGTCACCGTTGTCGAACAGATAGGTGCCACGGGTCAGGCGGTCGGTGAGGGTCATGCTCATCAGGTCGCGGCCGGTTTGCGGGTCTTTGTCCTTCCAGAATGGCCGGTCAACCATGACGAAGGTTTTCGACGACTGCATGTAGCGGGTGCGGTCCAGGGCCATCCACATCTTTTGCGAGAACAGGGTTTCATCGCACTCGATCTGGGTGGTCAGCAACCAGCTCTGGCAGGTAGTCAGTACGGCCGCATATTCGCGGGTATCGCCCCAGTTATCGGTGACGGCGAATCGGCCGCCTGCGGCGTGGGCGATGCGTTTAACCCCGGTGCGTGGCGCGCCGTTGTGCAGGGAGCTGAGGCTGGTACCTTGCGGCCAGTGCGCGCAACGCTCCGGCACATGGCGCCAGATGCCCAGGGGTACTTGTGCCACGCCACCAACCACCAGGTGTTGGTGGTCATCGCAGTTGGTCATCACCACGCGGAAGATTTCCAGCATCGAGTTGGGGAAGTCCGAGTCCCAGCCGCCGGTGCCGAAACCGACCTGGCCGAACACTTCACGGTGATGGAACGACAGCTTGGCGAAGGCCTTGGAGGTGGCGACGAAGTCATAGAAGGTGCGGTCATCCCACAGCGGTACGAGGGTATTCCACAGCGCTTTCAGGCGAGGCACATCGCGGTCGCGGATGGCTTGTTGGATATCGGCGAACTGCGAGCCGGCTTCCAGGGCATCGGCCCAGGCGTCGGCCACTTCCTGGAACAATGCAGGCAGGTCGGCGAGTTTCTGTGCGTAATGGGTCTGGCCTTCCAGGTCGATGACCGTGCTGCCGGACGCGGGTGTCAGCGGGTTGGGGAAGGGTTTGGTCTCAAGGCCCAGCTTGTCTACATAGTGGTAGAAGGCCGTGGAGGACACCGGGAAGCGCATGCCACCCAGTTCCGCGATGATGCCTTCTGCGCCTTCGAAGGCCTGGGAACGCAGGCGCCCGCCCATTTTCGAGGCTTCGTACACCACCGGTTTCAAGCCCAGCTTCATCAATTCGTAGGCGGCGACCAGCCCGGCAATCCCGGCACCCACGATCGCCACTTCGGCGCCGTGGTTGGCGGCGGGGATGCTGCCCAGGCCGGCGGGGTGCTCGATCCAGTCATCGAAGGCAAACGGAAAGTCCGGGCCAAAGATGGTGATGGGTTTTTTACCGTCTACAGGGTGGCGATCTTTCTTGTGGGTAGTATTCATGGCTGACCTTGCTGGCAACTCGGCGGGGCACGACCCGCTGAGTATAGGAAAAGATGGCAGCCATTCTAGGGAGCGTAGCGTTCGTTAATAAGACGCAAAGTGTCGTCGTATTGAGTTGTTTTTAGTCGAAATGACGAGGTTGGTGGTCAGATTGGTTGTCCGCGGTCCAGTTTGTTACTGAGGATGATCGAGGTGGTGGTTTTCTCCACGCCGTCGACACTGCCGATCTGGTCCAGTAGTTGATCAAGCTGTTCCGGCGAATCGGTGCGCAGCCACGCCACGTAATCAAACTCGCCGCTGACCGCACAGAGTTGCTGCACCTGGGCCATGGCGCTAAGCCTGCGCAGCACTTCCTTGCCGGAACGCGCTTGCACGGTGATCCCGACATAGGCCTGCAAGCCGCCATCCACCACACGCTGGCCCAGGCGCACGCCGTAGCCGGTAATCACCTGGGTCTTTTCCAGGCGCGCCAGCCGCGAGGTGACCGTGGTGCGGGCGATTCCCAGTTGCCGGGCGAGCATGGCCACGCTCTCGCGGGCGTTGATCTGCAAGGCCGCGATGAGCTGGCGATCGATTTCATCGAGGACGGGAGGGCGGTGGACGGGCAAGGTGTTCTCCGGCACGGGCATCAATGGGCGAGCATGTTACAGGCTCATCCTCATCGATGCTCGCGGCGGTCTATTTGCGCAGAAATTGTTGGTAATTGTCCGGCGTGACCAGTTGTGTCGGAACCCAGATATCACCTTGCAGCGCGGCGTGCTTGATCAGCATCAGCGCCGCATCCACCGAGCCGGCACCGATGGCCACCGGGTCGCGGAACACGCTGACCGCCAGTTGGCCCTTTTTCAGTGCTTGCAGACCGTCCGGCGTGCCGTCGATACCGCCTACCAGAATCTCCTGATGCCCGGTCTGGCGCAGGGCCATGGCGGCGCCGATGCCCATTTCGTCATTGTTGGAGGCCACGGCATTGATGGTTTTGCCTTTGGTCAGCCAGTCGTTCATCAGGTCCATGCCTTTCTCCCGCTGCCAGTCGCCGGACTGTTCTTCGACGACTTTGATGTCCGGGTACTTGGCCAGCACGTCCTTGACCCCGCTGGTGCGCTTGCCGGTGTCGCTGTGGGCGAGGCGGCCGAGAATGATTGCCAGGTTGCCCTTGCCGCCCATCTTCTCGGCCAGGTACTCCATCTGCATCTGGCCGATGGCGCGCTCGTCGGTGCCGACGAAGACCACGCCCGGCGGGAATGTATCCACTTCTGGTCGGCTGTTCATGTACACCAGCGGGATGCCGGCGGCACTGGCCTTCTCACTGATTTTGCGGGTAGCGGCGGTGTCCGCCGGGTTGACGATAATCGCGTCGACTTTCTGGCTGATAAAGCTTTCTACCTGATTCAACTGACGGACCACGTCGCTGGCGGAATCCTCCACTTGCAACTTCACACCGTCAGGCGAAGCCTTGGCCCGGTCCTGCATGGCCTGCACCAGGTAGGAAACGTAGTTATCGAACTGTCCGACGCTGACTCCGATGCGTAACTCGGCATGGGCGGCAGTGGACAGCAGCAGGGCACAGAGGCAGCCGAACAGACGCTTCATCAGCGAGGTTCCTTTTTATTGTTGTAAATGCGAGGGGATTTCTGAAATGAACACTATTGGAAATAAAATTCCAATTCAAGCAAGTGCTGGAATTTATTTCCGCCGCTGATCGCACAGATTTATCTGTGTCAGATTGTTAAAAGTAACTGTTTGGTACATTGTTCCCCGATGTGACTACGGGAAGGACGTTTGCTCGATGAATAACTCTGGGGCTGCCGCCGGCAGTAGATGGTTGCTGGTTGGCTTGGGCCTGTTGATTGCCCTGATCGGTTTGGGCCTGGCAGGCGGTGGCGGGTATCTGGTCACGTTGGGCGGCAGTGGGTACTTCTTGTTGATGGGCCTGGCCATGTTTGTTTCGGGTCTGCTGATCGCCAAACGTAAACCAGCAGGGGCGTGGTTGTACGGCGTCGCGCTGGTCCTGACAGCTATTTGGGCGGTTTGGGACGCTGGGTTGGAATATTGGCCGCTGGTGTCGAGGGTGCTGACCTTTGCGGTCATTGGCCTGGTGGTTGCGCTGATTTATCCACAGCTGGCCCGTGCGTCGGGTGTAACACCAGGGCGGGGTGCCTATGGCCTGGCCGGTTTGCTGGGTATCGGCGTGGTCGCGACGCTGGCGTATATGTTTGTGCCGACCCATGTGGTCAAGTCCAGCAGCGAACCTGCCGTCACCCCTGTTGCGCCGGGGGATGAGCAAAAGGACTGGGCCCACTGGGGCAATACTACCGCCGGCAATCGTTTTGCCGCGCTGGACCAGATCAACAAAGGCAATATCGACAAGCTCCAGGTGGCCTGGACCTTTCACACCGGCGACATTCCCGAGAGCAACGGTTCCGGTGCTGAAGACCAGAACACCCCGTTGCAGATTGGCGACACTGTTTACGTCTGCACTGCCTACGGCAAGGTCTTTTCCCTGGACGCCGACACCGGCGCCCAGCGCTGGAAGTTCGACCCTCAAGGCAGTGGGCCGAACTGGCAGCGTTGCCGCGGGTTGGGTTATTTCGACAGCCACACCAGCGCACAACCTGCTGCCCCTGCGACGTGTGCGAAACGTCTGTTTCTTCCCACCGGTGATGCCCGCCTGATTGCACTCGACGCCGAAACCGGCGCGCCGTGTGACGGCTTCGGCGACCACGGTACGGTGGACCTGAAAACCGACATGGGTGAAGTCAAGTCCGGCTATTACCAACAGACCTCGACGCCGCTGGTGGCGGGCAATGTGGTGATTGTTGGCGGCCGTGTGGCGGACAATTTCTCCACCGGCGAACCGCCAGGTGTGGTGCGGGCCTTTGATGTACACAGCGGTGAGTTGGTGTGGGCCTGGGATCCGGGCAACCCGAATACGACCAAGCGTCCGCCACCGGGTGAAACCTACACCCGTGGCACCCCCAATGTCTGGTCGGCCATGTCCTATGACGCCAAGCTGGGTCTGGTCTACATGCCGACCGGCAACGCCACGCCGGATTTCTTCGCCGGCGAGCGCACGGCCCTTGATGACAAATGGAGTTCGTCCATCGTCGCCATCGATGTGAAGACCGGCCAGGTACGTTGGCATTTCCAGACCACTCACCATGACCTCTGGGACTTCGACCTGCCGGCACAACCGCTGCTCTATGACATTCCGGACGGTAAGGGTGGGCTACAACCGGCGCTGGCCCAGGTCACCAAGCAAGGTGAAATCTTCCTGCTCAACCGCGAAACCGGTGTACCCATCGCGCGAGTCGAAGAGCGCCCTGTGCCTCAAGGCAATGTGCCTGGTGAACGCTACTCACCGACCCAACCGTTCTCGGTGGACATGCCATCAATCGGCAATCAACAGCTGACCGAGTCCGACATGTGGGGCGCCACGCCGTTTGACCAGTTGATGTGCCGTATCCAGTTCAAAGGCATGCGTCACCAAGGTGTCTACACCCCGCCGGGCCTGGACCGCGCGCTGCAATTTCCCGGCTCCCTGGGGGGAATGAACTGGGGCAGTGTGTCGGTTGACCCGAACACCCACTACATGTTCGTCAACGACATGCGCCTGGGCCTGGCCAACTACATGATCCCGCGGGACAAAATCGCAGCGGGCGCCAGTGGCATCGAGATGGGCGTGGTGCCGCAAGCCGGCACCCCGTTCGGAGCCATGCGCGAGCGCTTCCTCTCGGCCGCCGGCATTCCGTGCCAGAAGCCGCCGTTCGGCACGATGTCGGCCATCGACCTGAAAACCCACAAGCTGGTGTGGCAAGTGCCGGTGGGTACGGTTGAAGACACCGGGCCTCTGGGCATCCGCATGCACATGCCGATTCCCATCGGTATGCCGACCCTCGGCGCGTCGCTGGCTACACAGTCAGGGTTGCTGTTTTTTGCCGGCACCCAGGACTTCTATCTGCGTGCGTTCGACACCGGCAACGGCAACGAAATCTGGAAGTCCCGTTTACCGGTGGGTAGCCAGTCTGGCCCGATGACGTACGTTTCGCCGAAAACCGGCACGCAATACATTGTGCTCACGGCAGGTGGCGCGCGGCAGTCGCCGGATCGTGGGGATTATGTGATTGCTTATGCGTTGCCCAAAAAATAGAGATTGATAGGCATGAGAAAGCCGCACAGATGTGCGGCTTTTTTGTTATTGGCGACGGAGTCCGAACCTCGCTACACAAAAGCTCACATGACGCTATTGGCGGAAATGACCGGTGTGTTGCCATGATGTTTTCTTGCGAGCCTGTTCAGAAACTGAGCAGGCTCTTGTGTGTGTGATGTGTATAAAAATTGCGAGCAGAACTATGGTGTGTAATATACACACTGAGTGAGGATGGGGATGCGAAGTAGAGAGGTGATTGACTTATTACTGGTGGATGGATGGTTTGAAGTGGCAGTCAAGGGGAGCCACCATCAATTCAAGCATTCAACCAAGCCGGGCCGGGTAACCGTTCCCCACCCGAAGTCAGAAATAGCAAAAGGCACGTTGCACAGTATTTTGAAATCCGCTGGCCTGAAATGATGGCTAGAGCAGATGTTTTCGAAGGCGCCTCAGGGGGGGCTTTCGTTGGAGGAAAAATGAAATTTCCCGTGGTTGTACATAAAGATGCTGACTCAGATTACAGCGTGACGGTACCTGACGTGCCGGGTTGCTTCTCTGCCGGCACCTCGTTTTCCCAAGCGCTCGATAACGTTCGCGAGGCGCTGGCATTGCATCTGGAGGGCTTGGTGGCCGACGAGGAGGCGCTGCCTCAGGCGCAAGAAGTTGATGCCCACTTGGATAATCCTGACTTCACCGGCGGTGTGTGGGCTGTGATCGATTTTGACCTGACCCCGTATCTGGGAAAGTCGGTTAGATTCAACGCGTCGTTGCCTGAGCACCTGCTGAGCCGCATTGACGAGCGAGTACAAAAGGATCACCGCTACGCTTCACGTTCAGGGTTTCTGGCGACAGCTGCATTGCGTGAGTTGGCGGTATGAAGCCTCTCGTTTAGAAGAAGGATCTGTTACTCCAGGCGATCAGCAAAAAAGCCGCACAGATGTGCGGCTTTTTGTGGCTCAGGCGTCGTCGGCACCGGCCATCAAGCATCGGGTAAATAATTGCGGTACCGGCAGATTGCGCTGGCTATAGCGACTCAGCAGGATAATTTCCCGGTGAAAAGTCATCTCGCCCAGCGGGATAACCCGGATCTTTGCTGCGCGCTCCGGCCACAGGCCTGCATGGGGAATCAGCGAGATGCCCAGGCCGCACTCGACCATCTTCACAATAGCTTCCAGTTCATCCAGCTCAAGCGCTACCTGCACTTCCAGCTTTTGTTCGCGCAGGAAGCGGCTGACCAGCCGTCCGCCAAATGAAGCACGGTCGTAGCGTACGTGGGGATGGGCATTGAGCAGTTGCAGCGGATTATCACCCTCGACGGCATGGGGCACGATCAGTACAAACGGTTCCTTGCGCAATACCTGAACGTGCAGTTCCTTGGGCAGATCAAAGGGCGGGCGAATGATGATCGCCTGGTCCAGCTCGCCAGCGTCTACTTGGCTGAGCAACTCCAGGGACACGCCCGGCACCAGTTTGCATTCCACCGCTGGAGCCATTTGGCGCAGACGTATCAGGGCCTGAGGCAACAGGCCAGTCTGGACGGTCGTGATGGCGCCGACTTTCAATTCACCTCGATACTCGTTGGCGTCCACCGGCACCGCCATGCGATTGAAGGTCTCCAGGATCTCCCGTGCCAGTGGCAACGCCCGTATACCTGCTGCATTGAGAATGGCCTGGCGCCCGGTGCGGTCGAACAGTTGCACGCCGAGTGCTTGTTCCAACTGACGAATCTGGGCACTGACCGCCGATTGCGTCAGCCCGATATGCATCCCGGCCGCCGCAAAGGTGCCATGGCGGGTGACGGCGATGAAGGTTTTCAGTTCTCGCAGCATCGGTGTCTCGATTGATCAAAATAATTTGAGCTCGGCACAAAAACTATCGTCTTTTCATCGAGAAAGGCAAGGCTAGACTCGGGCAGACCTAATGTCCATAGAGGTTTGACCTGATGACCCTTGCACCTTTCCACCTGGCAATACCGGTATTCGACCTGGCCGCAGCACGGCTGTTCTACGGTGATCTCTTCGGCCTGGAGGAGGGGCGCTCCAGCGATCATTGGGTCGACTTCAACTTCTTCGGCCACCAACTGGTGATTCATGAACACCCGAAAACTGCTTCTCAGGAAGCTGCCCACACCAATGCGGTAGATGGTCATGACGTGCCGGTCCCGCACTTTGGCGTGGTGCTGGGCTGGGAAGACTGGCATGCCCTGGCGGAGCGCCTGCAAGCGCGTGGCACGCAGTTTGTGCTGGAACCGCATATCCGTTTCAAGGGTCAGGTGGGTGAGCAGGCGACCCTGTTTCTGTTTGACCCCTGCGGTAATGCCCTGGAGTTCAAGGCATTCAAGGATATCGGGCAGTTGTTTGCCAAGTGAGGAGGCGATCATGAACCACCTCGACGCAACAGCCATTGCCGAGGCGGTGCGCTCTGGAACCACGACAGCGGCGGCAGTCGCGGAGCATTTTCTTGGGCGGATTGAACGCCATGAGCCGGCTATTCAGGCGTTTGCATCCTTTGATCCTCAAGTCGTGCGCCAGCAAACCCAGGACGCTGAGGGGCCGTTGGCGGGGATCCCTGTGGGCATCAAGGACATCTTCGATACAGTCGACCATCCCACCGAGTTCTATTCGCCGATTTACCAGGGCAATTGCCCGTCCCGTGATGCTCACGTGGTAGCGCTGCTGCGCCAGGCCGGGGCGGTGATCATGGGTAAGACCCACACCACGGAATTTGCCTACATGCACACCGGGCCGACCCGCAACCCGCACGATCTGTCCCGCACCCCGGGTAGTTCCAGCGCGGGCTCTGCAGCAGGCATGGCGGCCGGGTTCTTCCCGTTGGCGCTGGGCACGCAGACGGCGGGCTCACTCTTGAAGCCTGCCGCCTACTGTGGGCTGTATGCCTTCAAACCGTCGCTAGGACTCGTCTCCCTGGAAGGCGTGAAACCGTTGGCGCCGAGTTTCGACACCGTGGGTTGGTACGGCCGCTCCGTGCGTGACCTTGAGCGACTGGCCCAGGTATTGATCCCCGGTTTCCCCACCGTAGAACCTGTGGAACGCCCGTTAAACCTTGGGTTCTACCGGACCACTCGCTGGCAGGATGTCGACCCTGTGGTGGCAAAAGCCATTGAACAGGCGATCACCCGGTTAGCGTCCAGAGGGCATCAAATCAGCGAGGTGACACTCCCGGAAGCTTTCGCCGGCGTGTTCGACGACCACCAATTGATCAACGATTGCGAGGGCGCCCGGTCGTTGGCCAAGGAGTTCCAGGCTCACCCCGAACTGCTCAGTGATTCGACTTTGGCACTGTTCGAGCGTGCCAAGGGGACGACGTGGGAGCAGGAGTCTGCGGCTAAGGCCCGTCTGATGAAGCGGGCGTCGTTGCTGACGAAAATCTGCCGACCGTTTGATGGGGTGTTGAGTGTCAGTTGCGGCATGCTCGCGCCGATAGGCCTGGCATCGACCGGCCCCTCGGACTTCATCAAATTCTGGGGCGCGTTTGGCTGGCCGCAGATGAATATCCCGCTGCGGTGCGGGGAAGGGGAGCTGCCGGTGGGGTTGCAGTTGGTCGGGGTTTTCAGGAGCGACGCGCGTCTATTGAGGGTTGCACAAACATTGGCTCAACTTCTTGCTGTTGAGCTATCGGCACCTGGCATCGAGCCAGGACGTAGCAAAAAACTCGAGGCGTAGAACAACCAGCGTATGCCACGGGTCATAAGCAACGTGCCCGGTCGGATTGATCCCGTGCAGATTATTCTTGAAGCACCGCAAGTAACAGGAAAAAACCTGGGAGCCATTCTTATGCTCGAATCGACCTGGACCGCGCTCAAGCACCATCAACGGGTCCGGCAGATTGTTACCATATTGGCCAGTTTCGGCGCTCAGGATGTGCTGTTCCGCCTGGGCTTGGGACGGTTGATGGGGGACGCTGAGCCAGTCGCCGGCCAGCCAACTGACGAGGGTACCCCGCAGCGTGTGCGGCGGGCACTGGAAGCGTTGGGCCCGACCTTCGTCAAGCTCGGGCAGATCCTTGCCAGCCGTAGCGACATCTTGCCGGCCGTGTGGATCGACGAACTGGAAACCCTGCACAGCAGCGCGGCGACCTTGCCCTGGGAGCAACTGCAGGGTCAGGTCCTTGAAGACCTTGGCACCGAGTTGGATCAGGTGTTCGCCGAGTTCGATACTACTCCTCTGGCGGCGGCGTCCATGGCCCAGGTCTATCGGGCGCGCCTGCTCAGTGGTGAGGACGTGATTGTCAAAGTCCAGCGCCCCGGCCTGCGGCGCAAAATGACCGCCGACCTGCAACTGCTGGAAAGCGTCGCCCAACTGATTGAGGAAACCGGCGCCCTGGCGCAGTACCAGCCTCGCAAGATGGTCCGGCAACTGGCCCGGGCCATGTTGGAAGAGCTGGACTTCACTCAGGAAGGCCTCAACTGTGACGCCGTGGCGGCTAACTTTTCGCAGCAACCGCACATTGTCATCCCGCGTATTTACTGGGCCCATAGCAGCGAGCGGCTGTTGGTCCAGGAGTACCTGCCCAGCCACACTCCCCTGGAGCGCCAGGCCTTGATTGAGCAAGGCCTGGACCCGAGTCTGCTGGCCAGTCGTGGCGCCCAAGCGTTTATCAAAATGCTCTTGGAAGATGGGCTGTTCCATGGTGATCCGCACCCAGGCAACCTCAAGGCCATGAGCGATAATCGCGTTGGTTTTATCGACTTCGGCATGGTCGGTCGCCTCGATGAGCGCCGGCGTCTGGAGGTGATGAGCTTTATGCGCGCCATGACCGAGAGTAACAGTGATGCACTGGTGACAGTGCTTATCGACTGGAGTGGCGACGGCGTGCAGAACATGCCCGCCATCGAGCAGGCCGCCCGCGAATACATGGCGCGTCACGGTGGCAAGGCGCTGAACATGAGCGCGCTTATTGAAGACTTCCTCGGGTTGATGCGCGAGTACCAGTTGCTGCTACCGCCGGATCTGCTGGTGCTGTTCAAGGCGCTGGTGACTGCCGATGGTGTGCTGACACGCCTGGACCCGCAACTGGACCTTATCGCCACCGCCAAACCGGCCATCGTCAAAATGCTCAAGGAGCAATTTAGCTGGAAGATTGCCAAGCGCCTGGGGCTCGATGGCCTTGAGTTGGGGCGCGGTTTGCTGGGTGAGCTGCCACAACTGACGCGGCTGCTGGTCAACCGGCTCAAACACGGCGTGCTGGAAGTGCGCATGGACCTGCCGGGGCTGGAGCGTCTGGAGCGTTCCCTGCGCCTGGCCTCGACAAGACTGTCCCTGGCATTACTGATCAGCGCACTGGTGATTGCCTTCGGCCCGCAGATCGCTGCGGCGGGGCCGGTCTGGATGGGTTTGCCGATGTTCAGTTGGCTGGCGGCGATTGCCACGTTGGGCGGTCTGCTGGCGTTCTTGTGGAGCTTGTTTAAAAGCTCTTGAACCCAATTGCATAACAGACGGCGTTACTTTGAAAAATAAGTAATAACGTCCCTGCTGTGTAAAATGACAGGCACCCAACAACAACTACCTTGGTGGGTGCCTTTAGATCATCGATAGACTTTATGAGGGCGGCCAGTCGCTCAAGGCGTAGGGTCGAGCTTCTGTGTTTTTGAAAAGTAAGTTATCGCTGTAACACACCCCAGCACAGACAGCAGCGTACTGATGGTCAGTATAACGGCATCGTGGCCTTCAACCTGAGGCCAGCCAATCACAGAAACCGCCACCAGGCCAACCGAGAAAAGTAATGCCAGCCCAATGGCCACGCCTTTGCGACCCGCTATTGGGGCTGCCGCAGCCCCTGTGTAGGTCAGTGCGAAGTAAATAAAAAAGGGTATAAAAGCAATCAGGTAAGAACTTATTAGATTAGGCAAGACTTTTTGGAGAAGCATTGCAAGTGTGCCGAATGCGAGGCGAAACACAAAAAAAGCCACCAGGACAGCGGGCACAATACTTGCCCATCGAGCGACGGGTGGCCAGCCAGCCATAAAACTAAAGCCATTACTTTCGTCAAACATTGGTTTTTTGATTTTATCTTGTGATTTTATCATGTCAAAAACCTCAATATATTGAGCGTGTAGAGTGCGGAATAATTAGAGCAAAGTAAATGTAGACGTTGGGCCGTACGAGCGTTTTATTATAGATAATATTGTTCAGACTATTAGGGATGCCGTCACACATGAACATAGAACTCCTGATCGCCGGCATCGTCGTGCTGATTATCGTAGTTGGCCTGGTGGGTTGGCTGGTCGGTGTCTACAACGGCCTGGTCATGCGGCGCAACGATGTGGACAAGGCCTTTGCCAATATTGATGTGTTGCTCAAACAACGGGCCGATCAGATTCCGGACCTGATGCGCGTGGTGCAAACCGCCATGAACCACGAAGATGCGCTGTTCAGCCGCCTCAGCGATGCCCGCACGCGTTACCTCAATGCCAGCAGTCTCAATGACAAGGTTGATACGTCCAACCAGCTCAGCGCGGCGCTCAAGTCAGTGATTGCGGTGGCGGAGAATTATCCAGCGCTGATCTCCGGCCCCACGATGGTCGAGTTGCAGCAAGCGATCTCGGCAGTGGAAGAGCGCATCGCTGACCGCCGCGAGTTCTTCAACGAGTCGGTAAACCTCTACAACATTGCCATCGCGATTTTCCCCGACGTGTTCTTCGCGCGGATGCTCGGCTACCCACGTATACCTCTACTGGCCATCAGCGCCGAAGAAACCCGTTACGAGGGCGTGAAGCTCGAGGTTCCGGGGGCATGAAAACTACCCAGGCCGGCGTTGTAGCGGAAAAACCGCGATGGAAAACTGTCTTGGCGCTGGTGTTTCTCGCAGGTTTTATCTGCTTGATGATTTACGCCCCGGAGATCCTGGTGGCGCTGTTTTTCCCCGTGTGCATCCTGATTGGTTTGTTAGCCAGTTTTGGCCAAAATTTTTATCGAACCGAGCAACGACTTGCCACCAGCCAAATACGCTCCCTGGCCATGGGTTTGGTAGAGGTGCGCGGCAAGGTAATTGTCGACAAGCCGCTGCTGTCTCCGGTCAACGGCAAGCCTTGCGCCGGTTACGTATGGATCGTCGAGGACGGCACGCGAGACGATGACGGAGATTGGAGGTGGAGCCAAGTCTCTAGCGAAGCTCGCTGCAATGACTTCCGCCTGCAGGACGCCACCGGTGAAGTCACCGTGATCGCCAAAGGCGTTGATCTGTTTGGCAAAAAGTCGCCTTCCGATCATCGATGGATCAGCAACTCCCGTCGGCAAGGCGAAATCCTCCTCGGCCAGGACCTGGAAGTCATGCTGATTGGTGATGCCTGCGAGCGCGACGGCAAAGCAGTGATAGCCCAAGGCAAACAACGTAACGCGGTATTCGCTCTGGTAGAGACCCAGTATGTGGAAAATCGCCGTGTGCTGGCGCCGCTATGGCGAGTCGGTGGTTTCTACGCCATTGTAGTGGGCTTGCTCGGTGTCGGTATCATGGCCATGACACCTGAGCACTTTGCCCAACTGCATCTACCGGGCCTTCACACCTATCAGCAAATGGCGGAACAGGGTCCTGCCTATCGATTTTTGGCTTGGCTGTACAGTGAAGGCAGCGTTCCTATTCCGTTCATGGCGGCGTTTGGTTTCTTCCTGGCGATGATTGTCGTCGCGATCGTCATTCGGCTGCTCTTGCCCAAGCGCGCTCACCTGGCGGTGGGTCGCATCCTGGGGGCCTGGACGGGGGGCGGCATGTTCATTGGTGGCGCGGTGACCATGATGCTGGTGATCGCTCAGGTAGACACCATGAAGGTATTTTTGGTGTGGATGCTGATTTTGTTGGGCACCCTGGTGTTCTCTGTCTTTGAGCAACGAAAACTGGGCGTGGCCTTCAACCATTTTTCAAAAAGCGCAAACAAAGCCAATTTCGGTGACGAAGACGCTTGATCAGTGATGGCTGACCAGAAACAAAAAAGCCGCGCAGTGCGCGGCTTTCAATGTGGTGGGCCCAGTAGGACTCGAACCTACGACCAAGGGATTATGAGTCCCCTGCTCTAACCAACTGAGCTATAGGCCCTCAGTAGGTCGCGGATTATAGCGATGGTTTCTCCGCGGTGCTATCCGAAAAATCCGAAAGCGTCATGTGAAGGAAGGTGGCCGCGAAGATGTCGGGGGGCAGGGGCAGGCTGACGATGTAGCCTTGCATCTGTTCACAGCCTTCGGCCGCGAGGAACGCTTGCTGGGCGGGAGTTTCCACGCCTTCGGCGATGATGGTGAATTGCATACTGTGACCGAGGGCGATGATCGCCCGCACGATTGCCACGTCGTGAGGGTCGTCGGGCAAGCCACGGACGAAGGACTGGTCGATTTTCAGGAAGTCCAGCGGCAGGCGTTTCAGATAGCTGAGTGATGAGTAGCCTGTGCCGAAGTCATCGATGGCCAGTTGCACGCCGAGTTGCTTGAGTTGATGCAGCACCTCCAGAGTCTCTTCGGCCTGGCTCATGATAAAGTTTTCAGTAATCTCCAACTGCAGGCAGCCCGGTTCCAAATAGTTGTCGTCGAGCAATTGCTCAATGCGCCCCAGCAGGTTGGGATGGCGCAGTTGTGCGCCGGCGAGGTTGACCGAGAGCGGTCCGAAATCATCATAGGACTTTCTCCAGGCACGCATTTGTTGGCAGGCCTGTTCCAGTACCCAATCGCCAATTTGCAGGATCATGCCGTTCTCTTCGGCCAGGGCAATGAAGTGCTCAGGCGGTACGTCGCCGAAAGTGGGGTGGCGCCAGCGGATCAGCGCTTCGGCGCCGATCAGTTGCTGGGTGTCCAGGCTGAGTTTCGGTTGATAGTAGAGAAGCAACTCTTCGCGCTCGATTGCCCGGCGCAGTTCGTGTTCCAGCGCGAGCCGTTCGTTGGCCTGGGCGGTGAGGTCCCGGGTGTAGCTTTCGACCCGATTGCGGCCCTTGGCTTTTGAACGGTACATGGCCGCATCGGCGTTTTTTACCAGCGTGGCAACATCGTTACCATCCTGTGGATAGAGACTGGTGCCGATGCTGGCGCTGATAAAGAACTCGTGTTCGCCGGCCTGGAACGGCGAGATAAAACAGGCCAGCAGCTTATTGGCCAGGTACTCTGCGTCGCTGGCGTGTTGCAGGCCGGGGAGCAGAATGATGAATTCGTCACCTCCCAGGCGAGCCACTGTGTCGATGTCCCGCAGTTGGCCTTTGAGGCGAACGGCAATGTTCTTGAGCAGCAAGTCGCCGGTCGGGTGGCCGAGGCTGTCATTGATGTGTTTGAAACGGTCAAGGTCGAGAAACAACACGGCGCCCTGGTTGCCGGTGTCATGTTGGCTGTTGAGGGCGGTCTGTAGCCGGCTTTCAAACAGGGTTCGGTTGGGCAGGCCGGTCAGCGGGTCGTGGTGCGCTTGATAGTCGAGGCGCGCCTGGGCGTGTTTCAGGCTGGAGATGTCGGCAAATACGGCCACAAAGTGGGTGATCATTTGCTCGCGATTGCGCACGGCGCTGATGGTCAGCCAACCGGGATACACCTCGCCGTTCTTGCGGCGATTGGAGATCTCGCCCTGCCAATGGCCATTGGCGGTCAACTGGTGCCACATGGCCGCGTAGAAGGCACTGTCATGCAGGCCTGAGGCGAGCAGACGAGGCGTATGACCGAGGGCTTCGCTTTCGCTGTAGCCGGTGATCTCGCTGAAGGCGCGGTTGACGGCGCTGATATTTTGCCGGGTATCGGTGATCAGCACGCCTTCGGCGGTGCTCTCGAATACCGTGGCGGCCTGTTGCAGTTTTTCCTGCATTAACTGGCGCTCGGTGATGTCGCGGGCGATGGTCAGCATGCAGTCTTCACCGCCGATGGGCAGCGAACGACTGGACACTTCGCATAGGCGGATCTGGCCATCGTTGCGACGGATGTGGCAAACGAAGTCGCGGACAAAACCATCGCGCTGCAACAGCTCGAGCATATGCTTGCGCTCGTTCAGGTCTACCCAGATGCCGAGGTCGAGGGTCGATTGGTCCAGCGACATGACATTGTTGAAACCCGTGATGCGGCTGAAACCTTCGTTGGCTTCAATCAGCAGGCCATCCCGTTGCCGGGTCAGCAGCAGGCCGTCGGGGCATTGCTGGAAGACTGAGGCGAACTTCTGTTCCGAAAGCCGCAAGGCCTCCTCGGTGCGCTTGGCCTCGCTGATGTCGATCATCAGGCCGCGCATGACGGGCTGATGGCCGTGTTCGATCAGGCTGACGATGTCGCGCACCCACAGGCAGCGGCCATCGGCGGTGATTACTCGGTAGTCGAGGCTGTGGTCACGATTGGCAAGGGTTTCGCTGTAGCAGAAGGTTTCGGCGCGAGTCAGGTCGGCGGGGTGAACAATATTGCGCCAGAACCCCGGTATCAGCCAGTGAGCGCGGGGGTAACCGAGCAGTTCCTCCGCGTGGGGCGACACGTAGCGGTAGGTGAAATCGTTGACGCTGGCTTCCCAAGCGATGGCGGAGAGAGACTCTACCAGGCCGCGGTAATGGTATTCGCTACTGCGCAGTTCTTGTTCCAGCGCAACTCGGCGGGAAATCTCCGAACTGAGGCGGCGATTGATCCGAAGGACAATGACCAGCACCGTGCTCAGCAGCAGTACTGCAGGCAGTCCATACGTCAGCACATCGGTCCAGAAGGCGCGGTGATCAATGACGTTGCCGACCCAATGTTGTTGGATAGTCTCGGTTTCGGCTGGGGTAACGTCAGCCAAGACTTTGTCCAGGATACCCACCAGCATCTTGTCGTCCCGAGGCACGCCCATCGCCAACTGATAGCGATAGGGTGTTTCGCCGCTGACGTACAGGCCGTCGAGTTTCAGTTGCCGTAGGCTCCAGACGCTGGAGGCCAGGTCGCCGACCACTGCGTCGACCTGATCGGTGGCCAAGGCCTGCAACGTTGAGCTGACATTGGGCATGGCCACCAGATTGAGGTCGGGGTGATAGGTGAGCAGCAGTTCGTGGGGGGCGTAGTTCTCCACTACGGCAATCTTCAGACCGTACAGATCCTTGAGGGTGCGGGGCTGTGGGCCGCCTGTATGAGCGAGGATAACGATGGGGAAGTCGAGGTAGGGCCGGGTAAACGACAGGAAACTTTGACGCTCCGGTGTCGACATGATGCCGGGTAGCACGTCGATCTGGTTGTGCTTGGCCTGTTCCAGCACGGCACTCCAGTTGGCCGGTTCGATCAGCTTGAGCCTGACGCCCAGGCGATCCTGGATCAGTTGCACGTAGTCGGCGGCCAGGCCTTGGTAGCGGCCATTTTCGTCACGGTATTCAAAGGGTGGCCATGAAGCGTCCACGCCTAGGCGCAACTCCTGATGGTCCGACAACCAGCCACGCTCTTCATCAGTGAGAGTCAACGCGCCAGCCGTTGCGGTCCAGGTCAGCAGCGACAGCAGAAACACGGTCGGCAATCTGGGCATAACGGTCTCGTTATGGCACGGGGAATGTTTCGAGTGTAGACGGGCATTGCGGGGGCGGTGGGGCAGGGAGGGGGTTTAATCTGCACAAAGCAAAACCCCCGGCAGGGCCGGGGGTTTTGTGATCACTCGTCGAGGAAGGAGCGCAAATGCTCGCTTCTCGTCGGGTGGCGCAGCTTGCGCAGCGCCTTGGCTTCAATCTGGCGGATCCGCTCACGGGTCACGTCGAACTGCTTACCGACTTCCTCAAGGGTGTGGTCGGTATTCATGTCGATGCCGAAACGCATGCGCAGTACCTTGGCTTCACGGGCAGTGAGGCCGGACAGTACATCGCGAGTCGCTTCTTTAAGGCTCTCAACGGTAGCAACATCGATTGGCGACTGCATGGTCGAGTCTTCGATGAAGTCACCCAAGTGGGAGTCTTCGTCATCACCGATCGGGGTTTCCATGGAGATCGGCTCTTTAGCGATCTTCAATACCTTGCGGATTTTATCCTCAGGCATTTCCATGCGCTCGCCCAACTCTTCCGGGGTCGGTTCGCGACCCATTTCCTGCAACATCTGCCGGGAAATACGGTTGAGCTTGTTGATGGTCTCGATCATGTGCACCGGAATACGGATGGTGCGGGCCTGGTCGGCGATCGAGCGAGTGATCGCCTGACGGATCCACCAGGTGGCATAAGTCGAGAACTTGTAGCCGCGACGGTATTCGAACTTGTCCACTGCTTTCATCAAGCCGATGTTGCCTTCCTGGATCAGATCGAGGAATTGCAGGCCACGGTTGGTGTACTTCTTGGCGATGGAGATCACCAGACGCAAGTTCGCTTCAACCATCTCTTTCTTCGCACGGCGGGCCTTGGCCTCACCGATCGACATGCGACGGTTGATGTCCTTGATCTCGGCAATCGTCAGACCGGTTTCGGTCTGCAACGCAGTCAGCTTCTGTTGGCAACGAACGATGTCGGCCTGGAAGCGACCAATGGCTTCAGCGTATTTGCTTTTGCCTTTGGCCAGTGCGTCGGTCCAGCTTTCGTCAACTTCGTTGCCCGGGAACTGGCGCAGGAAGTCGGCACGCGGCATGCGCGCATCACGGACACAAAGCTGCATGATGGCACGCTCTTGTGCACGCAGACGCTCAAGGGCGCTACGAACCCGCTCAACCAGGCCTTCGAATTGCTTCGGTACCAGTTTGATCGGCATGAAGAGCTCAGCCAGTGCCAGCAACTCGGCGATTGCCTGCTTGCTGCCGCGGCCATGTTTCTTCAGGGCTTTGCGAGTCAGTTCCATCTGATCGGAGACAGCGCCAAAACGCTGGGCTGCGATGATCGGATCCGGACCGCTTTCGACTTCGTCTTCGTCATCGCCACTGGCTTCAGCGTCGTCATCGTCGGTTTCGTCATCCGCTTTCGCGGCTTTCGGATCGACAGGTGGCGGAACTTCAGCAGCAGGCGGCGCAATGCCGTCGTCCGGGTCGATATAACCGCTCAGGACGTCGGACAGGCGACCACCTTCGGTGGTGACGCGAGTGTACTCGGACAGAATATGGTCAACCGTGCCTGGGAAGTGCGCGATTGCGCCCATCACTTCACGGATGCCTTCTTCGATACGTTTGGCGATTTCGATTTCGCCTTCCCGTGTCAGCAGCTCCACTGTACCCATTTCGCGCATATACATGCGCACAGGGTCAGTCGTGCGACCGATGTCGGTTTCTACCGCTGCCAACGCGGCGGCTGCTTCTTCAGCGGCTGCCTCGTCGGTATCGGCGTCGGCCAACATAAGGGCGTCCGCATCCGGAGCACTCTCGTGTACGGGGATCCCCATGTCGTTAATCATGCGGATGATGTCTTCCACCTGCTCAGGATCTGAAATATCCTCAGGCAGGTGGTCGTTGACCTCTGCGTAAGTCAGATACTTCTGCTCACGACCAAGGGTGATCAACTCTTTGATACGAGACTGCTGTTGCGCTTTTCCGGACATAACACCCTATCCACTGAAGGTCTTGGCGGGCAAAAAACAAGCCGAGGATTATACCCGAGCTATGACCTCACACGCCAGCTGAGGTCGGGTTTGATGCGGAAACATTGCGACTTAAAAGGTCGCGCAGTTGATTTTTCTCTTCGGCAGTCAATTCGCTCTGACGTGCTTTGCGAAGAAGTTGTTCCAAATTTCGCTCGCGTTGACGAGCTGACAAGCTAGTAATGGTGTCGAAAAACTGTTGTTCAAGGTTGTCGCCATCAATCAGCCACTCCTTTTCCGCCAATGCCTTGAGCAAACGGCCCTGTTCGGTGCCATGCCAGCGAGCAATCAACTGGAATGAGTTTAGCTTAGGATTCTTCTGCACGGCTTCGAGCAGGGCCACCAACAGTTGAGTGTTGGTGTGGTCTTCGGCCGCAAAGTGCCCGGCGTCTTCAACTTTCTGTGCCAGCTGTGGGTGATGCAAAAGAGTGCGCAGCGCCGCCATCGTGGGTGGTTCTACCGCTGCTGGGACGCGTGGACCGCGAGGTTCGTCACGGTCACCGCCGCGCTTGCCGTTTTTATCCCAGGGTTTCTTGTCCCATTTCTTGCCACCAGCACCAGGTTTTTTCGGCGTCCACTCCTGCTGAGGCGTGTAAGCCTCCTGCGGTTGGTGAAAGTCGCCGTAGTCCGGCATGGCGTCGTAATCGATGCCCGGGTCGTAGGCGGGCGGGGCCTCTTGAGGTGCGCTGTGCACCATCTGGCTGACCGCCTCGCCACTCAAACCGGTGATTTCCAGCAGGCGCTGACGCATCAGTGTCCGCAGGTTCGCACCCGGAACCTTGTCGATCAGCGGTGCTGCGAGGGTGACCATATGGGCCTTGCCTTCGAGGGAGCGCGGATCGGACTCTTCGGTCAGTTGCTGGAAAAAGTAATCGGCCAACGGTTGTGCGTGCTGATTGATGCGGGCGCGGAACGCGTCGGTGCCTTCAGAGCGGACCAGGGTATCCGGGTCTTCACCTTCGGGTAGAAACAGGAAGCGCGCGCGTCGCCCGTCCTGCAAGCTCGAAAGTGTCGATTCCAGAGCGCGCCAGGCAGCGTTACGGCCAGCCTGGTCGCCGTCGAAGCAGAACAAAACGTTGGGCACGACGCGAAACAGTCGCTTCAAGTGCTCTTCGCTGGTGGCAGTGCCGAGGGTGGCCACCGCATTGCGCAAGCCTTGCTGGGCAAGGGCAATAACGTCCATATAGCCTTCAACCACGATAATTTCATCGAGGTTGCGGTTGTTCTTGCGTGCTTCGAACAGGCCATAGAGTTCCTGGCCCTTGTGAAACACCGGGGTTTCCGGTGAGTTCAGGTATTTGGGTTTGTCGTCACCCAGCACGCGTCCGCCAAAGGCGATGATCCGGCCGCGGCTGTCACGGATTGGGAACATCACCCGGTCACGGAAGCGGTCATAGCGCTTGCCGGTCTCGGCGTTCTCCACCAGCAGGCCGGCGTCGATCATGGCTTTTTGCTGCAGGGTGTCACTGCTCAGGTGCTTGTAGAGGTTGTCCCAGCCGGGCGGAGCGAAACCGAGGCCGAAGTCACGGGCAATTTCCCCGGTCAGGCCGCGGCCCTTGAGGTAGTCGACGGCTGCTTTGCGCTGTGGGTGGCTCTTCAACGCCTGGCGGTAAAAGTCTGCGGCGGCGGTCAGCAGTGGATACAGCGGCGAATCGGTGGGTTGCCGGGGTTTGTGCGGCCGGCCACTTTCTTCGCGAGGGATTTCCATGCCGGCGGCTTTCGCCAGTTCCTCGACGGCCTGGGGGAAGTCCAGGTTGTCGTGGTCCATGATGAAGCCGAGGGCATTACCACCCGCGCCACAGCCGAAGCAGTAGTAGAACTGCTTGTCGGGACTGACGCTGAATGATGGCGTCTTTTCTTTGTGGAACGGGCAGCAGGCGGTGTAATTCTTGCCGGCCTTCTTCATTTGCAGGCGCGAGCTGACTACATCGACGATGTCGGTGCGGTTCAGAAGGTCGTCAATAAAGCTCTGGGGAATTAGCCCGGCCATGGCGTTCTCGTCATCACTGCGCGTAAATTGGGCCCCGCGCGGCGGTCGAGGTGCTCGAGGCGCGCGTATCGTGCGGCTCGATCATCAATCGTCGGCTTGGTCTGTCAGGAAGTGTATCTGTCGAACATTCACTGACGTTAGTTCCAATCAGTCTTCGACGTAGTTGAAAGTATTGCCCTGGCGTCCGGTCTCGGCCAATGAAGGGCCTCGGAAGCTCATTTGGTGGGCACAGCCGACCCTGTTGATCGTCTGCTTGAGAAATAAGTGTGCTCGTCAGTAGCCTTGTTAGGCTCGTCAGAAGAGACGTGCACCGCTGGCAAAAGAGCCAGTCCTGACGTGTGAAGCAGTTTGTCTCGGTCGCGTGTGCGGCTTTGACAGTGAAGCATCAAGCGATATCCGCAAATGCCAGCAGCCCGGCTGAGGGCCGGGCTTGGCAGAAGCTTGCTACGAACGTCTGTGTATTAGTACAGACGAACGGCGCGGCGCTGCTCGCGCTGAACTTTCTTGGCGTGACGCTTAACAGCGGCTGCTGCTTTACGCTTACGCTCAGAAGTTGGCTTCTCGTAAAATTCGCGGCTACGAACTTCAGCCAGAACACCGGCTTTTTCGCAGGAGCGCTTGAAACGACGCAGAGCTACGTCGAAGGGTTCGTTCTCTTTTACTTTGACGGCTGGCATCCAGAGCTACCTTCTTTCATTACCGGGAATCAACGTTCTCGTCGCAAAAAATTCGCGGCTGAGGTCGTCGGTTTTTAAGGGTTGCGGATGTTAACCCCTCATTGCTCGGAATGCAAAGCCTCTGATCGAAAACCGCTGGTCGGGGGCAGGACTGGCGACTATTATGCGCGCCTTCGAATTCAGCCTCTACAAGGCGCAAACCCATGCTAGTACTGGGATTAGAAACCTCTTGCGATGAAACCGGTGTCGCACTTTACGACAGTGAACGCGGGCTCTTGGCCGATGCACTGTTCAGTCAGATCGACCTGCACCGCGCCTATGGCGGCGTGGTGCCGGAGCTGGCCAGCCGTGACCATGTCAAACGCATGCTGCCATTGATTCGCCAAGTGTTGGACGAGGCCGGCTGCGTGCCGACCGAGATCGACGCGATTGCCTACACCGCCGGCCCAGGATTGGTCGGAGCCCTGCTGGTTGGGGCCTCTTGCGCCCAGGCGCTGGCGTTTGCCTGGGGTATTCCGGCCCTGGGTGTGCACCATATGGAAGGCCACTTACTGGCACCGATGCTGGAAAAAAAGCCGCCAGAGTTCCCGTTCGTCGCTTTGTTGGTTTCGGGGGGGCATACGCAGCTGGTTCAGGTCGACGGAATCGGTCAATACACCCTGCTGGGCGAAACCCTGGACGATGCTGCTGGTGAAGCATTCGACAAGACCGCAAAGATGATGGGTCTCAACTATCCGGGTGGTCCGGAGATCGCTCGGCTGGCTGAGCAGGGCGTCGCAGGGCGCTACCTCTTCCCGCGCCCGATGTGTGATCGGCCTGGTCTGATGTTCAGTTTCAGCGGCTTGAAAACCTTCGCCCTCAATACCTGGCAGCAGAGCGTCAGCGCCGGAGACGACAGCGAGCAAGCCCGTTGCGACATCTCGCTGGCGTTCCAGCAGGCCGTGGTGGAGACTTTGACTATCAAGTGCAAGCGAGCCCTGAAGCAGGCGGGCATGAAGCGTCTGGTGATCGCTGGCGGCGTCAGCGCCAACAAGGCGTTGCGCACGTCACTGGAGAAAATGCTCGGCGATATGAACGGCGACGTGTTTTATGCGCGTCCAGAGTTCTGCACCGATAATGGCGCAATGATTGCCTTTGCCGGCTGCCAGCGTCTGCAAGCCGGGCAGCATGAAAGCCTGGCAATCAGCGTGCAGGCGCGCTGGCCCATGGAACAGCTGTCGCCGTTGTAATCAGCGAACGTGAGCCGGGCTCATCGGGCGTATTTAAAAATGCCGTTCGCGCCCTGCAAACAGGTCGCGTAAATTGCCGCGGTGGCGCCAGACGATCAGCAGGGTAAGTACGCTCATCGGTACCAGCGCTGCCGGTTCCTGCCAGGCCAGCAATGGCAGGGTAAGTGGCGTGGCGATCAAGGCGGCCAGGGAGCTGGTGCGAGTCAGGTAGAACGTCAGCAGCCAGGCGAGGATGGCCAGGAGAGCTGCAGGAGGGTAGATCCCCAGCAGCATGCCAGCGGCTGTGGCGACACCCTTGCCACCGCGAAAGCGAAAGTACAGGGGAAACAGATGGCCCAGGACTGCGCAGACGCCGATCCAGGCTTGCTGTTGCAGGGAGAGGCCTGCGAAATCGGCGATCATTACCGGTAGCAAGCCTTTGCAGACGTCGCCGAACAGCGTGAGTACGGCGAGTTTTTTGCCGGCCAGGCGCAACATATTGGTGGCGCCGGCATTGCCTGAACCACTCATTCGCGGATCGGGATTTCCCGTCAGGCGGCTGAGCAAAATGGCGAAGGACAGAGAGCCAAGCAGGTAGGCGAGGGTCGCCAGTAACCAAAACATGCTAACTATTCCGGGCGAGGACGCCCTGATTCTAACGGGGCATTGCGCCCTTGTCGTGCTGCGGAGAAGAGTGCTTGGACAGAGTGTTTATCGAAGGCCTGGAAGTCGACACCGTGATCGGGGCCTACGACTGGGAGCGTGGCATCCGGCAATGCCTGCGTCTGGACCTGAGCTTCGCCTGGGATAACCGCCCGGCCGCGGCCGGTGACGACCTGACCCTGGCGCTGGATTACGCCAGTGTTTCGGCGCGCATCCAGGCCTTTGCCGAGCAGGCACAGTTCCAACTGGTGGAAACCTTTGCCGAGCGCCTGGCAGAAGTGCTGATGAGTGAATTCCAGATTCCCTGGTTGCACCTCAAACTGACCAAGCCTGGTGCCGTCCCGGCTGCCAAGGGTGTGGGCGTGGAGATCGAGCGCGGATGTCGCTAACTCAGGTTTACCTCGGTCTTGGCAGCAACATCGAGCGCGAGCCCCATTTACGCGCCGGCCTTGACGCGTTGGCGGGCTTTTTGACGGATATGCGCTGCTCGGCGGTATTCGAAAGCCAGCCGGTGGGCATCAAGAGTGGTCCGTTTTTCAATCTGGTGGTGTCGGCGTATACCGATTTGCCGCTGATGGAACTGGATCGCCGGCTGAAATTCATCGAGGCTGACAATGGTCGTTATGCGCCGGACCGCAAGGGTTTGCCGCTGGATATCGACGTGCTGCTGTACGGCGAGCTGGTGGGTAACTTTGACGGCCTGATCCTGCCTCGGGCGGAGATCTTGAAAAATGCGTTTGTACTGTGGCCGTTGTCGCTGATGGCGCCGGATCGCTTGCATCCTGAAGTGGGCAAGACGTTCGCTTCGCTGTGGCGAGATGCGCAAATCGATCAGGTATTGGCGCCAGTTGCATTCGAATGGCGAACGCAGCAACTGACGCCTGATAGCCTGTTGTAGAGACGTTGCCTACAAAGGTTTTTGCTCTTTGTAGGCTTTCAACGCCTTGAGTCGTTCGCGCTTGAGCGCCTCACCCAGCTCTGGGCCCTTGAAGCCCTGATCCAGCAATGGCGCAACGGCAACGCTCCGTGCTGCCAGTGCCGCGCCGCGCAAATAATCCGCCTGTGGATAACTTCTCTGCTCAAAGCCTTTGCGACCGCGAGCATCCATTTCGCACGCCACCACAAATTCCTCGAAGCGCTGCGGGCGACGATAGGCGTCAAAGCTTTGCAGCAACTCCAGCAACGTCGAGGGCTTCAGCTCCAGGGCCCGATGACCATGGGTATGGTATTCGCCTACCAATAGCGCCAGTTCCTGGCAATCCCTCGGCACCTTGAAGCGCTCGTTAACCGCCTTGATCAGCCGCAAGCCCCTGTGCTCGTGGGCAATATGCTGCGGCAACTTATCCACAGGCGTCAGGCCTTTGCCCAGATCGTGAAGCAGGCAAGCCCAGCGCACGGTCAAAGGTTGAGCGTGGCGTGCGGCCTGCTCGAGTACGCTCAGGGTATGGACGCCTGTATCGATCTCGGGATGATGAGTTTCGGGTTGCGGTACACCAAACAGAGCGTCCACTTCCGGCATCAGGGTTTTCAGTGCGTCGCAGTCCCGCAGTACCTGAATAAACACCTGAGGTTGATCCTCCATCAGTGCCCGGGAAATTTCCTTCCAACTGCGTTCCGGCGTCAAGGCTTCCAGTTCGCCGGAATCGCTGAGTTGGCGCATCAATTCAAGTGTCGCGGGTGCCACGGTGAAACCCAGGCTGGCGTAGCGGGCGGCGAAGCGGGCGACACGCAAGACCCGGAGGGGATCTTCGGCAAACGCCGGGGAAACATGGCGCAGAATGCGAGCTTGAAGGTCGTGCTGGCCGTGATACGGATCGGTCAAGTTGCCGTCGTCATCTTCGGCCATGGCGTTGATGGTCAGGTCGCGACGGATCAGGTCTTCTTCCAGAGTCACTTCGGGGCTGGCGTGAAAGACAAAGCCACCGTAACCCCGGCCACTCTTGCGCTCGGTGCGGGCGAGGGCGTACTCGTCGCCGTTCTTCGGGTCCAGGAATACGGGAAAGTCAGAGCCCACCGGTTTGAAGCCCTGGGCGAGCATTTCTTCAGCAGTGGCGCCGACGACGACACGGTCGATATCGGTAACGGGAATGCCCAGCAGGCGGTCACGCACCGCACCACCGACTTTGTAGATTCGCATGAAAAAGCCTCCATTAGCGGCACAGGATAACGCCTGCGCCTCGCCAATGGAGGCTTTGCCGTTTCAGAGATGCACGACGGCCAGGTCCAGGCGGCCGTAATCGTTATCGCTGTGCTCGTTACGGGGCGGCACATGATGGGTTTTCATGATCTGGTCGCCTTGCAGCGTCTCCAGGTGGATATCGAACCCCCACAGCCGATGCAGGTGCTTGAGGACCTCGTCCGTGGACTCGCCCAGCGGTTTGCGGTCGTGTTGCTGGTGGCGCAAGGTCAGCGAGCGATCGCCGCGTACGTCGATGCTGTAGATCTGCACGTTAGGCTCGCGGTTACCCAGGTTGTACTGCGCTGCCAGGGTTTCGCGGATGGTGCGGTAGCCCGGTTCGTCATGAATGGCCGGCACCAGCAAGTCGTCCTTGAGGTCGTCATCCATGATGCTGAACAGCTTGAGATCACGAATTACCTGGGGTGACAGGTACTGCAGGATGAAGCTTTCGTCCTTGAAGCTGCTCATGGCGAACTTGATGGTCGACAGCCAGTCGCTGCCGGCGATGTCCGGGAACCAGTGGCGATCCTCGTCGGTGGGGTGTTCGCATATGCGGCGAATGTCCCGGTACATGGCAAAACCCAGGGCGTAGGGGTTGATGCCGCTGTAATAGGGGCTGTCGAAGCCGGGTTGGAAGACCACGCTGGTGTGGGACGTCAGGAACTCCATCATGAAACCGTCGGTTACCAGCCCTTCGTCGTACAGGTCGTTCATCAGCGTGTAGTGCCAGAACGTTGCCCAACCTTCGTTCATCACTTGGGTCTGGCGCTGAGGGTAAAAATACTGGGCTATCTTGCGCACGATTCGCACGATTTCGCGCTGCCACGGCTCCAGCAGTGGCGCGTGTTTTTCGAGGAAATACAGGATGTTTTCCTGAGGTTCGGCGGGAAAGCGAGCATTGTCCTTGTCGCTGTTCTTGCCGGCACGCTTGGGAATGGTGCGCCACAGGTCGTTGATCTGCTTTTGCAGATGTTCTTCGCGATCTTTCTGGCGCAGCCGTTCTTCCTCGGCAGATATCGGGTAAGGCCGCTTGTAGCGATCGACCCCGTAGTTCATCAGGGCGTGGCAGGAGTCCAGCAAGTCTTCCACGGCATCGATCCCGTGGCGCTCCTCGCATTGCATGATGTACTGCTTGGCGAACACCAGGTAATCAATGATCGAGCTGGCATCTGTCCAAGTGCGGAACAGGTAGTTGCCCTTGAAAAAGCTGTTATGCCCATAGCACGCATGGGCTACCACCAGCGCCTGCATGCAGATGGTGTTTTCTTCCATCAGGTAGGCGATGCAGGGGTCTGAGTTGATGACGATTTCGTAGGCCAGGCCCATCTGCCCACGGGTATAGGACTTTTCGGTACTGAGGAAGTGTTTGCCGTAGGACCAGTGGTGATAGCCCAAGGGCATTCCCACGGATGCGTAGGCGTCCATCATTTGTTCGGCGGTGATCACTTCGATCTGGTTGGGGTAGGTGTCCAGGGCATAACCTGCCGCGATGCGGCTGATTTCGCGGTCATAGGCCTGGATCAGTTCGAAGGTCCATTCGGACCCCGTGGAAATGGGTTGGCGCTTATGCTCTTTGGCGGTCATGTCACTAACCTGCGCTGGAAGAGTTCACGGAAGACCGGATAGATATCGCCGGCCGAGACCAGTTGTTGCTGGGCGAAGGTGTCAGCGAACGCGTCACTGATCCGCTCGTATTCGAACCACAGGGCCTGGTGCTCGCGGGGGGTAATCTCCACGTAAGTGTAGTACTGCACGAAGGGCATGATCTGGTTGATCAGGATGTCGCGGCAGATCGGCGAGTCGTCGTTCCAGTTGTCGCCGTCGGAGGCCTGGGCGGCGTAGATGTTCCACTCGTTGGCCGGATAGCGTTCGGCCATGATCTCCTGCATCAGTTTCAAGGCGCTGGAAACAATGGTGCCGCCGGTTTCCCGTGAGTAGAAAAACTCCTCTTCGTCGACTTCCCGGGCGCTGGTGTGGTGGCGGATGAACACCACGTCAATCTTGTCGTAGTTACGCTTGAGAAACAGGTACAGCAGGATGAAGAAGCGCTTGGCGATGTCCTTGGTGGCCTGGGTCATGGAGCCGGAAACGTCCATCAGGCAGAACATCACGGCCTTGGAGCTCGGGTTGGGCTGCTTGACCAGCAGGTTGTATTTCAAGTCGAAGGTGTCGAGAAACGGAACGCGGTGAATCCGCGCGCTGAGCTTGGCTATTTCCGCCTCGGTTTCCTGGATATCACCGAAGTTATCTGGTTCTTCGCGCTTTAACCGCTCCAACTCCTCTTTCGCTTCCCGGAGCTTGGCGCGGCTGCTACCGGACAGGGCGATGCGCCGGGCGTGAGCCGAGCGCAAGGTGCGGATGATGTTGATCCGAGACGGGTTGCCTTCGTTGCTGATCCCGGCACGCACGGTCTTGAAGGTGTCGGTGCCGGTGAGATTGCGTTTGACCAGGTTGGGCAGCTCCAGGTCCTCGAACATGAATTCGAGGAATTCTTCCTGGGTGATCTGGAAGACGAACTCGTCCATGCCTTCGCCGGAGTTACCGGCCTTGCCTGGCCCTTTGCCGCCGGCACCGCCTTGGGGGCGCTGGATGTGTTCGCCGGTGGTGAACTCCTTGTTTCCTGGATGAACGACCGTCTGTTTACCGCCCCGACCGTGGTGCAGCACCGGCTCATCGATGTCCCGTCCGGGAATGCTGATCTGTTCGCCATGCTCCATGTCAGTGATGGAGCGGCGGCTGACGGCCTCTTCGACGGCCTTTTTGATGTGGTCACGGTAACGCCGCAGGAAACGCTGGCGGTTTACCGTGCTCTTGTTCTTACCATTGAGACGTCGGTCGATCACATAGCTCATAGGGAGCCCTCCGGGCAGCTTCAAGTTACAAGCTTCAAGCCGCAAGCTGGAAGCTTAAAGACAAGCGGTCAGTTTGCCGGCCCTCCGGTGCGCCCTTGGGCGCACCGCAAGCGGGTAGCCTTGCGCTCGTCGCTGCCTTACTGCGATTTCCGGACCCGCAGGTACCACTCGGAGAGCAGCCGTACCTGTTTGTCTGTGTAGCCACGCTCGACCATTCGGGTGACGAAGTCGTTGTGTTTTTGCTGATCCTCCTTGCTGGCCTTGGCGTTGAAGCTGATGACCGGCAGCAGATCCTCGGTGTTGGAGAACATTTTCTTCTCAATAACCACCCGCAGCTTCTCGTAGCTGAGCCAGGTAGGGTTCTTGCCATTGTTGTTGGCCCGGGCGCGCAGCACGAAGTTGACGATTTCGTTGCGGAAATCCTTCGGATTACTGATGCCGGCGGGTTTCTCGATTTTTTCCAGCTCCTCGTTAAGGGCCACGCGGTTGAGGATTTCGCCGGTTTCCGGGTCGCGGTATTCCTGGTCCTGAATCCAGAAGTCGGCGTACAGCACGTAGCGGTCGAAGATGTTCTGGCCGTATTCGCTGTAGGACTCGAGGTAGGCGGTCTGGATTTCCTTGCCGATGAACTCGATGTAGCGCGGTGCCAGGTATTCCTTGAGGAAGCGCAGGTAGCGCTCACGGGTTTCGGCCTGGAACTGCTCCTGTTCGATCTGCTGTTCCAGCACGTACAGCAGGTGCACCGGGTTGGCAGCGATTTCGTGGGGGTCGAAGTTGAAGACTTTGGAGAGAATCTTGAAGGCAAAGCGCGTTGACAGCCCGTTCATGCCCTCGTCAACGCCTGCGGTGTCGCGGTATTCCTGGATCGACTTGGCCTTGGGATCGGTGTCCTTGAGGTTTTCCCCGTCATACACGCGCATTTTCGAGTAGATGTTGGAGTTTTCCGGCTCCTTGAGGCGCGACAGCACGGTGAACTGGGCGAGCATTTTCAGGGTGTCGGGCGCGCAATGAGCCTTGGCCAGGGAGCTGTTGAACAGCAACTTGTCGTAGATCTTGATTTCATCGCTGACTCGCAGGCAGTACGGCACCTTGACGATGTAGATCCGGTCGATGAACGCTTCGTTGTTCTTGTTGTTGCGGAAGGTGTGCCATTCCGATTCGTTGGAGTGAGCCAGCAGGATCCCGGTAAACGGAATCGCCCCCAGGCCCTCGGTGCTGTTGTAGTTACCTTCCTGGGTCGCGGTCAGCAGTGGGTGCAGCACCTTGATCGGTGCCTTGAACATCTCCACGAACTCCATCAGGCCCTGGTTGGCCCGGCACAGTGCGCCTGAGTAGCTATAGGCGTCGGCGTCGTTCTGTGGGAATTCTTCGAGTTTACGGATATCGACCTTGCCCACCAGCGCCGAGATGTCCTGGTTGTTCTCGTCACCGGGTTCGGTCTTGGCCACGGCAATCTGGTTGAGGATCGATGGGTAGAGCTTCACCACCCGGAACTGGCTGATATCACCGCCGAACTCGGCCAGGCGCTTGGTGGCCCACGGCGACATGATGGTGTTGAGGTAGCGTCTTGGGATGCCGAAGTCTTCTTCGAGGATCGCGCCATCTTCCGTGGCGTTGAACAGCCCCAAAGGCGATTCGAAGACCGGTGAGCCCTTGATGGCGTAGAAGGGCACCTTCTCGATCAGTTGTTTGAGTTTTTCGGCCAGGGACGATTTACCGCCACCTACGGGGCCGAGCAGGTAGAGGATCTGTTTCTTCTCTTCCAGGCCTTGGGCGGCGTGGCGGAAGTAGGAAACGATCTGGTCAATGCATTCTTCCATTCCGTGGAAGTCTTCAAAGGCCGGGTAGCGGCGGATCACCTTGTTAGAGAAAATTCGCGACAAGCGCGAATTGACGGCGGTGTCCACCAGCTCCGGCTCGCCAATCGCCAGTAGCAGGCGTTCGGCGGCAGACGCGTAGGCGCTGCGGTCCTTTTTGCACAGATCGAGGTACTCAGCAAGCGTGAGTTCTTCCTGGCGGGTGGACTCGAAGCGTTGTTGGAAGTGGCTAAAGATACTCATGACGTCGTCACCTCGCTCGATACGTGGAGTCGACGCAGGATCAATCAGTCGATGCTGGCAGCCATTGGTGGACACCAATGGCTGTTTTCCCCCCAGAACACCCTGAAACATTACCGATGACCCGCACGCCGGTGTACCGGCTCTCCCCTGTTTTGGATGGCCTGGGCTTAAGGATAGTTCGGAATCAGGGAGTTCAAGGTGCGATACGTAATTTGTTTGGGCGCACCGTTCGTCAGAAACGGCGCGAGCCCAAGCATCACGTGGGGTGGCGGGGTATGAAAAAAATTATTGTGCGTCGCCCGAGGCAATTTCTGTTGGATAAGTCGTACGCCACAGCTCGAAGCCGCCATCCAGGCTATAGACGTCGCAGAAGCCCTGGCTGACCAGATAGGCTGCGGCGCTTTGGCTGGAGTTGCCGTGGTAGCAGGCCACGATCACTGGCGCGTCGAGGTCGGCGGCGCGGATGAAATCGGCGATGTTGTGGTTGTCCAGGTGCTGGGCGCCGCTGATGTGGCCGGCGATATAGGTCGGCTGGTCGCGGATGTCGACAACCACAGCGCCTTGTTCGCGCAGGGCCTGGGCTTGTTCGGGAGGGATACGTTTGAATTCGCTCATGGCGGGCTCCTTGGGCCGTAAGGGGGGCGCGGTCTAGCGCTTTGCCGTGGCCAGCAGTGGTTCGGAAATGGGGGTGTCACACTGGCAGCTCAGGCGCTCGCCGGTGTCGATGTTCATCAGGGTCATGGTGCCGCCCCAGACGCAGCCGGTGTCGAGGGCGAATACGCCGGGCTCCTCGCACTTGCCTTCAAGGGCTGCCCAGTGGCCGAAGATGATCTTCGTGTCACGGGTCTTGCGCTCTTTGTGGGCGAACCAGGGTTTGTAGCCGGGCAGGGCGGTGTCAGCGCCTTCCTTGCTCTTGAGGTCCAGCTTACCCTCAGCGGTGCAAAAGCGCATGCGGGTGAAGTAGTTGGTGATCACCCGCAGGCGCGCAATGCCAGTGAGCTCGTTGTCCCACTTCACCGGTTCGTTGCCGTACATGCCGTCAAGGTAGGTCGTGAACAGGTTGTCATCGGCCAGGACGGCTTCGACTTCATTGGCACACTTGAGGGCTTTTTTCAGTGTCCACTGGGGTGGAATGCCGGCATGCACCAGGGCGGCGTTACGGCTCTCGTCGTAATGCATGATTTTTTGCCGGCGCAACCAGTCAAGCAACTCGACGCGATCCGGCGCCTCGAGGATTTCCCGCAGGGTATCGCCCTTTTTCAGACGCTCGATGTTATTGCCGGCGGCCAGCAGGTGCAGGTCATGGTTACCCAGCACGCAGACCAGAGAATCACGCATGGCATAAAGGAAGCGCAGGGTCTCAAGGGATTGTGGGCCGCGGTTGACCAAGTCTCCCACCAGCCACAGGCGATCCTTCGTCGGGTCAAAGGCCACGCGCTCCAGCAGGCACTTGAGTGGCGCCAGGCAGCCTTGCAGGTCGCCGACGGCGTAGGTTGCCATATCAGTGCAGGGCTCCGGGTACCGCAAGGCGGAAGGGCGCGATGACGGCATCGAAGAGTTGGCCATCGGTGGCTTTCATCTGATAAGAGCCTTGCATGGTGCCGACTTTGGAAGTCATCACCGTCCCGCTGCTGTAGGTATGGCTTGCACCGGTATCAATCAGCGGCTGCTGGCCAACGACGCCGGCGCCGCGCACTTCTTCCACATGGCCATCACCGTCGGTGATGACCCAGTGACGTGACAGCAACTTGGCCGGCACCGAACCGTTGTTTTTTACCGTGACCGTATAGGCAAAGGCAAAGCGGTTCTGGTCGGGCTGCGATTGTTCCGCCAGGAAGCGGGTGACGACGCTGACGTCGATCTGATAGCGAGGATCGGACATGCAAGAGGCCTTAAAAGCAAAAGCGGGGAACAGCGGATGCCGGTCAGTCTAGGCCAAGTGGCGGGCACTAGGCCAGACATGGTGTCTGGCTGTGCCCGGCTCCGGTTTATTCGACGACAGGCGCAGGCTGAATGGCAAGCTGATCGGCCAGGCGCACGAACGCCGCCAGGTCCAGTTGCTCGGGGCGCAAGCCGCCATCGACGCCGGCGGCTTCGATTTCAGCGTTGCTGAGCAAGGCCTTGAGAGTGTTGCGCAGGGTCTTGCGACGCTGGTTGAACGCTTCACGTACCACGCGCTCCAGCAGCTTGTGATCCTTGGCCGGGTGCGGCAAGACGGCGTGAGGCACCAGGCGCACGATGGCCGAGTCGACCTTCGGCGGCGGATTGAACGCGCCAGGACCGACGTTGAACAGATGCTCAACCCGGCAATGGTACTGAACCATGATCGACAGGCGACCCCAGTCACCACCGCCAGGACCGGCTGCCAGACGCTCAACCACTTCCTTTTGCAGCATGAAGTGCATGTCGCGGATGATGCTGGCGTTATTCAGCAGGTGGAAAATCAGCGGTGTGGAGATGTTGTACGGCAGGTTGCCGACCACGCGCAGGCTGTTGGGGGCGGCGTTCAGGCTGGTGAAGTCGAACTTCAACGCATCGCCTTGATGCAGATTGAAGTTGGGCATGCCGGCGAACTGCTGGTTGAGGATCGGGATTAGGTCTTTGTCCAGTTCAACCACGTCCAGTTGCCCACCGCTGTTGAGCAGGCCTTGGGTCAATGCGCCCTGGCCCGGGCCGATTTCCAGCAGACGGTCTTCGGGCTTGGCATGGATGGAGCGCAGGATGCGGTCGATCACGCCAGCGTCGTGCAGGAAGTTTTGCCCGAAACGCTTGCGCGCCCGGTGTTGGTAATGCTCAGTCATATACGGGTCTCGGCCATCTGATAGGCGGTTTCCAGGGCCACGTGCAGGCTGCCGGTATCGATCTTGCCGCTGCCAGCCAGGTCCAGGGCGGTGCCATGGTCGACGGAGGTACGGATGATCGGCAGGCCCAGTGTCACGTTGACTGCGGCGCCGAAGCCTTTGTATTTCAGCACGGGCAGCCCCTGGTCATGGTACATCGCCAGCACTGCGTCGCAGTGCTCCAGATATTTGGGGGTAAACAGAGTGTCGGCAGGCAGTGGGCCACGCAGGTCCATGCCTTCTTGGCGCAGACGCTCTAATGTCGGTTCGATGATGTCGATTTCTTCATGGCCCAAGTGGCCGCCTTCACCGGCGTGTGGGTTGAGGCCACAGACCAGGATGCGCGGTTGGGCAATGCCGAATTTCTGTTGCAGGTCGGCGTGCAGGATGCGTGTTACACGCTCCAGGCGCTCGGGGGTGATTGCGTCGGCAATCTCGCGCAGGGGCAGGTGAGTGGTCACCAGGGCCACGCGCAAGCCGCGGGTAGCCAGCATCATCACGACTTGTTCGGTGTGGGTCAGCTCGGCGAGGAACTCAGTATGGCCGGAAAAGGCGATACCCGATTCGTTGATCACACCCTTGTGCACGGGGGCGGTGATCATCCCGGCGAAATCGCCGTTGATACAGCCAAGGCCTGCGCGGGTCAGGGTTTCCAGGACAAAGGCCGCATTGGCCTTGTTCAGTTGCCCGGCCACGACCTTGGCCTGTAGCGGGGTGTCCCACACATACAGGCTGTTGGCCGGGGCGGGAAGGTCTGGCCAGTTGCCGGGTGTCACTGGCAGCAGGTTGACGGCCACGCCCAGCTGCGCGGCCCGCTCAAGGAGCAGGTCGCGGCTGGTAATGGCAATCAGGGGGTGTGGCTGAGGTTGCGAGGCGAGCAGCAGGCACAGGTCAGGACCAATGCCGGCCGGCTCGCCGGGTGTCAACGCGAAACGCTGGGGTTTCACTGAGCTGCCTGGTCGGTGCCTGTTTGCTCGGCGCCTGGCAGCTTGTTTTCAACGTAGGCTTCGTCACGGATCTGACGCAACCAGGTTTGCAGCTCTTCGTCGTATTTGCGGTTACGCAGTACGGTCAGCGCTTGCTGTTCGCGGGCCTGGCTGGTGTTGTCGGTGGCGCGGCGGCCAAGGACTTCCAGGACATGCCAGCCGTATTGAGTCTTGAACGGCTTGGACAGTACGCCTTGCGGAGTATCGGCCATCACTTGCTGGAACTCGGGCACCAGGGCTTTCGGGTCGATCCAGTTCAGGTCGCCGCCGTTGAGGGCGGAACCCGGATCTTCCGAGAAGCTTTTGGCCAGGATGGCGAAGTCTTCACCGCTCTCGATGCGGTCATAGATCTTCTGAGCCAGTTCCTTGGTTTGCGCTTCGGTACGGATTTCGCTTGGTTTGACCAGGATGTGACGAACATGGACTTCGTCCTTCATCGACGTCTCGCCACCGCGCTTGCCCAGCAACTTGAGGATGATGAAACCACCTGGAGTGCGAGCTGGCTGGGTGATGCCGCCGACTTCCATGGCGCTCAACTCACGGTCGAACGGTGGTGGCAATTGAGCGGCTTTACGCCAGCCCATGTCACCGCCTTCGAGGGCGTTGTCACTGCCGGATTGGGCAATCGCCATCTGGGCAAAGTCAGCGCCGGACTTGAGGCGATCATAGATAGCCTGGGTTTTCGCGGCAGCTGCGTTGAGCTGGTCGGCGTTGGCGCTGTCCGGCGTCGGGATCAGGATGTTGGCCAGGTGCAGTTCTTCGGAGAGCTGCATCTTGCCCAGGTCCGAGGCCAGGAAGTTCTTCACTTCCTGTTCGGACACTTGAACCCGCTCGGCCACACGGCGCTGACGCACACGGCTGATGATCATTTCGCGGCGGATCTGGTCACGGGCGTCTTCAAACGACAGGCCGTCATGAGCCAGGGCGGCACGGAATTGATCAATGCTCATGTTATTGCGTTGAGCGATGGTGCCGACGGCCTGGTTCAGCTCTTCATCAGAGATACGGATACCGGAACGATCGCCGATCTGCAGTTGCAGGTTTTCGACGATCAGTCGCTCCAGAACCTGCTGATCCAGGACGCTGGTAGGCGGTACACCACCGCCACGCTTGGCGATGGTTTGCTGAACTTCCTTGACCCGTTGGTCCAGTTGGCTCTGCATGATCACGTCGTTATCGACGATGGCCACTACCTTATCCAGCTGTTGAACCGCAGCGTGTGCCGATACGGTACCCAGGAACAGCGCGCCCAGCACTAGCGGGCGCAGACAATCAGAAAGCTTGGTCTTCACGTTCACGATAACCTTGGATGCCTTTGTCGAGGAAGCTCTCTACCTTGGCGCCAGTCAGGCCGCCGAGTCCCTTCAGGACAACTTGGAAGAAGAGCCCGTGGTCGCCTTTTTCGTTCAGCGGGGCGATCTGGGTGTATTCGTCGTTGGAAACCCAATAACGGTTGATTACGCGCAGTTTCCAGCAGCAGTTGTCGTACTCGAAGCCACCGAAGGCTTCCAGGGTACGGTTGCGGGCATAGTCATACTGCCAGCGGGTGATCAGGTTCCACTGCGGAACGATCGGCCACATCATCGAGAAGTCGTGTTGCTGGATTTTGTAGTAATCCTTCACGAAATTCGGCTGGCCTTCGGTGCCGTAGTCACCACCGAACTGCCATTTTCCGGTCAGTTGGTTGTAGACCACCTGGTCGTTGCGATAGCGATAACCAACGTTGATGACCTTGTTCTTGTCGTCTTCCGGCTGGTAATGGAACATCGCGCTGCCGGAACGTACGCTGTGGCTGTCTGGGTCCCAGTTATAGTCGGCCGTGGCACGCCAGTCGCGGTTGAAACGGAACTCGTAGTCCAGGGCGATTGGCGAGACGTTCGACTGTGCATCCGCGCGGTCGGCGGCTAGGATACCTGGCAGCTGCACTTCGCGGTCCTTGAAATACAAGGCTTGGCCGACACTGACGCGTTGACGTTCGAAACCATTGTCCTGAATCCAGCGGCTGGTTACACCCAAGGACAGTTTGTTTTCGTCGCCAATGCGGTCGGAGCCGCTGAAGCGGTTATCGCGGAAGAGCGATGCGTAGTTGAAGGTGGTTTCGCTAGTGTCGAATACTGGAATATCGGACTGATCTTTCTCTGGTACATAGAGATAGAACAGACGAGGCTCCAGTGTCTGGCGGTAGTTGTCGCCGAACCATTGTGTACTACGGTCGAAATACAGGCCGCTGTCTATGCTGGCAATTGGGATTGCGCGGTCTTGAGAACTTTTGAACGCGCCGCCAGCATATGGGTTGGCTGCTGTTGCCGCGTTTTGAGCTGCAACAATCTGATCTTTGCCCGTGCTATCAAGGTCGAGATCATACTTGGTGTAGACATACTTTAGCTTTGGAGTAATGAAACCATAGGTCCAGTTAAGCGGCAGTTCGACGCTAGGTGCAGCATTCAAGCGGGTACCGTTGGCGCGGGTAAGTCCGGTGACATACGTATCAAGGCGGGGACTTGTGAGCCCGTCTTTATCCGTGAAGTTTCCGGTTTCCAGGTCGCGGTCAAATCGTACGGCCTCTGTCTCGTAGGCGAAGTTCAAGCCGCCAGGATGATACGGCAGCGCACCATTGAAAGTAATTTGCGGCAGTCGGTTGTACGGTGTGATCTGGGAAACCGTTGCCAGTTGGGTCGCCTGCAGATTTAGTCGAGCCTGGTAGCTGTCACCCCGATAGGTCACGGAACCCTGTTGGTTGACGTAATCCTGAGTCTGAATACCGATCTGGTTGCTCTTCAGATCCTGGAAATAGTACGGGTCGCTGATCTTGGTGTAGTCAACCTGCGTCAGTACACGCGAATCCAGCCCGCCCTTATGCTGCCAGTTGAGCATGTACCGGGTTTTTTCGTAGTCGGTCTGCCGCTTGCGCTCATCGCTGTCATCGTTGAGATACGCCCCACCGAACTGACCTTCGCTGGACTTGGTGAGGTAGCGGAATTCGCCCTCCATCAACATACCGCGCTTGGTCATGTACTGCGGATACAACGTGGCATCGTAGTTCGGCGCCAGGTTGAAGTAGTACGGGGTGGTCAGCGTAAAGCCCGACTCGCCACCCGAGGCAAAGCTCGGCGGCAAGAAACCGGACTGACGACGACTGTCGATCGGGAAGTAGATATACGGCGTGTAAAGAACCGGAATGTCCTTGACCCGCAACGTCACGTTGGTCGCCGTACCGAAACCGGTGGCCGGGTTCAACGTGATGTTGTTGCCCTTGAGCTGCCAGGCGTTGCTGTTCGGCTCACAGGTGGTGTACGTACCGTCCTTGAGACGGATGATCGCGTTCTCGGCCCGCTTGGCGTACAGCGCGGTACCGCGGATGCGCGATTTGTGGATGATGTATTCGGCGTTGTCGACCTTGGCCGCACCGGTATCCAGCTGGACTTCGGCGTGATCACCCACCAACAGGGCGCCGTTGTCGCGCAGACGGACGTTGCCGTTCAGCTCGCCACGGTTCTCGGCCTGGTACAGGCTGGCCTCGTCGGCCTCGACTTGCATGCTGCCCTGGCGCATGACGACGTCACCAGCCAGGGTTGCGACCTGTTGTTCCTGCTCGTAACGAGAGGCTTTGGCACCGATGAAGGTCGGCGCGTCGCTCTTGTTCGTCTTGTCGTTCATGCCAGGACGCATCGGCTCGACATACGAACCGGAGCAGTAAGGCCCGGTTTCGGCCAGTTGCGCGGGAGTGAGCTTGTCGCGAGGGACCCAGTCCAGGTGGCTGTAGTCGGCGCTGCGCGAGCTCAGGCCACGGCCCTTGGCTTCGGTGACGAGCTTGTTCTGCGGACCGGCGTCGGTACCACCAGCCTCGCCTTGCGGCGTGCCGTTGGCCGAGCTGACGGCACTGCCGTCATGCACCGGGCGCGGTGGCAGTTGGGCGACGCTGGTTTTCGGCGCGCAATCCCAGGCACCCGAAGCAGAGACTGAGCAGTCATACTGTTCCGCGGCGACCACGAATGAAGTGGCGAAGGGTTGCATGGCCAGCAGACTGCCGGTTACCAGCAACGGAAATTTTCTACGAAACGCGGGGGATTTCAATGCCATCTTATTAGTCCGGGCTTCCTGCGTGCCATCTGCCCGCGGTGTGGGCCGCACGCCTCTCGATGGTCTGAAAAAGATGCGTGATAATAAAGCATGACCCGCTTGACGGCTAGCGCCGTCGGAGACCCTTGTAATGCCCCACCAAGATCTACGCTTGCAACACCTGAAAGTCTGGCTTGATGAGCAGTTACCGATCCTTTTTAACGCCCAGGGCTGGGGTGCCGTACCCCCGGCTACATTGACCGCGGCCAGCAGCGACGCGAGTTTCAGGCGTTACTTCCGTTGGGAGGGCGAGGGTCGCAGTTTTGTCGTTATGGACGCTCCTCCCCCCCAGGAAAACTGCAAACCTTTCGTCGATATCGCTCATTTGTTGGTGAAATCAGGAATAAATGTTCCACAAATTTATGCAGAAGATTTGCCGCGCGGCTTTCTTTTGCTCAATGACCTGGGCAAAAAAACCTATCTGGACGTGATTGACGGTGAAAATGCCGATCAATTGTTTGCCGATGCCATCGATGCGTTGCTGGCATTCCAGCAATTGCCGATGGATGCCGGATTGCCCAGCTATGACGTGGCGTTATTGCGCCGCGAGCTGGAATTATTTCCCGAGTGGTACGTGCGCCGGCACCTGGGCATTGAGTTTGATGCCCAGCAAGTGGCGCTTTGGCAGCATATCAGCGAGCTGTTGATCGACAGCGCCCTGGCTCAGCCGAAGGTGTTGGTGCATCGCGACTACATGCCGCGCAACCTGATGATCAGCACGCCGAACCCTGGTGTACTGGATTTCCAGGATGCGGTCTACGGACCGGTGACCTACGACATCACCTGCCTGTTCAAGGATGCCTTCCTCAGTTGGCCCCAGGCCCGTGTACGGGAGTGGCAGCGCGGTTATTGGGAGCGTGCTGGCCAACTGGGCATCCCGGTGCAGACGGATTTTGACGATTTCCTGCGGGCCAGCGACCTGATGGGCGTGCAGCGCCACCTCAAGGTGATCGGCATTTTCTCCCGCATCTGCCACCGTGATGGCAAGCCACGTTACCTCGCCGATGTGCCGCGCTTCTTTGCCTATATAGAAGCGGTGTTGGCCGATCGTCCGGAGTTGGCCGAATTGGGTGAGTTGCTGGCAAGCCTGCGTCAACCAGCGGAGGTGGTTGTATGAAGGCCATGATCCTGGCCGCAGGCAAAGGTGAGCGGATGCGTCCGCTCACTTTGCACACGCCCAAGCCGCTGATCCAGGCGGGCGGCAAGCGCTTGATCGAGTATCACCTAGAGGCGCTGGCCAAGGCTGGCTTCACCGACATCGTCATCAACCATGCCTGGCTCGGTCAGCAGATTGAGGGCTATCTGGGGGACGGATCGCAGTACGGCGTACGTATCCAGTACTCGGCCGAAGGAGAGCCGCTGGAAACCGGCGGCGGGATTTTCCAGGCGCTGCCGTTGCTGGGGGACGAACCGTTCCTGGTGGTCAATGGTGATATCTGGACTGACTACGACTTCGCCCGTCTCAAACAACCACTGAATGGCTTGGCTCATCTGGTGATGGTCGACAACCCGGCGCATCACCCCTCAGGTGGCGACTTCTATATTAAGGACGGTGCACTTCATGATGCCGCTCCCGGTGCCGATAACCTGACCTTCAGTGGCATTTCAGTGCTGGACCCGAAGCTGTTCGCGGGTTGCAGTGCCGGTGCCTTCAAGCTGGCGCCGCTGTTACGCACGGCAATGGCCAAAGGGTTGGTGACGGGGGAACACATGGACGGACGCTGGATTGATGTCGGTACGCTGGAGCGCCTGGCGCAAGTCGAAAACCTGCTGACCGCGGGGCAGTAAGATGTTGTGGCCAGGGACTCTGATTGGAGCCGGGGCGGGCTTTGCCATCGCCAGCATTCCGGGGGCCATGTTGGGCGCGCTGTTGGGGCAGGCGCTGGATCGGCGCCTGCAATTGCAGAGTTGGGCGCAGCTGCGCGAGCGCCTGGGTGGGCGTCCGGCGCTGCGTAATGACGAATTGTTGTTTGTCTTGCTCGGCCGTCTGGCCAAAAGCAACGGCCAGGTGGTGGATGGACATATCCAGCAGGCACGCCAGGAGATGCGTTCGCTGGACATGACCGGGCCGGCTCAGCGGCGGGCAATTGCGGCCTTCAACCGAGGAAAGTCAGGCTCGGACCGGGTGCGCAGTTATTTGCGCGTGCTCAAGGCGCAGCCTTATGCAGCGGAAGGTGTCTTGCGCGCCTGCTGGCGGATGGTCTGGGCCGACGGCAAGGCCAGCACGGCCGAGCGGGAGTTGATTGAACAATGGGGCAAATGGCTGGGGTGGACGACACAGCAGATCCAGGCGCTGGCGGCCGATTACGAGCCGGAGCGCAAACCCTTGGCCAATCGCGGCGGTGCCTATCAGGAGGCGTTGCGGATCCTGGGAGTAACAGGCACCAGCGAGCCGTCGGTGATCAAACGGGCCTACCGACGGCTGCTCAGCCGCCATCACCCGGACAAGATTGCCGGCAGTGGTGCCAGCCCCGCGCAAGTGCGCGAGGCCACCGAAATGACGCGAGAGCTGCATAACGCCTATGCATTGATTCGTGAGCGCCGGGACTTTCGCTGACGCTCAGCGATCAACTCCCGACGTTCTGCGGGCTCAACCAGCCGCGAACCCGTCGATACAACTGTTCTTGCCCGGCGGCACTGTTGCCGGGCAAGGCTTTCAATGAAATCTGTTTGTACTTGTCATTCTTCAGGCGTTTGGCTGCCTGGGCACGTTCCAGGGCAGTTTTGCGCGCCTGGGTGGTGTCCTGATAGAAAACGTCTGCCGTCGCCAGTTTCAACGCCGGCGCCAGTTGTTGCAGGCCCGGGTGACGACCCGCGGGAGTCTGCGCCGCGACCATGACGAGCTTTTGTACTTGAGCCGGTTGTTTTTCACTCAGGTATCTCGCCGCCCACCAAGCGCCGGTGCCGTGACCGAGCAGCACGACACTGCGGGCGTTTTGGGTCTGGGCGAATGCCAGGGCGGCATCGATGCGCGCAAAGATTCGTGTGGCGTCAGTCTTGTCTCGCTCATCGTCACCGGGTACCACCGACGGGTCGGTGCCCTCTGCTTCGGCACTGGCGGCTTGCTCTACGGGTTTGGCGACGGTGCTGGCCTCTTTACTGCTGGTGTCCACCGCGGCTTTCGGCGCTTCGATAACGCGGGGCGGCAAGGTGTCCAGGCTCAGGTCCGGCAGTGACACACTGAGCGTGCCCCAGTCGGCGTCCGGCAATTTCTGCCGCAAAGGTCCGATTGCTTGAGGCCAGTCAGCACTTTCCCCGGCGCCGGGGACAATAATCACCACACCTTCGGACTCGGCGCTGTTGGCCGGCTTCCACAGGGCGAGGAACGTGTCACTGCCCGCCTGCAATTGTTGCTGTTCCTGTTGTGGGATTTGTCGCTCCAGGGCACTGGCTTCTTCCTGGCTGCGCTCAAGCAAAGGTTGGCGCTCGGCGGGTTTTGTTTCGGCGGGTGGCTGGGCGGCAGGCGCGGTATCGGCGGCCTGCACGGAAAAGGCGCTGGTAAACAGCAGCGACAGGCACAATGCTGGCAGTGCCGAACGGTGGGGAAAGGGCATTGTAGATTTCCGGCCAGAAGTGATTCCGGCAGCCTAATGGGTTGGTCAGTATTTGTCAGTGACGTGAGACGTGGATCATGGGTTTTCGCTATCTGCTGGTTATCGGCTGTTTGTGTATTCCCTTGATGGCGGGCGCCGCGCCTGCGCCCGTTGTGCCTCAGGCGCAGCTCAATGGCGAGCAGCGTGAATGGCTGGCCGGGCACCCGGGTTTGCGGGTCGGCCTGGTGTTGCAGGCGCCTTATGCGCAATACGACCGGCGCTTGCAGCGCTTGTCCGGGTCTAACGTCGAGTTGATGCAATGGCTGGCCAAGGCGCTGAACATTGAGCTGACCTGGCGTAACTTTCCGAATCAGGATCAGTTGGACGCCGCCGTGCGTGACGGCGAGATCGACCTTGCGCCTGGCTTGGTGCAAACCCCGGCAGGATTGCGTCTGTGGTTGTACTCCGACCCTTATATGCGTGTGCCGCAGCACATCGTCGGCATTCCCGGTGGCGGCGGGACGGTAGACCTGGAGAAACTCGACGAGCAATCTCGAGTGGCCGTGCGCATGCCCGGTGCCGTGGCCGATTACCTGCGCAGCACCTACCCCAATCTCAACCTGCAAGGCGTGCCGCTGGAGCGTCAGGCCCTGCAATTGCTGGTGAGCCAACAGGCCCGTTATGCGGTGATTGATGAGGCACAGCTCGGTCGTTTGTCGGGCGAGCCAGAGTTCTCCGAGTTGGCGGTGGTCGGTGATGTCGGCCTGCCGCAGTTGCTGCGAGTGGCAACTCGGCGTGACTGGCCGCCATTGGCCGACATCGTGGAAAGTGCCTTGCGGGCGATTCCGGCCCGGGACCTGGACCAATTGCATGCGCGCTGGCTGCAACCCAAATACCCTGCGCGCTCGGCGTCGCCTGGTTTCTGGCAGAACCTGAGCCTGCTGTTGGGTTTGCTGCTGGTGGCCAGCCTTGCGGTGGTGTTTTGGCAACGACGCCAGCAGCGTGGATTAGAGCAGGGCTTGCTGGCGGCCCGCGAAGAAAGTGCCGCACGCGCCGCCGGTGCGCAAGCGTTGCGGCTAACGCAGTTCTCCATCGATCAAAGCACGGTCGGCATCCTCTGGGTCAATTGGGATAGCCACGTGCGTTACGCCAATCATGCGGCGGAAGCCATGCTCGGTTATGCCGCCGGAGCGCTGATCGAGCGCCCGCTGATCACCTTCGACCCCACCTTGACCATGGACCGCTGGCTGAACCTGTGGAAACGCGCCCGGGCCAGCGAGGACGGCCCACAGAGTTTTGCCACTCGCTGCGTGCGTGCGGACGGCAGCGTGTTGCCCGCAGACGTGTCCCTGAGTTTCCTGCGCTTTGCCGACGGCGAATACCTGGTGGTCTATCTCAATGACGTCACCGAACGACGTCGAGCCCTGGCCGCTTTGCAGGAAAGTGAAGCACGCTTGCAGGGGATTGCCGCCAACGTGCCGGGGTTGGTGTTCCGCCTGGAGCGCCTGCCGCTGAGTGACGAACTCGACTTTGCCTATATCAGCGAGGGCAGTCAGCGCCTGGTGGGGTATGCCCCGGCGGTGCTCAGCCACCGGGACGTGGGGATTCGCAGCCTGGTGCATCCGGACGACCGGGCCAGCTATCACCGCACCCAGGACCAGGCCATCGACACCGAAAGCAATTGGTCGTGGCAAGGCCGGATCCTTACGCGTCAGGGCGAGCAACGCTGGGCCGAAATCAAGGCGGTCACCCGGCGTCTGGAAGCGGGCGTGGTGGTGTGGGACGGGATTGTCTGGGACATCACCGAGAGCAAGCGCATCGAGCTGGAGCTGGATGCCTCCCGCGCACAATTGCGCGAGTTGTCGGCCCACCTGGAAACCGTGCGTGAGGAAGAGAAAGCGCGCATCGCCCGGGAAGTACACGACGAACTGGGGCAGATGCTCACGGTGCTCAAGTTGGAAACCTCCATGTGCGAGCTGGCCTACGCACAACTGGACCCAGGCTTGCATGAACGGTTGAACAGCATGAAGCGCCTGATCGCCCAACTGTTCCAACTGGTGCGCGACGTGGCCACTGCCTTGCGCCCGCCGATTCTCGATGCCGGGATCGCCTCGGCCATTGAGTGGCAGGCCCGGCGATTTGAGGCCCGTACGCAGATTCCCTGCCTGGTGCAGGTGCCGGACAACCTGCCGGCCCTCAGCGATGCCAAGGCTATCGGCCTGTTCCGGATCCTGCAGGAGGCGCTGACCAATGTGATGCGCCATGCCCGGGCGCATACTGTGGAATTGACCCTGGCGGTAGAGGGCCCACACCTGCGACTGACCATCAGTGATGACGGCACCGGATTTGTGCAGGCACAAGAGCGTCCCGTGTCGTTTGGCCTGGTGGGCATGCGCGAACGGGTGCTGATCATGGGTGGGCAGTTGAGCCTGGACAGCGAGTTGGGGGAGGGCACCACCCTGAGTGTGACGGTGCCGCTGGATTGATAACCACAAGAAGAGGAAACCCCCGTGATCCGCGTACTGGTAGCTGAAGACCACACCATCGTTCGTGAAGGCATCAAGCAATTGATCGGCTTGGCCAAGGACCTGTTGGTGGTCGGCGAGGCGAGCAATGGCGAGCAGTTGCTGGAAACCCTGCGCCAGGTGCCGTGCGAAGTGGTGCTGCTGGATATCTCCATGCCCGGCGTCAACGGCCTTGAGGCCATCCCGCGCATCCGCGCGCTGAACAACCCGCCGGCGATCCTGGTGTTGTCGATGCACGACGAAGCACAAATGGCTGCGCGTGCCTTGAAGGTTGGCGCAGCGGGTTATGCCACCAAGGACAGCGACCCGGCGCTGCTGTTGACGGCGATTCGCAAAGTGGCGGCGGGCGGGCGTTATATCGACCCGGACCTGGCAGACCGGATGGTCTTCGAAGTCGGCCTTACCGATGCCCGGCCGTTGCACTCACTGTTGTCTGAACGGGAGTTCTCAGTGTTCGAGCGCCTGGCCCAGGGCGCCAACGTCAACGACATCGCCCAGCAACTGGCCCTGAGCAACAAGACCATCAGCACCCACAAGGCGCGGTTAATGCAGAAGCTCAATATCACCTGCCTGGCCGATCTGGTGAAGTACGCGATTGAACATAAGCTTCTGTAGCCGCTGCCGAGGTACGCCCCGCCATCCGTGTAGGGCAATCCCTACCCTGAACCTTCCAATCTACTGATGCCAATCTCTCCCGGCCCCCGATTTTCGCGGGCTGTCGGCAGGGCTACGCTTGTGCCACGGCAGTCCAAAAACAAAAAGGTGCAGGTATGAGCGAGGTGGATTCAAATGATGTGCTGGTCAGCTTTCGTGGCGTGCAGAAGAGCTACGACGGCGAGAACCTGATCGTCAAGGACCTCAACCTGGAGATTCGCAAGGGCGAGTTTCTCACCCTGCTCGGGCCTTCCGGCTCGGGCAAGACCACCAGCCTGATGATGCTCGCCGGCTTCGAAACCCCGACGGCCGGCGAGATCCTGTTAGCCGGCCGCTCCATCAACAACGTGCCGCCCCACAAGCGTGATATCGGCATGGTGTTCCAGAACTACGCCTTGTTCCCTCACATGACTGTTTCGGAAAACCTGGCCTTTCCGCTGTCGGTACGCGGCTTGAGCAAGACCGACATCAGCGAGCGGGTCACGCGTGTGCTGAGCATGGTCCAGCTCGACGCGTTCGCCCAGCGCTACCCGGCGCAACTCTCCGGCGGTCAGCAACAGCGGGTAGCGCTGGCGCGGGCGCTGGTGTTCGAGCCGCAGTTGGTACTGATGGACGAGCCCCTCGGCGCCCTCGATAAACAACTGCGTGAACACATGCAGATGGAGATCAAGCACCTGCACCAGCGCCTCGGCGTGACCGTGGTCTACGTGACCCACGACCAGGGTGAAGCGCTGACCATGTCTGACCGGGTGGCGGTGTTTCATCAGGGCGAAATCCAGCAGATTGCGTCCCCACGCACCTTGTACGAAGAACCCAAAAACACCTTCGTCGCCAACTTCATCGGTGAGAACAACCGCCTTAACGGCCGCCTGCACAGCCACACCGGCGAGCGCTGCGTGGTGGAGTTGGCGCGGGGTGAGAAGGTTGAGGCACTGGCAGTGAACGTTGGCCAGGTGGGGGGGCCGGTGACCCTGTCGGTGCGCCCCGAGCGAGTCAGCCTCAACGGCTCCAGCGAAAGCTGTGTCAACCGCTTCTCCGGGCGGGTGGCGGAGTTTATCTACCTGGGCGACCACGTGCGTGTGCGCCTGGACGTTTGCGGCAAGTCCGATTTTTTCGTGAAACAACCGATCGCCGAGCTGGACCCGGCATTGACGGTCGGCGACGTAGTACCGATCGGCTGGCAAGTCGAGCACGTTCGCGCACTCGACCCACTTCTAGAGGCGAATTGATCGCCCCCTTGCTTCACCAACCCTGCACGTGGAGAGAACAATAATGTTGAGATCCCTTAAATATTCCGCCCTGGCTCTGGGCTTGATGGGCGCAACACAGGCCATGGCAGGTCCGGACCTGACGGTGGTGTCTTTTGGTGGCGCGAACAAGGCGGCGCAAGTGAAGGCCTTCTACGCCCCGTGGGAAAGTGCCGGTAACGGCAAGATCATCGCCGGTGAGTACAACGGTGAAATGGCCAAGGTCAAAGCCATGGTCGACACCAAAAGTGTGTCCTGGGACCTGGTGGAAGTGGAGTCGCCGGAGCTGTCCCGTGGCTGTGACGAGGACATGTTCGAGCCGTTGGACCCCACATTGTTTGGCAAGGCCGAAGACTACGTGAAAGGCGCGATTCAGCCGTGCGGGGTGGGCTTCTTTGTCTGGTCCACCGTACTGGCTTACAACGCCGACAAACTGAAAGCGCCACCAGGAGGCTGGGCAGATTTCTGGGACACGAAGAAATTCCCCGGCAAACGTGGCCTGCGCAAAGGCGCCAAATACACCCTGGAATTCGCCCTGATGGCCGATGGTGTGGCGCCCAAGGATGTCTACAAAGTGCTGGCCAGCAAGGAGGGCCAGGACCGTGCCTTCAAGAAACTCGATGAGCTCAAGCCCTACATTCAATGGTGGGAGGCGGGTGCCCAACCGCCGCAATACCTGGCCTCTGGCGATGTGGTCATGAGCTCGGCCTATAACGGCCGGATCGCCGCTGTGCAGAAAGAGAGCAACCTGAAAGTGGTGTGGAACGGCGGCATCTATGACTTTGACGCTTGGGCCATTCCAAAAGGCCTGGCCAAGGACCGTGCTGAAGCGGCGAAGAAATTCATCGCCTTCTCGGTCGCACCGCAGCAGCAGAAGGTCTATTCGGAAAACATCGCCTACGGCCCGGCCAATATCCAGGCAGTGCCGTTGCTGACCAAGGATGTGCTCAAGGACATGCCGACCACTCCGGAAAACATCGCCAACCAGGTGCAGATCGACGTCAGCTTCTGGGCGGATAACGGTGAGCAATTGGAGCAACGCTTTAACTCCTGGGCTGCCAAGTAACCCGCTACACCGCTAAACCCTAGTGGAAGCAGGCTTGTGTGGGAGCAGGCAAGCCAGCTCCCACATGAGATTTGCTGTGTTTGGCCGATTGCATTCATTTTCAAGTTCCGGAGTTCGCCATGGCCATCGCCATTCCCAGCCCCACCCTGAAACAGCGCCTGGCCCGTGCCGAGCGGCTCAACCGCTGGAAGGCCCAGGCTTTGATTGCGCCGCTGGTGCTGTTTTTGCTGCTGGTGTTCCTAGTGCCGATTGTCGCGCTGCTCTACAAAAGCGTCGAAAACCCGGAAGTGCTGGATGGCCTGCCGCGCACGGTGGTTGCAGTCACCGCCTGGGACGGGCGTGGCTTACCCGGTGAGCCGGTTTATCAGGCCCTTAGTGAAGACTTGGGCGAAGCCCGGAAAAACCAGACCCTGGGGGACCTGTCCAAACGCTTGAACATGGAGTTGGCGGGCTATCGCAGTCTGCTGACCAAAACCGCGCGGGCGCTGCCGTTCAGCGAAACGCCCGGCTCCTATAAAGAAGCGCTGGAAAACCTCGACGAACGTTGGGGAGACCCGGCGTATTGGCAAGTGATCCGGCGCAATACCAGCAGTCTGACGCCCTATTACCTGCTGGCGGCCGTCGATCACCGCATCGACGACCTCGGCGAACTGGCAGCCGCCACCCCGGATCAGGCGATCTACCTGGATATCTTCGCCCGCACCTTCTGGATGGGCTTGGTCATCACCGTGTGTTGCCTGTTGCTGGCTTATCCGCTGGCCTACTTGCTGGCGAACTTGCCGGCCCGGCAAAGCAACCTGCTGATGATTTTGGTGTTGCTGCCGTTCTGGACCTCGGTGCTGGTGCGCGTGGCGGCGTGGATCGTGTTGTTGCAGTCCGGTGGGTTGATCAACAGTGCGCTGATGGGCATGGGCTTGATCGATAAGCCCGTGGAGTTGGTATTCAACCGGCTCGGGGTCTACATCTCCATGGTGCATATCCTGCTGCCCTTCATGATCCTGCCGATCTACAGCGTCATGAAGGGCATCTCGCCCACCTATATGCGCGCTGCGATTTCCCTGGGGTGTCATCCGTTCGCGAGTTTCTGGCGGGTGTACTTCCCGCAAACCTACGCGGGCGTGGGCGCCGGCTGCCTGCTGGTGTTCATCCTGGCGATTGGTTACTACATCACCCCGGCGCTGCTGGGCAGCCCGAACGACCAGATGGTCAGCTACTTCGTCGCCTTCTATACCAACACCAGCATCAACTGGGGCATGGCTACCGCCCTGGGCGGCTTGTTGCTGCTGGCGACCGTGGTGCTGTACCTGATCTACAACTGGCTGGTGGGCGCCAGTCGCCTGCGCCTGAGCTGAGGAGCACCTTGCGATGCTGAGTCCTTACATGTCTCCCGTTGAGCGGGTGTGGTTCTACAGCCTGCGGATTTTCTGCGGCCTGATCCTGTTGTTCCTGATTCTGCCGGTGCTGGTCATCATCCCACTGTCGTTCAATTCCGGCAGTTTCCTGGTGTATCCGCTGCAAGGCTTCTCGCTGCACTGGTATCAGGACTTCTTCGCCTCGGCGGAATGGATGCGTGCGCTGAAGAACAGCATCATCGTCGCCCCGGCGGCGACCGTGCTGGCCATGGTCTTCGGCACGCTGGCGGCGATTGGGCTGACCCGTGGGCACTTTCCCGGCAAGGCGCTGGTGATGGCGTTGGTGATTTCGCCGATGGTGGTGCCGGTGGTGATTATCGGCGTGGCCAGTTACCTGTTTTTCGCGCCGCTGGGCCTGGGTAACAGTTTCTTCTCGTTGATTGTGGTGCATGCGGTGTTGGGCGTGCCGTTTGTGATCATCACCGTGTCGGCTACGTTGCAGGGTTTTAACCACAATCTGGTGCGGGCGGCGGCGAGCCTTGGGGCGTCACCCTTGACCGCATTTCGGCGGGTGACTTTGCCATTGATCGCGCCGGGCGTGATCAGCGGGGCGCTGTTTGCTTTCGCCACCTCGTTCGATGAGGTGGTGGTGACGTTGTTCCTTGCAGGGCCAGAGCAGGCGACCTTGCCCCGGCAGATGTTCAGCGGTATCCGCGAAAACCTCAGCCCGACGATTGCGGCGGCCGCGACCTTGTTGATCGCGTTCTCGGTGGTGCTGTTGCTGACCCTGGAGTGGCTGCGCGGGCGTAGCGAAAAACTGCGTACAGCTCAGGTTTGATGGTTGGAACCAGATTAAATGTGGGAGCTGGCTTGCCCGCGATGGCATCACCTCGGTGCATCAGGTACATCGAGGTGATGCCATCGCGGGCAAGCCCGACTCCCACATTGACCGTGCTATTCAGCCCATGAATGGGAGACAACCTTTAAACCCCAGCTATTCTTTTGCCAGCCCCCACACATTTATAAGAGGCCGCGCACATGAGTACTTCCTCATTCAAGATCGCCCACAAATTGCTCACCGGCCCCGGCGCCATCGAACAACTGGCCGCCGAGCTGACGCGACTGGATGTCGACAACCCGTTGATCGTCACCGACGCCGCGTTGATCAAGTCCGGCACTGTGGCGCTGGCCCTTGAGCACTTGGGCGAGCGTCCCTACGAAATCTTCGACCGCGTATTGCCCGACCCGGAAATTTCCATTGTTGAAGACTGTATGCGGGTCTACCGCGAGGGCGGGCATGACGGGCTGATCGGAGTGGGCGGCGGCAGTGCCATCGACATCGCCAAAAGCGTCGCCGCCTACGCCGGTTACCACGGCGCCCTGGCGGATCTGTTCGGTGTCGACCAGGTGCCCCGCAAAGGTCCGCCGCTGATCGCCATCCCCACCACCGCCGGCACCGGTTCGGAGGTGACCAATGTGGCGATCCTTTCGGACAAGGCCGCGCAACTGAAGAAAGGCATCGTCAGCGATTACTTGCTGCCGGACGTGGCGCTGATCAGCCCGCAGATGACCCTGACCTGCCCCCGCAGTGTCACCGCCGCCAGTGGCGTCGATGCGCTGGTGCATGCCATCGAGTCCTACCTGTCCCTCAATGCTTCGCCGATCACTGACGCACTGGCCATTGGCGCCATCAAGTTGATTGCCAAGGCGTTGCCCAAGGCCTACACCAACCCGGCCAACCTGCAAGCCCGTGACGACATGGCCACCGCCAGCCTGATGGCCGGGATGGCGTTCGGTAATGCGGGGGTGGGCGCGGTGCATGCCTTGGCGTATCCGTTGGGTGGGCGCTTCGGCATTGCCCACGGGGTCAGCAATGCCTTGCTGCTGCCCTATGTGATGCACTGGAACAAGCTGGCCTGTGTCGAGCGCATGCAGGACATTGCCCAGGCCATGGGCGTTAATGTCACGGGCCTGAGTGTGAATGACGCTGCCGACCAGGCGGTCGATGCGATGACGCGACTGTGTGCCGCAGTGGAGATCCCGCCAGGCCTGCGCAGCTTCGGTGTTCCCGAAGACGCCATCCCGGCCATGGCAGTAGAGGCGGCGGGCATTGAGCGGTTGATGCGCAACAACCCGCGCAAGCTCAGCGCCGCGGATATCGAGAAAATCTACCGCGCGGCGTACTAACCATTGAGCGAGGTCACGGTGCGCGCGGCAAAGCATGAGGTATACAATGCGCGCCATCGTGATTTAGCTCAAAAAGGTGCGTCATGCAGCCCTTCGTTATTGCTCCATCGATCCTCTCCGCCGACTTCGCCCGCCTGGGCGAGGAAGTCGACAACGTGCTGGCCGCTGGTGCCGACTTTGTTCACTTCGATGTCATGGACAATCACTATGTGCCGAACCTGACCATTGGTCCGATGGTTTGCGCCGCCCTGCGCAAGTACGGCGTGACCGCGCCTATCGACGCACACCTGATGGTCAGCCCGGTGGACCGTATCGTCGGTGACTTCATTGAGGCCGGTGCGACCTACATCACCTTCCACCCGGAAGCCACGCTGCACGTCGATCGTTCCCTGCAACTGATCCGCGAAGGTGGCTGCAAGGCCGGCCTGGTGTTCAACCCGGCGACGCCGCTGGACGTGCTCAAGTATGTGATGGACAAGGTCGACATGGTCTTGCTGATGAGCGTCAACCCGGGCTTTGGCGGGCAGAAGTTCATCCCGGGCACCCTCGACAAGCTGCGTGAAGCGCGGGCGCTGATCGATGCGTCCGGTCGTGATATTCGCCTGGAGATCGATGGTGGGGTCAACGTCAACAACATCCGCGAAATCGCCGCCGCCGGTGCTGACACCTTTGTTGCAGGTTCGGCGATCTTCAACGCACCGGACTATCAGGAAGTGATCGCCAAAATGCGTGCAGAACTGGCGTTGGCGCGTCCATGAGTGGCTTTGAGCAGTTGTTCCCCGGCAAATTGCCACGGCTGGTGATGTTCGATCTGGACGGTACTTTGATCGATTCGGTCCCGGACCTGGCTGTCGCGGTGGATGCGATGCTGCTCAAGCTCGGGCGTAAGCGGGCGGGTGTCGAGGCGGTGCGCGAATGGGTGGGTAACGGTGTGCACATGCTGGTGCGCCGGGCGCTGGCCAACAACATTAATGCCGAGGGCGTCGATGATGTCGAGGCTGAGCATGCGCTGGAGCTGTTCAACGCAGCCTACGAGAACGGCCACGAACTGACCGTGGTCTATCCCGGCGTGCGTGACACCCTGAAGTGGCTGCACAAGCAGGGCGTGGAAATGGCCCTCATCACCAACAAGCCGGAACGTTTCGTCGCGCCGCTGTTGGACCAGATGAAGATCGGCCGTTATTTTCGCTGGATCATCGGTGGCGATACCCTTCCACAGAAGAAACCCGATCCGGCCGCGCTGTTTTTCGTGATGAAAATGGCCAATATCCCGGCGTCCCAGTCGCTGTTTGTCGGCGATTCGCGCAGTGATGTGCTGGCGGCGAAAGCGGCGGGGGTCAAGTGCGTGGCCTTGAGCTACGGCTACAACCACGGTCGACCGATTGCCGAGGAATCCCCGGCACTGGTGATTGATGACCTGCGTCTGCTAATCCCCGGTTGCTTGGGAGCGGGCGCTGAGATAACGTTGCCCGACGCTGTTCCATCCCCTTCTGGAAATCCCATCGTGGTGGTCACTCGCAAACTCTGGATGAAAGTCATCAAGGCCCTGGCCCGCTGGCGTTGGCGCGCCTGACTGATCCTGGCCGCGCTGCGGCACGTTTGCACACCTGACCGTTAGACCCTCAAGCCACGAGGCACCTCATGATCCGCGAAGAATTCCTGCGTTTGGCCGCTGCCGGCTACAACCGTATCCCCATGGCCCGCGAAACCCTGGCCGACTTCGACACACCACTGTCGATCTACCTGAAACTGGCCGACGAGCCCAACTCCTATCTGCTGGAGTCGGTGCAGGGCGGTGAAAAATGGGGCCGTTATTCGATCATCGGCCTGCCGTGCCGCACGGTCATGCGGGTGCATGACCATCATGTCAGCATCACTTATGACGGCGTAGAGATCGAAAGCCACGATGTCGAAGACCCGTTGGCCTTCGTGGAGACATTCAAGGCGCGCTACAACGTACCGACCATCGCCGGTCTGCCGCGTTTCAACGGTGGCCTGGTGGGCTACTTCGGCTACGACTGCGTACGTTATGTGGAGAAACGCCTGGGTAAATCCCCGAACCCGGATCCGCTGGGTGTGCCGGACATTCTGTTGATGGTTTCCGACGCGGTGGTGGTGTTCGACAACCTCGCCGGCAAGATGCACGCGATTGTCCTGGCCGACCCGTCCCAGGAAGACGCGTTCGAGCAAGGCCAGGCCAATTTGGAAGCATTGCTGGAAAAACTGCGTCAGCCGATCACTCCGCGTCGTGGCCTGGACCTCAGCCGCCCGCCGGCCGCCGACCCGGTGTTTCGCTCCAGCTTTACCCAGGATGACTACGAGCGCGCCGTCGACACCATCAAGGAATACATCCTCGCCGGTGACTGCATGCAGGTGGTGCCGTCGCAACGCATGTCCATCGACTTCAAGGCTGCACCCATCGACTTGTACCGTGCGCTGCGTTGCTTCAACCCGACGCCGTACATGTACTTCTTCAACTTTGGCGATTTCCACGTAGTAGGCAGTTCGCCGGAAGTGCTGGTGCGGGTCGAAGACAACCTGATCACCGTACGCCCGATTGCCGGCACCCGTCCGCGTGGTGCGACCGAAGAGGCGGACCTGGCGCTGGAACTGGACCTGCTGTCTGACGACAAGGAAATCGCCGAGCACTTGATGCTGATCGACCTGGGACGTAATGACACCGGGCGTGTATCGGAAATCGGCTCTGTGAAGCTCACCGAGAAGATGGTCATCGAGCGTTATTCCAACGTGATGCACATCGTCTCCAACGTCACTGGCGAGTTGAAGGCTGGGCTGACGGCCATGGATGCACTGCGGGCGATTTTGCCGGCGGGCACCTTGTCGGGCGCGCCGAAGATTCGCGCGATGGAAATCATCGACGAGCTGGAGCCGGTCAAGCGTGGTGTGTATGGCGGCGCGGTGGGCTATTTTGCCTGGAACGGCAATATGGACACGGCCATTGCGATCCGCACCGCAGTGATCAAGGACGGCGAGTTGCATGTGCAGGCGGGTGGCGGGATTGTGGCTGACTCGGTGCCGGCTCTGGAATGGGAAGAAACCCTGAACAAGCGTCGGGCGATGTTCCGTGCGGTGGCGTTGGCTGAGCAGACGCCGCAGGACTGAAAGTAAATGTAGGTCAACATGTGGGAGCTGGGCTTTTTTGTGGGAGCCGGGCTTGCCCGCGATACAGGCACCTCGGTGTTTCAGAAACACCGGGGCGATGCAATCGCAGGCAAGCCAGCTCCCACATTTGATTTGTGTCGCTTCGGCGCCAGTTTAGAAATCCAGGCTCAACCCCACACTGACCCCTTGCTGGGTCACGCTGTCATCCTTCCTCACGTTGTAAGCAGCATTCAATGCCAACTCCTTCGTCAACTTGTGGCTGACTCCCAGGTTCAGGCGATCCGAATTGCTGCGCGGTGTGTACCCATCCAGTTTGAAGTCGATTCCCGGCACGCTGTTGAGAGCAATCTTTACCCGCTGGGTGTCGTTTTCGAACTCATGCTCATGGGCGACTTCGCCAAACAGCAGGGTTTGCGGCGTGATGCGGTAGTTGGCTTGCAGGCCCAGGCCCAGGCGCTTGGAGTCACGCTGTTGATCATCAAAGGTCAGCGCGGTGGAGCGGGCGTCTTTCTCCGAGTAACCCTCCACTTCGATCCGCGAGTAGTCGGCGCTGATGAAGGGCGACAGGTGCCATTCGCTGCCCGGCTGTGCGATGTCGTAACCCACGCGCGCGCTCAAGGCCCACAACCAACCGTCGGTGTCGCCTTTCTCCGAACCTTGGCTGACGCCCAGGGCGAACTTGCGCTTGAGGCTGTCGAAGTCCAGCTTGCCACCGGTCAGCGCTGCGTCAGCCCACCAGTGATCTTCTTGATACTGAGCGAAGGCGGTGCCCATGTAGCTATTGAGCTTGTAGTCCGAATCGCTGGCGCCAGCCTCAAGGGTCTGACGATACAAGCCCGCAGCTACACCGACACGCCAGTCTTCGTTAAGGCGGTAACTGCCACCGATGTTCAGGTTGTAGCCGCTGCCGTCACCGCTGGCGGAGCTGTTTTGAGTGTCGAAGTCCAGATGCTGGCCACCGGCTGCAACGATCGCCCGCCATTGGCCCACGGCTTGCCAGTTGCCTGAATCGGCTTGCCATTGGTTGCGCAGTTCATCCTGATGCGCACGCAGCGTGCCTTGGGCCATTTCGGGCAGCAAGGTGACTTCCCAAGGTGCGGCCAGCAGCGAATAGGCGTAGTCGGCGATCAGCCGTTGCCCGGCTTCAGTGGGGTGGACCGAGTCGTTGTAGATCAGCTTGGTCGGGTCCGGGTGGGTACCACCGATGCCGTAGGTGGGGTTGGCGGTGCAGCCATTGCCGCTGAAGCAGGTGCCTGTGAGGTTCTGCCCGGTGGCCAGGCCAAAGCGGCCAGGGTCGGCGAAGGTTTCCTTGAGCAACAGTGGGATGTTCAGCGGGATAATTTGAGCATCGATTTGCGATAAGCGTTGTACCAGCGCCTGGTTGAAGATGTTGCTCAGGGCGCTGCTGCCTGCCTGGCTCGGGGTGCCATTGATGGCGGGCGTCAGCCCCAGGTCGGGCAGCATCCAGACCATGATGTAGCGCGCGCCGGCTTGTTGCAGGACCTGGGCACTGTCGGCCAGGCGTCCGCCAGCGGCCACTGCTTGACCGGGGCTTTGTACAAAACCCTGGAGGAAGTCATTGCCGCCGCCGGAAAGGAAGTACAGCGCGTTGGGATCGGCCCGTCCGCCGTTGGCGGGCAGATAACCCTGGCGACTGCGCAGCACAGTGCCGCCACCGGGGTTGCCCGGAGGGATAGCCGCGTTGGACACCGAGGTGATGGAGTCGAGGATGTTATCGGTACGATAGCCGCCTACCGCCCAGTTGTTGCCATCCGGCAAGCCTTGTGCGGCACGAACCGGAGACGTGGAGGCGTTCAAGTCGTTTGGGGCTACCCCCAGCTTGGCCCCCAGTAGCGTCGATGAAACCAGAGAGAAATTTTCTGTTCCGTTGCTCAAGTAGGTCGGGCCGGTGCGGTTGGTAAAGCGCAACGTGGCGCCGGCGGGCCCGCCAGCATCGGGGAACTGGCCGGCGTCGGCCAGGCTGTCACCGAACACCACCATGGTTGAATAAGGCGACGGCGCCGCAAAGGCCTGGGCGCAGGCCAGTGACAAGAGACAGCCGGCAAGCGGCGCAAAGAACGGTGGTCTGAGCATACAATCGTCCATGTGATTATTGTTTTGTATTAGCGGGAAAACATTAGCAAAATATTTTCGGCTTATTCAGGGTTTAGCGTTTTTGACGCTAAATAACCCGCGACGTGTTTTCCCCGTATTTGCTGCTCCATATTGCACCGCTGGCGAGGCTACGTTACTGTGCCTGAACGTATGAATGAGACCCTCCCTGTGTTGATCATCAGCAAACTCTTGATGCGAGTAGTCAAGGCACACGCCCGTTGGCGTTGGCGCGCCTAACTTTTCTCTGCCGGCCCGGCCGGACCTGTACCGATTTGCCTTCTTCACCTGTTGTTTGACGCCCCTTGCCGGCTCACCCTGGCAACCGGAACGTGCGTCTGGCAGCGGGTCACCCTTTTGGAAGGCCGTCATTAGAAGTCAGTGAATTCAAGAGGTTTTAACCCGCATGTTACTGATGATTGATAACTACGATTCCTTTACCTACAACGTTGTGCAGTACCTGGGCGAGCTCGGTGCCGAGGTCAAGGTGGTGCGCAACGACGAAATGACCGTGGCGCAAATCGCCGCGCTGAACCCGGAGCGCATCGTCGTTTCCCCGGGCCCCTGCACCCCGACCGAAGCGGGCGTGTCGCTGGAAGCCATCCAGTATTTTGCCGGCAAGCTACCGATTCTTGGCGTGTGCCTGGGCCACCAGTCCATCGGGCAGGCGTTTGGTGGAGACGTGGTTCGCGCCCGCCAGGTGATGCACGGCAAGACCAGCCCGGTATTCCACAATGATCAGGGCGTGTTCCGCGGCTTGAACCTGCCGGTGACGGTCACCCGTTACCACTCGCTGGTGGTCAAGCGCGAAACCTTGCCCGAGTGCCTGGAACTGACGGCCTGGACCCAGCTGGAAGACGGCTCCGTCGACGAGATCATGGGCCTGCGCCACAAGACACTGAACATCGAAGGGGTGCAATTTCACCCGGAATCGATTCTGACCGAGCAGGGCTTTGAGCTGTTCGCCAACTTTCTCAAGCAGAGCGGCGGCACGCGCTAAGGACTTTTCATGGATATCAAGACTGCCCTGAGCCGTATCGTCGGCCATCTGGACCTGAGCACCGCTGAAATGAGCGATGTGATGCGTCAAATCATGACCGGTCAATGCACCGATGCGCAGATTGGCGCGTTCATGATGGCCATGCGCATGAAGAGCGAGAGCATCGACGAAATCGTCGGCGCCGTCTCGGTGATGCGTGAGCTGGCGGACAAGGTCGAGCTCAAGACCCTCGACGGCGTCGTCGACGTGGTCGGCACCGGCGGTGACGGTGCGAATATCTTCAACGTGTCGACGGCTTCATCGTTTGTCGTGGCGGCCGCTGGTTGCACCGTGGCCAAGCATGGCAACCGTGCCGTGTCCGGTAATAGCGGCAGCGCCGACTTGCTGGAAGCAGCAGGTATCTACCTGAACCTGACGCCGGTGCAGGTAGCCCGCTGCATCGAGCATGTCGGCATCGGCTTCATGTTTGCCCAATCCCATCATGGCGCGATGAAATACGCCGCAGGTCCGCGTAAGGACCTCGGCCTGCGCACCCTGTTCAACATGCTCGGCCCGCTTACGAATCCGGCCGGTGTGAAACATCAGGTGGTGGGTGTATTCAGTCAGGCACTGTGCCGTCCATTGGCTGAAGTCCTGCAGCGTATGGGCAGCAAGCATGTGTTGGTGGTGCACTCGAAAGACGGCCTGGACGAATTCAGCCTGGCGGCACCGACCTTCGTGGCGGAGCTGAAGAATGACCAGGTCACCGAATATTGGGTCGAGCCGGAAGACTTGGGCATGAAGAGCCAGAGCCTGCACGGCCTGGCGGTGGAAAGCCCGGCGGCGTCCCTTGAGTTGATTCGCGATGCCTTGGGTCGGCGTAAAACCGAAAACGGCCAGAAAGCCGCAGAGATGATTGTTCTTAATGCTGGCGCGGCACTTTACGCTGCCGATCACGCCTATAGTCTTAAGGAAGGTGTCGCCTTGGCCCACGATGCGTTGCACACGGGTCTGGCTCGCGAGAAGCTCGAAGAACTGGGAGCATTCACCGCCGTATTCAAGATGGAGAATGAAGAATGAGTGTTCCAACCGTTCTGGAAAAGATCCTGGCCCGTAAGGCTGAAGAAGTTGCCGAGCGCCGCGCTCGCGTCAGTCTGGCCGAGCTGGAAGGTCTGGCGAAAACCGCTGATGCGCCACGCGGCTTTGCCAATGCGCTGATCAAGCAGGCCAAGGAAAAACAGCCGGCCGTCATTGCAGAAATCAAAAAGGCTTCGCCGAGCAAAGGTGTCATCCGTGAGATCTTCATTCCTGAAGATATTGCCAAGAGCTATGAAAAGGGCGGCGCAACCTGCCTTTCCGTGTTGACCGATATCGACTTCTTCCAGGGCTCTGATCTCTACCTCCAGCAAGCGCGCGCTGCATGCTCGTTGCCGGTGATCCGCAAGGACTTCATGGTCGATCCGTATCAGATCGTCGAAGCCCGGGTCTTGGGCGCCGACTGCGTGCTGCTGATCGTCTCCGCGCTGGACGATGTGAAGATGGCTGAGTTGGCCGCCGTGGCTAAAAGCGTCGGCCTCGATGTGCTGGTTGAAGTTCACGACGGTGATGAACTGGAACGTGCGCTGAAGACCCTCGACACTCCGCTGGTGGGGGTTAACAACCGTAACCTGCACACCTTCGAAGTCAGCCTCGAAAATACGCTCGATCTGTTGCCACGCATTCCTCGCGACCGCTTGGTGATTACCGAAAGTGGCATCGTTAACCGGGCCGATGTGGAGTTGATGGAAATCAGCGGTGTGTATTCGTTCCTGGTGGGCGAAACGTTCATGCGTGCCGAAAACCCAGGGGCTGAACTGCAGCGCCTGTTTTTCCCGGAGCGTGGCGTGGCGGTGAGTGGGTCGACGCTGGATTGATCATGACCCAGCCTGTCTCCCTGACTGTTGAAGCTGGCCTTAAAGCCGAACAGGATTTGCTCGCCGCTGTCTGCGCCGGCGAGCAACCGTTTGGCCTGTTGTTCTGGCAGCCGAGTGACCGGGCTCTGGTCATGCCGCGTCGCTTGAGTCGCCTTCCGGCTTTCGAGGCAGCTAGCCAGGTGTCGGCTGATCATGGTTGGCCGGTGCTGTTGCGGGAGACCGGCGGTGAGCCGGTGCCGCAATCGGCTGCTACCGTCAATATCGCGCTGGTCTATGCACCGCCGCGTAGCGAGGGTGATCAGGGGCGGATTGAAACCGGCTATCAGCGCTTGTGCCAACCTATCTGTGATCTGCTCACGGAGCTGGGCGGCGCGCCATCCCTTGGTGAAATCGACGGTGCTTTCTGCGACGGTCGCTATAACGTCAATCTTGATGGCCGCAAAATGGTCGGTACCGCCCAGCGTTGGCGCCAGAGTGGTGGACGCCCGGTGGGGCTGGTGCACGGCGCGTTGTTGCTGGATGACGATCGCGTCGAGTTGATTGCGGCGGTCAACCGCTTCAATGAGGCGTGTGGCCTTGAGCAGCGAGTTTGCGCCGACAGCCATATCGCCTTGCATGAAGCCTTTCCTGCGCCGGACGCGATTGGCCGGCTCGATACGTTGTACCGTCAGATGCTTGCGAGCTTCCTGGCGGTTTAACGGGTGCCGAAGACGACCATGGTCTTGCCTTTGACGTGAACCAGATTGCGTTCCTCCAGGTCCTTGAGCACCCGGCCGACCATCTCCCGTGAACAGCCAACGATTCGTCCGATCTCCTGGCGAGTGACCTTGATTTGCATGCCGTCCGGATGGGTCATGGCGTCTGGTTGCTTGCACAGCTCCAGCAGGCAGCGGGCCACCCGGCCGGTGACATCGAAGAAGGCCAGGTCACCGACCTTACGCGTGGTATCTCTCAGGCGTTGGGCGATCTGACCGCTCAGGGCGTACAGAATGTCTGGATCTTGTTGGGCCAGTTCGCGAAATTTCGTATAGCTGATCTCGGCGACGTCGCACTCGATCTTGGCGCGCACCCAGGCGCTACGCTCCTGTTCTTTCCCGGCCTGCTCAAACAGCCCCAGCTCACCGAAGAAATCACCGGTATTGAGGTAGGCAATGATCATTTCGCGGCCATCTTCATCCTCGATCACAATGGTGACGGAGCCTTTGATAATGAAGAACAGGGTTTCAGAGCGCTCGCCAGCGCAAATGATGTTGTGCTTGGCCGGGTAGCGCCGGCGCTGACAATGCATCAACAGTTTGTCGAGGTTCTTGATCTTGGGTGTGGGAGTAATAGCAACCATGGTTGTATCCCGAAAAGACTGCACGGTGTGGTTGAACTTGTTTTTTTAGCCAGCGCTATCAGAGGTTATGCGACGTCATCCAATGGATGGCAAAGCGCCAGTGATTTGGCGCCAGCTTAACAGACACATTCTGCGTCGATCAGGGAATTTATCTATCAATCCATGCAGTTGATCGTTTTCACCGGGACCCATGCGGCTTCAAGACCCTGTGCTAAGCTGGCGACCCTTTTTTAGCAGTGGAGTCTGGGCGATGAAGGCACGCATCCAATGGGCGGGCGAAGCCATGTTCCTCGGTGAGTCGGGCAGTGGCCATGTTGTGGTCATGGACGGACCGCCCGAAGCCGGCGGTCGTAACCTGGGTGTACGTCCGATGGAAATGCTCCTGCTCGGTGTAGGCGGTTGCAGCAATTTCGATGTGGTCAGCATCCTGAAGAAGTCGCGCCAGGCGGTGGAGAGTTGCGAGGCTTTCCTGGAAGCAGAGCGTGCCACTGAGGATCCCAAGGTATTTACCAGGATCCACATGCATTTTGTGGTCAAGGGGCGCGGGCTGAAAGAGGCCCAGGTGAAACGTGCCATTGAGTTATCGGCGCAGAAGTATTGCTCGGCCTCAATCATGCTCGGCGCCGCAGGCGTGGCCATCACTCATGATTACGAGATCATTGAGTTGGGCTGATTGGCATTCGTGAGCGGCAGGCAAAAAGAAAGGGCGCTTTTAAGCGCCCTTTCTGCTTTTTGCGTGACCAATCAGATGCGGTAGGTACTCTTGGTCATGACCTTGGCCAACAGGCTCATGCCGAACCTCACCGGTGCAGGGAAGCGGAAACCGCCCGCATCCAAGGCGCTTTGCGCGTGATGTTCTTCATCAAGACGCATCTGCTCAAGAATCGCCCGGGACTTTTCGTCGTCGGCTGGCAGTTGTTCCAAATGCTCGTTCAGGTGCTTGCAGACCTGATGTTCGGTCGCAGCCACAAATCCGAGGCTGACCTTGTCGCTGATCAGCCCGGCAGCCGCCCCAATACCAAACGACAGCCCATAAAACAGTGGATTCAGTACGCTGGGGTGGCTGCCCAGCTGGCGGATACGTTGTTCGCACCAGGCCAGGTGGTCGATTTCTTCCTCGGCGGCATGTTCCATGGCGGCGCGCACTTGCGGCAGCTTGGCGGTCAGGGCCTGGCCTTGGTACAGCGCCTGGGCACAGACTTCGCCGGTATGGTTGATGCGCATCAGACCGGCGACGTGGCGGGTGTCGGTCTCGCTCATCTGCGCTTCGGGTTGCACGATGGCAGGCGAGGGGCGGTACGGCTGGCCGCTGAAAGGCAGCAGTGTGCGCATCGCCGTGTCGGCTTGCAGCAACAGACGGTCAATCGGCGAGTAGTGACGTTGGGTAGTCATGCTGACCTCCGGGAAGAATCTCGGCGGCCAGTTTACCGCAATCGGTGGCGGAAGGTTTGCGTTGGGTCATGCACATAAGGTCGCAGCCTTGGACCACGACCCCGCAGCGTACTCACTCAGCCCGGAGGCCAGTTCATCTGGCGTTGACCCAATACGTGCATATGAATGTGGTAAACGGTCTGTCCGCCGTCTTCATTGCAGTTCATCACCACGCGAAAACCCTTTTCACACCCTTGCTCCACAGCCAGGCGCTGGGCGGTGAACAGAATATGTCCGGCCAGGGCTTTGTCATCCTCGGTCAGGTCGTTGAGGGTGCGGATGGGTTTCTTCGGAATAACCAGAAAATGTACCGGTGCCTGTGGGGCGATGTCGTGGAAGGCCAGGACCTGGTCATCCTCGTAGATGATCTTCGCGGGTATTTCTCTGTTGATGATCTTGGTGAACAGAGTATCCACAGCTGTTTCTCCATAGTGAAAGTGCAGGCTGAGTGTACTCAGGCGACCTGTGCGCGCCCAGCCCCTTGCGTGTATCGGTGATGATCAGCGTGCGCAGTAGGCCTTGTTGATGGCGCCGGCGATTTTTCGGGTTAGCCACCGCGGGCTTAAACGGGGGCTGAACGCCAGCCAGCGGTTGCGGCGACCGGGGATGATGATGGCTTTGTTCTTTTCCAGGGCGCGCACGGTGTAGAGCGCGACTTCTTCCGGGCTCATCAGCTGTTGGCTGCGGTCCAGTTTGGCCGTGTTCATCTGTGCGGTGCCGAAGAAGGCGGTGCGCGTCGGCCCGGGGCAGAGTACCGAGACCTTTATCCCGCAGGTCTTCAACTCTTCCCGCAAACCTTCGGAGAGGTGCAGCACATAGGCCTTGCTGGCGTAGTAGGTGCTCATCCACGGGCCGGGCTGGAACGCCGCGACCGAGGCGACATTGAGAATCTGCCCACCGCCCTGCAGTGCCATTGAGTTGCCAAGGGCATGGCACAGGCGGGTCAGGGCCAGGATATTCACTTCCATCAAGTCCTGTTCGGTCATCCAGTCTTGCGCCAGGAAGGGGCCACTGGTGCCGATGCCGGCGCAGTTGACCAGCAGGTCGATCTGCCGCTCGCCTTCTTCAAGTTCCAGCAGAAACCCGGAAAGTCGCAACGGCTCGCCAAGGTCGCAGGCACGGAACAGCACTTCGACGCCGAAGCGCTGAGTCAATTCGATTGCAATGCTTTCCAACTGATCACGCTGGCGGGCCACCAGAATCAAACTGCGGCCACGACGGGCCAATGCTTCAGCCAGGGCCAAGCCGATACCGCTGGAGGCACCGGTGATCAGAGCGTAACGGGTCATGCGTTTCTCCATCGCAACGCCACCGAGCCTGTGACAGAGGCATCACAGGCGTCGGGCGTTTCTTCATTCTTCTGGAGAGTCTACAGGTTCGGCTGTGTCATCAGCACTTTGCGGGGGTTCTTCATCGATGATGACGCCCTGGTCGCCGGCTTCATCAGAGGTGATGGAGCTGCTGTCGTAGGTGCTGTCCACGCCGGTTTCGAGTTGATCCAGATAGCCGCTCATCCCCAGGCTTATCCCGAGGACAAACACCAGCGGAATGAACGCCAACCACAGGACGGAGAGAATCTTGACTGCCGTGCTGTTACGCGGAGGCGGGGCACCGTACTGGTTGGCACCAGCATTGCCAGGTAGCACCACCAGCAGGATCGGGAAGATGCTACCTACGAAAGGCACCAGGTGCAGGAACCACAGCCAGCCGGACCAACCAAGGTCGTGCAGGCGTTGTACGGTGATCTGTACGTTGACCCAGATAGAGGCCACAAGCGCAACGATACCCACCAGAAATCCGATGGTGATTGCGGCCGTCGAAGATGCAGCGGCGATGCTCAGGCCGACAACCAGAGAAATGCCGGTGACCGCCAGAATCACGACGGTCAGCACCAGCGTCCAGGCTAGGAAGCGCAGACGCCCTATACGGCCATCGACGGTAAAGACCTTCAGGCTGGAAAACTCCGGCAGGTTGTCACCAACGGCAGCTCGAGGCGGGGCGTAAGGCGATTCTGCGGGGCGATTGTAGTCGCTGGAGCTACCGGTGTTGGTTTCGTGAGTCTCAGCGAGGCTGAAGGCTACCGGCTGCTCGGCTTCGATGCGCGCATCGATACCGGTATTTTTAAGCGCTTGCAGGTAGGTTTCGGCGTCGGCGTGGGAGAGGTCACGCTTGAGGGCAACAGGGCGGCCGGTGAAGAGTTTGTCGACGGCTTCCACGTCGCTCTTGAACAGCTCGGCGAGATTCAGTTTGGCTGTAGTGAGTTCGACACCCGGCAGCAGGGCGCCATCAAACACAATCTTGAAGCGGTTGTCGCTCATGCGGGCATCCTTGTCACTTGAAATAGGTCGGTGTTACAGAGTGTAAGGCCTGACTCGGTCAGCAGGCCATACATCTGCACTTATTCAGCGGGGCCAGCGTTTTGGTAGTTGTGCTGCATGCTCGAGCGCCTTGCGGTATTCGGCATCCAGGCGGGCAACGAGTTCATCGACGCTGGGCAAATCATCAATCTCACCGACGCCCTGGCCGGCCGACCAGACGGTCTTCCAGGCTTTGGCTTCGTCGTTCAGGGGCTTGAGCTTGGAACCGAAATTGACTTCGCCTTTGCCTTGCAGGGCAGCGAGGTCGAAGCCGGCGTTTTCCAGGCTCTGGCGCATGAAGCTGGCCGGTACGCCAGAGACGGCAGGCGTATGCACGATGTCGGCGGCGCGGGAGGTGAGTAGCATCTCTTTATAGGCCTCCGGTGCGTGGCTTTCGGTGGTGCCGATAAACCGGGTACCGAAATACGCCAGGTCCGCCCCGAGGAGTTGTGCGGCGAGGATTTCGTGGCCGTGGTTCAGGCAGCCGGCCAGTAACAGGGTTTTGTCGAAGAACTGACGAATTTCGGCAATCAACGAGAAGGGGCTCCAGGTGCCCGCATGGCCGCCAGCGCCGGCGGCGACTGCGATCAGGCCGTCGACGCCAGCTTCAGCGGCTTTCTCGGCATGACGCCGGGTGGTGACATCGTGGAATACCAGGCCGCCGTAGCTATGCACGGCATCCACCAGTTCTTTCACCGCGCCCAGGCTGGTGATGACGATTGGCACCTTATGCTCGACGCAGATCGCCAGGTCGGCCTCCACGCGTGGGTTGCTGTTATGCACGATTAGGTTGACGGCATAGGGCGCCGGGTTGTTCAGCAGCGCCAGTCCCGCTTCGATCTCTTCCAGCCACGCCTTGAAGCCACTGCTTTCCCGTTGGTTGAGGGCAGGGAAGCTGCCGACTATCCCATTACGGCAGCAGGCCAGGACCAGTTGCGGGTTGGAGATCAGAAACATCGGCGCAGCCACCACGGGCAGGCGCAGACTTTGTTCGAGCGAAGCGGGCAGCGACATTGGAAGTACCCCGAGTAATAGAAATTAGAACGGTTTGACCACGACCAAAATTACGATAGCCAGCAATATCAGAACTGGCACTTCATTGAACCAGCGATAAAAGACATGGCTGCGGGTGTTTTCGCCACGAGCGAAACGTTTTACCTGGGCGCCACACATATGGTGGTAGCCGATCAGCAGCACGACCAGGGTCAGCTTGGCATGCATCCAGGCACCTTGGGCGAAGACGCTGGGGTTGAGGGCAATCAGCCAGATACCGAACACGAGGGTGGCGATCATCGCCGGGCCCATGATGCCGCGGTACAGCTTGCGCTCCATGATGCAGAAGCGTTCCTTGCTGACGGTGTCCTCGCTTTGAGCGTGGTAGACGAACAGGCGCGGCAGGTAGAACAGTGCGGCAAACCAGCAAACGATGCTGACGATATGAAAGGCTTTGACCCATAGATAAAGCATTTTTAGTTATTCCCAGGTTCACGGTAGCTGAAGATAGTAGTGGCTCAAGCGCCCGCACGTCACGTTGACGGTTGTCGCAGGACGATGCGGACCCTATTATCGACGGCTTTCCAGTGGGTTCGTTGAGGGCAGGTTTATGGTCAAGGTCGGTATCGTCGGCGGCACGGGTTACACCGGTGTCGAATTGCTGCGTCTGTTGGCTCAGCATCCGCAAGCTGAGGTGGTGGTCATCACTTCCCGATCCGAGGCCGGCCTGGCCGTTGCCGATATGTACCCGAACCTGCGCGGTCACTACGACGGCCTGGCCTTCTCGGTGCCGGACATCAAGACCCTGGGTGCTTGCGATGTGGTGTTCTTCGCCACCCCTCACGGTGTGGCCCATGCCCTGGCAGGTGAATTGCTGGCTGCCGGTACCAAGGTGATCGACTTGTCGGCGGACTTCCGTTTGCAGGATGCCGATGAGTGGGCCAAGTGGTACGGCCAGCCTCACGGTGCGCCTGAGCTGCTTGAAGAAGCGGTGTATGGCCTGCCGGAAGTCAACCGTGAACACATCAAGCAAGCGCGTCTGATTGCGGTGCCGGGTTGCTATCCGACGGCTACGCAACTGGGTTTCCTGCCGTTGCTGGAAGCGGGGTTGGCCGATACTTCGCGGTTGATCGCAGACTGCAAGTCGGGGGTCAGTGGTGCGGGTCGTGGTGCCGCGGTTGGGTCTTTGTACTCCGAGACGTCGGAAAGCATGAAGGCCTATGCGGTGAAAGGGCATCGTCATCTGCCGGAAATTCGCCAAGGACTGCGTCGCGCCGCTGGCAAGGACGTCGGTCTGACCTTCGTGCCGCACCTGACGCCGATGATTCGCGGGATCCATTCCACGTTGTACGCGACTGTCGTAGACCGCTCGGTGGATCTGCAGGCGCTGTTTGAAAAGCGCTATGCCAACGAGCCGTTTGTCGATGTGATGCCTGCGGGCAGCCATCCGGAAACCCGCAGCGTGCGCGGTGCTAACGTGTGCCGTATTGCCGTGCATCGCCCGCAAGATGGGGATCTGGTGGTGGTGCTATCGGTCATCGATAACTTGGTCAAAGGTGCATCGGGCCAGGCGGTGCAGAACCTGAATATCCTGTTTGGTCTGGATGAAAAGCTGGGCCTGTCCCACGCGGGCATGCTGCCTTAAGGTTTTCTGTAGATGCGCAAAAGGCCCGTTGATCGGGCCTTTTGTATTTTTAATGGCTGCTGTGCAGATTGATATACCGTAACAATAGTTGACCGCTTTTCTAGGAGAAGCGGATAATGCCGACCATTACGCATATGGCGGCGCTACGCCGGGAGATAATCAGCATGAGCGTTGAATCCTTCACCCCCACGGCTTTGCAATTCACCCACGGTGCTGCGCACAAGGTGAAGAGCCTGGTCGATGAAGAGGGTAATGATCGCTTGAAGCTGCGCGTATTTGTGACGGGCGGCGGTTGTTCAGGGTTTCAGTACGGTTTCACCTTCGATGAAGATGTGGCCGATGACGACACCATCGTTGAGCGCGAAGGCGTAAGCCTGGTTGTTGATCCGATGAGCTTCCAGTACTTGGCAGGAGCCGAAGTGGATTACCAGGAAGGTCTGGAAGGGTCGCGTTTCGTGATCAAGAACCCGAATGCGACTACAACCTGTGGTTGCGGGTCTTCGTTCTCGATCTGATCGTCAGCGAGTTTGCAAAACGCCGCTTGGCCTTGATAGGGCCAAGCGGCGTTTTGCTGTCTGGGGTTCAGGCAGGATAGATCGCGCCGAGTATTCGAAGCCCGCGGGCGCCAGTGACGCTGGGGCGATTGGCGGCAATACCTTCAAGGCAGCAATGGGCCAGCCAGGCAAAGGCCATGGCCTCGACCCAGTCGGGATCTACGCCATAGAGGGCGGTGCTACTGACATGGGTGGTGGGTAACAGGGTGGCCAGGCGGCTCATCAAGGTGGCGTTATGAGCTCCGCCACCGCAGACCAGTAAGGTTTCAGTCCGAGACTGGGCCGTTTGCAGCGACTCGACGATCGTCTGCGCGGTCAGTTCCAGCAGTGTGGCTTGCACGTCCTGGGCGGCGAATGCCGGCAATCGGCCGAGGTGATGCTCCAGCCATCCCAGGTTGAAGACCTCACGGCCCGTGCTTTTCGGGCCTTGAGCCAGGAAAAACGGGTCACTGAGCAAGGCCTTGAGCAAGACCGGCTCAACCTGTCCGCTGGCAGCCCATTGGCCGCTACGGTCAAAGTTTTCACCGCGTTGCTGGTGAATCCAGGCATCCAGCAGGACGTTGCCCGGGCCGCAGTCAAACCCGGCCACAGGCTTGTCGGCCTCAATCAGGCTGAGGTTGCTGAAGCCACCGACATTCAATACGGCGCGGTTGCCGGTGTGTTCGCCAAACAGTGCTTCATGAAAAGCTGGGACTAGAGGCGCGCCTTGACCGCCTGCAGCGACGTCGCGGCTGCGGAAGTCACTGACGACAGTTATCCCGGTCAATTCCGTAAGTAGTGCCGGGTTGCCGATCTGTACCGTGAATCCGCGCGCAGGCTCGTGGCGAATGGTTTGCCCATGGCTGCCAATCGCCCGGATGTCCTGGGGCTTCAGTTTCTGCTGCTCGAGTAGTGCGTGAATGCCTTGGGCGGCGAGCTTCACCCAGTGCTGCTGGGTAATCGCCGCGCGGGCAATCTCGTCCGGGCCGCTGGCGCAAAGGCCGAGCAGCTCGGTACGAAGGGATTCAGGCATGGGGATGTAGTGGGTGGCGATCAGTTTGATCGCCGTATTCTGTTCGATCAGCGCAATGTCCAGGCCGTCAAGGCTGGTCCCGGACATCACACCTATATAGAGCGCCATGGGTCAGCGCTTCGCCGAAGCCAGCAGGGTGGACCGTTCCTGGTCCATACGTGCCATGAGCGGTTGGCTCTGCTGCAGGAAGCGCGCTCGTTCAGCCTTGGCGATTGGATCGGCCATTGGCAATTTCTGACCCAGTGGGTCGACGTGTACACCGTTGACCTGGAATTCGTAGTGCAAATGCGGGCCGGTGGACAGGCCGGTAGTGCCGATATAGCCGATTACCTGGCCTTGTTTGACGTTGCCGCCCGTCTTGACGCCTTTGGCGAAGCCTTGCATGTGGCCATAGAGCGTGCGGTAGGTATTGCCGTGCTGGATGATCACGGTATTACCGTAACCGCCGCGGCGACCGGCCAGCAACACCTTGCCGTCACCGGCGGCCTTGATCGGCGTGCCACGGGGGGCAGCATAGTCCACGCCTTTGTGGGCGCGAATTTTGTTCAGAATTGGATGCTTGCGACCCATCGAGAAACGCGAGCTAATACGGGCGAAGTCCACCGGAGTGCGGATGAACGCCTTGCGCATGCTGTTGCCATCGGCGGTGTAGTAGCTGCTGTTGCCTTGCTTGTTGGTGTAGCGAACGGCGGTGTAGGTCTTGCCGCGGTTGGTGAAGCGCGCCGAAAGAATGTTGCCGGTACCGACGACTTTACCGTTGGCGACCTTTTGCTCGTAGATCACGTCGAACTCGTCACCTTGGCGAATATCCTGGGCGAAGTCGATGTCGTAGCCAAATACGCTGGCCATGTCCATGGTCATGTTGTGGGACAAGCCGGCGCGAGCAGCGGATTGCGACAACGAACTGTTGATGACGCCGTGGATATAGGCCGAGCGCATGACGGGTTTGGAGGTCACTCGATTAAAGGCATACCCCTTGGCGCCTTTAGTCAGTGCGATGCTCTCCAGGTCGCTGACATTGCTGTGCAGCTTATTCAACTGGCCGTCGGGCGTCAGCTCGAACTCGAGCTTTTGGCCGCGCTTGAGCTGGGTGAATTGCTTGGCTTGTTTATCGCTGGCCAGCACCTCATTAACAGTGGATGACGGCAGGCCAACTTTCTCGAACAGGGTCGAAAGGGTGTCACCTTTGGCAACAAGCACTTCCCGATGCTGAGGACCTTTGGCGGTTGCTACCGCAGGTGCGGGCTGTGCCTGGACGGTTTCCTTGGTGTCTTCGGTGCTGTTTTCTATCTGCGCGAACGGCGACTCGGCGACACCATTTGTGGCTTGGAGCGCGTCGGATGCGTCTTGATCTTGTGTCAGTTGCTCAACCGGGCTATCCAGGTCAAGGCTCAGGGTGGTTCGTTTGGCTTCTACGTCACTGGAAGGGAATACCAGGAGTGCCAGGCTGAGAAGGGCGGCGATACCGCTTGCGGCAAGCAAGTGGGTCTTCGGGTAAAGCGGCGGCGCTTTAGACGGTTCAGTGGTCATAAGTAATTTTGACTTTGAAAAGATGAAATGGAAAAGATGAATGACATGATGAAGATGAAATAACTGTATAAAATATAACCAAATCATCTGTGGTGCAAGCCTGCGAACGCTGGGCTTGCTGAACGGTGTCCGTATGCAGGGCAAAACTTGTAATTAGTCCCCGATCTTGTATGGTTGGTTCCCTTTTGAATCTGAGCCTTGCGGGTCTGTTATGAAGTCGGTTGAAGAGCAGCTAGCGCTGATCAAACGTGGTGCGGAAGAACTGTTGGTCGAGGCCGAGCTGATCGAGAAGCTCAAGCGCGGCCAGCCCCTGCGTATTAAGGCCGGCTTCGATCCGACGGCGCCGGATCTGCACCTGGGTCATACGGTGCTTATTAATAAGCTGCGTCAGTTCCAGGAACTGGGGCATCAGGTGATCTTCCTTATAGGCGACTTCACCGGGATGATCGGCGACCCGAGCGGCAAGAGTGCTACGCGCCCGCCGCTGACGCGTGAGCAGGTTCTCGATAATGCCGAGACCTATAAAACTCAGGTGTTCAAGATTCTGGATCCAGCCAAGACCGAAGTGGCGTTCAACTCCACCTGGATGGATCAGATGGGGCCGGCGGACTTCATTCGTCTGACGTCCCAGTACACCGTTGCCCGCATGCTCGAGCGCGATGACTTCGATAAGCGCTACTCCACCAATCAGCCAATCGCGATCCACGAGTTTCTCTACCCATTGGTTCAGGGGTATGACTCGGTGGCCTTGCGTGCGGATGTCGAGCTGGGCGGCACCGATCAGAAATTCAATCTGCTGATGGGGCGTGAGTTGCAGCGTGCGTATGGGCAGGAGGCTCAGTGCATTCTGACCATGCCGCTGTTGGAGGGGTTGGACGGTGTCAAGAAGATGTCCAAGTCTTTGGGTAACTATGTGGGTATCCAGGAAGCGCCGGGCGTGATGTACGGCAAGCTGGTTTCCATTCCTGATGCGCTGATGTGGCGTTACTTCGAGCTGTTGAGTTTTCGCTCGATGGATGAGATCAATGCGTTGCGTGCTGATGTCGAGGCGGGTGCCAATCCGCGGGACGTCAAGATCAAGCTGGCTGAAGAGATCGTTGCGCGCTTCCATGGTGATGAGGCAGCGGCCAGTGCGCACCGTGCTGCGGGCAACCGTATGAAGGATGGTGAGCTGCCAGATGATCTGCCTGAGATTGAATTGACTGCTGCCGAAGCTATGCCGATTGCTGCTGTCCTTAATAAGGCAGGCCTGGTGAAGAACTCCGCAGTGGCGCGCGACCTTCTGGGTTCCGGTGGTGTGCGTATAGATGGTGAGGTGGTGGATCGCACCTTTATATACGAGCTGGGTGCTACCCATGTCTGCCAGGCTGGGAAGAAGGCATTTGCGCGCATTACGCTTAAATCTGAATAAACTTGAAATTAACTGTTGACGGCGATTTATATCT
>NZ_WNNK01000014.1 GCF_009724245.1 Pseudomonas spelaei | reverse complement strand
CCTTTGGTTACTTTGGGGCTTTTCCAAAGTGACCCGCCGTAAGGGCGGAACCAATAGCCGCCATCACCGCAGCACCGGATATGCCCACCATCAACCCCCCCCATCACCCAACCCACCGAGGCTTACGCTTCTGCACAAAAGCCTGAGTCCCCTCAACCCCTTCCTCCCCCATCACCGCCTCGGCAAACCACTGCGCCGCCTGGTCCAGCAATGGCCCCAAGGGCTGCTCAACACTGGCCAGCAACAGAGCCTTGGTCCGTGCATTAGCCCCAGGCGCACACCGCAGCACCTGCCCCAACACCTCATCCAACCGCTGCGCCAACGCCTGGGAATCACCCTCGACAAAGTGCACCAACCCCAAGCGCCCAGCTTCAACCCCATCAACCCGCGCCGCCGTCAGCGCCAACCGCCGAGCCTGGGTCAAACCGATACGCTTGACCACAAACGGAGCAATCTGTGCCGGCAACACACCCAGGCTGGTCTCCGGCAACCCGAACTGCGCCTTGTGATCGGCAATCGCGATATCACTGACACAGGCCAAGCCAAACCCACCCCCCAGCACCGCGCCCTGCAGCACCGTGATCACCACCTGTGGCAGGGCTTCAACCTCCTGCAACAACGCGCCAAACACCCGGTTGAGCGCCTGCACCTGGTCCTTGCCGCCCGCGTTGGCCATATCTTTCACATCGCCCCCCGCGCAGAAATGCCCACCCGCACCGCTGATCACCACCGCGCGTACCTGGCTGTCGAGCTGCGCCAGTACCTCACGTAATTCGATGACCATCTGCAAGCTCATGGCATTGCGGTTTTCCGGCCGATTGAGGGTGACATGCAGCACCCCTTTATGGCGTTCCAGCAGCAGGGTACTCATGGCTTTTTCCCTGGCAGGGTGCCCATCAGTTTGCAGATGATCCCCAGCATGATTTCGTCGGCACCGCCGCCAATCGACACCAACCGCACATCACGGTAAGCCCGGGCCACCGGGTTGTCCCACATGAAGCCCATGGCGCCCCAGTATTGCAGGCAACTGTCGCTGACTTCCCGGCCCAGCCGCCCGGCCTTGAGCTTGGCCATGGAGGCCAGTCGGGTCACGTCCTGACCTTTGATGTACTGCTCGGTGGCCTGGTAGACCAGCGCCCGCAGGCATTCGATTTCGGTGGACAGTTCGGCCAGGCGAAAGTGGATCACTTGGTTGTCAATCAGTGCCTTGCCGAAGGTCTGGCGTTCCTTGCAGTACTCGATGGTGCTGTCGACGCAGTACTCCAGGCCCTTGATCATATTGGCGGCGCCGAACAGCCGTTCTTCCTGGAACTGCAGCATCTGCATCATGAACCCCGCACCTTCGTGCCCGATGCGGTTGCGCTGAGGCACGCGCACGTCGTCGAAAAACACCTGGGCGGTTTGCGAACTGTGCATGCCGAGCTTTTCCAGGGGCGCACTGACGCTGACGCCGGGCGTGTTCGTCGGCACCATGATCAGTGACTTGTTGATGTGCGGCTTGCCGTCCGAAGTGTTGGCCAACAGGCAGATAAAATCAGCACTGGGGGCGTTGGTGATCCACATCTTGCTGCCGTTGATCACGTAGTCGTCACCGTCCTTGCGCGCATGGGTTTTCAGCCCGGCCACGTCGGAGCCGGCACCGGTTTCCGAGACGGCGATGCAGCCGACTTGCTCGCCGCTGATGGCTGGGCGGAGGAACTCGTCGCGCAGTTCATCGGAGCCAAAGCGGGCCAGGGCAGGGGTGCACATGTCGGTCTGCACGCCGATGGACATCGGGATGCCGCCGCAGCGGATGGTGCCGAGCTCTTCGGCGGCGACAATCGAGTAGCTGTAGTCCAGGCCCATGCCGCCGAATTTTTCCGGCTTGGAAATGCCCAGCAGGCCAAGCTCGCCGGCCTTGTGGAGGATGTTGTGGATCGGGAAGTGTCCGGCCTTTTCCCATTCGTCCACATGCGGGTTGATCTCGCGCTCGACAAAGCCACGGACGGTGCGACGCAGTGCTTCGTGTTCCTGGGTGAAGATCATTTTTATTGTTCTCCTGTAGGTTAAAACCGCGCCACACCAAAACTGTTGGGCTGCAATTGCCGCACCTCGGCTTCATGGCAGATATCCAGCAAGTAGCCGAGCAAGGTGCGGGTGTCCCGTGGATCAATCAGCCCGTCGTCCCACACATTGGCGCTGCCATACAGCGCGGTGGACTGGCTGTCGAGTTTCTGTGCGGTGACCTGTTCCAGCATGTCGAGCATTTTGGGATCGGGCACCAGTCCGTCCTTGAGCTGCTTGGCCTCGGTGACAATCCGCAGCACCTTGCCCGCCTGGGCGCCGCCCATCACGGCGGTGCGGCTGTTGGGCCAGGCGAAGATAAAGCGCGGGTCCAGGCCACGGCCGCACATCGCGTAGTTGCCGGCGCCATAGGAACCGCCGACGACGAGGGTCAGTTTCGGTACACGCGCATTGGCCACCGCCTGGATCATCTTCGCACCGTGCTTGATGACACCTTGCTGCTCCGACTCGGTGCCCACCATGAACCCGGTGGTGTTGTGGAAGAACAGCAGCGGTGTCCGGCTCTGGTCGCACAGTTGAATGAACTGCGCCGCCTTGCTCGCGCCCTGGGGGGTGATCGGGCCGTTATTGCCGATAAAGCCACAGGCCCGGCCCTGGATCTGCAAGTGGCCGCAGACGGTATGGGGATCGAACTCGCCCTTGAATTCGAGGAAGTTCGAAGCGTCCGCCAGGCGTGCAATGATTTCCCGTACGTCGTAGGGCTTTTTCGGGTCGTCGGGGATCAGGCCCAGCAGCTCTTCGATCGGGTACAGCGGTTCGGTATAGGCGCGCGTAGGTGGGGCGGGCAAGCGCTCATCCCAGGGCAACAAGCTGACAATCTCACGCACGATACGCACACCGTCGGCGTCGTTTTCGGCCAGGTATTCGGCGGTCCCGGCGGTCTGTGCGTGCATCTCGGCACCGCCCAGGGCTTCATCGGTGGCGACTTCACCGGTAGCGGCCTTGAGCAGCGGCGGGCCGGCGAGAAACAGTTTCGCCTTGCCGCGCACCACTACCACGTAATCCGACAGCCCTGGCTGATAAGCCCCGCCGGCGGTGGCCGAACCATGAACCACAGTGATCTGCGGCAAGCCCATGGCTGACATTCGCGCCTGATTGGCAAAACTGCGCGCGCCCTCAACGAAGATCTCCGCTGCGTAATTGAGGTTGGCGCCGCCACTTTCGGCCAGGGTCACCACCGGCAATTTGTTCTCCATGGCGATCTGTTGCAGGCGCAGGGATTTTTTCAGGCCGCTGGGGGAAATGGTTCCGCCCTTGATCGCGCTGTTGTTGGCGACCACCAGCATGCGCACGCCGCTGACGTAACCGATACCGGCAATCAGTCCGCCGCCGGCCGCGCTGCCGTCCTTGTCATCGTGCAGTTTGTAGCCGGCCAGGCTTGCCAACTCGAGAAACGGCGCGCCGGGATCCAGCAGCAGATTCAAGCGTTCCCGTGGCAGCAGTTGCCCGCGCTTGTCGAACTTGGCCTTGGCCTCGGCCGCCTTGCTCAGCAGGTTTTGCTCCAGTTGACGCAACTGATGGATGCCCGTGAGCATCGCTTCACGGTTCTGGGCAAACTGCAGGCTGTGGACGTCGAGTTGCGAGTCGATCACCGGCATGGCTTATTTCTCCTCCTTGAGTACGTCCGGCAGGTACGCCCGGTGGAAACCATTGAAGGGCTCGCTGGGCGGCTGGGCCTTGTGCAATGGCCAGGCGCGGCTGCCCAGGCTGGCGGCGCCGTCGATACGCAGGGTGCTGCCACTGACGAACGCTGCGGCAGGGCTGAGCAGAAACACAATCGCCGCGCTGACTTCCGACTCGGTACCGATGCGCTTGAGGGGAACGTGTTCGCGCAAGGTGGGAATCACGGCCTTGAACGCGCCTTCGTAGGTGTCCATGCCACTGGAGGCAATCCATCCCGGTGCCACGGCGTTGACCCGCACCCCGGCGTAACCCCATTCAAAGGCCGCAGTCTTGGTGAAGTTGTCCATCCCCGAGCGCGCCGCTCCCGAGTGGCCCATGCCCGGCATGCCGCCCCACATATCGGCGAGCATGTTGACGATGGCGCCGCCGTGCTTGCTCATGGACTGGTTGAACACTTCCCGTGCCATCAGGAATCCGCCCACCAGATTAGTGCGCAGCACGGTTTCAAAGCCTTTCTGATTGATTGAGGCGAGCGGCGAGGGGTATTGGCCGCCGGCGTTATTCACCAAGCCGTGAATCGGGCCGTGTGCCTGAATGACCTGGCTGACCAAGGCTTTGACCGCCTCCTCATCACGGATATCGCAGGCCAGCCAGCTCGCGATGCCGCCGTCTTCGAGGATTTCCGCCATGACCGTTTGCAGCTTTTCCGGCTTGCGGCCCACGAGGATCACCTGGGCACCGAGGGCGGCCAGTTCATGGGCGGTGCAGCGGCCGATACCGCTGCCGCCACCGGTGACGATAACGGTCTGCCCTTGAAACAGGTCGGCTTTGAAGATCGAGTCGAAGGCCACGGCACGGATCCTTTAATTAGTTAAGTTGATCGGCGAGGTGTTGCGGCACGGCAATCGGGATCTCCAGCAATTGCTGGGCGAAGGCTTTACCTTGCGGGTCGATGCGCAGGCTGGCGATCCCGCCGCCGCCCAGGGCGTTTTCCAGCAGGAAGTTCAGGCTGTGGCTGCCGGGCAGGTACCAGCGTTCGACGCGGCCGTGGACCGGGTCGAGCACGTGACTCATCCAATCGACGATCACTTCTGGTGTCAGCGCCTCGGCGATCCACGGCAGGTACTCGGGCTTGCGGGCGATTACGCCGATGTTGCTGTGATTGCCTTTGTCGCCGGAGCGCGCCACAGCGAGTTTTACCAGCGGTACGCTGGCGTTGGCCTGGCCCAGGGGTTGAGGTGGGTCGAGCGGTACGGGCAGGGTGTGGGTGTTCAGTGCCTGGCTTTTCGGCAGGTCGCAGGGATGACGTTCGCCGAGAAAGTCGACGGCCAACGTGCAGGCGGTCTTGTCGATCAGAAACGAAAACAGCCGAATCAACGGATAGACCGTTGGCCGTCCACCGACGATGCCGGTCAACCCTGGCGCCATGCCGGTAGCCGCCTGGGCAATCTCCCGGGCGAACAGCACCAGTGCCTGTTTGCTGGGATGACGCACTGCCAGTTTCACCACCACCTCACGGCAATCCTGGCGCTGTGCATGGGCGCCATAGGTGGCTTCGCTGCCCAGCAGTTCGATATTCACATCGGTGTAGGGCGCCCAGCCACGCTGGCTGAATAGTTCCGAAGTCTTGTTGATGATCGCCTGGCTGACCCGCTCGGCCTTGGCCACGGCGTCGATACCGGCGATCAGGCAACTGGCGGTGCAGCGAAAACCGTCCGGCCAGGTGGCGCTGACCTTGTACTGATCGGTCGGTGGCAGGCCTTTGGCGCCGTGCAGGTGCACGCAGTTTTTGCCTTGCTGCTGGAGCTTGACCTGGCTGAAATCGCAGATCACGTCGGGCAGCAAATAGGCCCGAGGGTCGCCGATTTCATACAGCAACTGCTCTGCGACACTCAGTTCGCTGATCAGGCCGCCGGTGCCTTCGACTTTATTGACGGTGAACTGGCCATCGGCGCTGACCTCCACAATCGGAAAACCAATGTGCTCGTAATCTGGCACGTCGCGCCAGTCGGTGAAGTTGCCGCCGGTGCACTGGGCGCCGCATTCGATGATGTGCCCGGCCAGCGCCGCCTGGGCCAGGTGATCGTAGTCGTGCCACGACCAGTTGAACTCATGCACCAGCGCCGCGCTGACCACGGCGCTGTCCACCACACGCCCGGTGATGACGATGTCGGCGCCGAGTTTCAGTGCCTCGACGATGCCCGGTGCGCCGAGGTAGGCATTGGTGGACACACACATTGGCGGCAGGGGCGCGCCGCTGAACATATCGGTGGTACCGGTGAGTTGTTTGAATTGCGGCTGTAAGTCATCCCCGAGCAGCACGGCAATTTTCAACGGGATCTGCGCCTGATCGCAGGCGGCTTGCAAGGCGGTGGCGCAGGCTTGGGGGTTGATGCCGCCGGCGTTGCTGATCACGCGGATGCCCTGGCGTTGGATGTCGCCGAGCAACGGCGTGAGGACCTCGACGAAGTCGGTGGCGTAGCCGGCCTGGGGATCTTTCATCCGTGCCCCGGCAAGGATCGACATCGTGACTTCCGCCAAGTAGTCGAACACCAGGTAATCCAGCGCGCCGCCTTGTACCAACTGCGCAGCGGCGGTGCAGGTATCGCCCCAGAAGGCGCTGGCACAGCCGATACGAACCGTCTTGTTCATGAGAAGTCCTTCTCTGAAAGGGCTGTGCCGAGACTACCAAGCAAGCGCTTGGTTTGTAAACTCTAGTCACAAGTTTTACCCAAGCGCTTGCTTGGGTGGCTGTCACGGCCTAAATTGCCGGCCAAGACGTAACCAGAAGTTAAGGAGAGCAGCATGGATGAGCAAAAAGCCCTGCTGGTAATGCGCGCCATGGTCGACGCCGGGCAATTGACCGACCCTGACAGCGCTCGCGGCAAGTTGCTGCAAACCGCAGCTCACCTGTTTCGCAACAAGGGCTTCGAGCGCACCACGGTGCGTGATTTGGCCGGTGCGGTGGGGATTCAGTCCGGCAGCATCTTTCATCACTTCAAGAGCAAGGACGAGATCCTGCGCGCGGTGATGGAGGAAACCATTCACTACAACACTGCGCTGATGCGCGCGTCCCTGGCTGAAGCGAGCAACGTGCGTGAGCGGGTGCTGGCGCTGATTCGCTGTGAATTGCAGTCAATCATGGGCGGCAGCGGCGAGGCGATGGCGGTGCTGGTGTACGAATGGCGTTCCCTGTCGGCCGAAGGGCAAGCTCAGGTATTGGCCTTGCGTGACGTGTATGAAGACATCTGGTTGCAGGTGTTGGGCGAGGCCAAGGACGTCGGTTATATCAAGGGCGATGTATTTATTACCCGACGCTTCCTCACCGGTGCCTTGTCCTGGACCACCACCTGGTTCCGCGCCCAAGGCAGCATGACCCTGGAACAACTGGCAGACGAAGCGTTGCTGATGGTGCTCAAAGCTGACTAGGCTTGTCGCGCAAGCCATTAATTGTGCGGCAGAAAGTTGTCTCGCCAGATAAAAACGCCTAGCTTAGCGGCATCAAAATTTTGAACGGTGCGTGCCTTGATGTTTTCGCCATGGCGGCTGGCTGCGGGACTTACAATATTGGCACTAGGCGCGCTGTGGCAGGCACCGGTTTGGGCGGGCCAATTGGTTCGAGTCGGCGCCGCACATTTTCCGCCTTACACCGTGCGCCCGGAGCAGGGCGCCGACACCGGGTTGCTGCCGCAACTGCTGGAAGCCTTGAACAGTTTGCAGAGCGACTACCAGTTTGTGCTGGTGCCTACCTCGATTCCCCGGCGTTTCCGTGACTTCCAGCAGGGCCGGGTCGACATGGCGATCTTCGAGAACCCGAAATGGGGTTGGCAGGATATTCCTCACGTCGCTGTCGACATGGGCCTGGAAGACGCGGAAATCTTCGTCGCCCAGCGTGCGCCGGGTCGCGACCAAGGGTATTTCACGGACCTTTCGGGCAAGCACTTGGCGGTGTTCAGCGGTTATCACTATGCGTTTGCCAACTTCAATTCTGACCCCAAATACATGGCGGAGCATTTCAACGCCACGCTGACGTACTCCCACGACAGCAATCTGCTGATGGTCGCCCGTGGCCGTGCCGACATTGCCTTGGTGACCCGTTCCTACCTCAGCGATTTTCTGGTGCGCAATGCGGATATGGCCGGGCAGTTTCTGGTGTCCGAGCGAATTGATCAGGTGTACCACCACTTCGCCTTGCTGCGGCCCAAGGCGCCCCTCAGCGGCGAGGCGTTCGCCGAATTGTTGGGGCGGTTGCGTGACAGTGGCGCGTTGTTGAAGATTTTCGAACCCTATCGTATTGAGGTCTTGCCCGTACCCGCTGTACCCCAGGGTTAAATTTTCCCGCCTGGCTCACGTCACTTCTTCAACTGTCGACGATTACCGTGAGCCTCACCCATGTCCAATCTGAATGACCTGTCGGTCCTGCCCTTGCCGGCAGGGCCTGCCTTGAATGCCGATGAAAGTGAAAGCCGCCTGAGCCTGACCCTGGAAGGCGAGTCGCTGATTCGTCTACGCCTTGAGCGTGGCGATGAGTTGCAGGTGCATTTGCAGGAGGCCGGCAGCGTGCCGGCTGCTCGCGCGTTGTGGGCGGCCTGTTACTGGCTGTTCGCCAAGGAGCCGGCTCGACAACACCTGACCTGGTACCTGGAGCACGCCCCCGATGATGCCTTGCGCAGCGGGTTGCTGGTCGCCACGCCAACGCCGGGCCAGTTTCGTTGCGAGCGCACGTTGTTCTGGCAATTGCCGCAACCCTGGCTCGGGCAACCCCTCAGTGGCGCTTATCCGCAGCAGATGAAGATCAGCGACGGCAAGCGTCACCCCGTCCGCGCGCCGAAGCCCCGGGGTGAGGTTTACCGCCGTTTCGATGCGCGCCTGGGTGCATGGGTGTCATTGCGCACCGTCGAGATCGACGTCGACCTGGCCCGCTTCAACCGCTGGCAAAACAGTGCGCGAGTGGTGCATTTCTGGCAGGAGGGCGGCAGCCTGGAGCAGCATCGCGAGTACCTGGACAAGCTGGACGCCGACCCGCACGCGCTGACCCTGATCGGGTGTTTTGATGATGAGCCTTTTGCTTACTTCGAAGCCTATTGGGCCAAGGAGGACCGTATCGCACCGTTCTATGATGCCGGCGATTACGACCGCGGCATTCATATGTTGGTCGGGGAGGAGCATCACCGGGGCCCGCACAAGGTCGCCAGCTGGATGTCGGCGCTGGTGCACTATCTGTTTCTGGATGATCCACGTACCCAGCGGGTAGTGGCTGAACCGCGTGCCGATAACGCGAAGATGATCGGCCATATGCAGAACCAGTGTTTCCACTGCGAGAAGGAATTCGATTTCCCCCACAAGCGCGCGGCACTGATGATTCTGGGGCGTGAGCGGTTTTTTGAGCGGTGTGGGTTGGTGTGACGCTGGTGTGACGCTGGTGTAGCCGCTGCCGAGGCACGAGGCTGCGATGGGCTGCGTAGCGGCCCCAGTGGCGGTCCTGCGGACACGCATCGCAGCCTCGTGCCTCGGCAGCGGCTACACCGTTATTGCACGCACGCGGCTCTGTCGTCAGACCCGCCGCGCAAACGTATCGCTGTGAGTCCCCGAGACCTTGCGGCAATGCACCAGTGCATCACGAATCATGAAGTTCACCAGGGTCGGTGAGACCCCCAACTCCTTGGCGATGTCCTTTTGCGGCACGCCATGCAGGCGATACATCTCGAACGCGTAGCGGGTGCGCTTGGGCAGCTCGGTCAGGGCGTCCGCGATGTTTTCCAGGGTCGAGAAATTGATGTGCGAGGTTTCCGGTGACGCGCCGTGAATCACCACATTCAAGCCTTCCTCTTCGGTGCCTGAGTACTTCAACTCCAGCGCCTGCTTGCGGTAATGATCGATCGCCAGGTTGCGCACGATCTGAAACAGGTAACTGAGCTGGGCTTTGAACGATGAAGTAATGGTCGGCGCCGATTGCAGGCGGAAGTAGGCGTCTTGCACCACGTCTTCGGCACGGGAGCGGCAACCGGTAATGCGGGCTGCGATCTTGACCAGGATCAACCGGTTGTCGACAAAAGCCTGGAGTAACGGTGAGTCGCACCTGCTTGTGGATACTTGTTCCGTCATGGAAGTCACCTTGCTGCAAAAGAGGGTGGTGGGGGGCGTCCGTGCTGAGCCTCCCTACACATCGGGCAACAAATTATGCTGAATGATAATGATTGTCAAATGAGAAGACGAACTAATCTTATGTCTTTTCGTCAGGTGTGAACCGCGTCTCGCTCGTGCCCGGCGACTAATTATTTCCAGATGCCATCCGTTCTCATGGATGACAGGCCTGTTAGCAAACGGGCCAAGGATCCGCTCTGGGAGGAGGACAAAATGGGTTTCTATCGTGAGTGCCGGGGTGCTTTGCAATGAGCTCACCGACACGACTGCGCCTGTTTTGCCTGCCGTATTCCGGTGCCAGTGCCATGGTCTACAGCCGTTGGCGCCGGGCGTTGCCTGAGTGGTTGCAGGTGTGTCCACTGGAGCTGCCAGGCCGTGGCAGGCGCATGGATGAGCCGTTGCAGCGCGACATCAAGGCCTTGGCGGCGCAACTGGCGGTTGAGATCAGCGTGCAACTTGATGGCCCCTACGCTTTGTTCGGCCACAGCCTTGGCGGTCTGCTGGCATTCGAGCTGGCCCATGCCCTGCGCGAGCGCGGTATGCCGGAGCCCCTGGCGTTATTTGCGTCCGGTACGGCGGGCCCGGCGCGGCGAGATGTCAGCGAATACGCCATCGAAAAGACCGATGCGCAATTGATCACCCGCCTGCGCGAACTCAAGGGCACCGCCGAAGATGCCTTGGCCAATCACGAGTTGATGCAGTTGATGCTGCCGATCCTGCGGGCCGACTTTCTGCTGTGCGGCAGCTTCCACTATGGCGAGCGCGAGCCGCTGGCGATGCCGATCCATGTGTTTGGTGGCAAGCAAGACAGTGTGCGCGCCGAGCAACTGCTGGATTGGCAGGAAGACACCACCACCGGCTTTTCCCTGGACATGTTCGAGGGGCACCACTTTTTCCTGATGCAACAGGAAACCTCGGTGCTGCGCTGCCTGCGCCGTTATGCCGACGAACACCTGGCTCGCTGGCGCAATGGCGCGGCGCGCCAGAATGCGCTGAGCCACTAGGGCACACGCCCCTCGCCACAGATTTGACTCCCCGATTTCCCCGTAAGCCGATTTCAGGCAGGAACCCCATGATGGACGCCTTCGAACTTCCCCGCACCCTGGTCCAGTCCCTTCAACGCCGTGCCGCGCAGACCCCGGATCAGGTAGCCCTGCGTTTCCTGGCCGAGAACAGCGAGCACAGTGTTGTTCTCAGCTACCGTGATCTGGATCTTCGCGCCCGCACCATCGCCGGCGCCTTGCAGGCTTCGGCCGAGCTGGGCGATCGCGCCGTGTTGCTGTTTCCCAGTGGTCCGGATTATGTCGCGGCGTTCTTCGGTTGCCTGTACGCCGGGGTGATCGCGGTGCCGGCCTATCCGCCGGAGTCCACCCGCCGCCATCACCAGGAGCGGCTGCTGTCGATCATTGCTGATGCCGAGCCACGGCTGTTGCTGACCAGCACCGGCCTGCGTGATTCCCTGGCGCAAATCAACGAGGCGCCGTCGTTGCTGTGTGTCGATGACCTGAGTGTCCAGAGCGCTGAAGGTTGGGTCGCACCTGACTTGCAGGACGATGACATCGCCTTTTTGCAATACACCTCCGGCTCCACCGCGTTGCCCAAAGGCGTGCAAGTCACCCACGGTAACCTGGTGGCCAACGAACTGTTGATACGTCGCGGTTTTGGCATTGATCTGAACCCTGACGACGTGATCGTCAGCTGGCTGCCGCTGTATCACGACATGGGCCTGATCGGCGGCCTGTTGCAACCGATCTTCAGCGGTGTGCCTTGCGTGCTGATGTCCCCGGCGTACTTCCTGGGCCGGCCGTTGCGCTGGCTGGAAGCAATCAGTGAATACGGCGGCACTATCAGTGGCGGACCGGATTTCGCTTATCGGCTGTGCAGCGAGCGGGTCAGTGAGTCGGCCCTGGAGCGCCTGGACCTGAGCAACTGGCGTGTGGCCTATTCCGGTTCCGAGCCGATTCGCCTCGATACCCTGGAACGCTTCGCTGAAAAATTCTCGGCCTGCGGCTTCACCCCGAACAATTTCTTCGCCTCCTACGGCCTCGCCGAAGCAACCTTGTTTGTCGCGGGTGGTACCCGTGGCCAGGGCATCCCGGCCTTGCGCCTGGACGAACAGGCGCTGGCCGCCAACCGGGCTGAGTTGGGGCAGGGCAGTGCGATCATGAGCTGCGGCACCAGCCAACCCGAACACGCCGTGTTGATTGCCGACCCCCATACCCTGGTCGAGTTAAATGACAACGCCGTGGGTGAAATCTGGGCCACCGGCCCGAGCATTGCCCACGGTTACTGGCGCAACCCCGAGGCCACCGCGAAGACCTTTGTCCAGCACGAAGGCCGCACCTGGTTGCGCACGGGCGACCTGGGCTTTGTCCGTGACGGCGAAGTGTTTATCACTGGCCGCTTGAAGGACCTGCTGATCGTCCGTGGCCACAACCTGTATCCGCAGGACATCGAACAAACCGTCGAGCGCGAAGTGGAAGTGGTGCGCAAGGGTCGTGTCGCGGCGTTTGCGGTCAATGACCAAGGCCTAGAAGGCATCGGCATTGCTGCCGAAATCAGTCGCAGCGTGCAGAAAATCCTGCCGCCCGAAGCGCTGATCAAGGCCATCCGCCAAGCCGTGGCCGAGGCCTATCAGGAAGCCCCATGCGTGGTGGTGTTGCTCAACCCGGGCGCGTTGCCGAAGACCTCAAGCGGTAAGGTCCAGCGTTCGGCCTGCCGCAATCGCCTGGCCGATGGCAGCCTCGACAGCTACGCACAATTCCCGGACCTGCAGGCGCAGGCGAGTGATAACGCCGGGCTGGAATCCGAACTGCAAAGCCAGATTGCTGCTATCTGGCGTGAACAGTTGCAGGTGGCTGAGGTGGCCGCCGACGATCACTTCTTCCTGCTGGGCGGCAACTCCATCACCGCCACTTCGGTGGTCGCCCGCCTGCGGGAAACCCTGGGCCTGGAACTGAACCTGCGCCTGCTGTTCGAGGCGCCGATCCTCGTGGCCTTCGCCGCCAGTGTTGCGCAATTGCAGCAGGACGGCGGCGTGGCCCAAGGCGCGATTCACACCTTGTCGCGCCAGGAAGACCTGCCGCAATCCCTGGCGCAAAACCGTTTGTGGATCACCTGGCAGTTGGACCCGCACAGCAGCGCCTACACCATTCCCGGCGCCCTGCGTTTGCGCGGTGAGCTGGATGAAGAGGCGGTGCGCTTGAGCTTCCAGCAGTTGGTTCAACGTCACGAAGCCCTGCGCACACGGTTCTTTGAACGCGACGGCCAGGCCTTCCAGCGAATCGACGCCCATGTCGATTTCGACCTGCAAGTGATCGACCTCAGCGACCTGCCCACCCCAGAGCGTGAAGCCCGCGCCCAACAGATCCGCGAAGACGAGGCCCGCACCCAATTCGACCTGGAAAAAGGCCCGTTGCTGTGGGTAACCCTGGTACGTCTGGAGGATGAAGACCACCAACTGCTGGTGACAATGCACCACATCATCGCCGATGGCTGGTCGCTGAATATCCTGATCGATGAGTTTTCGCGCCTGTATGCCGCCACCTCCCAGGGACAAACCCTGGCGTTGCCCGCATTGGCTTTGCAATATGCCGACTACGGCAGTTGGCAGCGCCAGTGGCTGGCCGAAGGTGAGAGTCAGCGACAACTGGCCTACTGGACATCGCAGCTGGGCGATGAGCATCCGACCCTGAGCCTGGCCACCGATCACCCGCGTTCGGCGCAACACGTTCGCAGCGCTTCCCGCCACAGCGTACGGTTGAGCGCCAGCCTCGGCGAAGCCATTCGCCAGACCGCCCAGGCCCACGAGTCCACACCGTTCATGCTGTTGCTGGCGGCCTTTCAGAGCCTGTTGTATCGCTACAGCGGTCAGCGCGATATCCGTATCGGCGTACCTAACGCCAACCGACCACGCCAGGAAACCCAAGGCCTGATCGGTTTCTTTATCAACACCCTGGTACTGCGTGCCGAACTGGATGCGCGCCTGTCGTTCACGGATTTGCTGGCGGCCACGCGAACCTCTGCCTTGGGCGCCCAAGCCCATCAGGACCTGCCTTTCGAACAGCTGCTGGAAGCCTTCCCTCAAGCCCGCGAGCAAGGCCTGTTCCAGGTGATGTTCAACCACCAGCAACGTGACCTCAGCGCCTTGCGCCGCTTGCCCGGCCTGCTGGCTGACGAGTTGCCGTGGCACAGCCGCGAAGCCAAGTTCGACCTGCAACTGCACAGCGAAGAAGACCGCAATGGCCGGCTGAGCCTGTCCTTCGACTACGCTGATGAGCTGTTTGACGCCGCGACCATCCAGCGCCTGGCCGAGCACTTCATCAACCTGCTGCAAGCGGTGTGCGAACAACCGCAACAAGCCCTGGGGGATCTGAAGCTGCTTCAGGCCGATGAGCATGCGCAGCAACGCCAATGGAGCGAAGCACCTTGCGCTGCGGCGCAGCAATGGTTGCCCGAGCTGCTCAATCATCATCACGCCTCGGAGCGCACCGCTCTGGTGTGGCAGGACGGCCACCTGAGCTTTGCCCAACTGCACGCCCAGGCCAATCGCCTGGCTCACTACCTGCGAGACAAAGGCGTTGGCCCGGACGTGTGCGTGGCCATCGCCGCCGAGCGTTCGCCGCAATTGCTGATTGGCCTGCTGGCAATCATCAAGGCCGGCGGCGCCTACGTGCCTCTGGACCCGGATTACCCGGCCGAGCGCCTGGCTTACATGCTCAAGGACAGCGGCGTGCAATTGCTGCTGACCCAAACCTCACTGCTGGCGCAATTACCGGCCGCCGAGGACGTCTGTGTGATCGCCATGGACAGCCTCAACCTCGACAGTTGGTCGAGCCATGCCCCGGGTCTGCACCTTAACGGTGACAACCTGGCCTATGTGATTTACACCTCCGGCTCCACCGGCCAACCCAAGGGTGTGGGCAACACTCACGCGGCCCTGGCCGAGCGTTTGCAGTGGATGCAGGCGACTTATCAACTGAATGAAACCGATGTACTGATGCAAAAGGCGCCCATCAGTTTCGACGTGTCGGTGTGGGAATGCTTCTGGCCGCTGATCACCGGTTGCCGTTTGGTGCTGGCAGGCCCTGGTGAGCATCGCGATCCTCATCGCATCGCGCAGTTGGTGCAGGCGCATGGCGTGACCACGCTGCACTTCGTGCCGCCGCTGTTGCAGCTGTTTGTCGATGAGCCTTTGGCGGCCGAATGCACCCGCTTGCGCCGCCTGTTCTCGGGTGGCGAAGCCTTGGCGGCCGAACTGCGTAACCGTGTATTGGCGCAGTGGCCGGCGGTGCAGTTGCACAACCGTTATGGCCCGACCGAAACCGCGATCAACGTCACCCACTGGCACTGTCACAGCGATGATGGCGAGCGTTCGCCGATTGGCCGGCCACTGGGCAATGTCATCTGCCGTGTATTGGATGATCAGCTCAACCTGCTGCCGGCGGGTGTGCCGGGCGAGTTGTGCATCGGCGGAGTTGGCCTGGCCCGGGGTTACCTGGGCCGTGCCGGTTTGACGGCCGAGCGTTTTGTGGCGGATCCATTGGGCGAGGCGGGCGCACGCCTGTACCGCACCGGCGACCGCGTGCGCTGGAACGCCGACGGCGTATTGGAATATCTGGGCCGTCTGGATCAGCAGGTCAAACTGCGGGGCTTTCGCGTCGAGCCGGAAGAAATCGAAGCGTGTCTGCTGGCCCAGGACGGCATCGCCCAGGCCGTGGTGCTGGTGCGCGAAACAGCGGCCGGTGCGCAGTTGATCGGTTACTACACCGCAAGTACCGAGTTGGACGATCAGGCGGTGAAAAACGCTCTGGCCGCCGAGTTGCCGGAATACATGGTGCCGGCTCAACTGATGCGCCTGGACGCCATGCCATTAAGCCCCAGCGGCAAGCTCGACCGCCGCGCGTTGCCGGAACCGGTGTGGCGAGTGCGTGAACACGTCGAACCTGAAACAGCGTTGCAACAGCAAATCGCGGCCATCTGGCGTGAAGTGCTTGGCCTGCCACGCATCGGCCTGCGGGACGACTTTTTCGCCCTCGGCGGCCATTCGTTGCTGGCCACGCAAATCATCTCCCGTACCCGCCAGGCCTGCGACGTCGAACTGGCGTTGCGCACCTTGTTTGAGGCCAGCGAGCTGGGCGATTTCGCCGAGCAAGTACACCTGATTCAGGCCTCGGGGCAACGCAACCAGCAACTGGCAATTGCCAACGTCGACCGCAGCCAACCGGTGCCGCTGTCGTATTCCCAGCAGCGCATGTGGTTCCTCTGGCAAATGGAACCGGACAGCCCGGCCTACAACGTCGGCGGCATGGCGCGTTTGCGTGGGGTGCTGGATATCGGGCGTTTCGAGGCGGCACTGCAAGCCTTGATCCTGCGCCACGAAACCCTGCGCACGACCTTCCCGAGTATCAACGGCGTAGCGCAGCAGAAGGTCTCGGCGCAAACCGGCGTGCGCATGGATTGGCAGGATTTCTCGGCCCTGACGGAAGACGCGCGTCAGCAGCGCTTGCAGCAATTGGCTGACCGCGAAGCCCATACGCCGTTTGACCTGGAAACCGGCCCGTTGCTGCGGGCTTGCCTGGTCAAGGCCGCTGATCAGGAACACTACCTGGTGCTGACCTTGCACCATATCGTCACCGAAGGCTGGGCCATGGACATCTTTGCCCGTGAACTCAGCGCCTTGTACGAAGCCTTTATCGACGAGCGCGAATCGCCTCTGGAACCGTTGCCGGTACAGTATTTGGACTACAGCGTGTGGCAGCGCCAGTGGCTGGAATCCGGTGAACGTCAACGTCAACTGGATTACTGGACCGCACAACTGGGCTCCGAGCATCCGCTGCTGGAACTGCCCGCCGACCGTCCACGGCCGCCGGTGCAAAGTCACCAGGGTGAGTTGTACCGCTTTGATTTGAGCGACGACCTTGCCGCTCGCGTGCGGGCCTTCAACGCCGAACGTGGCCTGACGCTGTTCATGACCATGACCGCCACCCTTGCCGTGTTGCTCTACCGCTACAGCGGCCAGACTGACCTGCGTATCGGTGCGCCAGTGGCCAACCGGATTCGTCCGGAAAGCGAAGGGCTGATTGGTGCGTTCCTCAACACCCAGGTACTGCGTTGCCAGCTCAACGGGCAGATGCGTGTGGGCGAGTTGTTTGACCAGGTCCGCCACACCGTGATCGAAGGTCAGTCCCATCAGGACCTGCCATTCGACCATCTGGTGGAAGCCCTGCAACCACCCCGCAGTGCGGCGTACAACCCGCTGTTCCAGGTGATGTGCAACGTGCAGCGCTGGGAGTTCCAGCAACGCCGCCAACTGGCCGGGATGACCGTCGAGTACCTGGCCAACGACGCCCGCGCCACCAAGTTCGACCTCAACCTGGAGGTCACCGACCTCGATCATCGCCTGGGTTGCTGCTTGACCTACAGCACCGATTTGTTCGACGAACCGCGCATCGCGCGCATGGCCGAACATTGGCGCAATCTGCTGGAGGCGTTGATTGCCGATCCGCAGCAGCGTCTGAGCGAACTGCCGCTGCTGCAGGCCGATGAACAACGCGCCTTGCAAGACAGCCTCGGCATTGAAGCCGGCGAGCATCGCCTGGACCAGTGCATCCACCACCTGTTCAGCGAGCAAGCCCTGGCCCGTCCCGACGCGCCGGCTTTGACCTTTGCCGGACACACCTTGAGCTACAGCGAGTTGGACAGCCGCGCCAATCGCCTGGCCTGGATGCTCCGCGAGCGCGGTGTCGGCCCACAAGTGCGGGTCGGCCTGGCGCTGCCACGTTCCCTGGAAATGGTCATTGGCCTGCTGGCGATCCTCAAGGCCGGGGGTGCCTACGTGCCGCTGGACCCGGAATACCCGCTGGACCGCCTGCACTACATGATTGAAGACAGTGGCATCGGCCTGTTGCTCAGTGACGCGGCGATGTTCGATGCGCTGGGTGAGCTGCCTGCCAGCGTCAGCCGCTGGTGCCTGGAACAGGACTCACCGGCACTTGCCGACTATCCGGCCAGCGAACTGCCGTTTCTCAGCCTGGCGCAACATCAGGCGTACCTGATCTACACCTCGGGCTCCACCGGCAAGCCCAAGGGCGTGGTGGTGTCCCACGGTGAAATCGCCATGCATTGCCAGGCGGTGATCGAGCGCTTCGGCATGCGTGCGGATGACTGCGAGTTGCATTTCTACTCCATCAACTTTGACGCGGCCACCGAGCGTTTGCTGGTGCCGCTGCTCAGCGGTGCGCAAGTGGTACTGCGTGCGCAGGGCCAATGGGATGCCGAAGAGATTTGCGGGCTGATTCGTCAGCATCGAATCAATATCCTGGGGTTCACCCCGAGCTACGGCAGCCAGTTGGCACAATGGTTGGCGACGCAACACCAGACCTTGCCGGTGCGCATGTGCATCACCGGTGGCGAGGCGCTGACCGGTGAGCACTTGCAACGTATCCGTGCGGCGTTCCAGCCGGCGCTGTTTTTCAACGCTTATGGCCCGACTGAAACCGTGGTCATGCCGCTCGCCAGCCTCGCTCCGGAGTCTCTGGAGGAGGGGGCCGGCAGCGTACCGATCGGCAGCATCATCGGGGCGCGCGTGGCCTATATTTTCGACGCGGACCTGGCGTTGGTCCCGCAGGGTGCGACCGGCGAGTTATACGTCGGCGGTGCCGGCCTGGCCCAGGGTTATCACCAGCGTCCAGGCATGACGGCGGAGCGTTTTGTGGCTGATCCGTTCGCTGATAACGGTGGTCGCCTGTATCGCACCGGCGATCTGGTACGCCAGCGTGCCGATGGCCTGGTGGAATACCTGGGGCGTATCGACCATCAAGTGAAGATTCGCGGTTTCCGTATTGAACTGGGGGAAATCGAGAGCCGTCTGCTGGAGCACCCGTCGGTGGCCGAAGCGGTAGTGCTGGCCCTCGACAGCCCGAGCGGCAAGCAGCTTGTGGCGTATCTGGTCAGTGACGATGCGGACCACAGCGCCCTGCGCGACGTCCTCAAGGCCCATCTGAAAGCGCAACTGCCGGACTACATGGTGCCCGCGCACCTGATGGTACTGGACAGCATGCCGCTGACCGCCAACGGTAAACTCGACCGCCGCGCCTTGCCGCAGCCGGACCCTGAGGCCAATCGTCAACACTACGTGGCGCCACGCAATGAGCTGGAGCAAACACTGGCGGCGATCTGGTGTGCGGTGCTCAACGTGCAACAGGTCGGCCTGGACGACAACTTCTTCGAACTGGGCGGCGATTCGATCCTGTCGATCCAGGTGGTGAGCCGGGCGCGGCAGGCGGGGATTCATTTCAGCCCGCGCGATTTGTTCCAGCACCAGACCGTGCAGACCCTGGCAGCGGTGGCGACCCGCAGTGAGCAAGTCACCGCTGAGCAAGGCCTGCTGACGGGCGTGTCGGGGCTGACTCCGATCCAGCATTGGTTCTTTGATACCGATATTCCGGCGCGTCAGCACTGGAACCAGGCGTTGCTGCTGGAGCCGGTGCAGGTCCTCGAGCCCCATCGCCTGGAGCAAGCGCTGTTGGCGGTGCTGGAGCATCACGATGCGCTGCGCCTGAGCTTTACCCGGCGCGATGCCCAATGGCACGCCGAGCATCTGGCCGTGCCCGAAGGCGGCGTGTTGCTGCAGGCCCAGGTCTCGGATTTGACGCAGTGTGCCGCGCTGTTCACCGATACCCAGCGCAGTCTCGACCTGGAACACGGCCCCTTGCTGCGCGCCTTGCTGGTGGACGGTCCAGAAGGCCGTCAACGGTTGATGATCGCGATCCACCACCTGGTGGTGGACGGCGTGTCCTGGCGCGTGCTGCTGGAAGACCTGCAAAACGTCTATCGCCAGTTGAGCGACGGCCAGTCCGTCAACTTGCCGGCCAAGACCAGCGCGTTGCGCGACTGGGCGGCACGTTTGCAGGCCTATGCCTGCAGCGAATCCCTGCGCGAAGAGTTGAGCCTCTGGCAGAACCAGCTGGCCGGGCCGGTTGTTGAGTTGCCGGTGGACCGTCCGCAGGGCTTGCTGCGCAACGGTGATGCTGAAACCATCAGCGTGCGCCTGGATACCGAATACACCCGCCAACTGTTGCAACAAGCCCCGAGTGCCTACCGCACTCAGGTCAATGATTTGCTGCTGACCGCCCTGGCCCGTGTGCTGTGTCGCTGGAGCGGTCATGAGTCGGCCTTGATCCAACTGGAAGGCCACGGCCGCGAGACCTTGTTCGACGACATCGACTTGACCCGCAGCGTCGGCTGGTTCACCAGCGCCTACCCGCTGCGCCTGACCCCGCTGCACATTGAAGAAGCCGCCGGGCAGGGCGCCTCGATCAAGGCGATCAAGGAACAACTGCGCGCGGTGCCTCACAAGGGCCTGGGTTATGGCGTACTGCGCTACCTGGCAGACGACCAGTGCCGCCAGGCCATGGCCGTATTGCCGACTGCCGGGATCACCTTCAACTACCTCGGTCAGTTCGACCAGAGCTTCGGCGATGACGCACTGTTCCACCCGCTGGATGAATCAGCAGGCTTGGCCCACGACCCCGACGCACCACTGCCCAACGCGCTGAGCGTCGACAGTCAGGTGTACGGTGGCGAGCTGGTACTGCGCTGGACCTTCAGCCGCGAGCGACACGACAGCCAGACCATCAGCGACCTGGCCCACGCCTATCTGGCGGAGCTGCAAAGCCTGATCGAACATTGCCTCAAGGACGAGGCGGGTGGCCTCACACCGTCAGACTTCCCGCTGGCACGCCTGACCCAACCACAGCTCGATGCGCTACCGGTACCGGCCAGCGCGATCGAGGATGTCTACCCGCTGACGCCGATGCAGGAAGGCCTGCTGCTGCACACCCTGCTGGAACCGGGTACCGGTCTCTACTACATGCAGGATCGCTACCGCATCAACAGCGAACTCGACCCGCAGCGGTTCGCCCAGGCCTGGCAGGCGGTGATCGCTCGTCACGAGGCCCTGCGCGCCTCGTTCTGCTGGAACGTTGGCGAAGATATGTTGCAAGTGATCCACAAGCCGGGCAGCACGCCGATCGAGTACCTCGACTGGAGTGCCGACCCGCAAGCCGAACAGGAGCCGCGCCTGCAAGCCCTGCTCAAGCAGGAGCGTGAAGCCGGTTTCGATCTGCTCAACCAGGCGCCATTCCACCTGCGCCTGATCCGCGTCGGCGAGGCTCGCTACTGGTTCATGATGAGCAACCACCACATCCTCATCGATGCCTGGTGCCGCTCGCTATTGATGAATGACTTCTTCGACATCTACATGGCCCTGGGCGAAGGCCGTGAGGCGCAACTGGCAATGCCGCCGCGCTATCGCGACTACATTGCCTGGCTGCAACGCCAGAACCTGGCTGAGGCGCGGCAGTGGTGGCAGCAGAACCTGCAAGGCTTTGAACGCACCACGCCGATCCCGAGCGACCGGCCGTTCCTGCGTGAGCACGCAGGCCACAGCGGCGGGATGGTGGTGGGCGATTGCTACACCCGGCTCGATGCGCGGGACGGTGCGCAATTGCGTGAGTTGGCCCAGGCCCATCAACTGACCGTCAACACCTTCGCCCAGGCGGCGTGGGCGTTGGCACTGCGACGTTTGAGCGGTGATCGAGACGTGCTGTTCGGCGTTACGGTTGCCGGGCGCCCGGTAGACATGCCGCAGATGCAGCGCACTGTCGGCTTGTTCATCAACAGCATTGCGCTGCGGGTCAAGCTGCCCGAGGACGACCAGACGTGCAGCGTGCGCCAATGGCTCAGCGGCTTGCTCGACAGCAATATGCAACTGCGCGAATACGAATACCTGCCGTTGGTGACGATCCAGGAACACAGCGAGTTGCCCAAGGGCCAGCCGCTGTTCGACAGCCTGTTCGTGTTTGAAAACGCCCCGGTGGAAGTCTCGGTGCTGGACCGTGCGCAAAGCCTGAATGCCACCTCGGATTCCGGCCGTACCCACACCAATTTCCCGCTGACTGCCGTGTGCTATCCGGGTGATGACCTGGGTTTGCACCTGTCCTACGACCAGCGCTACTTCGATGAAACCACCGTGCAAGGCATGCTCGGTGAGTTCAAGCGTCTGCTGCTGGCGCTGGTGCAGGGCTTCCATGGCGATATGGCCGACTTGCCGCTGATCGGTGAGCGGGAGCGTGAGTTCCTCGTGGAGGGCTGCAACCAGAGTGAGCATGATTATCCGCTGGAGCAGAGCTACGTTGAGTTGTTCGAGGCCCAGGTGGCGCAGCATCCACAACGGATTGCCGCCAGTTGCCTGGATCAACGCTGGACCTACACCGAACTGAACCGACGCAGTAACCGCCTCGGCCATGCGCTGATCGCGGCGGGTGTCGGACTGGATCAGCCGGTGGCATTGCTGGCCGAACGTAATCTCGACCTGCTGGGCATGATCATCGGCAGCTTCAAGGCCGGTGCCGGTTACCTGCCGCTGGATCCGGGGTTGCCGACACATCGCTTGAGTCGAATCATCGACTTGAGTCGCACACCGCTGCTGGTGTGCACCGAGGCTTGCCGGGAACAGGCGTTGGCGCTGCTGGAAGAATTTGCCTGCGTCGGTCGTCCGAAGTTGTTGGTGTGGGACGAGGTTGCTGGATCAGAGGAGAACCCCGGGATCTACAGCGCCCCGGATAACCTCGCGTATGTGATCTACACCTCGGGTTCCACCGGCCTGCCTAAAGGTGTGATGGTGGAGCAGCGCGGCATGCTCAATAACCAGTTGAGCAAGGTGCCGTATCTGCAACTGAGCGAAGCCGACGTGATCGCCCAGACCGCCTCGCAAAGTTTCGATATTTCCGTCTGGCAGTTCCTCGCCGCGCCGCTGTTTGGCGCACGCGTGGATATCGTGCCGAACACCCTTGCCCATGATCCCCAGGGCTTGCTGGAGCATGTCCAGGCCCAGGGCATCACCGTGCTGGAAAGCGTGCCGTCGCTGATCCAGGGCATGCTGGCCCAGGAGCGTATGAGCCTTGACGGCTTGCGCTGGATGTTGCCGACCGGTGAGGCGATGCCGCCGGAATTGGCGCATCAGTGGCTGCTGCGTTATCCGCAGATTGGCCTGGTCAACGCCTACGGCCCGGCGGAATGTTCGGACGATGTGGCGTTCTTCCGCGTCGACCTGGCGTCGACCCGGGGCACTTATCTGCCGATTGGCACACCGACGGACAACAACCGTTTGTACCTGCTGGACGGTGCGCTGGAGTTGGTGCCGCAAGGGGCGGTTGGCGAGCTGTGTGTGGCGGGCATCGGTGTGGGGCGCGGTTATGTCAGTGATCCTTTGCGTACTGCCCAAGTGTTTGTGCCGAACCCGTTCGGCGGGGCGGGTGAACGTCTGTACCGCACCGGTGATCTGGCCCGTCGTCGTAGCGATGGCGTGTTGGAGTACGTCGGCCGTATCGACCATCAAGTGAAGATCCGTGGCTACCGTATCGAGCTGGGGGAAATTGAAGCGCGTTTGCACGAACAACCGGAAGTCCGTGATGCGGCTGTTGGTGTGCAGGAAGGCGTAAACGGCAAGCATCTGGTTGGCTACCTGGTAGCCGCCGATGAGACCCTTAACCCCGGCGAGCGCCTGGACCGTATCAAGCAACGCCTGCGGGCCGAGCTGCCGGAATACATGGTGCCGCTGCATTGGTTGTGGCTGGATCGCTTGCCGCTGAATGCCAACGGCAAGCTTGACCGGAAGGCTTTGCCAGCCCTGGAGATCGGCCAGTTGCACAGCCAGGACTACCTGGCGCCGGGCAACGCGCTGGAGCAAACCCTGGCCGATATCTGGGCCGAGGTGCTGAAGGTTGAGCGGGTGGGGGTGCAGGACAACTTCTTTGAACTGGGCGGGCATTCGTTGCTGGCGACGCAAATTGCCTCGCGGGTGCAGAAGACCTTGCAGCGGGATGTGCCGTTGCGGGCGATGTTCGAGTGCAGCACGGTGGCGGAGTTGGCCGAGTACATCGATGGGCTGGCGGCCAATGACATCAGTGCCGAGAAGGTGGATCGGTTGAGTGATTTGATGGCGGAGTTGGAGGGGTTGTAGGCCGGAAATTATGGCTACCTGTTCGGGCCTCATCGCGGGCAAGCCCGGCTCCCACATTGACCGAGTTGTACCTGAAGAAATGCGGTCAAGTGTGGGAGCCGGGCTTGCCCGCGATGAGGCTCGAACAGGCGACGGTTATTTAGGCCCGAGAGTTTTCACCCACTTATCCGGCGTGGGCGCTTTGTTCGGCTGACCAATGTCTTGAGCAGGGCAAAGAGATCATCCTGGGGGATTGCAGGGGTGGGCCGCTGGTCGGGAAAACGCTGTTTTTCGGTTCAAACTGTCAATTCTGACAGTAGGCAAGACCTTCATCTCAAGCGCTAGATAACCCAGGTTTCTAGGCCTCATTGGCCAGTACCGATGGTTATTTATCCTAGGACAGGAGGTCATGTCGTGGCTAAACAAACGTTGCCAAAAACACCCGCCACTCCTAAAACCCCGGACGCGGCCAACCCCGAATTGCCCTACCCGCAGATTCAATACGCAGCTAATAACAACTTGCTTTACCCCCTTGATGCAAAGGGTGGCACGGTTGCAACGATCACCGTTGCGAATATGCAGGCCGCACCGGTCACCTTGTATTGGGCGATCAAGGATCAGGACCAGCCTGCATTCGAGCCGATTGTGGTGCCTGGCAGTACCAGTGGCAGTGTTGAAATTCCGATCCCCTGGCAACGGGTGAGTACCTGTATCGGGCACACGGTGCTGATCTGGTATTCGGCCACGGTGAACGGGCGGCTTCAAGAATCGCTGGTCCTGGAGTTGGAGATCCAGGATGTCCGGGAAGCGGATCTTCGAGGGTCATTGCCCGTATTCCTGCACTCCACGTTGGAGTGGAGTACATGGTGGCTGGACATGTACGAGTTCCAGGGCGACGAAACCATCCAGATCAAGGCGTGGCCGATGATTCAGGCAGGCCAGCGTCTGTTTGTCACTGTCGCGGGTAACCAGCATCAGGTGCCGTACAGATTCATCTGGGTGGCCTTTGATCATGTGGTGACCGCCGCTGAAGCTCATGCCGATCACGTATTTGAGTTCTGGTTATCCCGTGGCTGGATGTCGCGACTGGATGACTACTCGGCCCTGACAACCCATATGGGTGTGATCTGGGACGGTACTGCACCGGTGCTGCCAACGCCGGATGATCCTGTCCATGAGAATCCGCTGCCCCTCAACGCCCAGGATTTCCACTTGCGCACTACCACGCTGTTGCGGGTGGACCCGGCGCTGGATTTGCCGCCGCCCCACCTCAAGGAGTCGGTGGATTGCGGTGCCGATGGCTGGGTGGTGAATCCGCTCAATACGGTGCGCGGCGGGCATATCGTGATCACCTATGAGGGGATACATGCCGGGGATATTGTGTGCCCCAAGTTTGTCGGTACACCCGGAGCGGGCTCACCGTCTCTTGAGTGTCGTACGGTGCAGCCAGGTGAAACCAGCCTGGAATTCCTGGTACCGCCCTCGGCCTTCAGTGCCAATTTTGGTCTACCTGTCACGCTCACTTACACCGTAAGCCACAGTGGCACCGGGCCTTGGCAATCACCGCCACGGCAAGTGAATATCCTGGATATCACCGGTTTGCCAACCCCGGCGGTCGAGCAGGCCACAGGAGGTACACTTGATCTCAACACCTTCTCCGGGGATGCCACCGCCACTGTCGAACCTTGGCTCTACATTGCCCTGGGTCAACTTTGCTGGCTGTGGGTCACCGGCGAACGGGAAGATGGCAGTGCCTACAGCTTCTCGGTACTGGAAGGGGAACCTGTCACTGAGGAATGGCTGGCCAGCGGCGTCAATACGCCTTTGCCCCGTAGCGAGTTGAAAAAGCTGGCGGATTGCAGTGCTTTCGACGTGCATTTTGCGGTGAATTTCAATGGCCTGTCCGATAAGGCCAGTGCCAAGCAATTCCCGGTACTGAGCTTGGGGATCGTTCAGGAAGACCTGGTGCTCAGGGCGTCAACAGTGCGCGAAGCAGTGGGCTCGCAGTTGACGGTATGGAACGGTCGCGAGGGTGTGACGGTACGGGTGGAGTACGACCTGATCAATCCCAATCACGCCATCAGTGTGTGCTGGAAAAGGGCGGATGGCACGTGCCTGCCGTTGATGTCGAAGCCCGGCAGCAGTGATCCGAAGTACGTTGATTTTCAGATTCCTCGCGAGGCTGTGATTCATGGGAGCGGCAAAACGGTCACGATCAATTACACCGTGACCAGTCTCTGCAAGCTGGCCACCTCGCCGGATCTTGATTTGCAGATCAGTGTGCCGGTGCGCTTGCCTACTCCGGTGGTGCTGCAGGCGACCAATAATATCCTCGACTTGCGTACCTTTACCGGAAACGCCGATATCACGGTTGAAAAGTGGTGGTTTATCTTGCCGGATCAGAAGGTCTGGTTGCGGGGGGCAGGGACTAAGAAAGATGGCAGTCCTTACACCCTGAATGTCTATCTGGGTAAAGCGGTCACGGCGACTGAAGTCACAGCAGGGTTGAAAGAGGTGTTGGCGCGAGCCGAGCTTGAGTTGCTTAAGGACGGCAGTAGCTTGACGTTTACTTGCAAGGTAACGGCTGATGGCAGTGCCCATGAAAATGAGGCTGTAGTGTTTCCATCTTTGCTCCTGACAGTGCGAGCAGAGCCGGAAATCCTCTATGAAAACTTCACGGGGCAGCCTCAGCGGATGATTTCCGCCGGCCAGAGTATTGATATATCAACAATGACCATTACGCTATTACCTGGATCTGGCGGTACGGCAGGCATCACGTACTACGCGTATCCCAAGCCCGGTATGTTGGACAGTGAGGCGTTAAGCATCTGCTATAGCAATCCGAATCAGGTTCCAGAACAACGCATGCGTATAGACTTCAAGTTGGCGAGCCAAAGAGTCAGATTTGCCTATACATGGCAGCGGCACCCGGTAGAAATTCTGTTTTACAATCTGGCAGGTACGGTTATTGGCAAGCGGGACCTCCCTTCGACGTCTTCGGAGAATGACCAACGGGATCACTGGATTGATTTCACTGCGCCGACCGGTGATAGCGTCACAGCTATGATCGTCAGAGCGTCAGATTACGCGTTTATGGACTTCTTTACTTTTTGGGGGGCTTGAGGAGGCTGGCGTACCTTCCGTTGAAGCATTTGGGTGTACGCCTTCTCTTTGATTGGAAACATGGCCCTGTTATCAGGGCCTGTTTTTATCCGGTAACCTATTTCGGCCCGAGAATCTTCGCCAACTTATCCGGCGACGGCGCCCCTTGCTGTTGCTGCAACTGCCCCTTGTCGTCCATATAAAAGATCGCCGGAGTTGCTGACAACTCCAGCTCCTCCATCAATTTCATATTGGCATCGAGCTTGGCCTGGATATCCGCAGGGATCTTCTCCAGCGGCTGCAGCTTGCTGGCTTTACCCGCGCCTTCGTGGGCTTCCAGGGCTTTTTGCGGGTCTTTGCTGGCCAGCAACGCGGCCGATTTGCCCGGGCTGTCCTCACGAATAATCCCGACCATGATGTGCCGCAGTTGCACCTTGCCGGCCTTCACCCACGGCCGTGCCTGTTCCCAGAACATGTTGCAGTACGGGCAGTTGGGGTCGCTGAACAGGTAGACGGTACGCGGCGCGTCCTTGTTGCCGTCCTGAATCCAGTTGCTCTGTTCCATCTTGGCCCAGACTTCCTTGGCCATTGGCGCATACACCAGTTTGTCCAGAGGCGCCGCGCTCAGGTCGTTGCCTTGAGCGTCGTACAGGTTGCCGGCGATCACGCTTTTGCCATCGGCGGTCAGGTACAGCGCCATGCCCCGGTTCTGGTATTGCGCGGCATAGCCCTTGAGGCCACTGGGGGCGTCGAAGCTGCCGATGATCTTGGCGCCCTTGGCTTCGATCTGTTTGATCGGCGCCGGCCAGTCTTCGGCCTGGGCCAGGGTTGCGGCGAGGGTCAGGGGCAGCAGGGTCAGCAGGTGGCGGAGGCGGGGCATAAGGGTTTCCTTGTTGGAGCCGGCTTGGCGGTGTTGGCGTCGGTCTCGAAACGTTCCATGGCACGGGCCAGGCTGGCCTGGGACAGTTCGCCCAGGTGGCTGTTGATCAGGCGTCCGTCCGGTTCGTAGAACAGCGTAGTCGGCAAGGCCATGGAGCCCACGGCCTGGCCGAGGCGGCCGCTGGCGTCGAACAGCACGTTGTCCAGGTTCAGACCCTGGGTCGCCAGGTAAGTGCTGACGCTCTGCATGCTTTCGGCCTGGTTGACGAACAGGAAGGTCACGTCGGGCCGTTGTTTCTGGGCGTTTTCCAGCACCGGCATTTCCCGGCGGCACGGTGGGCACCAGGTGGCCCAGAGGTTGATCACCAGGGGACCGCCCTGGTAATCGGTCAGTTGCACGGTTTCGCCATTGGCGTTGCGCAGGGTGATCTCGGGCAGGCGGGTACCTTTTTCATAGATCGTCAGGGAGAAGCTGGCCAGGGCCCAGAAGGCCAGGCCGGTGATCACGCCGGCACTCAAGGGCTTGCGCAGGAGCGGACGGCGCCAGCCATACAGCAGGGCTCCGAGGATCAGGACTATGACACCGGGCCAGGCGAGGAAACCGCCGTCGCGCAGGTCGATGATTTGCAGCAGGTCGTTACGGTAATAGGCCCAGTACATCACTACGAAACTGATCCGCGCGCTGAGCATGCCCAGCAGGAACAGGGTGAACAGCACCGACTCCGGGTTCTCGCCGCCGCGCTTGGCCACGCGCCAGCCCACCAGGGTGGCGAGAATCAGCGCGCTGATCAGCAGCAAATGATTCAAGGCGATAGCGAAGGTGCCGATGGTGAAGGTCAGCATCAGAGGGCGTCCCGGGTCTGGGTCCAGCGTTGCAGGAATGCGGCGGCGTCGACTTCACCGGTGATGCGCTGGGCGCGGCGTTCTTCACCATTGGGGCCGATCCAGACGAAGCTGGGTGGCCCGGGTACTTTGTAGCGCCCCAGCAGTTCGCGGCTGGCGGCGTTGTCGGCGGTGACGTCCAGGCGCAGCAGGCGCACGTCCTTGAGGGCGTCCATCACTTCGGGTTTGCCGAACACTTGTTTTTCCATGATCTTGCACGACACGCACCAGTCGGCGTAGTAGTCCAGCAGCACCCATTGGCCCTGGGCCCTGGCGCTGTCGAGTTGGCTTTGCAGCACGGCCGGGTCGCTGATTGTCGTGAAAGCGTCGTGGGCGCTTGGAGCACTGGCGACTTGCGAACCGGTGAAGACCTTGAGCGGCTGCCACAGGTCATCGCTGCCACCCGCCGCACCCACTACCAGCAGGCTGCCCCACAGGCCCAGGACCAGCGAGCCGGCGCCCAGTACCTTGGCGGCGAGACCCTGCTGACTGGCCAGCCGCCAGCCGCAGTAGGCCATGACCAACGCCAACACGCCCCACAAAGCAAGCCACAGGGTTTCACCGACCACCGGGCGAATCATCAGCACGGCGGTCGCGAGAAACAGGAAGCCGAAGACGCCCTTGAGCACGTTCATCCAGGTGCCGGGCTTGGGCAGGAAGCGATTGCCCACGGTCACCAGCAGCAACAGGGGCACACCGATGCCGATGCCCATGGCAAACAGGATCAGGCCGCCGTGCAGGGCGTTGCCGCTCTGGGCGATATACAGCAGGGCGCCGGCCAGCGGTGCGGTCATGCACGGCCCCACCAGCAAGCCGGACAGGGCGCCGAGCACACCGGCACCGACCAGGCTGCCGCCGCTTTGCTGGCGGCTGACATTATCCAGGCGATCACGCAGGAACGCAGGCAGCTGCAATTCAAAGAAGCCGAACATCGGCAACGCGAGGACCACAAACAGTGCAGCAAAACTACCGAGGATCCACGGGGTTTGCAGCAGGGCAGCGAGATTGCCACCCAGCAGGGCGGCCAATACGCCCAGGGCCGCATAGACCAGCGCCATGCACACCACGTAGCTGGCGGCGAGGGCAAAGCCGCGTCGCGGGCTGGCGCCGCTGCCCACCACCAACCCGGCGAGGATCGGCAGCATCGGCAAGGAACACGGGGCGAAGGCCAGCAGCAGCCCCAGGCCGAAGAACACCAGCAGGCTCCAGCCCAGGCTGCGTTGTTGCAGGCCGCTGGCCAGGCTCTGGTCCTGGGCCTCGGCGGTGGCTGCGACAGCAGGGTTGCCGCCCAGATCCACAGTGATCGACTGCGGCGGATAACACAGGCCGGCATCCGCACAGCCCTGCCAGCCCAGCTTGACCTGGCCGGTAGCGCCTGCGGGAATCTTCACCTCCAGGCCCTGGCGGTACACTTGCTGCTCGCCAAAGAACTCGTCGCTATGGGCTTCGCCTTGTGGGAGCACTGGTTTTTCGGCCAGGCCATCGAACTTCATGCGCTGCTGGTACAGATAGTAACCGTCGGCAATCTGCCAATACAGCTGGGTTTCGCCAGACGCCAGGCGCTCGGAGGTAAAGGTGAAGGCTTTGCCCACCGGGAGGAAGTCGGGTTTGGTCTCGAAAGGATTATTGCCCGGCGCGGCCTGGGAAAATCCAGCGAATAACACCAGCAAGAAGAGAAACAGATGCCGCATGGTCAAGCCTTAGTTCGATGCAAGTGGGCACACAATGTGTGGTGTTGATTAACCGATGATTAACCGGGCTATTCTAACGTGTAGGGATTGTCTGAATGTGAACGTTTGCACGGCATAATGCGTGCTTAATCCAACCCCCTTTTAATCATCATCATTTTTCCAAAGGGCTCACCATGCACGTACTGGTCTGTGAAGACGATGAGCTGATCGCCAGCGGTATTGTTGCCGGCCTTGGCGCCCAGGGCTTTACGGTCGAACGCGTCGCGACGGCCGCTGCTGCGCGGGCAATGCTCAAGGCGGCTGAGTTCGACATCATGGTGCTGGACCTCGGCTTGCCGGATGAAGACGGCCTGAAGCTGCTGCAACAACAGCGCAGCCAAGGCCTGGAAATCCCGGTGCTGATCCTCACCGCGCGCGATTCGGTGACCAACCGGGTCGATGGCCTACAAGCGGGCGCCGACGATTACCTGCTCAAACCCTTCGATTTGCGGGAACTGGCTGCGCGTTTGCAGACCTTGTTGCGCCGGGTCGCCGGGCGCAGCGTCAACCTGATCGAACACGGGCGCCTGACCTACAACCCCAGCAGCCGCGAAACCTTGCTGGGCGGTCAATCGGTGGACCTGTCCCGTCGCGAGCAGGCGCTGTTGCAGGCCTTGTTGCATAACCGTGGGCGGGTGCTGTCCAGCGAGCAGTTGAAAGACAGCGTCTACGGCTTCAACGACGAACTGGAAAGCAACGCCCTGAACGTCCATATCCACCACCTGCGGCGAAAACTGGGTAACAGCATTGTCGAAACCGTGCGTGGCCTGGGCTATCGCCTGGGCCCGGCTGACGGTGGAGAGGACGCTTCGTGATGAGCCTGCGCCTGCGCCTGACGTTCAAGCTGGGCGCCGCCTTTGTGCTGATCTGGGCGCTGGCGGCGGCCTGGATGCTCAGTGACCTGCGCAACCAGATGATGTTTTCCCTGGATCAGCGGCTGGTGGCATCAGCGCGCATGGTCGCCGGCTTGATGGAGCAGTTGCCGGCCCTGCCTACCAAAGGCGAGGGCACTCATTTCAGCGCCGAACAGTTGAATATCCCTGGCGGCATGGCGTGTCAGGTGAGTTCTTTGCGCGGGGAAATTCTCGCCCGCAGCCACACCACCCCGGACCAGGGCCTGGAGTCGCACCAGAGCGGTTTTCGCGATCAGATGATCGACGGCACGACTTGGCGCAGCTTCACCCTGGCCCGTGGCGACCTGTTCATCACCACTGCCGACCGCCAGGTGGAGCGTGAGGCGTTGAACCTGTCGATCCTGCTGGCGGCATCGGTGCCGGTGGGTGTTGCCCTGCTGGGTTGCCTGTGCCTGCTGTGGCTGGGCATCGGCCAAAGCCTGGTGCCGCTCAATCGCATGCGCGACGCCTTGATGCGCCGCAGCGCCGACTCCCTGGAGCCGTTGCAGATTCATCCGTTGCCCAGCGAGCTCAAGCCGCTGCTCGACACCCAGAACCAACTGCTGCAGCGCATCGCCAAGACCATCGAACGCGAACGCCGCCTGACCGGCGATGCCGCCCACGAACTGCGCAGCCCGCTGACGGCAATCAAGACCCACCTGCAAGTGGCGCGCATGACCGAAGGCGCCGCCCGTGACCAGTCCCTGGCCCATGCCGAGGAGGGCGCCGATCGCCTGCACCGTACCCTTGAGCAGTTGCTGCTGCTGGCCCGTGTCGAAGGCAGCCTGTCGTTTGATGACGGCTTGCAATCGAACGCCGAACAAGTGGCGCGCCTGGCAATCCAGGACGCCAACGCCGGGGACAATTCGCGCATCGACCTGATCCTGCCGGCCAACTTGCCTGAAACACCGGTGGAAATGCCCGTGGGCCTGGCCGTCGCCGCCTTGCGCAACCTGCTGGATAACGCCTTGCGTCATACACCGGCGGATACCCGCGTGGAACTGAGTGTCTTCACGGCCGCCGATAACGTGGTGTTCCGCGTGCGGGACCACGGCGCGCCGATCTCCAGCGAAGACCTGCAACACTTGACCCAACGCTTCTGGCGCAACGGCAACAGCGAGGGGTGTGGCCTTGGCCTGGCCATTGTGCAAGCCATCGTGCAGCGCTGCTCGTGTTCCTTGAAGTTCGACAGCCAGGCCGATGGCCTGCGGGTTGAACTGGGCATGCCGCTACGCCGCTGACCGGTCCTTCAAAAAGCCAAATAGTTACCGCCCTCTTAAAGCCCAGCGCTTCAGGATGACGGTAAACGGCTTACAGGCTGAATGATTCAGCCTGTCTTGAAAAGGACAGCTCCCATGTTGGTCATCGACACCACATACCCCGCAAAAAACTTCAACCAGCGCAATGGCGAAACCGTGCGCCAGGTCATCGTGCATTACACCGCTGCGCCATTTGCCAGTGCCTTGCGCACACTGACTCAGGATGGGGTCAGCGCTCACTATTTACTGGCCGATCCCCATGACTGCAGTTACCGAGCCGCAGGCTATGACGAGTTGCGGGTGTTCAGCCTGGTGGACGAGCAGCACCGCGCCTGGCATGCCGGCGTCAGCCAATGGGCCGGGCGCGACAACCTCAACGGCCGCTCCATCGGCATTGAAATCGTCAACCTGGCCCGTGATGACGCGGGCGTCTTTACCTTTCCCGCCTATGACCCTGAGCAGATTGAGTTGTTGATCGCCTTGATCCGCGACATTCAGGGACGTTACCCGGACATTGGCCCCACCGACATTCTTGGCCACAGCGACGTGGCGTACTGGCGCAAAAGCGATCCTGGCCCGCGCTTGCCCTGGCGCCAACTGTTCGAGGCGGGGGTGGGGGCCTGGTTCGATGGGGTTACCCAAGAGGTCTACCAGCGCAGGTTTTCCATGGGGCTACCACCGGAAGTGGAGATCGAAAGGGCATTCCAGCGCTATGGCTACGCGGCGGCGAAAAATCGTCAGGCCTTCCAGCAACGGGTGCGGGCATTCCAGATGCATTTTCGACCGAATCATTATGACGGACGGTTGGATGCCGAAACCTGCGGGATCCTTTATGCGCTGAATGACAAGTACACCGGTGTCGCCGGCTGAACGGGCGGTTTTTTAATGCCCAAGGTGTAAATCCTCGAGCCCCTGACGCGTTTCCAGAACAGGAAATCCGTGCGCAGCCCTTGGGCCAGACGCCAACGGATTGGCAGTTTGGTCACCATCATCAGCGTATTGAGGGATCGAGAGATGTCAGTCGCTACCAGCCGTATCGAAGATTTGCAGGTTCGGGTCAGCCCGGCCCCGGCGGAAACGCTGTACCAGTTCGATGAAACACCGCTGCTAGCGCGCCAGCGCCAGCAGGAATCCAACGCCCGCAGCTATCCGCGACGCATTCCCCTGGCGCTTAAGCGGGCGCGAGGGATTTATGTCGAAGACGTTGAAGGCCGCAGCTTTATCGACTGCCTGGCGGGCGCTGGCACCTTGGCGTTGGGGCATAACCATCCGGTGGTGATCGACGCGATCCGCCAGGTATTGAGCGATGAACTGCCACTGCACACGCTGGACCTGACGACACCGGTCAAGGACCAATTCGTCCAGGACCTGTTCGGCTTGCTACCGACGGAACTGGCCCGTGAAGCGAAGATTCAATTCTGCGGCCCCACCGGTACCGATGCGGTGGAAGCCGCGTTGAAACTGGTGCGTACGGCCACCGGGCGCAGCACGGTGTTGTCGTTCCAGGGGGGGTATCACGGCATGAGCCAGGGCGCGTTGAGCCTGATGGGCAGCCTGGGGCCGAAAAAGCCGTTGGGTGCGCTGCTGGCCAATGGCGTGCAGTTCCTGCCGTTTCCTTATGACTATCGTTGCCCGTTTGGCCTGGGCGGGGCAGAGGGGATCAAGGTCAACCTGCACTACCTGGAAAACCTGTTGAATGATCCCGAGGCGGGCGTGTTGCTGCCGGCGGCGGTGATCGTTGAAGTGGTTCAGGGGGAGGGCGGGGTGATCCCGGCTGACCTCGACTGGCTGCGGGGTTTGCGCAGGATTACCGAGCAGGCGGGCGTGGCGCTGATCGTCGATGAAATCCAGAGTGGCTTCGGTCGCACCGGCAAGATGTTTGCCTTTGAGCACGCCGGCATCGTCCCGGACGTGGTGGTGTTGTCCAAGGCCATTGGAGGCAGCTTGCCGCTGGCAGTCGTGGTTTATCGCGACTGGCTCGACACCTGGCTGCCGGGCGCCCATGCCGGAACCTTCCGCGGGAACCAGATGGCCATGGCGGCGGGGTCGGCCGTGATGCGTTACCTCAAGGACCACGACATTCCTGCCCATGCGGCGGCCATGGGCGAGCGCCTGGGTGAGCATCTGCGCATCCTGCAGCGGGACTTCCCGCAATTGGGGGACATTCGTGGGCGTGGCCTGATGCTGGGTGTGGAATTGGTGGACCCGAGTGGTACGCCGGACGTGCAGGGGCATCCGCCGGTGCATCGGCAGTTGGCGCCGTTGGTGCAGCGTGAGTGCCTCAAGCGTGGGTTGATTCTTGAGTTGGGTGGGCGGCATGGCGGTGTGGTGCGGTTCTTGCCGCCGCTGGTGATTACGGCGGCGGAGGTTGACCGGGTGGCGCAGATCTTTGGTCGCGCCCTGGCGGCGGCGGTGGGCAGCCTTTAATTTTTGCCGGGCGCGGTACGTTCTTATCTACATCAGCGCTGCGCGTGGCGCGTGGCGAGCCTTATAGCGACGGAGAACAGCAATGACCTCAGTATTTGACCGCGAAGATATTCTCTTTCAGGTGGTGGTCAACCATGAAGAACAGTATTCCATCTGGCCGGATTACAAGGCTGTGCCGCAGGGTTGGAAGACTGTGGGCAAGAGTGGGATGAAGAAGGAGTGTCTGGCTTATATCGAAGAGGTCTGGACGGATATGCGGCCTTTGAGTTTGCGGCAGAAGATGGAAGGGCAGGTGGTTGCGGGGTGAGTTGGCTGTGAGTACATATCCGTTTTTTGGGTAACGGCTACCTATGGTTCCGCTCTTACAGCGGGTCACTTTGGAAAAGCCCCAAAGTAACCAAAGGGCTCTTGCCCCACCACTTGGTGCCTCGCCTAGGCTCGGCATGCCCTCACTCCGGCATTGCTCCGTGGGCCGCCGCAATGGGCCATCCCTGGCCCAGTGCGGCTAAACCGGCGTCCTGCCGGTTTACCCACGGACCAATGCCTGCGTTCGGCCAGCGTGGTTTAACGGGGCGCCTAAGATCAAAGTCAAAAGCAGATCAAGAGCACAGCGGCCTACCGGCCGGCTTGAGTGGTGTGAAGCAAAGGCAAGATCTAGAGCGAAAGCAGGGCTGCTTTTCTGTGGGAGCTGGCTTGCCTGCGATGGCATCACCTCGGTCTTTCAGGAACACCGAGGTGATGTCATCGCAGCATAGGTATCTACACATTTTTGAATCCTGCAAAAAACCTGTAGCCGCTGCCGAGGCACGAGGCTGCGATGGGCTGCGTAGCGGCCCCTAGGGCGGTCCTGCGGCCCGCATCGCAGCCTCGTGCCTCGGCAGCGGCTACAAAAATCAGGCTCCTGCGCAATGGTGTAGATACCTATGGTCATAGCAGGCAAGCCATCTCCCACAGAAAAGCAGCTCTGCTTTCGCTCTAGCCCTTGCCTTTGCTTCTACCACTCAGGTCGGCTTTCAGGCCGCCGTGCTTTTGATCTGCTTTTGATCTATCCGGCCCCATTAACCATGATGGCCGAACGTAGGCATTGCGCAGTGGGCATCCCGGCATGGATGCCGGGATAGCCGCGTTGGGCCATGGATGGCCCGTCGCGGCGGCCCACGGAGCAATGCCGGAGTGAGGGCACACCGAGCCTAGGCGAGGTGCCAAATGGTGGGGCAAGACCTTTTGGTTACTTTTGGGGCGTTTGCCAAAAGTGACCCGCTGTAAGAGCGGAACCAATAGCAGCCGTAACCGCAGGAATGGATATGTACTCGACCGACAGCCCAAGGACCCACTCATGTTCAACAAAATCCTGATCGCCAACCGCGGCGAAATCGCCTGCCGCATCCAACGCACCGCCCAAACCCTGGGCTACCGCACCGTGGCCCTCTACAGCGACGCCGACACCAACGCCCCACACGTCCAAATGGCCGACGAAGCCATCCACATCGGCCCCGCCCCAGTCAACCAGTCCTACCTCAACATCCCGGCCATCCTCGAAGCCGCCCACCGCACAGGCGCCAACGCCATCCACCCCGGCTACGGCTTCCTCTCGGAAAACCCCGAATTCGCCCGTGCCTGCCAAGCCGCCGGCCTGACCTTCATCGGCCCCAGCCCCGAAGCCATCGAGCTGATGGGCAGCAAACGCCTGTCAAAAATCGCCATGCTCAACGCCGGCGTCCCCTGCATCGCCGGCTACCAAGGCCCCGAACAAGACGACCAGACCCTCCAGCGCGAAGCCGTACGCATCGGCTACCCACTGATGATCAAGGCCAGCGCCGGCGGCGGCGGCCGGGGCATGCGCTTGGTCCACCGCCCCGACACCTTGCTCGAACAACTGCGCACCGCCCGCTCCGAAGCCTTGAACGCCTTTGGCAGCGCCGAACTTATTCTGGAACAGGCATTGATCGAACCGCGCCACGTCGAGGTGCAGTTGTTCGGCGATACCCACGGCAACCTGATCTACCTGGGAGAGCGCGACTGCTCGATCCAGCGTCGCCACCAGAAAGTCATCGAGGAAGCGCCCTGCCCAGTCATGACCGCCGAACTGCGCCAAGCCATGGGCGAAGCCGCGCTGAAGGCGGGTCGCGCCGTGAATTACGTCGGCGCCGGCACCGTTGAGTTCCTGCTGGACCATGACGGACAGTTCTACTTCCTGGAAATGAACACTCGCCTGCAAGTCGAACATCCGGTGACTGAATTGATCACCGGCCTCGACCTGGTGGACTGGCAACTGCAAATCGCCGCCGGCCTTCCCCTGCCCTTGCGCCAGGAAGACGTGACCCTCAGCGGCCACGCCATGGAAGTACGGCTGTACGCCGAAGACCCGGCCCAGGGCTTCCTGCCGCAAACCGGCGACGTCATGCGCTGGGAGCCCGCTGGCGGTGTGCGCATCGACCATGGCGTGTGCGAAGGGCAACGAATCAGTCCGTTCTACGACCCAATGCTGGGCAAGATCATCGCCCACGGTGCCACCCGCGAAGAGGCCCGACGCAAGCTGCTGCGCGCCGTGGAAGATTGCGTGCTGCTGGGGGTGTGCAGCAACCAAGGGCTGCTGGCTGAGTTGCTCAAACATCCTGGATTTGTCGCGGGCAACTTCAGCACCGGGTTTATCGGCGAACACTTCAACGACATCGCCCGCCCTGCGCCAACACCCGAAGAACTGGGCCTGGCCGCCGCGCTGTTTTATCAGCACAGCGCCAACACTCACCGCAGCGGCTTGCCGGGCTGGCGCAACAACGCCAACGTACCGTGGACCTATCGCCTGGCGGTACAGGATGAGGCCAAGGCAATCAGTGTCAGCCTGCTGGCGGACGACTGCCTGCAAGTAGAAGTCGATCAACATGCCATCGAGATACACCTTCTGGACACCGACGGGCGCTGGGCCACGGTGGTCGTCAACGGCATCCGTCGCCGCGTTGCCTATCACCTGGAGGGCACGCAGCTGTGGCTGGCCACCACCAGTGGCGGGCTGTGTATCGCCAACCACACCCAAGTCGTTGCGAACCGTCAGATCGAAACCAGCAACGGCACGGTCAAGGCGCCGATGGATGGAGCCATCGTCGAGGTACGGGTCAGCGAAGGCGATACGGTGAGCAAGGGCCAACTGCTGCTGGTGCTGGAAGCGATGAAAATGGAGCACCCACTCAAGGCCGGCATCGACGGTGTGGTCAAACGAATCCAGGTGGTTGCCGGGGATCAAGTGCGCAACCGCCAGGTTTTACTGGAGATCGAGTAAGCGCTAGGCGGAACTACCAGGCTTGGCTACGCTCTATCCCCATCAGGACGGGAAGAGTACGGGAACCTGCGATGCCTCATTGGCTGATTATTGATCTTGAAGCCACAACGGATGAAGGCGGCTGGCCCGTGACGGAGATGGAAATCATCGAAATCGGCGTAAGCCTGGTCAACCGTCAAGGTCGCGAACTGGATCACTTCCAGCGTTTCGTGCGGCCGTTGCGCCGGCCGTTATTGACGCCCTTCTGCCGCCAACTGACCCATATCAACCAGGCCAGTATCGACAGTGCCCTGGCGCTGAACGAGGTCTGGCCGCTGTTTGAGCGTTGGCTGGGCCAACATCAGGCACACCTGGAAGGCTGGGCCAGTTGGGGTGATTACGATCGCCAGCAACTGGAGCTGGAATGGCAGCGCCACGGCTTGACCAGCCTCCTCAGCCGCACGCCCCACATGAACCTCAAGCAACGCTTCGCCAAGGCCCGGCGCCTGGACAAGCCATTGGGGCTCAATGGCGCACTGCAATTGGCCGGGATGCAGTTCAACGGCCAGCAACACCGGGCACTGGAAGATGCACGTAATACAGCACGCCTGCTGCCGTTGATTTTGCCCGTGTAGAAGGCATACTGGCCGACCTTTCTTGACCCTTTTCGAGGATTCGCCCATGTTTAAAGTCAACGAGTACTTCGACGGCACCGTCAAGTCGATCGCTTTCGGCACCGCAGAAGGTCCAGCGACCATCGGCGTCATGGCCCCGGGTGAATACGAATTCGGCACCGCCCAGCGGGAAATCATGCACGTGGTGTCCGGCGCGCTGACCGTCAAGCTGCCGGACAGCAGCAACTGGGAAACCTTCGCCGCCGGCAGCCAGTTCAATGTGCCCGCCAACAGCAAGTTCCAGCTGAAGGTCGCCGTGGACACCGCTTACCTGTGTGAATACCGCGGCTAAGCTTTCCAACGTCGAAAAAAATGCCCGTCTCTCACAAGACGGGCATTTTTCGTTTCGGGGCCGTTACTCCAGTATCGTCAACGGCATGCCGACTTCCAGGCGGCCCACGCCATCGTTGACCAGGTTCTGGCCGAACATCACACCATCCGGCTCCTTGCGATAAGCCTCAAGGGCCGTCAGCGGCTGGCGGTCAGCGCTGCGCTCGCCGGTTTGTGGGTCGATGGTGGTAAGGATGCAGCGCGAACAGGACTTGACCACACGCAACTCCACATCGCCAATCCGCACGCGCTTCCAGCCGTCCTCGGCAAAGGCTTCGCTGCCTTCAATCACCAGGTTAGGCCGAAAGCGCAACATCTCCATCGGTCGGCCAATACGCTGGGACAAATCATCCAGGGATGCCTGGCCGATCAACAACAGTGGGAATCCATCGGCAAAGGCCACCTTGTCGTCATCCTTGCCGTAGCCGGATGCTGTGGTGCGCGCACGTGCTACAGGGACTTGTACCAGGCGCGTGGGCTTGCCGATGAATTCGCTGACCCAGGCGGCGGCCTCGTCGCCAGCGTCCGGAACCCGCAAGGTGTCGCGCCAGATGGTCACACCACGCAACTCGGCATCGCTGCCGGGTAGCGGCACGTCCAGGGTCGGGTGACCCGCCGCGCTCAAGGTCAGGCCACCGGCGTTATTCCAGATCGCCGATAACTGGCTCATGTGCGCAAACGCCCGCTGGGTCAGGAAACGTCCGCTGGGCTCGTCCACCAGCATCCAGCGTCGATCCCCATCCAGCCCGAGTTTATCCAGGCCGACCTGCTGCAAGGCTTGACCCTTGCCGGACTTCAATGGGTACCGATACAACGCGCTGAGACGCAGCATGAGCCTGCTTTCCTGATGGGCAAAAACGTCACCCTATACGAGGGCAGCCCAGGAATCAAAGTCAGGCCGGTACTTCATCCAGCATCAAGCGCTGGCGCACCACGTCCACCAATTTGTCCGGCTGGAATTTGGAGAGGAAGTTGTCGCAACCGACCTTCTTCACCATCGAATCGTTGAAGCTGCCCGACAGCGACGTGTGCAGCACCACATACAAGCCACGCAGGCGCGGGTCGTTGCGAATCTCGGTGGTCAGGCGGTAGCCGTCCATCTCGGGCATTTCGGCGTCGGTGAAGATCATCAGCAATTTGTCGGTCATTACCTGGCCGCTGTCGGCCCAGGCTTTGAGCATGTTCAGCGCCTTGAGGCCGTCACTGGCGATGTGCATCTTCACCCCCAGTTGCGACAACGTATCGCGTAACTGCGACAGCGCCACGTTGGAGTCATCCACCAGCAGCACTTCCCGGCCACGGGCGCGTTCCAACACCGGGTCGTCGAGCTTTTCCCGGGAAACCTTGGCGTTGTAGGGCACGATCTCGGCCAGGACTTTTTCCACGTCGATGATTTCCACCAGTTGTTCATCGACCTTGCTGATGGCCGTAAGGTAATGCTGACGCCCGGCACTGGCCGGCGGCGGCAGGATCGCCTCCCAGTTCATGTTGACGATACGGTCCACGCCGCCCACCAGGAACGCCTGCACCGAGCGGTTGTACTCGGTGACGATAATGGTGCTGTTGGGACCCGGCACCAGTGGGCGCATACCGATGGCCTGAGACAGGTCGATCACCGGCAGGGTCTGGCCACGCAGGTTGACCACCCCGCAGACAAACGGATGGCGCTGGGGCATCAGGGTCAGCTTGGGCAACTGCAGCACTTCCTGCACCTTGAACACGTTGATCGCGAACAACTGCCTCCCGGCCAGGCGAAACATGAGAATCTCCAGGCGATTCTCACCCACCAATTGTGTGCGTTGATCTACCGTGTCGAGAATGCCGGCCATTAAAGACTCCTGGGGGTGCGCTGATGAGTTTTGCGGGTGACTTGAAGCAGGTTATCGGCGGCAGATGCCGGACCTTGACCCTGAGTAAAATGCCACGTAACTTCATTGATGTCACACTGACATCATGCTTTACTGAGTCGACCTACTGACTGTGCATTCCAACCCCGCCGCGCGACCTTGAAACCGCCGCGAGGTTCCCCTGTGTAAGGGATTCCCCTAGCCGCAATCAGGTCCAACCTGATATTCGCGATATCTAATAGCCATTAATGTGACGCCATTCTCATTGCATGAATGGAGTCAGGCTTTTGTTTGCTATTGCAAGCCCACGGCCCACGGGCCTTCCAGGCACTTATGCCTTGGCAACCAACGGGGTGCAAATGCACCCTGAAAGTGGGGACACGGACCGTTGCCGCCCTCTTAAAAATAAACGTCCTACTGAAAAACCAGAAACGAACTACAGATTCCAGTCACATTTCAGCGGTAGTTTTAAGCTATTCACCCAGTGCGATATCTCATCACCTGACCGCATGTTGTGGAGACTTGCATGATGAACGACGGTAAAGAGTGGCAACTTGCACTTCCCGAGTTTCTCCTCGAGGCTGAAATGCTGCTGGCCAAGTCTGAAGAATGCTTGAGCCACCTGCATTTGATCCGTAACGACAACGATGCCATCGACTGCATGAAAAGCAGCCTGGCCAAGCTCAGCCAGAAGGCCGATGCCATGGCCCTGCGGCCCATCTGCGAGTTTTCAAGGCATATCCAGGACCTGATCAGCAATGCTGCCTGCCCTTTGCAACTGCATGACCAGGCACTGTCCGCGCTGCAGGAGTGCCTGACGTTACTGGCCTGGCAACTGGAGTTAATCGACTCGAAAACCGGTCAACTCGGCCTCGATGACAGCGAGCAAGTCGCCTTGATCGCGACGGTAAGCCAACAGATCCCGCAAAATGGCGCGCGTTATAAGGCACAACAACGACTGCCACACACACCCTGATCTTCCTCACCTTTAATCCATGAGGGTGTCGTATTCAATCAATACTCTGTCTGAAAACGACAAAGGTAACTAATCCGCATGCCGGTTTGTTGGCGAGATCAATAGGCCAGCAATGGTAATAACCATACAAAACAATTCTAATAATACAACTTCCCATTCTTGGAACAGTGGGACTCATGCTCAGGATATGCCTTGATTGACACCCCCCACCGAGAACAACGCCAGGCGACCAACGGTCATTGTGGTGATACCATGCCGCGCTCGAAGTGACCCGGCTTCATGATGCCCGACAACGTGAAAAGCACCTCGAACCCGGAGCATGGCCCGGCCACGCTTTCCAGACAGAGTCCAGTCAGCCGCCGTGACCGGTCTACCCGCAGTGAACATTCATTGGCTCCATCCGCTATGTACGCCAGCCTCAAGTCACTCATCGCAAGGTCCGTGTCCCGTCGCAATGGGCGCTGGCTGACCCTCGCCCTGTGCCTTTGCACAGCCTTGGCCAGCCTGTGGATCTATGCGCACTCGGCTCGATTGCCCCTGACGCTGCTGGTATTGAACCTGGCTACCCTCGTTGCGATCGCCCTGCAACACTGGCGCGCCCGCAAGTCCATCAAGTTTCAGCCCCAGGAGTTGGCCGACCGCCTGCTGCAGGTCCAGGAAAACGAGCGCCATCGTTTGAGCCGCGAGTTGCACGACGACATCGGCCAACTGCTGACGGCTGCCAAGCTGCAAAGTGAATGGCTCAAGCGCCGCCTGCCCGAAGAGCTGCAAGACCAGTGTTCGGTGCTGTGCAGCACCTTGAACGAAACCCTGGCCAAGGTGCGCGATGTATCGGCCATTCTCAATCCCCGGCAACTGGCCAGCCTGGGCCTGGAAGCCAGTCTCAGGGCTCACCTGCTCAAAACCCTGGAAAACACCAAGGTGAACTGGAGCCTGGAATGCCAACAGCGGCTGAGCGGCATTCCGGAAGAGATGGCCGTGGCCGCTTTTCGCATCACTCAGGAGGCGGTCACCAACATGCTACGCCATGCCCAGGCACGCAATCTGCTGGTGCGCCTGCAACGCCTGCCGCAGGGTCTGTCGCTGAATATCTGCGATGACGGCCTGGGGTTCTCGCCCGCCATCAACCCAGGCCTGGAAGGGCAACGGGGCATGGCCGGTATGTCCGAGCGAATCGATCAACTGGGAGGCACGTTGTCCATCAATAGCCAGCCAGGCAAAGGGACACGGATCGAGGCTCTTTTCCCCTGGGCGCCCCGCGCCCTCGAACGGGCCAGTTCCCATAAGGTTCTAGAGTGACCTGTAACTTACTCCTGGTGGATGACCACGCATTGATCAGGGCTGGCGTGCGTGCGCTGGTCCTGGATATTCCTGGCTACGCGGTGATCGGCGAAGCCAACGATGGCAACCAGGTGCTGGCACAATTCGATGCCCTGCAACCCGACATCGTGCTGCTGGACCTGTCGATGAAGCACACCGGTGGGCTCGACGCCTTGCAACAGCTCAAGCGCGCCTACCCCAAAAGCAAAGTGCTGATTCTATCGATGCACACTGATCCGGAATTGATCATGCGGGCCCTGGAATCCGGTGCCCATGGCTACCTGCTCAAGGACACCACCGCCAATGAGCTGGAGCACGCACTGCAAGCCTTGCGCAATAACGAGCGCTACCTGAGCCCGGCCATTGCCCACACCGTGATCAACCAGGCGCTGATCCGTAACCACGGTCTCGCCTCCCCCGCACGCCACAGCCATAACCTGACGGCACGTCAGCTGGAAATACTGCGCCTGATCGTGCGCGGCAAGTCCACCCGGGAAATCGCCAGCGGCCTGGGCTTGAGCATCAAGACCGTGGAAGCCCATCGCTCGCAAATCATGAAGCGCCTGCAGATTTTCGACGTGGCCGGCCTGGTGCTGTTTGCCGTGCGCGAGCAGATCATCAGCCTGGATGATTGACCAGCAACGGCGAGCCCGCCGGCAGGTGGACCTTCAGGGCCCGGGGTAGTGCCGAGAACCGCAGGTCGTCGCCCTTGATCGGCTCGCCATCGAGGTTGATGTACAGTCCTTCGGCGACTTTGATTTCCACCCAGGGCAAGCGCGCGCGGACAAACAGGTTGTCCAGGCCCCAGCCATCAGTCATCAAGTCCCGCAGGGTGCCGACCACTTCCTGCGGTGCCGGTAGAATGCTGATATCCAGCAACCCATCGTCCGCCATGGCCCCAGGACACAACACATGCCCACCACCTGCCTGACGACCGTTGCCGATCCCCAGGGCCAGCAACTCGCCACGCCAATGAAAATCCGGCCCCTGCAACTCGCCGTAGGCGGCATGCAACTCGCTGAAACGCGAGAGTCCGGTAAACAGGTAGGCGGCGCCGCCAAGGACCTTCTTCAAGTCTTCGGAGGTATTGGCGGTGACCTGACTGCCAAAACCACCGGTGGCCATGTTGAGGAATATCTGCCCCCCCACCTCGCCCAGGTCAATGGCACGGGCCGGCACCTCGAGTAAGTCCAGGGCGCGCTCAGGCTCCAATGGCACACCGGCCGCCCGGGCAAAGTCATTGGCGGTGCCCAAAGGCATCAGCACCAGGCTGGCATCCGTTTTGGCCTGGGCCATGGCTTCGGCGACATCCCGCAGCGTGCCGTCGCCGCCGCCAGCGATCAACCGGGTGTAGCCGGCCGCCAATGCCTCGTCGACCAGGCGCCGAGCATCGCCGCCCTCCCACGTCACGCGCACGGCCAACGCCCAACCTTGCTCACGTTTGCTTTGCACCGCCGAACGCACCTGCTCGTTGAGGGCTTGCTTGCCGTGCAGAATCAGCAGCGCCTTGGGCTTGCTCATGGGATGAAGCTCCTGTCGTTCAAAGGGTCCTGAGGGATGTGGACCTTGAGCGATGGAAAAAAAGCCATCGGGTTGAAGAATTAGTTCAGCACCTCGCTCAACGGAATGAAGTTGACCCGATCACCCTCGACCAACGTCGTGCCCTCAAGCACCTCCACCAGGCCTTCGGCCCAGGCCGCACTGCGCAAGACCCCGGAGCTCTGGTTGCGGTAGATCACCGCGCGTCCCTGCTCCAGGCGCCCGCGCAAGTACTCGCGACGATTGCCCGCCACAGCCCAGGTGAACCCCACCGGCACCTCGACACTCAACGGTTGCACGTCCTCAACCCCCAGGCGACGTAACAGGTAGGGGCGTGCCAGCAAGGCGAACGTCACCAGCGTAGAGGCCGGATTGCCCGGCAAACCGATCACGGGCACCCCACGGAAATGGCCAAAGGTCAGCGGCTTGCCGGGCTTGATAGCCAGCTTCCACAATGCCAGTTCGCCCTCTTCGCGCAAGGCGATGCCGAGAAAGTCGGCCTCGCCGACCGATACACCACCCGTGGAGAGAATCAGGTCGACCGACACCAACGCTCCCAGGCGTGTGCGGGTTTGTTCGAGGTCATCCGGCAAGATACCGCCATCAACCACTTCGCAGCCCAAGCGCGTCAGCCAACTGCACAACACTCGGCGGTTACTGTTGTAAATTTGCCCGGGGCCCAGCGGCAAGCCGGGCTCGATCAACTCATCACCGGTGGACAGCACGGCCACCCGAGGGCGTCGCACCACCTCCAGGCGATCGCGCCCCAAAGAGGCCGCAAGCCCCAACTCGATTGGCCCCAGGCGTGTTCCGGCCGACAGCACTTGATCGCCGACGGTGGTTTCCTGGCCCTGGGGGCGGATGTTTTGCCCAACCTGCAGGGCTTCGGTAAAGCCCACACGTTGATCAGCCTGCACCTCGGCGTTTTCCTGCATTTCCACGCAGTCGGCACCTTCAGGTACCGGGGCGCCGGTGAAGATTCGCGCGCAGGTTCCGGGCACCAATGGCTGCGGCGCTTGGCCGGCGAAAATACGCTGGCTCACCACCAGGGGCTCGCCGTTCCAATCCGCCACACGCAACGCGTAGCCGTCCATGGCGCTATTAGGCCAGGGCGGCAGATCAAGGGTCGAAATCAGCGCCTGGGCCAGCACGCGACCGTCGCACTCGGCCAGCGGCAGGCGCTCCTGCTCACGGATGGGTGTTCCATCGGCCATCGCCAGCAGACGCTCGAGCGCTTGCTCCACGGGCATCAATACGCCCGTCTTGCCCGGCTTATCCACGGGATTCACAGGGCGCGACCTGCTTCAGGTGCGGGACAAAGTTACACGGACGATGACGGCTATCCAGTTGCTCGGCGAGGATCCCGTCCCAACCAGTGCGCACCGCATTGGTGGAACCTGGCAGGCAGCACACCAGGGTGCCATTGGCCAAGCCGGCCAGGGCACGGGATTGCACGGTGGAGGTGCCGATATCGGCCACGGAGATTTGCCGGAACAGCTCGCCAAAGCCGTCGACCTGTTTGTCCAACAGACAGCTGACGGCTTCCGGCGTACTGTCTCGACCGGTGAAACCGGTGCCGCCGGTGATCAACACCACTTGCACCACATCTTCGGCAATCCAGTGCGCCACTTGTGCGCGGATTTTGTACAGATCATCTTTAAGCAGTACCCGCTCAGCCAGCAGGTGGCCAGCGGCGACCAGGCGGTCGACGAAGACCTGGCCCGAGGTATCGGTTTCCAGGGTGCGGGTGTCGCTGACGGTCAATACAGCGATATTCAGGGGTACGAAAGGCGCATCAGCCTTGGCTTTCATGGCTCGGTCCGGTTGTCGTAGGAACAGCCTGATGTTATATCACAGGCCCCTGTTTCACTGCCGCTGCGGAGCTGTCATGCCACTGAATCCTTCCCTTCTGCCCTGTTCGATCCTGCTGCTGGCGGGCGGTCGTGGCCAGCGCATGGGGGGGCAGGATAAAGGCTTGCTCGACTGGCACGGGCAGCCGCTGATCGCCCACCTGCACCATCTCGTGCGTCCCCTGACCGATGATCTGATCATCTCGTGCAACCGTAATCAGCCACGGTACGCGCCTTACGCTGATCAGTTGATTGGCGACGACAGCCCCGACTTCCCGGGCCCCTTGGCCGGTATCCGGGCCGGATTGGCAGTCGCTCGCCATCCGCACCTGCTGGTCTTGCCATGCGATGTGCCGCACATTGATGAGCAACTGCTGGTCGATCTGCGTGAAGCTGCGCAACGCAACCCACAACAACCCTTGATGGTGCGCCACGGTGACTTCTGGGAACCCTTGCTTTGTGTCATCCCGACCGGCTTGCGCGACGACATCGAGCGTGCCTGGCAGGCTGGCGAACGCAGCCCGCGCCAGATCATGCTGGCGTTGGGGGCAAAGGCATTGGACTGCCCGGCCAACGACCCGCGCCTGGCCAACCTCAATACACCAGAGTTGTTGCACCGCCCGCCCAGCGTGTCAGAATGAACCTTGAACAAGGAACTTTGCGGGCGTTGTATACGTCACAAGGTCAGCACTCAAAAAAGTATTTTCCTGGAGACAAACTCATGACTCAACGGACCATCGCCGCTCTCATGCTTGCACTGGGCCTCGCTACCCTTGCCGGTTGCGCCTCGCCAACAGTGATCACCCTGAATGACGGTCGCGAAATCCAGGCCGTCGACACCCCTAAATTCGACAAGGCTTCGGGCTTCTACGAGTTCGAACAACTTGACGGCAAGCAGACCCGTATCAACAAGGATCAGGTTCGCACCGTTAAAGACCTGTAAGCCTTACGCTTGCAAACAGGGCCCGCCATGTGCGGGCCTTGTTGTTTTCGGGGGTTACCAATCGAGGGAAATCTCACTCTTGAAGGTGCGCTCCAGCCCGCTCACCGGGTCAATAAAGCGCACGCCCTGGGCCAGGAGTTTGAGGGGATTGGCATAGTCATCCTCGGCATCCTTGATCACATCAGGGTAGAACGGATCGTTGCAGATACTGGCCCCCAGCGCCGTCATATGAACCCGCAACTGGTGCTTCTTGCCGGTGACCGGGAACAACCCGTAGCGCCACAAGTCGCCATTTTTCTCCCGCACCTCAACCGCCGTTTCGGTGTTGCTCGCGCCGGGACCTTCCTGCATGCGAAAGAACGGCTCGCCATCAACCAGCCGGCTTTTGTGCACTAACGGAAAAGCCAGTCCCGGCAATGCTGGCGCGATGGCTTCATAGATCTTGTCGATCTGACGGGTCGGAAACAGCTGTTGATACGCCGAGCGACTTTGCGGATTCGCCGAAAACAGGACCAACCCCGCCGTGTGGCGATCAATGCGATGCAGCGGCACCAGCGACGGGTTATCCAGGCGGCGGATCAGCCGTCGCAACAAGGTCTGCTCCACATACTCGCCGGCCGGGGTCACCGGCAGAAAGTGCGGCTTGTCCGCCACCACCAGATGCTCATCGGCATACAGGATCGTTTCCTGGACCGGGATCGATTTTTCGTTCGGCACTTCGCGAAAATAATAAATGCACAGGCCTTCCTTGTAGGCCAGGTCCAGGCGAATGGGCGCACCGTTTACATCAAGCACGCGGCCACGGGCGATACGGTCCAGCCATTGCTCACGGCTGATGGCGCGAAAATGCTCGCACAGACAGTCCAGCACTGTCGCCCAGGTGCCGGGCGGCAAATACAAGGTGCTGGCTTGGTGCTGGGACGCGGAAAAACCGGGTGCGGACATGGGCATGCTCAAAGCCTGAAAATACAAGCAGGCATTATCCCGCATGTCGCTGGATCAGGCCTAGAAGAGATCTCAAGCCTTGGCCAATTCCGCCCGCAACACCGGTGACGCACTGGCCGCCTCGGTAAACTCCTTGAGCCAACGCAGCACATCCACCGCCTCCCAGCGGCCCGGGTCATACAAGGCATAAAGCAGCCCCTGATACCCCACCACATCCAGTTGCTTGTGATACCCGGCGCGCTGGAACAACGCCTCGATCTCGGCAAAGCAGGTATTGAAATGCACTTTATTAAAGGGCGTCTTGCCTTCCGTGACCAGGCCATCGAGGCGCAGCTCGTTCACCGCATCGCGCACGACGTCGGCGGACATACGATTGACGCTGCTTTTCAGTTGTTCGACATTCACCACGGGCGTTCCCTCTCACTCAATCGCTGTACAAACATACAGTAACCGAATAATCGGGAACCCGCCATTGGATTAGTGCTAGAGCAGGAAGGCTACGACCTGCTCGGTATCGAAAGGCCAGCCCAGCTCTTCCCCCGTATCCACCCGGCGCAGTACCGGAATACGCAGGCTGTAGGCTTCGAACAGGGCCTCGGAATCGGCGATGTCCACCAACTCCACCAGCAGCCCATGTTCGACCAACGGCATGACTTCAGCTTCCGCAAGTTCACAAAGATGGCAGCCCAGGGTGCCGAACAACTGGCATTCAGGAGGCATGGCAAACGAACCCTAAAAGGAATAGGCGTCCATTCTAGGCCTGGGGAAAACCATCGTCGAGCCAGCGACACCAATCAATCCTGACTGACCGCCCCAATCTTGTGGATCGACAAGTCCGCGCCGTAATACTCCTCCTCCTGACTCAAGCGCAGGCCATAAACGCGTTTGATCACCCCATACACCAGAAACCCACCCGCCAGGGCAACGACCACGCCCAACGCGGTACCGATCAATTGGCTGATCAAACTGACGCCACCCAATCCACCCAGCGCCGTCTGACCGAAAATCCCGCAAGCAATCCCGCCCCACACACCGCACAGGCCATGAAGCGGCCAGACACCCAGCACGTCATCGATTTTCCAGCGATCCTGGGCCGCAATAAAGCACCAGACGAACAGGCCGCCCGCCACTGCACCCGTTACCAGCGCACCGACCGGATGCATCAAGTCGGAACCCGCGCAGATCGCCACCAGCCCAGCGAGCGGACCATTGTGCAGAAAACCCGGGTCATTGCGCCCGATCACCAACGCCGCCACGGTGCCGCCGACCATCGCCATCAACGAGTTGACCGCTACCAGGCCGCTCATCCCGGACAAGGTTTGTGCACTCATGACGTTAAAGCCAAACCAACCGACAATCAGGATCCACGAGCCCAATGCCAGGAACGGAATGCTCGACGGCGCAAACGCCACCAGGCGCCCTTCCCGATAACGACCCTGGCGCGGCCCCAGCAACAGCACTGCCGCCAGCGCCAGCCAGCCACCCATGGCATGCACCACCACCGAGCCTGCAAAGTCATGAAAGCTGGCGCCGAAGGTGGCGAGCAGCCAGGCTTGCAAACCGTAGTTGCCGTTCCACACCATGCCTTCGAAAAACGGGTAGATGAACGCCACGATCAACGCGGTAGCACAGAGTTGCGGCGCAAAACGTGCACGCTCGGCAATGCCGCCGGAAATGATCGCCGGGATAGCAGCCGCGAATGTCAGCAGGAAAAAGAACTTCACCAGGCCATAACCGTGATCCGCGCTGATGACCGCCGCCGGTTGCATGAAGCTGACCCCATATGAGATCCAATAGCCTATAAAGAAATAGGCCAGGGTCGAGATGGCGAAGTCACTGAGGATTTTCGACAGGGCATTGACCTGATTCTTCTGCCGTACAGTGCCGACTTCAAGAAACGCGAAGCCGGCATGCATGGCCAAAACCATGACTGCGCCGATCAGAATAAACAGGGTGTTGGAGCTGTGGACCAGCGTGTCCACTGCACTTTGCAAATTTTCCATGGAAGTTGGCAGGCCTGCACATTCAGGAAAAAGCACCAAAGCGGTTCATGGCCTACGTTCGCGCACTAAATTAGCACCGATGCTACCGACCTTCTGGGAGGGCGTGAACCGCTTTAGCGCAACGTTCAATGAAGGAGGCAATTCCCGGCAGGGTTTTTCCGCGAGTTTTAGTTATTTAAGGTAAGGTTTTTGGAGGTCCAAGGCCTTACCGCCCAAATTCAGCGCAAACCCAAAGGCTTGCGCACCAAGGCAAAGCAAAAGCTGTACCAGACAATTGCAATGAACCTTCACCGATGCCGGTGACTCGAAAACATCAGACAGCCACTCACGGAGATACCCATGGCCAGCAAAACAGCAAAGACTGCTCAAGAAATACTGATGGAGGACTTTCAAACCCTGGTCAGCGATACCGAAAAACTGTTGGATGACACGGCCGTACTCGCCGGTGACCAGGCTGACGAATTGCGCTCGAAAATCCATGAGAGCCTGCTCAAGGCCCGTGAAACACTGCAACTGACCGAAGACTCGCTGCGTGAACGTGGCAAGGCGGCGGTCACGGCGACCGAAGACTATGTGCAGGCCAACCCTTGGCAGTCCGTCGGTATTGCCGCCGGCGTGGGCTTTCTGATCGGCCTGCTGGCCACAAGGCGCTAATCATGTCTATCGGCGAATCCGGCTCGTCCACGGGCCCAAGTTCTACTTCGCGGCGCCTGGGTGCCGCTGTCCTGGGTTTGCTCCACAGCCATGTCGAGCTGTTTGGCATCGAGTTGCAGGAACAGAAAGCCCGCACGGTCAGCCTCTTGTTGTTCGCAGGCCTGGCCCTGGTGTTTGCCTTGCTGTTGTTGGTGGGCTTGTCGGCGCTGGTGATGATTCTGGTCTGGGACACCTATCGCCTGGCCGGGATCATCAGCCTGTGCGTCTTCTATGTGCTGGCAGCCGCATTTTGTGGATTGCGCTTGAAGGCCGCCATCTTCGATGAGTCCACGCCTTTCCACGCCACCCTCGAAGAGCTGGCCAACGACCGGGAGCGCCTGTTGCCATGAGCCTGACTGAAATTCCGCAAACCGCCTCCCGGCGGGAAATGCGCAAGGCACTGATCCGCTTGCGCATGGAGATGCACCGCCAGGAAATTCGCCATGAGTCCCAGCAACTGTTGGCACCCCTGCAAAAGGTCCGCAACCTGGGCCAGAGCTGGCAGGACGGCTTCGGTATCAAGCATGCGCCCCTGTGGGGCGTGGGTGTGGTGACACTGCTGGGCTTTCTCACCGGCAAAGGCGCCAAGGGCGGCAGCATTGGCACCCTGACTCGCCTCGTGCGGCTCGGTGCGGGCCTGATACCGCTGATCAAACTGGCCATGCAAGGCGCTGCGCGCAAAGGTTGAGGCCACACTGGCCGTATTCTTGCTAACGGATCAGGCCCGGCCCCTCTCAAGGGGTCGGGCCTTTTTTGTGCCCAGCCCTTTTCCGGTTTTCAAGGAGGTTCTGTGATCGATGGGCAACCGCTTGCCTGCTTCCAGCCATTCATTGACACCGCCACCGGCCGCATCGCCGGCGTTGAAGCCTTGGGGCGTCTGTGCCAGGCCGACGGCCAACTGCGTTCGGTGGGCCCGTTGTTTGCTGATCCGCGCAGCCCGGCGGTGGCGCTGCGTCGTCTGGACCGACAGATCCGCGACAACGCCTTAAGTCGCCTGCATGAGGCTCCCCAAGACTGGTTCCTGAGCCTGAATATCTCGCCGCGCTGGATCACCCGTCTGCGCCCGGGCCAAGCACTGCCCAGCCTGAAGCAATTACAGGCGCATGGCGTTGACCCGCGACGCATCGTCTTTGAAATCACCGAACTGGGCGGCGACAGCCGACGCCTGGCCGACGTGGTGGAGCGTTATCGCGACGCCGGGGTGCGAATCGCTATTGACGACTTTGGTGCCGGCTATTCACAGCTTGACCGGGTGCTGGCCTTGCAACCGGATATCCTCAAGCTGGACATGCGCCTGTTCCAGGCCGCCGCCCGTGGTGGCCCCAGCAGCGACGTGGTGCGGGCGCTGGCGCAAATGGCGGAAAAAACCGGGTGCTGGATCATTGCCGAAGGGGTGGAAACCGAGACGCAGCTTAGCTTCGCCCTCGAATGTGGCTCACGTTATGTTCAGGGCTATCTGTTTGCCCAAGCCCAATTGGACTGGTTCGCCGCCGATGCTTTCGTTGCACGCTTCGCCCAGCTGCGTACCGCGTACGTGCGGCAGAAGCTGGCTGAACGCGGGCGCATCATGGTGCTGCGCCAGCAATTGGCCGAGTTGATGCTCATCCTGCAAACCTGGGCCCTGACCCAGGCCCCTCTCAGTCACCTGCCCCAATTGCCCACCTTTCCCTGGCTGCTGCGCTTTTATCAATGTGATCGACACGGCACCCAACTGACCCCCAACTTCGAATGGCGCCAGGGCGCCTGGCAGGCCGACAGCCGCTATCTGGGACATAACTGGTCGTGGCGTCCGTATTTTTATTACTTGCTGGCAGAAGGTTGGGAAGAGCGTCGCCTGACGCTGTCCTCTACCTACCGCGACGCCACCACCAATCAGTACTGCCTGACTGCCGGGCAATTCTTCGATAACGGTCAGCGTTTGCTGCTTATCGATATCGATGCTGCCGGCCTGTAGTTTTTCTTGCACCCACGAGGCCGAACCGGGAAGCTGGGACACGTCATTCACCGCACGGAGAGTACCCGCCTTGGATTGGCCCACCCTGCTTACCCGCGAACGCCTTGGAAAACCCCTGCACAGCCCCGAAGAACTGGGCCGCAGCCCTTTTCACAAAGACCATGACCGCATCATCTTCTCCGGAGCGTTTCGCCGCCTGGGCCGCAAGACCCAGGTACACCCGGTCTCCAGCAACGACCATATCCACACCCGGCTGACCCACTCCCTGGAAGTCAGCTGTGTCGGCCGCTCCCTGGGCATGCGCGTGGGCGAAACCATTCGCAGCGCGCTGCCCGACTGGTGTGATCCGAGCGACCTCGGTATGGTCGTGCAATCGGCCTGCCTGGCCCATGACATCGGCAACCCACCATTCGGTCATTCCGGTGAAGACGCCATTCGCCACTGGTTCCAACAGGCTTCAGGCCGTGGCTGGCTGGATGACATGAGCAGCGCTGAACGCAATGATTTCCTCAACTTCGAAGGGAATGCCCAGGGATTCAGGGTCCTGACGCAGTTGGAATATCATCAGTTCGACGGCGGCACCCGCCTCACCTTCGCCACCCTGGGTACGTACCTGAAGTACCCCTGGACCGCGCGCCACGCCGACTCCCTGGGTTACAAGAAACACAAGTTCGGCTGTTACCAGAGCGAGCTGCCGATCCTTGAGCAAATCGCCCATAAACTCGGCCTGCCGCAACTGGAAGAACAACGCTGGGCTCGGCATCCTCTGGTTTACCTGATGGAGGCAGCCGACGATATCTGCTACGCGTTGATTGACCTCGAAGACGGCCTGGAAATGGACCTGCTGGAGTACGCAGAAGTCGAATCGCTGCTACTGGATCTGGTCGGCGACGACTTACCGGAAACCTATCGGCAACTGGGCCCATTGGATTCCCGACGCCGCAAGCTGGCCATTCTGCGAGGCAAGGCCATCGAGCACCTGACCAACGCAGCAGCACGAGCGTTCGTCGAACAACAAGAGGCACTCTTGGCTGGCACCTTGCCAGGTGACCTGGTCGAGCATATGCATGGCCCCGCCAAGCGTTGCGTACTGAACGCCAAGGACATGGCCCGCAAGAAGATCTTTCAGGACAAACGCAAGACGCTGCATGAGATCGGCGCCTACACCACCCTCGAAATTCTCTTGAATGCTTTCTGTGGCGCCGCCCTGGAACAGCATGGCGGTCGCACCCCGTCCTTCAAGAACCGTCGCATCCTGGACCTGCTGGGTAACAACGCACCTGATCCTGCCTGGCCGCTGCACTCGTCGTTTCTAAGGATGATCGACTTCATCGCCGGCATGACCGATAGCTACGCCACGCAGATGGCGCGAGAAATGACCGGACGTTCCAGTCCTCAGTAAAACACTGCGCTAGATGAAAACCCTGGCTCGCCGCCTTCCAGCCAGGGTTTTCAACCGCTCAAAGAATCGCCCTACGAAGAGAACAGAGCAGCCTGATCGAACATCTACAAACGCCCGATGAATAATCACGCGCGCTCTTATCCACCCTATCGACCAACTCCTACGTCCAGCATCTTATGGGCCAACCAACTTCTGATTCATAAGCTGTTAATACACCCCTTGGTGGAGCAACTTCAGGGCCTATGCCCATAGCCATGGACGAACCCATGCTCAAACAACTACGCATCCTGCTGGTGGAGGACCACCCCTTTCAATTACTGGCCACCCAATGTTTGCTGAGAAACGCTGGCTATCACCAGTTGACGCCCGCCGAAAACGCCGAACAGGCCCTCAGGTTGATGGTTCACACCGAAGTACCGTTCGACATTCTGCTCTGTGACCAATGTTTGCCGGATCTGCCAGGGCTTGAGCTGATAGAAATAGCGCACCGCAGAGGCTTCATAAACGCTGCCATATTATTGAGTGGCCTGCCCTCCAAAGAACTGGAAAACCTGAAAGCCCAGGCATTGCAACGTCACTTCCCACTACTGGGCTACTTGGCAAAACCATTCAACCATGATGAGTTGCAAGTGCTGATACACCAATCAAAACTTGGCAATGGGAAATTGTCCCTCTACGAGTCTGAGCCCATGACAACTGAAAGCGGACACACTACCTGACAACGTAGGATACTAAACACCCAAACGCTACGAAAAATCAGCACAGCAAAACCACCCAACATCTGCCGCTTACATTTCAAATCCGTGAGCATAACTTTCTTACACACCAACCAACAAAGCCCCAACAACAGGTAATCCTATGCTTTTTTTCATGTAGGAAAATTCCTGTTTCATACTTGTTCCACATTCAGTTCATCCTCCTCCATCGCCATGTGAGCTAATGTGCCCGCTTTATTTACGCTTGCTTGGGATTTGATCATGAACTCAGTTTTTATTATCGACGACCACCCTGTTATCCGACTTGCACTGCGAATGCTGTTAGAGCACGAAGGTTATAAAGTAGTTGGAGAAACCGATAACGGTTGCGATGCCATTCAAATGGTCAGGGAGTGCCTGCCGGACCTGATAATTCTCGATATCAGCATTCCGAAACTGGATGGCCTTGAGGTGCTATGCCGGTTCAACTCGATGAGTACCCCGATAAAGACGTTAGTCCTGACGGCTCAATGCCCGGCACTCTTCGCCACACGCTGCATGCGGTCAGGTGCAGACGGTTATGTATGTAAAGAAGGCGATTTAAGTGAACTGCTCAGTGCCATCAGGGCCGTTCTATCCGGTTACAACTACTTCCCAAGTCAGGCACTGAATGGCAACGGCGTAGAAAACGGCATTAACGAAGAGCTGGAACTTTTCAAGGCCGTGAATGATCGCGAACTCATGGTTTTGCAACTTTTTGCACAAGGCCGGACAAACAAGGAAATTGCCAAAGGCATGTTCCTCAGCAACAAGACTGTCAGCACTTATAAGAAACGACTTATGCAAAAACTGAAAGCCAAGTCCTTGGTAGAGCTTATCGAGCTGGCAAAACGCAACGCGCTAGTGTGAGAGACCGGATGCCCAGGCGTTTAAAGGACTATCTAATTATATTGAGTGCCGGTTTGTGCTTAAGCACTCCCGTACCTGCCGCTCAAATCACTCCGAAATATTACACGCTACTGAGCCGCTCGGGTTCCATCCAACTGGAGAGCCAACTGGACAAGGCTCAGCGTCAATGGCTGCAGGGCAAACGCGAATTGGTGCTCGGCACCTCGGCACCCGACTACCCACCCTTCGATGTCACCTCCAGCGGTCATGACTATGAAGGGTTGACCGCCGACTACGCAGGCCTGCTGGCCAAAGCCCTGGCATTGCCGGTCAAAATACTGCGCTACCCTACCCGAGAGGCTGCTATCCAGGCTCTTGAAGCCGGACAAATCGATCTTCTTGGCTCCTCCAATGGCTTTGAGGCCATAAACCCCAACCTGGTTCTGTCGACCCCTTACGCTGTGGACCAGCCGGTATTGGTCACTCGCGAAGGAGAAAGCCGTAGCCTTCGAGAGGGCCTTGCGGGTCTGCGACTCAGTCTTGTCTACCATTACCTCCCGCAGGAGGAAGTGGAAGCCTTGTACCCAAAAGCAATCATCCGCGCCTATCCGTCCTATCAAAACGCCTTGAGTGCCGTTGCATTCGACCAGGCCGATGTCTTTCTCGGCGATACCATTTCAACCCACTACATGATCAACAAGGGCTACCTGAAAAATATTCGCATGGCCAATTTTGGCAAACATGAAGCTTACGGATTCAGCTTCGCCTTGCGCAGGGATCAGCCTGTGCTCCGAAGCATTGTCGACCTGGTGCTTGTCAGCGTGTCCACCCATGAACGGGACAGCATCGCCAAACGCTGGAGCGCCGGCAGCGATATATTGCTGACCGATCACAAGCTGCAACTGACCCAGCGCGAAGAGCGCTGGCTGAAAGAAAACCCTGTGGTAAAAGTCGTGGTGAACGAAACCTTCGCACCACTGACCTTCTTCGACGCAGACGGCAAATTCCGCGGCATCACTGCCGACCTTCTGGAACTGATTCGGCTGCGCACCGGCCTGCGCTTCGACGTTCAGCGTACTCGAGACGTCAGCGCCATGATCGACCAGGTCAACACCCACAAGGCTGACATCATCGGGGCGATTACCCCCAGCGCCGAACGAGAGTCCCATCTGAACTTCAGCCGCCCATACCTGGAAAACTCCTATGTGCTGCTGACGCGCAAGGAGTCGGGCGCGCCCTTAAACCTTGAGCAGATGGCAGGCAAGCGCCTGGCAATCACCCAAGGCAATCCACTGGCAAAGAGCCTTCGCGAGGAGTTTCCGAAGATCCAACTGGTGGAAACCAGCGATACGTTCAAGGCATCGGAATTGCTGGCGCAAGGTCAAGTGGAAGGTGCAGTGAATTCGCTGGTGATCGCCAACTACTTTCTTTCCTCATTGATGTTTCAGGACAAACTGCAGATCACCTCCAGCATCGGCACGCTGCCCGCCTCTTTTGCACTGGCCACGTCACGTAGCGCCACCGAACTGAGCTCAATTCTCGACAAGGCACTGCTCAGCATCGCTCCGGATGAATTGGGAGTTATCAACAGTCGCTGGCGCGGCTACACCGCCGCCTCCGACAGCTACTGGCGCAACTATCACAATTTGATTGGCCAGATCATCGTGGGTGCCGGGCTGTTGCTATTGATCTCCTTGACGTGGAACGCGTACATGCGCCGGCAGATCAAGCACAGACAAATGGCCGAGCGCGCCCTCAACGACCAGTTCGAATTCATGCGGGCCCTGGTCAATGAAACACCACACCCGATTTACGTGCGCGATCGCGACGGTTTGCTACAGACCTGCAACGACAGTTACCTGCAGGTTTTCAACGCCAAACGCGAAGACGTGATTGGCAAAAGCGTCATCCAGATGAGCCAGACTCTTGAAATAGAGGCCGCGCAATACCATGCCGACTATCGGCGAGTGGTGGCTGAAGGCAATCCGTTAATCCTTGATCGTGCCCTGCATATCCAAGGAAAAAAACTGACGATCTACCACTGGATTCTTCCGTACCGCGACTCCACCGGCGAGGTCCAGGGCATCATTGGTGGCTGGATCGATATCAGCGAACGGCGCCAGCTCTTCGATGAACTTCGCGCCGCCAAGGAACGTGCCGATGAAGCCAATCGAGCGAAAAGTACCTTCCTCGCTACCATGAGCCATGAAATCCGCACACCGATGAATGCGGTGATCGGAATGCTTGAGTTGACCCTCAAGCGTGCCGATCATGGCCACCTGGATCGGCCAGCCATTGAGGTGGCCTACAACTCAGCGAAGGACCTCCTGGAGTTGATCGGCGATATCCTCGACATCGCACGCATCGAGTCCGGCCGATTGAGCCTGGCCCCGGAGCGCGTCAATTTGCGTGAAGTGATCGAATCGGTGGTACGCGTCTTCGACGGGCTCGCACGACAGAAAACCCTCAGCTTGGTGTTGGAGTTCAGTCCCGATATCGAAGACACCGATGTGCTGATCGATCCGTTGCGTTTCAAGCAGATACTTTCCAATCTGGTAAGCAACGCCATCAAGTTCACCGAGCGCGGCCAGGTGAAGGTCAAGGTCGATGTGGAGGCCACGGCGCTACCGCAGCAGGTCCAGATGAAACTGGTGGTGGAGGACACGGGCATCGGGATCAGTCGAGACGATCAGCAACGGCTATTCGAACCCTTTGCCCAGGCAGACAACTCAGGTCACCTGGCCAGAAGCGGCGCGGGCCTGGGACTGGTGATTTGCCGCAGCCTGTGCGCAATGATGGGCGGCCAACTGAGCCTGAACAGTGTTCCCATGGTCGGAACCCAGGTCCATATCGCCCTGAAAATGACCTGTCTTGCACCTTTAAAAGCCGTTGACGAACACAAGCCTGTGCCAGTGGCCCCCGCCCCGGTGCTCAATGTGCTGGTGGTGGACGATCATCCGGCCAATCGCTTGCTCATGTGCCAGCAACTGGGCTTCCTCGGTCACCAGTTCACCGCTGCCGCCCATGGCGCAGCGGGTTTCCAGGCATGGCGTCAGGAACACTTCGACCTGGTGATTGCCGACTGCAATATGCCCATCATGAATGGCTACGAGTTGAGTCGTTCAATTCGAGAGTACGAACAACGAGAACAGATGACTCCCTGTATCGTCCTTGGCTTCACCGCCAATGCCCAACCCGAAGAGAAACAGCGCTGCGCGCAAGCCGGCATGAATGACTGCCTGTTCAAGCCCATCAGCCTCACCGCACTGGAGCGAGAGCTGGCGAAGATCGGGCAGACCTCCACTGGCCAACTCTTCGACCCCGGCAACCTGGATGCCCTGACAGGAGGCGATCCGCAGTTGAGTCGACGCTTATTGGAAGAGTTGTTGAGCAGCAGTCGCCACGATCGTCAGGAGCTCATGGCCTTGCTGGCAAGACAAGGCTCCCCCCAGGAACTCATTGAGCTGGCCCACAAGATCAAGGGCGCTGCCCGCATAGTCCAGGCCGATGCGCTGGCCACACAATGTGAAGCACTGGAACAAGTCTGTGCCCTGGGCGCTAACCCGACAACCCTTGAAGCGGGTGTCAAGACCACAGAAAAGTCCATGCTTGAACTGGAGAGGATGTTGCAGACGCAACTGGCCAGCCTGGCAGATCATTAACAGTCAATTGCAGGAGCGAGGTTGCTCGCTCCTACCGGGTTTCACTCCATCAACACGCGGTCAAGCGCAGGAAAATCGCCGCCAGCTGTTCAATTCCGGCCTGATCCTGTGAGGTAAACCGCGCCAACGAAGGGCTGTCCAAGTCCAGCACCCCGATCAGCCGTCCCTCTTTGACCAAGGGAACCACCAGCTCACTATTCGATGCACTGTCACAGGCAATATGCCCTGGGAACGCATGCACATCTTCCACCCGCTGGGTTTGCCGTGTGGCTGCCGCGGCACCACACACCCCACGTCCAAACGGAATGCGTACGCAGGCGATCTGGCCCTGGAAAGGCCCGAGCACCAGCTCCTCATCGCGATTGAGGTAAAACCCCGCCCAGTTCAAATCGTCCAGTTGATTGAACAGAAAAGCGGAAAACTGCGCAGCATTGGCAATGAAGTCACGCTCATCGGCGAGCAAGGACTCAAGTTGAGCGCAGAGCATGGCGTAGCCATCAAGACCGGTTCCGGCCTGTTGCAAATCGATCATGACTGACGCTCCAACAGCTTCAGGCCCACCCAGTAACGGGCAAACTGATAAGCACAACGGCCATTGCGGTTACCGCGCCCGGTTGCCCAGCGCACCGCGAGGATGTCCAGCTCTTCGTCACGCTGCCACTGCAAACCGGCCTTGCTCGCCAGTTCACCGATCCAGTGTTCGACCACGTCGAGAAAGTGCTCCTGGTTGAACGGATAGAACGACAGCCACAAACCGAAACGGTCAGACAAGGCGATCTTGTCTTCCACTGCCTCATTGGGATGCAACTCACCGTCCACCCTTTTCCAGTTCTCATTGTCGCTCTGATTTTCCGGAACCAGATGGCGGCGGTTAGACGTGGCATACAGCAAGACGTTTTCCGGTGCCTGTTCCAGCGAGCCATCGAGAACGCTCTTGAGGACCCGATAATCGCTTTCACCGGCCTCGAAGGACAGGTCATCGCAAAACAGCACAAAACGCTGTGGCAACTTGGCCAGTTGTTCGACCACCCGCGGCAGGTCGGCCAGGTGATCGCGCTCGATCTCGATCAGGCGTAGACCGGCCTTGGCGTGCTGAGCCAGCAAGGCGCGTACCAGGGAGGATTTACCCGTACCTCGCGAGCCCCAGAGCAAGGCATGGTTGGCGGGTAGACCATCGAGAAACTGTTGGGTGTTACGAGCCAGCTGCTCACGTTGTTTGTCCACACCGATCAAATCGGAAAGACGCATGTCCAAGCTGACTTCCAGTGGCAATAAAAAGCCGCTGCGGCCTTCACGCTGCCAACGGGCAGCCAGGCACTGGTTCCAGTCGATGGATTGGCGTGGGGCAGGCAACAAGGGTTCCAAGCGAGCGAGCACGGCATCGGCACGCTCAAGAAAGGCATTCAATCGAGAATCCACGACTATTCCTCTGGCAAGTTCTTGTAAAAGATGGCGTATTGGCAACCCTGAGGCAGACCGTACAGGGCTGCACCCGAATAAATCGATTCATGCCGGGCAAAACCGATAGCTTTGGATATTCAGCTATGCTTGCCGGGCGAAGGGAAACGCAAAGTGGTTCAGCACCCGATGGATATCAAGTTCGCCCACCGCTTGTCTTATAAACAAGCCAGACTGACTGTGCTGGTCGGTTTCGTATTGGGAACCTTGCTCAGCCTGATCCAAATCTGGATCGATTATGCCAGCGAAGACGCGTCCATCAACCGGGAAATACGCTCGCTGCTTGAAATCAGTCATAACCCGGCTTCCCGCATCGCCTACAACATCGACGCCGAACTGGCCCAAGAGTTGACGCTAGGGTTACTGCACTCCCCCGCCATCATCCATGCACAACTGATCGACAACAACGGCACCGTGTTGGCTGACGTTGATCGTCCGCGCAAGGAGAGCAGCTACCGCCCCATCAGCGACTTTCTGTTCGGTGCCAACCGCCAGTTCGAAGACCGGCTGTATCTCACCCATATGCCCACCGAATCCCTCGGAGTCTTGCGCCTTGACGTCGACACCTACGCCTTTGGCAGCCGTTTCCTGCACCGAGCAGAGATAACCCTGCTCAACGGTTTTGCCCGCAGCCTGATCCTGACCGCCATCCTGCTCGGCTTGTTCTACGTGATGCTGACCCAGCCGCTGGTACGAATTATCCGCGAACTGAGCACGCGTCACCCTCGCGGAACACAGCAGACCCACCTGGACTGCCCTGCGGGTCATGAACACGACGAAATCGGTGTGCTGGTCAACGTCGCCAACCAGCAGTTCGAAAACATGGAGACCCAAATCCAGCAGCGCCGACAAGCAGAGGACCGCCTGACCGAGTACCTCGGTCAACTGGAAAACATCGTTTCAGCCCGCACCACCGAGCTCAAGACCATCAATCAACGGTTAAGCCACTCCAATGAAGAACTGGAAGCGGCGAAGATGACGGCGTTGGGCATGGCCCAGGCTCGGGCTGCGTTCCTGGCCAACATGAGCCACGAAATCCGCACACCGCTCAATGGCCTTCTGGGCATGATCGCCTTGTCTCTGGACAGTCCACTGAATGCGGAGCAGCGCCAGCAACTCTCAATTGCCCATGATTCCGGCAAAGTACTGGTGGAGTTGCTGAACGATATTCTCGACCTGTCGAAGTTCGATGCCGGGCAACTGGAGTTGGAGAGCATCCCCTTCGACCTGGGTGCGCTGGTGGAAGACACGGCCAACCTGTTGTCGCAAAACGCCGCACCCAGTGTCGAATTGACCTGCCTGATCGAGCCGCAATTTCCCGCCCAAGTACTGGGTGATCCAACCCGGGTGCGGCAAATCGTCAGCAACCTGCTCTCCAATGCCTTGAAGTTCACCCGCTTTGGCCGGGTGGATGTACGCCTGCGCGTGCAAAACGGTGGCGTCCGGATCGAGGTCTGTGACACCGGGATCGGCATTGCCCAGGACGCGCAAGTCAAGATCTTCCAGCCCTTCACCCAAGCAGGCGCAGGTATCACGCGCCAGTTTGGCGGAACCGGGCTGGGGCTGGCGCTGACCCGTAACCTATGCGAGGCCATGCACGGTCGCCTGAGCATCAGCTCGGAAACCGGCTTCGGCAGCCAGTTCACCGCCGACTTGCCGCTGCCCGCCCATACACCCGCAGCGCGCCAGATACCCCTGGCAGGCGAGGTGGTTGTCATTACCAGCGCCAGCAGCGGCTTGGCAGAGTTGCTCAGTACCGTGCTGCCAAGCTGGGGGCTGACCCTGAGTTGCTACACTATCGACGACGATTTGAGCGGGATAAATCCCGACCTGTTGATCACCGACTGCCCCGAGTGCCTGTTCCGCCTGCGCCCAGGCATTACTGCGCCCATCCTGCTGGTGACCGCCTATGGCAGCTTCATGCCCAACGAAGAAGTGGCGGCCCTGGCACCTCTGCAACAGCAGGCGCGGCCTTTGAGTCGTACTGCGCTGTACCAGATTCTGCAGCGTAACTTACGCCCCGACTCGGAACTGGTGCTTGATCTCGCCCAGTTGGAAACCGCCCCCGTCGCCCACCGCGCACGCATCCTGCTGGTGGAGGACAACCCGGTCAATCAACTGGTCGCCAAGGGCATGCTCGGCAAACTCGGATGCGAGGTCATCGTGGCCGCCCATGGCGGCGAAGCGCTCAAGCGGCTTGAAGAGCAAAACTTCAATATGGTGTTGATGGACTGCAACATGCCCGTCATGGATGGCTATGAGGCGAGTCGACAGATCCGTCGCAGCGGGCGCTGGCCGGAACTGCCGATCGTCGCGTTGACGGCCAACGCCCTGTCCGAAGAACGGGAACGCTGCAGGGCCGCAGGGATGAACGACTACCTGGCCAAACCCTTTCGCCGGGAGGAGCTCAAAGCCCTGCTCGACCTGTGGGTACCGACTACGACCAGTCTTTAATCTGCTTGAGCAGTTGATCCAGGCCCTGACGCAAGGCATCCGCCTGGTGCAGGTCGACGCCGGTATCACACAACAGCCGTTCCTTGAGCGGCTGGACCTGATCCCGCAGACGCCTACCCTTCTCGGATAGGCTCAAGTGCACCTCACGCTCATCCTGCTGGCTACGCTGACGCTTGACCAGGGCGAGTTGCTCAAGGCGCTTGAGCAGCGGCGTCAGCGTGCCGGAGTCGAGCAGCAAACGCTCACCCAGGGCCTTGACCGTCGGCTGTGTCGGCGCAACATCCTGCCATTCCCACAACACCAGCATCGCCAGGTACTGCGGGTAGGTCAGGCCCAACCGATCAAGCATCGGCTTATAGGCACGCGTCACCGCCCGTGACGCGGCATACAGCTTGAAACACAACTGGTTGTCGAGGGCCAGCGACTCAATGGGCAAATCCGTCATTTGAGCAGTGCTTCAATCTCTTGCGTCAGGTCCTGGGGCTTGGTGGTGGGAGCAAAGCGCTTGACCACCTGACCGTCGCGACCAATGAGAAATTTGGTGAAGTTCCACTTGATGCCCTTGGAACCCAGCAACCCAGGCGCTTGTTTTTTCAGTTGCACGAACAACGGGTGCGCGGCGTCGCCGTTGACATCAATCTTCTTGAACAGTGGGAAGCTGACACCGAAATTCAACTCGCAAAATTCGGAGATAGCGCCCTCATTACCTGGCTCCTGCTTGCCGAATTGGTTGCACGGAAAGCCCAGCACCACCAAGCCCTGGTCCTTGTACTGCTGCCAGAGCTGCTCCAGGCCTTTGTACTGTGGGGTGAAGCCGCATTTGCTGGCGGTGTTGACCACCAGGATTGCCTTGCCAGAGAAATCGGCCAAGGTCTTTTGCTCACCCTTGATGGTGGTGCAAGGAATACTCAGCAGGTTGTCGCTCATGGCAGCGCCTCAAAAGAAGTAGAGAAGAAGGCAAAAACATAGCGCTCAATTCAATTGTGTGCAATTTAATTACTCAAACTTATCAACGCCTATAACGTAGTAGCCGCTGCCGAGGTACGAGGCTGCGGCTACAGGAGCAAAGCTAGCGCGCAACCAAGTCCAGACACACCGAGTTGATGCAGTAGCGCAAACCAGTGGGCGGCGGGCCATCAGGAAATACATGCCCCAGATGCGCGTCGCATTTGGCGCAAGTGACTTCGGTGCGAATCATGCCGTGGCTCACGTCACGAATCTCGATCATCGCGCTATTGGCAATCGGCTCGTAGAAGCTGGGCCAGCCGCAACCGGAGTCAAACTTTGCCTTGGAATCGAACAACGGTTCGTTGCAGCAAATACAGTGGTAAACACCATCAGTCCGGGTGCCGTTGTACTTGCCGGAAAAAGGCCGTTCGGTGCCTTTGAGGCGGCACACGTTGTATTGCTCCGGGTCAAGCATGGCCTTCCACTCATCAACGGTTTTCTGCAACTTTTCCATCGGTATACCTCGGCAGCTGAAAAAGCCTGATCTGTGTCTTTTCCATGGATCAGGCGGCACGTATGATTGCGCCTCGTCAAAACGCCAGTCTGGCACCCGCGTTACCGGCATTCAAACGTATTTATGGGTGCACCCAGCGCAGGATTCACAGTACGGTTGTCTTCACACCGTCTGGATCGTTCATTTTCAGGATCACATCGCCATGCAGGTCAGCAAATCGAACAAGCTCGCCAACGTCTGCTACGACATTCGCGGCCCAGTGCTCAAGCACGCCAAACGCCTGGAAGAGGAAGGCCATCGCATCCTCAAGCTGAACATTGGCAACCCGGCACCCTTTGGTTTCGAAGCGCCCGATGAAATCCTCCAGGACGTGATACGCAACCTGCCCACTGCCCAGGGCTACAGCGATTCCAAAGGCTTGTTCAGTGCGCGCAAGGCCGTGATGCAGTACTACCAGCAAAAGCAGGTCGAAGGTGTCGGAATTGAAGACATCTACCTGGGCAACGGCGTTTCCGAACTGATCGTCATGTCCATGCAGGCCCTGCTCAACAACGGCGACGAAGTGCTGGTGCCAGCACCCGACTATCCGCTGTGGACCGCTGCCGTGACGCTGGCGGGTGGCCATCCGGTGCACTACCTGTGCGACGAGGGCGCCGACTGGTTTCCGGACCTGGCCGACATCAAGGCCAAGATCACCCCGAACACCAAGGCCCTGGTGATCATCAACCCGAACAACCCCACCGGTGCCGTGTACTCCAAAGAAGTGCTGCTCGGCATGCTGGAGCTGGCACGCCAGCACAACCTGGTGGTGTTCTCCGACGAGATCTACGACAAGATCCTCTACGATGATGCCGTGCACATCTGCACCGCGTCGCTGGCGCCAGACCTGTTGTGCCTGACCTTCAACGGTCTGTCCAAATCCTATCGGGTGGCGGGTTTCCGCTCCGGCTGGATCGCCATCTCCGGCCCCAAGCACAATGCCCAGAGCTACATCGAAGGCATCGACATGCTGGCCAACATGCGCCTTTGCGCCAACGTACCGAGCCAGCACGCCATCCAGACCGCCCTTGGCGGCTACCAGAGCATCAATGACCTGGTGTTGCCGCAGGGGCGCTTGCTGGAGCAGCGCAACCGCACGTGGGAGCTGCTCAATGACATTCCCGGCGTGAGCTGCGTCAAGCCCATGGGTGCGCTGTATGCCTTCCCACGGATCGACCCGAAGGTCTGCCCGATCCACAACGACGAAAAGTTCGTGCTCGACCTGCTGCTGTCGGAAAAGCTGCTGGTCGTCCAGGGCACTGCGTTCAACTGGCCGTGGCCTGATCACTTCCGCGTGGTGACCTTGCCACGAGTGGATGACCTGGAAATGGCCATAGGTCGCATCGGGAACTTCCTGAAATCCTATCGCCAGTAATGGCCTTTGCGCTGTACGGCCCTCCTATGGTCGTACAGCGATTATCTGGCAACACTTCTCTGTCCGATGCGGACACAAACACCTTCGGCCCTGCCGGCCTCAATCTTGGTAACCTGCCACTCAATGATTACAGGACTGTAAGGCCACGGGGCGAGCGTAACGACCAGTATCCGGGATCGGAATATCCCTTCAAGGCTCTACATTCAGGCTGTAGGACACAGTTTGAAATAGTCGCTCGGTTGAATAGCCCCGTGCCGCACCTTATATACCCCGCAGTACGCGACATATTAAGCATGAGGAGAACTCTACAACCATGATGCGCATCCTGCTGTTCTTGGCCACTAACCTGGCGGTCGTGCTGATTGCCAGCATCACCCTGAGCCTTTTCGGCTTCAACGGGTTCATGGCGGCCAACGGGGTTGATCTCAACCTCAATCAGCTGCTGGTTTTCTGTGCGGTCTTTGGTTTCGCCGGCTCGATTTTCTCGCTGTTCATCTCCAAGTGGATGGCGAAGATGAGCACCAGCACCCAAATCATTACTCAGCCACGCACCCGGCATGAGCAATGGTTGCTGCAAACCGTCGAGCAATTGTCCCGTGAAGCCGGAATCAAGATGCCCGAGGTCGGAATCTTCCCGGCGTATGAAGCCAACGCTTTTGCCACCGGCTGGAACAAGAACGATGCTCTTGTAGCCGTTAGCCAGGGTTTGCTGGAGCGTTTCTCACCCGATGAAGTCAAGGCCGTGCTGGCCCATGAAATCGGCCACGTGGCCAATGGTGACATGGTCACCCTGGCGCTGGTTCAGGGCGTGGTGAACACCTTCGTGATGTTCTTCGCACGAATCATCGGCAACTTCGTCGACAAGGTGATCTTCAAGAACGAAGGTGGCCAGGGTATCGCCTACTATGTAGCAACGATCTTCGCCGAACTGGTATTGGGCTTCCTCGCCAGCTCGATCGTGATGTGGTTCTCACGCAAACGGGAGTTCCGCGCTGACGAAGCCGGTGCGCGCCTTGCAGGCACCAACGCGATGATCGGCGCCCTGCAGCGCCTGCGCTCCGAACAGGGGCTGCCAGTGCACATGCCCGACACCCTGAACGCCTTCGGCATCAACGGTGGCGTCAAGCAAGGCCTGGCTCGCCTGTTCATGAGCCACCCGCCGCTGGAAGAGCGGATCGACGCCCTGCGTCGTCGGGGCTGATAGTCCGCAGCAATACAGAAAGGGGCGATTGAATCGCCCCTTTTTTGTGGGCGCGTTTCAGGTCTTGGTCAATCGATAAACCCGCTCTTCCAGGCTCGTGACGCCGTCCTGCACAAACTTCCAGCTCTCTCCAAGAATATCCCGCTCATCCACTACAGACATTTGCCAACTCCCTCCAAAGAGCAACCGGACTTCTTGATCGGTCACGGCAAACGGCGGGCCTGCCTTCCGAGCCTGGTCATAATCAAGGGTGATCAACATTCCCTGACAACCCGAGACCAGGATCCTATTCAGGTGCGCGGCATACTGCTCCCGCATCAAGGGTGGCAAGGCAATCAGCGCTGCGCGATCGTAAAGCGCGGTGCAATCGGCCACCATCCCCGCCTCCAGGGCGAAGAAATCACCGCACCACAGCTCGATAAACCCCGCCTGATAAACCTTGAAAACAGCCTGCCGGCTGATCTGCGGCGTCAGCCCCTGCTCGCTGAAGAACTCCTCGATGGCTTTTTCCGATAGCTCGACACCCAGAACCCGGTGCCCTTGACTGGCCAGCCACAACAGATCCAGGCTTTTTCCGCACAGCGGCACCAGCACCCTGCTCCCTCCCGCCAAATCCAGGCCGGACCAGTGTTGCAGCAAATAGGGATTAACCTCGGGCAGATGAAAACCAATCTGATTGCGCGACCAACGCTCATGCCAAAATTTCGGCTCCATGATTCCACCCTGAAAATTCGATCAAATAGCGCTAAAACTTATATTAGATTTAGATCAATGATCTGATTGAAGATAGGTCCATCTTACTCCTCAGGACCCTGCCCATGCTTCCCAGCCTGTTTATCTCACACGGTTCTCCCATGCTCGCCCTGCAACCTGGCGCCAGCGGCCCGGCACTCAAGCGATTGGCTGCCGAGATGCCACGCCCCAAAGCTATTGTGGTGGTGTCCGCACATTGGGAAAGTCAGGAACTGCTGGTCAGCGGCAACCCGGCTCCAGAGACCTGGCACGACTTCGGCGGCTTTCCACAGGAGCTGTTTGCCGTGCAATACCCTGCCCCCGGCCAACCACAACTGGCCGCGCAAATCGTCGAACTGCTGACGGCAGACGGCTTGAGTGCGCGTATCGATAACCAACGCCCATTCGACCATGGCACCTGGGTGCCGCTGTCGCTGATGTATCCGGACGCCGACATCCCCGTGGTGCAAGTGTCGTTGCCCAGCCGCATGGGACCCGCACTGCAAACCCGAGTCGGGCGAGCACTCGCCAGCCTGCGCGAACAAGGCGTACTGCTGATCGGCTCAGGCAGCATCACCCACAACCTTGGCGAGCTGGACTGGCGCGCCGGCCCGGAAAGCATCGAGCCTTGGGCTCGGGACTTCCGGGACTGGATCGTCGACAAACTCACGGCCCTGGATGAAGCCGCCTTGCACGACTACCGGCGTCAGGCCCCCCATGCGGTGCGCAGCCATCCCAGTGATGAGCATTTGTTGCCGCTGTATTTCGCCCGAGGCGCGGGTGGCCCCTTCAGCGTGGCGCACCAGGGCTTTACCATGGGTGCGCTGGGCATGGACATTTACCGCTTCGGCTGACGCAGATCCGAAAGCGAATGAAGCTCAAAAAATCGAAAATACTCACTTGCGCGGGCCTTCCAGACTTTCTAAATCGCCAAGGAATGGGGGGTCGCGCCGAACCAGAAGAAAAACCGACACGCTTACGTGCAGCTTGCCATCTGCTAGATCTTGCTGAGTGTTTACGCTAAAAATCTGGAAGTGCTAACAGCGTTCACGCTATTGATCGGAAGGGATCTGCGATGTGCACGACTCTAACAAGCTCAGAATTGAAACTGCCACCCAAGATCTTATTAACTCCATTGGTATCAGATTATGCAGCCGTCTCAAAATAGCTTCTATAGCTCCATATTTCAGATCTTCTTCTCATAACCAACCCCCTGAAAAGAAAAACTTACCTCCTTACCTTTACCCGCCTCCTTGATGACCAGTTGCTTGCCAACCATCGAATTCCTATATCGGCCATATAACCCATTACTCTTTATTTCACCAACCTTAACATCACCCTTATCATCTCGAGTAAATGGTGCAAAAAAACCACCACTAGTAGGAGCAATCTGCGAGCTTCGGCTTATTTTCGATCCGTAGTGTTCGACAAACCCTGATTCACTACCGGACAACGCAACCTTCTGATCGACATAAATATCTTTGACATGCTGCTTTGGCCCAAGGTTATCAGGGTCCGTGACATCCTGAACAAATCCCTTCAGTTTATGGGGGTCCTCAGAATCTAGTTCCACTGTAAGGTTATATTTATTCCCAAACTTAAAATCTACCAGTGTGCTATTGCTGGCTCCCTTTCCTCCATCAAACTCGGAGCGACCTTGTGGCGCGTTAAAATGCGAGCCACTTCCAGAAAACACAATCAGCGCCTTGCCATCCTCGCGTGGCTGCATCCCAATATAACCGCGAGCAAGAGGTTTACCCTCCTCATTATTAACGCCAAACTGCATTGCGTAATAAATCCCCGCATCCTTGCTACTCTTTCTTTGAAGGCCTTCATCGATACTCATCGGAAACGTGATGTTGCTCAACCCAGAGCCAGGCGCGGAAAGTGAGTAAGTCACACCATACAGCCCATTGGGCGACGTGGCCTCTTTCTTAATTTCGAGTTTTGGATCACTTACCCTATCAAGCCTTGAGGTCTCGGTGGTGTTCGCAGACGAAATAGGTACTGATGGTGCATTTCTTCTTGAGCGACTGACCGCAGCATCCGAACCGATTGTGTGCGCCCTCAACTGCGGGCTACTCCTATGCTCTTCGCTCTGGCCGCTCCGTTGTTCTCCAGTTACATTCACTGACGGCAGCATTGGAGGTTCAACAAAAAATTCAGGAATTTTTTGTGGAAAAAACTGCGAACATTCAATAGACATAACAGGCACAAACCTCTTCTGGAAAAATTAATCAATAGCCGTCAAATCATGTGCCTATCCATTGGTATAATTACAAGCGAACCATTCCATTTTGAACAACAAAAACGTGAGATACATTAGATAGATAGTAGGTATTTTACGCCTAAGCAGGCTGCCGGAAAGTCCGCTCAGACGTTCGGACTTTTCCTAAAACCAATAAGGTCAGTAGCTGACAGTTGCGGCTGATATTGCTGAAAATACCCCATCACTCTCCTCCCCATATTGACGTCCTCTGCCGCCAACACCACTGCGTCCTCAGAGGACTGCATGCTATCTACCCCTTCAATCGCAATCGAGTAGGAGGCGGATTCATAGGCGTCCTCCTCTCACACCACCGTACGTACGGTTCCGTATACGACGATTAAAATTATGCGGATAAACCGTTTACCGTTTTACCCCCGCTCAGCGTACCCGGCTCCGCGCCCGTACACGCCACAGACTCCGTCGATGCCTTCGCACTGCCAATCACAAACCCCGCTACACCACCTCATCCGGCTTCCTGCTCATCAGGCCAGCATTTTGCCTCCAGCATCTTCCAAATTCGCAGCCCCCCCCACGAGACCACCACCGGTAAGCGAGTTGCACGGCAAAAAAAATCCCCGAACCAGTCGGGGATTTTTTATGTTCGATCAATCAGCCCGAAAGCGGATCAATCTTCGCGATAGCGACGCAGCTTCAGCTGCTTACCGGCAACACGAGTGTCCTTCAGCTTGGTCAGCAACTTCTCCAGGCCATCTTCCGGCAGCTCTACCAGAGAGAAGCTGTCACGGACCTGGATACGACCGATCGCTTCACGTGCCAGGCCACCCTCATTGAGGATTGCGCCCAACAGGTTCTTGGCAGCGATACCGTCACGCGCGCCCAGCGCGGTACGGCAGCGAGCACGACCTTCGGCCAATGGAACCGGAGCGCGGCGCTCACGATCACCACGGTCCGGACGATCACCGGAACGCTCTGGACGATCACCGCGCGGAGCGTTGTTCGGCACCAATGGGCGTTCTTTCTCGATTGCAGCCAGGGTCAGTGCTTGACCGTTGGTAGCCTTGCGCAGCAGGGCTGCCGCCAGGGCACGCGGGGTGCAACCGATATCGGCGGTCAGGCGATCCAGCAGGTCGCCGTGGGTCGATTCAGCATCAGCTACCAGTGGCGCCAAGCTGTTGGTCAGTTTCTTGATGCGGGCATCGAGAACGGCCTGGGCATCCGGCAGGCGAACTTCGGCAACCTTCTGACCGGTAACACGCTCGATCACTTGCAGCATGCGGCGCTCACGTGGAGTCACCAGCAGCAGGGCACGGCCTTCGCGACCGGCACGGCCAGTACGTCCGATACGGTGAACGTAGGACTCTGGATCGTAAGGCATGTCAACGTTGAACACGTGAGTGATACGTGGAACGTCCAGACCACGAGCAGCAACGTCGGTCGCCACAACGATGTCCAGACGGCCATCCTTGAGGGAGTCGATGACGCGCTCACGCTGGTTCTGGGCAATGTCACCATTCAGCGCAGCGGCTTTGTAGCCTTTGGCTTCCAGGGCACTGGCCAGGTCCAGGGTCGCTTGCTTGGTGCGCACGAACATGATCAGGGCGTCGAAGTCTTCGACTTCCAGCAGGCTCAATACAGCCGAGGTCTTCTGGTCAGCGTGAACCAACAGGTGAGCCTGTTCGATCGCAGTAACGGTCTGAGTCTTGGTCTGGATCTTCACGTGTTGCGGATCGCGCAGGTGGCGTTCAGCAATGGCACGGATCGACTGCGGCAGGGTGGCCGAGAACAATACGGTCTGACGGGTCGCTGGCAGTGCCTTGAAGATGACTTCCAGGTCGTCCATGAAGCCCAGCTTGAGCATTTCGTCAGCTTCGTCGAGAACCAGGTGGTTCACGGTCGACAGGACTTTTTCGTCGCGACGCAGGTGGTCGCACAAACGGCCCGGGGTGGCGACAACGATCTGTGCACCATTACGGATTGCTTTCAGTTGTGGGCCCATAGGCGCGCCGCCGTAAACGGCCACAACGGTAACGCCTGGCATTTGCTTGGCGTAGGTTTCGAAAGCAGTTGCTACTTGCAGCGCCAACTCACGGGTTGGCGCCAGGATCAGGGCTTGCGGCTCGCGCTTGGCAGGATCGATGCAGTGCAGGATAGGCAGAGCGAACGCGGCGGTTTTACCGGTACCGGTTTGCGCCTGGCCAATCATGTCCTGGCCGGCCATGATGATCGGGATCGATTGCTGCTGAATAGCCGAAGGCTCTTCGTAGCCAGTCGCGATGACGGCTGCAAGAATATTCGGGTTAAGATTAAAAGCGGCGAAGCCGCCGGTTTCCTGGGTCATGGGTCTGCCTCTAAGTGCATCCGCAAAGACCCATGCTCCAAAGCTGCGCATGCCGTGTTGAGACTCAAGAGTCGCCCTGGCTGCTTTGTCGGCGGGGATTTGCGAAAACGAATGAATGGAAAAGATTCGTCAAGGAAGAGTCCGCTGTGCGGACGAGCAGCCGAAGCTGGCTTCGGGGAATTGCACTACCTAAACGCGGCCCGGTTAAAGGCCGGCGCGCACTATACCGGAAATCGCTGAAAAAGGGAGCTTTTTTTATCGGAAAGACCCGATAAACAGCTCTGTATCAAAGGCTTTGCACATCCTGATAGCAACGTCTATTTTTCAAAGGCCCGGCCCTGTTGGTCATGACACTTAAACGGTTCACCTTTCGCAGCGGGCCCTTCGGTCCGAACGCCCCCTTTGCGCCCGAGGACACACCCCATGAATCAAGCCAGCAGCAGCCGTGTCAGCCGTGAACAGCAAGGCCATGTCCTGTTGCTGGGGCTGGACCGGGTGGCCAAACGCAATGCCTTTGACCTGGAGCTGCTCAACGAACTGAGCCTGGCCTATGGCGAATTTGATCGTAATGATGAAGCACGGGTGGCGATTGTCTTTGGCCACGGCGATCACTTTACCGCCGGACTGGACCTGGCAAACGTCGGACAGGCGATGGCCCAGGGCTGGCAGCCGCCGCTGGGAGGTTGCGATCCCTGGGGCGTATTCGCAGGCCCCAGGGTCAGTAAACCGGTAATTGTCGCCGCCCAGGGTTATTGCCTGACCATCGGCATCGAACTGATGCTGGCGGCGGATATCAACCTGTGCGCCAGCAATACTCGCTTCGCGCAGATGGAAGTGCAGCGTGGGATCTTTCCCTTTGGCGGCGCAACCTTGCGCTTTCATCAGATTGCCGGTTGGGGCAATGCCATGCGCTGGCTGCTCACCGGGGATGAGTTTGATGCTCACGAAGCCCTGCGACTGGGCCTGGTGCAAGAAGTGATGGCCAGTGAAGACCTGCTGCCGCGCGCGCTGGAGCTGGCCAATCGTATTGCCCGGCAGGCACCGCTGGGCGTGCAGGCCACCTTGATGTCGGCACGCCAGGCCCGAATCGAAGGTGAAACCGCCGCTGCGGCCGGCTTGCCCGTGCTGGTGGAGAAACTGCTGAACAGTGAAGACGCCAAGGAAGGTATCCGGGCCATGATTGAAAAGCGGCCCGGTGTATTCAAAGGACTTTGACGCCACGCCTTACGTTGCCGGCCGAATCGCCTTGATCAACGATTGCAGCGAATACCCCAATCGTGGCGCAAGGCTCTCGGCCCGGGCGGACAGCGCCACCAGATCGAGTTCCTGATCCAGGTCCGCCGGCACAATCAGGATCACATTGCCCTCTTTCACCGGCAACTCCCAATAATGCCGGTGATACAAGCCGCGCAATAAGGCAGCGCCCAACGGTTTGCCATCATCGGTCGCCCACTGATTGATCACCAGCCAGCCACCGGGGTTGAGCTTTTTCTGGCAGTTCTCCAGGAAGGTCCAGGCCAGATGACCGACACCCGGGCCGACGTCGGTATAAAGGTCGACAAAAATCAGGTCCGCAGGCTCGGCCGTTTCCAGCAACTGCAGGGCGTCGCCGACACGGATATACAAACGTGGATCGTCATCCAGCCCAAGGAATTCGATGGCCAGGCGCGGCACATCGGGGCGCAGCTCAATGGCTTCGACATCCTCCAGGGGCAGGAACTTGAGGCAGGCCTGGGTCAAGGTGCCAGCACCCAACCCAAGGAACAGCGCGCTTTCCGGCTGTTCATGGCACAACGCGCCAATGAGCATGGCGCGGGTATAGTCATACTCCAGCCAGCTCGGATCAGCAGTAAACACGCAGCTCTGCTCGATGGCGTCGCCAAACTCAAGAAAGCGGTAATCAGCCACTTCCAGCACACGGATCATGCCGAAGTCATCATGGACCTCGGCCAGCAGGCGCTCGACGCGCTCCTCAGTCATGACTACTCCTAACGTCCACCCACAAAATCCAGCCGCCTGTTCCCAAGCGGGAAAGGCGCGATTGTCCGCGAACCGACCGCAGCAGGTCACGCACTAAATTGCTGCTAACATGGCCCTCCGACTATAAATCACTTGAGTTCATGATGAGCCAACCCTGGAGCCCCGATAGCTGGCGTGCCCTGCCGATCCAGCAGCAACCCCAGTACCCTGACGCCGCACACTTGTTGCAGGTCGAGCAGACCCTGGCCAGTTATCCGCCCCTGGTATTCGCCGGGGAAGCCCGCGAGTTGCGCCGTCAGTTTGCCGAGGTGAGCAACGGTCGGGCCTTCCTGCTGCAAGGCGGTGATTGCGCGGAAAGCTTTGCCGAATTTTCGGCGGCGAAAATCCGCGATACCTTCAAGGTGTTGCTGCAGATGGCCGTGGTCATGACCTTCGCCGCCGGCTGCCCGGTGGTCAAAGTCGGGCGCATGGCGGGTCAGTTCGCCAAGCCGCGCTCGGCCAACGATGAGATCATCGACGGCGTGACCCTGCCGGCTTACCGAGGCGACATCGTCAACGGTATCGGCTTCGACGAAAAAAGCCGGGTGCCGGACCCTGATCGCCTGTTGCAGTCTTACCACCAGTCCACCGCCACCCTGAACTTGCTACGGGCCTTTGCCCAGGGCGGCTTTGCCGACCTGCACCAAGTGCACAAGTGGAACCTGGACTTTATCGCCAACTCCGCCCTGGCCGAGAAGTACAGCCAACTGGCCGACCGCATCGATGAAACCCTGGCCTTCATGCGCGCCTGCGGCATGGACAGTTCACCACAACTGCGCGAGACGAGCTTCTTCACCGCCCACGAAGCCCTGTTGCTCAACTTTGAGCAAGCGTTCGTGCGCCGGGACAGCCTGACCAACGACTACTACGACTGCTCGGCCCATATGCTGTGGATTGGCGATCGCACCCGTCAGTTGGACGGTGCCCACGTCGAGTTCCTGCGCGGGGTGAACAACCCGATCGGGGTCAAGGTCGGCCCGAGCATGAAGCCGCAGGACCTGATTCGCCTGATCGACATCCTCAACCCGGACAATGATCCGGGCCGTCTCAACCTGATTGCGCGCATGGGCGCCAACAAGGTCGGCGACCACTTGCCCAACCTGATCCGCGCCGTACAGCGCGAAGGCAAGCAGGTGCTGTGGAGTTCCGACCCGATGCATGGCAACACCATTAAGGCCAGCAGCGGCTACAAGACCCGCGACTTCGCGCAGATCCTCAGCGAGGTGAAGGAGTTCTTCCAGGTGCATCAAGCCGAGGGCACCTACGCCGGCGGGATTCACATCGAGATGACCGGGCAGAACGTGACCGAGTGCATCGGTGGTGCGCGACCGATTACCGAAGATGGTTTGTCGGACCGCTACCACACCCATTGCGACCCACGGATGAACGCCGATCAGTCACTGGAATTGGCCTTCTTGATTGCGGAGACGTTAAAACAGGTCAAGCGCTGAGAGCGCCACTCGCAACCGCGCCGCACTGGCCCGCGGGCAATTGAGTTGTATCCGCTCAAGCCCCAGCCAGTCGGCCATCTGCCGCAAATTCAAAGCCAACGCCAACATCCCCTCCTCATCCAACCCCGGTTCCTCTTCGTGCACCGCATGCACCGCCAATCGCCCGGCCGCACGCTCGGCTCGCAGGTCGACCCGCGCGGCGATTCGTTCATTGTGCAAAAACGGCAGCACGTAATAGCCATACACCCGTTTGTGCTGTGGGGTGTAGATCTCCAGCCGGTAGCGGAAATCGAACAGGCGCTCGGTGCGGCTGCGCTCCCAGATCAGCGAATCAAAGGGTGACAGCAACGCACTGGCGGGCACCTTACGCGGGACTTTCGGCTCAGGCGCGCAATAGGCCAATTGCTTCCAGCCCTGGACCTGACACGGGACCAATAGCCCCTCCTCCACCAACTCTGCCAGGCGTGTGCGACTGTCGCCGGGTTCCAGGCGGAAATAATCGCGCAGGTCTTTTTCAGTCCCCACACCCAACGCACTCGCCGCCTGCAACAACAAACCTCGCTGCGCCTGAGCCTCACTCAAGGGCGCCTGCTGGAGAATTTCGGCGGGAATCACACGCTCCGGCAGATCATAAAGCCGCTCAAATCCACGACGTCCGGCGACCGTCACCAAGCCGGCCGCGAACAACCATTCCAAGGCATGCTTTTCATCGCTCCAGTCCCACCACGGGCCGGCGCGCTCCTCACGCGTCGACAAACTGCCAGCCCCCAAGGCACCCCGCTGCTCAACGACCGCCAGGACTCGGCGAATAGTGGCCTGTTGTTCACGTCCAAAGCGCGCCATTTGCTGATATATCCCTTCACCCTGCTCTGCCCGCGCCATGCGCCAGCGCATCAACGGATAAAGCGCCATCGGCAACAGCGAGGCTTCATGCCCCCAATACTCAAACAGCGAGCGCCGTCGGCCCTGGCTCCAGGCTGCTTGCTCAAGAATGGAAGGGGCATAGTTGCCCAAGCGGGAGAACAGCGGAAGGTAATGGGAGCGCACCACGGCATTGACCGAGTCAATCTGCAGCACGCCGAGGCGCTCGATCAGACGATTGACCTGCGCAGCCTTGATCAGCGCTGGCGGCTGGCGCCCGGAAAAGCCTTGGGCCGCCAGCGCCAGACGCCGGGCTTGCTTGAGGGAAAAGGACAGTTCTGCAGGCATGTGCATCTCCTTGTATGCTCGCAAACTACCCTACTGCATCCCGTGTTGTGTAGAGACATCCGTGTCATTTTCGCAGCGGGTCCTCCCAGAAGTGACGATGGGTTTCCAGCTCGACATCGGCGCGGCTCAGGCCGATATCCTTTAATGCATCGTCGCTCATGCCGGCCAACTCCACACGCTCGCGGCGCAGCGTCTGCCAACGAGCCATCCTCTGAAACAGACCACGAAACGGCTGCTTCACCATCAATACGTAACCTTTTTGACCTTTCATCATTTCGCCCTCCAGTGGGGATGACTGAAGTCTGTGCCTGGGGCTATGATCAATCCAACGAATGTTTCTTATGCAATACATCTCGGAGATTGATCGATTGTCCAGCTACCCGAGTATTGACACCGAAGTGCTGCGCACCTTCGTTGCCATCGCTGATCAAGGCGGCTTTACCCGTGCGGGCGAGCAGGTCAACCGCACCCAGTCGGCGGTGAGCATGCAGATGAAGCGCCTGGAAGAAGATGTGCTGCAGCGCAAACTGTTCGAACGCGATGGTCGTCAGGTCAGGTTGACGCCAGAGGGCCAGGTTCTACTGGGCTATGCCCGCAGGATCCTGAAATTGCACAGTGAGGTGTTCAATACCCTGCGCGAGCCGCACATGGTCGGGCTGGTGCGCATCGGCACACCCGATGACTACGTGATGCGGTTTTTGCCGGGCATCCTCAAGCGCTTTTCCAAGGCTTACCCACTGATCCAGATTGAAATGCATTGCGAATCGTCAACGGTGCTGATGCAACGCCGAGACCTGGACCTGACCGTTGTCAGCCGCGAACCGGGGAATGAAATCGGTGAATTGCTTCGCCATGAACGCATGGTCTGGGTCGCTGCACCCTGCTTCTGTGTGGATGAACACACCGCGCTGCCCCTGGCCGTTTCCGGCATGGACGGCTTCTGCACCCAATGGACGCGCGCGGCTCTGGATGCTGATGGGCGCGAATATCGCCTGGCCTATCACAGCTCAAACGGCGCCGCGATCCAGGCCGTGGTGGGTGCCGGCCTGGCAGTCACGGTCACCATGGAAAGCCTGGTGACCGAAGACCTGCGGATATTGGGCGCTGCCGAAGGTTTCCCGCCTTTGCCATCGGTCAATCTGCGGTTGCTGCGTAATGCGCGCACAACCTCCCCGATTACCGAGTGCCTGGCCGAGTACATCATCGACGGCTTCAAACTTTAAAGGTCAGCATCACCGCACAAACCACCAGAAAGCCGCAAAACAGGCCACGCAGCAACCGTTCTGGCATGGCATGGGCAACCTTTACGCCCCAACTGATACTGAGCAGGCCACCAACCGCCAACGGCACACCAATCGCCCAGTCCACCTCATGGTGGTAGGCATAGGTCACCAGGGTCACACCGGTACTGGGCAGGGCCAATGCCAGCGACAAACCTTGTGCAACCACCTGGCTGGTACCGAAAATACTGGTCAATACCGGCGTCGCAACCACCGCACCGCCCACGCCAAACAAACCACCCATGGACCCGGAAGCCGCGCCCAACACGCCGAGCCACGGCCACGAATAACGCATCTGCGCCGAGGGCGGCGTATTGCTGGTGAACATACGCAGCAGGTTGTAGGCCGACAACGCCAACAAGAAGCCAATAAAACCGACCCTCATCACGCCCGCATCAATGCCCACCGCCCATATCGACCCCAGCCAGGCAAAGCAGAATCCCATCACACCCAGCGGCAGCGCATGACGCAGTTCAATCCGGTTGCGCTGGTGGTAGCGCCACAATGCGAGCATCACATTGGGTACAACCATCACCAGCGCCGTGCCTTGGGCGATTTGTTGATCCAGGCCAAACAGCACGCCCAGCACAGGGATGGCGATCAATCCGCCACCAATGCCAAACAAACCGCCAACCGTGCCCAACAGCGCACCCAGCAGCCAATACATTGCTAAATCTGCCACCACTTGCTCCTTCGCAATCCAGTGTCTTGCATGCTACGCAGTCCACTCTGGCGCGGAAACGCACAGCAACGCACAATGGCTATGCCTATTTCGCACAAGCAGCACTGCCATGAACCCCAATACCCTGACCGATCAGTTAAGCCTGTTTCTTGACGTGCTTGAGGCGGGAAGCTTTTCCGCAGCGGCTCGACGTCATCCGCTGACGCCTTCCGCCGTCGCCCGCCGGATCGACAGCCTGGAGACTTCAGTGGGCAGCCGCCTGTTTTTGCGCAGCACTCACGCCGTGCTACCAACGCCAGCCGGGCTAGCCTTTGCCGAGCGGGCACGGCGGATCGTCAGCGAACTGCAACTGGCGCGGGCGGAAGCGGTGTCGTTGAGTCATGCACCAGAAGGTTTGATTCGTGTAGACGCTCCGGCGGCTTTTGGTCGACGCCACCTTGCACCGGTGATCGCTGACTTCCTCAATGTCTACCCAGGCCTCGATGTGCACCTGCACTTGATCGACAGCTTCGTCGATATGCAAGGAGCCCACCTGGGTAAAGTTGACCTGGTGTTGCGTGCCGGGCATATCGTCGATACCCGGTTGATCGCCACGCCCCTGGCCAGCATCGTACGTATCGCCTGCGCCAGCCCGGCCTACCTGAAAAGTCGCGGCACACCCACTCACCCCCGCGAGTTGAGCAAGCATGACGGGCTGGATTGGGAGGGCCTTGCGCCGTTGTTCGCCTGGCGCTTCGAGCTGGACGGACGCAAGACCACCTATCGGCCACAACGCATCCGCATGAGTGCCAACAATGCCGAAGCGTTGCTTTCGGGCGCCCTGGCAGGGTTGGGTATCGCGCACTTGCCGACCTGGCTGGCCAGCGAATACCTGGTGCGTGGGGAATTGGTGCCGCTGTTCTGCGAAAACGGCCTGCCCTCCCCGGAAACCGCCGGGATTTATGCGCTGCGCCTGGAACAGCATGCCAACGCCCGCAGCCGGTTGCTGCTGGAATACCTCAAGGCACGTTTCAGCCCCGTCCCGCCATGGGATCTGGCCTTGCAGAGCGGCTTGGGCTGACCGCCCGGGCAGAATTGTCTGGCGCGTTAAAGGTTTGCCCGCTAGATTCCTGATCAGACACGTTTTAAGGCATTGCCATGACCCCCCTCCCCGACACCTGTGAATCCTTGCTGCTCGACAACCAACTGTGCTTCGCCTTGCACTCCACCTCGTTATTGATGACCAAGGTGTACAAGCCCTTGTTGCAAGCCCTTGGCCTGACCTACCCGCAGTACCTGGCCATGATGGTGCTGTGGGAAGAGGACGGCTTGACCGTGGGCGAAATCAGCAGCCGTCTGCTGACCGATCCTGGATCACTGACGCCGCTGCTCAAACGCCTGGAAGTGGAGGGCCTGTTGAGTCGCACCCGTAGCCGGGAAGATGAACGGGTGGTGGTAGTTGAACTGACCGACACCGGGCGTGCCCTTCGGGACAAGGCCATGGATATTCCTCAGTGCATCCTCGGCGCCAGCGGGCTGGACATTGAGCAGTTGCGCAAGCTGCAGGTCGATTTGCTGGCGTTGCGGGGCCATTTGCAGGCCAGCGTGTAACCCTTTGACTCCACTGTAGAAGCAGGCTTGCTTCGGCAGTGGATGGTTTTTTTTGTAATTTTATCTTGTGCACTAAATATTAGCGCGATACATTTATGTCGCAAATTACTTAGCGCGCAAACTTTTAGCGCATAACCCGCGAGGAATACATCATGCAAACTCTCTATACCGCAGTAGCCACCGCCACCGGCGGCCGTGATGGTCGTGCCGTTTCCAGCGACAACATCCTTGATGTCAAACTCTCCACCCCAAAAGAACTGGGTGGTGCCGGTGGCCAGGCCACCAACCCGGAGCAACTGTTCGCTGCCGGTTACTCCGCCTGTTTCATCGGCGCCCTGAAATTCGTCGCCAGCCAGACCAAACGCAAAATCCCGGATGACGCTTCGATTACCGCCCACGTCGGCATCGGTCAGGTCCCTGGCGGTTTCGGCCTGGACATCGACTTGCATGTGAGTCTGCCAGGCCTGGCCCAGGATGAAGCTCAAAACCTGGTTGATGCCGCACACCAGGTTTGCCCGTACTCCAACGCCACCCGTGGCAACGTCGATGTACGCCTGCACGTCATCGTGTGACGCCAGTCACGCCCGAAGTAAAAACTGACGCGCACAAAAAAGCCCGACTCATGGTCGGGCTTTTTCTCGTATCGGTGTCGCCAGAATTACTTCTTGGCGCGACCTTTGTACGAACCACCTTCGCGGGTGTCGATCTCGATCAGGTCGTCGATTTCGATGAAATCGGCTACTTGCAGTTCGGTACCGTTGCTCAGCTTGGCAGGCTTCATCACCTTGCCCGAAGTGTCGCCGCGAGCGGAACCTTCGGTGTAGGCAACCTTACGCACGATAGTGGTCGGCAGCTCTACGGAAACCAGACGCTCTTCGAAGAAAATGGCTTCGCAGACGTCTTCCATGCCTTCTTCGATGAACGGCAGAACGGCTTCGATGTCTTCAGCGTTCAGCTCGTACATGGTGTAGTCGGTGGTGTCCATGAACGTGTAGGTGTCGCCGCTGATGAAGGACAGGGTCGCTTCTTTGCGGTCGAGGATCACGTCGTCCAGTTTGTCATCGGCGCTGTAGACGATCTCGGTCTTGTAACCGGTCAGCAGGTTCTTCAGCTTGGTCTTCATGATGGCGCTGTTACGACCAGACTTGGTGAACTCAGCTTTCTGAACCAGCCAAGGGTCGTTTTCGAGACGGATCACTGTACCGGGTTTCAGTTCTTTACCAGTTTTCATTGCGTATATCCGAAATTTGGATGGGATTTACAAAAATCAAGGTCGCGTATCATATCCAATTTACATAAAACTGTACCAGCGCCGTCGCAAGATCGGGCCGGGAGCCTTGTTCCAGACACCATTTTTCAGCGTGAACGGTCAATTCTGGCCAATGCTCCAGGAGCTTTTTCCAGCTATGTGCCATATTGCCATCAGCGTTCCACGCCTGCCAAAGGCTGACCAGCGCGGTTCTCGCGGGCGCTGACAAGCCCTCGGTGTACAGCTCGAGGAAGGCGTCGAGCTTGTCCAGGTGGATGTCTTCATCCTGACGGTAGATGTGCCACAAGAATGGGCGACCGGCCCATTGCGCCCGTACAAATGAGTCTTCGCCACGCACTGCGTTGAAGTCACAGCACCACAGTAGGTGGTCATATTGCGTCTGAGGTACGAACGGCAGTACTTGCACGGTCAAGGCACCCCGTTGCTGCACATCGCCCACACTCAACGACTCAATACCCAGCCAGCGCTGCACATCACCCAGGATCCGCCCTTCCGGAATCAGCAGATGAGTTGTGCACCCGTCGGCTGCCAGCACATCGAGCCAACTGGCCAACCCGGCGTTTTCATAGGCAAACAGCGACATCAACCGCGCACCCGCCGCCGGAAAAACCCCGAGTGTTTGCAGAAACTGTTGCTGCCAGGCGGCGTTCCGCTGAAAGGCCAAGCGCCGGCCCAGCAACCCTGCCTCACGCAACAAGCCACCTGTACCCGCACGAAAGCCCGGAAAGAAGAAGTACTTTTGTACGCCCTTGAATTTCACTGACGGCAGACCGTGGCAGCCGACCACCCAATCCTCGGCGCTTAGATAGTCCAGATTCATCCACAGCGGCGTGCGCGCGCGCGCGGCCATTGCTTCCATATAGCCAGGCGGCAATTGGCAGGCGAATGCGGCGATCACCACGTCTGCCGCCTCGGTCGCTGGCCAGTCCGCAGGCCAGCGACGCACATCGACACCCTCTTGCACCTGTCGGTCCAAGCGTACATCCACCTCGGGACACAGGCGCTCGAATGCACGTAGATCATCCACCCACAGGCGCACCCCACAGCCGTGCTCCGCGACCAGTTGCCGGGCCAGGCGCCAGGTCACGCCGATGTCACCGTAGTTGTCGACGACGCTACAAAAAATATCCCAGCGGGCTTTCATTCCGGGCTCCAACGCTCAAAGGCTCGATTGTCCGCATAAATGCACCGATGCAGAAGAGTTGATCGCGATTATTCTGCCCGCTGCTGTGGGACAATCGGCGCCATGCCGCAAATGCCCGCCAGGAGGCCATCATGTCTGATCGTCCGCTCTCGCTGTTCAAACTCAGTATCGCCGTGGCCTTAGGGCTGTGGCTGGGGTTTATCGCCATAGTGCTGACCGTATGGCTGGCGTCCCGTTATTTACCGCAGCAAACCATAGCGCCGGTAGCTCGGGTCGTGCAGCAGCAGTTGGACAAACCTGTGGTCGTTACACCGCAACCACCGAACCGTATGTTCGAGCAATACCAGGAGAACCTGCGCAAACAGGAGCAACAACAGACGCTGGACCAGGCGCGCAACAACCCGCGCAACCTGTCCAACCCCAAATGCCAGTTCTGGCTGCAACAAGACCAGAACGCCCCCAGCGACAAGAGCCGGGCCAACGTCCTGCAATTTTGCGACTGATGACCAAGCAGACCCATGAATAAACACGCCGTCCACCAATTGATCCTGGAAAAGCTCGCGATCGATCTTGATATCGCCCAGCGCGCCGCACAAACCGCTTACGAAACCGCGACCCATGAAGAAAACATCGCGGAGAACAAATACGACACCCTCGGGCTCGAAGCGTCTTATCTGGCGGCCGGCCAAGCCCGGCGGGTCGAGGAAATCAAGCTGGCACTGACACTCTGTCAGAACATGAACCTGCGTGCTTACGATGAGCAACGGGGCATTGAGGTGGGTGCATTGCTGGGGCTGGAGGATGACAACGGTCGCCAGCAATGGCTGTTTTTAGCAGCGGACGCTGCTGGCTTGAAGGTCGAAGTCGTCGGGCAACCGGTAACCGTCATTACCCCCCGCTCGCCCCTGGGCAAAAGCCTTCTGGGCAAGTTCGAGGGCGATGAGGTGGAGATTCTGGTGGCTGGCACTCGGCAACAGTTTGCTGTTACCGAGGTCAAGTGAGCCGATCAGTGAACCGGTAGTTCAACGCCATCGAACAGCTCTTCCAGTTCCTGCTTGTTGTGGCACTGGATGGCCTTGGCCATGACTTCGCGGGTCAGGTGCGGGGCGAACTTCTCGATGAAGTCGCACATGAACCCACGCAGGAAGGTACCGCGACGGAAACCGATCTTGGTCACGCTGGACTCGAACAGTTCACTGGCGTCGAGCACCACGAGGTCTTTATCGAGGGTGGCATCGACTGCCATCTTGGCGACGATACCGACGCCCAACCCAAGACGCACGTAGGTTTTGATCACGTCGGCGTCGGCGGCAGTGAAGACTACTTTCGGTGTCAGGCCACGATGGCTGAACGCCTCGTCAAGTTTCGAGCGGCCGGTAAAACCGAACACGTAGGTAACGATCGGGTATTCAGCCAGGGCTTCCAGCGTCAGCTTCGCCAGCTTGGCCAGCGGGTGGCCTTGCGGGACCACGACGCAGCGGTTCCAGCGGTAGCACGGCATCATCACCAGGTCGCCAAACAACTCCAGGGCCTCGGTGGCGATGGCGAAATCGACGGTGCCGTCTGCGGCCATCTCGGCGATCTGCATCGGCGAACCCTGGTGCATGTGCAGGGCAACGTCCGGGTACTGCTTGATAAAGCTGCTGATCACCGGCGGCAGCGCATAACGAGCCTGGGTGTGGGTGGTGGCGATCGACAGGGTGCCCTTCTTCTCGTTGGAGAATTCCTGGGCGATCTGCTTGATGCTTTCGACTTTGCGCAGGATTTCGCCTGCGGTGGTGATGATGCGCTCGCCGGCCGGAGTGACGCGGGTCAGGTGCTTGCCACTGCGGGCAAAGACTTCGACGCCCAACTCATCTTCGAGCAGGCGGATCTGCTTGCTGATACCCGGTTGCGAGGTGTAAAGGCTTTGAGCAGTTGCGGAAACGTTGAGGTCGTGGTGCGCCACTTCCCAGATGTAGCGCAGTTGTTGAAGCTTCATATGTGTCCCTCAAAGCAGATAGACGCCACGGGTATCAGCGACGGTATATAACTATATTAAAGGTTGAACAGATAAATCTAGAACTTTTTATCCTTTTCCACCAATCACACGTCATCATTGCGTCGACGCTGCAACAGCGGCACCAGGTACACCGGCACCAGCGACAGCTGCAGCACCCGTGCAGCGGTTCGCCCCAGGGGCGTTGCCACACCGACGGCCTGGCTATGACTACCTACGATCAACAAATCCACCGAGAGTTTCTGCGACTGGTCGAGAATCACCTCGCAGGGATCGCCTTGAATCACTCGCACCGACCGGATCAACTTGAGGTCCTGCTCGCCATCCCCCAACTCCTCGCGAAAACTGTCCAGTACCCGCTGCTCGATATTGGCCATTACCGTCGCCAGCCCCTGGCTCTGCCACTCACTCATAGCCTGCTCATCAAGGTAGCTCTGCAACACCGATTCAGCGAACAGGCCGATGGGCTCCACCACATGAATCACATACAGCTCGGCATTGAATGTTCGCGCCAGCGCCAGCGCATGCTGCATCACATAAGGCGCATACAGGCCGAGATCAGTGGCATACAGCATCGAACCAATCATAGGACCTCCTGGGCTGCCAGGATGGCGAGGATTGATTCAGCTTAGCAGCGCCTTCGGGAGTTCGATGGACTTAGCTCTCTGTGTGTATTTTCAGCTCATTGCTGATGCCATGAGGAACGTGACCCGTGGCCACCACTTCCCTGGCTTTCTCGCAATGACCGGCCTGATCATCGAAAAAAACGTCGGCAGCAAAGGCCTCGAGAAACGCCGATTTTTCCAGGCCTCCGAGGAACAGCGACTCATCCAGCCGGATATCCCACTCGCGCAACGTGCGAATCACTCGCTCGTGAGACGGTGCCGAACGCGCCGTCACCAATGCCGTACGGATCGGGCAAGCATCATCAGGGAATTCACGCTGCAACAGGTTAAGTGCCGCCAGGAAGCCCTTGAACGGGCCTCCGCGCAAAGGCTCCCGCGCCGATTCGCGCTCGCTGGCCTGGAACGCTTCCAGACCCGCCGATTGATAGACTCGCTCCGACTCGTCGGAAAACAGCACCGCGTCGCCATCAAAGGCGATCCGCAATTCCGCGCTGGACGCTCGGCGGGCGCCACCCGACAGAATGGTTGCCGCAGCAAACCCGGCGTCCAGGGCGCTGCGCACATCATCAGCGTGAGTGGAGAGAAACAGATGACACCCAAAGGCAGCCAGGTACGGATAGGGACTACGCCCACCGACGAACGCAGCACGGGAAATATCCAGGCCGTAGTGCTGGATCGAGTTGAACACGCGCAAACCGGTGTCGGCGCTGTTGCGTGACACCAGCACCACCTCGACCCGGGCACGACCCAGGCTGGCGTTGAGGCTCAATAGTTTTTTGACCAGCGGGAAGGCGTCGCCCGGTTCGAGGGTTTCCTCTTCATGGTCAATCTGGTACTTGCGGTAAGCCTCGACGCCTTGCGCCAGGTAGACCTTGTGGCTTTCGCTCAGGTCAAACAGTGCCCGCGAGGAGATCGCCAGCACCAGTTTGTCGCCCATTCCCTTAGCCATGTTGTTTCCCCCGATCAGCTGTTACGTCGATCAATAAAGCTCAAGGCCTGGTAGAGCGCCTGCATTCGCGGTAATTCGCAACCTGCGGCCCTGGCAGCGGCCAAGGGTCGAGCGTAGATGGCGGCCAGTTCCAACGGGCGCTTGTGCAGATAATCGTGGTACATGCTTGGCCAGTAGTCAGTCAGGCTCTCGGTCATGGTGAACATCTGCTCAGCATAACTGGCAGCAATTTCATGGCCACACGCTCGCGCGCCTTGCACCACTTCGGCCATCAACGCCTGGATCAGTTCACGGCTGGACTCGTCGGCCATCAATGCCGTGGTGCCTGCCCCCAGCAAGACCGAAAGACCGTTATACGGCACATTCCACACCAGCTTATGCCAGCGTGCCTGATGCAGGTTGGGCATTGCCTGGGAATCGATGCCCGCCTGATGAAACAGCGCGGCGCCCTCCTCGACAATCGCTTGTCGCCTGACCTCATCATTCGCGGCGGTGCCACTGTGATAACCGAGATTGACCCGGCCCATCGCCTGATGCTCGACGACACCGGGGCCCGAGCGATGGACACAGATATAACAAAGGCCGCCGAGCAAATGCAGCGAGTCCGGCAGGTGCTCACGCAGGCTGTCTTCGACATCCAGGCCATTTTGCAGTAGCACCACCTTGGCATCCGGCGCCGCAACTTGCGCAATAGTGGGTGCCAACTCGACGTTACCGGTGGTTTTCGTACCCACCAGCAGCCAGTCGCACGGCGGCATGTCCGCCGCATTGGCATAAGCCTGCACCGGGTTCAGGCTCAACGCGCCATGCACCGCACTATTGAGTTGCAGGCCTCGATCACTCACCGCCGCGTATTCGCTGCGTAACAAAAAGTGCACGTCAAACCCGGCACGCGCCAGCATCAACCCGTAAAAGCCCCCGATAGCACCGGTGCCGATAATCCCGATCCGTGGCGACTGCGTGATTGCTCCGCTCATGGTAACTCCTCTGGTGTACGCGTAAACGCCTGATGCACGGCGGCGTCAAGATCATGAGCCGTCAGACGTGCCTGTAACTGCCCGTAGAATTGACCCTCGCACACCACAAACAACGCCGGCAAATGAAAAATCCCATAGCGCGCGACCGCTCCGCCATTGCGGCCGGCATCAACCCAGCACACTCGGTCCACCGAGAGGTTCCAGCCTGGCAGTTGCTGGCGCGCCCAGCGACAGCTGGAACAACCAACACTGGTGAACACCAGCAGCGACGTGCCTGGCAGCGCCAACAATTGCTGATCGACATCCAGATCGGTCAACTCCAGTTCCTTCACTATACTGCTGCCACCGCCGTCAATTGGACGGTGCTCGGAGTCCGTGTGCATGGGTCGTTTCTTGCCTCACCCTGATGATGTTTCTGTTGAGCTGACACAACGCCCCTACCCCGGCATTACCCGCCAACGGCTGCACACTATCGGCCTGGGCGGCGTCGCATGCAATTACCCGCGTGCCTGGCGCCAAGGCACTGCCATTGAGATGCACATTCCCTCACTCGGTGAAGCGGCGCGCTATCGCGGCTATGTCGCCTGGTGCCGTAAACATGGAAATGGCTATCGGATCGGCATTGCCTTTACCGATGAACAAGCCTTGTTCGGCGCACGAATGGGGGAACAGGTGTGCCAGATTGAACGCTACTGCCGCCTGCATCAAGACGCCGAAACGACCCCGCAATGCGTAGAAGCCTTAGCCCGGGAATGGGTCGCGCGCCATGCCGGCGAGTTCTCCCACGACACCCTCCACCAAGCCCTTGTGCAGCCAACGCTGGATTAAAGCGGCCTTTGCCCATTGTCGAGCAGGCTTGTTACGCGCTAAGGTTCCTCCCCCCTTGCACTTAAATCATGCTGTGCTCCGCCGCACGGGGATCGCTGGCGGCCGGCACCCGTGACCCTGACGAGTAACACGATGGCTGATTTACCGATCAACGACCTTAACGTCGAATCCAACGAGACCCTGATCACACCCGATCAGCTCAAGCGCGAAATCCCTTTGAGCGACGCTGCCCTGCAGACCGTCACCAAGGGCCGCGAAGTCATTCGTGACATTCTCGACGGCACCGACCACCGCCTGTTCGTGGTCATCGGGCCTTGCTCGATCCACGACCTCAAGGCCGCCCACGAGTACGCCGAGCGCCTTAAGGTACTGGCAGCGGAAGTGTCCGACACCTTGTACCTGGTCATGCGCGTCTATTTCGAGAAACCGCGCACCACCGTCGGCTGGAAAGGCTTGATCAACGATCCGTACCTGGACGACTCGTTCAAGATCCAGGACGGCCTGCATATCGGCCGTCAGTTGCTACTGGACCTCGCAGAAATGGGCTTGCCGACAGCGACCGAGGCCCTGGACCCTATTTCGCCGCAGTACCTGCAAGACCTGATCAGTTGGTCGGCCATTGGTGCTCGTACCACTGAATCCCAGACTCACCGGGAAATGGCCTCCGGCCTGTCCTCGGCCGTGGGCTTCAAGAACGGCACCGATGGCGGTCTGACCGTGGCGATCAACGCCCTGCAGTCAGTTTCCAGCCCACACCGGTTCCTGGGGATCAACCAGGAAGGTGGCGTATCCATCGTTACCACCAAGGGCAATGCCTACGGTCACGTGGTATTGCGCGGCGGCAACGGCAAGCCCAACTATGATTCGGTCAGCGTCGCCCTGTGCGAACAGGCGCTGAACAAGGCGAAGATCAAGCCGAACATCATGGTTGACTGCAGCCACGCCAACTCCAACAAGGACCCGGCCCTGCAACCGCTGGTGATGGAAAACGTTGCCAACCAGATCCTCGAAGGCAACCAGTCGATCATCGGCCTGATGGTCGAGAGCCATCTGAACTGGGGTTGCCAGGCGATTCCAAAGGACCTGGCCGACCTGCAATACGGCGTGTCGATCACCGATGCCTGCATCGATTGGTCTGCCACCGAGAACACCCTGCGCAGCATGCACGCCAAGCTCAAGGACGTGCTACCCAAGCGCACGCGCGGCTGAAGAGATTGCGGACACAAAAACGCCGGGCTCTTAGCCCGGCGTTTTTTTGCCGCTCACTGCATGATGGCTCTATGGAGCTCAGAGCTTTGCGGCATGACGCTGGTGACGCTCCATGTAGCGCTCTACATAGGAGCAGGATGGGATCACCGTGTAGCCTGCCTCTTCGGCATATTTCAATGCTTCCTCGGTGAGCGCAGCGGCAATGCCGCGACCTCGCAAGGCATTCGGCACGAATGTCCGATAGATATCCAGGGTCTGCTTCCCGAGGTCCATATAGGTCAGGTAGGCACGATGACCGTCCACATTGGTCTCGAACTGATGACCAGCCTGGTCATGGTGGATGGACAACGCCTCGCTCATCACTACTCCTCGCGGGTCTTGGTTACTGACCCCTACCTTACCGATGTTTTTCCGGCGAAGGAACATCTACGCCACCCGGTGCCGGTTTCGACAACGAGAAAAGCCTTACAGCGCTCACAACCCGCACGTAGGAATAGTAGGCGCCAATCGCGCAATTGCTCAAGGCAAACTCGTCATCCTCCCGCGCTGGCGGACATAGAAACGGCCAATCGAGCATCCTTAGGTCGATGGCCTGAACATTGCCGGCAGTTGAAGCTTGAGACGAACACTCGCTCTTAAAGTCACCTCAACATGCACAAAAGATACCGGCTGACGCAAAGAGAATCTGAACAAAAGTGTCAACGCTGATATATAAATTGACTTGTGTTTACAAGGCTTAACACATGCTGGCTGGCCCTTTCAGCCTGGATCCAATTTTTGCCAGAGTGCAAAAAATTGGATAATTTTTATACAAAGTCTCAAAAGATTAGCCAAAATAGATTCAGCACAAGAATTTTTTTTGCTTCTTGCGCTACGTCAGTTTACTTACTACAAGTAATGGGTAGTATGTACGCCGGCTATTAGCTCACTCTGAGAAAGTAGCCCTTAATAGAAAGTCCTTGAAGGGGAACACGATGAACAACGTTCTGAAATTCTCTGCTCTGGCTCTGGCCGCAGTTCTGGCTACCGGTTGCAGCAGCGTCTCCAAAGAAACCGAAGCTCGTCTGACTGCAACTGAAGACGCAGCAGCTCGCTCCCAGGCCCGTGCAGACGAAGCCTACCGTAAAGCTGATGAAGCTCTGGCTGCTGCTCAAAAAGCACAACAGACTGCTGACGAAGCTAACGAGCGCGCTCTGCGCATGCTTGAGAAAGCAAGCCGCAAGTAATAGTCCTTCGGGGTTATTATCAAGCCGATCCATTTTTGGATCGGCTTTTTTATTGCCCGCAATCTCGTATCAAATAGGGGCAATAAAAAACCCGTCATCGCGCAAGGCCATGACGGGTTGTTGATCCTGTGGCGTTACTGCTGCAAGTCGACCGGCGCGCTCGAAGCCACCGGCGCCCCACCCGGCACACCAATTTCCGTCGGCAGGCCATCTTCCGCCGCGACCACGTCACGCACCTGATCCCAATTGACCCGAAGCTTATTGGACAGGTCTTCACGCTTGAGCAACGCGTTGATCACTGCAGTGTGCTTGTCCACTACCGACGGAGTGCCATCGTCGTTCAATGGCGTGTGCGCTTCCAGATAGACCTTGCCACCGGCCGAGCCAAACTTGTACGCGTCGTTGATGATCCGCACAGAAGTACCCACCGGCACCATGCCGGCCATTTCCAGCACGTTATTGTTGAACATGCGGAAACAGCCGTGACTGGTGCGGGTACCGATGCCAAATTTCATGTTGGAACCGTGAATCAGGTAGCCCGGCGTGCCCAAGGTAAACTTGAAAGGTCCCAGCGGGTTGTCAGGACCAGCTGGCACCACGTTGGGCAGCGGGTCACCGTTGGCGGCGTGCTCAGCCTTGATCGAAGCCGGAGGGGTCCAGGTCGGGTTAGGCGTCTTGGCGATGATGCTGGTGTGGGCAATCGGCGAGCCCCAGCCTTCACGGCCAATCCCCAGTGGGAAGGTGTAAACCACGTTCTGGCCCTTGGGGTAGTAGTACAACCGGTACTCCGCCAGGTTGATCACAATGCCTTCACGGGGACCCGGCGGCAGGATGAAGCGCGTCGGCAGTACGATTTCGGTACCCGCGCCCGGCAACCAGGCATCAACGCCGGGGTTGGCCGCGACCATCTCCGAGTAGCCCAGGTCGTAAGTGGTACCCAGATCGGCAAAGGTATCTTCGTATTTGGCCTTGATCACCTGGACCTGGCCGACAATGTCTTCACCCGGTGGCGGTAAAGGTAACTGCAGGGCAGCAGCAGGACCGGCTGCGCAAAGCGCGGCGAGGGACAGGCAGCAGGTGACAGCGGAAAGGCGAGACAACATCCGGGAATACCTTCGCAGATCGACGGGTAGTAAATATTGATTGTACACGGGTGCCCGGCGGGCACCCACATTCAAAGCTCGAAGCGCAGCTCCGGCCAGATCGGCGGAGTGCCGCGCTTCTGGGATTCGAGGATCGCCCGGCACAACGGGCACAAACGCTGGTCCTGGAAGATCGAGCGATCCACCGATGACCAACGTGGCTGGGCAGGCAACAACGTGCCACAGAGGGTGCGATCGATCGAGCCGCCCAACTCCAATTGACGCGTCACCAAATGCACCCGGACTTCCTGGCAGGCGAACAGATCCAGCTGCTCGTCAGGCTCGATCAGTTGATAGGCAAACAGGGACCAGGCAGGGCGCGACATCGAGGGCTCCAAATCGGGGGGGCGCCACCTTAGCCGAAAGACCGCTGCTAGAAAAGCGTCATAGCAGCGGTTTTAGCGTCGGCCAGACATTTTCCAGCAACTTGCCCTGGGCACCGACCGCCGGATGCAGTTGATCGGCCTGCATCAGCTCCGGATGGCCGCCGACTCCCTCGAGGAAAAACGGCACCAGCGGGATCGCTTTTTCCTTGGCTAACGCGCCATAGACCTCGGCAAACGCCGTGGTGTATTTAGGACCGTAGTTGGGCGGCAACTGCATGCCCAGCAGCAGCACTTTGGCACCACCGGCCCTGGACTGGTCGATCATCGACGCAAGATTTTGTTTCAATTGAGCGGGCGGCTGCCCACGCAGCCCATCATTGCCTCCCAGCTCAAGGATCACCAGGTCCGGCTTATGCTCTGCAAGCGCCGCCGGCAGCCGCGCGAGGCCGCCCGCGCTGGTGTCACCGCTGATGGAGGCATTGACTACCTTGTCGTCAAAACCTTCGCTCTTGAGCCGCTGCTCAAGCAATGCGACCCACCCTTTGCTGGTATCCAGGCCGAAACCGGCACTGATACTATCGCCAACGATCAGGACTGTACCCGCCGCTGCGTTCTGGGCCATGCACATCAAGGCCAGGCCAGCACTCAAAAACCACATTCGCATCGGATTCTCCATGGGCGCAAGCATTCTCACCGCGCGAAACCTTAGCAAAGTGGTTCCCAGCGCGGAAGGTGAACTGACCATCCTGCACCAACTCAGCCTGGAACTGAACAAGGGCGATAGCCTGGCCATCGTCGGCAGCTCCGGTTCCGGCAAATCCACACTCCTGGGCCTGCTGGCCGGGCTCGACCTACCCAGCAGCGGCGAAGTCACGCTCGCAGGGCAAGCCCTCAGCACCCTCGACGAAGACCAGCGCGCGCGAATTCGTGCCGAACACGTCGGCTTCGTCTTCCAGTCCTTCCAGTTACTGGACAGCCTCAACGCCCTGGAAAACGTCATGCTGCCCCTGGAGCTGGACGGCCGCAAGGACGCCCGCGAGCGTGCCAAACACCTGCTTGAACGGGTCGGCCTGGGCCAGCGCCTGACCCACTCACCGCGCCAGCTCTCCGGTGGCGAGCAACAACGGGTGGCCATTGCCCGGGCCTTCGCCGCCGAACCGGACGTGCTGTTTGCCGATGAGCCCACCGGCAACCTCGACAGCCACACCGGCGAGCGCATCAGTGACCTGTTGTTCGAACTTAACCAGGAAAACGGCACGACCCTGGTATTGGTGACCCACGACGAGCGCCTGGCCCACCGTTGCCGACGCCTGATCCGTCTTGAAGCCGGCCTGATGGTCGCGCCCCTGGAGCCTTGATGGCACGTTTGCCGCTGTTGCGCCTGTTCAGCCTTGCCCTGCGCCAATTGTTGCGTGACGCCCGCGCCGGCGAGTTGCGCGTGTTGTTCTTCGCCTTGCTGGTGGCCGTCGCCGCCAGCACTGCCATTGGTTACTTCGGGGCACGCCTGAATGGCGCCATGACGTTGCGCGCCACCGAGTTTCTCGGCGCCGACCTGGTACTGGAGGGCAGCTCGCCAGCCCGGCCCGAGCAAATCAAAAGCGGGACCGAACTGGGCCTGGAACATGCCAGGGTCGTGGAGTTCTCCAGCGTCATTGCCACCGACAACGGCATCCAGCTGTCCAGTATCAAGGCCGTCAACGAGCAGTACCCGCTGCGGGGCCAGTTGAAAAGCGCCGCTGAGCCCTTCGGCGAGGAAACCCCCGGGGGCGGTCCGAAATCCGGCGAGGCCTGGGTTGAAGCACGCCTGCTGACCGCGCTGGACCTGAAGGTTGGTGACAGCATCGACGTCGGCATGAAGACGCTGCGCATAAGCCGCGTGCTGACCTATGAGCCGGATCGCGCGGGCAATCTGTATAGCCTCACCCCTAGGGTGATGATCAACCTGGCCGACCTTGAGGCCACCGGCGTGGTTCAGCCTGGCAGTCGGGTCAGCTATCGCGAGCTCTGGCGCGCGCCGCAAGTGGGCACGGCCCTGCAAACCTATCGAGACCTGGTCAAACCCGGTCTCGCCGCCAACCAGCGCCTGCAGGATGCGCGAGACGGTAACCAGCAAATCGGCGGCGCCCTGGGCAAAGCCGAGCGCTACCTGAACATGGCCAGCCTGGTGGCCGTGTTGTTGTCCGGAGTAGCCGTGGCACTCTCGGCAAATCGCTTCGCCAGCAGGCGTTTTGATGCCAGCGCGCTACTGCGCTGCCTCGGCTTGTCGCGTCGCGAAACCATGCTGTTGTTCAGCCTGCAACTGACCGTGCTGGGACTGCTGGCCAGCCTTGCAGGTGCCCTGCTCGGCTGGCTGGCGCAATTGGGCCTGTTTTATCTGCTGCATGACCTGCTACCGGCAGATGTTCCGCCGGGTGGCCTGTTACCTGCTGTCGCAGGGATCGGCACCGGGCTGGTTGCCCTCGCCGGCTTCGCTCTGCCGCCGTTGGCGGCATTGGGTCGAGTGCCGCCGCTGCGGGTATTGCGGCGCGACCTGCTGCCAATCCCTTCCAGCACCTGGATGGTCTATGGCGCGGCACTGTTCGCCCTGGGCCTGATCATGTGGCGCTTGAGCCTGGACCTGGTACTGACCTTCGCCCTGCTCGGCGGTGGCGTGGTGGCTGCATTGATCCTTGGTGGCCTGCTCCTGTTGCTATTGCAGAGCCTGCGGCGGTTGCTGGCCCGTGCATCCCTGCCCTGGCGCCTTGGGCTGGGGCAGCTGTTACGCCATCCTCTGGCGGCGGCGGGACAGTCCCTGGCCTTTGGCCTGATCCTGCTCTCCATGGGATTAATCGCATTGCTGCGGGGCGAACTGCTGGACACCTGGCAAAACCAGCTCCCCAAGGACGCTCCCAACTACTTTGCCTTGAACATCCTGCCAGCAGACAAGGACGCCTTCGGCGCTCGCCTGCTGGAGTTACAGGCACAGTCGGCGCCCTTGTATCCCGTGGTGCCCGGCCGTCTGATCAGTATCAATGGCGAGCCGGTCCAGGAACTTGTCAGCAAAGACTCCAGCGGTGATCGCGCAATCCAGCGCGACTTGAGCCTCACCTGGGCCGCCGACCTGCCACCGGGCAACAGCCTGACGGCCGGTTCCTGGTGGTCGGCGCAACCGAGCGACGATATTCCCGGTGTTTCGGTGGAGGCCAAGGTTGCCGAAAGCCTGAAGCTGAAACTCAACGATCACCTGATCTTCACCGTTGGCGGGGAAAACCGCGAAGCGCGGGTCACCAGCCTGCGAGAAATCAACTGGGACAACTTCCAGCCCAATTTCTTCATGATCTTCCAGCCGGGCACCCTGAAAGACCTGCCCGCCACCTACTTGACCAGTTTTTACCTGGCTGCCGGCCATGACCAGCAGATCGTCGACCTGTCCCGGGCCTTCCCGGCAGTGACTATCCTGCAAGTCGAAGCCCTGCTTGCCCAACTGCGCAGCATTCTGGCCCAGGTCACCCTGGCGGTGGAGTATGTGCTGTTGTTTGTACTGGCGGCGGGAATGGCAGTGCTGTTCTCCGGCCTGCAAGCCACCCTGGATGAGCGTATCCGACAAGGTGCCCTGCTGCGTGCCCTGGGGGCCGAGCGTAAGTTGCTGGTCACGGCTCGGCGTATCGAGTTCGGATTGCTGGGGGCTGTCAGTGGCTTGCTGGCAGCGCTGGGAACAGAGCTGGTAACCCTGGTGTTGTACCGCTACGCCTTTGACCTGCCCTGGCACCCTCACCCATGGTTGCTGGCTCTTCCCGTCATCGGTGCGGTGCTGATTGGGGGTGCTGGCGTATTCGGTACGCGGCGGGCCCTGAACGCCAGCCCGTTGACTGTTCTGCGCGAAGGCTGAATAAGCTGATGGCCCGCCGTCCACACTGACCGCAGGCCATCACTGCTTCACGTACTCGATAGCGGTAATCCACCAGCACACCTCACCACCGGGGGTCTGCACCATGGCCTCATCATCCACTTCCTTTCGGAGCAACGCCCTGGCCATGGGTGAATCAATGGAGATGTAATCCATGCGCTCGTAAATCTCGTCGTAGCCGACGATGCGAAAGCGCTTGGTCTCACCCTGCTCGTTCTCAATGTCCACCCAGGCACCGAAAAACACCCGCCCCTCTTGCTCCGGCATGTACTCGACCACGCGCATGTCTTCCAGGCGCTTGCGCAAGTAACGCACGCGACGATCGATCTCGCGCAACAGTTTCTTGTTGTACTGATAATCAGCGTTCTCGCTTCTGTCCCCCAACGAGGCAGCCCACGTCACTTTACGGGTGGTATCGGGGCGTTTTTCTCGCCACAGGTAATCAAGCTCTTTCTTTAACGCTTTATGACCTTCTTTGGTAATCAGCTTGGTACTCAAAAGCTATACACCCCCCTGGGAATTTCCATTTATCAGGCCACATTGCGACGCCAGGCATAAGGCCGCAACTGCCCCACTTCAACTGACTGACATGGAGGATAAATGAACGGGGAAAAGTAGCCAGGCCTGCTTCACCCAGCCGTTACACAGGCACCTCCCCATCAGCTTGAGATTGCCGCCATACAACCTCTTCCGGGCCATAAGCAGGGCCGAGTACTTCGTCCATATTATGGAGCACCCCCCTGAGGCCAATCCTGAGACGGGATAACTGCGACAGCCCTACGGCCAGTTGCTCCTCCCTATGCCGAACTGCCAGGTCATGGCTGTGTAACTGAATGGCCTGACGCTCCAGATCCTGCGCCCACTCCTCTAGCCGGTGCTGTTCTGCCTGTTGCCCCTCTGCACGCCCCAGCAATTGCTCCTCACGAGAATTCAACGTCTGGGCCTGCCGCTGCAGGGCGAGCTCTTTTTCGCCGGCCCGTCCGTCCTCCTGCTGCTTCGTCAGCTCCCAATTGGCTTTTTCCTGCTGTAACAGACTGCGAGACTGGCCAAGCTCCTCCTCCTGCTTGAGCACGGCATTTTTCTGCTGCGTCAACTCTTGAGCCACCCGAGCAAGATTGGTCAGCGTATCGTCCACCTCAAAGCGCGAGACCCGCTCCTCCTTGATAAGAGAAGCCGATGCAGCTTCACGCTCAGGAGCTTCCCGCACCTGCGGGTCCGGCACAGGATGCAAGATAACTGGAAAGGGTTCATCCAGAACCGTTTCAACCATGGGTTCAACCTGTGCTTGCTGCTGCACCGACTCAGCAGGTTGCTGCGCTATAGGTGCAACCACAGGTGCCTGTAACAGCCTCTCACGCGGTTCCGGCTCGGCTTGTCTCACTGCCTTGGGCGGAGCCACCATTTGTGAGGAAAATCGAATCGAAGGGACAATCAGCGAGGTACTTTCGATAGCTGGCAAACCCGGTACCGAAGTCCCCAGCGTGATGACTTTCATCACCAGCGTCTTTTTGATCGTCAACGAGTGGTGCTCCTCTGGACGCGCCGGCGGCAGCTTGCACCCCTTCAAATCAACAAAGTGGTAGGGAATCTGGGGCTCCGACGCACCTCCCGACTTACTGCCTGCCCCGGCAGCCAACGTGAGAATCTGCTTGAACACTGACATCGCTACCTGTAAGTCGCTCTTGGAATCAACTCTCCCCAAAAAATACCGTTCAGACTTCTTACGTAACTCTGCAACGTATACCCGAGAACTGCCGGGCTCCATCTCTTCATCCAGGCTATAGGCCAGAAAGTTCGAAGACACCTGGGCCACGGAAAAGCTACAGAGCAATGCACCATTCACCGGCGTGTCATGACCAGAGCGTTCAAGAACAAGAGTACGTAGAAGCATCATGAAAATCAGGTTCCCTTTTGAATTATTAGAACTTAAAACCCATATAACACACCAAACAAACAGCAAAGATCAGCCGAAACATCCTAATCACTTCATTAATTAACCGGCCTACACGTAGGAGTTATCCTATTTAGCTTTCCCGGCATATCCAACAGCGGGTTTTGAACGTACCATTTTTATACTACCGGCACCTCACATCACCTGATCACAACCTTTAAATCTTTTATACCTCATAACACTACCGCCTCATCCGGACCGTTAAAAAATCAGCCAACCCAGCGCCCCCACTCGTACCAACCCAACAGAAAACATAATGATCGAGATAACAAATCTAACAAAAACCACCAATGGAACAGCCATCATCCGAGATATTTCTTTTCGTAGCGAACACAAAGAAATCCTAGGACTTCTTGGGCATGACGGAGCAGGCAAAACAACACTAATGAAAATACTATCAGGAGCAATAACGCCCTCATCAGGCCAGATAAAAATATCTGGAATCGATATAGGCATTGAAGCGCTACAAGCGAAAAAAATAATCGGCTACCAACCAGAAACTCTGAGCACCCATCACACAATTACGGTGAAGACCTTTCTTGACTTTATTGCTGACGTTCGCGGATTCCGTGGCAAGAACAAACGAAAAATGGTGGATCGCGCCGTTGATCGACTGGACCTCAGGCGCACCCTCAAATACTCAATTGATACCCTGCCCACGGGACTGAAACGCCAAGTGGCGATTGCCCAAGCCATCCTTCATGACCCTGTCTTGCTGCTGCTGGATGAACCCACCGAGGGTCTTGCCCCTCATCAAAAACACAACATCAGATCCCTCATCGACTCGCTGAGGAGTGAGATGAGCATCATCATTGCCTCCCGTAATCCTGATGAAGTTGCCTGTGTCTGCGACCGCGCACTGATCATCGCTGACGGTCGCTTAATGGCAGATCTGCCTGTGTCAGCACTGAAGCACAGCTCCCGTCATTTTCAAGCAGTCACCCTGACAGCCGAGGGTCCGCTCGACCTGCTCGCGCTGGCCGTGCTACCGGGAGTTGCTGGAATCGAGGAGCACCGGCAAACACCAGACACCGTGACCGTGCTGGCAATGCCAGGGCAAATCATCTATCCCCATATCAACGCCCTGATCGCCAACCGTCGCTGGAAAATCAACTCGCTGCAGGTGGAGTCTGGGCGCCTGGATGATGTGGTTCACCACCTGAGCCAAGAGGTGCCACATTGAGACTGTTACCCGTTATATTCAAACGCCAACTCGGCAGTTATTTTTCCTCACCTGCCACTTATCTCTGTCTTGCCGTGTTCTTGCTGGTGTCCTCTATTGCTGGCTTTCAGCTAGGTACGTTTCTGGAACATGACAGCACCGACCTGTATCATTTTTTCCGCTTTCACCCCTGGCTTTATCTTTTCCTTACGCCTGTACTTTGCACACAGCTTTGGTCAGATGAAGGAAAAGAAGGTGCACTCGACTTCCTGAACACCTTACCCATAAACGTTTTCGAACTGGCACTTGGAAAGTTTCTCGCTGCATGGGCGATTTCAGGAGTGGCCCTATTATTGACGTTTCCGATAGTAGCCACCGTCAACTATTTAGGATCTCCCGAAAATACAACCATTGCAGCGCAGCTCTTCGGGAGCTGGTTATTAGCAGGTGCTTATCTAGCGGGAGGTTGCTTTATCTGTGCGATAACCGGCCACCGCTTTATCATCTTCACTTTAACTTTCTTCTTATTACTCGCCGCCAGTGGACTGTCATCCGTTCTCGACGCCCTTGACTATCACACCCCCGCCTGGGTCATTGACAATTTAATTTCACTAAGCCCATCAGTTCGCTTCGACACGATCGCCAGCGGCGCTCTAACACTGCGAGACTCTTCCTATTTCCTCAGTATGATTCTTGCATTTCTTGCTGCAACAATCGCCACCCTAAAATTTAGAAAAGGCTGAGAAGGAAAGACCTCAATGAAACCGCTCATAAGTGTCGGCGTAAAACTGATCGTCATACTATTACTCTTTCTCGCTTTCAATCTGGTATGGGTGCAGAAACTCCCCAATATCCGGCTGTACCTGTCAGAACAAAAAAACCACACGTTATCCGAACCCACAAAAACCATGCTCGACACACTCGAGAGTTCCATGGAACTGTACTTTTTCAACTCTAGAAAACACCCTCAAAAGAGCGCCGTGATGGAGCGCTACGGCAGGGATGTCGAGACACTGCTCAAGGAATACGAAAAAGCCGCAAACGGCAAAATCAGATTGCACCTCATCGATCCCGTACCTTTTTCCGAAGATGCATACAAAGCCGGGCTGCTGGGTCTGGACGGCAAACACGGGTTCTTTGGCCTTGTCGGGACCAATGCGAACAATGGTGCACAAAAAATCGAGTCATTCAGCCCCGACCAGGAGCCGTTACTGGAATATGAGATCAGCCACCTGATCTATAAGGTGGCCCATCCTGAGCAGCCCGTTATAGGCCTGATATCAGGGTTGCCGATGGACGGCGAACGGAATGGGCATAACCTGACCATTTCTCCTCCCTGGCGATTACTGCAGGAAATTCGTCGGCACTTCAATCTGATGAGCCTGGGGAACAATATTGAACATATTCCCGACCATGTTAAAACCCTGATGCTGGTTCATCCCAAACAATTACCCGATCAGACTTTGTATGCAATTGACCAGTTTGTACTGGGTGGTGGCAAGCTGATGTTATTTATTGATCCGTTGAGCGAACTGGATTCCAGCCCGCAAATATCAGACAAATACTCTAACCTGCCGGGAATGTTGACCGCGTGGGGGGTGCAGATGCCTGCCGATAAAGTACTTGCCGATCGCCTCTACGCCACCTCGGTCATTCTCACCGATGGGCATCCACCCATCCGCCACCCGGCAGCGCTTACCTTGCCGCGCCAGGCAATGGCACAGAACGACGCCAGCACCTCGAAGCTGGGCACTGTGACCGTGTTAAGCAGTGGTGCACTGAATGCGATTAAAAAGAGCCGTACCACCTTCACGCCCCTGCTCCAAAGCTCGGGCCAAGCCGCTTTGTTTGATGTTGGCCGCGTCGTCAGCCCATCCGAATTTGACTCATTGAGCAGCGAGGCCGTAGCCCGCGGCCAACGCCATGTCATTGCCGCCCGTATTCAGGGGCCCGCGTACTCGGCGTTTGCGGACGGTATCAACGACCAGAATACCGGTTTGCAAAAGGCAGCCCATATTCATGTGGTAATAGTCGCCGACACCGACCTGCTCACCGACCGCGTATGGAGTTCGATACAAGACAGCAATGGGAAAAAGAGCACGTACTCAGATAACGCGAGGTTTGTCCTCAATACACTGGACAACCTTTCCGGCCCCGATACGCTGATGAACATTCGGCCCCATGCAGGCATCCGCCGGCCACTGCAGGTACTGGAAAAATTACGCAACGACGCTGCGCAGGATTACTGGGAAAAGTCCGCCGCACTGGAACTGCGCCTGAACCAGACGGAAAAGGAATGGCAGTCCTTGCAACAACCCTCGTTCGGCACAGAGTTCGTCACATCCAACCCGGTGCTGCAAGCGCTCAACAAAGAACGTCTGCGCTTGCCCATGGAGCTTCACGCGTTGAGGACTCAAGCCTATGCGAAGGTCTACACTCTGGAACGAAACGTGAAGCTGCTCAACATCGTTACGCTACCGCTGATACTGAGCCTGATTGCCTTGGGTGTTTTCCTGTCCCGCCGATTTCGCCGGTTCCCACCCTCGGCCATTCATTACTGAGACAGCTCAACGCCGGGTAATCAACCCTTGCCGTGAGATACGGGTCAATTGCAGGATAACTTCGCCAGCCTCGCTGGCACTGGGCGCTTGAATGACCGCCAGGTCAAAACTGTCGGTGGCAAAGCGGGAAAGAGAATCACCGTCGTCGACAAACTGGATCAGAAAGGCCGAGGGCCTGCCGGTGCGGCGTGGCCAACCATCCAGATAACGCAACAGCGTAGGCTGATGTTTGCCACCCAACAGGATTTTCGGATTGCGCTGAGTAAGCCCCGCAGTGATCGGGGCCAAGCGTATGAGAGGGCGTAGTGCATTCATCGTGTCGTGTCTCTGCCTCAAAAGTCTGCGGGCAGGTGAGAGGCAACACCGAACCAGCGCTTTAGCGGTATTTCGAAACCTGGATCAGGTTTCTGTCGGGACTGTTCTCAGTCACCTGTGGCGCCCCGCAATTAGCTGTTTAAATCGGCGCATGAACAACATCCTAGAGAAGGCTGTGGGGCAGTGTCAAGAATCCCGAGCAACGAAAAGGCCCGCACGGGCGGGCCTTTTAAGGGATTTGCAAGATCTCAGTTGGCGATTGCGCGGTCGGCAGACAACTTGCCAGCACCTTCCAGCATCACGGCGATCGTGCCGCCCAGCAAGGCCAGTGCAAACTCATAACCGTTGTTGGCCATGAACAGCCCGTTATGGATGTGCACCGAGAAGATCGCCACCAGCGAAATAATGCTCAGGCCCAGTGCCGCAGGCCGCGCCAACAAACCGATGATCAGTGCCAGGCCCGCGAAGAATTCCGTACCACCCGACAACAGCGCCATCAAGGTGCCCGGCGCCAGACCAATACTTTCCATCCACTGCGCCGTACCGGCCAATCCGCCACCACCGAACCAACCGAAGAGTTTTTGCGAACCATGGGCGGCGAAGATAATGCCGACAAAAATCCGCAGGACGGTCAGGCCGTAGCCGGCGCGGGTGGACAGAAGGCTTTTGATCATTGGGCTCATGCTGGTAAATCCTTTTCAAGACAGGGGTTGGTTGGCCGCTATATTAATCAGTTTAGATAATGATAAAAGCCGAAAAAATGCCGAATTAATATCGATTTAATCGATTATTTTCGTGAGGCGATCTTCGGCGCCGACGGTTCAAGGGAGCCCCGCTCCCGATCAAACGCCAAGTAGTATTTGTTGACGCTATTAACATAGCTGACCCCGCCCATTCCCACCTGCTCCATGGCAATGCGCTCGACCTGGAAGAACCACTGGTTGGGATTCAAACCCCGGCGCCGGGCCTCGGCGCGCATGCCTTGTACCCGTTCCGGCCCCATGTTGTAGGCCGCCAGGATAAACGCCATGCGCTCACGCTCGTTGAGTTTGGGGCTGGCGAAGAACTTGCGACGGATCAGCGCCAGATAACGCGCGCTCGCCTGCACATTACTGTCCAGGCTCTGGATATTGTTGACCCCTACACGCTGAGCTGCCGACGGCGTGATCTGCATCAAGCCGGTGGGGCCGCTGCCGCTTTTGGCATTGGGGTCAAGGGACGATTCCTTGAACGCCAGCGCGGCGAGGTTCAGCCAGTCCATCCCCTGTTCCCGGGCATGTTTTTGCAACACCGGCCGCAGCTTTTCCAGGCGCTGGCGGTCGGCTCGGGCCAATGGATAACGCACTTGATACAGGCGCCGATAAACACGCTGGAAAGCAACGTCCTGATCGGGCGGGGTCTTGTAGGTCTTCAGGAAGCGGTCAATGCTGGCTCGCAACATTGCGGCATCCTGGCGTACAAACCAGTACTCTTCGCCCGGCTCCTTGATCGTCACTTGCCGATCAAAACGCAACTTGGGCAGAACCTTCGACCAGCGCTCGGCAATCGGGCGCTCGACGATAGTCAGGTGGAAAATCCCGGCCTGAACCATCTCCAGCACATCCTCCACCGCTAAACTGGGATCGACCCATTCCACTTTCACCGGTGGCAACTTGCGCAACGCCAGCTTCTGGTTGATCTGGTTCACGGCCTCCCCCGCCGCACTGCCAGTGGTCAGGGCCAGGGTCCGGCCGGACAACTGCTCCAGTCGGGTAAACCGTCGCTCACCCTTGACCCCGACAAGCCACAGCGGCACATCACTGACAATCGGGTCGCTGGCGCTGATCTTGTGCGTGGCCTTCACATCCAGCAGTTCGCCGGGCGCTACCAAGTCCCCTTCGCCACGCGCCAGCGCGCCCAACAATTGATCCTTGGCCTTGGGAATAATCTTAAGGTTGATTGCCTGGCCGTCACGGGCGTGGCCGTTGAGGTATTGCTCGAAGGCGCGCAAGCGATGGTATTCGGCACCGATGGCCTGGCCCTGGACTTCACCGGAACTGTTGCGGCTCTGGTTGACCAATACACGCAAGGTACGGCTGTTGCGAATTTCGGCCAGGTCGCGGACCTTGCCCGGCTTGGCTGCTTCCGGCGGCCCGGCCAGACGCGCAACCGCCGCCGTAGGCAGCAGTAACGTCAGGCACAGCATGAGCAACACCGAGGGTCGGATCATCCGCTCTCCGGAAAGAATACTGCCCAACCGCTCATCGACGACAAGGCGTTGGGGAACAGAAACAGAGCGCCATGAGCGCTGGCAAAGTTCGTAAGGAAAGCACAGCAACAGGCACTCGACCCACCACGGCGTTACTCACGACATTCAAAGACAGCTTCAACTGGTTGTAGTTCTTGGCTTTTCTTATAAATCTACAGCTCTGATATGCTTTCCGACCGCAGGCGGAGATAGCACCATGCAACTCATTGATATCGGCGTCAACCTGACCAACCCAAGTTTCGACGACAAGCACCAGGCCGTACTGGACCGTGCGTATGCCGCCGGGGTCAGCCAATTGGTGCTCACCGGTACCAGTGTGGAGGGCAGCGAACAAGCCCTGGAACTCTGTCATCGACTGGATGAAACTGACCAACGGTTATTCGCCACAGCAGGCATTCACCCCCATAGCGCCAGTGATTGGAACGCCGATAGTGCACAACGCCTGCGAGCACTGCTCAAGGAAAACCGCGTACGCGCCGTGGGTGAATGCGGGCTGGATTTCAACCGGGATTTCTCGCCGCGCCCACAACAGGAAAAAGTCCTCGAAGAACACCTGGCCCTGGCCGTGGAGCTCAAGTTACCGGTGTTTCTCCATGAGCGGGATGCCAGCCAGCGCTTACTGGAGATCCTGCGGGACTATCGTGATCACCTGTCCGCCGCCGTGGTGCACTGCTTCACCGGCGAACAGCGCGCCCTGTTCAGCTACCTCGACCTGGACCTGCATATCGGCATCACCGGGTGGATCTGTGATGAGCGTCGCGGGACACACCTGCACCCGTTAGTCCGGGAAATTCCCCGAGGCCGCCTGATGCTGGAAAGCGATGCGCCATACCTGCTGCCGCGCACCCTGCGCCCCAAACCAAAGAACGGCCGCAATGAACCCGCCTACCTGCCGGAAGTGTTGCGCGAAGTCGCCTTGCATCGAGAAGAAAGCACAGACGATCTGGCCCAACACAGTACCGCCTGCGCCCGTGCCTTTTTCGGATTGCCTGTGCCGGATTGACGCGGCACATTGACCCATATCAAGACCCTTTCCCTGAGTAGCGGCACAATAATGGCACCTTGCCAATGCTGTTTCCGCTATCAGAGAAAACCTTCCATGGGTGCCTGGCTTAGCAACATCTCACTGAAGTACAAATTCTGGGCCGTCAATGCGGTCGCCTTCATCACCACCCTGCTGCTGGTGCTGTATGCCGTGCAGCTCGAACAACAGGCCCGCAGCCAAGCCTCCCAAGCCTCTGCGCAGGCTCAGGGGCAGTTGCTCGGTGCATGGCCGGCTGGCCAGGCGCTGCCCAAAAGCGGGCAATGGCTGACGTTCGCACGAGGCCAAGTCCCACAGCTGGCAGACGAGGATCTGTCAGCCCTGAGTACGGCCAGCGGTTGGGTCGAGTTCAATCACATGCCGCTGTTCGGTGAAAACCCGTTGATAGGCGCCGAAGTAATCGCCCGACTCGACGGCCAGCAGGTGGCGGTACTGGCTTATGCGCCGAGCCTGAGCCAGCTGTTCACCGAACGTTTCGCCCACTACGCCGTGGCGGTGCTGATTCTGATGCTGGCCATGCTCGGTGCCTCGCAGTTACTGATCCGCTTCCTGCTCAGCCAGCTCAACACCTTGAAAGACGTGATGCTGCATGTGGAAAAAACCGGCGACTTGTCGGCCCGTGTTCCGCTGGCCTGTACCGACGAGGTCGGGCAGATGGCCAGTGCGTTCAACGCCATGCAAGCCGGCTATCAACGCGTGGTCAATACTGTGGCGCGCACCGCCAGGCAACTCGATGAAGGGGCCGCACGCCTGGCCAGCAGCATGAATGAAGTCCAGCACGGCATGCTTGGCCAGCAAAGCGAAACCGACCAGGCCGCCACGGCGATCAATGAGATGACCGCCACCGTGTATCACATTGCCCAACATGCCGGCGCCACCCGTGACCTGTCACAGACCGCCGACACCTTGGCCGGCAGTGGCCAGGAAGTGGTAGGCCGTGTGCAACGCTCGATTGCCGGGCTGTCCACAGGCGTTCAACAAACCGCCGAGATGATCCAGAAACTGGCCGAGGACAGCCAGAAAATCAACGGTGTAGTTGGGGTGATTCACAGCATCGCTGAACAAACCAACCTGCTCGCTCTCAACGCCGCCATCGAGGCCGCCCGTGCCGGGGAAATGGGACGAGGGTTTGCAGTGGTCGCCGACGAGGTGCGTCACCTGGCCAAGCGGGTACAAAGCTCCACCGACGAAATCACCCGTATGGTATCGGACCTGCAGGCCGGTACCCGGGATGCGGTGGACTTTATGCAGGAAAGCTCGTTCAAGGCCGACGACTGCGTGCAGCAGGCCCAGGAAGCTGGCGCTGCACTCGTGCAGATCACCGGTGCGGTCGCGCAAATGCGTGAAAGCAACACCCAGATCGCCGTTGCCGCCGAACAGCAAAGTCACGTGGCCGAAGAGATGAACCGGGCAGTGGTGAGTATTCGTGACGTCACCGAAAACACCGTACAACAGACCGTGAACTCGGCAACCACCAGCAATGAGCTGGCCACGTTGGCCGGGGAATTGAGCCGGGCAATCGGTCAATTGAAGTTATAGCTATAACCTCGATAGCCAGCCTTGATTCGCCTGGCTATCCAGCCCAACCTAAACTCTGCTCAAGTTGTTTCAGAACAGAGGATTCGATCATGGGCAAACGTCATCCCAACATTCCCGCCTGGCAATGGCGCAATCACCCACAGAGCCATCAGCATTCGGCCAACCAGGTCCTGCAACTGATTGCACTGCCACTCTTGATCATCGGTTTTCTGCTGGTGGCTTCTGGTGTGTTCAGCTTGAACCTGGCCAGCGTCGCTGTCGGCGTTGTCGGGTTGCTGGCGGCCATGGCCCTGCAACACCATGGCCGCAGCCTGGAGGCACGTAAAACCGACGCCTCCAGCGATCAACATCTGTGGGTCTGAGGGCCTAAGCGAACACCACCACAGTCTGTCGACTCAGGGCTATCAACTGACCGTCAGGCCCCCAAAGCGCAGCGGCGGCATGACCATAGCCATCGCGGGCATGTTCGATCTGCACCCGGTACTGGCACCAGTCCAGCGTGGTGAGGTCCTGCAAGGGTTGAACGAATTCGATGGTCCAGGTCAACGTGCTGCCCGGTGCAGGCTTGGTCAGATGCGGTATCAGGGCGGGCGGCCACGCATCCACCAACGCAAGAATGTGGGCCTCGGTCAACGGCTCTTCTTTCACATCTCCTCGCAACCGCACCCAGCCACCCATTTCGCGAGACTTGTTACCGGTGAATGGCAGGCCACCCACACTCCAGCGCATGGCCAGATGGCGCATGAACTCGGGGGTCACGCCTTTGATATAGGGCAGTTCCTGGCACTCGTCCCAATGTTTGAAGACAGGGGCCGGTTCGGCCACGACGTTAACCTCTGAAGGCCGCGAGGCACCGAAGCTGGCTTGCACCAGGGTCATCACTTCGCCATTTTGCACCACCCGGCCCAGCAACTGGCTGACGGCCTTGCCTTCACGCAGCACTTCGACTTGATAACTGGCCGGCACATCCGGCGCCACCGGCCCGACAAAAGTAATGGCCAACGAACGCAGCGGTCGATCCGACGGCACCCTGGCACGCAAGGCTTCGTACTGCAAGGCGGCAACCAAGCCACCAAATGTGGCTCGCCCCTGGGCCCATTCGGCCGGGATCGTCACGTCCAGGGGATGGCTACGGGCAGCGTCGAGCAAATCACAAAAGCGCATGGCGACCTCAATTCAACGAAAAACGATTGAAGGATCTTAACCAGCACACGGCAACGGCACACCACCTATTCCGGCCAAACACGCGGACAGATAAGCCTCAGGCCTTAGTCGTGAAACAGTCGGTGCTCAATTTATCCAGCACTCGATCCGCCCGCCCTTCAGCTTCGGACATGGTCCGATGCCACACGGCGACGCAGGGTTGCAAGTCCGCCTGGTGTTCAGCCTGGGCCAGCCATTGCCAGCAATCGTGCCAGTCACCCAGCGCGCCCTGAGCAGCTTTGAGCCGCGACATGGCTTTGTCCGGTAACTTGCCCAGTTGCGGATAGGCCTCCGCCGCGTAGCGCACCCGCTTGATCAACAAGCGTAAGCGATGACGGTCATGGTCGGGATCGTGTAACGCTACATCCAGTTTCTGCCATTGCTTGGCCAAGCGTTTTTCAATGCGCGCACGCAATCCATTGAGCAGCTTTTGCCGCTGGGACGCACGGATAAATCGCGGGAATGCATCGAGGATCAACAACAGTTGCGCCAGTTCCGGCCCTTTGGCCACCTGGCGATACGCATCCGGCTGTTGAGCCATACGGCGGGCAGCGGCCTCACGGTGGCCGTGCTGGTGAAGATAGGCCGCCAGGACTTCACGGTCCCGCAGCGGCGTGGTCAGTTGACCGACACCACTGGCGGCGGCTTCCAATTGCTCTACACCGGGTAATCCGCGCAACGGGCGTAACAGGCTGCGCAAGCGGCGCACGGTGGTGCGCAGGTCGTGCAGGGCTTCATCATCGGTAACCGCTGCAAGGCGAGCCTGGCAGTTCAGCAACCCAACTTCCAGGCCAATGACCTGAGCGACTAACTGATCCACCAAGGCAGACATGCAGACTTCCCCTGTTCATCATCGGGGCGCCTGATGAGGCCAGCGCCACGAGCCACCTTAACGACTACCACTCCATGACACGGTGACCGGGATCAACGCCCGGCGCGGGACTCACGAATGTAGAAGCGGGCTTTCTCGGCCTTGTTGGAGCAGCCTTCGAAGGCTTCGAATTGCTGCTGGGTCTTGGCGCCGGTCAGCAGGGACAGCGCCTTGGAGTAACTCACGGTGCCAGCGAACCCTTCAGCCTTGGCCAAGTCCAGCTCTTTCCAGGCCGAATCCAACTGCGAGGCGCAGCTATCACGATAGGCAGTTTTTCCTGCACAACCGGCCAACGCCAACACGATCACAGGCAAACACATCCAGGCTTTCATCAATGACACCTCAAAAAAAGAAAAACAGTCGTGGTAAGTAGACGTTGCCTACAACAAAAAGTGCCTTGTCAGGCGGCCTGAAATCCAAAGACTCTATTGCCAGAGCATACCCGAGCAGAATGGTACCTTCGCAAAAATAATCCACCCGGGCGGCGAAGATTGAAGCCACTCCTTGATGAGTGCATTGTGGGCAACTGTTTTGCGGAGAACTCAGATCATGAAGAAACGTGTTGCATTGGTGCTGGGCTCCGGCGGTGCCCGGGGCTACGCCCATATCGGCGTGATTGAAGAGATCGAAAAACGCGGCTATGACATCGCCTGTGTCGCGGGTTGCTCCATGGGCGCGGTGGTGGGTGGGATCTACGCGGCGGGCAAGCTGGACGAGTACCGAAACTGGATCGAAAGCCTGGATTACCTGGATGTGCTGCGCCTGGTGGACGTGAGCTTTCGCCTCGGCGCCATACGCGGCGAGAAGGTCTTCGGGCAGATTCGCAAAATCGTCGGCGAGATCAATATCGAAGACCTGCGTATCCCCTACACCGCCGTGGCCACCGACCTGACCAACCAGCAGGAAATCTGGTTCCAGGAAGGCTGCCTGCATCAAGCCATGCGCGCTTCGGCAGCCATTCCCAGCCTGTTCACCCCGGTGATGCAAGGCAACCGCATGCTGGTGGACGGCGGCCTGCTTAACCCGCTGCCCATCGTGCCGGTGGTGTCGAGCCATTGTGACTTGATCATCGCGGTCAACCTCAACTCCACCAACCAGAAACAGTACCAACTGCCGGTGATCCAACGTCCACCGGCGTTCAAGAGCCGCTTTGACAATTTGGTGCGCTCACTGGGTTCGCACTTGCCGTTTCGCCGCAAGCAGGCCGAGCAGTTGTTGTTGCTGGAGCAAGAAGCGCTGCAGGCCCAGGCCGCCGACATCAACCCATGGCTGGAGTCTGCCGAACCCGAAGCACAACAGCCTGCCGCCGCACCGGAAAAGGCCGGGGCGCCGAAGTCCGCCACCGGTTCATTCATCATCGACAACGTTGGCCCCGCATCGCTGCTGGACTTGATCAACCAGAGCTTCGAGGTGATGCAGACTTCACTGGCGCAATACAAGATTGCCGGTTACCCGCCGGACATTCTGATCAATGTGCCGAAGCGGGTGTGCCGATTTTTCGAGTTCTACAAGGCGCCGGAACTGATCGCCCTGGGGCGGGAGATTGCCAGCGATACGCTGGACCGGTACGAGAGTGAGCAATCTTAAAATTTCTGTGTCGCTACTGACGCCTTCGCGAGCAAGCCCGCTCCCACATTCGATCGAGTTCCATCGTTGTAATGCGGTCGAATGTGGGAGCGGGCTTGCTCGCGAAGGCGCCCAGACAGGCACCACACATCTATCAGGTATCAGCCCTCGGTGTTCAACAACCTATAACCCACCCCCGCCTCGGTCACGATAAACCGCGGCTGGGTGGGGTCGTCCGCCAGCTTCTGACGCAAATGCCCCACCACAATCCGCAGGTAATGGCTGTCTTCGGTATGGGTCGGGCCCCAGATATCCTTGAGCAATTGCTGCTGGGTGATCACCCGTCCCGGGTGCCGTGCCAGTTGCGCCAGCACCGCATATTCCTTGCGGGTCAGCGCCACTTCGGCCCCATCCAGCAGCACCCGGCGATAGGCGAGGTCTACGGTCAGCAGCCCGAACCGCAATGCTGCTTCCTGGGCCTCCCCCGCCGGAGCCTGACGTAACAAGGCCCGCACACGAGCAAGAAACTCCTGGATGCCGAAAGGCTTGGTCACGTAGTCATTGGCGCCGTTATCCAGCGCTTCGACCTTCTGTACTTCACTGGCGCGTACCGACAGCACCAGCACCGGCACCGTCGACCATTCGCGAAACTCACGCAGCACTTGCTGGCCGTCCATGTCCGGCAGGCCAAGGTCGAGGACCAGCAGGTCCGGTTTACTCAAGGCAGCCTGGGCCAGGCCTTCGTTGCCGGTCCCGGCCTCGATTACTTTGTAGCCCTGGGAGGCCAGGCTGATGCGCAAGAACTTGCGGATCTGCGGTTCGTCGTCAATGACCAATATCGTCGCAGTCTGGCTCATGGTGTCCAATCAAAATCCGTGAAAAAAAGAGGGTAGCTCAAGGTTCGCTTTCCAGGCCAGGCTGGGCCTGCAAAGGTAGAAATAAGGTAATGCACGTGCCTCGCCCGTCAATGCCCTCGGTCACACTGATATGCCCGCCGTGGGCACCGACCATCCCTTGGCAGATCGCCAGGCCAAGCCCTGTGCCCTGCCCGCCACGATCACCACGGGCGGCGGTGTAGAACATGTCGAAAATCTTTGCCCGCTCGTCCTCGGGAATTCCCGGACCTTCATCGCTGACCGCAAAAAACAGCTGCTGGTCGACGACCCCGGCGCGTAATTGCAAACGGCCGTGGGGCGGCGAGAAGCGCGCGGCGTTTTCCAGCACATTGACCAGGGCCTGTTCGATCAATGCGGCGTGCACGTACAACAACGGCAGTTCGGCCGGCACATCGGTCCTGACTTGCAACGGTGCCAGCACCGCGCGCAAACGGCCCAACGAGCTGCCGACGATATCGCCGGGTGACACCCAATCCCGCGCCAGTTTCAAGGCGCCGTGGCCCAGGCGTGTCATGTCCAGCAGGTTCTGGATATAGCGGTCCAGGCGCTCGGCTTCGTCGCGGGTACCTTCCAGCAACTCCCGGCGGTCTTCCAGGGGGATGGCCTCGCCGAGCGCCAGCAGGCTGTCGATGCTGCCGCGCATGGAGGTCAGCGGCGTACGTAAATCATGGGAGACCGAGGCCAGCAAGGCACTGCGCAATTGTTCGGTTTCACCGTGCAGGCGAGCGGCCTCCAGCTCCTGGGCCAATTGCGCCCGGGCCAGTGCCTGGGCCAGTGGCTGGCTCAACGCAGTAAGCAAGCGACGGCGTTGGCCGCTCAACTCCAGGCCGGCTTTCGGGCTGACACCCAACAAGCCCAACGGACCTTCTTCGCCGGACAATGGCCACCACCACCAGCGCCCAAACGGCAAGGTGCCGGTGCCCATGCCCGCGGGCTGATCGTGCTGCCAGGCCCAATCGGCAGCTGCGCGCTCAGCCTCGGTGAAGGTGATCGGACCGCCGGTCTCTACCTTCCAGTCACCCTGCCCGTCGCGATTGACCAGGCACAGTTGCAGGTCGTTCCAGTCTTCAAGGTGGTGGGCCGCCGCACTGATCACCGCCTGGCGGTCAGTGGCGGCAGTGAGTTTTCGCGACAGGTCGAGCAGTTCGCTGGTTTCTTCCTGGGTGTCACGCAAGGCCTGCAATTGCCGGCGTTGGCGAGCGGCCAGGTTACCCGTCAGCGCGGCCATCAACAGGAAGAACAACAGGGTCAGCACGTCCTCTTCACGCTGGATGGCGAAGGAGAAGTTCGGTGGAATAAACAGAAAGTCGTAGGTCAGGAATGACAACGCTGCACACGCCAGCGATGGGCCCAGGCTGCTGCGCACCGCGACCAGCAACACGGCGGCGAGGAACACCAACGAGATATTGGGCAATGGCAAGACGCTGGACACCGCCCAGGCAACGCCAGCGGCCAACACCGTCGCCAGCACCGCGAGGGCATAGTCAAACCACACCAGGCCGCGTACGTCCGGCATCCTCGGCGGGGCCGGTGCTTCGTCGCTGTCGAGAACGTTGATTTCCAGGCCACGCGCATTGCGCAGCAGCCGCGACGCCAACCCGCCACCGAACACTGCACGATGCCAGCGCGGCCGCGATTGACCCACCAACACCAGGCTGGCACGTCGTTCGGCGGCATGCTGGATCAGGGTCTTGGCCACTTCTCCCGCCCGCAGTAACACCACCTCACCGCCCAGACGTTCGGCCAATTGCTGGGCGTTTTGCAGGCGCAGTCGCGATTGCTCATCCCGCACCCGGCCGTTGTCCACATGCACCAGGCTCCAGGGCAAATGCCGACGCTGAGCCACGCGGCTGGCGTGACGCACCAGGCGCTCGGCCTGGGCATCGCCGTCCACGCCCACCAACAAGCGTCCGCGCACCGTCGGCGCAGCCTGGCCCAGTTGCCGATAGCCCTGGGTCAAATCGTCATCGACGTGGGCCGCAGCGGTCTGCATCGCCAGCTCGCGCAAGGCCATGAGATTGGTCTGGGTGAAGAACGCATCGATGGCCGCCCGAGCCTGTTCCGGCACGTAGACCTTGCCGTCTCGCAGGCGCTCCAGCAGCTCACGGGATGGCAGGTCGATCAGCAGCAGCTCATCGGCTTCCTGCAAGACCCAATCCGGTAGCGTCTCGCGCACCTGCACGCCGGTGATGCCACGCACCTGATCGTTGAGGCTTTCCAGGTGCTGGACGTTGACCGTGGTGAACACATTGATACCGGCGGCCAACAGCTCCTGGATGTCCTGCCAGCGTTTTTCGTGGCGGCTGCCGGGGGCGTTGCTGTGGGCCAGTTCATCCACCAGCACCAGCTTGGGCTTGGCGGCGAGCAGGCCATCAAGGTCCATTTCCTCCAGCATCACACCGCGGTACTCCGAACGCACCAACGGCTGTTGCGGCAGGCCGCTGAGCAAGGCTTCGGTCTCGGCACGGCCGTGGGTTTCCACCACGCCGGCGATCAGTCGCACGTCTTGGCGCAGCTGGGTGTGGGCGGCCTGGAGCATGGCGTAGGTCTTGCCGACTCCTGGGGCCGCACCCAAGAACACTTTGAGTCGGCCACGGCCGTCCCGAGGCAGATCGGCTAACAGGGCATCGGCGCGGCCGGAGTCGCTCATGCGGGCACTCTTCCTTCAGGTGTTGATGTGGATTTCTTGAGTCCGTCATCGCGGGCAAGCCCGGCTCCCACACTGGAATGCATTTCCCTGTGGGAGCCGGGCTTGCCCGCGATTGGCGGTGCCACTGCTTACAACTTTTCCAAAGCCATGTTCAATGCCAGCACATTCACCACCGGCGGGCCCACCAGCGGGCTTTCGATGTGCTCATCCATCAAGCGCTCCAGGGTCGACACCGGCAGATTACGCGCCGCCGCAACCCGCGCCAGTTGATAGGCAATTGCTTGCGGTGGCAAGTGTGGATCAAGACCGCTGCCAGAGGTAGTCAGCATTGCCAGAGGCACGGGCCCCTGACTCGATACCAGCAGTTTATTGGCATCGTCGAACACGCGAGTAGCCAACGCCGGGTTGCTTGGCCCCAGGTTACTGGCGCTACTGGAGACCGTGGCAAATGCCCCGGCAGATGGCCGTGGATGGAACCAGCTGTCACCGGTGAAATCCTGGGCAATCAAGCTGGAACCGCGAACCTTGCCACTGGCATCGCGTACCAGGCTGCCGTTGGCTTGATCAGGGAACGCCACTTGCGCCACGCCGGTGACGACCAAGGGATAAGCCACGCCGGTGATCAGGGTCATCAACACCAGCAGGCTCAGGGCCGGGCGGATCATGTTGGACATTTCATACTCCTCAATTCGGTCATTGCAACCTGCAGGCATCGGCATGCCGGCGCCTGCAGGGATCGGATTACACCAAGTGCAGTGCGGTCAACAGCATGTCGATCGCCTTGATCCCCACGAACGGCACCAGAATCCCGCCCAGGCCATAGATCAGCAGGTTGCGTCGCAGCAACGCCGCCGCACTCGCCGCCTGCACACGCACACCGCGCAGCGCCAGTGGAATCAGCACCACGATGATCAGCGCGTTGAACACGATGGCCGAGAGGATCGCGCTCTGCGGGCTTTGCAGGTGCATCACGTTGAGCACACCCAACTGCGGGTAGATCGAGGCGAACAACGCCGGCAGGATCGCGAAGTACTTGGCCACGTCGTTGGCAATGGAAAAGGTCGTCAGGGCGCCACGGGTTACCAGCAATTCCTTACCGATCTGCACCACGTCCAGCAGCTTGGTAGGGTCGCTGTCGAGGTCGACCATGTTGGCCGCTTCACGGGCGGCCTGAGTGCCGTCGTTCATGGCCATGCCGACGTCAGCCTGGGCCAGCGCCGGGGCATCGTTGGCGCCGTCGCCGCACATCGCCACCAGACGACCGTCGTTCTGTTCATGGCGAATACGTGCCAGCTTTTTCTCCGGTGTGGCTTCGGCCAGCACGTCATCGACACCCGCTTCAGCGGCAATCGCAGCGGCGGTCAATGGGTTATCGCCGGTCACCATCACCGTACGAATCCCCAGCTTGCGCAGCTCGGCGAAACGCTCACGGATGCCGGGCTTGACCACGTCCTTGAGGTGAATCGCCCCGAGCAACTTGCCATCGGCGCACACCAGCAACGGGGTGCCGCCACTCTGGGCGATCTTGTCGATTTCACGGGACAGCGCCGGTTGCAGATCACTGCGTTGCAGGCCGATAAACGCCAGCAGCGAATCCACGGCGCCTTTACGGAACACACGGCCTTGGTAATCGACACCCGACAACCGCGTTTCGGCGCTGAACGGCACCACAGTCAGCTCTTCACCCGACGGCTCGGCCTGAGGATGCAGGGCCCGCAGGTACTCGACGATGGATTTGCCTTCAGCGGTATCGTCGGCCAGCGAGGCAAACAACGCCCCCTCGGCCAGTTCCTTGCCGCTGACACCGGGTGCTGCAACTACCGCCGTGCAACGACGGTTACCAAAGGTGATGGTGCCGGTCTTGTCCAGCAACAGCACGTGCACGTCCCCCGCCGCTTCCACGGCGCGGCCGGATTTGGCGATCACGTTCAAGCGCACCAGGCGATCCATGCCGGCGATGCCAATGGCCGACAACAGGCCGCCGATAGTGGTAGGAATCAGCGTGACCAACAGCGCCACCAGGAACACCAACGGCAGGCTGCCATTGGCGAAGTGGGCGAACGGCTGCAGGGTCACCACCACCAGCAGGAAGATCAGCGTCAGGCCGATCAGGAGGATATCCAGCGCGATTTCGTTGGGGGTTTTCTGGCGCTTGGCGCCTTCCACCAGGGCAATCATGCGGTCCAGTGTCGACTCACCTGGGTTGGCAGTGATCCGGATCATCAACCAGTCCGAAACCAGGCGAGTGTTGCCGGTAACGGCCGAGCGGTCGCCGCCGGACTCACGGATCACCGGCGCAGACTCGCCGGTGATCGCCGCTTCGTTGACCGCAGCAATACCTTCGATGACCTCGCCATCACCGGGGATCATTTCCCCGGCGGCAACCCGCACCACATCGCCTTTACGCAGGCTGGTGGCCGGCACGACCTTGAAGCTGCCATCGGCTTCCTTGCGGCGCGCACTGAGGCCTTCGCTGCCGGCCTTGAGGCTATCGGCACGGGCCTTGCCGCGACCTTCGGCCAAGGCTTCGGCAAAGTTGGCGAACAGCACGGTGAACCACAACCACACGGCGATTTGTACGGCGACGTAGGTTGGCACTGCGGTGTCCGGTACAAAGCACAGCACGCTGGTAAGGATTGCGGTCAATTCGACCACCAACATCACCGGCGAACGTTGCAACTGGCGTGGGTCCAGCTTGACGAACGCCTGGATCATCGCCGGCCGCCACAGGGCCGAGATTGCGGTTTTAGCCGGCTCCTGAGCTTTCACGGGAGCTGCGTTTTTTGCAGGCATATTCATTTTCATATCCCTTTAGAAGCCCATGCTCAGGTGTTCAGCGATAGGGCCCAGTGCCAATGTCGGCAAGAAGCTCAGGCCGCCCACCAACAAGATGGTCACGGTCAACAGGGTCACGAACAGCGGGCCATGGGTCGGGAAGCTGTTCTGGCCAATCGGTGCGGTTTTCTTCATCGCCAGGCTGCCGGCCAGGGCCAGTACCGGGAGGATGTAACCGAAACGACCGATCAACATGCCAAGACCCAGCATCAGGTTGTGGAACGGGGTGTTGGCGCTGAAGCCGCCGAACGCCGAACCGTTGTTGGCACTGGCCGAGGTGTAGGCATAGAGCAACTGGCTGAAACCGTGCGGGCCGGGGTTGCTGATGGCACTGGCCGGGCCAGGCAGGCTCGCGGCGATGGCGCCCAGCACCAGTACACCGACAGGCATCACCATCAAGGTCACCACCAGCAATTGCACCTCCTTGGCCTGGAGTTTCTTGCCCAGGTATTCCGGGGTGCGTCCGATCATCAGGCCGGCAAGGAATACCGCAATCAACACGTTGAGCAGCATGCCGTACATACCGGCACCAACGCCGCCGAAGATCACTTCGCCGACCATCATGTTGACCAGCGCAACCATCCCGCTCAGGGGATTGAGGCTGTCCTGCATGCCGTTCACCGAGCCGTTGGACGCGGCGGTGGTAGTGACCGACCACAACACTGTGCCAGTGGTACCGAAGCGTGCTTCCTTGCCTTCCTGCGATGCAGCCTGTTCGACAACCGGGTTGTTCAGGGTCGGGTTGGGCTGGTATTCGGCCCACAACGAGGTCGCGCCGCCGATCAGGAACAGGGCCAGCATGCAACCGAGAATCGCCCGGCTCTGACGCAGGTCTTTCACGTAGTGGCCGAAGGTGAACACCAGCGCCACCGGGATCAGGATGATGGCCGCCAGCTCAAACAGGTTGGCCCAGGCGGTCGGATCCTCGAACGGATGCGCCGAGTTGACCCCGAAGAAACCACCCCCGTTGGTGCCCAGTTGCTTGATCGCAATCTGGCTGGCGGCCGGGCCCAGGGGGATCACTTGATCCACGCCCTGCATCGTCACCGCATCAACGTAATGGGCGAAGGTTTGCGGCACGCCCTGCCACACCAGGAACAACGCAAACACCAGGCACAACGGCAACAAGCCGTAGAGGGTGGCGCGGGTCATATCGACCCAGAAATTGCCCAGGGTCTTGGTGGACTTGCGACCGATACCACGGCACAACGCAACCAGAACCGCCAGACCGGTGGCGGCACTGACGAAGTTCTGCACGGTAAGGCCGGCCATCTGGCTGAGGTAGCTCAGGGACGCTTCACCGCTGTAGGACTGCCAGTTGGTGTTGGTCATGAAACTGATTGCGGTGTTGAAGGCCAGGGTCCATTCCTGACCCGGCAATTTCTGCGGGTTGAGGGGCAGGTAGTCCTGGAACAACAGAATCGCGAACAGCAATACAAAACCGGCGAGGTTGAAGGCGAGCAAGGCCAGGGCATATTTCTGCCAGCTCTGCTCTTCCTGCGAGTCAACGCCTGCAACGCGATAGCACGCGCGCTCCACCGGGCCTAAAACCGGCGTCAGCCACGTGCGCTGGCCTTCCATGACCTTGTAGTAAAACCGTCCCAAAAAGGGCGCCGGAATCAGTACCAAGGCAAAGAAGGCGATGATCAGCCAATAGTCATAACTGTGCATAGCCGCTCCTAGTTCCGATCCGCGCGTAACAGCGCAACCAGCAGATAAATGAACAGCGCCACGGCTAACAGCAGTGACACCCCGTCCAGAACGCTCATGGAAGTTTCTCCGTCGTACGGCGATTGCCGCGTGTAGGGGCATTGTCCGCAGGTGCGCCGTAAAGGAACGAGAGCGAGGGTATGGGCGGGGCGTAAAGAGCGCGTAAAGAGTGGGTTTATGCGGGGTTTACACTGGGGTTTTGGGGGACTTTGAGGGCCTCATCGCGGGCAAGCCCGGCTCCTACATTGGAGTGCTGTCACCTGTGGGAGCCGGGCTTGCCCGCGATGGCGCCGTCAGCATCACCACCGCACTTATCTGGTGCAGCAAGGAACGTATTCAAACGCAAAACCGTCCCCCAGGCGACAGCGGAACCGCTTTACGACACCGTTGCCGGGAATGGCATGACCACTGCAACGCCCTGAAACATTCCACACCGTTCAGGGAGCAATGCGATGAACACACAACTCAAACCAACCTTGGGCACCTTGCATTTATGGGGGATCGCCGTCGGGCTGGTGATTTCCGGGGAGTACTTCGGCTGGAGCTATGGCTGGGGCGTGGCCGGTACGCTGGGTTTTCTGGTGACCTCGTTGATGGTTGCCGCCATGTACACCTGCTTTATCTTCAGCTTTACCGAGTTGACTACCGCTATTCCCCATGCCGGAGGCCCTTTTGCCTACAGCCGACGGGCCTTCGGAGAGAAAGGCGGCTTGATCGCCGGGTTGGCAACGCTGATCGAGTTTGTCTTCGCCCCACCGGCCATTGCCCTGGCCATCGGTGCCTACCTGAATGTGCAGTTTCCGGCCCTCGACCCGAAACACGCGGCCGTGGGCGCCTACATCGTGTTCATGGGCCTGAATATTCTCGGAGTCAAACTGGCAGCGACCTTTGAGCTGGTGGTGTGCGTGCTGGCCGTCGCCGAGCTATTGGTCTTCATGGGGGTAGTCGCACCCGCCTTCAGTTTCAGTCACTTCGCCCTCAACGGCTGGGCCGGCTCCGATACCTTCGGCGCGCCCGCGATTGCCGGAATGTTTGCAGCGATTCCATTTGCCATCTGGTTCTTCCTCGCCATCGAAGGCGCCGCCATGGCCGCCGAAGAAGCCAAGGATCCGAAACGCACAATCCCCAAGGCCTATATCAGCGGCATCCTGACCCTGGTGTTCCTGGCCATGGGGGTGATGTTCTTCGCTGGCGGCGTGGGCGACTGGCGCACCCTGTCGAACATCAACGATCCGTTGCCACAAGCGATGAAAACCGTGGTCGGTGACAGTTCAGGCTGGCTGCATATGCTGGTGTGGATTGGCCTGTTTGGCCTGGTGGCCAGTTTCCACGGCATCATCCTTGGCTACTCCCGTCAGTTCTTCGCGTTGGCACGTGCCGGTTATTTGCCCTCTTTCCTCGCCAAACTGTCGCGCTTTCAGACACCTCATCGGGCAATCATCGCCGGGGGTGTCGTCGGTATCGCTGCGATCTACAGCGATGGCCTGATCAACCTGGGCGGCATGACGCTCACCGCAGCGATGATCACCATGGCGGTGTTCGGCGCCATTGTGATGTACATCATGAGCATGCTCAGCCTGTTCAAACTGCGCAAAACCGAACCGCTGCTGGAGCGTACCTTCCGTGCACCGGGTTACCCCATCATCCCCGGTATCGCGCTGGTACTGGCCATGGTGTGCCTGGTGGCCATGGCCTGGTTCAATACGCTGATCGGGCTGATTTTCCTCGGTTTCATGGCAGTAGGTTTTGTCTACTTCCAACTGACTGCGCAAGATCGCGCCGACGCGCCGGCTGACGCAATGTTGACCGGGCTCTGAGTCTCGAGGCATAACGGGGCTACAATGGAACCACTGATAAACCCCGTAGCTCAAAGATGTTATTGCCGTGGGAAACCCTCCCACAGCAAGCTGCCTCAAGGAGAGTGTTATGCCCTGGTATGCCTGGTTGATTCTGGTGGTTGCGATCGGCTCGATCGTCGGTGGGTTGTTAATGCTGCGTGACAGCGCCAACAAGGTGGAGTTGACGGACGAACAACGCAAACGTGTGGCCGAGCGCAATGCCCAGGCGGATGCCAAGGACACGCAGGATCGCTGATCAGGATTATTCCCAATCCGCCTTGGCGATATGCAACCCGTGCTGGCCATTATAGGCAGCACGTTCGGGCTGGCTCCAACCCGCGAGCAACCCGTCTTCCAATCGATAAATTTCCACTCCCAACGGACGGCACACGGTCAGCGGATCCTGTGCATCCGGCCCCCACATCGGCAACGACAGGTCCCCGCCCGGGCACGTCGACAAGGCACACAACAAATCAATCTCGGCAAAGAACTCCAGGTAATCACCTTTCTGCGCCGGGCAGGCCTTCATGAAGTACATGTCGTCGTGATTCAGGCCGGTGCACTGGAAGATATTCAGCACGTCATGCACATCGAACTCCGTCAGCCCATGGGGCAACACAGCGCGGGTCAGGTTTGAATGGCAATGATGGTGGAAGTCCTCCCCCGTCAGCATCTTGTTCACATAGGGATCGCAGCGCGTGCCCAGCAAATCGTGCAAACGCCCACCGTGTTCATCAATGCCATAGCTGGCCAGGCTGTCATCCGTGATCGTCACCAATGGCCGCAAGAACGGCAGGTTCGACCAAAGTCGATCGTGGGTACTGACATGGGCACCCTGCAACTGCCGGGTACGGGCTGCCCATAAACGTTCGCGGGGGTCGTTGGCATTCCACACGTTGAAATCACCGACCTGCGGCCCCACTGGCGTGGTCACCCGAAACACGTGACCGGCCGGGACCTTCCAGGCCCGCCCGGTGCGGATCGGCACTTCAAACTGCTCGATCAACGTGCGTTGATCAACAGCATCGCGAATCCGCTCGTAGAACGCCTTGTCGACCTGCAAGGCCGAGCCTTTGCTCACCTGGTAAGCGGCGGGATAGTCTTTATACATGGTGAACGTCCTCCATCAGAATGAGTAAACAGGGCCAACGACAGGCGCTCCGAGTCGTCCAGGTACAAGCTCATCGCCTCCCCTGCCGCCGGCTTATCGTCTTGTGCCAATAACGCGTAAATCTCTCGATCCCGTTCCAGCCAGGGTGACTGGAAACGTTGTTCATCCGGGGCTGCACAAAACACCAGGCGTAACTGCGCGATCACCTGGGCAAAGAACTCATCGAACAACGGGCTGCACATCAAGCCAACAATCTGCTGGTGAAAGCCCAGGCTGTGAGTTGCCACAGAGCGCCAGTCCTCACGCTCCCGAGCCAGGGTGGTGGCTTCTATCGCCACCTGCATGCGGTCAGACTGCTCACCCGACAAAGGTCGACCCACAGCAATGGCCTGCAACTCCAAGGTACGGCGGACGACAAACAGGTCACGCACTTCCTTGAGCTCGAGTCGCCGGACCATCACCCCTTTGTTACGCACATAGCGGGTCAAGCCCTCTTGGCCGAGGCGATGCAACGCCTCGCGAATGGTATTGCGTGAGACGCTGTACGCCTTGACCAGTTCTGCCTCAACTAACGCCATGCCAGGCAACAGTCGCCCACCGGTGATGTCGGCTCGAAGCTCCAGCGCAATCTGATCAGCCAACGACAATGTGATACCCATGGCTACCTTTTGATTGTTCAACAATCGTCGTGTCAGAGGTAATCACTATTCGTGCCAACCCAGGTACCGATGAACGCGGGCCGACACATATTTGTAAAGAGCAGCGAACGTTCAGCCAAGCTTGGATAATATGGCCCGATGTTTCGGAGGCAGTCCCATGCGCTACTCACAAGACCACAAAGCTCAAACCCACCAGCGCATCATCAAGGAAGCTTCAGTACGATTTCGTCGTGACGGGATTGGCGCCACCGGCCTGCAACCGCTGATGAAAGCGCTGAACCTGACACACGGTGGGTTCTACGCGCATTTCAAGTCCAAGGACGAGTTGGTGGAAAAGGCGCTGCATGCAGCGGCAGAGGAACTGGACGCCCATTGCGCCATGCTGTTTAGTCAGGAGCGACCGCTGGAAGCGTTTATTGACAGCTACCTTTCCGAGTGGCACCAGACATCGCCAGACCAGGGTTGCCCATTACCGACCATGTCTTCGGAGTTGGGACAGCGGGGACAAAGCAGCCCAACGACCGATACCGTGCTCACCGCCCGGCTCAAGCAGGTTGAAGCCGCACTGGCCAGCCCGAATGCCGAAGAGCAAAGCCTGGTAATGATGTCGACACTGGTGGGAGCGCTGGTGTTGGCGCGCAGCGTCAACAGCGCAGAGCTGGCAACGCGAATTCGGGACGTAGTGAGCCGTAACCTGAAAACACAAGTAGACCTGCAAATCAGAGACAAAAAGAAGGTAAGCGCTCCATGAACCCCACATTCAAAGCGCTTAGCTGATCCCGGATGCTGTGCTCCCGATTCCCTCAGGAGCCAGCCCGCCATGATGCGACCCGATGCTAAAGTCGAAAAAGTCTATCTCTACCCCAAGCCCGTCGACTTTCGAAAATCCATTGATGGCCTGGCGGCGCTGGTCGAACTGGATATCAAAGTCGCGGTATTCGACCCAGTGCTTTTCGTCTTCCTCAACAAGCCACGCAACCGCGTGAAGATTTTGTATTGGGAACGCAACGGCTTCTGCCTCTGGCTCAAGCGCCTCGAATCCGAACGATTTAAAACATCGCCCGATGCCAACGATGAAGCGATCATCCTGACCGTCCAGGAACTGAACTGGCTACTTGATGGTTTTGATCTGTGGCGTAACCGTCCTCATCAAGTTTTGACGCCTCGATACGTGGCCTGATTCGGTATAATCCAGGGCATGATTTCCATGCCCGAAAACCTCCCCGATGATCCTGAATTGCTCAAGCAGATGCTTGCGAAAATGCAGTCCAGAGTCGGTTTCCTCGAAGAAGAAAACGTACTGCTGCGTCAGCGCCTGTTCGGACGTAAGTCCGAGCAAGCGGCTGATCCGGCAACGCCGCAGCTGGCCCTGTTCAATGAGGCGGAAAGCGTCGTCGAGCCCATTGATGAAGCCGCAGAAGAGGAGGCTGTTGCGCCGACCCAGCGGCGTGGCAAACGCAAACCGTTGCCGGCCGATCTCCCCCGCATCGAAATCATCCACGAACTGCCCGAACATGAACTGACCTGTGCCTGCGGCTGCCGCAAACACGCCATCGGCGAGGAGGTCAGCGAGCAGCTTGAAATCGTGCCGATGCAAATCCGCGTGATCAAACACGTCCGTAAGGTCTATGGTTGCCGTGCCTGTGAAACGGCTCCGGTCACTGCGGACAAGCCCGCTCAGTTGATTGAAAAAAGTATGGCCAGCCCAAGCGTGCTGGCGATGCTGCTGACCACCAAATACGTGGACGGTTTACCGCTTTACCGTTTTGAAAAAGTGCTGGGCCGCCATGGCATCGATATCCCGCGTCAGACCTTGGCCCGCTGGGTTATCCAGTGCGGTGAACACTTGCAACCACTGCTGAATTTAATGCGCGACCCGTTATTGGAAAGCCGCGTCATCCACTGCGATGAAACCCGCGTGCAGGTGTTGAAAGAGCAGGATCGGGAGCCCAGCAGCCAGTCCTGGATGTGGGTGCAAACCGGCGGCCCACCCGACAAACCAGTGATCCTTTTCGACTACTCCACCAGCCGGGCTCAGGAGGTGCCGACGCGCCTGCTTGATGGCTATCGCGGCTACGTGATGACCGATGATTACGCCGGTTACAACGCGCTGGGCGCGCAGGAAGGAGTGGAGCGTTTAGGCTGCTGGGCGCATGCACGGCGCAAATTCGTCGAAGCGCAAAAAGTGCAGCCCAAAGGCAAGACGGGTCGTGCGGACATCGCGCTGAACCTGATCAACAAGCTTTATGGCATCGAGCGCAACCTACAGGCCGGCAACGACGGCGAGCGAAAAACCGGTCGTCACGCGCACAGCCTGCCGGTGCTGGCTCAGTTGAAAAGCTGGATGGAAAAGACCCAACCCCAGGTCACCGCTCAAAACGCCCTGGGCAAAGCCATCAGCTACCTGGCGAGCAACTGGAACAAACTTGAACGGTACGTCGAGGAAGGTTACTTGCCGATCGACAACAACGCTGCCGAACGCGCCATCAGGCCCTTCGTGATCGGAAGAAAGAACTGGCTGTTTAGCCCCCCCAAAAGGTGCGACGGCCAGCGCTCAACTTTATAGCTTGGTCGAGACTGCCGATGGCTTCTTCGGTTAAGGATTATGAAGCTTTACTCCCCTGGCACTGCTCATCGGTATCGCGTAGTTAAACACGCTATCCATCTTGAAGGCTGGTAGGGTTTACGGTGAGCTTAAAGAATACGAGCGGAGCAACGATCATGAAATACAACGATAAACTGATTCAAGAAGCCGTGCTGGCCCTGTTGGCAACCTTCAGTTTTGATAACGGCAATGCTTGGAAAGGGTTCGACTTCGAGACCATGAGCCGATTACATGAACATGGTTTCATCAGTAATCCGGTGAACAAGAACAAATCGATTTGGTTGACGGTTGAAGGGTTGGAGCGAGGTCGGCAGATAGCCGACCGGTTGTTTGGGGTAAGAACTCAAGTGGAGCATGTATCCGACTCGGATATCTGACTTCATACCGCGGCCATATGGTAGGTGGGGTTTATGGATCGCATACGTTGCTCCACGAGCAGACAGCAGACCAAAAGTAGAGTTGGCTCATCACGCCGCTCCTTAATATCGGAAGGTCTTGGCGACACGTGAGGCCAGCTTGATATAAACTGCCCGGCACCAAAGAGTATCAGCCAGGCTGGCCTGGTAACGCCATCGCTAGATATCAACACTATTTAATCCCTGCCGATGGCTTTTCAGGCCCCATCGAAGGCAGGCATCATACTTCGCCACACAGCCCGATAGGAGAACAGCATGGATTTGAAATCAAAGACTATAGGACTTCGATTGATTGATGAAAGTGATGCTGAGTTCGTTCTGACTCTACGTCTCGATGAAAAATATAACCAATTCTTGTCTTCAGTAAACCCAAGTATCGAAGCACAAAGAGAGTGGATAAAAAAATACAAACTTGATGAAAAAGCGGGAACTCAATATTACTTTATCATTGAGAGAAACGATGGGGTCCCTTGCGGAACAGTCCGAATATATGATTTGACAGAAGACTCATTCTGCTGGGGAAGCTGGATACTCAATGAAGACAAAACAAAATACGCTGCCCTAGAAAGCACATTCCTAGTATATAAATTTGCATTTGAGTACCTCAATTTCAAGCAATCACATTTCGATGTGAGAAAAGGAAATGAGCGGGTTATATCTTTCCATGAAAAAATGGGAGCTATTAAAACAGGAGAAACTGAACTGGACTTCCTATTCACTATTACGAAAGAGGCTGTAGAACTGACAAAGCAGCGTCTATCAAGCAAAATTTCGTAACCTAAAATAGCATTTCAAACAGAAACCTAACATCATAGTTTGATAAGCGAATATTTCCATAACTCTTAAAATAGCCAGTCAGATGACTGGCTATTTTTGCATCTCTCTATCAGTGAACACTCAACTTATTACGATTTTTCTCCAAGAGTGACTTCCCAATACCGTTGACCTGAAGTAACTCGTCTACCGAAGCGAAAGGTCCATGGTTGTCACGATAGTTAACTATTGCCATCGCCTTGGCGGCACCAACTCCCGATAGGTCACGCTTTAGTGTTTCAACGTCCGCCGTATTGAGATTGACATTGCCGACTTGCTCGTTCGAAAACACCGGCACTACAACAGTCGCCGGAACAGGCGGTGTGACAGCAGGTGCGGCACCAACCATTGCCGAACTTCCAACCAGAAAAGCAAAAAACAACGAGGAAAAAATAGTGTTATGCATGCTAGAGACACTCCATGACATCAATAAAGGAAAGCAGCTTTCCAAAGCTGCTTTCCAAACTTAGACGATGTAATAGATATGTCAAAGATGAACATATTACAACATATGAATTCAGGGTTCTGAACGGCGCTGTTGATAAATCCAGTCAACGATTTCATCATCGGGTGTATAACCACTGACCGTCTCACGTAACAATTGCCGAACCCGCACGTAGTCGTCCTGGTCGACAGCGAGCAGTAACTCATTCAACTTAGCCTTTAGCACCTCCCAGGGCAAATGATCCTCGTTGGCGCTCATGATCATCGGGTGCTGGGTCGCCACAACGTTGTCACCAATCAGTAATTCCTCGTAAAGCTTTTCACCAGGACGAAGGCCACTGAATTCGATGGCAATATCGCCATGCGGGTTCTTGTCAGTACGTACACTCAGCCCGGAAAGATGGATCATCTTCTCGGCCAACTCCACAATCTTTACCGGCTCGCCCATATCCAAAACAAACACATCTCCGCCCAACCCCATAGAGCCGGCCTGGATGACCAACTGCGCGGCCTCTGGAATGGTCATAAAGTAACGCGTAATCTTCGGATGGGTCACTGTCAAGGGCCCCCCAGACTTGATCTGCTTGTGAAAAAGCGGAATTACCGAACCCGAAGAACCGAGAACATTGCCAAAGCGCACCATAGTAAAACGAGTCTTGTTGACCCGCGAGACATTTGACTTATCGCCAAACAACACGGGGGCCAATTCTCGACTCAGGGCTTGTAAGGTTAATTCGGCCAACCGTTTGGTGCTACCCATTACATTAGTTGGACGTACTGCCTTGTCTGTGGAGATCAATACGAAGTTATCAACCCCGGCCTGCAGCGCAGCTTGGGCAGTATTCAACGTACCGATCACGTTGTTCAATACACCTTCAGCGATATTGTGCTCAACCATAGGGACATGTTTATAAGCAGCAGCATGGTAGACCGTATCCACATGCCACATCTTCATGACATCCAGTAACTTGTCCTGATTGCGCACCGAACCCAGTATCGGGAGCAAGCGAACAGGCAACGACTCACGACCAATGCGTTGTTCCAGCTCAGACAAAATGCTGTAAAGATTGAACTCGCTGTGCTCAAACAACAGCAGTGCTTTGGGACGAAGAGCCAGGATCTGTCGACAAAGTTCAGAGCCGATAGAACCGCCCGCACCTGTCACCAGGACAGTCTGGTCCTTGATGCAATGTTCGAGCAAATCTCCTTGCGCCGGAACGGCATCACGACCTAGAAGATCGGCAATGTCTACTTCCTGAATATCATCGACCTTGACTCGGCCGCTGGCAAGATCCATGAATCCCGGGACGCTACGCACGTGCAACGGAAAACCTTCGAGAAAGCCGAGTATTTCACGACGACGACCGCGATTGGATGATGGGATCGCCAGGAGGATTTCCTGAGCTCCCGTCGCATCTATCATGCGTTGAATATGTTTGGGCTTATAGACCTGAAGACCCGAAATCACACGATCAGAGATACTCAGGTCATCATCGATAAAAGCGACGGGCCGCATCACCCGTCCCATTCGCAATGCGGCTACCAATTGGTTGCCAGCAGCACCTGCACCATAAATAGCAACCCGGGACAATCCATCGTCACGACTGGTAAAGGGGACGTGCTGAGTGGCCGAGAACCAGTCACCCAGAAAGTACTGACGCATGGCCAAGCGTAGGCCACCGATCATGATCAGGCTGAGCCACCAGTAATTGAACACAATGGACCGTGGAACAATATTTTGATGATTGCTGTACCAGTAGACGACGACACCCAGTATCAACGATGAAAGACTGACAGCCTTAATGATGGCTATCAGCGCATCATTGCCAAAGTATCGCATCACGGCACGGTACATGCCGAAGCGGATAAACAAAGGAATGGCAACCACGGGCGCGGCCAGGAAGAGCCAAAGGTGAAGCTGCAACGGGTTGACCATTTCGTCAATGCCAAGGCGCACTACAAACGAAAGCCAAAGCGCCAGCCAGACCAGAACGACATCAGCCGAAACCTGTATCAATCGTTTCTGCCGCCTTGGAAGCTCAACCAAAAAAGCTCGTAACCTATCCATATACATCTTGAGCACCTAGTCCCATTTTTTCGTGTACACCGTCAACACTTCAACCTGAAGGCTCATATTGCTACAAACCCAAGGACAAACTGCTTAACGCACCTCAGCCTCTCCAGCCCTGAACTTTAAGGCCAAGAGCACCAAAGGTACATAAGCAATCAACACCCCAGTCAAACCATCTAAACCGGTCTTTACAACCAGGTAGGCTATAGGCAACAGCCAAACGACGTTGATCAGTCCGGTCACCAATGTTACCGGCAGGTGCCTGCCATATCGACGAGATGCAAATTGGTAACCGTGGCTACGGTGCGCCTCATAAACTTTCTCCCCCCGAATGAGCCGGCGCACAAGCGTGACGGTAGCGTCGACAATAAAAACGCCCAGCAAAATCAACCAAGCCCAGAAGTATACGGAAGAGCTCCAGCCTCCCTGCAAAGAAAGTGCAGCGAGGGTAATGCCTAGAAATCCGCTTCCCGCGTCTCCCATGAAAATCTTCGCTGGAGGGAAATTCCAGTAAAGAAAACCCAGGACAGAGAACGCAAGCAACATCGGCCCCCACAGTAAATCAAAAGCCCCGCCAATACTGTAGAGCAGCGCAATGCTCAAACACACACAAACAGCCTCGACGCTTGCAATGCCATCAATGCCATCCATAAAATTATAAAGATTGAGCATCCACACCAGATATAAGGCTGCCAGCGCATAACCCAGTGGGCCTAGCTCGAGAATGAATCCGAAGATAGAAACAGGCGCCAAACCACCCAACCAGAACAAAACCCAAAATGCAGCAGTGAAATGCCCGAGCAGCCTCCAACGAGCGGCGATGTGACCGTGATCATCCAGGAACCCCAAAACGGCTACCAGTGCACCCGCCCCAAGAAATGCCCACACTCCCTCCCACGGCATTCTGTCCATAAGCCCCAAAACAGGCAGTGCGGCCAGAAAGCTCAGAACGATCGCAACGCCCCCCCCCCGCGGAGTCGGAACGGTATGGGAACTACGTGCATTCGGCACATCAATTAAACTGCTGGCCAGCGCGTAACGGCGAAGCATCCAAGTCAGCCCCAGGGAGACCACGGCCAGAACAGGCAGAAACCACCACAACATATAAAACTCCATTACGTTCGCCCTAATACGCCCGGAACAAAAAAACAACTCTGACCGGTCTTACCGCCTGGGGCCACTAAACGCTCCCCGAGCAAGGGTTTATGAGTCACCTTCGATAATGTAGCCGAAAATGAAAAAAACGATCCAATGCCCTACTGCTGCACTCCCAAGACTTACTGGAAGATGGACCGCTATTCGTCTGCATCGGCAGACCCAAATATCTCATCGACCCAACCTGCCAATCGGTAGCGATTATATACCTGAGGTGGGACATCGACATAAGGAATACTGAAGAAGTCTTGAGGTATCCTAGGCTGTTTTCGGTCGACAACACATATATTTCCTTCAAAATAGAAGTCATAGTTTTTCACGTTTTTATTAGTCGTGACCAACTTCTTTCTAGCCCCTAATGTTTCTAGGGTCCGCATAGTCAACCCTGTCTGCTGCGGGTGTTCAATATCCAATATCGCATCAGATGCATTGAAGACGGACTGAACATCAGCTTTGGAAATCGACTCAAACTTAAAGTCGGAACGACGTGCACTCCGGAATCCCGAGTTGATTACTCGATACAACCAGAACACCCAAGGTGCTTGCAAATATAAGTACCAAAACCTTTTTGCTGTAACGTCCAAACCATTGTCAATCTGTCTAACAATTGAAAAACGATCGGAGTGTGCCGTGCCGATAAAGCTAATATCGTAGCGTTTTTCATGGGGCACAACTGATTCGAATCCTGCTGAGAAAAATAGAGGCCTAAAATTCAAAGAGTACTTCTCAGCGTCATCTCGATCAAACGAAAAAACATGGTCAAAATAAGGTACATTATTCAAAATCAAGCGACGATTACGGAACGAATCCCACATATAAAGAATAAACTTCGCACGAGGATAAAACGAACGCCATTGTGCGAGAGTTTCTGTCGACAACGTTTGTCCATTTACTACAAAAACATAATCGAAGTCACGGTCCGCCAACGACTTCATTTCCTCTGCATAATATCGATCTGCTGCTCCCATGACCCAACTCCGGCGAACGCGAGTTACCGCTTTCAGGAGTGCGGACTCAAAGGGACGGTCAAGCAGGAAGGTAACGTCAGCCCCGCGTCGGGTCAGTTCGTCGCGGATCTCGTTCTCATAGCCAAAAAACCGAGGAGCCACATATAGGATTTTTTTATTGCCCAGTGAAAAACTCATGCTATTTTTCCGTCACTTTTACAACTTTTGCAGGGATACCGGCCACCGTCACGTTGTCCGCAGCAGACGTTAACAAAACAGCGTTAGCACCCACGGTAACATTGTTACCAATGAACAACCCGCCCAAGACCTTAGCACCTGCCCCCACCAATACATTATCCCCAATTACAGGGCGATGATCCGCCGTATAAGTAAAGTCTAAATCCCTCGCTCCAAGGGTTACACCTTGGTAAATAACAGCATTTTTTCCAATACTCACAGCACCAATAACGGTGCCTTGGGTGTGGGGAAAAAACAGTCCAGGTCCAATCTTGCAAACCGTTGCTATTTCAATACCGAATACTAAAAAATTAAGTAATGAAAACAACTTTGCAAACGGCCTCAACCCATTCATCTGGCACTTGTAGGCCAGTCTATAGAGCAGAACGGGGGCAAACCTTGGAGAAAACATACTCAACAGCAGTTTTACTCTGGACTTGAGAGGCGGAGCGCCAAATAATTCTCTTTGCCGTTGGATATCGGCACGTAATAACGAGCAGATACTCATCCCGTTCTGTCCCATTGAAATATCGCCTTAGTTCATCAATTTACGAGCACGAAGCTCTTGATTAGCTTTCTCAAGCTGGTCTTCCGGCAGAGGTTGCGACAACACCCAGGTGGCAAAACGCTTCAGTCCCTCTTTCAAACTAACTTTAGGGACAACACCTAGCAGAGATATCAGTCGCTCAATATCTGCGTAGTTATGACGAATATCACCAATACGGAATTGCCCCGTCACTGTTACATTAGGCTCTTTACCAAAAGCTTTAGTCAGTTCCTCAGCGACCTCCTTGACTGAAGTCGCCACTCCACTACCCACGTTGATAATGGCATTCGGAGACTCCGTGACCGTCAGGCCGGCGAGCAACGCGTCTGTCACATCATCCACGTGGACAAAATCGCGACTTTCAAGCCCGTCCTCGAATAATGGCAGGACGCTGTCCCGGCGAATCTTTGTTGAGAAGATCGACAGGATCCCGGTGTAAGGGTTGTTCAAAGATTGGCGCTCGCCGTAGACGTTCTGCAAGCGAAAAATTGTATAGCCGATGCCCATCGACTGGCAGCCGATACGAACAAGATCTTCCTGCGCATACTTAGTCGCTGCATAGAAAGAAGACGGTGCAATCTGATCAGTTTCTTTCGTAGGGACCAATTGCAACTGAGCCCCCGAAAGTGGGCAAACTGGCTCCCATTGTTGCAAGTTCAGCGCATCAGCCGTTCGTGCAGAAGGGCAAACACGCATACCACTTTCAGGATTTACATAAGCGCCCTCTCCATACACCGAACGGCTCGAAGATAAGACGATACGCTTGACCTGATGCGTCGTCATCCTGCTGAGGACTTCAAACATCAATGCCGTCCCCTGAGAGTTGACCTCATTGTACTTGGCAATTTCATACATCGACTGACCAGTACCAGTTTCGGCCGCCAGATGGACAACCGCATGCACACCCTCCAGACTACGGGTCCAGTCTTCCTTGCTCGTCACGCTACCGCGGATAAATTCAATACCCTCGCCAGCCAACCAATCGAGGTCTTGAGGAAGGACACCATGCACTTGAACAGTGAGCGGATCCAGAACTCTGATTCGATACCCATGAGCCTGCAGCTTTGGTATCAAATGCGACCCTATGAACCCAGCACCGCCGGTAACCAAAACAATTTTAGACATACTCATCTCCTAATTTTCCCTACGCCAAATAGGCGGGCCTTTTCCCTTTAAAGAAAAGGGCAATAAAAACCAAAAATGCCAACCCACCACTAAATAGAACCGCTGGAAGCGCATTCAGAGTCAGAGTGCAAATGGAGATACCCAAGCATGCACACAAAGCAGTATTTCCAGAGCGTATGCAAATTCTCACAAACAGCGCCAAGATTGCCGAATAAAGAATAACGCCAAAGTAACCAAAATTCAGAAATGCATCGACATAAAATACTGTATTCGCCGATCCCGTCCCTGTTTCATTCTGTCCCCATTCGAAAGCAAACACTTCCTGCTCAAGATTAATCTTAGGCTCGCCCATTAAAAAAGCAATAAGGCCGATGGATCGACCCGAGACACTTTCGCCTGAGAGAACCTCATCCTTATAACGAAGCCAATCGATAGCTGTAAGATAGGGGATATACATAACCCGATTGATCAAATAGTAGAACTGGGATGTCTCTTCAGGAAATAGATTGTATTCAACCGGCACCGAAGCCATTGGGCTCTCTTCAGCGGGCGCTGCATCAGCGGAAGTTAAGGCCCCGCGCGCCAACACCGAAACAGTCGCGATTACAATTACCAAATAAAAAACTGATAAATAAGCCTTATTCTTCTTCCCTACGTTTACAAACAAAATAATCAACGGGATCATCGCCACCAATGCCCGGCCCTTCTCCAGCGTCAGCAATAAAGTAAAAATAAAAGCGAACAAGACCCAAAAACGACGTCGTGCTTTATCCACGAACATTTGAGTAATCACAAGCGGAACTAACGATGTAACACCTATTGCGTAAATATATGTCAGTATTCGCTCAGAACCTTCGCGCGTCCTCAGAAACTCCTCACGCAGACCAGATAACTCCGCGAGCCCCACCCCCTTGAACGCTGCAAACAAGGCTATTCCTGGCGCAGTTAATGAGGCGTAAAGAATGACAGCAAAATAAATCCCAAGGATAGTTAGATTAAACACCCTCCAACTCATAGGAAGTTTCGGAATCGTATTAAGTAATCGCGAAAACCAATAACCTGAAAACAATATATAAAACAATAAGTAAGACAGAATACTCAACACCGAGAGGAATAGTAAAACCGGTGCTTGATCACGCTCACCAAAGAAAACACCCAATAGTGATGGAAGGATATAAAATATCGCCATTGCCAGTACTGGCAGCAGATACATGTTCCTAAACTCTAAAACCTTAAACATATCCCACCCGACCTATGTGAGCCACATTAAACTATCATCATACTACGCACGCTTTTTGAGAAAATTTTTAAAATGTGCCAGCGGTACCGACGCGACCGTCAAGAATATCTTGTTTTTGAGGAAGACAAATACAAGCTTTACAAATAAATATCGACTCGATTTAGTATAGGTAAGCATATAATTTTCGAGGCGCGCAACATTAGCTACGTCACCCTTTATTACCTGGCGAAAAAGCTCGCCTGCGATATAACGCTGACCACCCCGAGCACATGCTGCTTGCATCCGAACATCCTCTGGATACTGTTTGGAAATGATTTCCAATGTTCGGAGAGACTCATCCAATAGCTCTAACGTCCGATCACTCGCACCTAAGCCGTGCTTTCTGTATTTGCCGTAGACGCCCGCCAACTCCCTCACCTGGCCCGTCGCAGCCACCTCAATACAAAAAATCCAATCGGATACAACAGGAAACGCAGGATGGAAGCCGTGTGCAGGGCAATTGCTTTTTCGAACCATGACAGATGAAGCGCCCGGGATACCACCCTTCGAGATCAACTCATAGACATCTTTAATTTCTTCTTTCTTTGTCGAGTTAGTGATAAATATCGTTTCATTAGTATGATGATCAAATATCTCAACAGGATGGTAAGACAACACTACTGCGGGATCATTAAAAACCTCGACTTGTGACGAGATTTTTCCCGGTAGGAATAGATCATCTCCCCCCAGCAAAGCAATTAGCTCTCCAGTGCATGCAAAAAAAGCCGCATTGGAGTTACCAGTAATTCCCAAATTTTTTTTATTCAGTACTGGCTTAACTATTTCAGGATATTTACACTGAAACTCGAGAATGACTTTTGCGGTTCCATCCGTGGAAGCATCATCTGCTACCACAATCTCAAGATTTGGATAGTCCTGATCCAGCACGCTCTGTATTGTTTCTGCAATCAAATTTTCTTGATTATATGTAATTATCATTACAGAAACTTTTGGGCTATACGCAGTCAAAAATTCGCTCCTCACCTGTTACTAAAAACATCCGACAAATAAAAATTCACCGACAGCCAACACCGTCAATCACTCTGACGTCGAAAGCTTCATCCCTTTGAGCTCCCTGGTAATAAAAACAATCATGACAGTCCAATAAAGTGCGTAAGTCAGGGCATGTGCTATTGTGACCCCTTCCAACCCGTAAATCCCGGACAGCCAGATCGAAAACACATAAAACCCTACCGATCCTAAAACTTCCGTGACGATGAAAAGCTTGAACATCGCCTTCCCCAACATCAAATAAGCCAGAATCCAACTGCCAATTTTCAATGTGTCACCGAACATCTGCCATGCAAAAAGATCCCGCATTGGAAGAAAATCATCGGTGAACAACAAATTGATAATCAGATCGCGGAATAGATAAATCACAAGGCCACAAATTGCAGCGCAGGGCAGAATCATCTTATATCCTTGGATTATTTCTTGCTTGATGCCCTCATAAGTCTTCAGCTCTGACAGTTTTGGTAGGTAATAAACACTCAGCGTCGTGGTCACCAGCATCAAATAGGCGGAACTCAATCGCCAGATAGCCTCCCAATAACCGGCGGCAGCCCAACCAAGTGTATCCCCCAAATGATTCCGCACCAAAATATGACTAATTGGAACGCATGTCGCTGAGGTTAACGCCATGGCCGTAAACTTGGTAAAGTTGATAAGTACACCCCGATCAACTTCTCCGAACAAGTACTTTACTTTGAACCAGGGCGCTTCCCAGCAAACTAACAATGTCACGAAAAAATTAATCGATTGATAGACTGCCAGTGCAACCAGTGCACCATACAGCCCATAATAGATCGACATACCCGTTGTTACCACGAATGCCAGTACACTTCCGGCGATATTCGAAAGCACGTAACGAAGAAGCTCCTTCTTTCCGTTCAATATCGCAAGTAAAAGAGCGTTGAGTGTAAACAGCAATAGCGTCGCTGCAAACCAAACAAACACCCCACCCAGACCTTCTTTGCCGAAGACCCATGATGCTAGCGAATCGCTAAATAGAGCAATTATGACGCTGGTAAACAGTGAACCTACCACCACGATAGTCCCTGCCGTTCGCCAAACAGCTTGCTGCTTTAGTTCATCATCGTGATATTCCGCGGTGTATTTGGTGACGCCAGTATTGATAGCGCCACTGGCGAAGGTAGTAATCATCTGGATCGCATTCTGGAACTGTCCCAGTGATGCGTACCCAACGGGCCCTACATAAACGGCAAGCACTTTATTCAGGCCAAGAAGAGTAAGCATCTTGACCAGTACTGCAATACCGTTCAGCAAGCTTGTCTTTATCAGCGTCATTTAAGTATCAACCGCGCCCGACAAAACTATTGCAAGCATCAACCACTACCTTCGCATCAGCCAGACTCATAGTCGGGCCGATGGGCAGACTTAGAATTTGATCGTGAATTTTTTCTGTCAGTGGAAACGAAAGACTATTCCAGTCGCTGTACGCTTTTTGTTTGTGGGGGGGAATAGGATAATGAATGAGAGTTTGAACCCCTGCATTCGCGAGATACTGATGTAGCTCGTCTCGAGCCTCACAGCGAATGACAAACAAATGCCAAACATGACTTTCCAAGGTAAGAGCCGAAGTTTTTTTATCCAACGGCAATGTTATAAGCGGATTATTTATACCTTTCATATACACATCCGCAACAACCCTACGACTCCCCGTGTTAGACTGAAGGTAGTTCAACTTAACACTCAACATCGCCGCCTGAATTTCATCCAGACGACTATTTACACCTGGGTAGATATTCTCGTATTTCTTATGAGAGCCATAGTTTCGCAATGCTTTGATCACATCAGCCAACTCATCATCGTTGGTCGTCACAGCACCAGCATCACCCAATGCTCCCAGGTTTTTGCCTGGATAAAAACTAAACGCTCCGGCATCTCCCCAACTTCCCGCCGGTGTAGCATCTATGCTCGCGAGGTGGGCCTGCGCAGCGTCTTCGAGTACAAGTAACTTATGCTCGGCCGCGATATCCTGAATCTCTTGCATGTCAGCCAGTTGACCATACAAATGAACAGGAATAATCACTTTTGTGCGCGGCGTTATCGCTGCCCTCACTAATGCAGGAGAAATGTTCAGCGTTTTCTCATCGGGCTCGACCAATACAGGGGTCAACCCATTTTCGGTGACTGCTAAAATACTGGCAATGTAAGTGTTGGCAGGAACGATAACCTCATCGCCTTCCTGCAACTTTCCAAGTATTTTCCAAGCCCGTAAAGTCAGCGATAGTGCATCAAGACCATTAGCAACACCCAAGCAATGCTTGACGCCGCACATCTGAGCAAAGCGTTTTTCGAAAGTAGCTAGCTCAACGCCTTGCACATACCAACCCGAGTCAATGACTCGGGCGCACGCTTCTTTCAACTGAACTGCATACTCAGCATTAACGTCTTTCAAACTCAGAAATTCAATCATCGCACCACCAAATTAAAACTGATTAGAAAAATCGCCGCTGACTAGAAGAAATTTGAGCCGGCTACTTGGCGACTTACCTGATAACCAAAAAAATTCAACTCTCGGCTTGAGCTTTCACAATCCGAATAAAATCATCATAGTTTCGAATGTAATCCGACTCTGCGTACTTTTCACTGGCAAAAACAACCAGAACGCAATCTTCACTAAAGTCGTGCATCTCACGCCATATCAGATTATTAATGAATACGCCTTTGGATGGTGAGTCCAACCAAACATCCTCGGTGTGGGTACCATTATCCAGCACCATGCGGCATTTTCCCGAGACACAGACGGCCAACTGCAATAGGTTTTTATGGGCGTGGAAACCACGACTTACTTCCGCCAACGTGCCAAATATGTAATAAACACGTTTGACATCAAAAGGCAGAATATTGCCCGCCTCAAGGGAAATCAGGCTACCACGTTCATCACCAATAATTTTCAGGTCGACCAACCGGGTAGTTCCCGGCAGATAGAACGTCGGTAATTCAGCATCTCGAAGGCTGACGGCACTCGCATCTTTTTCACTGACAGAAAAATCATCACACCTAGGCCACTGGATATCGAGATCACTATCATTCCAAACGATACTACGCTCCAGCTCCTTACAGTAAACGTCTGTGGTTTTGTATAAGAAATGGGTATCATCTTCTAAAGCTACAAAACCGTGAGCAAAGCCTTCAGGAATCCATAAGCACTTTCTATTCTCTGCACTCAGTTCAACACCTACCGACATCCCGAAGGTTGGGGAGTTGCGTCGAATATCGACAGCGACGTCGTATGCCGCGCCTTTCGTCACCCTGACTAGCTTTCCCTGAGCATGAGGGCCCATTTGATAATGTAGGCCCCGCAGCACACCTCTTTTAGAGCACGAATGATTATCCTGAACGAATGATCTCGGCACGGGAAGGCCAATTTTTTTCAGTTCAGCATGAAAACTAAACTCATTGAAGCTTTCCATAAACCATCCACGGCTATCTTCATACGCCTGCGGTTCGAACACTACAACATCAGGAATTTTTGTCTGAGTAACTTTCATGCTGACGGTGTCTCATTAAGTAGTTGCGACAAGTACTGACCATATCCGGTTTTTTTCAGCTTTTCAGCTTGCGAAGCAAGCTTCTCTTTGGAGATCCAGCCATTACCAAATCCTATTTCCTCCAAGCAAGCAACTTTGAGCCCTTGGCGATGCTCGATAGTGTGTACAAAATGGCTCGCCTCGAGAAGGCTTTCGTGGGTTCCAGTATCCAACCAGGCAAAGCCACGCCCTAACACTTCAACAGTGAGAGCGTTTTTTTCCATGTAACAACGATTGACATCCGTGATTTCCAACTCGCCTCGACTTGAAGGCTTGATACCTTTTGCAATACCAATCACTGTATTATCGTAAAAATACAGTCCTGTAACAGCATAATTTGACTTCGGTCTTTCCGGTTTCTCTTCGATGCTTAACGCATTTCCCTCAGCGTCAAACTCAACAACACCGAAGCGTTCTGGATCGGAGACGTGATAACCAAAAATCGTTGCACCTGTCGTCTTGGACATGGCTGACTTCAAGTTATCGGAGAAATGCTGCCCATAGAAAATGTTATCACCCAAAATCAAGCAACACAGATCATCGCCAATGAATTCTTCACCGATAATAAACGCTTGGGCCAACCCATCAGGGCTAGGCTGCACGGCATAGCTCAATTCAATGCCATATTGGCTACCATCACCTAGTAATTTCTGGAAGCAAGGCAAGTCTTCCGGTGTAGAAATAATAAGAATCTCTCGCATTCCCGCCAGCATCAACACAGATAGCGGATAGAAGATCATAGGCTTATCGAAAATCGGTAGCATTTGCTTAGAGACCCCCAGCGTGAGGGGGTGAAGCCGCGTACCTGAGCCACCGGCTAGAATAATGCCCTTGCGTTTACTGACCGTCATTTTTAAAACTTCCTTTACTATTCTGGCTATAACCTAGCATTGGTCTAGCTAATGGCTATAATTCTACTGTCCGGAATTGAGTAATCTAGAGATGGATTCTAGCCAAAACATAGCTCAAACGTTTCAGGTACGCAGCCGCTATCATCACTCTTAGCATTCTTTTTCCGCGGCTATGGTCAATAGTCACGACGTACGCCTCTTACAAGCAGCTCAAATTCAGGTGCCCAGCACCTGGAGCGCTACCACCCCAAAAGCCTTGACTCAAGGGCGCAAACCTTAACCCCCATTTTTCGTAAATAGCCCTACAAAAAACTAAATTTTCTGCAAGCATATGGACAAATATCTCACTTCTACCGATCCAACGCCACGAAAGCACCAGAAATCCCCAAAGAGCCACTACAATGAAGTGCGTTAAGCCCATCATGTAACCAATTGTATCCTGCCCAAAACACACGAACCGCAATAGCTCTCACCTTTTAACAGAGCTCTAAAGCGGGATAGATGCAGGACTTTCGGGCTCTGTGCAAATAGGACGCTCCCTTTCTGCAACGTCTTTGCCCCGGTAGGATGAGTGGTAATGAACCACGCCTGACGTTCATTATCCGCCTCTTGCCATCACAAGAGAGGACGGCAGCTGACATGAAGTCAAAAAAGTGCCTCTCCCTAGGACCCGCCTTGCTGGAAACCAACATAAAACAAATCGATGACTAAGGGCTACCCCAAACTCCATGGGACTTTAGAGACACGCACCGGGGCCGTAGTTCCATTCCAGCACCGTCATTGCTGCGGTGCTCCGTAAACATCTGCGACCTCTTAATTAGTGGTGATAGGCTTACGCTGATCCGACATGAGAATGGTAGTAGAAGTGACATCTGTACCGCCAAAACCCTCGCGCCTCAAGACAATAACATGCCGAAATAGAGCAATCAGGGCACCAAGAATGATCCCGAAAATCAGGCCGGATACCAAAATCAGCATTTTCTTCGGTTTGATAGGACTCAACGGCTCCAGCGCCAGCTTGTCAATTGTCACTAGTTTCAGCCGACTCATATCGATACTCAGATTGAGAAGACGAGAAACCTCTGCGCGCAATGGCTGCACCCCACTCAAAAAGAGGTCTTCATTTTCGCGTCTTTTCAGTATCTCAATCTCTCTATTTGACTGGAGCAACTGGAGTTCTTTCGCGATCTGGGCGATGCGCCCTTCCGTGAAGTCATCCGTCTTGCGCTGAGTCAAAGCCGCGCGTTCTGCCTCAAGCGCTTCTACCCCCATAAAGTACAGTGGTATCTGTTGGTTATTGACCTCAGTTCGCATGACGCTACCGGATCCGCGCTCGTTATCTCCTAACGATGAAGGAGTAGTCGGTTTTCGGATCCCCAATGATTTGGCTATACTGATCGCTTCGTTTAGCTGAGCGATCCGATCTACACGCTGAGTTTTGAGCTGGCTCCGCAGCGCTTTCAATTCATCTTGTAGTTGGGCGCGCCGCAGACTATCAGATTCAGACAAGGAGGCGATTTTGGCTTCCTTTTCAGTGTCGTAATTTGAGCGAGCTGCATCCAGCTTTCCCTTCAGTTCATTTAGGCGGTTCTTAACGATCACATTCAAGTCTGCGGCTAACTGTTCGCGCTCAGAGGCAATCGCGTACTCGATAAAATTATTAACGATCGCAACGCCATCTACTCCTTGGGGGTAGTTCATTTCGAGCTTGATATTAGCGCTGATAGAGTCCGCCTTCTTGGGATCAGGCAAGACTAGGTTGATCGAGTTTCTATTGAACTCCTCAAAACTCTGTTCAAGAGTCCGGCCTGGACGCTCAAACTCTTTGAATAGTTTCTGGTTTGCTCTGAAAAAGCCCAAGCGTGTGTCGTATGACTCAAGGGATGCACCGACCTTGATCAAGGCTTCGCTGGGAGGAAGCCTGTAGACCTCTGAGCGATTCAGGGCATCGAGCTCATTGATCGCTGCTGGTCGCAGCACACTGCTGACTTGATATTCGGGAGTTACCAAGAAAGCGTATGCGGTCGCCGCAAGCACTACACTGCCCGCGACAACGGCGATGAGCTTTTTCTGGCGCCAAATAGCATGAGAAAGCGCGAAGATATCGATTTCATCGGATGGGGGTACCGGGGGAGCGCGGAAGCTACTACTCACAACAAAAACCTGCCTTCAAAGAGAAACTGCGGGCTCGTTATGCAGACGATTTGTGGATTTTCTTGTTTTTATAGTAATTAGCCGACAAAAACCTGCGTCGCTGCTGGCTTTGGGGCACACAAAATGCCTGTTCTCGAGAACAGAATGCATTTTGCCATCTACGCGCTACATTACAAGACTTGACTTATCTGTAAGGAATTTCCCAATCTCTATAAGGGATTATCCGAAATAGCCTTCTGGGCGGGCAAAAACCCTGATCACCCCATGAATAAGGGGACTCAAGCCCGTTATTCGATTCCATGCTTCTGCCGCCTGGGTTTACGGATCGTTAAAAACCCGATAATCGGCCCCACAACCATCCCAACAATCAAAGCAACCGCAACAAACACTGAAACCGGCATCTGCGGCGTAGACCACCCCAGGAACGACAGGGCAACGTCCTGCTGGTTTTCCAATACAAACGCCAGGATCACCAAGGCGACAACCAGCACTATCAGCACCAAGGCAACGCGCTTAACACCGCGCATAAGTTTCTCCCTTCACCAAAAACACTCAGACGCCATCTTCTTCGTCTTCGTTCACCCGATCCCGCAATTCCTTGCCCGGCTTGAAGTGGGGCACGAATTTACCGTCGAGGCTAACGGACTGCCCGGTCTTCGGGTTACGACCAACACGCGGTGCTCGATAGTGCAGTGAGAAGCTGCCAAACCCGCGAATTTCTATGCGATCCCCAGTGGCAAGGCATTGGGACATTTGTTCAAGCATAGTCTTGATGGCCAACTCCACATCCTTGGATGAAAGCAGCCCTTGATGGGTGACAATTCGTTCGATCAACTCCGACTTCGTCATATTTTTCCCTTCTTTTTCAAGCAGCTAGGAAAAGCGCTTCGAAGGTTTTAGCATGACCAGAGCAGTTTGAACAGCCCGAGTATTGACTTATCTTTCAGAAGTTGGAGCTTGAGGCGGACGGCCGGTGCTTAGAGCCTCACCTCCTCAGGAGCCGCAGGAGGCACTCAATGACCGGCCTCAGGAGATAGAGCCTGCCGTAGCCAATCATCAACCAAGGCGACCACAAGATCGCAGAAGGCACAGCAACAATAGCCTGCCCGCAAAAACGAAATTCGAGGTATAAAAAAGGGCGACCGAAGTCGCCCTTTTTACAGCCTTACAGAACTTAGTTCTGTTTAGCCATTGCTTCGCGCAGCAGTGCAGCCATGGTGGTCTCACCAGGAGCAGCAGCGTCCGGGGCCGATTTCAGGCTCTGGATTGCTTCTTTCTCTTCAGCATCATCTTTCGACTTGATGGAGAGTTGGATTACGCGGCTCTTGCGGTCAACGCTGATGATCTTGGCTTCTACTTCTTCGCCTTCTTTCAGAACGTTACGCGCGTCTTCAACGCGGTCACGGCTGATTTCGGAGGCTTTCAGAGTCGCTTCGATATCGTCGGCCAGAGTGATGATGGCGCCTTTAGCGTCAACTTCCTTCACGATGCCTTTAACGATGGCGCCTTTATCGTTCTCTTGAACGTACTCGGAGAACGGATCGCTTTCCAGTTGCTTGATACCCAGGGAGATGCGCTCGCGCTCTGGGTCAACCGACAGGATAACGGTGTCCAGCTCGTCGCCCTTCTTGAAACGACGAACAGCTTCTTCGCCCACTTCGTTCCAGGAGATGTCGGACAGGTGAACCAGGCCGTCGATGCCGCCGTCCAGACCAATGAAGATACCGAAATCGGTGATCGACTTGATGGTGCCGGAGATTTTATCGCCCTTGTTGAACTGGCCAGAGAAATCTTCCCATGGGTTAGATTTGCACTGCTTGATGCCCAGGGAGATACGACGACGCTCTTCGTCGATGTCCAGAACCATAACTTCCACTTCGTCGCCGACTTGTACGACTTTCGAAGGGTGGATGTTCTTGTTGGTCCAGTCCATTTCGGAAACGTGTACCAGGCCTTCCACGCCTTCTTCCAGCTCAGCGAAGCAGCCGTAGTCGGTCAGGTTGGTAACACGCGCGGTTACGCGAGTGCTTTCTGGGTAACGAGCCTTGATAGCGACCCATGGATCTTCGCCCAGCTGCTTCAAGCCCAGGGAGACACGGTTGCGCTCACGATCGTACTTCAGAACCTTGACATCGATCTCGTCGCCAACGTTGACGATTTCCGATGGATGCTTGATACGCTTCCAAGCCATGTCGGTAATGTGCAGCAGGCCATCGACGCCACCCAGATCGACGAATGCGCCGTAATCGGTGAGGTTTTTGACGATACCTTTGACTTGCTGGCCTTCCTGCAGGGATTCCAGCAGAGCTTCACGCTCGGCGGAGTTCTCTGCTTCCAGGACGCTGCGACGGGAAACGACAACGTTGTTGCGCTTCTGGTCGAGCTTGATGACCTTGAATTCGAGCTCTTTGCCTTCCAGGTGCGTGGTGTCGCGCACTGGACGAACGTCGACCAAAGAACCTGGCAGGAACGCACGGATGCCGTTAACGTCGACAGTGAAGCCGCCTTTAACCTTACCGTTGATAACGCCCTTGACCACTTCTTCAGCTGCGAAGGCTGCTTCCAGAACAATCCAGCATTCAGCGCGCTTGGCTTTTTCACGGGAGAGCTTGGTTTCACCGAAGCCGTCTTCAACCGAGTCCAGCGCAACGTGAACTTCGTCACCGACATTGATAGTCAGGTCGCCAGCGTCGTTGTAGAACTGCTCAAGCGGGATGAGTGCTTCAGACTTCAGACCAGCGTGAACGGTTACCCAGCGAGCTTGGTAATCGATATCAACGATAACACCGGTGATGATGGAGCCAGCCTGAAGGTTCAGGGTTTTTAGGCTTTCTTCAAAGAGTTCCGCAAAGCTTTCGCTCATTTTAATTCCTGTTGATAAGGGCGAAGAATACGCCCATCTGCCACACCCCAGACGGTGTGGGTTACGTTCATATAAAAGAAGGAATGCAGGACTAAGACTGGTCCCCTGCGCTCCTTCTGAGTCACCCGGTGATATCGCGAATGGCGATTTCACTCAAGATGCGTTCCAGCACCTGCTCGATGGACAACTCCGTGGAATCCAGCTGTATGGCGTCAGCCGCCGGCTTTAGCGGGGCTACCGCACGCTGGGTGTCACGCTCATCGCGTGCACGGATCTCATCTAGCAGACTCGACAGACTAACACCATCGACTTTTCCCTTCAACTGCAAGTAACGGCGACGGGCCCGTTCCTCGGCGCTGGCGGTCAGGAAAATCTTCAGCGGTGCCTCGGGAAACACCACCGTGCCCATGTCGCGGCCGTCCGCCACCAGACCCGGCGGCTCCTGGAAAGCCCGCTGGCGCTGCAGCAAAGCATCGCGTACAGCCGGCAATGCTGCCACTTGGGAAGCCCAGGCCCCCACCTGCTCATTGCGCAGGTCGTCGGTGACATCATCCCCTTCAAGAATGATGCGCTGCGGATGACCTTCCGTCGCCCCAAGGAACTGCACGTCGAGGTGCGCTGCCAGCAGCTTGAGGGACTCTTCGTTGGTCAGGTCGACACCATGGTTACGCGCAGCGAACGCCAACAGGCGGTACAACGCCCCGGAATCCAGCAGGCACCAGCCCAGGCGCTTGGCCAGAATGCCGGCAATCGTGCCTTTGCCCGAGCCGCTTGGCCCGTCGATGGTAATCACCGGTGCTTTGATATTCACAATTGAGCCTCTTGGGCAACACGAATGCCGACTTGGGCACACAGTGTAAGAAAATTCGGAAAAGACGTAGCCACGTTGGCACAGTCATGGATACGAATCGGCGCAGCCGCTCGCAGGGAGGCCACGCTGAAGGCCATGGCAATCCGGTGATCACCATGGGCATGGATTTCACCACCGCCCATCACGCCACCATCAATAATAATCCCATCAGGTGTCGGTTCACACTTCACGCCCAGGGCGAGCAGACCGTCGGCCATGACTTGGATCCGGTCGGACTCTTTGACCCGTAGCTCCCCTGCCCCACGCAATACCGTTCGGCCTTCGGCGCACGCCGCAGCCACGAACAGCACCGGAAACTCATCGATAGCCAGAGGAACCAAGGCTTCGGGAATCTCGATCCCCTTCAAGGGCGCCGCGCGAACACGCAAATCAGCAACAGGCTCGCCACCCACTTCGCGCTGGTTTTCCAGGGTGATATCCGCGCCCATCAGACGCAGGATATCGATCACCCCGGTACGGGTCGGATTGATGCCCACATGCTCAAGCAACAGCTCGGAGCCTTCGGCAATAGAAGCCGCCACCAGGAAAAACGCCGAGGAGGAAATATCCCCCGGTACTTCGATATGCGTCGCGGCAAGCGAGTGACCGGACTCGACCGAAGCCGCAGCTCCCACCACCTCCACCGGATAACCAAAACCACGCAACATCCGCTCGGTATGGTCGCGGGTCGGCGCCGGCTCGGTAATAGAGGTTTTACCCTCGGCATACAACCCCGCCAGCAGCAGGCAGGATTTCACCTGAGCACTGGCCATCGGCAGCGCATAGCTAAACCCTTTAAGCGCCTGACCACCATGAATGGTCAGCGGCGGCCGCCCTTCCGGCCCGGTCTCGATGACCGCCCCCATTTCCCGCAATGGCTTGGCCACACGATTCATTGGGCGCTTGGACAGCGAGGCATCACCGGTCAACACGCTGTCGAAGCTCTGGGCTGCCAGCAAACCGGACAACAACCGCATGGAGGTGCCAGAGTTACCCAGATAGATCGGACCTGGCGCCGGCTTCAGGCCACGCAGGCCAACCCCGTGAATGGTGACGCGCCCATGGTGCGGGCCTTCAATCACCACGCCCATGTCGCGAAACGCCTGCAAGGTTGCCAGGGCATCTTCGCCCTCCAGGAAACCTTCCACCTCAGTGACACCGTCCGCCAGGGAGCCCAGCATGATCGAACGATGGGAGATCGATTTATCCCCAGGCACCCGAATCTTCCCGCTCAAACGGCCACCCGGGCTGGCGAGAAATACCAGGTCATCCGCATTTACAGCGGCATCCATATAAGCCCGACGAGCCAGAATCTTGCTGAAATGCTCCCGCGCCACGCGCGCACGGGTGAACACGCCCAACAACTGATGCCCGTCGCCGGCATCGACCGCGTCGCGCAAGGCGTCGAGGTCGCTGCGGAACGTGTCCAAGGTGCGCAACACTGCATCGCGGTTGGCGAGGAAGATGTCGTGCCACATCACCGGGTCGCTGCCGGCGATCCGGGTAAAGTCACGGAAGCCACCGGCGGCGTAACGGAAAATCTCGAGGTTCTCGTTACGCTTGGCCAGCGAATCCACCAGACCAAACGCCAGTAAATGCGGCAAATGGCTGGTCGCCGCCAACACTTCATCGTGGCGCTCGACCTGCATATGCTCGACATCTGCCCCCAGCTCACGCCAGAGCCGATCCACCACGGCCAATGCCGCCGGATCGGTTTCATCCAGCGGCGTCAGAATCACTTTATGGCGACGGAACAGCTGCGCATTCGACGCCTCCACCCCGCTCTGCTCGGAACCGGCAATCGGATGCCCAGGCACAAAGCGCACAGGCATGCCCCCAAAAGCCATCCGGGCGGCACGTACGACATTGCCCTTGGCACTGCCGACATCCGTCAGGATTGCTTGCCCCAGGTCCATGCCAGCCAACAACGCCAGCAATTTCTCCATGGCCAGGATCGGCACCGCCAACTGAATGACATCCGCGCCCTGACAGGCAACGGCGAGGTCCGCCTCACAGCGGTCCACTACACCCAACTCCACCGCCAGCTTGCGCGATTGCGGGTCCAGGTCCACACCGACCACTTCGCCACACAGGCCACTTTCCCGCAGGCCCTTGGCGAAGGAGCCGCCGATCAATCCCAGACCGACCACCACCAGGCGACCGATCATAGGCACAGCAGGTTGCAGAGCAGTGACATCAACCACGAGCCAGAACCTTGGCCAGCGCCTCAAGGAAGCGGCTGTTTTCAGCAGGCAAACCGATGGTGATACGTAGATGGTTCGGCATGCCGTAGTTGGCCACCGGACGCACGATCACGCCTTCACGCAGCAGGCCCTGGAACACCGGAGCAGCCTCTTGGCCAAGGTCGACACAGATGAAGTTGCCCTTGGACGGAATCCAGCCCAGGCCCAACCCACGGAAACCTTCCTGCAACTGCAGCATGCCGCTTTCGTTCAGGCGACGGCCTTCTTCCAGGTACTCGGCATCCTGCACCGCAGCGCAAGCCGCCGCCAGCGCGAGGCTGTTGACGTTGAATGGCTGACGAACGCGGTTCAACACATCGGCCACCACCGCGGTGGACAGGCCGTAGCCGACCCGCAGCGACGCTAGGCCGTAAGCCTTGGAGAAGGTGCGCGAGACCAGCAGGTTCGGATAAGCCGCAAGGAAGTCCAGGCCATCTGGCAGGTCGCTGCCTTCGGCGTACTCAATGTACGCCTCGTCCAGGACCACCAGCACGTGCTCCGGCACGTCTTGCAGGAAGTTGTCCAGCACCTCGGCGCTGAACCAGGTGCCGGTCGGATTATTCGGGTTGGCGATAAACACCACGCGGGTCTGCTCATCAATGGCCGCCAGCATGCCCGGCAGGTCATGACCCCAATCCTTCGCCGGAATCACGCGCGCCTCAGCGCCAACAGCCTGAGTGACGATCGGATAGACCGCAAACGCATGCTCACTGAACACCGCATTCAGGCCCGGCGCCAGATAGGCACGGCCGACCAGCTCAAGGATGTCGTTGGAACCATTACCCAGGGTCACCTGGTTCAGGTCAACGCGGCAGTTTTCCGCCAGCAGCGACTTGAGCGCAAAGCCATTACCATCGGGATAACGAGTCAGCTCAGCCAGCGCATCACGAATCGCGGACAATACCTTGGGGCTTGGGCCCAGCGGATTTTCGTTACTGGCCAGTTTTACGATCTTCGACGGGTCCAGATTCAACTCACGCGCCAGCTCGTCCACAGGCTTGCCCGGAACGTAAGGCGACAGTTGTTGCACGCCCGGCTGCGCCAAGGCGAGGAAGTTGCCACTCATGTTAAAGCCTCACAAAACCGCTTTCGGGTAAGAGCCCAGCACCTTGAGTGCCACGGCTTCCTGACTGATTTTTTCCAGCACACTCTTGACCAGCGGGTCGCGGTGATGGCCGACGAAGTCGATAAAGAACACATATGTCCATTTACCGCTGCGCGAAGGACGAGTTTCGATGCGCGTCAGGTCAATCCCGTTGTCATGGAACGGCACCAACAGCTCATGGAGCGCGCCAGGCTTGTTGCTCATCGAAACGATGATCGAAGTCTTGTCGTCACCGGTAGGAGGGACTTCCTGGCTACCGATCATCAGGAAGCGCGTGGAGTTATCCGGGCGATCCTCGATTTTCTCGGCCAAGCGGGTCAGGCCATACAAGCCAGCCGCCATATCCCCGGCAATCGCTGCCGAGTTCCACTCACCCTTGACCCGCTTCGCCGCTTCGGCGTTGCTGGAAACCGCCACGCGCTCCACATTCGGGTAATGGGCGTCCAGCCACTTGCGGCACTGGGCCAGGGACTGGGCATGGGAGTAGATGCGGCTGATGCTGTCGGTCTTGGTGTTTTCACCGACCAACAGGTGATGGTGGATACGCAACTCGACTTCGCCACAGATCACCATGTCGTGCTCAAGGAAGCTGTCGAGGGTGTGGTTGACTGCGCCTTCGGTGGAGTTTTCCACCGGGACTACGCCAAAGTTCACCGCACCCGCCGCCACTTCGCGGAACACTTCATCGATCGCCGCCATCGGCTTGCTGATCACGGCATGGCCAAAGTGCTTCATGGCCGCAGCCTGAGTGAAGGTACCTTCAGGGCCGAGGTAAGCCACTTTCAGTGGCTGTTCAAGAGCCAAACAGGAAGACATGATTTCGCGGAACAGCCGCGCCATTTCTTCGTTACCCAAAGGCCCCTGATTACGCTCCATCACGCGCTTGAGCACCTGGGCTTCACGCTCCGGGCGGTAGAAAACCGGTACTTCGCCTTCAGCCAGGGAGGCCATTTTCACCCGTGCAACTTCCTGGGCGCACCGCGCACGCTCACTGATCAACTCCAGGACTTTGGTGTCCAGAGCGTCAATGCGTACGCGCAGAGCCTTGAGTTCTTGCTCAGACATTAGCCGTGTTCCTTTTCGAACTCTGCCATGTAGGCCACCAGCGCCTTGACGGCGTTGAGGTCGACAGCGTTATAGATGGAAGCGCGCATGCCACCCACCGAGCGGTGGCCCTTGAGGTTCAGCAGGCCGCGCTCGTCGGCACCGGCCAGGAACGGCTTGTCCAGGCGATCGTCAGCCAGACGGAATGGCACGTTCATCCACGAGCGGTCGGTCAGGTTGATCGGGTTGCTGTACAAGCCGCTCGCGTCGATGAAGCCGTACAGGGTACGTTTCTTCTCTTCGTTAAGCTTGCCCATGGCGGCCACACCGCCCTGCTCTTTCAGCCATTCGAACACCAGGCCCGACAGGTACCAGGCGAAGGCCGGCGGCGTGTTGTACATCGAGCCGTTATCGGCCGCGACCTTGTAGTTGAGCATGGTCGGGCACAGCGAACGCGCACGCCCCAGCAGGTCTTCACGGATGATATTGACCAGGATGCCACTCGGGCCGATGTTCTTCTGCGCACCGGCGTAGATCATGCCGTAACGGGACACGTCAATCGGGCGCGAAAGAATGTCCGAAGACATGTCGCACACCAACGGAACATCACCCACTTCCGGCACCCAGTCGAACTCCAGGCCGCCGATGGTTTCGTTCGCTACGTAGTGAACATAGGCCGCGTCTTTCGAGAGTTCCCACTCGTTTTGACCGGGAATGGCGAAGTAGTCATAAGGCTTGGCAGTGCCCGCCACGTTGACGTGACCGTAACGGGAGGCCTCTTCAATGGCCTTCTGACCCCAGATACCGGTGTCGATATAGTCGGCAGTACCGCCTTCCGGCAGCAGGTTCAGCGGGATCTGGGCGAACTGTTGGCTCGCACCACCCTGCAGGAACAACACTTTGTAGTCAGATGGGATGTCCAGCAAGTCGCGCATATCCTGCTCGGCCTTGGTGGCAATGGACACGAACTCATCGCTGCGATGGCTCATTTCCATCACGGAGAGGCCTTTTCCATGCCAGTCGAGGAGTTCACCCTGCGCGCGCTGCAGGACTGCTTCAGGAAGCGCCGCGGGACCGGCACAGAAGTTATAGGCTCTCTTGCTCACATCCAATCTCGCTCTGATCTGGTGGGGTCTGCAATCATGTTCGGCAATGTTCCCGTTCCGGAGCGGGACCTTGTGGAGGCCGGCTTGCCTGCGATACAGATGCCTCGGTAGCTCAGTGATACCGCGGCGCTGCTATCGCAGGCAAGCCAGCTCCCACAGGGACCGCGTCCAGACAAAGGACGTGTATTTCACAACGGACAAACAACAAGGGGGCGAATCTTCATCCGCCCCCTGTGTGTCCGCTTATTCCTGCGGCTCTTCTTCGTCTGCGGCAGCGTCGAGTGGTTGCTCGTCGACGCCGTCATCAGCGCCACCGATCACCTGCCCCTCGAGCTCAATCCCTTCCTCGCCTTCCAGCTCTTCGCCTTCGACTTCCGATGGCTCCTGGACACGCTCCAGGCCCACCAGGGTTTCGTCGCTGGCCAGCTTGATCAAGGTCACGCCCTGGGTGTTACGCCCCAGGCTCGACACTTCATCAACCCGCGTACGCACCAGGGTGCCCTGGTCGGAAATCAGCATGATTTCCTCGCCATCGAGCACCTGGACCGCACCGACCAGACGGCCGTTACGATCATTGCTGACCATGGCGATAACGCCTTGGCCGCCACGTTTGTACTCAGGGAACTCGCTGATGGCCGTACGCTTGCCGTAGCCACGCGCCGAAGCGGTGAGGATCTGGCTGCCTTCTTCCGGGATCAGCATGGAAATCAGCTTCTGCCCTTCCGGCAGACGCATGCCGCGCACACCACGGGCGGTACGGCCCATGGCACGAACGTCGGACTCCTTGAAGCGGGTGACCTTGCCACCGTCGGAGAACAGCATGACTTCACGCTCGCCATCGGTAATGGCAGCGGAAATCAGTACGTCGCCTTCGTCCAGCTCCAGGGCGATCAGGCCCACGCTGCGTTGACGGCTGAAGGACTCCAACGGGGTCTTCTTCACGGTGCCGTTGGCGGTGGCCATGAAGATGTAGTGGCCTTCGGTGTATTCCTCGACCGGCAGCATGGTGGTGATGTACTCACCCTCGCCCAGCGGTAGCAGGTTGACCAACGGACGACCACGGGCCGCGCGGGATGCTTCCGGGATTTCGTAGGTTTTCAGCCAGTACACCTTGCCTTTGCTGGAGAACAGCAACAGCGTGGTGTGACTGTTGGCAACCAGCAGGTGAGCGATGTAGTCCTCATCCTTGACGCCGGTAGCCGATTTACCTTTACCGCCACGACGCTGAGCCTGGTACGCAGCCAGAGGCTGGGTCTTGGCATAGCCACCGTGGGAGATGGTCACGACACGTTCTTCTTCCGGGATCATGTCACCCAGGGTCAGGTCGAGACGCGCATCCAGAATTTCAGTACGGCGCACGTCGCCATATTCGGCACGGATTACTTCCAGCTCTTCGCGGATCACTTCCATCAGGCGCACAGCGCTATTGAGGATGCGGATCAGCTCACCGATCTGGTTGAGAATCTCCTGGTACTCGGCCAGCAGTTTCTCGTGCTCCAGACCGGTCAGGCGGTGCAGACGCAGCTCCAGGATGGCCTGGGCCTGCTCTGGCGACAGGAAGTACTTGCCTTCACGCAGACCGTATTGCGGGTCCAGGGTCTCCGGACGGCACGAATCGGCACCGGCACGCTCAACCATCGCAACCACGGCACTGGATTCCCAGGCGGTGCTGATCAGCGCTTCCTTGGCTTCCGACGGAGTCGGCGAGGCCTTGATCAAGGCGATAACCGGATCGATGTTCGACAGCGCAACCGCCTGGCCTTCCAGGATGTGGCCGCGTTCGCGGGCCTTGCGCAGTTCGAATACGGTACGACGGGTAACCACTTCGCGGCGGTGACGTACGAAGGCTTCCAGAAGATCCTTGAGATTCAGGATCCGTGGGCGGCCGTCGATCAGTGCAACGACGTTGATACCAAACACGCTTTGCAGCTGGGTCTGGGCGTAGAGGTTATTGAGGATCACCTCAGGCACTTCGCCACGACGCAGCTCGATCACGACGCGCATACCGTCCTTGTCGGACTCGTCGCGCAGTTCGGTGATGCCTTCAAGCTTCTTCTCTTTAACCAGCTCGGCGATCTTTTCGATCAGACGTGCCTTGTTCAACTGGTAAGGAAGCTCGGTGATGACGATCTGCTGACGACCACCGACCTTGTCGATGTCTTCGATCATCGAGCGGGCGCGCATGTAAATGCGGCCGCGACCGGTGCGGTAGGCTTCGATGATACCGGCGCGACCGTTGATGATCGCGGCGGTAGGGAAGTCCGGACCGGGGATGTATTGCATCAGCTCATCGACAGTCAACTCAGGGTTGTCGATAAGGGCCAGGCAACCGTCGATGACTTCACCGAGGTTGTGTGGCGGGATATTGGTGGCCATGCCCACGGCAATACCGCTGGAGCCGTTGACCAGCAGGTTGGGAATACGGGTCGGCATGACCGCCGGGATCATTTCGGTGCCGTCGTAGTTCGGCACCCAGTCCACGGTTTCTTTGTGCAGGTCAGCCAGCAGCTCGTGCGCCAGCTTGGTCATGCGCACTTCGGTGTATCGCATGGCTGCTGCGTTATCGCCGTCGACCGAACCGAAGTTGCCCTGGCCATCTACCAGCAGGTAGCGCAGGGAAAACGGCTGGGCCATCCGAACGATGGTGTCGTACACCGCAGTGTCGCCGTGAGGGTGATACTTACCGATCACGTCACCGACAACACGGGCAGATTTCTTGTACGGCTTGTTCCAGTCGTTACCCAGCTCGCTCATCGCGAACAGCACACGCCGATGCACGGGCTTCAAGCCATCGCGCGCATCAGGCAGTGCCCGACCGACAATTACGCTCATCGCGTAGTCGAGGTAGGACTGTTTCAGCTCGTCTTCGATATTGACCGGGAGGATTTCTTTGGCCAGTTCGCCCATGAGAAGCCTGATTCCTTTTTCGGGTGAAACCTCGTCACATCCATATGGGACGAACGAAGCTCGTCGCTGCTGGCATGGTGCCTGGCAACGACTTACGACAAATCAACGAGTTATGACACGGATCTGCGCATTAAAGGCCACCCCTTGGGGTGACCCTGGAAACCGCCGAATGTTATCACAATCGCCGCCACGCACCTATCCCCCTGATGCGCATGGAGCATAGTTAGTTGACCGGTGACAGGCTTAAAGGGGACGAGAGGGGCTTAGAGCTGGATCCAAGCCGGATTTAGAGGGTGAAAACCCTCAATGCAGCCGCTTACGACACATCAACTGCGCCAGTTTCGCCGTATCAGGTCGCTCGACGATGCCTTTTTCCGTGACGATGACATCAATCAAGTCCGCCGGCGTCACGTCAAACACCGGGTTGAACGCCCCTACATCAGCGGCAAGCCGCTTGCCATCGACCTCCAGCAATTCGCGCTCGTCACGCTCTTCGAGGGGAATTTCATCGCCGCTGGCCAGCATCATGTCGATGCTGGAGCTCGGCGCCACCACCATGAAACGCACGCCGTGATGCATGGCACACACCGCCAGCTGATAAGTACCGATCTTGCTGGCCACGTCACCATTGGCCGCGATGCAATCAGCCCCGACGATCACCCAGGTCACGCCTTTGGTCTTGAGAATATGGGCGCCGGCAGAATCGGCATTCACGGTGACCGGAATGCCTTCATTGGCCAATTCCCACGCCGTCAGCCGCGAACCTTGCAGCCACGGACGGGTTTCGTTGACGTAGACGCACTCCACCATGCCTTCGAGGAACGCGCCGCGAATCACCCCGAGGGCGGTGCCGAAACCGCCGGTCGCCAAGGCGCCAGTGTTGCAATGGGTCAGAATGGCCTGGGCATTGCCTTGGTGCTTGCGGATCAGGTCGACCCCAAGCTGTGCCATGGTCAGATTGGCTTCGCGATCACTTTCATGGATCGCTACCGCTTCCGCCTCCAGCACCGCCAGAGGATCGGCATGCTTCTTGAGGCGGTCCAGGCGATCACGCATGCGATTCAGGGCCCAGAACAAATTCGCCGCCGTCGGACGGGAGTCGGCCAGGAGCGCCAAATCTTCTTCCCATGCCGCCTGCCAATCACCGCCCTCGACAAGCCGCGCACGCGCGGCTAGCACCAGGCCATAGGCGGCACTGATACCAATGGCCGGTGCGCCACGCACCACCATCGAACGAATGGCCTCGGCCACGGCCGCCGCACTGGTGCAAGCGACCCAGGTTTGCTCGAATGGCAACCTGCGCTGATCAAGCAGGTACAGGGCGCCATCACGCCAATCGATGGCCTTTACCTTCTCCGCAGCCAACAGTCGGTCGCGCATCCCTCACCCCGCACTCATGAACAAAAGCCGCCGATTATAGCGATCCGCCAGCCAAGACGCTCGGGTATACTTCGCCACTTCTTAATAACAGCCTTGGACGACGCTCGCGATGACCCCAACTGCCGCCCCGCTTGACGTGTTGCTATTGCCAACCTGGCTGGTACCGGTCGAGCCTGCTGGCGTGGTGCTCAAGGAGCACGCCCTGGGCATTCGCGACGGACGCATTGCCTTTATCGGACCGCGGGAACAAGCACTGAAACTGGCCGCCAGCGAAGTCCGGGAATTGCCGGGCATACTGCTCAGCCCCGGCCTGATCAATGCCCATGGCCATGCGGCCATGACATTGTTTCGCGGCCTCGCCGACGACCTCCCCCTGATGACCTGGCTGGAAAACCACATCTGGCCCGCCGAGGCCAAGTGGGTCGATGAAGCCTTCGTACGGGATGGCACCGACCTGGCCATTGCCGAGCAAATCAAAGGTGGCATCACCTGCTTTTCGGACATGTACTTCTTTCCGAAAGTTGCCAGCGAACGGGTGCACAACAGCGGCATTCGTGCACAGATCGCCATCCCGATCCTGGATTTCCCGATCCCCGGTGCCGGCACTGCCGACGAGGCCATTCGCCAAGGCGTCGAGCTGTTTGGCGACCTCAAGCATCACCCGCGGATCAAAGTCACCTTCGGCCCGCATGCGCCCTATACCGTCAGCGATGAGAACCTGGAGAAAATCCGGGTGATCGCCGAAGAACTGGACGCCGGCATCCACATGCATGTCCACGAAACCGCCTTCGAAGTGCAGCAGTCGATGGAGCAACACGGCGAGCGACCGCTGGCGCGCCTTGGGCGCCTGGGATTGCTCGGGCCGCGCTTCCAGGCCGTTCACATGACCCAAATCAGCGATGACGACCTGGCTTTGCTGGTAGAAAGTAACAGCAGCGTCATCCATTGCCCGGAATCAAACCTGAAACTGGCCAGCGGCTTCTGCCCGGTGGAGCGTCTGTGGCAAGCTGGCGTCAATGTGGCAGTAGGCACCGACGGCGCCGCCAGCAACAATGACCTCGACCTTCTGGGTGAAACCCGCACCGCAGCGTTGCTGGCCAAAGCCGTAGCCGGCTCGGCCACCGCACTGGATGCCCATCGCGCCTTGCGCATGGCCACCCTCAATGGTGCACGGGCGATGGGCCTGGAAAACGAAATCGGCTCACTGGAAGTCGGCAAGGCCGCAGACATAGTGGCTTTCGACCTGTCAGGCCTGGCGCAACAACCGATTTACGATCCGGTCTCGCAGCTTATATATGCCACCGGACGCGATTGTGTGAAACACCTTTGGGTCGGCGGCAAGCAATTGCTCGACGACCGGCAACTGACCCGTCTGGATGAGCAACAGTTGTGCGCTACGGCCATCGCCTGGGGCCAACGCATCAGCGGACACACCGAATAACGCTGTGCCTGAGCCCTGTCTCGGGCCCCGCAAACCGTTTTATCAGATTTAGAGGATGACCCATGAGCAACGTCGACCACGCTGAAATCGCCAAATTCGAAGCCCTGGCCCATCGTTGGTGGGACCGCGAAAGCGAGTTCAAACCCCTGCACGACATCAACCCGTTGCGCGTCAACTGGATCGACGAACGGGTCAATCTGGCCGGCAAGAAGGTGCTCGATGTCGGTTGCGGCGGCGGTATTCTCAGCGAAGCCATGGCCCAACGCGGCGCGACCGTGATGGGCATCGACATGGGCGAAGCACCTCTGGCCGTAGCCCAACTGCACCAGCTGGAATCGGGCGTCAGCGTCGAATACCGGCAGATCACCGCCGAAGGCCTGGCAGAAGAGATGCCCGAGCAATTCGACGTGGTCACCTGCCTGGAAATGCTGGAGCACGTGCCCGACCCTTCGTCGGTGATTCGCGCCTGTTTCCACATGGTCAAACCAGGTGGCCAGGTGTTTTTCTCCACCATCAACCGTAATCCGAAGGCTTATCTGTTCGCGATCATCGGCGCCGAATACATCATGAAGCTGCTACCTCGCGGCACCCATGACTTCAAGAAATTCATCCGCCCCTCCGAGCTGGGCGCCTGGAGCCGTCAGGCCGGCCTGACCGTCAAGGACATCATCGGCCTGACCTACAACCCGCTGACCAAGCATTACAAACTGGCCAACGACGTTGACGTCAACTACATGATCCAGACCCTGCGAGAGGAGTGAGCCTGTGAAGTTGCGAGCGGTTCTTTTCGACATGGACGGTACCTTGCTGGACACCGCGCCGGACTTTATCGCCATCTGCCAGGCCATGCGCGCCGACCGCGACCTGCCGCCGATGAACGATCAACACATTCGCGATGAAATTTCCGGCGGCGCCCGGGCAATGGTTGCCGTGACCTTCTCCATGGACCCCGAATCCCCAGGTTTTGAAGCGTTGCGCCTGGAGTTTCTGGAGCGCTACCTCAAGGGTTGCGCGATTCACAGCAAGCTGTTCGATGGCATGGCCGAGCTGCTGGCCGACATCGAAAAATCCAAGCTGATCTGGGGCGTAGTCACCAATAAGCCACTGCGCTTCGCCGAGCCGATCATGGAGCAACTGGGCCTGGCCGAGCGCTCGGCGCTGCTGATTTGCCCGGACCACGTAAAAAACAGCAAACCGGACCCGGAACCGCTGATCCTGGCCTGCAAGATGCTCGACCTGGACCCGGCCAGCGTGCTGTTCGTCGGCGATGACCTGCGGGATATCGAATCGGGACGCGACGCCGGGACTCGCACCGCCGCCGTAACCTACGGCTATATTCACCCAGACGACAACCCGCGTAATTGGGGGGCCGATGTCGTGGTGAATCATCCGCTGGAGTTGCGTCAGGTGCTGGATAACGCGCTGTGCAGCTGCTGAACCCTGTGAATTCTGTTGAGGTCGTTTATGTTTGATTACTCCGCACGCCCAGAGCTGCTCAAAGACCGGGTCATCCTGGTGACCGGTGCCGGTCGCGGGATTGGCGCAGCAGCGGCAAAAACCTATGCCGCCCATGGCGCCACTGTGCTGTTGCTGGGCAAGACCGAAGCCAATCTGGCCCAGGTTTATGACGAGATCGAAGCGGCCGGCCATCCACAACCGGTGGTGATTCCATTCAACCTCGAGACCGCCCTGCCCCACCAGTACGACGAACTGGCGGCAATGATTGAACAGGAATTCGGCCACCTCGATGGCCTGCTGCACAACGCCTCGATCATCGGCCCTCGCACGCCGGTCGAGCAATTGTCCGGCGAGAACTTCATGCGGGTGATGCACGTCAACGTCAACGCCATGTTCATGCTCACCAGCACCCTGCTGCCACTGCTCAAGCTGTCCCAGGACGCCTCGGTGGTGTTCACCTCCAGCAGCGTAGGCCGCAAAGGCCGCGCTTACTGGGGCGCCTACGGCGTGTCAAAGTTTGCCACTGAAGGCCTGATGCAGACCCTGGCCGACGAACTGGACACCGTCGCACCCGTGCGCGCCAACAGCATCAACCCAGGCGCAACCCGTACCAGCATGCGTGCCCAGGCCTACCCGGGGGAAAACCCGACCGACAATCCGACACCTGAAGAAATCATGCCGGTGTACCTGTACTTGATGGGCCCGGACAGCACCGGCATCAACGGCCAGGCGTTCGACGCACAATAAAGCGTGCTCGCAGGAGCTGTCGAGTGAAGCAAGGCTGCGATCCCCTGAGGATCCAGCTGACATTCAACCAGCAGCTCCTACGCCAACTTACTGCCGCCCCCTTGCCATCCTCATTTCCCGCCAACAATCCAACCAACTGAATTAAAAGCACTTTCATTCAGCCAAGACAAATGGCACGAATTTCGCTTTGACCTCTTTCACACAGGTGGCACAAAGACACGACGTGCGGCACTGAAACAGGGGTTATAACCCCAGGCAAAGCGGTCTAGACTGTCGCCATGTCCTACGGAACTGACGGAACAGTAAGACGCTTGGCACTCGCCGCTCTCATCCAGCCTGTAAGACAGCATTAAGTGCTTAGAGGCCTATCAGTTTATGAAAACACCGACCCAGACCAACGCAATTGACTTCGATAGCGCCAAATTGCAACGCCTGGGCTTTGGTCAACCTTCTCTTCTCGCGAGGCGTCCCGCCACCGCCACCCAACTTCGCCAGCAACTGAGCCTGCAATTGCAGACCAGCCTGGAGCCCGAGCGCATCCTGGGCCTGTTTTTTCGGGAAATCCAACGCCTGGTCCCCCTCGATGCCTTGCAATACCGTCATGAAACCAGCGATTTACGCCTGGAATACGGTCAGCGAGGCCACCACTCAATAAGCTATACCCTCAGTCACGAAGGCGAGCACCTGGGCGAGCTGGTCTTTCGGCGCAACCAGCGCTTCCTCGACGACGAGCAGGGCAAACTGGAGTCTCTGCTGGCGACGCTGCTCTACCCGATGCGCAACGCCCTGCTGTACCGCGCCGCAACCCGCAGTGCCCTGCGTGATCCACTGACCGAAACCGGTAACCGCATCGCCATGGACCAGACCCTGCAACGGGAAATCGACATGGCCAGGCGGCACCTGCATCCGCTGTCATTGCTGATGTTGGATATTGATCACTTCAAGCGCATCAACGACAGCCACGGCCACACCGCTGGAGACAAGGTACTCAAGGCCGTCGCCGCCTCGATCAAGAGCCAGTTGCGTAATGTGGATATGGTGTTCAGGTTTGGCGGGGAAGAGTTTCTGATCCTGCTGTCCAACACCGGCCGGGACGCCGCAGCCATGGTCGGGGAGCGCCTGCGCCAGGCAGCACAGGCCCAGGATTATTGGGCGGATGGGACATGTATCGAGTTGACGGTAAGCCTGGGATGCTCGACGTTGTTGGCTGGAGAGTCCGCCGAGAGCGTGTTGCGTCGGGCGGACAACGCCTTGTATGTGGCCAAGCGTGAAGGCCGCAATCGCTTGGCAATGGCGGGGTAATTACACCCCGCCATCCTCGCATCAGGCCTCGCTGGCGACCAGCATCGGACGTTCACGGGCAGACGGCGCTTTCTCCAACTGCATGCAGCGTTCCAGGAACAGGTACATGTAGTCGTAGCTCTTGCACACCGCCTGGCGCAACTCGACCTGCAGCGCCTTGCTCGGGTTCATCCCAGCCAGGGTGCAGATGATTTCCAGCGCTTCCCAGGGGTGGGCATCATCGTACTGGGCATGCATCTTCAGCCACTTCATCGCGCGCTTGCGGTCTTCCTCAGGGAAGGCCGCCGCGTAGACGCCAGTCGAACACACCACAGCGGACCACTCCCCAGTGGCCCCCTCGATGGCGTAGTTGGTGGCAGCGATGGCGACGATCAGCGAATCAGCCGAACTGGTGTGCCAGCACCAATGACTCAGCGCGTGCAACTCAGGCGGCACGTTCTGCGCCTGCAACTCTTCGAGGCTGACGCCATGGGCACGGGCCCAGTGCACCCAATAATCAGCGTGGTTCAGCTCCACGCGAATATTGCGCATCAACCAGCGTCGCGCCATGTCTTCTCCAGGATGACGGGCAAACTTGGTCTTGGTGAGGTTTTGTGCCATGTACAACGCAAACTGTTCCACCACCGGCCAGCCACCAATCAGGTAGTGACGCATGGTCTTGGCACTGAGCTTGTTATCGCGCATACGCTGGTACAGTTCGTGCTCGACAACTCGGCGCTTGCTCTCGCTACAGTCCTGGATCAATTGCTGAGCCCAGGCGGGGTAACTTGAGGCTTCCATAAGCGGACCGGTTCTGTTGAATGTGTCGATCACTGTCGGGCTCCTTTTGATGTGTGATTGTACAGACCAGCAAATGTTTCAGCGGAACGTGCCAGGCGCCTTGAATAACAAGGGCTGTGGTCGTACAGGTCGACACTGCAAGCTGTCAAAGGTCAGCAACTGCGGGCGCTCAATCAGGTATCCCTGAGCGTAGTCCACACCAATCTCAAGCAGAGCCTGTTCGATCTGCGGTGTTTCGACAAATTCAGCAATTGTGCGTTTACCCATGACATGACCGATGTGATTGATCACTTCGACCATCGCGCGGTTAATCGGGTCGTCCAGCATATCCTTTACGAAACTTCCATCGATCTTCAGGAAGTCTACAGGTAAATGTTTAAGATATGCGAATGAGGACATTCCTGCACAGAAGTCATCTAAGGAGAAATGGCAACCTAACTCTTTGAGTTCATTGATAAAGCGAATTGCACTGCCCAAATTCGAGATCGCACTGGTTTCAGTAATTTCAAAACAAATCATTTCCGCAGGTATGCTGTACGCACTGAATTTCTCACGTAAAAAACCGAGAAACGCATCATCGCCAATGGTGGTACCTGACAGGTTGATCGCACACATAGCCATGGGCCGGCCCGGGCGCTCGAGCATGCACCGGGCAATGATCTTGAACACATTCTCCACTACCCAGCGGTCCAGAGAGGTCATTAACCCGTAACGTTCTGCGGCCGGAATAAAACTGTCGGGCAAGATAATCCGACCGGCCTCGTCGTGAAGGCGTAGCAGGATCTCGATGTGCCCATTGCCATGCTCGGTATGCCCCAGGGGCGCAATTTCCTGGGCGTATAGGCAAAAGCGGTTCTCCTCCAGGGCCATGTGCAACCGCTGCACCCAGGCCATTTCGCCAAAGCGCAGAGACAATTCCGAGTCATCAGCATGATAGACCTGCACCCGGTTGCGTCCTTTTTCCTTGGCCATATAGCAGGCCATGTCGGCGGCCCGCAGCGACGTCTCAAGGGTGGTGGGGGTTTGCGAGATGTGCACCAGGCCGATACTGACAGTGGTCACAAAAGGCCGGCCCTTCCACACAAAGTGCAGGCTTTGCACGGTATGGCGCAGGCTTTCGGCGATCTTTTCCGCTACCGGGGCCGGACAATTCTCCAGCAGAATGCCGAATTCATCGCCGCCAAGACGGGCCAGGGTGTCACCCTCGCGCAGGTCAGACTGCAGCAACGCACAGATGTGCCGTAGCAGTTCATCGCCCGCCGCATGCCCACAGGTGTCGTTGACCAGCTTGAACTGATCCAGGTCGAGGAACATCAGTGCATGGCGCCCTGTTTGCTGGCGCCCTGAATTGTGCAGCGCCTGCTCCAGGCGATACTCAAACTCACGGCGATTGGCCAGCCCGGTCAAGGCATCATGGGTCGCTTGCCAGGACAGGTTGGCAATGTACTGACGCTCCTGGGTCATGTCATGCAGCACCAACACCGCGCCACTCACCTTGCCGGCACTGCGGATCGGCGCGCCCACCAGGGTCACGGAAACCGTACTGCCATCCACCCGCTGGATCAACTTTGAATGCTCGCTGCCGCCACTGAGCTGGCCGCCAAGGATGTGCTCGATCAGGGTAAAACCATCGGACTGGGCGTTTTCATCCAGCAAATTGAACAGGGCCGCCAGCGGTAGCCCCTGGGCCTGGGAAGCTTTCCAGTGAGTCAGAACCTCGGCCGCCGGGTTCATATAGGCAATGGCACCCTCGACATCCGTGGTAATCACCCCGTCGCCAATGGACTCCAGGGTGATCTGCGCCCGCTCTTTCTCCAACTGCAGGGCGTCGGCAAAGGCATGTCGCTGGGCCAGCAACTTGTGGGTACGCAACAGCGCCAGGGCGATCAAACCCAAGGCCGTGGCCAGGTTGGTCACCAACAGCAGGCGCAAAATCATGCGCGAGCCTTCGCCCAAGGCATCGCTGAACGCCTTGGCGGCCGGCGTCACACCGTCGTTGATGGCAAAGATGCGCTCTTTCCAACGGCTCACGTCGCCGCTGTTCACCTGATTACTGACAATTGCCCGGTGCATCTCCTGTGCCAGGTCATCCAATTGCACCAGGTAGGCGTCCCCCACCGTCCACAACTCGATGGCTTTTTCCAGGTAACTGAAATGGCGAAAGTTGAGGTACAGCCAGATCAGGCTGGAGACGTCATCGCGATGGTTGCCTCCCTTGAGAATGCCCAGGCGCGCCGCCTCCAGATCCGGCGTCGGACGATCCAGCGCCACCCGCAGTTCATGCCCGCCCTGGGGCACGGCAATAGCGTTCTGGTATTTAAGGTAGGTGGCTTCGTTGCGGTTATCCGCATACAGCGTAAGGTAGTAGATGGCATCTTTCTGGCCCTTGGACCAGAGGCTCTCACCGGCCACGTAGCCGCGCACCGCTGAAAGCACGTAAAGACTGACACCCCCCATCAATGCCTGAAACAGCACGACGGCGATAAATGGCCAGACAATGCCCAACAACCGAGGTGTTCCGAGAGTCCGCTTTTGCTTCATGAGGTCCCTTGCACAAGCACAGGCCAGTGGATAACCGCTCCTGACAGCGCAGCCCAAGCTAAATGCGGTCAACCCACATGGATATTCCGGATCGATTTAGCGCCCACTTCACGAAACGAAGCAGGAAAGCCGCTTTCCCCATGGGGAACTCACGTACTAAGCACAGAAATTCGTTTGAAACTCAACCTCAGCGCACCTGCTGCAAATGTCCGTAGAGCTTGGCGTAGAGCCCACCATCGGCAATGAGCTGCTGATGGTCGCCATCTTCGGCAATATGCCCGCCATCGAACACCAGCACGCGGTCAGCCTGTTTTACCGCCGACAGCCGGTGGGCAATGATCAGTGTAGTACGACCACTAAGAAACCGCGCCAGCGCCTGGTGCAGGTTGTACTCGGTAGCCGCATCCAGGGCGGAAGTGGCTTCATCGAGTATGACCACTTTCGGCTCGGCCAGGACCATCCGCGCAATAGCCAGGCGCTGACGCTGCCCGCCGGAAAAACGCACGCCGGAGCGCCCCACCACACTGTCCAGTCCCAAAGGCAGCGCCTTGACGGTAGCCTCCAGTTGGGCGATCTCCAATGCCTGCCAGCAGGCCTGGTCGCTGCGTTCACGGCCCATGGTCAGGTTGGCGCGCACGGTATCGTTGAACAACGCCGGGTGTTGCAGCACCACCGCAACGTTCTCGCGAATCGTCGCAAGGCCAATTTCCTGCTGGGTCGCACCACCAAAACGAATTGTGCCTGCCTGAGGTGTATAAAGCCCCAGCAGCAGTTGCACCAAGGTGCTTTTACCGCCACCGCTGGCACCGACAATAGCCACCTTCTCACCCGGCGCAATGACCAGGTTGAGCTGGTCGAGTACCAGCTCTTCGCCATACCCGAAATCAAGGCCACGCACCTCGATCCCCACCGTTTCACAATCAACGAAGGGATCAGCGCCGCCAGCGTATTGCGGTTCGTCAGCCCGGGCCAGCAGCTCGTTGATCCGCGTCAGCGCTCCGCCTGCCGCGTAATAGGCATATTGCAGGTTCAGCAGTTGCTCCACGGGACCGATCATGAACCACAGGTAGCTGAACACCGCGAGCATCTGCCCGATGGACAGGTCGGAAAACAGCACTGTGAGCATCGCCGCCGCACGGAAGATGTCGATACCAAACTGGAACAGCAAGCCACTGGCGCGACTGGAGGCATCGCTTTTCCACTGGGAATTGACCGCAAAATCCCGCACTTCCTGGGCTCGTCGACCCAGGCGACCGAGGAAAAATCCCTGACGGTTACCGGCGCGGACTTCCTGAATCGCATCGAGGGTTTCGGTCAGTGCCTGGGTAAACCGCGAGGTGCTGTCGTTTTCCAGCTTTTTCAGGTGTTTGACCCGCTTGCCCAACTGCACCGTGGCGTAAATCACCAGCGGGTTGAACAGCAGAATCAACAACGCCAACTTCCAGTGCATCCACATCAGAATCCCGGAAGTACCCACAAGGGTCAGCATGGCCACCAGGAACCGGCTGAGGGTCTCGCCGACAAACTTGTCGACGGTATCCAGATCAGTGACCAAGTGGGTGGTCACGGTACCGCTGCCCAGGCTTTCGTATTCACTCAGTGAAATCCGCTTGAGCCGTTCGATCAACCGCACGCGAATGCGGTAGACGATGTCCTTGGCCAGCCGCGCGAACAACCGCGCCTGCAATACGTTGAACACCAGCGCACCGCAGCGCAGGGCCAGGGTCACCAGCAACATCAAGCCGATATAACCCGCCGCTTTCTGCCAGCCCAGCGGCAGCGCATGGTTCATCACCTTCAGGGCCGCGTCGCCATGCCCCAGCAACACCTCGTCCACCAACAGCGGCAGCAACAGGGGAATGGGCACGCTGCACAAGGTCGCCAGCACGGCGACACCATTGGCGATCCACAGGGATTTTTTGTGATGCAGGGCCAGGCGACGAATTTCCGCCCAGGTCAGTCGATCGATACGCGGGGATTGCACAGTACTGTCGGGCTGATCAGGCACAGGCGACACGCTCCAGCCAGCGACCGAGCAAGGGAGACAATTCGGACAGCGGCTGGTAGCCGTTGGTCAGCAGGGCCAACTGGCCATTGCGTTCGGCCAGCAGTGTGGGAAAGCCGGCAATGCCCAAGTCCTGAACCCAGGTGAAATCGGCGGCGGTGGCCACATGCTGGTCGGCACGGTCAAAGGCGGCGGCAAACTCGATCCGTGGCACGCCGGCGGTTTCGGCCAGTTCCACCAGGACGCTGGCCTGGGTGACGTCCCGGCCCTGCATATAAAACGCACGCTGGATCAAACCCAACAACTTCCAGGCGCAATCCGGGGCCAGGCTGCGAGCGGTGACCAAGGCGCGGCAGGCAGGCTCGGTGTCGTAGACAAAACCGTCAGGCAAGGCACCTTCCAGCTTGAACGGCTGACCGGTGGCTTCGGTGACTGCCTGCCAATGCTCAAGGATGTAGCGCCGGGTCGCCGGCTCCAGCGCCGCACCACTGCCGGTACGCAAGCCGCCCACCACCAGATGCAACTCGACGCCAGCAGCCTGCGCCTGCTCCACCAATGCCTCGACTACCGGTGCGAAGCCCCAGCACCAGGAACACATCGGATCCATTACATAGAGCAGGCGTGCGGACATGGCTCAAGCCTCGGAGGATGATTGCTTGTAGTTGTAACCAATCGGGTGCGGCATATTGCGGGCCTTGGCCAGCTCAATCTGCTTTTGCCGGTCGATGGCGCTGCGACGGGTCTTCTCGGAAAGCTTATCCCAGCAGTGCGGGCAACTGATGCCGGCCACATAGTGCTCGGACGCGCGGTCCTCGACACTGATCGGTGTGCGGCAAGCATGACATTGATCGTAGTCGCCTTCGCTCAAGTCGTGGCGCACGGTCACGCGATTATCGAAGACAAAGCAGTCGCCCTGCCATTTGGTTTCTTCCTGAGGCACCTCTTCGAGGTATTTCAGGATGCCACCCTTGAGGTGATACACCTCGTCGAAACCCTCGCTGAGCATATAGCTCGAGGCTTTTTCACAACGAATGCCACCCGTGCAGAACATGGCGACTTTCTTGTGTTTGGCCGGATCGAAGTTGGCTTTGATGTAGTCGGGAAACTCGCGAAAACTGGTGGTCTTCGGGTCGATAGCGCCCTCAAAGGTACCAATCGACACTTCGTAGTCATTGCGGGTGTCGATCAGCAGTACTTCCGGATCGCTGATCAGCGCATTCCAGTCTTGCGGGTCAACGTAGGTACCGACATTCTTGTTGGGGTCGACGCCTTCGACGCCCAGGGTCACGATTTCTTTCTTGAGCTTGACCTTGGTGCGGTAGAACGGCTGCTCATCGCAGTACGACTCTTTATGGTCGATGTCGTCCATGCGTGGGTCGTTCTTGAGCCAGGCCATCAGGCCATCAATGCCTTCACGGCTGCCGGAGACCGTGCCGTTGATGCCTTCTTCGGCGATCAGCAAAGTGCCTTTGATGCCGTTGTCGACCATCGCCTTGAGCAAGGGCTCGCGCAAGGCAACGTAATCTTCCAGGGTGACGAACTTATACAGTGCCGCCACGACAATAGGGTGTGTCATGGGTATCTCTCCAGGTGGCTACCCTCGCAAAGGGTGAACCGGATGCAAAAAAAACGCGCCGACTAAGCGGCGCGTTGCGGATTCTAGCAAATGCCAGGTGTCAGAGACACCTTCTGATCAGCCATGACCGCCAGCGCAGGTCGGCGAGGCCGGGGCTGCGTCGATTTTCGCCCATTCTTCAGGCGTATAGGTATGCAGCGCCAACGCATGAAACTCGCTCATCAGGTCACCCAGGGTGGCGTAGACCTTCTGGTGGCGCTTGACGCGGTTGAGCCCGTCGAACTGCTGGCTGACCAGCACGGCCTTGAAGTGGGTCTGCAACCCACGGCTGTGCATATGGCTTTCATCCAGCACGCTCAGGTGTTCCGGGTCCAGGGCGACAAGTGCCGCTTCAATACGCTGTTGCATGCTCATTCCTGATTACTTCTTTTTGGCCGGTGCTGCGGTTTTCGGTGTCAGCTCGTTGGTCATGTCTTCCAACAGCTTGTTCACCACAGGGACCGCGCTTTCCAGCTTGGCCTGGGTCATCTGGGCCGACTGCTGGGTCAACTGAGGCATTTTTTCCAGGACTTTCTTGCCCAGGGGCGACTGGTAGAACGCAACCAGGTCCTTGAGCTCGGATTCGCTGAAGTTAGTGGTGTAGAGCTTGACCATGTCCGGCTTGAGCTTGTTCCAGCCGATGGCCTGGTCCAGGGCAGCGTTGGCCTTGGCCTGGTAGCTGTCCAGCACGCTTTGCTTGGTAGCAGGCGCCTTGGTCTGCTCGAAACGCTGAGCGAACATTTGCTGCACTTGCATGTACACCGGGGTACCCAGCTTGTCGGCATGGGCCAGCGTAAGGAAGGCTTCGGCACTGGCGTTGTGGCTGGCGGTATCGGCAAAAACCTGGCCGCTGGCACATACCAGAGCAACCGCGGTACAGATGGCACGAAGACGAGTCATCGAGTTTCCTTTTCTAGCAGGCGAGGTAAGACCCCAAGGGCGACCATTCTGCGCCTAAAAAACCTCGGCGCTCAACCCCACCCCTTATAGAGCCTGCATTTGCGCGACGAAAGTCGATAAACAGAACACAAAGGAACCCCTCGCGGCGATCACGGCCTAAACTGCGAAATCATGTCTTGGAAGGAGTGTGCCCGATGAGCCGTATCGAAACCGACAGCCTGGGAGAAGTGCAAGTCCCGGACGACGCTTACTGGGGTGCTCAGACCCAACGCTCGCTGGTCAACTTCGCCATTGGCGACCAGCGCATGCCCCTGGCGGTATTGCACGCCCTGGCCCTGATCAAGAAGGCCGCCGCCCGGGTCAACGACCGTAACGGCGACCTCCCGGCCGACATCGCCCGGTTGATCGAACAGGCTGCCGATGAGGTGCTCGATGGGCAGCACGACGACCAGTTCCCCCTGGTGGTCTGGCAGACCGGCAGCGGCACCCAGAGCAACATGAACGCCAACGAAGTGATCGCCGGTCGCGCCAACGAGCTGGCGGGCAAGCCCCGCGGCGGCAAAGTCCCGGTACACCCCAACGATCACGTCAACCGCTCCCAGAGCTCCAACGACTGTTTCCCCACTGCCATGAGCATTGCGGCAGCCCAGGCGGTCAACCAGCACTTGTTGCCGGCCATCCGCGAACTGTCCGGCGGCCTGGCGGAATTGTCGGCGCGTCATATGAAGCTGGTGAAGACCGGCCGCACCCACATGATGGATGCCACGCCGATCACCTTCGGCCAGGAAGTCTCGGCGTTCATCGCGCAACTGGACTACGCCGAACGAGCAATTCGCAGCGCCCTGCCCGCCGTCTATGAACTGGCCCAGGGCGGCACTGCCGTCGGTACCGGGCTCAACTCACCCCATGGCTTTGGCGAGGCGATTGCCTCCGAACTGGCGGCGCTGTCAGGCCTGCCGTTTGTCACTGCGCCGAACAAATTCGCCGCACTGGCCGGGCATGAGCCGTTGACCACGTTGTCTGGCGCGCTGAAAACCCTGGCGGTGGCCCTGATGAAAATCGCCAATGACCTGCGCCTGCTGGGGTCCGGGCCACGTGCGGGGCTGGCAGAAGTCAAGCTGCCTGCCAATGAGCCGGGCAGTTCGATCATGCCTGGCAAGGTCAACCCGACCCAGTGCGAAGCCCTGTCGATGCTGGCCTGCCAAGTGATGGGCAATGACGTGACCATCGGCTTTGCCGCCAGCCAGGGCCACTTGCAGTTGAACGTGTACAAGCCGGTGATTATCCACAACCTGCTCGAATCGATTCGCCTGCTGGCCGACGGTTGCCGCAACTTCCAGGAGCATTGCATTGCAGGGCTGGAGCCTGACGCCGAGCAAATGGCCCAGCACCTGGAGCGCGGCTTGATGCTGGTGACCGCGCTGAACCCGCATATCGGCTACGACAAGTCGGCAGAGATTGCCAAGAAGGCGTATGCCCAAGGGCTGACGCTACGGGAAGCGGCGCTGGAGTTGGGTTACTTGACCGATGCAGAGTTTGATGCATGGGTGAGACCGCAGAGCATGGTGTAGCGGCTGTCGAGGCACGAAGCTGTGATGTGTGTCTGCAGGGCCGCCCTCGGGGTCGCTTCGCAACCCATCGCAGCCTCGTACCTCGACAGCGGCTACAGCCCATCGCAGCCTCGTGCCTCGACAGCGGTTACATCAACCGTACCCGCCGGGCCCTGAGCCCGGCGAGCAACGAAGGCGCCAATGCCACCGTCGCAGACCCCAGCACCACCAACACCGCACCGCCATAGCCCAACGCATTGATTTGCTCGGCCTGCACATACTCGGGCCACAGTGACGCCGCAACGGCTACGGCGGCAAAGGTGACCAGGGGCGTCATCGCCAGGGTCGCACTGACCCGCGACGCTTCCCAATGAGCCAGCGCCTCGGCAAATGCGCCGTAGGCAATCAACGTATTCAGGCAGCAGGCGAGCAACAACCAGCCTTGCAGCGGGCTCAGTTGCAGCGCTTCCAGAGGATGCGCCCAAGGTGTCAACAACACGGCGCACGACAGGTAGATCACCATCATCACCTGCAAGGAATTCCACACCGTCAGCAGTTGCTTCTGGCCCAGGGCATAAAAGGTCCAGATGGTGGTCGCCAGCAGGATGGTCAACACTCCGGCGGTGTAACTACCCAAGGAGGTCAGCAGTTCTTCCAGACGCTGATTGAAGAACAATCCGAAACCGATAATCAGCACCAGCAACCCCATACCCTGCCCCAGGCTGAAGCGTTCCTTGAAGATGAACACACTGGCGATCATCAGAAAGATCGGCCCCACTTGCACCACCAGTTGCGCGGTGCCGGGGCTCAGCAGGTTCAGCCCCACCAGATACAGCACGTAGTTGCCCACCAACCCGCATACAGCCATCGCTACCAGCCAGCCGCCGCGCGGCCCCAATACGCGTCGACTGGGCAAGCGTTTGACCGCGGCGAGGTAGACGAACAGGCAAAGGCCGGACACGGTCAAGCGAAACCAGGTCACGGTGATCGGGTCCATCACCTGCAGGACTTGCTTGAGCTTGATGGGCAGAATGCCCCAGAGCAGCGCGGTCAGCAGGGCCAGGGATAAGCCGTAGACCCAGCGGCCGGATGAGATGTGCATGAATGCCCCAAAAAGCCAGAGGTGGAGGAACCAGCATTCTAGGGGGATCAGGCGGGACTTGGGCGAGGTTTTTTGTAGGACACACCATAAATCAAATGTGGGAGCTGGCTTGCCTGCGATGGCGGAGTATCAGTCAGCATCCATTCAGATGACAATCCGCCATCGCAGGCAAGCCAGCTCCCACACTGATCGGGTTTACAAGGCAAGATCGGCTAACGCACAGCCTCAAACAACCCGGTCGCACCCATCCCGCCACCCACGCACATGGTGACGATCCCATAACGCAAATGGCGCCGCTGCAGCTCCCGTACCAGATGCCCGACCTGACGTGACCCGGTCATGCCAAACGGATGACCAATGGAGATCGACCCACCGTTGACGTTGTATCGGGTGTTGTCGATTTCCAGCCGATTACGCGCATACAGGCACTGGGACGCAAATGCCTCATTGAGTTCCCACAGGTCGATATCCGCCACTTGCAACCCCCGCGCCTTAAGTAATTTGGGCACTGAAAACACGGGGCCGATGCCCATCTCGTCCGGCTCGCAGCCGGCCACAGTAAACCCACGGAAAAACGCCTTGGGTTTAAGCCCCAGTTCCAGGGCTTTTTCCAGGCTCATCACCAGGGTCATCGACGCACCATCGGACAACTGCGACGAGTTGCCCGCCGTCACCGAACCGTCCTCGGCGAACACCGGTTTCAACCCGGCGAGACTGGCCAGTGTGGTGTCCGGGCGGTTGCAGTCATCCCGATCCACCACGCCGTCGAGGATCTGCACCTCACCGGTGCTTTTGTCCTCGACCTTGTACTTGACCGCCATCGGCACGATTTCATCGTCAAACAAACCGTCTGCCTGGGCTTGCGCCGTGCGCTGCTGACTTTGCAGGGCATACAGGTCCTGATCTTCGCGGCTGACGTTATAGCGGCGAGCGACTATTTCGGCGGTCTGGCCCATGGGGAAGTAGATGCCCGGCACCTGCTCCTTGAGGAGCGGGTTGATCAGGTTATCGGTGTTGACGCTCTTCATCGTCAGGCTGATGGACTCGACACCACCCGCGACAATGATGTCGCTGCAGCCGGACGCAATCTGGTTGGCCGCAATGGCAATCGCCTGTAACCCAGACGAGCAGAAACGGTTGAGGGTCATCCCTGCCGTACCCGTGCCCAGCCGCGACAGCACCGCGACGTTGCGGCCGATATTGTAGCCCTGCGCCCCTTCGTTGGAGCCGGCGCCGACAATGCAATCCTCGACACTGGCCGGATCGAGCCCATTGCGGGTCAGTAGCGCATTGACGCAATGGGCAGCCATGTCATCAGGGCGGGTCTGGTTGAACTTGCCGCGAAAGGACTTGGCCAGGCCGGTTCGCACGCTGTCGACGATCACTACTTCACGCATGGGCTTGCCTCTTGTTGTGGTGGTAGAGAGATGGATCGAGCATAGATCCGGCTCTCTTCAACCGCGACAATCATTCATCCCGCGTATGCGCGAGCATCGCTTACTTTTTCTTCTTGCCCTTTTTGTCATGCTTGTCGGACTTGTCGAACGCCTCTTCCAGCGCCCGGTTGATGGTGCGCAACACCTTGACCCGCGCCCAGCGCTTGTCGTTGGCTTCCACCAAGGTCCACGGCGAAACCTCGGTGCTGGTACGGTCGACCATATCGCCCACCGCCGCCCGGTAGGCGTCCCACTTGTCGCGGTTGCGCCAATCGTCTTCGGTGATCTTGAAGCGTTTGAACGGGATCTCTTCCCGGGCCTGGAAACGTTCCAGTTGGGTCTGTTTGTCGATGGCCAGCCAGAACTTGACCACGATCACACCGGCGTCGCGCAATTGCTCTTCGAAGTCGTTGATCTCGCCGTAGGCGCGCATCCAGTCCGCTGGCGTGCAGAACCCTTCGATCCGCTCCACCAACACCCGCCCATACCAGGAGCGGTCAAACACGGTGAACATGCCCCGCGCCGGAATCTGCCGCCAGAAGCGCCACAGGTAAGGCTGGGCCCGTTCGTCTTCGGTGGGCGCGGCAATCGGCACGATGTGGTATTGGCGCGGATCGAGCGCCGCCGCAACCCGGCGGATCGCCCCGCCCTTGCCCGCCGCATCATTACCCTCAAATACGGTTACCAGGGCGTGCTTGCGCATGCGCTTGTCGCGCATCAAACCCGAGAACCGCGCCTGCTCGGTAATCAGTTGCTCTTCGTAATCGTCCTTCTCCAGCCGCTGGGTCATGTCCAGGCTGTCGAGCAGGCTCAGTTGGTCCACGGCAGACGGCAACGGCGCCGGGTTCATGCCACTGGCTTTGCCTTTGGACACTTTCAAGGCATTTTGCAGGCCTTCCAGCAGGATCTTGCCGACGGTCAGCCCACGGTAGTGGGCATCAACGCCTTCGATCACATGCCAGGGCGCGTAGTCCCGGCTGGTACGACGCAATACGCGCTCGCCGAAATGCACGAACTTGTCGTAAGTCTCGGACTGCTGCCAGTCCAACGGGCTGATGCGCCAGCTGTGCAGCGGGTCGTCCTGTAACGCCTTGAGCCGCGCCTTCATTTGTTTCTTGGACAGGTGGAACCAGAACTTGAAGATCAAGGCACCTTCATCGCACAGCATCTTTTCCAGGCGCTCGGCGCCGGCGATCGCCTGGTCCAGTCGCGCGTCCTTGATCTGACCGTGGACCCGGCTCTGGAGCATCTGGCTGTACCAGTTGCCGAAGAAGACGCCCATGCGGCCCTTGGCCGGCAGCTGGCGCCAGTAGCGCCATGCCGGCGGGCGGGCCAGCTCTTCATCGGTCTGCTGGTCGAAGGTGCGCACCTCGATCAGGCGCGGGTCCATCCACTCATTGAGCAGCTTGACGGTTTCACCCTTGCCGGCGCCCTCGATGCCGTTGATCAGCACGATCACCGGGAACCGCCCTTGTTGCTGCAATTCGTACTGCACTTCCAGCAGAGCCTCGCGCAACGCCGGAACCTCGGCGTCGTAAGTCTCTTTATCGATAGCGTGACCGATTTCGGCAGATTCAAACATGGGCGGCTCCCTTCCAAGATGGACCAAGACTAGCGGATTGGGCAGCACGGCGGGCAAGGAATTCCAAGGAACTTGCCGTGGATCAATCGCCGGGCCTGATGGCTATCCCTCGGGGACATGACAGACGCCCATGTCCTGGTGCGTCATCATTTGCTGGGTCAGGCGTTCCATCACCTCGGTTACTGCCTGCCGGCGAGGTGAGCGCAGGGCCTCCATTTGACTGAGATATTCGCCGTCAGTGAGGTGCTGACTGCCCTCGAAGAGTGTCTGCTGTTGCGTATCAAACGGCTCTGTTGCCAAGCTGAATGCATGGGGAGATTGCTGCCTGAGATGAGTTTTCCAGAAGGACAGCTGGGCGATGAAACGCATTAATGCAGGAGACAGCTCTGTGCTGATAACCTGTTCGTGCGCCCTCTCCAGCGCCTCGTTGGTCAAGTCGGCCAACGAGGCAAATCGCATATGCCTGGGCTGCCCAGGCAGTTCCAAGACCCTGGCCAACCCAACTCTGTAAGCCAGGCTGACCTCCAGCGGGTCCTCGGAGGAATGCTCGGCGGCGTAGGTCGCGGCAATTTTTTCCAGCTCACTGAGGCGAAACAAACCTCTGCCCAAGTTCAACAGCGCTCCGGAGTTGCCTTGGGCACGCCCCGCCTCGCGGGTCGCGTTCTGGACCGCCCTCAAGACTTCCATCTGACTGAAGATCTCTGCCGCACCGTCCGCACAGTTCGCCGGGTGGGCCGTCAGTTGAAAGACCTGCTCGCGCAACTCGACGCTGTCATGGGTTGACTGCAACACGTCCCAGACCCGTCGAGTCAAATCCTCATGCACATGACGGCTGTCGGCGCTGCCGGACAATTGAGCCAACAACATGAACAGCGGTGCTGACTCTGGGTCATCGCGCAGGTTGGCCCAGACTGCACGTTTGTTGGCGTCTCGGGCGGACACTGCTTCCGGCAACCACACGGCCCTGGCTCTCAACTCGGTGAAACGAGTCTGATCGTCCTCCACATAACCCATGCCAATACCGACTTCGTCGCGGTAGCGAATCAATTCAGTCATCGTCGTGGTAGACAGTGGGTTACCCGCCAAGTTGATCGCCTGACTGAAGCTGCGGGTTGCGGTGAATAACCAGTCGGGCAACACGGTGATCCAGTTGTTGCGCAGGTCCACATGATCCAGATGAGCCAGGCGCCCGAGCCCTGTGGGCAGATCAACGAGCTTGGCGTCTTGTAACAGCAGCGTACGCAAGTCGTGCATTTTGCTGATATCCAGATGCTCCCCAATAGGGTTGTGGCTCATGTCCAACAGGCGCAACGTGCTCATGTCGGCCAGTTTTCTTCGGGTGTGTTCGGTCAGTGCAATCTGGTTATGGGGCAACGACAAACTCTCGAGCTCGGGCATGCGAGAAAGGTATTCCGGTAGCCGGGTCAGCTTGTTGTGGCCCAGATCCAGACGGCGCCCGCCCTTGAAACACTTGAGAAAATAGGCGACATCATCGTCCAGCCGCATATTTTTGAGTGACACCTGCCGGACATGATCGAAACGAATCTCGGGAGGCAGGTTCGGCAATGAACCCACACGCATCCCGTCCAGGGTCAGGCCGTAAACAGGCGCCTGCCACTCATCGAGCACAAAGCTCTGGCGCCGCCAACAGGCTTCAATGCGTTCGGCCACTTGCTGGCGGCTGCGACGAATGTCTCTGAGCCCCGGCTGTTTATCCAGATCCCCGACGTTGGCTTTCCAGTGTTTGAGGACTGCCCGCAGGTGGTTCAACTCACCCTTCATCCTGTCCACGGCCTTGGCCTGGGATAGCTCATCAACACCTGATACCTTCAGCAACAGATCAGAGGCTTGTGCATCACTGAGCAGTGGATAAATCTTCTTCACTTTGCGCACTAACGCAGAGGGTGGTACCACCGAACCGGTCGGTGAATCCGCCATTCTGCAAGGCACTTCCACCGTCAGGGGTTCGTGAGCCTGATTAGAAAAAGCCTCGGCCGCCACATCATGTTCACTCTGAGCCCGGGCAGCAACCATACGGCGCAGCCTCCAACCGCCTTCGGTCCCCTTCAGAGGCAGCCCCAGCGCCGTCCGCTGCCCATCCGCCAGCGTGTGCTGAACCGCCTCAAACAGCCCGTCCGGGCCAACCTGGACAGCCCCCAGGCTCACGCCGTTGGCATCGAACACTTCAAAACCTGCCGGGGACCTGACGACCACCCGACGTACGCTGGCGCCAGCGATCGCACCCAGGGCTAATAACTCACCGTGTCGCGAGTCCTGACGCAACTCAAACCGCAGCGTGTTATCCCAGCCCTCAACACGCGGCAACATTCGAACCGCTACACACTGGGTGTCGAGGCCTGCCAACTCCGGCTGTTCAAAACCGGCAAGGGCGCGGTCCAGGCGTTGTGTCTCAAGTGCGTACCGCACCGACTCGGCCAGCGCCATGGGAACACGCTGATGGTCGCGCAGGGATTCCCACTCCACAGAGGATGCCTCAGCCATCACCTCCCGCATGACCCGATACGGCAATTGCGGGTACGTCTTCCTGAGCAACGCCCACTCGTGCGGCACCGGCCCGTCATAGGACTGATACAACTGCTCAAACAGCGGTTTGCGGTCAGTCTTGAGAGACGCGAGCAATTGACGCGCCAATACAGCGTGTTCCTGATTGGTGGCAATCCCCTCCCCCAACAGGCCGATCTTTTGTTGCTCATCCAATCGGGACAACAACACATCAAATACTTGTCCGTTACTCACCGCGTGCTCGGTGATGGTCACTCGCTGACTGAGATCATCAAAAGAACCGAGGGAGGGATAACGCGCCTTGACGCTCCCCTGGGCATCCAGCACTTCGAAATAGCGCCCCTTGGGCCAACCTGGCAACAAGGGCAAGGCGTGCATCTGCAAGGTCGCGCTTTCAGAGTTGAGGTACACACCGCGTTCCAGCAGCCAGATCAGATCGTGGATGGACTGCTCCAGCCTGAAACGCTCGTACAAATCACGAAACCGCGCGGGGAAAGGCAGGCATTCCTGAGCCAGGTGGTAACCCCAACGGTGGGGCTTATCCATAATGTCCTTGACCAGCCGCAATTTGCGGGAGTCCAACGCGGGGTGACGGCTCGCCGGCTCCAGACGTGAAAAGAGATAATCCTGGTCTTCCCAGTCCTCAGGGTTTTCGAATGAGAAGCGCCAAGCACCTTCGCCATTGTGCAGCATGGCCGGACGATAGGCCGTCTGCCGCATGCGGTGGTGAGCCCGCCACTGGCCCAGCTTGGAGTCGAACGAAACCTGATGAACGAAGCCATCCACCTTTACGTATGAATGGCCAGCCACTTTGTAGACGCCCTCTGCATCCGCCACCACGTTGTCGACGAGACGTTGATCGTGGGAATAAGGGTTCATGTCAGGACGCCACAGTCGCGGATTGCCGTCATTTGAGCGCACCGCCTCCAGTTCCTGGAAGTAATTCAGCCGGGCCCGCTTCAATACATTACCAACTACCTTGGCGCCCGCCGCGAACAACACCATCGAGGTGATACTTTCCGCCACGGCACCCAACTGCTTGAGTGCCTCATCCTTATCACCACGGCGCCAGTCCTCAATGCCGTCATACACCTCACCGAGCATCTGTCCCACCGCCACACTCGTCATCAGTAATCCCAACGCCGGGACGACAAAACCGGCGAGATTGAGCAGTGTCAATCCAGCATCCAGATACTCCAGCACGCGCTGCTTGCGGGCTTCCTCATCGACATCCGCCACCGGTACCGCCAGTGTTCGCGCGTCGATTTGCAGCTTGCCCACGTAAGTGCCAAAAAAGTGGACTGCCAGGCTGGCCGTTATGGGTTTGGCTTCCAGCACACCCACCGAGCGGTGCAGGTCAAACCGACTGAAAAAACCGAGCCGGTCAACCTCTCCCAGGTAACCGGTAAAGAACGTGCGGTACGTGGCCACTTCCAGCTTCAAATCCAGGTAGGCCTTGAAGTCATTGAGCGAGGGGTACTCAAAGAACGGGCGTTTGGGCTCATTTGGCATATAGACCACGCAGGGTTCCTGCGGGTAGTCAGCAATCGGCCGTCCAGAGAACACCACGACGCTCCACAGGCAACAGTCGAGTGCATTCAGACCTTGCCAGATGACCGGGCGCCCCTGAAACAACAGGTCCTTGGCCTCGACTGGGGTCATATTCCGGTCGAGCAGCGCACTCACCATGGCATAGGTGTCCTGGGTGATATCGCCACGCATGCAGGCGATATGCGCGTCGATTTTTACATCCAGGGTTTTCATCCTGCCGATATCCACCGCGGCATCGTTGACGTAGGGCTCATTATCGGTTTCGCCAATATCCAGATGGAATACTTCAGCGATGTGCTGCTGATACAACCGGCCAAGGTCCAAGTCCCTGCACCCCTTGGCGAATTCGTGCGGGGTGACCGCGATGACTGCACCGGTGGCTGACCCGGACTGCAGCCGCGACTCCCCTGGATAACGCTCCGCTCGCTCCTCATCCTCGGAAAAGTTTTGCAGCGCCATGTGCAACAAGCTCTGTCGTTCCAGCTTGATGGTTCTCACATATTCCAACGGAAGAACATCTTTCTGGAATTCATAGATGGCACGGACAAAAAGGTCCTTTTTCGGGTCCACTGTTACCTGCCATTGCCTCCGGCAGTACGCCTTCAAATGCTCACTGCAAAACTCATCCAGCGACCGTAATCGCCTCAAATGCCCCTCAACCGCAATCCTGGCGTCTTCAACCCGCGAAGCATCCTTTTCCAGCGCCTCCAGCACCCCTTTCGGGGCATTGATCATCCAGCCCGGAAGGCGCTTTTGCAGCACCTCGGCCTTGGCCAGGTCGCCCGTCATTTCCAACAAGGCAGCTTGCAACTGTTGCTGCGTCAATTGAGTACATGTCTTGGTCAAATCATCCTGAGCCTGCATCTGCAAAGTTCCTTATTGCCCGTCAAATCAGGCTTTAACGATACCCCGATGCAAGCCATTGAATTAACGCTGATAGTTGATCATTCAGCGTGGTATTTCAGCGGCTTTCTCCATGCAAAAACTAATGGGTTACCGCCACATTTTCGACATGAGAAACCGTGGATCAATCGCCTGCCCCGTGATCGGCTAGAATGGCCGCCTTGTCTTTGCCGAGTTGCCCATGAATCCCGTACAGCCCAACGCCCAGCTCGACTGGGACGACCAGGGACGCCCACGCTCGCGGGTGTTCGACGACGTGTATTTTTCCGACCAGTCGGGCCTGGAAGAAACTCGCTACGTGTTCATCGAACAGAACCGCTTGCAAGCGCGCTTTGCGGCCTTGCCTGCGGACGGCCGACTGGTGATTGGGGAAACCGGCTTCGGCACCGGGCTGAACTTTCTGTGCGCCTGGCAGTTGTTTGAACAGCACGCGGTACCCGGTGCACGCCTGCATTTTGTCAGCGTGGAAAAATACCCCCTCAGCCGCCCCGACCTGCAACGCGCCCTCGCCCTCTGGCCGGAACTCAAGGTGTTTGCCGACCAGTTGCTGGCGCAGTACGTCGCCATTCATCAGGGCTTCCAGCGGTTGGTCCTGGATAACGGTCGAGTGATACTGACGCTGCTGATCGGCGACGCCCTGGAGCAATTGCCGCAACTGGACGCACAGATCGACGCCTGGTTCCTCGACGGTTTTGCCCCGGCGAAAAACCCCGACATGTGGACCGCCGAGCTGTTTGCCGAACTGGCCAGGCTGGCGGCGCCGGGCTCGACCATCAGCACCTTCACCAGTACTGGCTGGGTACGACGCCTGCTCAATGGCGCCGGGTTCAAAATGAAGCGCACACCGGGCATCGGCCACAAGTGGGAAATCCTGCGGGGTGAGTTCCTCGGTTGGCCGGCCGAGACGCCGGCACCTACCGTCGCCAAACCCTGGTTCGCCCGACCGCCCGTGTTCAACGGCGAACGTCGAGCCCTGGTGATCGGCGGCGGCCTGGCCGGTTGCGCCAGCGCTGCCAGCCTCGCAACACGGGGTTGGCAGATCAGCCTGTTGGAGCGGCATGACGGTCTGGCCCAGGAGGCCTCAGGTAATCCGCAAGGGGTGCTCTATCTCAAGCTATCGGCCCATGGCACGGCGCTGTCGCAGATGATTGTCAGCGGCTTCGGGCATACCCGACGCCTGCTGGAGCATCTGCAACGTGGGGTGGATTGGGACGGTTGTGGCGTCCTGCAACTGGCGTTCAATGCCAAGGAAGCCGAACGGCAGGCGCAACTGGTCGAGGCGTTTGCCCCGGACTTGTTGCACCTGCTGGACAGAGACCAGGCCCAGGCTCGAGCCGGGATCGCCTTGGAGAATGGCGGGATGTTTTTCCCGGAGGGAGGCTGGGTCCACCCCCCCGCACTTTGCCAATGGCAAGCACAGCATTCCGGCATCGATGTGCTCGTCCATCACGATGTACTTGAACTGCGCAAAGTCGACGATCAATGGCAGGCCTGGGACGGTGACACGTTACTGGCCAGCGCGCCGGTGGTGGTGTTGGCGGGAGCCGCCGAGGTCAAGCGCTTTGCCGCCAGCGCCGACTTGCCCCTCAAGCGCATCCGCGGGCAAATCACCCGGTTGCCACAGACAGCAGACAGCGAAGCGTTGGCCACCGTGGTATGCGCCGAAGGTTATGTCGCGCCGGCACGCCTGGGAGAACACACCCTGGGAGCCAGTTTTGACTTCAAGAGCGATGACCTGACCCCCACCGCCGCCGAACATGCCGGTAACCTGGCCCTGCTGCACGAGATCTCCCCAGACCTGGTGCAGCGCCTGCACGCCGACACACTGGCCCCCGAAACCCTTGAAGGACGCGCCGCCTTTCGCTGCACCAGCCCGGACTATTTGCCGATTGTCGGCCCCTTGGCCGACAACCCCGCCTTTGCCCAGGCCTATAACGCCTTGCGCAAGGACGCCCGCCACACGCCGGAGGCCGCCTGCCCGTGGCTGGACGGCCTGTACGTCAACAGTGGCCATGGCTCGCGCGGGCTGATCACCGCGCCGTTATCCGGTGAGTTGCTGGCGGCGTGGTTGAACAACGAACCATTGCCCCTGCCTCGAAGTGTGGCCGAAGCCTGTCATCCGAATCGCTTCGCCGTGCGGGCGTTGATCCGCAGCAATGTCGCCAAAGCGGAAAATAATCTGTAGCGAAGGGTATTTATCGGGACGTTGAGGCACTGGCCTTGCTCAACCCCTTATCGTTGTGATCGCCTGGCGTAATGGCTGAGATCGCGGTGGCCTTTGACAGCCCTCGTGTTGCTTTAGAGTGCGCGACATCCGACGTTGCGACCCCATGACCACGATCAGTTTTGTGGTCACGCCCAATGTGATTACCACTCAGGCCATGATCTCGAACGGCCTTGCCGTCATGATCGGTCTCATGGCCTTCGGCGAGGCCTTTGCTGGTAGAGCCAGTT
>NZ_WNNK01000013.1 GCF_009724245.1 Pseudomonas spelaei | reverse complement strand
GGGTTAATTACGCTTTTGTTGCAGAAAGTGCTTTTTTCGCTATAAGACGAGGAATTCGACGCATCACAGGCGGTATACGCAGCACCAGAAGCAACGCACCTATAGATGCATAGATAGCCCACTCCTTCAGATCAGCACGAACGATCCATAACATATGCAGCAGACCAAGCCCGAGAATTACGTAGACCAGACGATGCAGCTTCTTCCAGCGTGCGCCCAACCGACGCTGACTGTAGCGATTGGACGTCACTGCCAGCACCAACAAACAAAGGAAACCAAGGGTGCCCACTATAATGTAGGGACGCTTACGCAACTCGACACCCAGTTGCGACCAATCAAGCCCCAGGATAAACACGCAGTAAGCCACCAGGTGCAGCACCACATAGGCGAAGCACCAAAGCCCCAACTGCCGCCGGACAGAAATCCACCCTGGCCAACCGCTCAATTTCTGCAATGGCGTCATGCCTAGAGTGACCAATAGCAAAATCAAAGTCCCCAGCCCCAACCGATCCATCAGTACTTTCCCCGGGTCAGGCCCAAGGGCAAAGCTCCAGGCCTCATACAGCCAGAACAGCGGCCAAATCGCCGCAGCTATAAAGACGCCGATACGCCAAATCGGGTAGCGCATCAGTAGTTCTTCCGCAGATCGAGGCCACTGTATAAAGAAGCGACCTCATCGGAGTAGCCGTTGAACATTTGCGTCTCGCGCACATTGGGACTGAACAGCCCGCTCGGTAGACGCCGCTCCCGTGCCTGAGTCCACCGGGGATGGTCGACCGTAGGGTTCACGTTCGCATAAAAACCATACTCGTCCGCCGCAATACTTTGCCATGTTGTTTTCGGCTGCTCGCTGACCAGACTGATTCGCACGATGGACTTGACGCTCTTGAAGCCATACTTCCACGGCACCACCAAACGCAACGGCGCCCCGTTCTGATTCGGCAACTCCCGGCCATACATCCCTACCGCCAGGATCGCCAAGGGATTCATCGCCTCATCCAGCCGTAGCCCTTCTACATAAGGCCAATCAATCAAGGCAAAGCTGGAGCGCTGCCCGGGCATACTCTTGGGGTCCTGCAGGGTTTCAAAACGAATGTACTTGGCCTTGGAAGTAGGCTCGACTTGCTTGAGCAGTGCAGAAATCGGAAATCCAATCCAGGGAATAACCATCGACCACGCCTCCACACAGCGCAACCGATAGATTCGCTCCTCCAACTGATAGGGTTTCATGAAGTCTTCCAAGGCATAACGTCCAGGCTTGGCGACCTCACCATCAATCACAACACTCCACGGTTCGGTCTTGAGTGACCCGGCTTTAGCCGCAGGGTCCCCTTTGTCAGTACCGAACTCATAAAAGTTGTTGTAGTGGGTCGCATCCTTGAATGGCGTGATGGTCTCGTCCTTGACGGTAACCGCCTGCCATTTTGTACCGGGGAGTTTTTCGGCAAACCAGCTTGGCGCCTTGCCCAGCTCAACGTCGGCGTAGCGCGCAGCATCATCAGCACTGGCCCAACGCGGCAAACTACTCGCGGCGATGCCGGCAAGCGCACCACCGAGCAAGCTACGGCGAGAGAAATAGAGGGATTCAGGCGTGACGTCCGATTCTTGGCAATCAGACGCTTTGGGGAACTTGATTAACATGGCAACTCCGCAGCGTTGGAGGACTTCTGCACCAATAGACTGCGGAGTATGGGGGAAATTACATTAAGGCAACGTTTTGCGTCGACGAAGATGCAGCAGGTACTGCACCGGACCGGACGCAGCATAGGCAAGGAACACCAGCAGCAGGATTCTCGGTGGATCACTGAAGACTACTGCAAATACCAACACCACTGCCAGGATAGCCACAAATGGCACACGCCCCTTGAGGTCCAGCTCCTTGAAGCTGTTGTACTTGATGTTACTGACCATCAGCATACCGGCCGCCGCAACCATCAAGGCAACCAGGAACGACATCTTCGAACCCTGGATCCCGTAGTCACTGAATGCCCACACGATACCCGCCACTACACCTGCCGCTGCCGGACTGGCCAAGCCAATGAAGTAGCGCTTGTCGGCCGTACCCACCTGGGTATTGAAACGCGCCAGACGTAACGCAGCACCTGCTACATAGATGAAGGCTACCATCCAGCCGACCTTGCCCATGTCACCCAGCGCCCAAGCGAACGCCAGTAATGCCGGCGCCACGCCAAAAGCCACCATATCGGACAGCGAATCATACTCGGCGCCAAAGGCGCTCTGGGTATTGGTCATTCGCGCTACACGACCATCGAGACCGTCAAGGACCATCGCGACAAAAATCGCAATCGCCGCGAAGCCAAAGTACTTACTGGCGCTGGCAGCATCACCGGCCGCCAATGCACTCTGAGCACTCATGGAATTGATGATGGAGTAAAACCCTGCAAACAGGTTCGCAGTGGTGAACAGATTGGGCAGAAGATAGATACCACGATGCCGGACTTTACGGCCTTCAGCATCATGCCCTTCTTCGACATGTTCATCGATCGGTAGCAGGCTTTCGGCGTCAGAGGCCTGGCTTGGCTCTTCGGGACGTTCGCTCATGGACTTTACCTTGCAACGGTGTGAAAAATTTCGACAGAAACTTGCGGCGAGTGTTCGCCCGCAAACGATGCAGCTTTATACCAGAACCAGCCCCCAAACGAAAAAACGCGGCCTAAGCCGCGTTTTCCCTTGATGCGTACGACTTAGTTCTTGGCTTTGTCGACGATCTTGTTGGCACCGATCCACGGCATCATGGAGCGCAGTTGCTCGCCGATGATTTCGATACCGTGAGCGGCGTTGTTACGACGCTTGGCGGTCATCGAAGGGTAGCCGGTTGCGCCTTCGCTGATGAACATTTTGGCGTATTCGCCGTCCTGAATACGTTTCAGGGCGTTGCGCATGGCCTGACGGGACTCGGCGTTGATCACTTCCGGGCCAGTCACGTACTCGCCGTACTCGGCGTTGTTGGAGATCGAGTAGTTCATGTTGGCGATGCCGCCTTCGTACATGAGATCAACGATCAGCTTCAGTTCGTGCAGGCATTCGAAGTAGGCCATTTCTGGCGCGTAGCCCGCCTCAACCAGCGTTTCGAAACCGGCCTTGACCAGCTCAACGGTACCACCGCACAGAACGGCTTGTTCGCCGAACAGGTCGGTTTCAGTCTCGTCCTTGAACGTGGTTTCGATGATGCCGGTACGGCCGCCGCCGACGCCAGCAGCGTAGGACAGTGCAACGTTTTTGGCGTTGCCCGAAGCGTCCTGGTAGATCGCGATCAGGTCAGGAATACCACCGCCTTTGACGAACTCGGAGCGCACGGTGTGGCCCGGTGCTTTCGGCGCGATCATGATTACGTCGAGGTCAGCGCGCGGCACAACCTGGTTGTAGTGAATCGCGAAGCCGTGGGAGAAGGCCAGAGTGGCGCCCTTCTTGATGTTCGGCTCGATTTCGTTCTTGTACAGCGCGGACTGGAACTCGTCCGGGGTCAGGATCATGACCAGGTCAGCCGCTGCAACAGCCGATGCCACGTCGGTCACTTTCAGACCATGAGCTTCAGCCTTGGCCACAGTAGCCGAGCCTTTGCGCAGGCCGACAGTTACGTCGACGCCGGAATCTTTCAGGTTGCAAGCTTGAGCGTGACCCTGGGAGCCGTAACCGATGATGGCGACTTTTTTGCCCTGGATGATCGACAGGTCACAATCTTTTTCGTAATAAACTTTCATGAGGTTCCTCTATATATCCAGGCCGTTAGGCCATTCACTAATTGAGTTAGATGCTGAGTACTTTGTCGCCACGGGCAATCCCGGTGACACCACTGCGTACGGTTTCCAAAATCGAGGCCGTCCCGATCGATTGGATGAAGCTGTCCAGCTTGTCGCTTGTACCGGTCAGTTGAACGGTATAAACGCTGGCGCTCACATCAACGATCTGCCCGCGATAAATATCGGTAGTACGCTTGATCTCGGCACGTTGGGCACCCGTGGCCTTGACCTTGACCAGCATCAGTTCACGCTCGATGTGGGCACTTTCCGACAAATCGACCAGCTTGACCACTTCGATCAGCTTGTTGAGGTTCTTGGTGATTTGTTCGATCACCTCATCATGGCCGACTGTGGTCAACGTCAGGCGCGACAGCGTCGGGTCTTCGGTCGGAGCCACGGTCAGGCTTTCGATGTTGTAGTTGCGTTGCGAAAACAGGCCGACCACACGAGACAAAGCGCCCGGTTCGTTCTCCAGAAGCAGGGAGATAATGTGCCGCATGATTAGGTACGCTCCGTCTTGTTCAGCCACATGTCGCGCATAGAGCCGTCTTTGATCTGCATCGGGTAGACGTGCTCGCTGGTGTCGACCTGAATATCGAGGAACACCAGGCGATCCTTCATGGCGAACGCTTCTGCCATCTTCGGCTTCAAATCCTTCAAATCAGTGATGCGCATGCCGACGTGGCCATAGGCTTCAACCAACTTGACGAAATCAGGCAGAGATTCCATGTACGAATGGGAGTGACGGCTGCCGTAGCTCATGTCCTGCCACTGGCGAACCATGCCCAGCACACCGTTGTTCAGGCAGATGATTTTCACCGGCAAACCATATTGCAGGCAGGTCGACAACTCCTGGATGTTCATCTGAATGCTGCCCTCGCCGGTGACGCAAGCGACGTCGGCATCCGGGAAGCTCAATTTCACCCCCATGGCAGCAGGAAAACCAAAGCCCATGGTGCCCAGGCCACCGGAGTTGATCCAGCGATTAGGTTTGTCGAACGTATAGTACTGCGCTGCGAACATCTGGTGCTGGCCCACGTCCGAGGTTACAAAGGCATCGCCCTTGGTCACTTCGCACAGGGTTTCGATCACGGCTTGTGGCTTGATGATGCTGCCGTCGCCCTTGTCGTAGGGGAACAGGCCGCGATCACCGCGCCATTCGTCGATCTGCTTCCACCAGCTGGCAACGGATTCCTTGTTCGGGGTTTCACCAATGTCCTTGAGCGTCGCGACCATTTCGGTCAATACGCTTTCCACAGGACCGACGATAGGCACGTCTGCCTTGATGGTCTTGGAGATCGACGCCGGATCGATGTCGATGTGGATGATCTTGGCATTCGGACAGAACTTGCTCGCACCATTGATTACCCGGTCATCGAAACGTGCGCCCACCGCAAGGATCACGTCGGCATGGTGCATGGTCAGGTTGGCCGTGTAGCTACCGTGCATGCCGAGCATGCCGACGAACTGGCGATCCGAACCCGGGAATGCGCCCAACCCCATCAGGGTATTGGTCACCGGCAGGTTGAGCATCTTGGCCAACTCGGTCAGCGGTGCGGAACCACCACCCAGGATCACGCCGCCGCCCGAGTAAAGCACCGGACGCTTGGCCGCCAGGAGCATTTCTACCGCCTTGCGAATTTGCCCCGAGTGCCCACGAACAGCCGGGCTGTAGGAACGCAGCTTGGCTTTCTTCGGGAAGACGTATTCGAACTTTTCCGCGGGATTGGTCATGTCTTTCGGAATATCGACCACCACGGGACCCGGACGACCGGATTGCGCGAGGTAGAACGCCTTTTTCATGACATCCGGGATTTCCGACGCATGCTTGATCATGAAGCTGTGCTTCACGATCGGCCGGGAGATACCGATCATGTCGGTTTCCTGGAATGCATCGGTACCGACCATGGTGCTCGGCACCTGGCCAGAAATGATCACCATCGGAATGGAGTCCATATAAGCCGTCGCGATGCCGGTGATGGCATTGGTCGCGCCAGGGCCGGACGTTACCAGCACCACGCCGGCTTTACCGGTGGCACGGGCATAACCGTCAGCCATATGGGTCGCGGCCTGTTCGTGGCGAACCAGGATGTGGGTAACAGCCGGTTCTTTGAACAGCGCGTCGTAGACATGCAGCAGAGCACCACCTGGGTACCCGTAGATATAGTCGACGCCTTCGTCACGCAAAAAGCGGACGAGCATCTCACCACCAGATAAAAGCTCCACGTTGTTCACCTCTAAAACGCCAGAATACCGTCCGTTGAAAACCGACGGGTCTTAATAGGTTTACTTCTCAGCAGAGCATGAGCGACGGTGGTCGCCGACTACGTCAGCACTGACTGAGCAAGTATTGGGAGCGTCCCAAGTGTTGCGGGATTTTCCCACCCAGCGCGAGGTAACGCGTTGCGGGTGTAACAGGTCGGCGCGGATGTGCGCCTCATGATCTGCTGAGTGGGTCTGCTTCTGGCAGTCCCTCTACAGCGGACTTTGGATTCTTCTGTTTCAGCCCCTTCAAGTCAAGCAATAATTGCGCTTTTTTCCAACTAAGCGCATGAGAACGTAGAAGAAAGGGGCTTGAGGAGGGATAAAACTCGCCTGAATGTCGTCAAGCGGTAGAAATGTGCGCAAGACTGCCGGAAAACCCGGCAGTCAGGCAATTAACGAGCGTCGACGATGAGTTGATCGAACTTTTTCAGCGCATCCCGCAGACCAAGGCTTTCCAGAGGACGATCGGCATAGACCATCTCGGCCATCTCCAAAATCCCCGACGCATTGGGCAGCGGCAGGTCCTGCTCAAGGATTTGCTTCATCCGCACCAGGAAAATCCATTGCAGCCACTGATGGAAGTCCAGGGTATCAACGGAAAAGGGCTCGACACTGCTCAGCGCTTCGTTGCTGGGAGACACTTCGTCCCACCAGCCCTGCAATCGCAGCTCACGTTCAATCAGCAACAGCTGTTCGGCAATCGCCGGAAAACGTGCATCCATCAGAGGCGAACCTTGGCTTTTTGCCGAGCCTGAGCAGCACCAGCAGCATCGCCCTGCTTCTCACGAGCATCGCCAATCAAGCCCCACAGGCTGGCTTGCAGATCAGGACGACCATTAGCCAGAGTCAGGCCACGACGAGCAAATTGTTCCGCTTGCGGTGCATCACCCTGGGCCATACGTACCTGAGCCAGGCGATAGAGCACTTGCGGCTCCCGAGGCGCTACACGCTGGGCACGCTCAAGACTGGAGGACGCACCGTTCAGGTCGCCACCGGATTGTTGCTGCTGAGCGGTGGTCAGCAGGGCCAGTACCGGGCCGTCAAGCTGTTCATCAGCCGACAAGCCACCACCGCTGGCGGACGGAATCCCGCTCGGCGTCGAAGGCATGTTGTAGGTGCCTTGATTGACCGGCGCCGTTTGAATCGGCGTCGAGTCCACCGGGCCAGGTGTGATCGGCCCCACCGTGAACGGCTGAGTGCTGATCGGCGCGGAGGTTGCCGCGCCACCGCCCGGAACCATCACCACCACGCCGGAATCCTGCGGTATGGCTTGGGCCTTGGCTTGTGCCGGCCGCGTGACCACGGTCTGGCGGAAGCCGCCATTGGCCGAGAGACGGTCGTTGTTGGACACAGCAGTTCCGGCGTCCACCACCGGAATAGAGCCGCGCTGCACGCTGGCGCAACCATTGAGCAAAGCCAGAGCTGTAATAGCTGGAATCCACCACTTGTTCACTTGAAACCCTCTTTGCTTAATTCATCCAGCCCTTGACCCAATCCATCACCGATTCAGCATCAGCGGGAGCACTGCCACCGCATGCTGCACCGGGAGGCGGTTCGCTGCCGCGAATATACGGCATCTGCACAGCGCCCGGACAGTTGGCATCAGAACCCTGCCCGGTATGGGGATCAATCCAGGCCTGGACGATATTGTCTGGCTGCGGCATGTTCAATGGCAACGGATCGGCCTTGCGCATAAAACTGGTCCAGACCTGCAACGCACCGGTGGCCCCGGTAAAGGGGGTCTTGCCGTTGTCATCGCGACCCAGCCAGACCACGGCCAGCAAGTCCTGGCTGAAACCGGCAAACCAGCTGTCTCGCGAATCGTTACTGGTACCGGTCTTGCCGGCCAGCGTCAGGTTTGATGGCAGCACGCTATAAACCGAACGCCCCGTACCTTCACGCATGACCCTCTGCATCGCGTTCTGGATCAGGTAAATAGAAGCCGGATCGAAACGCTGCTGAATCTGGAACGGATAGCGCTTGAGTGGCTCACCTTCGGCAGTCAAGACACTACGAATCCCGCGCATCGGCGTATTGAAACCACCGTTGGCGAGAGTCTGGTACATGGTCGCCACTTCAATCGGGGTCATTCCACCGGCGCCCAGTAACATCGACGGGTACGCCGGGAACTCACGGTTGATACCCAGGCGCGCCAACGTCTTGAGGACATTGGGAACCCCCACCTCAAGACCAAGCCGGGAGGTCGACAGGTTGTAAGAGTGCGCCAGGCCCTGATACAGGAACACCGTACCGTGGGAACGACGATCAAAGTTCTGCGGTTTCCACACTTGACCATCGGCGCCCTTGACCGACAACGGATCATCGGACAGCCAACTGGTCAGGGTGTATTTGCTCGGTTTTTCCAAGGCCGTCAGGTAGACCGCCGGCTTGACCAGCGAGCCAATCGGCCGCACGGCATCCAATGCCCGGTTGAACCCGGCAAAGCTGGCCTGGCGACTGCCGATCATGGCCTGGACTTCACCGGTTTCCGGATTGGTCACTACCATCGCGGCTTCGACTTCGTCGGAACCTTTACGGCCTGCCAGACGCTTGAAGGTGTCGTTGACCGAGGCTTCGGCCTTCATCTGCAGGATCGGGTCGAAGCTGGTGAAGATCCGCAGGCCTTCTTCGGTCAAGTCTTCGTCGCGATAGTCTTCACGCAGTTGGCGTTTAACCAGGTCAATAAAGCCTGGGAACGAGCTGTCGGCCAGCTTGCCACGAGTGGTCACACCCAGTGGCATTTTCTTCGCTGCTGCCACTTGTTCAGGGGTTGCGACACCTTGCTGTTCAAGTACGTCCAGCACTAGGTTGCGCCGCTCCAGCGCACGCTCAGGGTTACGACGCGGGTTGTAGTAGGACGGTCCCTTGACCATGCCCACCAACAACGCCACTTGATGTAATTTCAGCTCGGACAATGGCTGGCCAAAGAAGAACTGACTGGCCAGGCCAAAACCGTGGACCGCACGTTGACCGTCCTGTCCGACGAAGACCTCGTTGAGATAGGCCTCAAGGATCTCCTGCTTGCTGTAATGCAGTTCAAGCAGCATCGCCATCATGGCTTCGGTGAGCTTACGGGTCAGGCTGCGCTCGTTGGTCAGGTAGAAGTTCTTGACCAATTGTTGCGTCAGCGTACTGCCGCCCTGGGTCATCTTGCCACCCGAGGTATTGACCCAGATGGCTCGGGCAATCGACTTGGGTGACACGCCCCAGTGGCTGTAGAAATCCCGATCTTCCACGGCAATCAGGGTATCCAGCAGGTACGGCGGAACCTGATCGATCTTGATCAGGATGCGGTCTTCCAGGTTTTTCGGATAAATCCCACCGATCAACAGCGGCTCCAGACGCACTACCGGCAGCTTCGAGCCGTTGAGCGAAGACAGTTCGGCCACATAGTCGCCAGAGAAGCGCACACGTACCGGCTGGGGTTTCTCCAGCCCTTCGTAGAACTGAAAGCCACGGGTGTTCAAGTCAACGGTATTACCGCTGACCGAGGCCGCGCCGGGGCCATTGCTCACGCTTTCCCGGCGATAGCCCAGGGCATCGAGCTCAGTGAGGAAGTCGTCCTTGCTCAGCTTCTGGCCGGTGAACAACTCCAGCGGTCGGGCGTAGACCTTGGCCGGAATGGTCCAGCGCTTGCCGGAGAACTTCTCCTGGACCACGGCATCGAGGTACACCGCGAAGCCTGCGATCACTACGAGACCGACCAGACCGAGCTTGAGCGCCCAGCCCAGCCAGGGGCGCAGGCCACTGGAAGGAGGTTTTTTACGGGAACGGGGAGATCGGGTACGAGTCATGGCGGCGGATTATACGCACTTTATTGATGACCAACATGAGCCGGACAGCGGTTTGCACTACCCGCCACAGCAGCCATAATGCCCGCCATGAATTTTTCCCGAATCTGAAGGATCGCCCGTGAGCCAGTCTTTGATCGCTGCCCTGCAAAACCCGGCCCTGTACCCTCATCCCGTGGATGAGTTTCAAGTCATCGAAACCCACATTTCCTGGGTCGTACTCACGGGTCCCTACGCTTATAAAGTAAAAAAGCCGGTCAATTTCGGCTTCCTCGACTTCACCAACGTGGACGCCCGTGGCCACTTCTGTAATGAAGAGCTGCGCCTCAACCAGCGTCTGACCGAAGATTTGTATCTTGAGGTGTTGCCAATCACCGGCAGCCTCGAAGCCCCGCAATTGGCAGGCAACGGCCCGGTCATCGACTACGCCCTGAAAATGCGCCAGTTCCCGCAAAGCCAACTGCTCAGCACCCTGCAAAAAAACGGTGAGCTGACCACCGCCCACATCGACGAGATGGCCAAGCAGATCGCGCACTTTCACCTCGATGCTCCCAAGGTTGCGCAAGACCACGTCGCCGGCACTCCGGAAGAGGTGATGGCCCCCGTGCGGCAGAATTTCGAGCAAATCCGCCCATTCCTGAGTGACAAGGCCGACCTGCTGCAATTGGAAGCCCTCCAGGCCTGGGCCGAAAGCAGCTTCGAGCGCCTCAAGCTGCTGTTCGAACAGCGCAAGCTCAATGGTTTCATTCGCGAATGCCACGGTGATATCCACTTGGGCAACGCGACCCTCATCGATGGCCATGTGGTGATCTTCGACTGTATCGAGTTCAACGAACCGTTTCGCTTCACCGACGTCTACGCCGACATCGGCTTCCTGGCCATGGACCTTGAAGATCGCGGCCTCAAGTCCCTGGCCCGGCGCTTTATCAGCCAATACCTGGAGTTGACCGGCGACTATCAAGGCCTGGAGTTGCTCAACTTCTATAAAGCCTATCGCGCCCTCGTGCGGGCCAAGATCGCCCTGTTCAGCATGCCTGCCGAAGCCGATGCCGTACAGCGCGCAACCGCCCTGCGCCAATACCGCAACTACGCCAACCTGGCGGAAAGCTATAGCACCATTCCGTCGCGCTTCCTGGCCATCACCCATGGTGTCTCGGCAACCGGCAAAAGCCATGTAGCCATGCGCCTGGTAGAAGCGCTGGGCGCCGTTCGCCTGCGTTCGGATGTAGAGCGCAAACGCTTGTTTGGTGAACAGAAAGTCGAAAACACGCCGCAGGCCGGTATCTATGCGGCCGACGCCAGCGTCGCCACTTATGAGCGATTGAACTCGATTGCCGATACCGTGCTGCGCGCCGGCTTCCCAGTGGTGCTGGATGCCACCTTCCTCAAGCGTGAGCAACGCGATGCAGCGGCCAAGATTGCCGAAGCCACTGGTGCGCCGTTCCTGATCCTGGACTGCAACGCACCGCAAGCCGTTATCACCAGTTGGCTGGCACAGCGTCAGGCAGACAAGAACGACCCGTCCGACGCAACACTGACTATCATCGAAGAACAACAAGCCCACCGCGATCCACTCAGCGCCGAGGAGTTACTGCTCAGCAAACGGGTCGAGACCAATGAAAGCGGGACGCTTGACGCGCTGGTCGCGCACATTCGCCAGCGTCTGCCGGGCCTGTAAGAAAAATTTCTTGGTCGTGAAACCCTCACTGGCTCACGACCAAGGAATAGTGGCACTATAATGGCACTATAAATCCAACAGGAGACGCCGTTGTGAGCCAGCCGAAGCTTCTTGATTCCCCGCTGTACGCGCTTCTGCATAAAGATGACATCCGCGGTTTCAACCAGGAGCGTCCGAAAGACGGCACCATCGACATGCGTGGGGGCGACTTTCGCGGCCTGGACCTGCGCGACCTGAACGCTGAGGGCGTGGATTTCACTGACGCTTACTTCCGCTCCGCCGACCTGCGCGGCCTGGACTTACGTGACTGCTCCCTGGAGGGTGCCAGCCTGGCCCATGCACAGATCTCGGGCACTTACTTCTCACCGGAGCTGACTGCCGACGAGATTCTCATGTCGGTCAATTTCGGCACTCGCCTACGCTACCGCACCAAGTAGCACCGTCGCTCACATTCCTGGTTGCACGCCCGGCGTGCCGGGCTCCCTTCGCCTGCCCGCAAGCAAAGTTCTGGCATCAGCCTTAGAAGCTTTTGCGTCGTTACTGACCAAACAACTACGTTTTTCCTACTGAGCGCTACACTCCTTTCAGGCTTGCCTGGTCACGATACCCACCGCACCATTCGGCCGTCGCAAGGAGGCTTGATGAATGATGAGTTGCAACACCTGAAAAACCTTGGCAAGACATCGGCGCAGTGGCTGCATGCGGTGGGCATCCACAGCGCATCGGATCTTCGCCGTCTGGGGGCGGTAGACGCCTACAGGGCTGTACGAACTCGAGGGTTCAGGGCCTCCAAAGTGCTGCTGTATGCCATCGAAGGAGCGTTGATGGATATGCACTGGAATGACCTTCCCGCCGAGCGCAAGGAGGCGCTGAATCGCCAACTGGATGCCCTATCAGCGCGCCACAAGAATTGAACTGGCCACTTGGCCTAGTGTTTACGGGGATCCCAAACGAATGTTCGAGGAAAGTCGAAAAGACTTCAAAAACAACTATTGACTCTCAAATGAGAATCGTTATGATTATCACAACTGATCGCGAGATCAGCCGATAACTGGAAGACCATTGGTTCGGACTCTCAGATTATCTCCTCATCAGGCTAATCACGGTTATTTGACCCGGCTCTTGCCGGGTCTTTTTTTGCCTGGAGAAAAGTGATCAGCCGTGCGAAGCGTTTAGCGCGCGATAATCAGCGGGTGCCCACGCTCGGGATGCGGTTGCACCAGTACGTCCAGGCCAAACACCGCCTTCAGAGGCCCGGGTTGCATGACCTGCTCGGGTGTGTCCAGCGCATGCGGGCGACCATCCTCCAGCAGCAGGATGCGATCACAGTAGCGCGCAGCCAGATTGAGGTCATGCAGGATGACCAGCACGGCGGCACCACGGTCGGCAAAGATACGAATGGCTTGCAGAGTGGTGTGCTGGTGCAGTGGGTCGAGCATCGATGTCGGCTCATCCAGCAACAAGGTCTGCCCGGCCTCACCCGGCCAGAGTTGCGCCAGCACCCGCGCCAAGTGCACACGTTGGCGCTCGCCGCCCGACAAGGCCAGGTAACTGCGCCCACTCAGATGACCGACGTCGGCGGCGTGCAAGGCAGCGTTGATAATCTCATCATCACGCACCTGGCCAGTCTGATGAGGCAAGCGCCCCATGCCGACAACCTCTTCAACACGGAAGGCAAAATCCAGGGTCGACGTCTGCGGCAACACCGCCAGGCGCTGGGCCCGTTGCGCGCCGCTCCAGTCCTTCAACGCCCGCCGATCCAGCCAGACCTGACCGTGGTCCGGCTGCAACTCACCGCACAAGGCGCCCAGCAACGTACTTTTGCCCGCGCCATTAGGACCCAGCACGCCGAGCACTTCGCCCGGCAGCAAATCGAGGGTGACGTCCGCCAACACGGTTTTCTTGCCGCGGCAGACCTGCAACGCTTGCACTTGCAGCATCAGGCGCGCCCTCGTAACAACAAATAGAGAAAAAACGGTGCGCCGATAAACGCGGTAACGATACCGATCGGCAGTTCCGCCGGCGCCAGGGCCAGACGTGCCACCAGATCGGCGAACAGCAGTAAGCTCGCCCCCGCCAGCACCGAGGCCGGCAGCAACACGCGATGATCGGGCCCGGCCAGCAAACGCACCAGATGAGGCACCACCAACCCGACAAAGCCAATCATCCCGGCAGCGGCCACCGCAGCCCCCACGCCCAATGCCGTGCAGAACACCAACTCACGCTTCAGACCTTCGACATCGATTCCCAAATGGCTGGCTTCCGATTCGCCGAGCAACAGCGCATTCAACGCCTTGGCCCGGCGTGGCAGCCATAGTGCGACACCCGCGCTCACCAACAGCAGCGGCCACAACCGCGAGTAACTGGCACCGTTGAGACTGCCGAGGTTCCAGAACGTCAGGGTGCGCAAGGTAGCGTCATCCGCCAGGTAGGTGAACAGTCCGACCGCAGAGCTGGCCAGGGCCGTCAGCGCGATCCCGGCGAGCAGCATGGTGGCGACATTCGTCTGGCCATTGCGCCGTCCCAAGCGGTAGACCAGCGCCGTCACGCCCAAGCCCCCGAGAAACGCACACAATGAAAGCAAATACGGCCCAAGGGCATCCGGCAGACCGCCAAAGAATGCACCACCGACAATCGCAATCGCGGCCCCCAGCGCCGCACCGCTGGAAACACCCACCAAACCAGGGTCGGCCAATGGGTTGCGAAACAGCCCTTGCATGGCGACGCCCGACAGCGCCAGCACACCGCCAACCGCCAAACCCAACAAGGTACGCGGCAAGCGAATCTGCCCAAGAATCAATTCCGCCTGCTCCAGTCCTTGGGCTTCAATCGGCACCCCGAGCAAGCGCAAGGCCGCCCGCAACGTATCCAGCAGCGGCAGGCTGACCGGCCCCAAGGCCAATGACAGCCAGATCGCCAATACACACAGCAGACTCAAGCCAATAAACAGCGTTCGTGGTTTAACCAGAGGAGTCATGGGGCAGTTTTAGCCTGGGACGGATAGAAGCCGGCGGACAGCTTCACCAGGCTTTGCGGCAGACGCGGCCCCAGACCGCCTACCAGCAGGGTAGGGTCCAGCTCGAAAACGCGACCGTTCTTGGCGGCTGGCGTTGAAGCCAGGATCGGATTTTCCTTGAACAACGCAGCACGCGCCGCATCCCCCGTCAGGGCACGATCAGCAAACACCAGCACGTCAGGACTCAAGCCGGCCAGGGATTCGACGGAAAACGGCTTGTAACCACTATGGGTCGCCAGGTTATGCCCGCCCGCCTGCTGCAGCACCCAATCAGCAGCGGTGTCTTTACCGGCAATCAGTGGTTTGCCACCGGCATGCCCGAGCAGCAACAGCACCCCTGGCGCCTTTTGCGTGGTTTGAGCCTTGGCAACCCAGCTCTTTTGCTGCTCAAGCTGCTGCTGGTAATCGGTAAACAGCTCAGCGGCCTTGGATTCGTTGCCCAGCAACTTGCCCAGATGCTGAAGGTTGCCCTCCAAGGTCGGCAGGTCAGGCTGGGCCGAAAACATCTCGACCTGCACGCCCGCGCTGCGAATTTGCGCCAGTACCGGTGGCGGGCCCATTTCTTCGGTACCTACCAGGATGTGCGGACGCAAACTGAGAATGCCTTCGGCCGAGAGCTGACGTTGGTAACCGATGCTCGGCAACGCCTTGAGCGACGCAGGATGCTGGCTGGTCGTGTCGACACCCACCAACTTCGATTCCGCGCCCAAAGCCGTCACCCACTCCGACAACGCCCCGCCAGCGCTGACCCAACGTTGCGGCGGTTCAGCGGCCTGAGCCCCGTGATTGACCAGCAGTCCGACAACAAGCGCAATAGCGCTGGCACTCAGGCGCATAAAAGGGTTTCCTTCCAAGGGGTTGACCCACTGAATCACTCGGCCATGTGACAGATCAACACTGTCTGGCATCGTACTGAGCGAGCAGTTACCTAACGGGCGAAGCGGGCATTTGATAATTGTTTGCATTTGCACGTCAAGCACCGGGCTCGTCCGTAAACCCAGAATAGCCCTGCAGCCCGTAAACGACGGCCCTTGAGGATCGACATGAAGTTTCTTTGCCCGTCCCAGGCACTCGCCCCAGACAGCAGCCTCGGCTTCGACGTCGACGGCCGCAAGCTGTTTGCCGTACGCCGGGAAGGCGTGGCCTATTTTTATATCAACCGCTGCCCCCATCGTGGCGTGCCGCTGGAATGGCAAACAGACCAATTCCTCGATCCCAGCGCCAGCCTGATCCAGTGCGCCACACACGGCGCACTGTTCCTGATCGAAAGCGGTGAGTGCGTCGCCGGCCCCTGCGCAGGCCAAAGCCTGACCGCCCTGCCCGGCCGCGAAGACGAACAGGGCCTGTGGGTACAGCTCTAGTCGCCCAAAATCACATCCAGACGACGGTCAACGTAGATTTCCTCTGAGGTCACTCGCACGCCGTATGCCAACACTTCCACGCCAGCAGTCTTGGCTTCACGCAACGCCGTAGCGTAACCGGGATCAATTTCTTCAGCCGGGCGTACTGCGTCGATACCGGACAGGTTGACGCAGTACAGCTGCACCGCCCGTACGCCATCACGGGCCAGATGTGCCAGCTCACGCAAATGCTTGGCGCCGCGCTGAGTCACCGCATCGGGAAACGCCGCTATCGAGGAGCCGTCAAAGCCAAGAGTGACGCTTTTGACTTCTACATAGGCCGCGCCCGAGGGGTAATCCAGGCGAAAGTCTATTCGGCTGTTCTCCTGACCGTAAGCCACTTCACGCTTCAATCCGGTAAAGCCATTGAGCTCGGCGATCACCCCGGCACGCAGCGCTTCTTCGACCAACTGATTGGCACGCGCGGTATTAACGCAGGCCAGGCGTCCCTGTGGGGTCTCGCTGATTTCCCAAGTACCGGGCAACTTGCGCTTGGGGTCGCTGGAACGGCTGAACCAGACCTGGCCACCTTCAACCATGCAGTTGAACATTGAGCCGGTGTTTGGGCAGTGAATGGTCAGCAATTCGCCGGTAACGGTTTCGATATCGGCAAGAAAGCGCTTGTAGCGGCGAATAAGCCGCCCTTCTTCGAGGGGAGGATGAAAGCGCATCAGCCTTGCCAACTCCGCAAGCCACGGGCAATCCGCTCCACGGCTTCCTGTAGCCGATCAAGGTTTTGCGTGTAGGCAAATCGCACATGGTGCTCAGCCTGATAACGACCAAAATCCAGCCCGGGCGTGAACGCCACATGCTCTGTTTCGAGGAAATGCCGGCAGAACGCGAAGGCATCACCGCCAAATGCGCTGATATCGGCATACAAGTAGAAAGCCCCTTCCGGCTCGACGGCGATACCGAACCCCAACTCCCGCAACGCCGGCAACAGGAAATCGCGCCGACGGCCAAACTCGGCGCGACGCTCTTCAAGAATACCCAGCGTTTGCGGGGTAAAGCAGGCCAAGGCCGCATGCTGCGCCATGCTCGGTGCGCTGATGTAGAGGTTCTGCGCCAGTTTCTCCAGCTCACCAACCGCAGCAGGCGGCGCCACCAGCCAGCCCAGGCGCCAGCCGGTCATTCCGAAATACTTTGAAAAGCTATTTAAAACGAAGGCTTCATCATCCACTTCCAGCACGCTGGCGGCATCGGTGCCATACGTCAGACCGTGATAGATCTCGTCCACCACCAAATGCCCATTACGCGCCTTGATCGCACTCGACAGCCCGGCCAGTTCATCACGCGTCAGGATCGTGCCGGTAGGGTTGGCCGGCGAGGCGACCAGCGCGCCCACGCTGTCCTGATCCCAGTGACGGGCCACCAGGTCGGCGGTCAGTTGATAACGCACGTCGGGGCCTACCGGGACCAGTTGCGCCGCACCTTCTACCAGCCTCAGGAAGTGCCGGTTGCACGGATAACCCGGGTCTGCCAGCAGCCAATGTTTGCCCGGGTCCACCAGCAGGCTGCTGGCCAGGAGCAAGGCGCCCGAGCCGCCCGGGGTGATCAGAATACGCTCGGGGTCGATGTCCAGTGCGTAACGCTGCTGGTAAAAACCACTGATGGCTTCGCGCAACTCCGGCAGGCCACGGGCTGCTGTGTAACGGGTCTTGCCATTGGCTAGCGCCTCTTGTCCGGCCTTAATGATGGGCTCAGCCGTCGTGAAGTCCGGCTCGCCGATCTCCAGGTGAATCACGTCATGGCCGGCGGCCTGCAATTCGTTGGCCCGCGCCAGTAACGCCATGACATGAAAAGGTTCGATCGCGCGACTGCGCGCACTGTAGGGCTGAGCCATTAGCCTTCCTTACTGATGAGGACAAACGTCGATTCTACCCAACCGGCGGCGCAAAACATGCTCTATATGCCCCGACGCCCAGGCCAGACGTTTCGGGCAAGTGCCAGCAAACCGACTAAAATTAACCTTCCAGACAGTACAAGCCCCGCCCTGCTACAGCCTGCGGCTGTTTGCACCCCCCACAAAGCCGGGCCTCGACAACCGGGAGTGGCGCACCCCGAATCTATCTGGTAAGTTCGCCCGCTTGCAGCCGCAGGGCCGGCAGGTGTCGGTGATGTTGCAATCCTGCGCAATGGATTAGAAGAGTGAGAGGCGGTCCATTCATGCCCACCCAAGCAAAGCAACAGCAAACTCAAGGCCTCAGTGGCTTCGAACCCTATGTGGAAAAGAAGGGCGAGGAGTACATGGGCGAGCCCATGCGCAAGCACTTCACCAAGATCCTGCAAAAGTGGAAACAAGACTTGATGCAGGAGGTCGACCGTACCGTTGACCATATGAAGGACGAAGCGGCCAACTTCCCCGACCCGGCAGATCGTGCCAGCCAGGAAGAAGAGTTCAGCCTTGAACTGCGCGCCCGTGATCGCGAGCGCAAGCTGATCAAGAAAATCGACAAGACCCTGCAACTGATCGAAGACGAAGAATACGGTTGGTGCGAATCCTGCGGTGTCGAGATCGGTATTCGTCGTCTGGAAGCGCGTCCTACCGCTGACATGTGCGTAGACTGCAAGACCTTGGCGGAAATCAAGGAAAAACAGGTCGGCAAGTAATTACCGCCGAGCTGAACAAATGGGGCGTGCGAACGCCCCATTTTTGTTTCTGCCGTTTGGGTCTTTTCCAGTAATATCCGGCCCATGACAGCCTCTTCTTACATCGGGCGCTTCGCCCCCACGCCCAGCGGACACTTGCACTTCGGTTCCCTGGTCGCAGCCCTCGCTTCCTATCTCGACGCCCGCGCAAACAGCGGCCGCTGGCTGATGCGCATGGAAGACCTGGACCCCCCGCGTGAAGAACCCGGCGCCCAGGCCGCCATCCTCAACGCCCTGGAAAGTTATGGTTTTGAATGGGACGGTGAACTGGTCCGACAAAGCGAGCGGCACGAGGCCTACGCTGAAACTCTCAATGGCCTGTTCAACCATGGACTGGCCTACGCCTGCACGTGCTCGCGCAAGCAACTGGAAGCCTATAACGGGATTTATCCCGGCCTTTGCCGCAACGCGGGCCACGATCAGCAAGATGCGGCCATCCGCCTACGGGTTCCGGAGCTGGAATACCACTTTACTGACCGAGTGCAGGGCGAATTCCGACAGCACTTGGGCCGCGATGTCGGAGACTTCGTGATCCGTCGCCGTGACGGTCTCTACGCTTATCAACTGGCCGTGGTGCTCGACGATGCCTGGCAAGGTGTTACCGATATCGTGCGCGGCGCCGACTTGCTCGACTCCACACCCCGTCAACTGTATCTGCAGGAATTGCTGGGCCTGCCCCAGCCGCGCTATCTGCATGTGCCGCTGATTATCCAGCCGGACGGTAACAAGCTGGGCAAATCCTACCGCTCACCGCCCTTGACCACGGACCAGGCCACGCCTTTGCTGCTCAGAGCGCTGCGCGCCCTTGGCCAGCAGCCAGGAAATGCGTTGCGCCACGCCAGCCCGCGAGAACTGCTGGATTGGGGCATTCGCCACTGGGATGCCACGCAGATCCCGCGCACACTGACCCTGGCAGAAGCGCAATTGCATTAAGGGCTCTTGCAGCTTGGCGCCCATCCGTTACCATCGCCGCAGTTTTTCAATCAGAGGCCAGTATGTATATCTATCGATTGGTCCTTCTGCTGGTCGTCGGGATCTATCTGTTTTCTCCCGCCATCATGGATTGGTGGATCGACGCCACAGGCGCGTGGTACCGGCCTTATCTGCTTTGGCTGATTCTGATCGTTGTGACTTTCATCCTGCAGAGCCAAAAAGATGCCGATGAGCTTTAGCCTGACCCAGATGCTGCTGATCAGCGCCGCCTACCTGGCTGCGCTGTTCGGGGTGGCCTGGATCAGTGAGCGTGGAATGATTCCGCGGGCGATCATTCGCCATCCGTTGACCTACACCTTATCGCTCGGCGTCTATGCCAGCGCTTGGGCGTTCTATGGCACGGTGGGCTTGGCCTACCAGTACGGTTATGGCTTTCTCTCCAGTTATCTCGGGGTGTCCGGGGCGTTTCTGCTCGCGCCGGTGCTGCTCTACCCGATCCTGAAAATCACCCGCACCTATCAACTGTCGTCCCTCGCGGACCTGTTTGCCTTCCGCTTTCGCAGCACCTGGGCCGGGGCACTGACCACGATCTTCATGTTGATCGGTGTGCTGCCGTTACTGGCATTGCAGATCCAGGCTGTGGCCGACTCCATCGGCATCCTCACCCGCGAGCCGGTGCAGCACCGAGTTGCCCTGAGCTTCTGCGCGCTGATTACCCTGTTCACGATTTTCTTCGGTTCACGGCATATCGCCACCCGGGAAAAACACGAAGGCCTGGTGTTCGCGATTGCTTTTGAATCGGTGATCAAACTTATCGCCATCGGTGGCGTCGGCCTCTACGCACTGTACGGCGTGTTCGACGGTCCGCAACAACTGGAACTGTGGCTGCTGCAGAACCAGACCGCACTTGCCGCGCTGCACACGCCGCTGCAAGAAGGCCCATGGCGCACGCTGCTGTTGGTGTTCTTTGCCTCAGCCATTGTCATGCCGCACATGTACCACATGACCTTCACCGAAAACCTCAATCCGCGCTCGCTGGTCAGTGCCAGTTGGGGTTTGCCGCTGTTTTTGCTGTTGATGAGCCTGGCGGTGCCGCTGATCCTCTGGGCCGGCCTGAAACTGGGTGCAACCACCAATCCTGAATATTTCACCCTGGGTGTCGGGATTGCCGCCAACAGCAAGTCCCTGGCACTGCTGGCCTACGTTGGTGGCTTATCGGCTGCCAGTGGATTGATCATCGTCACGACGCTGGCGTTGTCGGGCATGGCACTCAATCACTTGGTGCTGCCGCTGTATCAGCCGCCCGCCGAAGGCAATATCTATCGCTGGCTGAAATGGACACGCCGGGCGCTGATCGTCGCGATCATCATGGCGGGTTACGGCTTCTACCTGTTGCTGGGCGCCGAGCAAGACCTGGCCAACCTCGGCATCGTCGCTTTTGTGGCCACCTTGCAGTTCCTGCCGGGCGTGCTCTCGGTTCTGTATTGGCCCACCGCCAACCGTCGTGGCTTTATCGCCGGGCTGCTGGCCGGGATCCTGGTGTGGCTGGTGACCATGCTGTTGCCGCTGGTGGGCAATCTGCAGGGCTTCTACATTCCGTTGTTGAACATGATCTACGTGTTGGACGACACCAGCTGGCACATGGCAGCCATTGCCTCGCTGGCGGCCAACGTACTCATGTTCACCCTGATCTCACTGTTCACCAACGCCAGCCCCGAAGAAACCAGCGCCGCCGAAGCGTGCGCGGTGGACAACGTACGTCGTCCGCAGCGCCGCGAATTGCATGCGGCCTCCCCCCAGGAGTTCGCCACGCAATTGGCCAAACCCCTGGGCGCCAAGGCTGCGCAAAAGGAGGTCGAACAGGCATTGCGTGACCTTTACTTGCCGTTCGACGAGCGCCGGCCTTATGCCTTGCGTCGCCTGCGTGATCGTATCGAAGCCAACCTGTCCGGGCTGATGGGCCCCAGCGTGTCCCAGGACATGGTCGAGACCTTCCTGCCCTACAAGGCGGGTGGTGAGAACTATGTCACCGAGGACATCCACTTCATCGAAAGCCGGCTTGAGGATTATCACTCGCGCCTCACCGGCCTTGCCGCCGAACTCGACGCCCTGCGCCGTTATCACCGCCAAACATTGCAGGAGTTGCCCATGGGCGTCTGTTCCCTGGCCAAGGATCAAGAGATCCTGATGTGGAACAAAGCCATGGAAGAGCTCACCGGCATCGCCGCCCAGCGTGTGGTGGGCTCACGCCTGAACACCATCGGCGAGCCATGGAAAGAGCTGCTCCAGGGTTTTATCAACCTGCCGGATGAGCACTTGCACAAACAGCACCTGGCCCTCGACGGCCAGACCCGCTGGCTCAACCTGCACAAAGCGGCCATCGACGAGCCGCTGGCACCCGGCAACAGCGGTTTGGTGCTGCTGGTAGAAGACCTGACCGAAACCCAGATGCTCGAAGACAAACTGGTGCACTCCGAGCGCCTGGCCAGCATTGGTCGCCTGGCCGCCGGTGTCGCCCATGAAATCGGCAATCCGATCACCGGCATCGCCTGCCTGGCGCAGAACCTGCGGGAAGAGCGGGAAGAAGACGGTGAAATCACCGAAATCAGCGGGCAAATCCTCGAACAGACCAAACGTGTCTCACGCATCGTGCAGTCGCTGATGAGCTTCGCCCACGCTGGCGCCCATCAAAATCATGATGAAGCGGTATGCCTGGCGGAAGTTGCCCAGGATGCCATTGGGCTGCTGGCCTTGAACCGGCGCAATTTCGAAGTACAGTTCTTCAACCTGTGCGACCCGGACCACTGGGTCGACGGAGACTCTCAGCGCTTGGCACAGGTGCTGATCAATTTGCTGTCCAACGCCCGCGATGCATCACCGGCCGGCAGCGCGGTACGTGTCAAGAGCGAGGCTTTCGAGCACACCATCGACCTGATCGTCGAGGACGAAGGCAGCGGCATTCCACAGAACATCAAGGACCGATTGTTCGAACCCTTCTTCACCACCAAGGATCCGGGTGAAGGCACCGGTCTGGGCCTCGCACTGGTCTATTCCATCGTTGAAGAGCATTATGGACAAATCACCATCGACAGCCCGGCTGACACCGAAAGCCAACGCGGCACCCGTATTCGGGTGACCTTGCCGCGTCATGTCGAAGCGACGTCCGCTGTGAACTGAGACCGTCGAGAGAATTGAATCAATGCCGCACATTTTGATCGTCGAAGACGAAACCATTATCCGCTCTGCCTTGCGTCGCCTGCTTGAACGTAATCAGTACCAGGTCAGCGAAGCCGGCTCGGTGCAGGAAGCCCAAGAGCGTTTCAGTATTCCCACGTTCGACCTGATCGTCAGTGACCTGCGCCTTCCGGGCGCGCCTGGCACCGAGCTGATCAAGCTCGGCCAAGGCACGCCGGTGCTGATCATGACCAGCTACGCCAGCCTGCGTTCGGCGGTGGACTCGATGAAGATGGGCGCGGTGGACTACATCGCCAAGCCTTTCGACCACGACGAAATGCTCCAGGCCGTGGCCCGCATCCTGCGCGACCGACAGTCGGGCAGCCATGCATCGGCCGAACGCCCTGCCGGCAAAGCGGCCAACGGCGCTGAAAAACCAGGCATCGACAACAGCAACGGCGAAATCGGCATTATTGGTTCCTGCCCACCGATGCAGGACCTGTACAGCAAGATCCGCAAAGTGGCGCCCACGGACTCCAATGTATTGATTCAGGGCGAGTCGGGCACCGGCAAAGAGCTGGTGGCCCGCGCCCTGCACAACCTGTCCAAGCGCGCCAAGGCACCGATGATTTCGGTGAACTGCGCGGCGATCCCCGAATCCCTGATCGAGTCCGAGCTGTTCGGCCACGAAAAGGGCGCCTTTACCGGTGCCAGCGCTGGGCGTGCCGGCCTGGTCGAAGCTGCCGATGGCGGTACCCTGTTTCTGGATGAAATCGGTGAGTTGCCACTGGAAGCCCAGGCACGACTGCTGCGGGTACTGCAAGAAGGCGAGATTCGTCGCGTAGGCTCGGTGCAATCGCAGAAGGTCGATGTACGACTGATCGCGGCCACTCACCGGGACCTGAAAAGCCTGGCGAAGATCGGTCAGTTCCGTGAAGACCTTTATTACCGCCTGCACGTAATCGCTCTCAAACTGCCAGCCCTGCGTGAGCGTGGCGCCGACGTCAACGAGATCGCCAACGCGTTCCTGGTGCGCCAGAGTGCTCGCGTCAACCGGACCGACCTGAAGTTCGCCACCGACGCCGAGCAGGCGATTCGGCATTACTCCTGGCCGGGTAACGTACGGGAACTGGAGAACGCGGTAGAACGCGCGGTGATTCTGTCAGAGAGCCCGGAAATCTCTGCCGAGCTACTGGGCATCGATATCGAACTCAGTGACCTGGACGATGACGACTTCATCGGCTTGGCCCCACAACAGGGCGGCGGCAGTAACACCAGCCACGAACCTACCGAAGATTTGTCACTGGAAGATTACTTCCAGCACTTCGTCCTGGAGCACCAGGATCATATGACCGAGACCGAATTGGCTCGCAAGTTGGGCGTCAGCCGCAAATGCCTGTGGGAACGGCGCCAGCGCCTGGGCATTCCACGGCGCAAGACCGGGGTAGCCAGCGAAAGCTGAAAGGGGTTCCCCCACAGGTAACACCCTCAGATGTGAAAAAACTGTTACCGCAGACAATTCACGTAACAAAAGCCGGGGCTTACGGTAACGAAGCCCCGGCTTTTTTTGGCCCTCAAAAACCCGAAAATGCGTTTGACCCCTTATTTTGTTGGGCCTCACAAAAGTTGGCACGCACCCTGCTATATGCTTAGTACAAAAACAATAACAAGCAAATGTACAAGACAATAAAAATAAGACGTATCGACTCACGCATAACAAAAACAACACGGCGGAGGCGCAGCTAACTGATTCTTTTGGAGAGGCGTTGCATTTGGGGCTTGCCCCGCAACCAGGCCGAGAACAACAAAAACTGCCCTAAGGCAGAGCCTGAACTGGTTGGATCGTAGATCAGCAACACAGCGACCAAAGCAATCCGTTTGCTCTTGGCTCCCGATTGGGAGGGTCATGAAGGTGAAGCTTCATGGCAAGGGCGATCAACAAAAACAAGAAGCCCGAAATCAATAATAAAAATAGAGCACGCAACTACTTCTGGGGGAGCTTCGGCTCCCCTTGTAGTTTCTACAATTTGGCTTCTGGAATTCGACCGTTTCCCCTATCTTTAAGCTTCTGGCTCAAGGCTTGCAGCTAGTTCCTACACCATCCCCTGACTAAATGCTAGAATCCCGGCCCATCATGCGGTCATTCTTCGTTATGGCCGAACATTCCTTCAAACAGTGCATCCCATGCTGAAGAAGTTGTTCCAGTCATTCCGTTCGCCTTTGCGTCGTACGCAACACAAACGCAGCACGCCTGAAGTGCTCAACAGCAGCCAACATTCGCTGCAACGCGCCCAGTTCAGCCGTTATGCGGTGAACATCGTCGAACGCCTGCAGAATGCCGGCTACCAGGCTTACCTGGTCGGGGGTTGCGTGCGCGACATGCTGCTCAATATCACGCCCAAGGATTTCGACGTCGCCACCAGCGCCACGCCGGAACAAGTGCGGGCCGAATTTCGCAATGCGCGAATCATCGGCCGGCGCTTCAAGTTGGTGCATATCCACTTCGGTCGCGAAATCATCGAAGTAGCGACCTTCCGCGCCAATCACCCGCAAAACGATGAAGAGGAAGACAGCAATCAGTCTTCCCGCAACGAAAGCGGGCGCATCCTGCGGGACAACGTCTACGGCACCCTGGAAGAAGACGCGCAGCGCCGCGACTTCACCATCAATGCCCTGTACTACGACCCGGTCAGCGAGCGCATCCTCGATTACGCCAATGGCGTACATGACATCCGCAACAACCTGCTGCGCCTGATCGGCGACCCGACGCAACGCTACCAGGAAGACCCGGTGCGGATGCTGCGGGCCGTGCGTTTTGCCGCAAAGCTGAACTTCGGTATCGAGAAACACACCGCCGCGCCGATTCGCGAACTGGCACCGATGCTGCGGGAAATCCCCTCGGCACGTCTGTTCGAAGAGGTGCTCAAGCTGTTCCTCTCCGGCTACGCCGCCGATACCTTCGAAATGCTCGTGGACCTGCAGTTGTTCGATCCATTGTTCCCGGCCAGCGCCGAAGCACTGGAGCACAACCCGACGTACACCCACACCCTGATCAGCGAGGCGCTGGTCAACACCGACCTGCGCATCAAGCAGAACAAGCCGGTAACCCCGGCCTTCCTGTTTGCCGCCCTGCTGTGGCCTGCGCTGCCAGCACGGGTATTGCGCTTGCAGAATCGTGGCATGCCGCCGATTCCGGCCATGCAGGAGGCGGCTCACGAACTGATCGCCGAACAGTGCCAACGCATTGCTATCCCTAAGCGTTTCACCCTGCCGATCCGCGAGATCTGGGACATGCAGGAGCGCCTGCCACGACGTAGCGGTAAACGCGCCGACATGTTGCTGGACAACCCGCGCTTCCGCGCCGGCTACGACTTCCTGCTGTTGCGTGAAAGCGCCGGCGAGCAGACCGATGGCCTGGGAGAATGGTGGACGGATTATCAGGACGCCAACGACAGCGAACGTCGCGAGATGATTCGTGACCTGAGCGGCAAGGGCGATGGCACCGGCGATGCGCCGAAAAAACGTCGACGCAGCAGCGGCAGCAAACGCAAACGCAGCGCTGCCGATATACCGAGCGCGTCTGGCGAGTAAACACGGTGGAACGCATCTATATCGGCATGGGCAGCAACTTGTCTGCCCCGGAACAACAATTGCGTAACGCCATCGAGGCCTTGGCGCAATTGCCGAACACCACGCTGGCGGGCGTCTCCGCCTTCTATCAAAGTGATTCCTTGTCCCCTGGTCAGCCGCGTTACACCAACGCGGTTGCGGCCCTGGACAGCAACCTCGCGCCGCTGGCGTTGCTGGATGCGCTGCAAACCATCGAGCACGATCAGGGCCGTGAACGCCTTGAGCGTTGGGGCCCACGCACGCTGGACCTGGACATCCTGCTGTTCGGTGATCGACTGATTGATGAGCCTCGGCTCAAGGTACCGCACTACCAGATCCATCTACGGGCATTCGTGCTCTACCCCCTCGCAGAACTGGCCCCAGCCAGCCTGCAATTGGCCGATGGCCGCTTGCTAAGCGACTTGCTGGATGCCTGCCCGTTTGTCGGCCTGGAACGCCTGCCTGCGGCCTGACGCAATCATGTGGGAGCTGGCTTGCCTGCGATGCGGGCGGCCCGGCGCAGCAGGTGTGTCGCGGTGATGCAATCGCAGGCAAGCCAGCTCCCACAGTTGATCTGCGACCCCCTTGAATACACCGTCCTACCTGCTGAATCGCATCAGTAACCGGGGGTAACACCTCAACCGTAACAATGCGGTAACACATCCAATTGACTTCCAGAGTTCTCCTCACGACTATAGGCGTCCCGCTGCCGCCAACCCGGCGCTAAAGGGCGCAATCCAGGCCTTATAAGCACTGATTCTTAAGAAAGTGCGCCTGTATAAACGAAGACTCACGCGCGTTACTCGCTGTTTCCAAGCGCCTGAACGAGGACCCTTTTCATGCCAAACATTACCCTGACCACCTTGCAGAGCCTCAAACTCAAAGGTGAAAAAATCACCATGCTGACCTGCTATGACGCCACCTTCGCCCAGGCTTGCTGCCAGGCCGGAGTTGAAGTGTTACTGGTGGGCGACTCCCTGGGCATGGTTCTACAAGGGAATGACAGCACCCTGCCCGTCACCACCGATGAGCTCGCCTACCACACCGCCAGCGTCAAGCGCGGCAACGATGGGGCATTTATCATCGCCGACCTGCCGTTCATGGGTTACGCCACCGTCGAACAGACCCTGCACAACGCCGGCAAACTGATGCAAGCCGGTGCGCACATGATCAAGGTGGAAGGCGCCGCCTGGCTCGCCGAATCGATTCGCCTGCTGGCTGAGCGTGGCGTTCCGGTGTGCGTACACATGGGCCTGACGCCACAGTCGGTGAACATCCTCGGCGGTTACAAGGTACAAGGCCGCAATGAAGCCCAGGCACGCCAGATGCGCGCCGATGCCATCGCCCTGGAGCAAGCGGGCGCGGCCATGATTCTGTTGGAGTGCGTGCCCAGCGAACTGGCGGCGGAAATCACCCAGGCCGTCAAGGTACCGGTGATCGGCATTGGCGCAGGCTCCGCCACCGACGGCCAGGTCTTGGTGTTACACGACATGCTGGGGCTCTCCATCACCGGCCACGTTCCGAAGTTCGTGAAGAACTTCATGGCCGGCCAGGACAGCATTCATGCCGCTCTGAGCGCCTACGTCACCGAAGTCAAAGCCGTTACCTTCCCAGGCATCGAACACGGATTCTCTGCATGAACACCGTTAAAACCGTACGCGAACTGCGGGCCGCCGTCGCCCGCGCGCGCAGCGAGGGCAAACGCATTGGCTTTGTGCCGACCATGGGCAACCTGCACAGTGGTCACGCGGCACTGGTGAGCAAGGCTGCCCAGCGGGTGGACTTCGTGGTGGCGAGCATTTTCGTCAACCCGCTGCAATTTGGCGCAGGCGAAGATCTGGACAAATACCCGCGCACTCTCGCAGCGGATCAGGAAAAACTGCTCCAGGCCGGCTGCAACTTGCTGTTCACGCCCACCGTTGAAGAAATGTACCCCGACGGTATGGCCGGCCAAACCCGCGTCAGCGTCCCACACCTGTCCGAAGGCCTGTGCGGCGCCAGCCGCCCGGGGCATTTCGAAGGCGTGGCGACCGTGGTCAGCAAACTGTTCAACATGGTTCAACCGGATCTGGCGGTGTTTGGCCAGAAGGACTACCAGCAACTGGCGGTCATTCGTGCCATGGCCCATGACCTGAACATGCCGATCCAGATTATCGGCGAGCCCACCGTGCGCGCGGATGACGGGCTCGCCCTGTCGTCCCGCAACGGTTACCTCTCCCAAGAGCAGCGAGCGATTGCGCCGGTGCTCTACCGCAGCCTGAGCCAGATCGCGACCGCAATCGAAGCCGGAGACCGGGATTTTGCCAAGCTGCGCGCTGAGCAGATCCGACATATCGAAGCCGCCGGCTTGCGCATGGATTACCTGGAGGTTCGCCAGGGCCAACACTTGCGCCCGGCCACCGCCGAGGATCGCGACGTGGTGATCCTGGTAGCGGCCTATCTGGGCGCTACCCGGTTGATCGACAATCTTCATCTGAATTTAAACCCGTAAGCCCCCCGCCTGTTGCACTGCCTGATGTGCCGGTATAAAAAAGTACCGGCCACAGCGCAGACAAAGCCAAGACAGATCGACACGCTAGGTTTAATGTAATTGCCCTACGCTATTTGTTGGCGTTGACACTGCTGGCCAGAACCTGTCTTTTCATCGTTCTCGTCATAGAAAAACCGGACGTTCCGGGCTTTCAAGTGTCCTAAAGGCAGTCCCCGTAATAAAAAGGAAACCCGCAGCGATGGCGTATTACCGCACCCCTCATGACGTTACCGCGCTGCCCGCCTGGCAAGCGCTCAATCAACACCGCCAAGCCATGCAGGATTTCAGCATGCGCGAAGCCTTTAATGCCGATCCCCAGCGTTTTAACCAGTTCACCCTGAGCAGCTGCGGACTGTTCCTGGATTACTCGAAAAACCTGATCACCCGCGAAACCCGCGACCTGCTGGTAGGCCTGGCCAACGAAGTCGACCTCCAAGGTGCAATCAAGGCGCTGTTCAGCGGCGAGCCGGTCAATTCTTCCGAAGGCCGCCCGGCGCTGCACACCGCCCTGCGTCGCCCGGTGGGCGACAAGTTGTCGGTCAATGGTGTGAACATCATGCCCGACGTGCACAAGGTGCTGAACCAAATCACCGACCTGGTAGGCCGCATCCACGACGGCCTGTGGCGCGGTTACACGGAGAAGCCGATCACCGACGTGGTGAACATTGGTATCGGTGGCTCGTTCCTCGGCCCCGAGCTGGTGTCCGAAGCGCTGCTGTCCTACGCCCATAAAGGTGTGCGCTGCCATTACCTGGCGAACATTGACGGCAGCGAATTCCACGAACTGACCATGAAGCTGCGCGCCGAAACCACGCTGTTCATCGTTTCGTCGAAATCCTTCAACACCCTCGAAACCCTGAAAAACGCCCAGGCCGCCCGCGCCTGGTATCTGGCCCAGGGCGGCTCGGAAGCCGAGCTGTATCGCCACTTTATCGCCGTTTCGAGCAACAATGCGGCAGCCGTGGCTTTCGGGATCCGCGAAGAAAACATCTTCCCGATGTGGGACTGGGTCGGCGGCCGTTACTCGCTGTGGTCGGCCATCGGCTTGCCTATTGCCCTGGCTATCGGCATGTCCAACTTCAAGGAACTGCTGTCCGGTGCCTACACCATGGACCAGCATTTCCAGAACGCGCCGTTCGAACAGAACATGCCTGTGCTGCTGGCCTTGCTGGGCGTGTGGTACGGTAATTTCTGGGGTGCGCAAAGCCACGCGATCCTGCCGTACGACCACTACCTGCGTAACATCACCAAGCACTTGCAACAGTTGGACATGGAATCCAACGGCAAAAGCGTGCGCCAGGACGGTACCCCGGTTTCCACCGACACCGGCCCGGTTATCTGGGGTGGCGTAGGTTGCAACGGCCAGCACGCTTACCACCAGTTGCTGCACCAGGGCACCCAACTGATCCCGGCCGACTTTATCGTGCCAATCGTCAGCTTCAATCCGGTGTCCGACCACCATCAGTGGCTGTACGCCAACTGCCTGTCCCAGAGCCAGGCACTGATGTTGGGCAAGACCCTTGGCGAAGCCGAAGCCGAGCTGCGTGAAAAGGGCCTGCCAGAGGCTGAGGTAGAGAAGCTGGCACCGCACAAGGTGATCCCGGGCAACCGTCCGAGCAACACCATTGTGGTGGAGCGCATCAGCCCCCGTCGCTTGGGCGCACTGGTGGCCATGTATGAACACAAAGTGTTCGTGCAGAGCGTCATCTGGGGCATCAACGCCTTCGACCAATGGGGCGTGGAACTGGGCAAGGAACTGGGCAAGGGCGTCTACAACCGCCTGACCGGCACTGAAGAAGAGCCGGCCGACGATGCCTCGACCCAGGGTTTGATCAACTACTTCCGTGGTCGTCACCGCGGCTGATCTGATCCGTGGAGGCCAACGTCCGTTTGGACGTTGGCCTTGAACCCACCCGCCACTGGGTGCATCTTTATCGCTTGTCGCAAAAACAAGAATAAGGATCCCCCATGTTCGATATCAGCACGTTTCCCACCGCCGATGCCGTCCGCCGGGCTGCGCAACTCAGTCAAGAGGACTACCAACGCCTCTACCGCCAATCCATCGAGCAACCCGACACGTTCTGGGCCGAACAGGCCAAGCACTTTCTCGACTGGATCACGCCCTGGCACAGCGTCCAGCAATCGGACATCAAGAGCGGTGCCGCCCAATGGTTTGCCGGCGCTCAACTGAACGTCAGCTACAACTGCATCGACCGTCACCTGGCCAAGCGCGCCGAACAACCGGCCTTCATCTGGGAAGGCGATGATCCGACAAAATCATCCAAAATAACCTACCGCCAACTGCATCAAAACGTCTGCCGCCTGGCCAATGTGCTGAAAAGCCGTGGTGTTAAAAAGGGCGACCGCGTATGCATCTACATGCCAATGATCCCCGAAGCGGCTTACGCGATGCTGGCCTGTACGCGTATTGGCGCGGTGCATTCGGTGGTATTTGGTGGTTTTTCCCCGGATGCCCTGCGCGATCGGATTCTCGACGCTGACTGTCGCACGGTGATTACCGCCGATGAAGGCGTGCGAGGTGGCAAAGCCGTGGCCTTGAAAAAGAACGTCGACAAGGCCCTGGCCAGTTGCCCGGATGTCAGCACCGTGCTGGTAGTGCAACGCACTGGGGCGACAGTCGACTGGGTTGAAGGGCGCGACCTGAAATATCAACAGGCGCTGGATACGGTAAGCGATAACTGCCCTCCCGAGGCCATGGGCGCCGAAGACCCGATGTTTATCCTCTATACCTCCGGCAGCACCGGCAAACCCAAAGGCGTGCTGCACACGACTGGCGGTTACCTGCTGCAAGCAGCGATGACCTTCAAGTACGTGCTCGACTACCGTGAAGGCGAAATATTCTGGTGCACCGCCGATGTCGGCTGGGTCACAGGCCACAGCTATATCGTCTACGGGCCGCTGGCCAATGGTGCCAGCTCACTGATGTTTGAAGGCGTGCCGAGCTACCCGGACAGTTCACGATTCTGGCAGGTGATCGACAAACATCAGGTCAATATCTTCTACACCGCACCGACCGCCTTGCGCGCCTTGATGCGTGAGGGGCCTGGCCCGCTGGCCGGCACTTCCCGCGCCAGCCTGCGGCTACTGGGCAGTGTCGGTGAACCGATCAACCCGGAAGCCTGGGATTGGTACTTCAATGCCGTGGGCGAGCAACGCTGCCCGATTGTCGACACCTGGTGGCAGACTGAAACCGGCGGCATCATGCTCAGCCCGCTGGTCAGCGCCCGGCGGATCAAACCTGGCTGCGCGACCCAACCGATGTTTGGCGTGCAGCCGGTGCTGCTCGATGAACAAGGCAAGGAAATCAGCGGCGCCGGCAGTGGCGTACTCGCGATCAAATCCAGCTGGCCAGGTCAGATCCGTAGCGTGTATGGCGACCCGCAGCGGATGATCGACACCTACTTTAAACCCTATCCCGGCTATTACTTCACCGGCGACGGTGCACGACGGGACGAGGACGGCGACTACTGGATCACCGGGCGCATCGATGATGTGATCAACGTCTCCGGCCATCGTATCGGCACCGCAGAGGTAGAGAGCGCCCTGGTGCTGCACGACAGCGTGGCAGAGGCCGCCGTGGTCGGTTACCCCCATGATGTCAAAGGCCAGGGCATCTACGCCTTCGTTACCCCGATGAACGGCGTGGAGCCGAGCGACGACTTGAAAAAACACCTGCTGGCACTGGTGAGCAAAGAAATCGGCAGCTTCGCCAAGCCGGAGCTGATCCAATGGGCGCCAGCCTTGCCGAAAACCCGCTCAGGCAAGATCATGCGGCGCATTCTGCGCAAGATTGCCTGCAACGAGCTGGACAGCTTGGGTGATACCTCGACCCTGGCGGATCCCAGCGTAGTCGAAGGCTTGATCGACAAGCGCCTGAACCGATAGGAACCCCTGAGTCCCCATGGAATTTATTCGCAGCCGCATCGAAACCCAGCTCATGAGCCTGACCGGAGTGTCCCTGGGCCAGTTCGACCTGGAAAACCCCAAGGGTGATCCAGGCCTGTTCGGACCGGACTCGGTGAGCTGGAAGGTCCATGGTGACTTCAGCAGCATGTTGATCGGCGGCATCAGCGCCTTGATGTTGCAGGCCCTGCACCCGCTGGCACTCGCGGGTGTCTGGGACCATTCGAACTTTCGCGAGGACATGCTCGGGCGCTTGCGGCGCACCTCGCAGTTCATCTCCGGCACCACCTTCGGCTGCCGCCGCGATGCCGAATGGCTGATTGAAAAAGTGCGCACCATTCACCTGCAAGTGGTCGGCCACGCCCCCGACGGCCGTCCCTACGCCGCCAGCGACCCGGAATTGCTGACCTGGGTGCATGTAGCGGAGGTCAGCAACTTCCTCGCCGCCCACCTGCGTTATTGCAATCCGGATTTATCCCCAAGGGATCAGGACCGGTACTACACCGAAATCGCCTTGGTGGCCGAACAGCTTGGCGCCCGCCATGTGCCGCGCTCACGCCAGGAAATCGCCGACTACCTTGAGCGTATTCGCCCGCAGTTGCTGTGTGACAACCGTAGCCACGAGGTGTTGCGCCTGCTGCTCAATGCGCCCTCCCCCAGCACCCTGGCCAAACCTTTCGGTTCGCTGATGATGCAGGCGGGTATCGACCTGCTGCCGGACTGGGCCAGCGACATGCTTGGGCAAAGACAGAGCCCATTGCAACGTCAATTGATCCGGGTCGGCGTCAGGCGCAGTGCACCGATGCTGCGCTGGGCAATGCGCAACGGTTCGGTGCAGCGGGCCCACAGGCGAATGGGCCTGCTGTAGCCATAACTGTTAAACTCCCGCGCCCCAATCACCCAGCAAGGCGCGCTCCATGTCTTCCCTGAATCAGGCGCTGCGCGCCGCCCTCGATCATCGCCAAGACCTGCTTGCCGAGCTGCATCAGCAAGGCACCGACTGCTATCGGTTATTCCATGGCAGCCAGGAAGGCGCCGGCGGCCTGGCGGTCGACCGTTATGGCCCGCAATTGCTGGTGCAAAGCTTCCACCAATCGCTGGACAGCGAGGCCTTGCTGGAACTGCATCAAATCATCAATCAGTACCTGGGCCTGGAATTGTTGCTGGTCTACAACGACCGCTCCCGAGGCAACTCGCGTATCGACCGGGAAGACACGGTCTACCGTGCCGAACCTGCGGCTCTGGAAGACCTGATCGGCCACGAATGGGGCCTCAATTACCGCGTGCGCGGCCGCCATGCCGGGCAAGACCCGCTGCTGTTCCTCGACCTGCGCAACACCCGAGGCTGGGTCAAGGATCATAGCGCCGGCAAAAGCGTACTGAACTTGTTCGCCTATACCTGCGGCGTGGGTTTGAGTGCCGCCGCCGGCGGTGCCCGTGAAGTGTGCAACCTGGACTTTGCCGAAGGCAATCTGGCGGTTGGCCGGGAAAATGGCCTGCTCAACCCACAGTTGCCGGCAATGGCGTTTGTGCAATCCGACTACTTTCCGGCAATTCGCCAGTTGGCCGGTTTGCCGATCACCCAGCGTCGCGGACAGAAACTGCCGAGTTACCCGCGCCTGGAACAGCGCCAATACGACCTGGTACTGCTTGATCCTCCGGCCTGGGCCAAAAGCGCCTTCGGTACGGTTGACCTGCTGCGCGACTACCAAAGCCTGCTCAAGCCGGCACTGCTGGCCACCGCCGATAACGGCGTGCTGATCTGCTGCAACAATCTGGCAAAGGTCAGTATGGATGACTGGCGCGATCAAGTGCTGCGCTGCGCTGAAAAGGCCGGGCGGCCGGTCCGCGACTGGAAAATCATGACGCCTGGTGCAGACTTTCCGTCCCGGGACCTGCAGCCACCACTGAAGACGCTGATACTGCAACTGTAAGACTTGTCCTGAAAGAGTCGACTGGCAGGAATAAAGGCACTGTTCTTCGGAACCGTAAACCCGTGCCATACTCCAAGGCACTTCTGATCGACAAAGATGGCGCCTCACATGCCCAAAGGATTGATACGCGCCGCTGGCGCCTTGCTGACCGCTCTTGCACTGTATAGCTTGCTGGGCTTCCTGATTCTGCCCGGCATTGCCCTTCGCGTGGCCAACCAACAGTTGGCCAATTACGCTACCGTTCCGGCTCACATCGAGCGTATCGAACTCAACCCGTTCAGCCTTGAACTGACCGTATGGGGCCTGAAAATCGGCGAACCCGGCAAGGAACAAGTGGGTTTTGAACGTCTCTACGCCAACCTGCAGATCGACAGTCTCTGGACGCGCGCCCTGCACCTGGCCGACGTGCAACTGGACAAGCCCAAGACCGAGATCCTGTTCGACAAGTCCGGCACACTCAATCTGGCGCAACTGTTCAAGCTGCCTCCCAGTGAGCCGACACCGGTTGATCCCAACAGTAAACCGTTCCCGCTACGCATCGAAAGCATCAAGCTGGCTGGCGGATATGTGCATTTTGAAGACTTGCGCCCCAGCGAACCGATTGAGTTTCTCTACGACAAACTCGACTTCGAGCTGAAAAACCTCAGCACCCTGCCCGAAGACAATGCCGACATGACCTTGGTCGCTGCCGGCCCAGAAGGCGGCCAGATCGACTGGACAGGCAACTTCAGCCTGGTGCCGATTGCGTCCGAAGGTAAATTGAAGGTCACCGACGGCAAGATGAAAGTCTGGTGGCCGTATGTACGTGACGCTCTGCCGCTGGTTCTGGAAGACGGCATCCTCAACTTCAGCACCGATTACAAGCTGAACCTGGCCAAAGAAACCGAACTGAACCTGACCAACGTCTCCGCGAGCATCGCGCCGTTTGCCATCAAGGCGCCAGATGGCCGGCCACTGGCCCGCCTGGAGCGCCTGGACGTCAGCGAAACCACCGTAGACCTGGCCAAGCAGCAAGTCATCGTCGGCAAGATTCGTAGCAACAAGCTCGAAACCTGGGCCGCCCGTGAAGCCGACGGCCAACTGGACTGGCAGAAACTGTTCGCCAGCCAGCCGAGCAAGCCTGCCGCAGCGCCTAAGCCCGCTACCGCGCCGGCCACCGCCGACTCACCAAAACCTGCACCGGCAGCGCCCAGCAAACCCTGGCAAGTTCTGCTCAAGGACGTCCAGTTGCGCAACTACCAGGTGCATCTGGCTGACCGCCAGGTAAAACCTGCGGTAGCCCTGGAGTTGGGCCCGCTGAATCTCGACCTGCAGAATTTCGACAGCCTCAACCAGAGCCCCTTCACCCTCAAGCTCGACACCGGCCTGGGTAAACAGGGCAAGATCCAGGCAACCGGCGAGGTCAACCTGAACCCGGTGAGTGCCAAGCTGAAAGTCGATACCAAGGACATCGACCTGCGGGTCGCCCAGTCCTACATCAGCCCGTTCATCCGCCTGGAACTGCGCAGCGGCATGCTCGGCAGCAACCTGGACGTGAATCTCAAGAGCACCGAGCCCCTGGCCTTCCAGGTCACCGGCCGCGCCCAGGTGGACCAGTTGCATACCCTGGACACCCTCAAGACCCGTGACTTCCTGAAATGGCAGCGCCTGGTGCTGGAAGGGTTGAATTATCAACACGGCAACAGCCTGTCCATCGACAAGGTCAACCTGTTGCAGCCTTACGCGCGCTTCATGATCAATGATGACCGCACCACCAACATCGACGACCTGCTGATTCCCCAGCCTGCCAGCAGCGGCGCCAAGACGGCGGCCAAGCCTGCTGCCAGTAAGGAAAAGCCACTGGGTATCCATATTGGTCAAATTGCGATCAATGATGGCTCGGCCAACTTTGCCGACTTCAGCCTGACCCCGAACTTCGCCACGGCCATCCAACAACTCAACGGCCAGATCGGCACCATTGACAGTCGTGCGGCCAAACCGGCCAGCGTCGACATCAAGGGCAAGGTCGACCGCTACGCGCCAGTGACCATCAAAGGCAGCGTGAATCCGTTTGATCCGATGGCCGCGCTGGACATCGCCACCAGCTTCAAACGTGTGGAACTGACGACATTGACGCCGTACTCCGGCAAATTCGCCGGGTTCCGCATCCGCAAGGGCCGACTCAACCTGGATCTGCACTACGTCATCACCAAGGGCCAGCTGAAAGCCGAGAACAAAGTGGTGGTCGAACAACTGCAACTGGGTGAGAAGGTCGACAGCGCTGACGCCGTGGACCTGCCGATTCGCCTGGCAATTGCCCTGCTCAAGGACTCTGACGGCAAAATCTCGATTGAACTGCCGGTGACCGGCGACTTGAACAACCCGCAATTCAGCGTAATGCCGATTGTCTGGCAGACCCTGCGCAACCTGGTGGTGCGTGCGGCCACGGCGCCCTTCAAGTTTATTGGTGGGCTGATTAGTGGCGGGCCGGAAGACCTGGGCAGCGTGTCATTTGCGGCAGGCTCCAGCGAGTTAAGCAAGGATGCCGAATCGGCACTGAACAGCCTCTCCAAGGCGCTCAAGGAGCGCCCTGCCCTGCGCCTGGAGATTGAGGGTACCGCTGCAGCCAGCAGTGACGGCCCGCTCCTGGCCGCACAGCGACTGGAGCGTGAATACCAGTACAACTACTACAAGATGCTCCAACGCCGAGGCGACAAGGTTCCGGCCCAGGCTTCGCTATTGGACGTACCGGAAAGCGCAAAGGGCCCGCTACTCGAAGGCATCTACCGAACCCGACTGAAACAGCAGCCTCCGGCTGAATGGAAGGACCTGAGCACCGCAGACCGCACAGCGAAGCTACGCGAGGGTGTGATTACCTTCTGGAGCGCCAGCGACGTGCTGCTACGGCAACTGGGTCAGGACCGCGCCAGTGCCATCAAGGACTATCTGGTGGACAAGGGGCAGTTGGAGGATGAGCGGGTTTACTTCATTGATGCCAACCTGGGCCAAGCGGAGAAAGATGGCCGGGTGGTGACTCCCATGCATCTGGAAGCCGAGTAACTCCAGGACCTGCCCAATACCTGTGGCGAGGCGCAAGCCCCCTCGCCACAAGAACTACTTTTCTTACCCACAACAGAACAGGCCCCGACACAAGTGCCGGGGCCTGCAATGACCACATCCGTATGGTCGGTCGCATGAACCTGTCAGGTGCATTGAGTGGATATCTAGCTCACTCGGTGCCACCTTCGCCCAGTTCAGGCGATTCGTTGAGCGTTACTCTGCTTTCAGGCCATCGGCTGATACAGCTTTAACGCCTTTGATTTTCTTGGTGATGGCTACAGCTGTAGTTTTTTGTGCTTCGGTGATTGCAACAGTCGAAGACAGGGAAACGACGCCCTTGTTAGTTTCGACTTTGATGTCGGTGCCAGGAATGCCTTTCTCGGTCACCAGGTCACTTTTCACTTTGGTGGTGATCCAGGTGTCGGAGGTCGCTTCTTTGGCTTTGGTCACTTCACCGGCAGCTACAACCATTGGCGCCTGGGAAGTTTGTGCAAAGGCCACGTTGGCCATGGTCAGGGTCAGAGCGGTGGCAGTTGCAGCAGCGATAGCGAACTTCTTCATACGAGTAACTCCTGTTTTATCGAAAGTCTGCAGCGTGTAAACGTTGATGCTGCAGGGTTACCAGTACTGTTGCAGACGTTGTGCCAAGTTCTCCATCCAACGAAAATCCTTTTAAATCAATAAATTAACTAAATTTCAAATTTCCGAAATCGTGCAACTTGCATGAAGCTGATCGTGCCTGCATGCAAGTTGCGGCTTTTGTACCCGGCCAAACAACTGATTTCACGGCACTTTCCCGCGCCCATAAAAAAAGGACTCCGAAGAGTCCTTTTTCAGCTTGAAGCGCCGGGGTAATTAAACGCCCGAAGCCTTGGCTGCTGCTACGTCCTTGATGGACAGCTTGATACGGCCGCGGTTGTCCACGTCCAGTACCAGCACTTCCACTTCCTGACCTTCTTTCAGAATGTCGGTCACTTTCTCAACGCGAGCGTCGCTCAGCATGGAGATGTGAACCAGACCGTCTTTGCCCGGCAGGATGTTGACGAATGCGCCGAAGTCGACGATGCGCTCAACCTTGCCGACGTAGATCTTGCCGATCTCGGCTTCAGCGGTGATGCCCAGAACGCGCTGACGCGCCGCTTCTGCAGCTTCCTTGGTTTCGCCGAAGATCTTGATCGAGCCGTCATCTTCGATATCGATCGAAGCCTTGGTCTCTTCACAGATCGCACGAATGGTCGCGCCACCTTTACCGATAACATCACGGATTTTGTCGGTGTCGATTTTCATCGCGATCATGGTCGGAGCATTTTCCGACAGTTCGGTGCGAGACTGGCCAATGATCTGGTTCATCTGGCCGAGGATGTTCAGGCGCGCTTCCAGGGCTTGGCCCAGAGCGATTTCCATGATTTCTTCGGTGATGCCCTTGATCTTGATGTCCATCTGCAGCGCGGTAACACCTTTAGCGGTACCGGCTACTTTGAAGTCCATGTCGCCCAGGTGGTCTTCGTCACCCAGGATGTCGGTCAGGATGGCGAACTTCTCGCCTTCTTTAACCAGGCCCATGGCGATACCGGCAACCGGCGCCTTCATCGGCACACCGGCGTCCATCAGAGCCAGGGAAGCACCGCAGACCGAAGCCATGGAGCTGGAACCGTTGGACTCGGTGATTTCCGACACAACACGAATGGTGTACGGGAACACGTCAGCGGCAGGCAGCATGGCCGAAATCGAACGACGGGCCAGACGGCCGTGACCGATTTCGCGACGACCAGCACCACCCATGCGACCACACTCACCTACCGAGAACGGAGGGAAGTTGTAGTGCAGCATGAACGGATCTTTTTTCTCGCCTTCCAGGGTGTCCAGCAGCTGTGCGTCACGGGCAGTACCCAGCGTCGCGACTACCAGGGCCTGGGTTTCGCCACGGGTGAACAGGGCCGAGCCGTGGGTTTTTGGCAGAACGCCGACTTCGATGTTCAGCGGGCGAACGGTGCGGGTGTCGCGACCGTCGATACGTGGCTTGCCGTTAACGATGTTTTCGCGAACGGTGCGGTATTCGATTTCGCCGAAAGCCGCTTTGACTTCGCTGGAAGAAGGCTGGCCTTCTTCACCGGACAGCTTGGCAACAACCTGGTCCTTCAACTCACCCAGGCGAGCGTAACGGTCGGCCTTGATGGTAATGGTGTAGGCGTCGGAGATCGCAGCGCCGAACTCGGAGCGGATAGCGCCCAGCAGTTCAGTGGCTTCAGGCGCGGCAGCCCAGGTCCAGGTTGGCTTGGCAGCTTCAGCGGCCAGTTCTTTAACAGCGTTGATCACAACCTGGAACTCGTCGTGAGCAAACAGTACAGCGCCCAGCATCTGGTCTTCGGTCAGCTCTTTAGCTTCCGATTCAACCATCAACACGGCTTCCGAAGTACCGGCAACGACCATGTCCAGGCTCGAAGCTTTCTGTTGTTCGTAAGTCGGGTTCAGCAGGTAGCCAGTGCTTTCGTGGAACGCAACACGGGCAGCGCCGATCGGGCCATCGAAAGGAATACCGGAGATGGCCAGGGCAGCCGAGGTACCGATCATCGCAGCGATGTCCGGATCGGTCTTTTTGCTGGTGGAAACGACGGTGCAGACAACCTGCACTTCGTTCATGAAGCCTTCTGGAAACAGCGGACGGATCGGACGGTCGATCAGTCGGGAGGTCAGGGTTTCTTTCTCGGAAGGACGGCCTTCGCGCTTGAAGAAACCGCCAGGAATTTTACCGGCAGCGTAGGTCTTTTCCTGATAGTGAACAGAAAGAGGGAAGAAGCCTTTGCTTGAGTCGGCGTGCTTGGCGCCTACAACGGTCACCAATACGGTGACGTCGTCGTCAACGGTAACCAGCACTGCGCCGGAGGCTTGACGGGCGATACGGCCTGTCTCGAGGGTAACGGTCGACTGACCGAACTGGAATTTTTTGATAACCGGGTTCACGGTGTCCTACCTTCTTTGTGGCTCTTGGGGAACTTGTCTTCTTGCGAAATTCTTGGGCAATGTCGGGAATCGGCCCAACGCCTGTCCAGGGTAAAACGTGTATCCAGATAAAACTTGAGGCTGGAAGCCTGCCATGGGCCAGCGGGAAACCCACTGGCACACGACAGCCAACCAACCTCTAGCGCAATCGCTGATTAGCGACGCAGACCCAGGCGACCGATCAGAGTCTGATAACGACCCAGATCCTTGCCTTTCAGGTAGTCCAGCAGCTTACGGCGCTGGTTTACCATGCGGATCAGACCACGACGGGAGTGGTGATCTTTACCGTTGGCCTTGAAGTGACCTTGCAGCTTGTTGATGTTGTGGGTCAGCAGTGCAACTTGCACTTCTGGCGAACCAGTGTCACCAACAGCTTGCTGATAGTCAGCAACGATTTGTGCTTTTTCTTGAACGTCGAGAGCCATGAGGCAATCCTTTTTTCAGGAAACCACCCAAAGGGCAGTTTCAACAGGCCAGGGACAAATCCCTGTATCTAAAAATGAGTAGTGACCATGCCTGCTAACAGCCACCCTCGTTCCAGTTTGCGTAAAAGCTACTGCGCTCGGTAATCCTGCGTCAAAAACAGGCTCGGAATGCTCATTAACAGCAGTTAACTCCGCTTCCTCGCCTGTTTTTTCCTTGTCTTACCTTCGCTCGCTACGCTTTTACCACAAACTGGTTCCGGTCATTCTGACCGAATCAGTCGACGCGGCGCGATGCGCCCGTCTTCGCTCACTTCACCGATACCGATAAAGCGACCGTTATGATCCTGTACTCGCACCATGCCAAACTTCGGGGCATCCGGGGCACGTACCGGCTGGCCGTTAAGCCAGTAGAACGCGCTGTGCTCCGAGAAGTGCAGCAATGGCCAATCCAGCAAACCGCTGTCCGATGGCATCAGGAAGCGATCAACCGCTTCGTTGCCGCCTTCGGCATGCACCGCTTCCAGCTCTTCCAGCGTGACCGTCTGGGCCAGGGTGAAAGGTCCGGCCTGGGTGCGTCGCAGTTCTGCAACGTATGCGCCACAGCCTAGTTGCTCACCAATATCTTCCACCAGGGTACGGATATAGGTGCCTTTGCTGCAGTCCACCGCCAACCGGGCGGTATCACCTTCACAGGCGAGCAATTCCAAGCGCGCAATAGTAACAGAACGCGGTTCGCGCTCCACTACTTCGCCCGCACGTGCCAGCTTGTAAAGAGGCTGACCATCACGCTTGAGAGCCGAGTACATCGGCGGTATCTGACTGATTTGCCCACGAAAAGCGGGTAAAGCAGCTTCGATATCAGCACGACCAACGGTCACGTCCCGAACCTGCAAAACATCACCTTCGGCGTCTGCCGTGGTGGTGGTCTTGCCCAGTTGCATCAGGGTTTCGTAACCCTTGTCGGAATCCAGCAGGTATTGCGAGAACTTGGTGGCCTCACCAAAGCACAGCGGCAAGACACCGGTGGCCAAGGGATCAAGGCTGCCGGTGTGCCCGGCCTTCTCGGCATTGAGCAGCCAGCGGACCTTCTGCAGCGCCGCATTGGAGGTAAAGCCAATGGGCTTGTCGAGCAGAATAATACCGCTGACGTTACGACGGATACGTTTGACCTGAGCCACCGATTACTCCTTGGCGTCTTCAGGCGTGGCGGATTCCGGGTGCTGATTGTCTTCAGCCACGGCCCGCTCGATCAGTGCCGACAGGTGCGCGCCACGCACGACGCTTTCGTCGTAGTGGAAGTGCAACTGAGGAACGCTGCGCAGCTTCATTTCACGGGCCAGCTGCATGCGCAGAAAGCCTGCGGCAGAGTTGAGCACCTTGATGCTTTGCGCGATTTCTTCGGCGCTGTCCTGGCCCATCACGGTAATGAAGATCTTGGCGTGACCCACGTCACGGCTGACCTCAACGGCGGTGATGGTGACCAGGCCAACACGTGGATCTTTTACTTCACGACGGATCAACTGTGCCAGCTCGCGCTGCATCTGATCGCCGATACGTTGGGTACGGCTGTATTCTTTTGCCATGTCTTGTTACCTGTTACTGCCACACGGTGAAACCCGTGGGGTCTGAAAGCGGCAAACGCCCGGCCTGACAAAAGCCAGACCGGGCGTTGCGTTTAGAGTCCGGACGCTGCGCCAGGCATCTGCATGCCCGGGCGCCGCGTGGCCCTTGAAGTGCGCGAGTTAGAGGCTGCGAGCAACCTGAACCTTCTCGTAGACTTCGATCTTGTCACCCGCTTTGACGTCGTTGTAGCTCTTGACGCCGATACCGCATTCCATGCCGGCACGTACTTCAGAAGCGTCATCCTTGAAGCGGCGCAGGGATTCCAGCTCGCCTTCGAAGATAACGATGTCTTCACGCAGTACACGGATTGGACGGTTACGGTGCACAACACCTTCGATAACCATGCAACCGGCGATCGCGCCGAATTTCGGCGAGCGGAACACGTCACGCACCTCGGCCACACCCAGGATGTTCTCCCGGACGTCGCTGCCAAGCATGCCGGTAAGGGCTTTCTTGACGTCTTCGATGATGTCGTAGATGACGTTGTAGTAACGCATGTCCAGGCCTTCCTGCTCGACGATCTTCCGTGCGCCAGCATCGGCACGCACGTTGAAGCCGAACAGTACTGCGTTGGAAGCCAGTGCCAGGTTGGCGTCGGATTCGGTGATACCACCGACACCGCCACCGACAACACGCACTTGCACTTCGTCGTTACCCAGGCCGTTCAAGGCGCCGTTCAACGCTTCGAGGGAACCACGAACGTCAGATTTGAGGACGATGTTGAGCGTCTTCTTCTCTGCCTGGCCCATGTTCTCGAAGATGTTTTCCAGCTTGCCGGCGTGAGCACGGGCCAGTTTGACCTCACGGAACTTGCCTTGACGGAACAAAGCCACTTCACGGGCTTTCTTCTCGTCCGACAGCACGCTCATCTCGTCGCCAGCGTCCGGAGTACCGTCCAGGCCGAGGATCTCGACAGGGATGGAAGGACCGGCTTCTTTGATTGGCTTGCCGTTCTCGTCGAGCATGGCACGTACACGGCCGTAGTTCGAACCGACCAGCACCATGTCGCCTTGGCGCAGGGTACCGTCTTGAACCAGAACGGTTGCAACCGGGCCACGACCTTTGTCGAGACGCGATTCAACCACAACACCACGACCTGGAGCCGACGGAGTTGCTTTCAGCTCGAGTACTTCGGCTTGCAGCAGAACAGCTTCGAGCAGTTCGTCTACACCGGTACCGACTTTCGCCGAGACCGAAACGAACGGCGTATCACCGCCCCACTCTTCGGAAGTCACGCCGTGAACCGACAGTTCGCTACGGATACGATCGAGATCGGCGCCCGGCTTGTCGATTTTGTTCACGGCAACAACCAGTGGCACACCAGCGGCCTTGGCGTGCTGGACAGCTTCAATGGTCTGCGGCATTACGCCGTCGTCCGCTGCAACTACCAGGATCACGATGTCGGTCGCCTTGGCACCACGGGCACGCATGGCGGTAAACGCGGCGTGACCTGGGGTGTCGAGGAAGGTGACCATGCCGCGTTCGGTTTCAACGTGGTACGCACCGATGTGCTGGGTGATGCCGCCGGCTTCGCCTGCAGCTACCTTGGCACGACGGATGTAGTCGAGCAGCGAAGTCTTACCATGGTCAACGTGGCCCATTACGGTCACGACTGGCGCACGGGAGAAGGTCTCGCCTTCAAACTTCAGGGACTCAGCCAGGGAATCTTCCAGGGCGGTGTCGCTGACCAGGGTCACTTTGTGGCCCAGCTCTTCAGCAACCAGTTGGGCAGTTTCCTGGTCCAGTACCTGGTTGATGGTCGCTGGAGTACCCAGTTTGAACATGAACTTGATGATTTCAGCAGCCTTGACCGACATCTGATTGGCGAGATCGCCAACAGTGATGGTCTCGCCGATCTGCACATCACGCACAACAGGGCCGGTTGGGCTCTGGAAACCGTGGGCGTTGCGTTTCTTCAGCTTGGCCTTGCCGCGACCACCACGACGGAAGCCATCGCTTTCTTCGTCGGTAGTACGTGGAGCAACCCGTGGCGCTGGCGCCTTCTCTTTGACCGAAGCACGATGTGGAGCGTTTTTGCGCTCACCATCGCCACTGCCACGACGATTGTTATCGTCGGCACGTGGTTTGTCCGGACGACGAGGCTCTTCGCGTTTGCGAGCGTCGGCTGCGGGAGCAGGCGTGGCGGCAACCGGAGCGGCCTCACGAACAGCTTCTACAGGCGCGCCAGGCGCGGCAACTGCCTCAGCGTTAGCAGGTTGCGCAGCAGCAGGCTGGCGACGCGCTTCTTCTTCGGCGCGACGCTTGGCTTCTTCTTCAGCCTTCTGACGAGCAGCATTTTCTACTGCGCGACGTTCTTCCAGTTCGCGTTTGCGCTCGGCTTCGATTTCTTCCGGGCTGCGCTGTACGAAGACTTTCTTCTTGCGTACTTCAACGCTGATGCTCTTGCTACCAGCAACACGCAGGGTGCTGGTGGTTTTGCGCTGCAATGTAATCTTGCGCGGTTCTTCCACTTTCGCCTTGTGGCTGCTCTTCAAGTGAGTCAGCAAAGACTGCTTCTCACTATCGCTCACACCTTCATCGGCGGCGGTGTGCGGCAGACCTGCCTCACGCATCTGCTGCAACAGGCGCTCTACCGGTGTTTTGACCTCATCGGCCAGTTGTTTCACCGTGACTTGCGTCATGCACTTCTCTCCTCAGGCCGCGCCTAATTACTCGAACCAATGGGCTCGGGCGGCCATGATCAACTTGCCGGCACGATCATCGTCAATGCCGTCGATGTCGAGCAGGTCGTCAATAGACTGCTCGGCCAGGTCTTCGCGGGTAATTACGCCGCGCACCGCCAGTTCCATCGCCAAATCCTTGTCCATACCCTCAAGCGAGAGCAGGTCTTCGGCCGGATGGGCGTCTGCCAGCTTTTCCTCAGTAGCGATGGCTTTAGTCAACAAACGATCCTTGGCCCGAGCGCGAAGCTCGTTGACAGTGTCTTCGTCAAAGCCGTCGATGTTGAGCATTTCTTCCAACGGTACGTAGGCAATCTCTTCCAGGCTGGTAAAGCCTTCATCCACCAGCACCTGCGCAAGGTCTTCGTCGACTTCCAGCTCGTCGATGAAGTTGCGCAGGATGTCACCGGTTTCTGCTTGCTGCTTAGCCTGGATGTCCGATTCGGTCATCACGTTCAGGGTCCAACCAGTCAACTGGCTGGCCAAACGTACGTTCTGACCACCGCGACCGATGGCCTGAGCCAGATTGTCTGCGCCAACGGCGATGTCCATTGCATGGGCATCTTCGTCAACGATAATTGCCGCCACTTCTGCAGGCGACATGGCGTTGATCACGAACTGCGCCGGGTTATCGTCCCACAGGACGATGTCCACACGCTCACCGCCCAATTCGCCCGATACAGCCTGGACGCGCGAACCGCGCATACCAATGCAAGCACCTTGCGGGTCGATGCGTTTGTCCTTGGAGCGGACCGCAATCTTGGCGCGCGAACCCGGATCGCGGGACGCAGCCATGACTTCGATCAGACCTTCGGCAATTTCCGGCACTTCGATACGGAACAGCTCGATCAGCATTTCCGGCGCGGTACGCGACAGGATCAGCTGAGGGCCGCGATTCTCGGTGCGGATTTCCTTGAGCAGCGCACGCAAGCGCACGCCAACCCGGAAAGTTTCGCGGGAAATGATGTCTTCACGGGCCAGCAACGCTTCAGCGTTGTTACCCAGGTCAACGATCACATTGTCGCGGGTCACTTTTTTCACGGTGCCGGAGATAATTTCCCCCAGGCGCTCGCGATAAGCGTCAACGACTTGAGCGCGCTCGGCTTCACGAACCTTTTGCACGATGACTTGCTTGGCAGTCTGTGCAGCAATACGGCCGAACTCGATGGACTCGATCTTTTCTTCGACGACATCACCAACCTGAGCGCCTGGGTGCGTTTCAGCAACCTTGCTCGGCCAGGTTTCGATGGCCGGATCATCAAGATCGGCTTCTTCGACGACCGTCCAGCGACGGAAAGTCTCATAGGCACCGGTGTGGCGATTGATTTCCACACGCAGATCAACTTCGTCTTCAAAACGCTTTTTGGTAGCAGTGGCCAGGGCCAGCTCCAGCGCTTCAAAAATCACGTTTGCCGGTACGCCCTTTTCATTGGATACCGACTCAACAACCAGCAGTACTTCTTTGCTCATCGTACGCCTCGCCTTTCGCAAGCCATTGGATCCGCGGGATCCGCGTCTCAGTCAAAACTGGGAATAATGTTGGCCTTGTCGATCATATCGATCGGCAACAGGAATTCATGGTCTTCAACCTGCACCACGACGTCCTGCTCTTCTACACCGCGCAGAAGGCCCTGAAAGTTGCGTCGCCCTTCAAAGGGAGAGCGCAGCTTGATCTTCACTTGTTCACCGGCAAATTTTGCATACTGCTCAATAGTGAACAGTGGGCGTTCCATGCCAGGCGAGGAAACTTCGAGGGTGTATTCAACGGCGATCGGATCTTCAACATCCAGGACACCGCTGATCTGACGGCTGACAATGGCACAATCGTCCACCAGCACACCGCCCTCTTTATCGATATAAACGCGCAACATTGAGTGGCGACCTTGAGCCGAGAACTCAATACCCCAGCATTCATAGCCTAGGGCCACGACCACCGGGGCCAACAAGGCCTGCAACTCTTCTAGCTTGCTCGACACCTGAACCCCCTCGTGCATGTATGTGCATGCTGTGCAAAATAAAAAAATGGGCGAAACGCCCATCCTTGAAACGCCGTCGAACAGCGGCGTTGAAAGTGTCCAGCTAACAAAAAGCCCCTTAAAAGGGGCTCCGCTAAAACTGGTTGCGGGGGCCGGATTTGAACCGACGACCTTCGGGTTATGAGCCCGACGAGCTACCAGACTGCTCCACCCCGCGACAAAGCTGGGGCGGAAGTATACGACCGATCCCTTACAGGGTCAATGTAACCTTCCACCTACAAGAAAGCCCGCAACAGCGGGCTCTCCTGATAATTGGTACCGAGAAGGGGACTCGAACCCCTACACCCTATGGGCACAACCACCTCAAGGTTGCGTGTCTACCAATTCCACCACCTCGGCAATACTACGTTTGAAACACTTCTTACTTCTGCTCTTGAGCTGGAGGCACGTCAGTCGCTGGAGTAGCCGACTTTTGCTCTTGAAGCACCGGGACATCATCAGAAGCCGGTTTTGCTTTTGGTACTTCCAACACTGCTGGGTTTGGGAGACCTACTTGAGTCAGCACATGAGCTTTCTCTTTAGCAAAGTAACCTAACCCCAAGCTGGTTATGAAGAAACCGGCGGCAAGTATAGCAGTAAACTTACTAAGAAAGGTAGAGGAACCTTGGCTTCCGAACACAGTATTTGAAGCACCTGCCCCGAAAGACGCGCCAGCGTCCGCACCTTTACCCTGTTGCAGCAAAACCAGAGCAACTACGCCCAGTGCACCCAACAGATGAAAAACAACGATGACTGTTTCCAGCATTTTTTCAGTTTCCCGCGGCGCGACAGATCGCACCGAACTCATCTGCATTCAGGGAAGCTCCACCAATGAGCCCCCCATCGATATCCGGCATGCCGAACAGTTCGACCGCATTGGCCGCCTTCACGCTGCCGCCGTATAGAAGCCGCACACCTCGTGCGACCTCAGAATTCTCTGCCGCCAACTGCGCGCGGATGGCTGCATGCACATCCTGCGCCTGTTGCGGCGAAGCAGTCAGCCCGGTACCAATGGCCCAGACCGGCTCGTAAGCAATTACTGCATTTGCAAAGGCACCGACTCCCAGCTCTTCAATGATGCTGCCCAGCTGACGCCCGACAACCTCAAGAGTTTTTCCGGATTCGCGCTGCTCCAGGGTCTCCCCTATGCACAACACCGGAATCAAGCCACAAGCCTGTGCCGCTGCGAATTTTCGATTGAGTGTCCCATCACGCTCGCCCATCATCTGACGACGCTCGGAGTGCCCAACAAGCACCAGGGAACATCCCGCATCAACCAATTGACTCGGTGCAATCTCACCGGTCAATGCACCTTGCATGGCTTCCACCGCAGAGTTCTGCGCGCCGACCTGAATCGACTTACCCTTCAAGACATCAATCACTTGATTGATGTACAAGCAAGGCGGGAATACCGCGACATCCACACCGCTCGGCAAGGCCAAATGACGAAGGCCGTTGATCAGCTCGGCGACACTGGCGCGGGTACCGTGCATTTTCCAGTTACCAGCTACCATAGTGCGACGCATGCTGTACCTCGTCGGTCAAAGTGGGCGCAGATGTTACCCAACCACATCATCACTGGCAAGCCGAATTCAGGCGCAAACTTCAGTTACCAGTTTTGCCAGCTCTTCGGCGTAGCCACGAACCTGCGTTTCGTCCTCGCCTTCGACCATTACGCGAACCAGAGGCTCGGTGCCTGACTTGCGCAACAAGACTCGCCCACGCCCTGCCATCGCAGCAGTAACGCGCTCGCTAGCCTCTTTGACGGCTGGATGTTCGATAGGATTCGCACCGCCCGAAAAACGGACATTGAGCAGCACTTGCGGGCACTTGCGCAGCGCCTGGCGGGCCTCGGCAAGACTTTCCTCACGACGACGCAAGGCCAGTAGCACCTGCAACGCAGCAATGATTGCATCCCCGGTAGTGGTGTGCTGAAAACAGACAACATGCCCCGAATTCTCACCACCCACCTGCCAGTTACGCTCCAGCAACTCAGCGATTACGTAACGGTCGCCGACATTGGCGCGCACGAACGGAATCCCCAGATCTGCCAGTGCCAGCTCCAACCCCAAATTACTCATCAAGGTGCCAACAACGCCACCTTGCAGCTTGTTACGCTCGTGCAAGTCCCGGGCGATGATAAACAGCAGATCATCACCATCGACAATCGCACCCGTGTGATCGACCATCAGCACTCGATCGCCATCACCATCAAAAGCAATACCCAGGTCAGCGTGCTCAGCCAAAACCGCAGCCTGCAGTTGCCCCATATGGGTCGAGCCGCAGTTGTCGTTGATGTTCAAACCGTTAGGCTGGGCCGAAAGCACAGTCACTTGCGCACCCAGCTCCTTGAACACGCTGGGCGCCACCTTGTAGGTAGCACCATGAGCGCAGTCGATGACGACCTTCAGGCCAGCAAAATTGGTACTGCTCGGCACACTGCTTTTGCAAAATTCGATGTAACGACCGGAAGCGTCGTTAATTCGCGAGACCTTGCCCAACTTGCCCGACTCAACGACAGTCATCGGCGCATCCAGCAGCTCTTCAATCATGTGCTCGATCTCGTCCGGCAGCTTGGTACCCTGCCCCGAGAAGAACTTGATGCCGTTGTCATCATGAGGATTGTGCGAGGCGCTGATCACGATACCGGCTTCAGCGTGAAAGGTACGCGTCAGGTAAGCGATCGCCGGCGTAGGCATTGGCCCCAACAGCATCACATCAGCACCAGCAGCAGACAGGCCAGCCTCCAGCGCCGACTCAAACATATAACCCGAGATTCGAGTGTCCTTGCCGACCAGAATCCGGCATGCGCCCATGCTACGAAACGCCATACCCGCAGCCCAGCCCAACTTGAGCATGAAGTCAGGAGTAATCGGGAATTCGCCGACCCGACCACGTATACCGTCGGTGCCAAAGTATTTTTTAGTCATAAGTGCTCCATCATTCTTATTCGGCTGATTCTACAGCTGCGATCATCCGTACCACATCCACCGTCTCGGCCACGTCATGCACACGCAAGATACGCGCACCCTTGACCACTGCAAGCGCAGCGAGGGCCAAGCCACCGTACAACCGCTCGCCCACTGGGCGATTCAATGCCAGACCTATCATGCTCTTGCGCGAAACCCCAACCAACAGGGGCCGACCAAGGGCATGCAAGGCCTCCATATGCTTGAACAAACTTAAATTGTGCTGCAGGGTTTTGGCAAAGCCGAATCCTGGATCGAGGATGATCCGCTCAGGGGCAATTCCCGCCGCGCCGCATTGAACAACACGCTCAGCAAGAAACGCCGTCACCTCACCCACAAGATTGTCGTAATGCGGGTCGTCCTGCATCGTGCCGGGCTCTCCAAGCATATGCATCAGACACACTGGCAATCCAGTGGCAGCAGCAGCATCCAGTGCGCCATCACGCTGCAGGGAGCGTACATCGTTAATCAATCCCGCACCCAGACGCGCAGTTTCGCGCATAACGGCTGGCGTGGACGTATCAACAGAGATGATCACATCCAGCTCGCGATGGATACGCTCGACAATCGGCGCAACACGCTCCAGCTCCTCCAGGGGAGAAACCGCACGGGCGCCAGGACGTGTCGACTCACCACCGACATCGATCAAGGTCGCGCCAGCAGCCACCATTGCTTCGGCATGACGCAGCGCCGCATCAAGCTGGCTAAAGCGGCCGCCGTCGGAAAAGGAGTCGGGGGTTACATTAAGAATGCCCATGACATGTGTATGGGCCAAATCAAGAACCCGGCTGCCGCAAGGCAACCGGGTCGAGGACAACGCAGAAGTCATTTCAAACCTTAATGGTCGGCAGCCGGGCCGCCGATCGGGGTTTCAGGGCGCTCGCTCTCTACCACTGGCGGAGTTCCCGAAGTACCCGAACCACCTTCCCAATCGCGAGGCTCGCGGGGAGTGCGACCCGCCATGATGTCGTCGATCTGTTCGGCATCAATGGTCTCGTACTTCATCAAGGCGTCAGCCATTGCATCGAGCTTGTCGCGGTTATCTGTAAGGATCTGCTTGGCTGTGCCGTAGCATTGATCAATGATGCTGCGCACTTCGGAGTCAATCAGCTTGGCTGTCTCACCGGAGAAGCTGGCACCTTGACCGCCACCACCGCGACCCAGGAATACTTCGCCTTCTTCCTCGGCGTACATCAAAGGACCGAGTTTTTCCGACAACCCCCACTTGGTCACCATGTTTCGTGCAATCTGGCTGGCACGCATGATGTCGTTGGATGCGCCAGTGGTCACGCCATCAAAGCCCAAGGTCATCTCTTCAGCAATACGGCCGCCGTAGAGCGAGCAAATCTGGCTGATCAAGGCACGCTTGGAGAGGCTGTAGCGATCCTCTTCGGGCAGGAACATGGTGACGCCCAGCGCACGACCACGAGGAATGATCGACACCTTGTAAACCGGGTCATGCTCAGGCACAACGCGACCGACAATGGCGTGACCGGCTTCGTGATAGGCGGTGTTCTGTTTCTCTTTCTCGGACATGACCATGGATTTGCGCTCGGCGCCCATCATGATCTTGTCTTTCGCCAGCTCGAATTCTTTCATCTCAACGATGCGCTTGCCCGTACGAGCAGCAAACAGCGACGCCTCGTTCACCAGGTTGGCCAAGTCAGCACCGGAGAAGCCCGGAGTACCACGAGCAATCACTGCCGGAGCCACGTCGTCGCCCATTGGCACTTTGCGCATGTGTACTTTCAGTATTTGCTCACGACCACGGATGTCCGGTAGGCCAACCACAACCTGACGGTCGAAACGGCCTGGACGCAACAACGCCGGGTCAAGTACGTCAGGACGGTTGGTAGCGGCAATCACGATGATGCCGTCGTTCATCTCAAAACCATCCATCTCAACCAGCAGCTGGTTGAGGGTCTGCTCACGCTCATCGTGACCACCGCCCATGCCGGCGCCACGATGGCGACCAACGGCGTCGATTTCATCGATGAAAATGATGCAAGGTGCGTGTTTCTTGGCCTGTTCAAACATATCGCGAACACGGCTGGCACCAACACCGACGAACATCTCGACGAAGTCGGAACCGGAAATGGTGAAGAACGGTACTTTGGCTTCGCCCGCAATGGCCTTGGCCAGCAGGGTTTTACCTGTACCTGGAGGGCCAACCATCAGCACGCCGCGAGGAATACGACCGCCCAGCCGCTGGAATTTGCCCGGATCACGCAGGAATTCAACCAGCTCGCCCACTTCTTCCTTGGCTTCGTCGCAACCTGCAACGTCAGCCAGGGTGGTTTTCACCTGATCTTCGGAGAGCAGGCGAGCCTTGCTCTTGCCAAAGCTCATCGGCCCGCCCTTGCCCCCCGCACCACCTTGCATCTGGCGCATGAAGAACATGAATACGGCGATAATCACCAGAATCGGGAAACTCGCGACCAGGAGCTGAGTCCAGATGCTTTGCTGTTCAGGCTGCTTGCCTTCAACGACCACGTGGTTATCCACCAGGTCACCGATCAGGCCATTGTCCTGAATGGCCGGACGAATGGTCTTGAAGCTGTCGCCATCGTTGCGTTTGCCGGTAATCACATAGCCATCCACGGCTACGCGCTCGACCTTGCCATCCTTAACTTGCTGGATGAAGTCGGAATAGTTGAGGGTCTGCGGCTCGTTAGGGCTGGAGAAGTTGTTCATCACCGTCACCAGGACAGCCGCGATGATCAACCACAGGATCAGATTCTTTGCCATATCGTTCAATTAACTACCCTCTGAAGCAAGCTCCGCTACTGGCGCGTGCTTCGCATGATATTCACCGGCCTAACTTACTACATTACCTACAACTCTGGCAGGCGCCGTCTGTAACCCTTTGTGAAACTTTGACTACACAATATTCGTAAAGCTTCATGACGAAAGCGATATAAAAAAACCTATCGCCCTCGTCAAATTCCTCAAAAACGCTCTTCGCTGGCAGCGCCTTCAATACCGCGGAAACCGCGCCCCAGCAAATACTGCTCTCGGGACCTGTCCCGAGAGGAGTCAGGCTTGCGCGTCTGCACCTTGTCGAACAGCTTGCGGATGTTCTTGTGATACTCATCAAAACCTTCACCCTGGAAGACCTTGACCAGAAAGTCACCACCCGGACGCAAAACCCGTCCCGCCAGATCCAATGCCAATTCGCAAAGAAACATGGCTCGCGGCATATCGACAGCCGGTAATCCACTCATATTGGGGGCCATATCGGAAATCACAAGGTCTACCTGCGATTTTCCGACAGCCTCGAGAATCTGGGCCAGCACTTCATCCCGGGTAAAATCGCCATGAATGAAGGTCACGTCCGGGATGCTGTCCATTTCCAGGATATCGGAAGCGATCAGACGACCTTGCCCACCAATCAGACGACTGGTCACCTGGGACCAGCCACCCGGGGCTGCACCAAGATCGATTACGCTCATGCCTGGACGGATCAACTTGTCCTTTTCCTGGATCTCCAGCAGCTTGTAGCTGGCCCGGGAACGGTAGCCATCCTTTTGCGCCATTTTGACGTAAGGGTCGTTGAAATGCTCTTGCAGCCACTTAAGGCTAGTTTTGGAACGGGCCACGGGCCACCTCGAAAATAAAACGGGTCGTGATTAACTGGGCGGTCCCGGACTCGCTCGGGTAAACTGGCCGCCGCTTTTTACAAGATCAGACGCAGGGGTCAGATTATGCCGCTCACTCAAGAGCAGAAGAAACAGTACAAATCCATTGGCCACCATCTGAAACCAGTTTTGATTGTGGCTGACAACGGTTTGACTGAAGGTGTGTTAGCCGAACTTGAACGCGCATTGGGCGATCACGAACTGATCAAGATCAAGGTCAACATCCTTGATCGTGAGTCGCGCCTGGCGGCCATTGCAGAACTCTGCAAGGTCGGTAAGGCAGACCTGGTTCAGGTCATCGGCAAGATGGCGCTGCTATATCGCAAGAATTTCAGCGTCAACAAGCAACTGTCGAACGTTCATCGCTTCAAATGATAACAAGGGTCACGGGCGTGCTTCGCACGCCCTGCCACTCCATCCTGGCGCTGGCTGCACAACCAACACCAGGCCGGAGAACCCTAGCACAAGATAGCTGAATAGCTGCCAGCGCAACGCCTCAGGCAGCCAGATGCGTACCACGCAGTACATTGCGCAGGCATACAGTGCCATCAACAGCAGTTGCCCACGAATATCCCGCCACAAACTCCCCAAGCCTTCGGCCTTGATCAGCACCAACGCCTGAAGCGTCACGCACGCCGCCGCAAAACCTACCAGCAACGTACTCAATAATCCGTCGATCTCATCGATCAGCAACGGAGCCAGGCCAATCAGGCCCAGCACCGGTAACACACCAATGTGCAACAACCATAGGCCGCCAACCCAGAGCATCTGGGCAAACTGCCAAAGCATGGCGCCCGCACGCAGCGGGCGCCGTCTTTCAGATATGACGAACTTCGACAATCTCGTACTCGATTACGCCGCCAGGCGTCTTGACGGCCACCACATCACCCTCTTCCTTGGCAATCAAGGCACGGGCCAGCGGCGAACCGACGGAGATCTTGCCGAGTTTGAAGTCAGCCTCGTCCTCACCCACGATGTGATAAACCACGCTCTCATCGGTCTCGACGTTGGCGATTTCCACGGTGGTACCGAAAATCACCTTGCCGGTTTTCGGGATGGTCGTGACATCGATGATCACCGCGTTCTGCATACGGCCTTCAATGTCACGGATCCGCGCCTCGACCATACCTTGCTGCTCGCGAGCAGCGTGGTATTCGGCGTTTTCCTTCAAGTCGCCCAACTCGCGGGCCGTACCGATGTCCTGGCTGAGCTTCGGACGGACGACCTTGGTCAGGTGAGCGTGCTCTTCTTCCAGGGCCTTGGCGCCCTGGACGGTCATGGGGTATTTGATCATGCCTTCAATCCTGCGTGTAGATCCTGCAAGCGGCGCACGGTCTTTTCCGGACCGAACTTGAGCGCTTCGCAGATAGCTTCGCCAGCAGCAATAGTGGTGGTGCAGTAGATCTTGTGCTGCAAGGCGTTACGACGAATGGAGTACGAATCCGCGATCGACTGGCGACCTTCGGTGGTGTTGATGATCAGGGTGACTTCGTCATTCTTGATCATGTCGACCACATGCGGACGACCTTCCGTCACTTTGTTTACGCGACGCACTTTCAGGCCGGCAGCCTCGATCAGCTTGGCGGTCCCGGCAGTAGCCACGACTTCGAAGCCCAAGTTGATCAGATCACGGGCCACGCCTGCAACCAGTGGCTTGTCATCATCGCGCACGCTGATGAATGCAGTACCGCCGGTCGGCAACACTTCGCTGGCGCCCATCTGGGCCTTGGCGAACGCTTCACCGAAGGTATCGCCCACGCCCATCACTTCACCGGTGGACTTCATCTCAGGGCCCAGGATCGGGTCCACGCCAGGGAATTTAGCGAATGGGAACACCGCCTCTTTCACGCTGTAGAAGTTCGGAATGATTTCCTTGGTGAAGCCGATTTCCTTCAGGGTCTTACCGGCCATCACACGGGCGGCAATCATCGCCAGGGAAACACCAATGCACTTGGAAACGAACGGTACGGTGCGGGAAGCGCGCGGGTTGACCTCGATGACGTAGATGTCTTCGCCTTGCAGCGCCAACTGTACGTTCATCAGGCCAACCACACCCAACTCCAGGGCCATTTTCTTGACCTGCTCACGCATCTCGTCCTGGATGTGCACCGGCAGCGAGTACGGCGGCAACGAGCAGGCGGAGTCACCGGAGTGAACGCCAGCCTGTTCGATGTGCTGCATGATCGCGCCGATCACGACGTCGGTGCCGTCGCAGACCGCATCCACGTCCATCTCGATGGCGCAGTTGAGGAAGTGGTCCAGCAGCACCGGGCTGTCGTTGGACACTTTCACCGCGTCACGCAGGTAACGCTTGAGTTCTTCTTCTTCGTAGACGATTTCCATCGCCCGGCCGCCCAGTACGTAGGACGGACGCACCACCAACGGGTAACCGATCTTGCTGGCTGCACGGATGGCTTCGTCTTCGCTGCGCACAGTGGCGTTTGGCGGCTGACGCAGGTTCAGGCGCTCAACCATCTGCTGGAAGCGCTCACGGTCTTCGGCACGGTCAATGGCGTCAGGGCTGGTACCGATGATCGGCACGCCAGCGGCCTCGAGTGCGCGAGCCAGTTTCAACGGGGTTTGGCCGCCGTACTGGACGATCACGCCTTTTGGCTTCTCGACGCGACAGATTTCCAATACGTCTTCCAGCGTTACCGGCTCGAAGTACAGACGGTCGGAAGTGTCGTAGTCAGTGGAAACAGTTTCCGGGTTGCAGTTGACCATAATGGTCTCGTACCCGTCTTCGCGCAGGGCGAGAGCGGCGTGTACGCAGCAATAATCGAACTCGATGCCTTGGCCGATACGGTTTGGACCGCCACCCAGGATCATGATTTTGTCGCGGCCCGACGGCGCGGCTTCGCACTCTTCCTCGTAGGTGGAGTACATATACGCGGTGTCGGTGGCGAACTCGGCCGCACAGGTATCAACGCGCTTGTAGACCGGGAAGATATCCAGCTTGTGGCGATGCGTGCGCAGGTTCTTCTCGGTCACACCCAGCAGCTTGGCCAGGCGCATGTCGGAAAAGCCTTTGCGCTTGAGGCGGAACATCAGGTCGCGGTCGATAGAGGACAGACCGAGGGTCTTGACCTTCTCTTCTTCCTTGATCAGATCTTCGATCTGCACCAGGAACCACGGGTCGATCATGTTCATGCCGAAGATGTCTTCGACGGTCATGCCGGCGCGGAAAGCATCGGCCACGTACCAGATACGCTCGGCACCCGGCACGGTCAGCTCGCGCTTGAGCACGCTCATGCTTTCCGGGTTGCTCAGGTCGAGTTTCTCGTCCAGACCGCAAACGCCTACTTCCAGGCCACGCAGGGCTTTCTGCAGGGATTCCTGGAAGGTCCGGCCGATGGCCATGACTTCACCCACCGACTTCATCTGAGTGGTCAGGCGGGCGTCGGCTTTCGGGAATTTCTCGAAAGCGAAGCGTGGCAGCTTGGTGACGACGTAGTCGATCGACGGCTCGAAGGATGCCGGCGTCGCGCCGCCAGTGATTTCGTTCTGCAGCTCGTCCAATGTGTAACCGATCGCCAGCTTGGCAGCGATGCGCGCAATCGGGAAGCCGGTAGCTTTCGATGCCAGCGCCGAAGAACGCGATACACGCGGGTTCATCTCGATCACAACCATGCGGCCAGTGTCCGGGCAGATGCCGAACTGGACGTTGGAGCCGCCGGTTTCCACGCCGATCTCACGCAGTACCGCCAGGGAGGCGTTACGCATGATCTGGTATTCCTTGTCCGTCAGGGTCTGTGCTGGCGCAACAGTGATCGAGTCACCGGTGTGCACACCCATCGGGTCAAAGTTTTCGATGGAGCAAACGATGATGCAGTTGTCCTTCTTATCGCGGACAACCTCCATCTCATATTCTTTCCAGCCGATCAGGGATTCGTCGATCAGCAGCTCTTTGGTCGGAGACAAGTCCAGGCCGCGGGCGCAGATTTCTTCGAACTCTTCACGGTTGTAAGCGATACCACCACCGGTGCCGCCCATGGTGAAGGACGGACGGATGATGCACGGGAAGCCGAGCTTCTCGAGAACCAGATTGGCCTCTTCCATGCTGTGGGCAATACCCGAACGCGGGCAATCCAGGCCGATGGCCTTCATGGCCTTGTCGAAGCGCGAACGGTCTTCAGCCTTGTCGATGGTGTCGGCATTGGCGCCGATCATCTCTACGCCGAACTTCTCCAGAACGCCTTCGCGCTCCAGGTCCAGTGCGCAGTTCAGAGCAGTCTGGCCGCCCATGGTTGGCAGCAGCGCGTCCGGACGCTCTTTCTCGATGATCTTGGCAACGGTCTGCCACTTGATCGGCTCGATGTAGGTGGCGTCGGCCATGTCCGGGTCGGTCATGATGGTGGCCGGGTTGGAGTTCACCAGGATGACGCGGTAGCCCTCTTCGCGCAGGGCTTTACAGGCCTGGGCGCCGGAGTAGTCGAATTCGCAGGCCTGGCCGATCACGATCGGGCCAGCGCCGAGAATCAGGATGCTTTTTATGTCTGTACGTTTTGGCATGGGTTTGTCACTCAAATCCGCAGGTCAGTCGGCAAGCCGTCTTGAACAATCTTTGAAGAGCCTGAGGGGGCCGCCGGTTTCCCGGGCCACCCTCAGGCCGCTCACTTAGCGTCGCTTGGCCATCTCATTGATGAAACGGTCGAACAGCGGCGCTACGTCGTTCGGGCCTGGGCTTGCTTCAGGGTGGCCCTGGAAGCTGAACGCGCTCTTGTCGGTGCGCTCGATGCCTTGCAGGGAGCCGTCGAACAGCGACTTGTGAATCGCCCGGACGTTGCCCGGCAGGGTCGCTTCATCTACCGCAAAACCGTGGTTCTGGCTGGTGATCATCACGACGCCGGTATCCAGGTCCTGCACAGGGTGGTTGGCACCGTGGTGACCGTGGCCCATTTTCAGGGTCTTGGCGCCGGAGGCCAGCGCCAGCAGTTGGTGACCGAGACAGATGCCGAATACCGGAATCTCGGTTTCCAGCACATCCTTGATGGCCTGGATGGCATAGTCGCAAGGCTCAGGATCACCCGGGCCGTTGGACAGGAACACGCCGTCCGGCTGCAGGGCCAGCACGTCGCTGGCTGGGGTTTGTGCCGGCACTACAGTCACACGGCAACCGCGCTCGACCAGCATGCGCAGGATGTTGTACTTGATGCCGTAATCGTAGGCCACGACGTGGTACGGCAGGTCAGCGGCTTCGATGGTCGCGTGGCTGTCGGTCTTCAAGTCCCAGACAGTGGAGCGCCACTCGTACTGCTCCTTGGTGCTGACGACTTTCGCCAGGTCCATGCCTTTCAGGCCAGGAAAACCTTGGGCTGCTGCAATCGCCGCGGCTTCGGAAATGTTGTCACCAGCCATGATGCAGCCGTTCTGCGAGCCCTTTTCACGCAGGATGCGTGTCAGGCGGCGCGTGTCGATACCGGCGATCGCCACCACGTTGTTGGCTTTCAGATAATCGGACAGGGACATCGTGTTACGCCAGTTGCTCGCGACCAGTGGCAGGTCACGAATCACCAGACCCGCGGACCAGACACGATCAGACTCGACGTCTTCCGGCGTAGTACCGGTGTTGCCGATGTGCGGATAGGTCAGGGTAACGATCTGTTGGGCGTAGGAAGGATCGGTAAGGATTTCCTGATAGCCGGTCATGGCGGTGTTGAACACCACCTCTCCAACGGTCTGACCGTCGGCTCCAATGGCTTCGCCGCGAAAAATGCTGCCATCAGCAAGGGCGAGTATGGCTGGCTTAGTCAAGAAGACCTCCCGTAAATAAAGCCTGAAAGGGCGATCGCAGGTTGTAAAAAAGCGGAGTGACGTATGGACACGTCACCCCGCTTCTTCACTGAATTATTCTGCGCGCTTTTAGTGGACACACTAAAGCTGTAGCTTACAGAAAAAGGCTTTTTTGGTCCACCGCTAAAGAGCCTTAAAGGCAGGGGAATGCGACAGGACGTCGCCTAGCGGGTAAAAACAGGGCCCAAGGTTAAAGCCTGGACCCCGTTTTAGCTACTTCTTAATGCAGATCGAGCACGTCGCGCATGTCGTAGAGACCAGGCTCACGGCCATCCAACCACAGCGCCGCACGCACCGCGCCCTTGGCGAAGGTCATGCGACTCGACGCCTTGTGCGTGATTTCAAGACGCTCACCTTCGGTTGCGAACAGCACCGTGTGATCACCCACCACATCACCACCGCGAACGGTGGCAAAACCGATAGTGTCGCGAGCACGGGCACCGGTATGACCTTCACGGCCATACACCGCCACTTTCGAAAGATCGCGCCCAAGGGCATCGGCAATCGCCTCCCCCATACGCAGCGCGGTACCGGACGGCGCATCAATCTTGTGCCGGTGATGAGTCTCGATGATCTCGATATCAGCCTCATCACCCAGGACGCGCGCCGCCATATCGAGCAATTTCAGCGACAGATTGACGCCGACACTGAAGTTGGCCGCGAACACGATCGGAATATCCTTGCCCGCTTCGACCAGCAACTGCTTCTGCTCTGCACTCAAGCCAGTAGTACCGATCACCATGGCCTTGCCCGCCTTGCGGCAGAACGCCAGGTTTTTCAGCATCACTTCGGGCAGCGTGAAGTCGATAAGCACGTCGAACTCGTCGGCGACCTGCTCCAGATTGCCGGACAACGAAACACCAATCCGCCCCAGGGACGCCAACTCACCAGCGTCCGCACCAATCAAGGTGCTGCCAGGACGAACAATCGCCGCCGTCAGCCCGGAGGCCGGCGAACGCTGCTGCACTGCTTCGACCAGGGTCTTGCCCATGCGCCCGGCAGCGCCCATCACCGCGATACGTCGCATACTCACTTCCTTACAGATCGCCGAAGAAGCGCTTCACGCCTTCGAACCAGCCGGTGGTTTTTGGCGAATGAGTGTCATCGCCCGCCAGGGAGCTGCGGAATTCTTCCAGCAGTTCGCGCTGGCGACGACCCAGGTTCACCGGCGTCTCTACCGCCACACGACACATCAAGTCGCCAGCACCGCCACCGCGCACCGGCGCAACGCCTTTGCCACGGATACGGAACTGCTTGCCGGTCTGCGTGCCCTCAGGGATCTTCAGCTTGACCCGACCATCCAGCGTCGGAATTTCAAGCTCGCCACCCAAGGCCGCATCCACAAAGCTGATCGGCACTTCACAGAACAGATGCTTGCCGTCGCGCTGGAAGATCGAGTGCTCGCGCACATTGATCACCACGTACAGGTCGCCCGTAGGGCCGCCCTGAGTACCCGCCTCGCCTTCGCCCGACAGACGAATGCGGTCGCCGGTATCAACACCCGCCGGCACTTTCACCGAGAGGGTCTTGTACTCTTCGACACGCCCTTCGCCGTGGCACGAATCGCACGGGTCGGAAATGATCTTGCCCTGGCCATGGCAGCGCGGGCAGGTTTGCTGCACCGAGAAGAAACCCTGCTGCATGCGCACCTGGCCGATACCGCCGCAAGTCGGGCACGTGATCGGCGAGGAGCCTTTCTTGGCGCCCGAACCATCGCACGGCTTGCAGTTGACCAGCGTCGGAACGCGGATATTGACGCTGGTGCCGCGCACCGCTTCTTCCAGGTTCAGCTCCAGGGTGTAGCGCAGGTCGCTGCCACGCTGGGCACCGCCGCGCTGGCCACCACGGCCGCCGCCAAAGAAGTCGCTGAACACGTCGCCGAAAATATCGGAGAAGTTCTGCCCGCCAAAACCCGCACCGCCGCCACCCATGCTTGGGTCGACGCCGGCATGACCGTACTGGTCGTAAGCGGCACGCTTGTTTGGGTCACACAGGCATTCGTAGGCCTCGTTGGCCTCTTTGAACAGGTCTTCGGATTCTTTGTTATCCGGATTACGGTCCGGGTGATGCTTCATCGCCAGGCGACGGTAAGCCTTTTTCAGGTCCGCCTCGCTGGAGCCGCGCTCCACACCCAACACTTCGTAATAGTCACGCTTTGCCATAAGTCTTTGCACTCTTAAGGACGTTCGGCAAAACCCTCCTGAGTTTTGCCAAACTCGTTGAGCCCCAATACAGGCCCGGACCCAACTCACGTCAATTCAACGATCCTGGTCGTTACCGTTTTCAGCCGAAGACCGGCCAAAAACACGGTGATTATCGCCCGGAAAGCAGGAGCATTCCCGATCACACCGCCAGCATCCGAGCGTTGTCGCATGCTGTAAAAATTCGCGTACCCCAGACACGCCAACGCGGGAGCAAGCTCCCGCGCGGCGACATCCTACCAGTCACCGCTTGATAGCGGTCAACCGGGCGACCAAGTTACTTGTGGTCTTTGACTTCTTCGAACTCGGCATCAACAACGTCGTCGTGCTTGGCTTCTGGTTCTGCCTGGTGGGCAGCGCCTTCAGCTGGCTGGCCTTGTTCGGCATACATTTTCTGAGCCACTGGCGCGGAGACTTTCGACAGTTCTTCAACCTTGGCTTCGATAGCGGCCTTGTCGTCGCCTTTAACCGCGGCTTCCAGGGCAACTACTGCTGCTTCGATTGCAGTTTTCTCTTCGGCAGTCACTTTGTCGCCAGCATCCGCGACCATTTTGCGGGTCGAGTGAACCAGTGCATCACCCTGGTTACGGGCAGCGGCCAGCTCTTCGAACTTGCGATCTTCGTCAGCGTTGGCTTCAGCATCACGGATCATCTGCTGAATTTCTTCCTCGGACAGACCCGAGTTAGCCTTGATCACGATCGACTGAGTCTTGCCAGTAGCCTTGTCTTTGGCGCCTACGTGCAGGATACCGTTGGCGTCGATGTCGAAGGTCACTTCAATTTGTGGCACGCCACGTGGTGCTGGTGGAATCTCGGCCAGGTCGAACTTGCCCAGGGACTTGTTCTGACCGGCTTGCTTACGCTCACCTTGCAGCACGTGAATGGTCACAGCACCCTGGTTGTCGTCAGCCGTCGAGAACACTTGCGATTTCTTGGTAGGAATCGTGGTGTTTTTCTCGATCAGCGCGGTCATCACGCCGCCCATGGTTTCGATACCCAGGGTCAGCGGGCTTACGTCCAGCAGCAGCACGTCCTTCACGTCACCGGCCAATACCGCGCCCTGGATAGCAGCGCCCATGGCAACGGCTTCGTCCGGGTTCACGTCTTTGCGCGCTTCTTTACCGAAGAACTCGGTGACCAACTTCTGAACCAGTGGCATACGGGTCTGACCGCCTACCAGGATCACGTCGTTGATCGCACCAACGTCGATACCCGAGTCTTTCAGCGCAATACGGCAAGGCTCGATGGTGCGTTGAACCAGGTCTTCTACCAGCGCTTCCAGCTTGGCGCGGGAGATTTTCACGTTCAAGTGCTTAGGACCGGTAGCGTCTGCAGTGATGTACGGCAGGTTCACGTCGGTCGAATTGCTCGAAGACAGTTCGATCTTGGCTTTCTCAGCAGCTTCTTTCAGGCGCTGCATCGCCAGCGGGTCACCTTTGAGGTTCATGCCGCTTTCTTTCTTGAATTCGTCAACGAGGTAGTCGATCAGACGAATGTCAAAGTCTTCACCGCCCAGGAAGGTGTCACCGTTGGTGGCCAACACTTCGAACTGGTGCTCGCCATCAACTTCAGCGATTTCGATCACGGAAACGTCGAAAGTACCGCCACCCAGGTCGTAAACGATCACAGTGTGGTCGCCCTTGGCCTTGTCCATACCGTAGGCCAGAGCGGCTGCGGTAGGTTCGTTGATGATACGTTTCACGTCCAGACCAGCAATACGGCCGGCGTCTTTGGTTGCCTGACGCTGGCTGTCGTTGAAGTAGGCCGGAACGGTGATCACCGCCTCGGTCACTGCTTCACCGAGGTAATCTTCGGCCGTTTTCTTCATCTTTTTCAAGATTTCAGCCGAGATTTGCGGCGGCGACATTTTCTGGCCGTTTACTTCAACCCAGGCGTCACCGTTGTCAGCCTTGGCGATTTTGTAAGGGACCATCTTGATGTCTTTCTGTACGACTTCTTCGTCGAACTTACGACCGATCAGACGCTTCACCGCGTACAGGGTGTTATGCGGATTGGTCACAGCTTGACGCTTGGCGGACTGGCCCACCAGGATTTCGCCGTCGTTGGCATAAGCCACGATGGACGGCGTGGTGCGCGCGCCTTCAGCGTTTTCAATAACTTTGGCTACGCCGTTTTCCAGCACGGAGACGCAGGAGTTGGTAGTCCCCAGGTCGATACCGATAATTTTGCCCATGTTAACTCTCCCGAAACTTGGATTTTGTTGCCGCAGTAGTCGTGGCTAACTGCGGTAGCACTTAAACGCTTGACTTATAGATGGGGGCCTTGCGACCGATTTCAAGCCTGCTCGTCAATCGAAGGTGCGACAGCTACAGGAGCCTTGCTCACCACCACCATCGCCGGACGCAACAAGCGACCATTGAGCTGATACCCCTTCTGAAACACTTTCAGCACGCTGTTCGGCTCAAGATCAGCGCTTTCCTGCATCGCCATCGCCTGGTGATGCTCGGCGTTGAACGGCTCGCCGCCTTGTGGATCAATAGCTTCCAACTGATAACGCTTCAGGGTGTCCTGGAACATTTTCAGCGTCAGCTCAATCCCTTCGCGCATTGGGCGGATGTTTTCGTCGTCCGGGTTGGACAACTCAAGGCCACGCTCCAGGCTGTCGATGATCGGTAACAGATCACCGGCAAACTTTTCCAGCGCAAATTTGTGGGCTTTTTCTACATCCTGCTCGGCGCGGCGGCGGACGTTCTGCAGATCGGCGGCAACACGCAAAGCCTGATCCTGCGCGCCGGCCAATTGCTCTTCGAGCACTTGTACACGAGCCACCAGGTCTTCACCTGCTGCTGGCGAGGCCTGATTGGCGTCTGGATTTTGCGTATCCTGCGTCTGTTCGTCAGCCATAGATTTCTCCTTTCAAAATCATGCGCGAACTCGACTCGCGCTTCTGTTCCGGTATATGGGGCCACAATTTTCAGGTTCAAGGGCGCGAGCGTTACCAAAAGTCTTTCACCTGCCTCAGATCAATTCCCATGCTTCATTCCTCTTCGCGCTAAAAAAACAAGCAGATCAAGCAAATCGAGCTAAGCATCAGGATTGTCAGCCTCAAACAAAACACTGTATAAATAACCAGACCTAAAGCCTGGGAGCGGCCGTCATGCTGGTGCACCTGTCCGTACATAACTACGCCATCGTCGAACATCTGGATCTTGAGCTGGATCGCGGGATGAGCGTAATCACAGGCGAAACCGGCGCCGGCAAGTCGATCATGCTCGACGCCCTCGGCCTGACCCTGGGTGATCGCGCCGACAACGGGGTCGTTCGCCCCGGCGCCGACAAGGCCGACATTCTCGCGACCTTCGACCTCGCAGACATCCCTGAAGCCGAGACCTGGCTTGCCGAGCGCGACCTTAATAATGACGGCCCGTGCATCCTGCGCCGCGTCATCACTGCTGAAGGCCGGTCGCGCGGCTATATCAATGGCACACCCTGCCCCCTTGGCGACCTGAAATCCCTGGGCGAGTTGCTGATCGACATCCACAGCCAGCATGAACACCAGTCCCTGCTGAAAACCGACACTCATCGCCGCCTGCTCGATGAATACGCCGGTGCCACCGACCTTGCGCGCCAGGTGCAACTGGCCGCGCAGCGCTGGCGCCAAACCCGCCAGGAGCTGGAGCGCCTTTCCAACTCCGGCGACGAGCAGCGCGCCCGCCACCAACTGCTCAGCTACCAGTTGGAAGAACTGGAAAGCCTGGGGCTGGGCGAGACCGAACTGGAGCAACTGGAGCAGGAACACAAGAACCTGACCAATGCTGAAACCCTGCTGGGTATTTGCCGCCAGGTGGTGGAACAGTGCAGCGAAAGTGATTCCGGCAATGTACTCAACGCCCTGACTGCCAGCCTCAATCGCCTGTCCAGCGTGAATAACGCCTCAGGTTCGCTAAATGAAGCCACTACCCTGCTGACCAGTGCACAGATCCAAGTAGAAGAAGCGGTTGGTGAGCTGAATCGGTTCCTTGACCACTTCGATGCCGATCCGGCGCGCCTGCAAGAGATAGAAGAGCGCCTGGACACCATCTATACCCTGGCACGCAAACACCGTATCCAGCCGACCGAAGTCGCAACAATGCAGCAAAAGCTGCTGGATGAAATCGAAACCCTGAATGCCAACGACGAATCCATCGAACGGCTGGGTGAGGAACTGGCCTCCTTTGCCCGCCATTATCAGGAGAAGGCTCGCCAGCTAAGCGATCTGCGCCAACAAGCAGCGACCGGCCTGGCCAGCGCCGTGGAACAGGAAATCCAGCGGCTGGGCATGCCGGGCGGGCGTTTCACCATCGAGCTGCATCCCAACAGCAGCAATGAACTACTACCCAATGGCCTGGAGCACGTTGAACTGCTGGTCAGCGCCAACCCAGGCCAACCACTCAAGGCATTGGCAAAAGTAGCCTCCGGCGGCGAGCTGTCGCGGATCAGCCTGGCGATCCAGGTCATTACCGCCCAGACCTCACGGGTACCAACGCTGGTATTCGACGAGGTGGACGTAGGCATTGGCGGCCCAACGGCGGAAATTGTGGGTCAACTGTTGCGCCGCCTGGGGGAGCGTGGACAAGTGCTAACCGTCACCCACTTGCCACAGGTGGCCGCACAGGGGCATCAGCACCTGTTTGTGCATAAGGTTCGAGGCAGCGATGCAACCCATACGGCAGTGTCCAAGCTGAACAAGACCGAAAGGATTGAAGAGGTGGCACGCATGCTGGGCGGTATCGACCTGACCAAGGAGTCCTTGGCTCATGCGAAGAAAATGGTGGTTACCGCGAAGGTCTGAGCCACCATTCGCTGACAATTTCCTATCAATAGAAAGCACGAAGGCGACCCTAAGGTCGCCTTCGATCGTTTCGCAGAGCGAATCTGCGTAGCTTTCTTACTTTTTCTTACGTATGTACAGAACCAAATTGTGATCCACCAATTCGACCCCGTGCTCTTCGGCGATAGCCTTCTGCAGCTTCTCGATTTCAGGGCTGACGAATTCAACAACCTCGCCAGTTTCCACGTCGACCATATGGTCGTGGTGGCCGCTATCGGCCAGTTCGAACACTGCATGACCGCCGTCGAAATTATGACGAACCACCAGTCCTGCGGCTTCAAACTGGGTCAGTACACGGTAAACCGTGGCCAGGCCGACGTCCTCGTTAGACTCCATGAGTGCCTTGTATACATCCTCGGCACTCATATGGCGCTGCTCAGCAGAATCGAGCATTTGTAGAATCTTGACTCGTGGCAGAGTCACTTTAAGACCGGCTTTGCGTAGTTCGCTATTTTCAACCATGGTTAGCTTTCTCGCGGATGCTGCTTCGCAGCTTCTCTTAATACGGGTATGATCGGCGTTTACGTTGTCCCAGCCAAGATAGTGGAAGTCGCCCACCGATGCAAAACACCAAGCTCTTGCTAACCAGTTTCACCTTTGTGGGACTGCTCGCACTCGCCGGTTGTTCATTCCCCGGGGTTTACAAAATCGACATCCAGCAGGGCAATGTCGTCACGCAGGACATGATAGACCAGTTACGCCCGGGAATGACCCGACGGCAAGTACGGTTTATCATGGGTAACCCCCTGCTGACCGACACATTCCATGCCGATCGCTGGGATTATCTCTATAGCATCCAGCCTGGTGGCGGTGAACGCCAACAGGAGCGCGTCAGCGTCATCTTCAATGGCAATGACCAGCTCGTCAGTCTGTCGGGTGACTTCATGCCAGGCGTAAGCCGTGATGAAGCCTTGATGGGCAAGGACAACGGCACCAACGTCACTGCGCCTGCGCAGAACGTCGAGAAGCCCAAGTCCGAGGAGCCAGCCAAACCAGGCTCCTTGCTGGACCAGATCCAGAAAGACGTCGACGGCGTACAAACCGTTCCGGTCCCGACTCCAGAACCTCTGGACGCCAGCCCGCGATAAGTTTGCAACGCTCAACAAAAAGCCCGGTAATGCCGGGCTTTTTGTTGTCTGCCGTTTCATGAACTCAAGAGTTCTGCTGTTTCGCCTTGGCGGCCTTGGCAGCACGTAGCCGGCGAACTTCCTTGGGGTCAGCCAGTAATGGCCGGTAAATCTCGATACGATCTCCAGCTTGCACTGCCCGGACATCGGCGTCTGCCACAACCTTACCGAAAATCCCCAAAGGGCAAGCGGCCAAGTCCAGCTCCGGAAACTGTGCAGCAATCGCCGATCCCAGCACTGCAGCCCTCAGGCTGGAGCCCGGCGCAACGGACAGCGCAAGCAGCACCTGACGATCCACAGCGGCATACACCACTTCGATCTCGACCCATGACTCAGCCATGCAATTGCTTGGCCCGCTGACAGAACGCATCCACCAGCGTATTGGCCGCCTGATTGAACAGCGGCCCGAGGGTCGCACGGACAATAGGCCCGGCGTAATCAAACGATAGATCCAGGCTGATCTTGCAGGCTTTGTCATTCAGCCGCTTGAATACCCAAACACCGTGCAGCTGTGTAAACGGCCCCTCCTCCAGATTCATCTCGATCGATTGGCCAGGCACCAAGGTATTTCGCGTGACGAAATGCTGGCTGAGCCCACCCTTGGCCACTGCCAGGCTGGCACGCATGTGCTCATCACTGCTCTCCAGCACCTCGGCAGACGAACACCAAGGCAGGAATTCCGGATAACGCGCCACGTCATTGACCAGGTCATAGAGCGCTTGCGCCGGATAGGGCAGCAGGGCCGAACGTTGAATATGCGTCGTCATGTGAGCGTTATTTCCACAGCTGAGCGGCAAACACTACGAGAATGCCGATGGGCGCTATATAGCGCATCAAGAAGAAAGCCAGGGCGAACATTACCGGGCTGCGAATCGACAGCTCATCCCGAACCGCTTCGCGCCCCATCACCCAACCTGCAAACACCACGAAACACAAACCACCCAAGGGCAACATGATTCGCGAGGTAAAGAAATCAATGACACCAAAGAAATCCAGACCGCTGATGGCACCCCACCGGTAGAGATGAAAGACACCACCCTCGCTCACGAAAAACTTGGCCTGCTGCCAGATGTTAAAGGAAAACACCGTTCCCAAACCAACAAACCAGCAACTGAAGGCCAGCCAAAAGGTAACCCAGGCACGACGAACCTTTGTTCGCTCTACCAGATACGCGACCATCGGCTCCAGCAAAGAGATTGCCGAACTCCAGGCTGCAATGGCTACCAGCACAAAAAACACCACGCCCATCAATTGCCCGAACGCCACATTACCAAAGGCAAATGGCAGGCTGACAAACATCAAGCCGGGACCTTCACTTGGGCTCAACCCAGCGGCGAAGACAATAGGAAACAACGCCATCCCCGCCACCAGTGAAACAAATGTATCCAGCAGCGCCACGCCCACCACGGTTCCGGAGAGCGACGCCCCTTTTGGCATATACGCCCCGTAAATCATGATGGAGCCGACACCGACACTCAGGGAAAAGAACGCATGCCCCATGGCCGGCAACAATCCTTCGAGCAACCGCTCGGAATTGAAGTCGAACATGAAATGCACCCCCTGCATGAAGTGCCCGGTGGTCATGCTGTAGCCCAGCAGCACCAGCAACATCACGAACAACAACGGCATCATGATCCGTAAACTGCGCTCCAACCCGGCCACTACGCCCCGGGCGATCACCACGGCAGAAAGCACCATGAAGAGTGTGTGCCAGAATGTCAGGCGCCAAGGATCCGCTACGACCTTGCCGAAATACGCCCCGACCTGGTCGGACGTTACCCCCTGAAAATCGCCGTGCCCCATATCGATGATGTAGTCCAGGGACCAGCCACCGACCACGCTATAAAAAGACAGGATCAACAACGCCGTGATCATTCCGGCAAAGGCCCACCAGGACCAACGCGCAGAATGCCCCGCTTCCAGGGCGAGTACCTTCAAGGCGTTCGCCGGGCTTTGCCGCGCACGCCGGCCAATCAGGGTCTCGGCCAACATGACTGGCAGGCCGATGAGTGCGATGCACGCCAGAAACACCAGGACAAACGCCCCGCCGCCGTACATTCCCACCATGTAGGGAAACTTCCAGATACTTCCCAACCCTACCGCAGAACCGGTGGCAGCGAGTACGAAGACCCAGCGGCTCGCCCACCCTCCGTGGACAGAAACCTTGTCCGTCGACATCGTTAACACGCCCAACCGATCAAAAAAGAGCGCGCATTGTCCGGGATTCAAACAACACGCTCAAGCACGCAGGTTGACCGTAGCCGACACGCTCGCAACTGCCTATAATGCCGCCCCTATGGCTAAACAAAAGAAACACCCAACAGGGACCATCGCGCAAAACAAGAAGGCGCGACACGACTACTTCATCGAACATCGTTTCGAGGCTGGCTTGGTCCTGGCCGGCTGGGAAGTAAAGAGTCTGCGGGCAAGCAAGCTGCAACTGGTCGACAGCTACGTGCTGCTCAAAGACGGTGAAGCCTGGCTGCTCGGCAGTCACATCACGCCGCTGACCACCGCCAGCACCCACGTCATTGCCGACCCGGTGCGTACGCGCAAGCTGCTGCTCAATGCCCGCGAACTGGAAAAGCTCGCCGCGGCCGTGCAACAAAAAGGGTATGCCTGCATCTGCCTGTCGTGGTACTGGAGCAAGCACCTGGTCAAGTGCGAGATCGCCCTGGGCAAGGGCAAGAAGGAATACGACAAGCGTGACACCGAGCGCGAGCGCGACTCCAATCGGGAACTGCATCGTGCCGTACGCAACAAGGGCAAGGAAGACTGACTTCCTGCCGACGTGTGTGACGAGGGTGCCAGGCGCCCTCGCCTATATCCCCTTGCGCCGCTCCGCCCGGGCCATGCGCTGAACCTCTTGACGCACTTCCTCCAGCACTTCCTGCACATACAACAGGTGACGTGTTGAAACTTCCCGCGCCTGCTCCGCTCGCCCCTCGATAATCGCCAGGTACAAATCCCGGTGCTGATTGATCAGCATGTCCCGGGTCTCGGTACGCTGCTGGTACATCCCGCCAATATTGGTCACCACGTTGCGCTTGAGCAGGTCGAACAAGCCACGAATGGTGTGCAGCAACACGGCGTTATGGCTGGCCTCGGCGATCGCCAGGTGAAACCGGGCATCGGCCGCCCCCTCTTCCACGCGACTGACTTCATCCGCCCGCGCGTAGCAATCCTGCAAGGCTTCAAACGCAGCGGTCAGCCGCTCACGATCCACTTCGGTGGCGCGCATCGCCGCGTAATACGCACACGACGCTTCAAGCGTCTGTCGAAACTCCAGCAGGTCGCGCTGGGCCTCAGGGTTATTTTCCAACAGATGGAGCAGCGGATCACTGAAGGTTGAACCCAACGAGTCCACCACATAGTTGCCACCACCCTGGCGACTGACCAGCAAACCCTTGGCCGCCAATTTCTGAATGGCTTCACGCAACGACGGGCGGGACACACCGAACTGCTCGGCCAGCGCGCGCTCAGCCGGCAAGCGCTCGCCCGACTTCAGCGTGCCCTCAAGGATCATGCCCTCAAGCTGCTCGACAATATCGTCAGACAAACGGCGCTGACGCACCTGATCAAAGCCCATAACTCATTCTCCACAATCCCGACCACTCGCCAGGCCCCCTATTCTGGCCTATTGCCGCGTCGCCAGCACCTATCAGAGCACCTTTGATTTGCCCCATCAGGTCAACCCGCCACCGGCATTCGACCAAAGTTTCGAAAGCGGCAAATTGACACGCCCCCTGCAAGGCTCTTAACCTAGCCAACAGCGATTGTAAATTGGTAATACCAATTATCCAAATCAGCTAAAAGTGCCTGACCAACAACAATTAGGGGCCAACCCATATGCAAACCTGGCAACAACTCTATAGCCCACTCGGCAGCCTCGGCCTGTCCGCACTGGCCGCCGTTATTCCCATCGTATTTTTCTTCCTGGCACTGGCCGTGTTTCGCCTCAAAGGCCACGTGGCGGGCAGCATCACGCTGGTGCTGTCGATCCTGGTGGCGATCTTCGCCTTCAAGATGCCCGTCGACATGGCCCTGGCTGCCGCGGGCTATGGCTTTGCCTACGGCCTGTGGCCCATCGCCTGGATCATTGTCGCCGCCGTATTCCTCTACAAACTGACAGTCAAAAGCGGCCAGTTCGAAATCATCCGCAGCTCCGTATTGTCGATTACCGACGACCAACGTCTTCAGGTGCTGCTGATCGGCTTTTGCTTCGGCGCCTTCCTGGAAGGTGCCGCCGGCTTCGGCGCACCCGTAGCGATTACCGCCGCGCTGCTGGTCGGACTGGGCTTCAACCCGCTGTACGCCGCCGGCCTGTGCCTGATTGCCAACACCGCGCCGGTAGCCTTCGGCGCTCTGGGAATTCCGATCATCGTTGCCGGCCAAGTGACGGGCATCGATGCGTTCAAGATCGGCGCCATGACCGGCCGCCAACTGCCGCTGCTGTCGATGTTCGTGCCCTTCTGGCTGGTGTTCATGATGGATGGCATGCGGGGCGTCAAGGAAACCTGGCCAGCGGCATTGGTGGCGGGCTTCAGCTTTGCCGTGACCCAATACTTCACGTCAAATTTCATCGGACCGGAACTGCCGGACATCACCTCGGCCCTGGCCAGCCTGATTTCCCTGACGCTGTTCCTGAAAGTCTGGCAGCCCAAGCGCAGTGCCGGCGCGCAGATTGCCGGGGCAACCTCCAGTGCGGCGGTCACCGCCAGCGCCGGCGGTTTCGGCCTGCCTCGCAGCACCGTCGCTTCGCCCTACAGCCTGGGGGAAATTTTCAAAGCCTGGTCGCCCTTCCTGATTCTGACGGTGCTGGTCACTATCTGGACCCTCAAGCCATTCAAGGCGATGTTCGCCGCAGGCGGTTCGATGTACAGCTGGGTCTTCAACGTTGCGATCCCGCACCTGGATCAGTTGGTGATCAAGGTCGCGCCCATCGTCACTCACCCGACCGCCATTCCAGCCGTGTTCAAACTGGACCCGATTTCCGCGACCGGTACGGCGATCTTCTTCTCGGCCCTGGTCTCGATGCTGGTGCTGAAGATTGACATTAAAACTGGTCTTACCACTTTAAAGGAGACCTTCTACGAGCTACGTTGGCCGATCCTGTCCATCGGCATGGTGTTGGCGTTCGCATTCGTCACCAACTACTCCGGCATGTCATCGACCATGGCGCTGGTCCTGGCGGGCACTGGTGCAGCCTTTCCGTTTTTCTCGCCGTTCCTGGGTTGGCTGGGGGTGTTTCTGACCGGCTCCGACACCTCGTCCAACGCCCTGTTCAGCTCCTTGCAAGCCACCACCGCCCACCAGATCGGCGTCAACGACACCTTGTTGGTGGCGGCAAACACCAGCGGTGGCGTAACCGGCAAGATGATTTCCCCACAATCGATCGCCGTGGCCTGCGCCGCGACCGGCCTGGTGGGCAAGGAATCCGACCTGTTCCGCTTCACCCTCAAGCACAGCCTGTTTTTCGCGACGATTGTCGGGCTGATCACCTTGGCCCAGGCCTATTGGTTCACCGGCATGCTGGTGCACTGAGACCTACACGTAATAGGGTAAGCAACGACGCCGGACAACTATTCCGGCGTCCGCTATTCCTGGAGGACCCATGAGCCTGCCTGCTGCTTTTCTTGCTGATGTCGCACAGTTGATCCCGAAAAGTCGACGCTTCGACGATCCGCTTTCCACCTTGGCTTTCGGCACCGACGCCAGCTTTTACCGACTGATCCCACAATTGGTGATCCGCGTTGAGTCAGAGGACGAAGTGGTCGCCCTGCTACAACTGGCGCAGCGCGACCGAGTGCCGGTGACCTTTCGCGCCGCCGGTACCAGCCTCTCCGGACAAGCCATCAGCGACTCGGTCCTGATTGTGCTGGGCGACAATTGGAACGCTCGCGAAATTCGCGGCCAGGGTACGCAAATCCGCCTGCAACCCGGCGTGATCGGTGCCCAGGCCAACGCCTGGCTCGCGCCGTTCGGGCGCAAGATTGGCCCGGACCCGGCGTCGATCAATGCCTGCAAGATCGGCGGTATCGTCGCCAACAACGCCAGCGGAATGTGCTGCGGCACCGCGCAAAACACCTATCACACCCTCGCGGGCATTCGCCTGGTACTCGCCGATGGCAGTCGCCTGGACACCGAAGATGCCGCCAGCATCTCGGCCTTCCGCCAACACCACGGCGAGCTGCTGGAACAGTTGGCAACCCTGGGCCGCGAGACCCGGGCCAACACTGAGTTGGCTGCAAAAATCCGCCACAAATACCGTCTGAAAAATACCACCGGTCTGTCACTCAATGCCCTGGTGGATTTCGACGAGCCGCTGGATATCCTCAGCCATTTGCTGGTGGGCTCCGAAGGCACCCTGGGCTTTATCAGTGCAGTGACCTACGACACGGTGATCGATCATCCCAACAAAGCGTCAGCCCTGATTGTGTTCCCCGATGTAGAAACCTGCTGCAACGCAGTGACAGTCCTGAAAACCCAGCCAGTCTCGGCGGTCGAACTGCTGGACCGACGCAGCATGCGTTCGGTGCAGGACAAGCCTGGCATGCCTGCATTCGTACAACACCTGTCGGAAAATGCCTGCGCATTGTTGATCGAGTCCCGCGCTGCGTCGCCCACGTTGCTCCATAAGCAACTGGCGCTGATCATGGCGTCACTGGCCGGTTTCCCGGTGGAGAAGCAAGTCGACTTCACCGAAGACCCCGTGGAAAACGCCCGCCTGTGGGCAATCCGCAAGGACACATTCCCCGCCGTCGGCGCGGTGCGCAAAACCGGCACCACGGTGATCATCGAAGACGTCACCTTCCCGGTCGAACAACTGGCCATCGGCGTTAACCGCTTGATCGAACTGTTCGACAAACATCACTACGACGAAGCCATCCTTTTCGGACATGCCCTGGAAGGCAATCTGCACTTTGTCTTCACCCAAGGCTTCAACAGCGCTGAAGAAGTCGCACGCTACCAGGCGTTCATGGACGACGTCGCACAGTTGGTGGCGGTGGAGTTCGGTGGCTCACTGAAAGCCGAGCACGGCACCGGCCGCAATATGGCGCCTTTCGTCGAGCTGGAATGGGGCAGCGATGCCTACCAATTGATGTGGCAGCTCAAGCGCCTGCTGGACCCCCACGGCATTCTCAACCCGGACGTGGTGCTCAGCGAAGACCCGCAGATCCACCTGAAACACCTCAAGCCCCTGCCCGCCGCCGATGAGCTTGTAGATAAGTGCATCGAGTGCGGCTTTTGTGAGCCGGTCTGCCCGTCAAAAGGCCTGACCTTGAGCCCACGCCAGCGCATCGTGATCTGGCGCGACATCCAGGCCAAAAAACGTACGGGCGTCGACACCACCGAACTGGAAACCGCTTACCACTACCAGGGTATCGAAACCTGCGCCGCAACCGGCTTGTGCGCCCAACGTTGCCCCGTAGGCATCAACACCGGCGACCTGGTGAAAAAACTGCGCAGCCGCGACGCCAACCGCACGAAAACGGCCAACTGGCTGGCGACACACTTCGCTACGGCCCTGCAAGGTGCCCGCTTCACCCTGCACGTCGCCAATGGTGCGCGGATGCTGTTAGGTGCACCAAGACTGGCAAAGCTTTCCGCAACAATGACAAAACTGTCCAAGGGCCAAATCCCCCAATGGACCAACGCCATGCCGCAACCGGAAAAGGCCATTCGCTTCAGCCCTGCCATCAGCGATGAGCGGCCACGCGTCGTGTACCTGGCGGCCTGCGTATCACGGGCGATGGGACCGTCGGCGGGCGACAAAGAACAAATGTCGCTGTACGACAAAACCCGTGGCCTGCTGGAAAAGGCCGGCTATCAAGTCGTCTTCCCCGACAATCAGGACAGCCTGTGCTGCGGCCAACCGTTCGCCTCCAAAGGCTACGTCGAACAAGCCGAACACAAGCGCCAGGAACTGATCGGCGCCCTGCTCCACGCCAGCCGTGGCGGTCTCGACCCGATCTATTGCGACACCAGCCCCTGCACCCTGCGCCTGATGCAAGACCTGGGCGAAACCCGCCTGGATCTCTACGACCCGGTACGGTTTATCCGCACCCACCTGATGGACCGCCTCGACTTCACGCCCCAGGAAGCGCCCATCGCCGTGCATGTCACCTGCAGCACCCAGCACCTGGGAGAAAGCCAGGCCCTGATCGACCTGGCCCGACAATGCAGCCACAACGTGGTAATCCCCGAAGGTATCCACTGCTGTGGTTTTGCCGGTGACAAAGGCTTCACCACGCCGGAGCTGAATGCCCACTCATTGCGCTCGCTGAAAGACGCCGTGCAACACTGCAGCGAAGGCATCTCCACCAGCCGTACCTGTGAGATCGGCCTGAGCCAGCACGGTGGGATTGATTATCACGGGTTGGTGTATCTGGTGGATCGCGTCACCCAGGCTCGCACCCACTAATTCAACCACCCGACAGAACCCCTGCGCGCCGGTGTAGTCATCTGCATAAGCCTTGATGAACCGGGCTGATCGTGACCTCGCCGGCTGCCCGCAACCACCGCGCAGCATCGAGCCCTCTTTGCACAAGGAGATACTCATGAAGCGTTCCGCTCTTGCTGGCTTGTTCATTACCGCTGCGATGCTCGCATCCCCCGCATTTGCAGCCGGAAAAACAGACGATCTGTGCCAAATCAACCTGGACAGAATCAACAACGGGAAAGCCTTGCTCGCGACCGACACCAGCGGCAAAAGCGGCGAAATAGACACCGCCGTCTCCCAAGCCAAGGCAGCCCATGCCGCGGGTGATGACAAGACATGCATCGAGATCACCTCCAAAGCCCTGCAAGACCTGCAGGACAGCGACAAAGGCGGCAACCAATAGCCTGCAACCGCTCAAGGCCAACCTTCGGGTTGGCCTTCTGTGACCGTTTGGCGTACACTGCACAGGCTTGTCGCTCACCTTGAAACACCGAGCAACAAGCACGGGGCCGTTTAGGATTCGACGCCGGTCGCGAAACTTTAGGTGCATGCCGAGTTGGTAACAGAACTCGTAAATCCACTGTTGCAACTTCTTATAGTTGCCAATGACGAAACCTACGGCCAGGAATTCTCTCTCGCTGCGTAAGCAGCTTTAGATCCTGAGCTTCTGGTACCTTCGGGTCCAGCAATCACCAGGGGATGTCTGTAAACCCAAAGTGATTGTCATATAGAACAGAATCGCCGTGCAGTACGTTGTGGACGAAGCGGCTAAAACTTACACAACTCGCCCAAAGCACCCTGCCCTTCGGGTCGCTGAGGGTTAACTTAATAGAAACGGCTACGCATGTAGTACCGACAGCGGAGTACTGGCGGACGGGGGTTCAAATCCCCCCGGCTCCACCAACTTTACATCTAAAGACGTCCACGGACGTCTTTTTTTGTGCCTGAAATCCAGCAAAATCAAGGCCTTAGGGTCTATTAGCGTCCAGAGACGTCCGACACAATCCACGTTGTCGGGTATTCCAGATGGTATTCCAAGCCCTTCGGTGGTAATTTTTGGAATACCAATTGATGTCATGGAACACCTCATGTGCGCCCAAGCCACCCGCCTCTCTGACCGCCAGCTCAAAGCGGTAAAGCCGAAAGACAAGGACTACGTCCTCAGCGATGGAGACGGCTTACAGCTGCGCGTGAGGGTCAATGGCTCTACGCTCTGGAACTTCAACTACCGGCAGCCGATTACAAAAAATCGCATCAATATGGGCCTCGGCACCTATCCAGAACTCTCGCTCGCGCAAGCCAGGAAAAAAACGGTCGAAGCCAGAGAGCTTCTCGCCCAAGGCATCGACCCTAAAGAACAACGTAGCGAGTTGGAGCAGACAAAAAGACAGGCAACTGAGCACACATTCGAGAACGTGGCGTCTGCCTGGTTTGAACTGAAAAAGGATTCTGTCACTCAGGCTTATGCCGAGGACATCTGGCGCTCGCTCACACTGCATGTCTTCCCATCACTGGGAACAACACCTATCTCGCAGATCAATGCCCCTATGGTTATCGAGCTGCTGCGCCCTCTGGAAATGAAGGGCAGTCTGGAGACAGTGAAGCGACTGACCCAACGACTCAACGAGATCATGACCTACGGCGTGAACTCGGGAATGATCTTTGCCAATCCGCTCAGCGGCATCCGAGCTGTTTTCAAAAAGCCGAAAAAGCAGAACATGGCAGCTCTTCGCCCTGAAGAGCTGCCAGAACTGATGGTCGCCATTGCCAATGCGAGCATAAAAAGAACAACGCGCTGCCTGATCGAATGGCAACTTCACACCATGACCCGCCCTGCAGAAGCCGCGACGACTTCCTGGGCTGACATCGACCTCGACAAGAAAACCTGGACGATTCCAGCGGAGCGTATGAAGAAGCGACGCGCTCACGTCATACCGCTGACCGAACACGCACTTGCTCTGCTAGAGACGATCAAGCCCTACAGCGGCCACAGAGAATACGTGTTCCCAGCCGACAGAGACCCACGGGATCATTCCAACAGTCAGACGGCAAATATGGCCCTGAAACGTATGGGATTTGACGGTAGATTGGTGAGTCATGGTTTGCGCTCCATGGCCAGTACTATCCTCAACGAACACGGCTGGGAGCCAGAGCTGATCGAGGTAGCGCTTGCCCACGTCGATAAAGACGAGGTTCGCAGCGCCTATAACCGGGCGGATTACATCGAGCGCCGACGCCCGATGATGGCTTGGTGGAGCAACCATATCCAGGAAGCAGCAACCGGAAACTTGTCTGTATCAGCTATCAGAGAAAATCGAGATAAAAAGGTCGTTTCGATACGATGACCCTAAGGCGACCTCGACCCCAACGCTGTCCTTTACTGAGGGCAACGATCGCCCCTAAGCAGCAGCCAGTGACCGAAGGCTAACAGCCAAAGCGGCCCGTTAAAGTGCCTACTAAAGCGGCCGTTCAGTAGTCCACTCATGACAATCGTGAGTAGAGATAGAGCGCCTTGCAATGCTTTAGCCCACTCATGCTTGCTTTCGGTAATATCCGGGATATCTCAGGATTGCCGAAGGTTTAGAAATGAGTGTCATCCCGATGTCGGTATCGCTGCACGATCTTGGCCTCGCCTATCGCAAGGCCAAGGTTGATCTCTACTACTCAACCAACTCCTCGCTGTTCGACATTGCCAACTATGAAGATGAGCTGAGCAAAAATCTCGCTCGCCTGAAAGAGCAGATCGAAGCCATGAACGAGGACTGGGTGAAAGACCCTGCATTTCTCGGCACTTGGACGCTGGCCCCCAAAGAAATCCAGATTACCAAAGGAAAGCAGGATCCAAGCCTAATCTTCGCCTCACCGGAAGCAGAGTGGGCAAGTGCGACTGAGGCCGACAACCACCCTACCGCCGTATTCCGCCTCATGGCTAGCTGCAGCATCGACTTTCACGTGCTGTCATCGCTATGGATGATGGAAGTCGGCGATCTCTTCGACAAACAGCTAAGCAGCAACGTCTTTGGCAGCCGCCTGCGCCGTAACCGGTACGATGAGATCAGCACGTGGGCCCTTGGATCATTCAAACCCTATCTCAGACCCTTCCGTGAATGGCGCGACGGTGGCATCAAGGCGATGCGCACAGCCCTGAGCGAGAAGAAAAAAGTATTGGCACTGACAGCGGACGTAAGCAGTTTCTATCACGAGCTAAGCCCCGGCTTTATGCTCGACGACGGCTTCCTCAAATTAGCCAAAATTGAACTGAGCGAATCGCAGTCAAAACTGAACCGCCTGTTCATTTCTGCCTTGTTGGCCTGGGCACAAGAAACGCCACTAGGAAAAGGTTTACCCGTAGGGTTGCCTGCGTCTGCAGTGGTCGCAAACGCGGCACTAATCGGGCTCGACCAGTTCATCGAGCAACAAGTAGTGCCACTGTATTACGGCCGTTATGTGGACGACATTCTGCTGGTCATGGAAAACGCCAGCGACATCAAAACCACTGAGCAGTTTTGGGAGTGGATCTTCAGTCGCGACGGCGGCAAGGACCTGCTTAAAAAAAATAACGGCAGCATCCTGTTCAAACCTGGCTATCTCAAAGAAGACCGCATCGCTTTTGAAAACAGCAAAAACAAGCTGTTCATCCTTGCGGGGTCTGCAGGTACCGCTCTGGTCAACGCCATTTCCGAACAGATCAACCAACGTGCAAGCGAATGGCGCGCGTTACCCGACCTGCCGAATTCGCCCAACACCGTGGCTACGGACCTACTCAAAGCTACCAACCTTGCCGGAGAGCAAGCAGACAATCTGCGAAAGACCGATGCACTAACGCTGCACCGCGCTGGTTTTGCCCTCAGCCTTCGCAACTACGAAGCCTTCGAACGCGATATCCCACCGGAGGATTGGCAAGCACACCGCCATGCCTTTTTCGCCGCAGTCATAGAGCATCTGCTCACCCCGATTAAGTTCTTCGAACTGGCTCAATACCTCCCGCGCATCATCCGCATGGCTACCGCCTGCGAAGACTTTGAATACCTAGACAAGATCATCAATGCACTTGGTGGCCTGATCGTTAAAGTAGAGAACGACTGCACTTTAGCGATCAAAAGCCTAGCAGCTGCCAACGTGCCAGCCGAGGCCCGACATTTATGGAAGCGATCCATCTGGGAAGTAACAACGCAGAGCATTGTCTCTGCGTTTCCTCCCCGCCTAAGCAAATCGGGGGCTACGGATTGGAAAAACCAAATGACCGGGCATATGGAGAGCCTTGCCTCCGTCATCTGGGATAACTTCCTGGACAGGCCAATGAACATCACCACCCAGCACATACAGAAGCTTCAAGCTCGGCTGTTCAGCTTCGATCTCGCCCATATCCCCTTGCGCTTTACAGGCCTGCCTCAGGAAATGGTCAGCCAGCGCGGTATTCCACTCCGTAAAAACCTCGCTACTTTTGACGCAGAAGATCTATTGCCTGACGAGATGACCGACGGCATCGCTACACTGGCGAACTGGCTCAGGCTTAAACGCGGCACCCCGTCTGGTCTAACCTTTGCCACTCGCCCATTCAGTCTCAATGAGCTCTACCTCATAGCCCCCACGCCTTTTGCCGCCTCCAGCCGCAAGTCACTGGGGTTGGTGGTGCAAGCCCTGCGCGGTTTTGAGCTGACCGAGCACAAGATGCCCCACCTCGACAAAAAGCAGGTTTTGCATATCCCGGACGGAGAACCCAAAGCAAAACAGACCATCGCTGTGGCCAGTTTGGAAACCAAAGATGAAAGCTTTACCGCCGCCATCATGGGGTGGCCCGATCCGGACGGCCTGCACCGTTACCAACGCATCAATCGCCTGATTAACGAACTGATCTCTCGGCCTGACGGCGCTGGTTACTTGATCCTCCCGGAAGTGTCTTTACCACCCCAATGGTTTATGCGTATCGCCGACAAGCTCAAGGGCCGTGGCATATCTTTGATCACCGGGGTGGAGTACCTCCATGCACCGAGAAAGCATGTGCGCCACCAGGTTTGGGCTTCGCTAACCCACGACGGTCTTGGGTTCCCTTCGCTGATGCTCTATCGCCAGGATAAACAGCGTCCAGCATTTCATGAGGAGAAAGAACTCTTTCGCCTAGCAGGCCTGCAGATGCAGCCCACTCAAGAGCAACAGTGGCAAAAGCCTCCAGTCATCCAGCATGGTGATTTCCGCTTTGCCATCATGATCTGCAGCGAGCTAACCAATATTCGTTACCGCGCAGACCTACGCGGCCAGGTCGATGCGCTATTTGTTCCAGAGTGGAACAGCGACACCGACACATTCAACGCACTGGTGGAGTCTGCCGCCCTTGATATTCATGCCTACATCATCCAATGCAACAATCGCCGCTTCGGTGATAGTCGTATCCGCGCACCTTATAAAGACCGCTGGAAGCGCGACATATTACGAGTCAAGGGAGGTAACCACGACTACTGCATTACAGGTGAAATCGACGTACTGAGCCTGCGCCAGTTCCAGTCCAGCCACCGCTCGCCAGCCTCAGGTTTCAAGCCTGTGCCAGATGGCTTCAATGAGGACATGGCATCGGATCGAAGAGTATTGCCCAAAGGTGCCTAAACCTGACTCGATCAAGCAGGGTTGCCCATAGCGAAGCAAGAGCATCAGCGCGTAAAAACTAAAGAGACATCAAGGAGAGAGTCATGAAGTGGATTCGCAAGATTTTTGGTAAGGGCACTGAAGGCTCAGCAGCCTCTTCGGATGCTCCGGCAGAAGAGCTTGTTGGTAAAGATCGAGAAAGCGACGATGACAGCGATCAGTACTTCTCGGACGAGCCAATCACCTCAAAACATCAAGATCGGTTCGGGCGAGCGCCTTACGCAGCGCGTATCGCTGAGACAATCGCCAGGCGCCTCGACCCCTCAAGCATCGTCATCGGCCTGTTTGGCCCGTGGGGAGATGGAAAAACTTCAGTTCTCAAGATGATGGAGGAGTCGCTAGATCAACACGGACAGGTTGTCACAATACGATTCAATCCTTGGCACTTTCCTTCCGAGGACGCGCTTTTGCGCGGCTTCTTTGCGACCCTGGCTGAAGCCTTGGGTAAGGAGCCAGCATTCAAAGAAAAAGCGGCAGCGCTGCTTGAGTCCTACGGGGGGATCCTGTCTGTCATCTCAGTCGCTCTGCCGGGTGTAGAAATCAATCCAGGGGAAGCGGCGAAGCAGATCGGAGAGTCATTATCCAAAGTCAGTCTCGATAAGCTTAAGGATCAAATTGACGCTCTTCTGGGCCAAAGCGGGAAAAGATTGGTCATCCTTATCGATGATATTGACCGGTTGGATAGACAAGAAACCCACGCCATTTTCAAGCTGGTAAAGCTCTCGGCAAGCTTCAAGTACACCTGCTACGTTCTGGCTTTCGATGACGAGGTAGTCGCTGCTGCATTGGGTGAGCGTTACGGCGCCGGTGGACAAGAAGCGGGCCGCGCGTTTCTCGAAAAAATCATTCAGGTGCCCTTGCACCTACCCCCTGCTGATCAAATGAGCCTGCGAGAAATCGCTTTTGAGGGCGTCGAACATGCTCTTAATCAAGCAGGAATTGTCCTTGACCAGCGTCAGATCGACGTATTCACTCGTCATTTTGTAGATGGCCTTGAGCCGAAGCTTGAAACTCCACGAGTCGCAAAGCTGTACACGAACGCACTCATGTTTGCACTTCCACTCGTCAAGGGGGAAGTCAACATCGCTGAGTTCATGCTTGTTGAAGGATTGAGGGTGTTGTACCCGAAGCTCCATGCCGCAATTCGCGACAACGCAGATTTGTTTTTACAAGGGGAGCCCCGCGAAGCTTTGCGAGGTTTGGAAAAGCCTCCGTCAGCCATTGATCGACTCCTCGAAACCGCAATGCCGGGTTCTGCTTCAGAAGAGCGAGGCCAGATGCGAGAGCGACTTTTGAAACCTCTTTTTCCGCGAATCAGCAATATGATGTACGGGGGAGATTGGGAGGAGCGGTGGGGGAACGAGCGAAGAATTTGTTCGAGCCGTTATTTCAAACGCTACTTCGTTTACGGGGTGCCTGAAGGAGACATATCGGATAATCATTTAACAAACTTGATAGACGCCCTCGTCACAGCAGATACCGATTCGCAGCGCAGCCTGTTGAGCTCGTATTCAAAACGCGTCATGCCGCAATTGATCCAAGCACTTCGGAATCGAGCGGACTCTCTGGATGAAGTTTCGGCGTTAGCGATCGCAATCGCCGTCGCGAGGAATGGAGATCTTCTTCCGCGCGAACGCGGAGCTCTCGTAATCGGCGGCACGATAATGTACGCGGGGATACTAATTTCTCAACTTATCAGGCGAATCCCCTTATCTGACAGGCAGTCAGCTGCTGAGGCAGTACTTGGAGCGGCGTTTCCACTGGCAATGGGAATGGAGTGCGCCCGCTGGCTCACACACTCAGCGGACAGACCAGAAGAGCGCCGAGTTCTTCCTGATGGAGCGGACGACGCCCTTTACCATTTGTTCGCTGTTCGCATCCGTGACGCGGACGATGTTGAACCGTTGTTTATGCAGGCAGGAAGAGACGCACCAAATCTTTACTGGTACTGGCAGCACGGAAGAAATCGAGAAGAGATCGAAGCGCGCTTGCGCGAGGTTTTTGATAAAGACCCAGCGAAGCTGGATGACTTCCTCGACACCTACATTGGAGAAGGATGGGAAGTGGAAAGCGGCCTGCCGGTTAGGTCTGACCTAAGGCGCGAGAGCTACAACAGTATCGCGTCAATAATTTCACCGAACTACGTTTTTGATAACCTCCGCACCCGCTATGGCGCCGAGCTGGACGCCCCTCAGTACTATCAGAATGGAGAGCCAGCGAGAATAACGGCACACCAGTTCGCCTCTATACATCTTTCTATTGTCGCTGAGCAGCTTCCTAAGCCCGAGGATGCCGACGGATCAGGTAGCGACCCTGAGCAATCTGAATGATGGCAATCAGGACGTTTCTCTGTAGAGAAACTGGCTCGATCTCGAACCCCAGGAACCGCTAGCTTTTAACAAGACGCAGTTTTGGAGGGGGCGGATTTTTACCCGTTGCGCCCTCACCTCCATCCCCTCTGAGCACATTTAGCATGAGACCAAATGTCAGCTCATTGATCTCTTCGGGCGAGATTGCCAATTGTTCCGCCACATTCGTTTTCGTAATTCCTTCAGCTCGAAGCGCAGCAAATATCTTTTCCAACACTACAGAGCGTTCGTGATTGATAGGAGCAGGCTCATTCACCCGATACCCCTCTTGCGCAATCTGAATGCACAACGTCCGGTAAGTCCAGTCAGTTGTAAGCCCCAGGCTGTGTAACCTGTAATTCAAAGCTGCAACGGAAACCGCCCACAATTTTTTGAACTTGATCAAGCTATTTAGGCTAACTGAACGCGGAGCCATCGCCAAAACGCTTGCCCTCGGCATCAGAAACGCCGAAGCGAAGGCGTTAGCCTCCCGCTCAAGATCTGGTCCTTGAGGATGAGCATGCTGATGCATCACCAGATGTCCTAACTCATGTGCAGCATCAAAGCGGCAGCGCTCTGCTGATTTGAACGTGTTGAGAAACATGAACGGTCGCCCACCACTCCACATCGAAAATGCATCGACATCCTTGGCGTCAATGGCGAGCGAGTAGACGCGAATGCCCCTGGACTCAAGCAGAAGGATCATATTCTTGATCGGCTGTTCGCCAAGCCCCCACTGAGCACGCAGAGTCTCCGCTACAACCTCAGGACCTTGTTGAGAAGAAGTCAGTTGATTGAAAGCTTCTTCCGATGATGTAAGCGCCCCTCGCTCGCTACCCAGGTCCGGAACATCGGGGTGCGGAAGATCAAACCGGCACTCCAACCATTCGTTTAACAGCAGAGCTATTGCGCCAGCCCCTAAAGCACTGTCTCTTAGAGACGCCGTCATTTTCGAAAGTGAACGGAAGCTTGCGACATCAGGCGTAGGGACTTCCGGATCATCCCCAAAAAAGAAAGCTTCTGGAAATCGAAGCGCACTCGCAATCCTGGCCAAGGTCCCAGCTTCAGGCTCCTGCGTACCACTTTCATAACTCGACACGGACCGTTCGGTCACCCCGATAAGGCCCGCGAGCTCGCGCTTTTTCATCCCGCGTCTGCGTCTGGCCAGCGCGAACCGTTGTGAATTAAACATAAAAAGTCATGCGTTCTTACGACGAATTTCAATATCAATATCTGGGCCACTTGGACCGGTAATTTGAGCGAAGCTTTCATCCAAGTCGATAGCGCCGAGCAGGATTCGCTCAGACCACTCAGTGATCTTGCCTCCATGGTCGATGCTCGATGGCCGCGAAAGCTCAAACCTGATTTCATTCTTGGCGGTGTCAGTGTGGTGTAGCAGCATCCAAGTTTCAAAGCCCTCAAGCCCAGAGAACTCAGTCTGCTGAGGAATCAAGTCGGCGAACATATCCAGCTGGGAATTGTGCTGAATCGCCTCGACGGTGCTTCTTCCCTTTTTAGAGCGATTGGTGGGAGTACCGTAGGGATTGCCCACGCTTGCGTCACCCGACGCCACCGAGACCGCGAGTTTGAGGCCTGAATGGACCGTCAATGGATAGTTGATTTTTTCATAGGCAGCCCAGCCTAAAGGGCGTGTTTGGTCGCGGAATGACCCGACGATCCAGCCCCACATTTCCATACCTGGAAAAATCGACGGATGATTTCGAGTCAACCTCACACGATGCAAATGGCCTTGATAGACAGCTTCACGAACAGCCTCATGAGACAAGCTCAACTGATCAAGGCGTGAGGTTACATCTGTCGGATCACTGAATATCTGACAAGCCTGCATAAGCGTTTACTCATGGAGTGGACTTCCGTTTATTCTCCCTCAAAAGAGGAGGAAAAACAAGAAGCCGGGTTTTTATGCTCGGTTTCAGGTTCGCCCAGTCACTCCCGGAGAGCACACACCTACAGCCCACAGGCATCTTTCTCGAAAGCTTTCTCAACGAGATTGACTACCTGTCAGTTACATGGCTGAAACGCAATGCCAATGCAGTAGTACCGTTAGTGACCATACACCGCACTGAGTCGTTTACTGCTGTACCGGACGAATGATCCACGCTTATTCGATTCGAACAAATTTCAATCACACATCACTGCTTTGACATCCCACTATGGAGCTTCAACCATGTCATTGCAGTGCCCTCGCTGTCATTCCCTCAAAGTCGCTTCGTTCCATCACGCAATGAAAATTGGCGCTGCCATTGGCACTCTGGGCGGCGTTGCTCGTGGCGCCAGCGCCGCACTTGCTGGCAGTCAGGCAGGGGCGCTAGTCGGCGCCATTACCGGCCCACTGGGAGTTACCCTCGGAGCCGTTTCTGGCGCGATTCTCGGCGGGCTTGTTGGCGGCGCTGGCGGCTGCGCATTAGGCGCTCAACTCGGCGACAAGCTTGACCGACATGTACTCGCCCACAACCTCTGCCTGATCTGTGGGCATCGTTTCAACCTCCCTGCTTAAACCGTTTCCCACTTCTCTCTTTTAATACGTCCGGACGGGGCCACGCGATGCGTGGCCTTTATGCCGGCTCGCACCCTAAGGAATCGTAATCATGGCTCATCAAATCGAACAAATGGCTTACGTTGGTGCGACTCCGTGGCATGGCCTCGGCAGTCAACTGACGCAAAAACAACCTATCGAGATCTGGCAGCGTGAAGCCGGTATGGACTGGCAGATCCAGGAAAGCCCCGTCCACTTCAAAGCCGACGCCATCGGCCATATGGGCAGTATTCACTCATTCCCAGAACAAAAGGTACTGTACCGTTCCGACACCAAGGCTCCGCTGTCCGTAGTATCCAACCGCTACCAAATTGTCCAGCCACGTGAGGTTATGGAGTTTTACCGTGACCTCACTGAAGTGTCCGGCTATGAGCTGGAAACGGCAGGTGTTCTGAAGGGAGGGCGTAAGTTTTGGGCATTAGCGCGAACCGGGCAAAACGCCACCTTGAAGGGCAACGATCAGGTTAATGGCTACTTGTTGCTGGCGACCTCGTGTGACGGCACCCTCGCGACCACAGCCACGCCGACCACCGTTCGCGTGGTTTGCAACAACACGTTGAGCATTGCCTTGGATGGTATTCCCCATGCAATCAAGGTCCCACATAACACGCGATTCAATCCTCAGTCGGTGAAAAAGCAACTCGGTATTGCCGTCTCGCAATGGGACGAATTCATGTACCGGATGCGCGTGCTCTCCGAACGCAAAGTTCAGTGGCCTGAGGCGATGAGCTTTTTTATGGAGGTGCTATGTGAGACCTACGCCCATGATCCCATTCCCGACGTACTACCCAACAAACGAGCGCTGGAGAAGGTTCAAAACTTGTACGAAGGCAAAGGTCGCGGATCAGACATGGAGTCCGCTCGCGGCACCGCATGGGGCCTGCTAAACGCAGTAACTGAGTATGTCGATCACGAGCGTCGTGCCAGGAGTTCAGAGTACCGGATGGACTCAGCTTGGTTCGGGCAAGGAGCACTAATCAAGCAACGAGCACTCGACTCGGCTCTACGACTAGTTGCATAAAGTTGTTTTCGACCAACATGCCTGAGCGATCAACGCTCAGGCATTTTTCCGCCTGAAGGAAAATACGATGAATTTCATACGCTTTGTCGGTCTGCTTTTCATGTTTTTCGGCATTCTGGCCAGCTGCCTGTTGGCAGTAGCACTAGCAGTTCTCATGGCTCGCTCCTGGCCAATCCTGATTGCAGTGCTGCTGGCGGGTTTGCTATTCGAGTTGATCACGACAGAAGCCGGGGTCGAAGTATCTTTGAACCCGTGCTGAAGGTAGGCCAAAGGCGCATTGCTGAGTCGCTATTGAGATTCCAGCAGCTCGTCCAGGTATCGCATTAGCAGCACGCGCTCATCTGCATCCAGCTTACTAAACTTGATAAGCAGCTCAGCTTCGTCATCTTCGACCGCGTAAAAATACGCCGCAGGAACACTGAGCACCTCGCTCAGCCGCTCGACCAAATCCGGGGCAGGAACCCGCTTCCCCAACTCGTATCGGTTCATACGGGTGCTTGCAGACATCTCGTCTAAGCCGGCATCAAGTCCTAGTCGTTCTTGCGACAACCCCGCCCGAATACGCGCCTGCTTTATCCGCTTTGCCAGTACTGACATGCACACACCCAATTTCCAAAGGGGCATCGTGCATGCACAGCTTTTTCCAAATACTACCATTTTGGTAGTATTGGAATATCATACGAACTCAATCCAACCAACGACAAAACCGAGCGCTCAGATGAAAGTCAAAATCTCGCTGATCAATGCAATGCTTTTAACTGTGTTACAGGCAGGGGTGTCCCTGACAGCTGCCGCCGACCCGAACGTACGTGTATGCGATACGACCCCCACTCCCATGCCCATCCTTGCGATCAAGCACATCGACTGCTCTGTCCCCAACTCTCCGTCTTCAGTAAATAGGGCCTACGTCGATCAAAACGGCAACAAAACTTTGCAGCGTGTTGATGGAAGGCGAATCGTCAACTGCGACAGCGCAGGGACCTGCGCGCACCGTGGTGAATTCATGGGCAATGCTCCTGAAGGGATCTACGGGATCACAACCGGATGGTATCTGGGCACAGATACGTCGGGGGCCGTTGCGGCTTACAAGGAAGGTACCGGTCCTGGGTACGGTGGAAATCGTTACGAACCACAGGCAACGAATAAACCATCGTCAAGCCCGGTAGACGTAAGCAAACTTGACGTTGTGTGCATGGCAACAGCGGTTTTTAACTGTTCGATCAATGGGCAAGACATCGAAGATCAAGATTTACCTAAATATCTTCCACTGGTAGATAAAAAGGATGTAAACAAAAAAGGTGGCAACTGCGATTCAGTACCACTTTGCTACGATAAAAACATGATACTCCTGGGCCTCAACAAAGACTTATTTTAAAACTTGTGAATATCACTAGCGATTGGAAATCAACATGGACATCAGTGTTTATTCCGCCAGCGACATATCGAATGAGGATATTTCCTCAATGGTCTCAGAAAAGAAGTCTTTCACCATAAAAGAAATCGACTCCGACTTCTTTAGCGACACAATAGAAACTATAGAGAAGCTAATTGAGTCCCAAGGATTCACATGCAGAGTGTATACCGCTGGACGCATAACTGCCCTAGGAATCAGCGTGTTTACCATAGTGGGTGGAGTTGCAGCTGGCTTAACGATTGCAGCTCACAATCTCGCAACCTATAACCCTGACTATGAAATAGCAAAAATATACCCAAAAACGCTTATTATAAATTATAAAAAATAGCACTTAGCACACACATGAGCCTCCCACCCTAATTTAAAGGGTGAGAGGCTCGTGCGCACAAAATATAAAACACTCAAAAATCACTAAACGACAGGCACGACACTATCAACTGACAAAGCAGCGTCCCTTCAACGCTACCTATCAACCAACTCAATTATCTCAATCTGATACCGATAACGGGAAGCAACGTACCCCATCAGGATAGACCCGATAGACATGCCGAACAAGAACGCACCTACACCTAACAATATAGTATTGCCTACGTTACCAGCCTGAAGACCTGCACTCATAGTTCGGGAAACCCATTCGAAACCACCGAACTCAGCAATAAATGAATACACAGTAGCCAATAGACCTATCGTGGCAGTCTTCTTGCCAAAAAAGGCCTTTCCGCTCACTGATGAACAGCGCTCAGGTAAAAGCTTCTCTGCACTTGACCGCGCGATAGGCTTTTTTTACTACCGTTTTGGCGTGATGAGGATGCGGTCGCTTGCTCCGAACCGGTGAGCGTAGCACTGAGTCGATTGCCGCACTTTGATAATGGAGTGAGTGTCGGTTTACTGTTAAAGCTGAGCAGCCATGGCCCGTCCGCCCTCAAATGGTCGGTTCGTTACTCGAAGCTATTTGAGCGTACTGAATCGCTGCTATGGCTTGCGCTTCATGCAGCGCTTGCAGGGATACTCTTCGGTGTCTGCGACCGTTTGCCTGTTCAGCTTAAGCCCTTTGATGAGCTGATTACCACAGCGGAAAAACAGCCTTAGAACTTCCCCAGCAGGAGTTGTTTGACGAAGATGATCGGGGCTCATTATTCATGGAAGTTTTTTTTGCTAACCGATTCGTTAGGGGGACCGAGTGAGGGGAGCTGTGGCGAAACATTCGTTAGCGGCAGAGCTCGCCCTGGATTCAATGCCCTGTGGACCTCGATATCCGTATTGTCGCATCTCCTAAATTCTCTCCTTCTATCGCTGTAGGGTATACATCGTTCTGGTAAACTTCAGCCGACTTTAAACGACTATGACTGCGTAAGCTTGAGCCTAACCATAATGAGCACTGAACCTTGGGTCACTGCCGAACAGGTTTCCCTTCACTTGGGGGTGGCCAAAGACACGGTGTATCGCTGGCGCGAGCGTAAGGCTTTGCCTGCACACAAAGTTGGTCGTCTATGGAAGTTTCAGCTATCTGAGGTCGATGAGTGGGTGCGTGCGGGTGGCGCAGACGAGCACCAAAACTCAGGGAATGAGCAATGACTATTGCGAACAGCAATGAAGCGCAAACAAGATCTCAGGTCATCGACTCTCAGCTTGCTCATGCTGGCTGGTCTCAAAGTCGGCGGACTCTTGTCGAAGAATTTTTGCTCAAAACAGCCGAGCCTGCCGGCAATTATGGCAACGAGCAATTTGCTGACTACGTCCTTCTTGGTTCAGATGGCAATCCGATTGCAGTAGTCGAGGCCAAGCGGTCATCACGTGATGAGCTTGCCGGCAAGCGTCAGGCAGCGGACTACGCGGATGCAATCAACGCCAAATTCGGCAACGACCCCTTCATTTTTCTCACCAATGGCAAAGAGATTCAATTCTGGGATCGTGAGCGCTATGCGCCCCGAAAAATCTCGGGGTTCTACACCCGAGACGACTTGGAGCGACTGCGCCATCAGCGGCAGTTTGCTCAACCGCTGGGCGGTGTCACTATCAGCGCCGCTATTGCAGGCCGCGACTATCAGAATGAAGCTATTCGGCGTGTCACTGAAGGAGTAGATGCGGCCAAGCGCAAATTCTTGTTGGTGATGGCTACAGGTACAGGTAAGACTCGAACGACCATCGCTCTTGTTGATACTTTGCTGCGATCAAAGCGCGTGCAGCGAGTCCTATTCCTGGCCGACCGCCGCGAACTAGTACGCCAAGCTATGTCGGAGTTCAAGTCCCACTTACCCAACGAGAGTTTGGCTCGCATCGAGTCCGGTGAAACCTCTGGCGCACGCATTCAGTTCTCGACCTACCCCAGCATGATGCAGGTTTATTCGCGCCTTTCGGTGGGTTACTACGATCTGATCGTGGCCGATGAAAGCCACCGCTCTATCTACCAACGGTATAAGGCCGTCTTCGATCACTTCGACGCCATCCAGCTTGGGCTGACCGCGACCCCCACCGACTACATCGATCACAACACATTCGAGCTGTTTGATTGCGGCGACGGCGCGCCCAGCTACTACTACAGCTACGAGCAAGCGATTGCCGACCAGAACCTGGTCAACTACCGCGTGCTGGATGCACAAACCAATTTTCAACTTCAGGGCATCATGGGTGACGCACTACCCGAGCCCTTGAAACAGATGGCCCGCGATCAAGGCGTGGAGCTTGATGAGCTGAACTTCGATGGCAGTGACATCGAAAAGGGAATCATCAACCAAGGCACCAACGATGCCATGGTGCGAGAGTTTATGGATAAGAGCCGCAAAGACGTGCGCGGTCTACCGCACAAGTCCATCATCTTCGCCGTCAGCCACGCCCATGCAAAGAGGCTCTACGAAGGATTTAACCGTCTGTATCCTGAGCTGCAGCGCCAAGGTATGGCTGAAATTATTGACAGCCACATGGAGCGTGCTGACGCGACGCTGGATGATTTCAAGTACCGCACCATGCCGCGTGTGGCTATTTCGGTGGACATGCTCGACACCGGCGTAGACGTCCCCGCCATCCAGAACCTGGTTTTCGCCAAGCCCGTATTCAGCAGGGTTAAGTTCTGGCAGATGATCGGGCGCGGCACGCGGCTGCATACCGACAAGGCCACCGGCGAGATCAAGAAGGATTTCTTGATCATTGATCACTGGAAAAACTTCGCGTATTTCAAGCTTAACCCCGACGGAGAAGTCGACCATCCCAGCGAACCGCTACCGGTTCGCCTGTTCCGACTGCAGCTTGAAAAGTGGCAACTCCTGGAAGCACAACAGCAAGACACACAAGCCACCGTTGCCGATCTGCAGGCGATGCTGCAGGCATTGCCCCGTCACAGCATCAATGTACGTCCGCACTGGGACGAGCTCGACACGCTGGCATTGCAATGGCCGAAGCCCAGCCAAAGCGCAATTGAACACTTGTCGCAAGCCATCGCACCTTTGATGCGACTAGCCCCTTTGTCTGGCCTGGATGAACTTCAATTTCGCATCTGGTGCGAGCGTCTCTCAGTGGCTTGGCTTAAAGGTGATGCAAGCGAACAGGCCAAAGTGCGTGAGCGCATTCACGAGGCGATAAATAGTCTGGCCGAAAATATCCCTCAGGTGCAGCATGTAGCCGAACAACGTGCCTGGGTTCAGTCGGCCGGCTTCTGGCAGCACTTGGATATGGCGCGTTTGATCACCCTACAAACCGTGTTCGCCCCGCTGATGCGCTACCGCACCAGCACACCTAGCCGCACGATTGAAATCAACCTGCCAGACAGTATCACCCAGCGCAGTTGGATCATCTACGGCCCCACGGGTGAAGGTGCTTTTGCAGAAAGCTATCGCGAACAGGTAGAGGCGCTGGTGCGCCGACTGGCTGACCAGCTTCCTGAGTTGGCTAAGCTCAAGCAAGGCGAGCATGTAGGTGATGACGAGCTGGAGCGAATCAGTAACACGCTGAACAAGGCCGATCTGTTTGTCACCGAAGACACCTTGCGCAAAGCCTTCGAAGCCCCCTCCGCATCCTTGGCCGAGTTCCTGCGACACATACTTTGCGAAGGCGCGCACCTGCCTAACCGTGAGCAGCGCATCAGTGCTGCATTCGATGCGTTCATTGCCGCACACGGCTATTTGCGCGCCAACCAACTCAACTTCCTGCGGGCCGTAAAAACTGCTGTGCTACGCCACGGGCGCATTACCCGCGCTGCACTCAGCGAACCTCCGCTGTCGCGTGTAGGGCGCGTGGAAACGCTATTTCCGTCACAAGACATCGACGAACTCATCAACCTCACCAACCAGTTGTTGGATGAGGCAGCCTGAACAATCAAGGACAACACTGAATGCTCGCCCCTCATATTAAGAAAAAAGTTGACGAACTCTGGAATCGCTTCTGGGCTGCCGGTCTCACCAACCCCTTGGTTGCGGTCGAGCAAATTACCTACCTGTTGTTTCTCAAACGTCTGGAAGACATTGATCTCAAGCGCCAGCAGCGTGGTTTTCCTTCTATTTATGAAGGGTTCGAAAACTGCAAGTGGAGCTACATTCGGCAGGACAAAACCAACCCCGCTCACTTGATTGAGGTGGTGTTTCCCTGGCTGCGCGAGCTCGACAAACACTTCACCGGAGCCAGCGCCGACGGTACCGAGCTCGCTAGTCTGAACAATCGTATGGCCGATGCGTACTTTCAGCTCGACCCCAATAAGGGCAAGGTGCTGAGCGATGCCATCGACAAAATCGACGAGCTGTTTGCCCGTGCTGGTGAAGGTTCGGCCGCACAGGACGTCATGGGTGACACTTTCGAGTACCTGCTCAGTGAAATGGCCACGGCCGGAAAGAATGGCCAATTCCGTACCCCGCGCCACCTGATCCGCTTTATGGTTGAGTTGCTAGACCCCGAGCCCGGCCAGCGCGTCATCGACCCTGCCGCCGGCACGGGTGGCTTCCTGTTCAGCACCCAGCAGCACCTGATGCGCAAATACTCAGCGCAAGAAAACCTCGTGCTGGAGTGGGACGGCACTCCACATCGCACCGATGGTGCTGCTGCCACACCTGAGCAATACGCCGCCATCCACAACGGCGCCAACTTCGTCGGCCTGGACAATGACCGTACCATGGCCCGCATCGGCTGGATGAACTTGGTTTTGCACGACGTCACCGACCCGCATCTGCTGCAGGGCGATTCACTCAGCAAGCGCGAAGGAAAAGCCAAACTCAAGGAGCTGCTGGAGCCTGGCAGCTACCAGTTCGTATTGGCCAACCCGCCCTTTACCGGTACGGTCGACAGCGGTGATCTAGAGCCCGACACCTTACTTTTTCCACGTGTCGGCGGTGGCGGCAAGAAAAAAGACGAATCGATCACTAATAAGAGCGAACTACTCTTTCTGTGGTTGATGCTCGACTTGCTGGATATTGGTGGTCGCTGCGCAGTGATCATTCCTGAGGGTGTTCTGTTCGGCAATACCGATGCTCACGTGCGCCTGCGCCGAGAACTTCTTGTCGAGCACGTGGTGGAGGGCGTCGTCTCTCTTCCAGGCGGGGTCTTTCAGCCCTATACCGGCGTCAAGACCTCCGTCTTGATCTTTAGAAAAGTCACACGCCGTGACAACAAACAAAACTTGCCCAGCAACGTGGCACCGCTAAGTGAACACGTCTGGTTCTACGAAGTGGAGGAAGACGGCTACACGAAAGATGCCAGGCGCAATGCCCGCCCAGGCCAACAGAACGACCTTTGGGATGCGCTTGAAAAGTTTAAAGCCTGGATTTCGCAGGGCCGCTCTGGCGCGCAGCGCAATGAAAGAACTCTGTTGCAACCTAGCTTTCACACTGAGCGTTGGCGCCAGGCCCTGCTGCGCGATACCGCCGACAAGCTCACGCCTGCTGGTGAGGCATTTTCAGCTTTAGCCGACACCAGCATGTGGGATGGTCAGGTGTGGGGTATGCACGAGCTGTTCCCTGAGCTTCCTGCCAATCCCAAAGAGGCTGAAGAAAAGGTGCGATCAGCGTCAGGAAGTGTGTTGATTGAATTGGCTATTCAGGCACTCACTCCAGCGGCACAAAAGGCGTGGGATGCAACACTTAAAGCACGCCTTGCCGAAAAAATCACCGATTCCGAACTTATAGAAGCTTGGAAAAAAGCAGCCAAGCCCGTTGAGGCGGAATTCAAGAAATTGGCCCGTGAAATGGAAGCCCTTTTCGAAAAAGAAGATTCTTCAGCGCTCTCGGTCTGGAAAGACTTGCTTAAGACAGCTCTCGCTGAAGCTCAAGGCGACGTTTATGTGCTGGGCCTATTGCAAGGAAGTCAGCCGCCCAAGACCATGACGACGTATGACATCGGACAGAAGCTGACTGAAGTGGCCCGCGAAGTTGCCAAACTCGACGGCTTCGACGTCATTCTGCGCAGCCTGGTCATTGATCAGGCCAGTGAGCTCGACGCGGCTAAGCATTGGGTTGTTCCTGTGCGTGACTGGGTGCGTAACGACGAATGGAAAAGTGAAGATGGTAAGCTCATCGGCTCACACGATGTCGATGGCTTGGTGCGCTCGACTTATGTGCAAGCCATTCTGGCCGATGGGCTCTACGACGAGAAGGGCGTGCTCAAAGGCGGCTTGCTCGACCCCGACTGTATTGAAGCACGTGACTGGAACCTGTCCGCCGGGCAATACAAGCCATTTGACTTTACTCAGCTCAAGAGCGACCAAAGCGTGGCCGAGCTGATCGGCACACTCAAGACCGCAGAGCAAGACATTATCACAGGCTTGGACAAGCTGTTGGCAATGGTGGAGGGGCGGGAATGAGTTTTCCTGAATCATGGGTTGAAGCACGTCTTGGTGACGTACTTTCACGCGTGGATACCAAAGTTGACCCCCAAACATCGCAGGCGAACAGCCACTTCTATGTTGGCCTTGAACATATCGAATCTCACACCGGCCGGTTGCTCCGTGATGTGGATGAAGTAACTGAAGGCAGCGACATCCTCAGTATCAAAACAGCCTTCAATACAGGTGACATTCTGTATGGGAAGTTGCGCCCAAATTTAAACAAGGTCCATTTGGCGACTCAAGATGGCATCTGTAGCACAGATATCTGGGCTCTGAGAGCATCTGAGGTTTTACTACCAGAATTCGCTCTTCGCTATTTGCGGTCACCTGCGATTTATGTGCGTGCCACGCAATTAGCTGCAGGTGCCAATCTTCCTCGTATTTCGGCCAGTGCGTTTGATCGCCTATCAATTCCGCTCCCCACTCTCCCCGAACAGCAGCGGATCGTCGATTTATTGCGGCAGGCAGAGGTGGTGGCCAAGGCCAAGAAATCCATCAGCGATCAAATTGATCATCTCCTTCGGACCGCTTACTGGGAGCACTTTGGTGCATGGTTCACAGCGGATGGCTTGGTTGACCCAGTTCGAATTAGCGATTGTGTTGCGGATTCTCAGTACGGAGTATCCGAAGCTATGGGCGAGACCGGAACGCACGCGGTGCTGCGTATGAATAGCATCACCACCAGTGGCTGGTTGGAGCTGTCTGACCTGAAGTACGCGAGCCTGTCGAAAAAAGACATCAACTCTACGGAGTTGCAGGATGGAGACCTGCTGTTCAACCGGACAAATTCCAAGGAGCTGGTCGGTAAGTGTGCAGTTTGGCGCCATGTCGCAGGCACATACAGCTTTGCGTCTTACCTCGTACGCTTTCGCTTGAAGCCAGAAAAAATGCTGCCCGAATACCTCTGGGCGACGTTAAACAGTGCATACGGGAAATATCGCCTTTTGAATTCAGCCAAACAGGCTGTAAGCATGGCAAATGTTAGCCCGACAGGCTTGGGGCGAATTACAGTGCCGCTTCCGCCGTTGCCGCTTCAAGAAACGTTCGCTAAGTTCGTGCGTGAAATTGAGTTAGTGCGAGCACAGATGCTTAGCAAGTTGGAGCTGTATTCTGAATTGCAGGAGATCATTAGCCAACGAGCCTTGATCGGAGAGCTGACTACCCAATGGCGAGAGCTTCATACGGACGAAATCGCCAAGGCAGGCAAGGTTCGTGATCCGCTACTACGCAAACACGGAACAAAGGTCTCTCTGACTGGCGCCGCCAAAATCCGCTTTACTGCACAAGCTGATCTCACAGTGCGCCCCGCGCGCCATTGGCTGCTCGCCGAGCTCAGTGAATTCCAGCGCCGCGTCCTGAAAGGGTTCAGCGGGTATGAGTTTCATCCTGTGTTCACCGAGGATACTTCGGACTTCACGGCGTTCTGCGATAGCGATGCAGTTCGCGATGCGCTCGGCGGGCTGGAGTGGTCACCGAACCAAGTCGGCCGCACTCTCGGTGTGTTGGCTGATTTGGGGTTGATTGCTCAGGTCAGCATTCTTCGCCGCGACGTCGCTACCAACAGCGACACGTTTCACAAGGCGTTTCGTCCTCTGCGGGAAGACGAGTGCACCCGTTTGGCCGACATCGCTACGTTGAAGCGCATGTCGCGCTCTGGTGATGTGGCTAACGTGGCCTACTATTTTCGTGCGTTTCTTGACCGTGAAGCGTCCGCGCGTGCGGGTGCTGGCGACATGTTTCAGGTCACATCTCTTGAAGACGACTACGGTCACTCGCGAACAGATTGGATCGATCAGGGCCGTCACTATGCTGACCTTGATGCGCTGCGCGATGATCTCGCGAAGCGATTGGGCGTTGCGCCAGATTTGGTGACCGTGGAGGAAATTGCATAGTGCGGCTTCGGTACTTGCACTTGCGGAACTATCCGCCGATATCTGAGCTTCGCGTGCGCTTCGCCAGCGGCTCGCCGCTCGGGCGCGAGTGCGCGATACGCTTCGTAATAGGGCTCAATGGCAGCGGAAAGTCGAACCTTTTGCGCGCAGTAGCGGAGGTGTTCCTCGCTTTAGCCGATGAACGCCTGCCGCCGTTTCCTGTGAGCCTGATCTACGAACTGGGTAGCCGCGGCGAGAAAGGCCACCGAACATTCCTAGTCGATTGCTTCGGCAGAAAGTCTGAAGCGAGCATCTGGATGCGCGAGGGTTTTTATTGGCCAGACGATACGAGCGTGGAGACATTTGATGCTGCGGTGACGCAGATTCGCGCGGCCGATATGCAGGACCCTGAGACGTTTTCGCAGCACGAGCTAGAGCCGTTCGTGCTGCCCGGCACGTGGCCGCAGTCGCCTGGGATTGCAATGCCATCGGCCGTGCTGGCGTACACCACGGGTGACATTCGCCCCTGGCGTTCGGTCTGGGGGCGCAACCAAGACGGCGAGTCTGCTACCGAGGCTGATAGCCAAGAAGTAGCTGACGAGCGTCCACCGGGATGGACGATGGAACTTGAGCGAGCGTTTTCGCCTGCAAAAGACGACGATTCGCTTGAGGCTGATGGAATTGAGCGTGAGGGGCGCATCAACAGCGCTGGGCGGCCCATACTGCTCGATGCGACGCTATTGAAGTGCGCATTACTCGCGGTCGTGTTGCCACGCTCGCGACTCGCGGTTCACTATCAGAATGAAAGTCAGCAAACCGATGGGTTCGCGAAACTGCTGTCGAATGGTGGGTGCGACCATCTCGTGACCATCGCGTTTCGGGGCCGCTTTCTGCCTAAGGAGTGGGCGCAGGAAATTCAGGATTTGTCTTTGAAGTGGTGGCTCTGCGCGGGTGAGGTAATAGCCGAGCCGCACCCTGTGGAACCGCGACGAACCGTGATCTTCGATGTGGGTGGGCAGTTTGACGCGAGGACGCTACCCACTCAAACGGGTGACGACGAGCTCGACATCTGTAACACGCAGCGACAAGCCCTTCTGCATTTGCTCGGCGGTGAATCTGCTACACCTTTCAAATTGTTTGAGCGATTGCTGGCGCTAAGAGACGGCGAGCTTTTTGAGGACGTGCAACTACGAATGCGCCGAACGCCCGCGTCGGACGAGGTATCGAGCGCCACGGCAAGCGATGTCGGCGTTCTTCGTTATGAGGAAATGTCGGACGGTGAGCAGATGTTTCTGGGCAGGATGGCGTTGTTCCACTTATTGAAAGGGCAGCAGGATGCGCTGCTGTTGCTCGATGAACCAGAAACCCACTTCAACGACAAATGGAAGCGGGAGATTGTTGACATTATTGATGACGCAATTGGCGACACAGCGAACGACGTATTGATCTCAACACACTCTGCCATCGTGCTTTCTGATGTGTTCAACAACGAGATCGTGATGGTGCAAAAAACGCCCGAAGGCTCCACCGTGCGAAGCGTGGACGAGCCCACGTTCGCCACCGATCCGAGCGCGCTGATGATGACGGTATTCGGTGCCGACGACAGCATCGGAAAACGTGCCCAGGAATTCATTGAAGGCAAACTGCGGCAAGCCACCGGAACACCTGCCGAAATGGCGGATTTGGAGCTACTAATCGCCCGGATGGGGGCGGGCTTCTATCGCAGCGAGTTGCGTACCCTGCTTAACACTTGGCGAGGTGGAAATGATTAAACCAATCCATCGCGTTGCGTGTTCACCTGCGCTGGCTGCCTGCCAGCGGTTGATGCAGCGTTTTGCGCTGTGGTTGTGTGATCCTACGATCACAGGCGCTCACATCAGTCAGCAGGTGTTACAACCTCCGGTTCTGGCCAGCGCGATTGAGGCGAATTGGTTATGGGACTTTCTCCAGTGCGTTGATGCTGGCCAATCGCTGTTGAGCCGGGCGCGAACTGTGGCGGCTATGCCGCCAGCGCAGAAGCTAGCCTTGGCCACTTGGATACAGACTGTTGCGGCGCTTGCAACGCAGTTTCAACCCGCCGCCACTCCGTGGCCAACCGATCGCCCGATTGCGAACAAGTCGGATTGGATGGCGTTCAAAACGCTGATGGAAAGTTTTTACAATAAGGGGTTTCGAAGTGGCTTGCCCTACTTTCCCAATGGCGCCCCCACTGCAGCAGGTGGCGTAAACTATGCTGACTATGTGAGCGCTTTCCGCAACGCGCACCGGCTAAACCCGGCCCCGCATGCACGTCAGGTTTGTGTGCTGTGCGGCTGCCCGCTTGGCGACACGCCGCACGTTGACCACTGGATCATCAAGAGCGCGTTTCCAATACTTAGCGTATGTGCGGACAACCTGCAATTAATCTGCAGCACTTGCAACGAGGCTCCGAACAAGGGCGACAAACCCGTGCATTCCGCTGGCAGCTTTACTGATTGGTTCCACCCATATATTCGTCCTGGAAATGGGGCCTTACGGCTCGACTACGTTCTACCTGAGTTATCCGTGCGATGCTCCGCCAATACTCCTGCTGATCAACCCAAGGCCGCCAAACTCGATGCGCTACTCAATCTAACCAGCCGATGGACGCGCGAGCTAAAAGCGGAATATGCCAGGCATCAGGATGTTTTAATACGTAGGGAGCAGCGTCGACTAAAAAGTGCACAAGCTCGACACACACAAGACGAGATTCTGACTTATGTCCAGCAATGGCAGGCTGATTTGGCAGCCTGTGAACCGCATCACGAAGTGCATCAAGCGCTGGCTGCTGCTTTGCAGGAACCAACTCGTTTAGCTGCTTGGCACTCTGAGATTGCACTAGTTAATTAACTCTACGTTTAGAATTCTCACCTGCGCTGCAGCATGCATGATTTTTATTGGTACCATTGTTAGGCTAGTTAGCTATCGCTATAGGTTGGATGTGAGTGCTTGCCTTTTGACTGCGGCGGCGTCTTGTTCACGCCAAATTCCGGGAGTTTACCAAGCAAGGTGTGGGCAGGTAACTAAATGCTGTGGGGCGGGAGAAAAGCAGTCGATTGGCTGTTGTTAACAGCCAATCAGACAGCTCTGCGTCGGCGTCGGGAACCCAAAGCGTCACCCCCTACTGCAACCAAACCCATGCTGACTGCCACCGTAGACCTTGGTAGCCGATTTGCAGAGGTAGCTAGCCCTCCTGAAAAGCGAACCAAGCCCGTCGTCAACAACTCCTTTAGCAGATTTTCCGCTGGCTACTCGGTAGGTCGCGTTATCTGGAATTTCTACCAGACCTGCGATTAGATCGACTGGTATCCCCAGCGCGCTCGCCCACGCCTCGTTCAAGCGACTGAACATGTTGGCTCGGTCTGAGGCGATTTTGCCTACCGTGTAAAAGGCGTCTCGGTTTAGCAAAATCAGCAGATGGTAGTGCGGCCTTCCACGCCACCCTTGCTCTCGTGCCCACACATACCGAACTTTGCAGCTATGAGCGTGCTGGTACCGCCGTGAAGCCATTTCGCGGTGATGCTTCACCTTTGATTTGAATGAGGCAAAGAACCTGCTAATGACCTCGTTGGAATCTATGTAATCGTCCAGTTCAATATCACAGGGAAGCCGTAGGTCCACCCTGAATGCGAGCACCCTTGAGTATTGGTCAAAGGTCAAATCGATGGTTCGCTTTAAATCAGCCAGGTACTCGCGGATGAATGGGCCTTTCTCCACCATCACTGGCAGCCCTTCGAAGGTGTCGTCGTAATGGAAGTGAAGGTTTCGGTTATCGGGATGACGAAGCATGATTACTACTCTTGGAGTGGAGGTCATAACCTCTGCACACTGAGTAGTTTTTAACCCTGCCTCCTTCCTGCCCCAGATGCACTCGCCTTCAATCGATGCCCCTTCTGTACAGGTCTATAAAGCATATTACCCGCACCGAGAAAGTGACCTCCGAGAGCTGCGAAGGCACATTACTGAAATCCCAATGAGACGTTGATTTTTTGATAATCCCTTCACTCTGGAAAAAAAGCATCTCCTATGCATGGGTCTACTCACACTGTCGCGGATCACGCTATCAGCAATAGTGATCAACTCAACTTCGACGTGGCCATGACTCACTGAAGCGACCGCAATAACCCGCACGGCCTCCGGCATAAGCGCCATGGTCGGAGATGATCCGACCATGGCGCTTATGCCGTTCGTAAACACCCTTCACGCAACAAATTATTCAGCCGTGTCGCGCTCTTCGATCCGAGCCAAAATCCACTCGTGTACCTCCTCCTCCACCCAACCAACACTGCGCTCTCCCAGTGAAACGGGCTTGGGGAAGGCTCCTTCGGCGATGTACTTATAGATGGTAGAGCGACCCAGACCGGTTGAGTCGATGACGTCTTTCAAGCGAATGATCCTCATGAACGGGGCTCCTCTGTTCGTTCAGAGGATTGGCAGGACGAGTTTTTATTTACGCCTGTGGCCTGAAAGGATGCGACTCCTCTCAGAAAGTGGCTCACCCAAATTAACTGAGCCTGCACCTCCGACTCGCTTCCGCATGGAGCGCATTGAAAATATGCCAGAGCCCTTCATTTGTGATCGCGTTAATTGCCCCTTACCCGCTGTACATCACCTCTTCTTAAGCCCACAACCGGGGCGGCCCTCCGGAAAAAACCAGAACCAAAAATCAAGCCAAAACCGAAAAAAAGAGCTTTTAACCCAATAAACGTTGGATATTTTGCGAATCTAAAACCATAGGAAAAACCTAGGTTATCCATATATTCTTAATAGAAAGTGTTAACGTAACAACTAGATTCCAGTTAGATTCACAGCAGGAATGTGGTAGTGGCGACCTAGGAGCTCTGAACAGGGCGGTGTGCTATCACTAAAATAAATCGATTTATGAAAGTGGAATGATCTAGCTATGGCTGTAAAAAATGCTGATTTTTTAAGCCGGATCCTCGGAGACACTAAACCGAATCATCGCCATGACGTTTGGCTCTGGTTTTACCTTCAGCAGCACGAGAGTGCTGGGTTTGATGCTGATAGCTGCAATGGCTTCGCCATGCGAGACCGAATCGCAGGCTTCCTTCACGGAAACGACATCTCCAATGAGTTCATCGCATCCGAAAAGGATCGCTTACTAGTCTCAGACGACCACCTAAAATGGATCACCGGGGAGGATAGACAGTGCGAATGGCTGTACCCAAGGCTAATGGAGCTTACTGGCCAGCGATCAATAGCTCGCCAGCCTCATCTAACAGGGTGGGATCTCCTGATCGCGATTATTGATATCTGGGACATCAGTGTCAGTACAAAAATTAGGGAGCTAAACTCGCTTTACAGTTCGTGGATTCGTCACAAGGAAATGGACCATCAGTTCCACTGGTTTAAAGAAGCTAAGGAAGGCGTTCAACGTTGCCAGTTCGCGTGGGATTGGCTGCGGAAACATGAACAGCGATTGACCTCGGGCAGACCGCCCGCGAACAGCCATGTCGAGCTACTCATTTTCTTTGACCAAACAGAACTGGTCGAGGCGGAACGTGAGTTGATCATCCAACGGATCAGACGTAACTGGAATCGCAACCAGTCTCAAAGCAAGGCGCAGGGTAAAAAGCAGTACAACTTCGTCTTGTCAGAAAAAATTGTCAGCCTTCTGGATGAGCTCGCCGAATCACATGGACTCAAACGAGCCAAAATACTGGAACTCCTCATAGAGACGGAGTTCAAGACCGGAAGCCACCTATCCGGTAGGCTGAAAACCAGCAGGTGATTATATTTTGTGGCAAGTGATCGGCATCACAGTCGTCTGTGCGTATGAAGAGTTCAATTGGTATTCCAAAAGGTATTCCAACAAAAAATCAAAACAAATTATTTTCTTTTAAATCAATAGATTAAATAATCAGTTCAGATTACCCCGGCCCAAAGACGTCCACAGACGTCTTTTTTTGTGCCTGAAATCCAGTAAATACAGGGCCCTGGTGTCTATTAGCGTCCACAGACTGAATCGTCCCGGATGATCTGGACATGCTCATGGCCAGCTCAGAGATCGAGCAGGAATGCCCAAATTTTGAAGTGCTGATGTCCCGAGAGATCGAACGGGATGTAATCGAAGGAAAACTCCATACCGGGCCAGCCTGGGTGGTTCAATTCATCGCAAGAAGGAAGTAGATCAAGCGCCTGCCAGATCACTGTCGATTTCTCGGTGGAGACGTTGCTGCAGGCCGATTAGGCCCCACCGGTCTGCACTTGTCCTATGCTTACCGGAGCACTATGAGTCCTTACAATAACCCCCTTCCGCCAAGACCCGAGATGATCAGGGCGATGTTTGGCAGCGACAGCGCCTATGAAGGTGTGTTTTTTACTGAGGTCAAAACCACCGGTATCTTTTGCCGTCCTACATGCGGCGCACGCAAGCCAAAACCGGAAAACGTCGAGTTTTTTTCGCTGGCCAACGAAGCGATGGCAGCAGGCTATCGCCCGTGTCTGTGATGCGAGCCTTTGGATCTGGTAGCTTCGGCGCCAGATTGGGTCAGAGAGCTACTGGCTGCGGTATCTGCATCGCCTGAAGCTCGCTGGAGTGATGCTGAACTCATGAAGCGCGGTATCGACCCACTTCGCTTACGCAGGCGGTTCAAACAGAATTTTGGTATGACTTTTCACACCTGGCTTCGTTCTCGCCGGCTGGGCATTCGACCAACCACCGGCATCGACCTATTCCTGATGTGGGATATTTTAGGCCGCAATACCGAGGAATGGCACGTCCGAATACTGGGTACCAGCTCTATCGTGCATTCGGCGCACGGCCTCAAGCAAAATTCAAAAGGGCCGATTGCGCGAGCATGCTATTACGCAATTCAGTCTGAGCTAACCGTGAGAAAGCCTGGTATCGAAAGCAGCAGCCTGACGATACCCGGCGACTGGATTTGCGACCCAAGCGGATTTTGCGGGTAGCCCTCACACTTGAAAGCGCGAAGGCCGAAAGTTATTCAGCAACGGCGTAGCGATATTTGTTATCAGCTCTTGGCTAAAGAGCCGCGCCAACGTCGGCGCCAGCGTCAATCCTGGATGTGCACTCATGATATATAAGCCCCCGTACTGACTCATAGGTCCCACTATAGGAAGGCGATCGTCGGGTATCGGTCGCCACCCTACAGCCACGGAACGTAGTTCTATTGACTCCGCACCATTCAATTCGGCACGAATTGCTTTGAGGGCTCTGAGCCCGATGGCAACGGGCCCATTTTCTTGCGTATCGTCTATATAGTCTTCAGCCGCAATTAATGTGCGCGCGCCTGCTTGACGAGCTTCCATTTCAGAACTTGAAACAATGCCATTTAAAAGATTATTAGACACGTCAAACTTAATAATAATCGCTGGGGATGACCGAATGGGTAGATGCATGCCTTGGCGAGATAAAAGATTAGGCGTTCCTAAGCCAGCAGTCAGTACCGTTTTACTGCCATGAATATTTCCCGACTGCGTACTGACGCCTACAACCTGTCCACTCTCAACGAGTAGTTCGTTTGCTGCGCAATTGGAAATAACGCTTGCGCCAAAACCTTTAGCCGCTTGAATCAGGCATTCAATGGCTTCGACCGGCGAGGTGACCCCCGCCGCTGCCATATAGCGAGCTCGAATGGGCGGATGAGCAAGATTGGGCTCAAGCGCCCTTATTGCATCCTGCGAAATCGTGAGGGGTTGGAGGGGAGAAAGACTCAGACCAACTTCTGAAAGGTCTTGCTTTTCTTGACAGGCGCCATAGGTAAGTTCTCCACACCAACGCAATGGGAATGACGGCAACTCTGTATGGAGGCGATTGTAATCGTCAATCACCCTTTGCGCTAAATGCTGGACGGGTTCAGCCAATGCACTGGCATTAATCCATCCGAATGCGTGGCCGCTTGCGCCACTGGCTGGCCGGGATTCTTCAATGAGTATTACTCGTTGCCCTGCTTGGGCACAGTAATAGGCTAAGGACGCACCATGAATTCCGGCGCCCACGATAACAAGATCATATCTGTAGCTCTGGTTCATTAACGGTAACACCCTTAACTGTTAGGGAGGTCCTGAACAAGCCCCCCAGGCAAACTCGCCCTACCTGATCAACATTGCAAATCTTAGGCTTCCAACGCCCCTGAAAGTCACTACATCCTCACGTCAGCCTGACCCCGACCTGCCGTGGCTCATGACAGCTGCTTGCGTTCGTCAGACTGCGCAATGCTTCATAAATAATATTAGACTGAACACTTAATCCAATATACGACAATACCAAATCACCCGCCCATGAGAAAAGCCGGGATCCGGCAGGCCATACGTAACGCGTACCTAGCTCTTATTCATGGCCCCATTAATCTTGCGAAGACCTCATAGAAGTTGAAGTCAACTTCACGTCAATGGTCTACCAATGAATCCCCCTCCTTTCGATCCAGCTCGGTGACCGAGGTCAATCGCCCTAATTTTTGCGCGAGGTACTTGCGCAAATCGTCCATATAGGTGAACACCACCGGCACGAAAACCAGACTCAGGACGGTAGACGTGATCAACCCCCCGATCACAGCAATCGCCATGGGCGCCCGAAAGCCACTGTCGGCACCACTGCTAAGTACCGCGGGAACCATGCCGGCGGCCATGGCGATGGTCGTCATGATGATCGGGCGGGCACGCTCTGCTCCCGAACGCAGAAGTGCGTCCTTGCGCGAAACCCCCTCCCGACGCTTTTCAATGGCGAACTCGACCAGAAGAATAGAGTTCTTCGTAACGATGCCCATCAACATCAAGATGCCGATCATCGCGGGAAGGTCGAGTGCTGCGCCATAGAGCAGCAGGCCCGCAATGGCACCTCCGATGGACAGAGGAAGCGCGACCAGGATCGTGATGGGTTGCAGGAAGTCCTTGAACAGAAGCACGAGGACGGCATACACCATCAGGATGCCAAACCCCATGGCCACACCAAACTTGTCAAACATCTCGTTCATGTACTCGGCGTCACCATATTCAACACGACGTACGCCGTCAGGCAACGCTTGCAGTACGGGCAAGGTATTAATACTGTCGAGGGCATCGCCAAGTGTGGCGCCAGCACTCAGGTCTGCGTCCACCGATACCCGTCGAAGACGGTCAAAACGCTCGATGCGAGCGGGTCCATCTGCAAAGCCGAGGGTAGCGACGGCATGCAGCGGAACGCTGCTGCCGTCGTCGGTTGGAATACTCAGGTTTCGAAGAATATCCAGATCACCGCGTGAGCGCTCATCCAAAGCGACCCGAATGGGTATCTGTCGATCCGTCAAATTGAATCGCGCAGAGCTAGCATCGACTTCACCGAGTGTGGCGACGCGCATGACGTTGCCGATACTGGACGCAGAGACGCCCGCCAGCGCTGCCTCGTGCAAACGTGGCTGAATCAGTAATTCCGGACGGGCAAGCGGTTCGTTAACCTGAACGTTAGCAATGCCTGTGACGCCCCGCATTTGTCTCTGAAGTTCGTTTGCGGTCTCTGACAGCGTTGCGGGGTCCGCACTCAGCAGGATGATGGAAACATCACGTCCATCGCTTCCGCCCTGGAATGTGAAGCGTATGTCATCGAACTGATTGAGATCTTGCTGCAACGATTGCTCGAAGCCTTTCTGGTCCAGTTCACGCTCACTCGGGGGCTTTAAGCGGACCAGCAGCATGCCTTTGGTGACATCGTTGGCGCCCGCAGCATCCTGGCCTCCCGCCAACGTGAACACGGCACTCACTTCCTTGCGCTGGGAGATCTGGCTACCGGCTTCTCGCAGCTTTTCGTCGGTCTGAGCCAGAGGTGTGCCCGGTGTCAGCGCGACGTTGACTTGCGTAAGGCTCAGGTCGCTGACGGGCAGGAACCCAGTGGGAAGCAAGGGAATCAAGAGCAGCGAACTGATGAGAAACGCGCCACCGATGCCCAGTGCGGTGCGGCGATGGCGAAGCGACCAATCCAACACACTCAGGTAGCGTCCCATGAGCTTGCCCGGTTGGCCGTGGGTGCCATGCCCATCTGAACCCACTCCGGGCTTGGGCTGCATCAGATAGGCCGCCAGCAGCGGCGTTGCCAACCGTGCGACCAGCATAGAGGCCAGAACGGCGACGGAAACCGTGACGCCGAACTGCGTGAAGTAACGTCCGATGTAGCCACCAATAAAACTGACCGGCAGAAACACGGCCACAATGGTTGCGGTGATCGCAATGACAGCGAAGCCGATCGCATCGGAGGCATCAATCGCCGCTCGGAATGGGCGCTTGCCCATGTCCAGGTGGCGCTCGATGTTCTCGATTTCGACAATCGCGTCGTCGACCAGAATGCCTATCACCAGGGTCAAGGCCAATAAGGTGATGCTGTTCAGGGTGTAGCCCAGCAATGACATGGCGGCGAATGTCGGCAGGATCGACAGCGGAAGCGCGATGGACGCGACAAGGGTGGCGCGCCAGTTGCGCAGGAAGAAAAACACCACGAGGACGGTCAAGCCCGCGCCTTCCAACAACGTCATCATGGACATTTTGTAGCTGGAACGGGTGTAGTCCACCGTGGAGGCGAACTGCTGGATCTTGAGATCGCCATAACTGCGTTGGAGACCGGCGATGGTGTCCTCAACCCCTTTAGCAACCACAGTGTCACTGGACCCCTTGGCGCGGTAAACGGCAAACCCGACTACTTCCCGATCATTCAAGCGAGCAAGCTCCCGACTCTCGCTACTGGCGTCGCGCACAGTCGCCAGGTCGGCCAACGTGGCCCACCGCCCCCCCGGAAGGGCAATCGGGCGAGCCGCGAGCGCTTCTACGCTTAAGGCGCTCCCCAGGGTGCGGATGGCTTGTTCGCGGCCATAGAGAACAATTCGCCCGCCGGGCACATCCACATTGCTTTGCACCAATTGAGTGTTGACCTGCTCGGCACTGATGCCGAGTGCGGTCAGTCGATCAGGTTTGAGCTCAATACGGATTTCACGATTCACGCCGCCCATACGCTGCACACGTTGTACACCTGGTGTCGCAAGTAACGCTCGGCTGACTGTGTCGTCCACGAACCATGACAGTTCTACGGTATTGCGCTCAGCAGAGTCGACCGCGTAATAAAGGATCGCGCCACCTTCGACATCCACCCGTGACACGCGTGGCTCAAGCACTGATTGCGGCAACTCGGCGCGCGCCTCGGTGACGACCTCACGCACATCATTCGTTGCACGGTCGGGATCAACGCCGAGTTGAAACTCAACCGTAGTCAGCGAGGTACCGTCGCTCAGCGTTGAACTCATGTGCCGGATACCTGCGAGCCCGGCAATGGCGTTTTCCACGCGACGGGTGACAGCGTTTTCCAATTCGCTCGACGCGGCTCCCGGCAGGGTGACAGCGACGGTAACGACGGGAAAGTCCACGCGTGGATTCGCATTAATGGGCAGGCGCAAGAAAGCGCTGATGCCAACGACAGCCAGCAGGAAGAACAGAACCAATGTAGGGATGGGCCGCCGAATCGCCCAGGATGAAATCTGGAAGCTCATGGCGCCTCCTGCGTCAGAGGGGCGTCAGTGACGGAAGCGATGACAGCATCCCCTTCACGCACAAAAGCGGATGCATTCGCCACTACGCGCTCGCCGACCTGCAAGCCCGAGGTGATCTCCAGCAAGTCGCCATTGCGCCGACCGGTTGCCACTACCTGACGAGCGATGATCCCCTGCTCATTGACACGCATCACGGAAGCCCGACTAGCATCGATAATAGAAAGTGCCCGCACCGGCAGCGTCACGTCGAGTTTGCGCCGCGCAAGGACCAGCGTCGCCCGGGCAAAGGTGCCGGCGCGAAGCAAAGGCGAATAGCCCAACGCAATGCGTACACGGCCGAGTCTGGATCGCGCATCAACCTTGGGGTCCACCCGTCGAATCGTGCCCTCCATGGGAGAAGAGATCCCGGCAACTTGGACACGAAGCGTTTGCCCAGGCGCGATGTCGATCAGCTCGGTTTCCGCCACTTCGCCTTCGAATTCGATGACCCCCTCCCTAATCAGCCGGAACATAGGGTCACCTCCACTCAACGCGCCGGTACGTGCCACACGCTCCACGATGACACCTGCAAAGGGCGCCCCGATATCAGCCTTGCTTCGCTGGTGGCGAGCATCAGCAAGTTGCGCCAGTGCCTGGTCAACTTCCGCACGTGCAGCACGCAGGCTGGCCGCTGCCGAGTCCGCCTGGGCGCGACGCTCATCGACCTGCTGCTCACTGACCGTCCCACTTCCCCCCAGCGGCTCGATACGCTTGAAACTGGCGTGTGCTTCTACGGTGACAGCCTCCTGATGGCCGACTGCCGCACGCGCACGCGCCAATGCCGCTTGAGCCTGGCGAACCTGCGCGTCCAGCCCTTGCGTTTCCAGTCGAGCCAGCAACTGTCCAGCCTCGACGCTGTCGCCCTCCTCCACGTTCACCTCTGCCACACGCTGTTCCGGCACAGATGAACTGATCGCGATTTCCTCGCGGGCAACCAGTGTTCCATTCACCTGCACAGTGCGATCAAACATCGCCGGGCCTGCCGTGACGGTGCTGACACGCTGTGGCGGCGTTACGGGGGCTAAGGGCTTGCTGACAGGCCAAAGCAACCATGCGCCCATGCTGACCAGCAGCAGGAAGATGCATGTCCAACGCTTCAGATTGTGGGGTCTTGGCGCACCAGGAGTAGAGGGGGTAGGGTTCATCGGAGTTTTCATTGAGGTAGTCCGAAAAAGCGTGTCGGAACGTAGGAGAACCGTGAGCTTGGCGCCCCCCCTACGGCTCCAGCTTTCACTGGAGAAGGGACGACATACAAGTGGGCTTAGTGAGGCGATCTATTCAAGAAATCGTCGGATCATGCGCATTAACGTTGGCGTATAGGTTTTGAGCTTGAAATCCCGATCCAGCACAGAACGGGAGACTGCACCATCAATAAGAGCGATGAGCCAAGTAGCAGCGATCTTCGGATCCAAGGTTGCATCGATCTGACCTTTGGTAATGCCGCGCTTTAGAAGTGCGACCAGATCCCCTTTGATGGAAGCCTCGCTGGCAGCAAACAAGACAGCCATTTCAGGGTTGCGCATGGACTCGGCAACCACTTCAACGCCGATCTTGGCGTAGACAGGATCGACGCACTGCTTCAAGAGGTCTTTTGCCAACCGCTCAATCGCCACAATGGCATCGGGTTCATCGGCTAGTTGAGCAAAACGCTCGCTCATTTCGCGCCGGTCCTCCTCCGCGATGGCCTCAATCACTGCCTGTTTATTAGGGAAATAGTGAAACAGGTTGCCAGGGCTCATACCCGCAGCAGCACAGATCTCGTTGGTCGATGTGCCGCGAAAGCCCTTTTCAGCGAAGCACATGACCGCAGCCTCAAGGATCTGCTGCAGCTTGGCCTGGTGCTTCTCAGGATCAACTTTTCTCATTTCTTCTCCGTAGAGGCTGGTGTTGATGTGCGCCTCTTTTATTAGACCGACTACTTAGTCTAGTATTTAGAAACCCCCAGCCGCAGTCAAGCAACGATACGAAAGGATCTTTCCGTGAGCCGACAGACAACCCCTTATCTCAGGCAAAGGCTGCCTCTGTTCGCGACCATCATCATGGCCGCCGCGCTGGCGGGATGCGCAAAACTTGGCCCGCAGCCAGACAGTGTGCAGCCCGTTGCAACCGACTGGGCGAACCGCGGCGCCGTGCATCGCGCCCCGAGTGTCGACCCTGCGCAATGGTGGAAGGCGTTTGATGAGCCGGTGCTGGATGCGTTGGTGGCACAGACGCTTGAACAGAATCTGACGTTGTTGCAGGCCTGCAATCGCTTGCAAGCCGCCCGGGCGCTAGTGAGAACGGCCGCAGCTCAACGCTTGCCTCAGGTGGACGCAAGCGCTGAAGGTCGGCGCCAGAAGCGTCTGTCCGGCCGGGCCGAAAGTGACTTTGAGCGCACCCCGGAAGACGATCTGCAGTCGCCTTCCGGCTCGCGAGCCAGCAGCTACTTCCAGGCGGGTTTCGATGCCTCCTGGGAGCTGGATCTGTTCGGACGCCTCGCGGCTACCGAAGAAGCCGCCCGCGCAACAGCAGGTAGCGTGCTGGCCGAGTCGCGAATGGCGCGCGTCTCAGTGGTCGCCGAAGTGGTGCGCAGCTACATCGAATTACGCAGTGGACAGCGCCGCCTGGCTCTTCAGAGAGAAAACCTCAAAGATCAAAACCATCTCGTCGCGATGACACGTGACCGTCGAGCCGCTGGAATCGTGGGCGATCTCGACATTGATCGCAGCCTCACGACAGCATCGGAAACAGCGGCGCAGCTGCCGTTGCTCGAGCAATCCATACAGCAATCCGCCCAGCGCATCGCCGTATTGACCGGCAAAACTACCATCGACTCAAACTTACTGAAACCGATGCCACAACCCGTGGCCGAACGCTTGGCGCTGCGCGTTCTACCTGCGGATCTTGTGCGCGTACGCCCGGAAATCCAGCGTGCAGAACGCTTGATTGCACAAGCCAGCGCGGAGCTGGGTATCGCTGTCGCCGATCTCTATCCGCGCATGACTCTGGTAGGCAGCATTACAGCCAAGGGCGACCTGATCGGCACACCTCTGGCCGAACGCGCAACAAACGCATCGGCCGGGCTATCAATCCACATCCCATTGCTGGATTGGGGCGCACGCCGCGCAGTGGTGAGTGCGCGTGAAGCGAGTTTGACGGAATCGATCTTTGCGTATCGCCTGGCAGTGCTTGAAGGCATCGAAGATACAGAAAATGCACTCACTGCCATTGATGTCGGACGCCGCAAAGCCATGGAGGAAGAAATTCATCTCGCGGCCGCCCAGCGCACGGCCAGTCATGCCGATACGCTTTACCAACGCGGCATCACGGACCTGCTAGATCGTCTCGACGCAGCGAAGGCATTGCGCGAGGCGCAACTGAGCAGCGCGGACGTTGTCGAGCAGCAGGCACTTGCTGTGGTCGCACTGTACAAGGCAGTCGGCGGAGCGAGTCTGGAGCCGGTTCAGTAGCTTTGCGCGACCGTGATACTCAGTTGACGGCTTTAAGACAGCCGATCAGGGTCTCGATAAATAGCTGCAGCGAGGCCGGCAGTGTCCGTTTGGGCATGGTCAACACTTGAATGGTCCGGTCGGAAAATCGGGGGTTCGACAGCGGGACCGAAATCAGGTCATTACTGTCATTCAGCCGCTGGCTGATTGCGCCACCCAACGCGATCGTGTCGGTGTGGCGGACAAACTCATGGATGGCCCCGGAGTAGTTGCAGGTCATCACGTGATTGAAGGCCAACCCCTCCATTTCACAGACCAGGTCGAACAACTGCCTCTGAGTCGTGCCTTTGGGTGTGAGCGCCAAGGGGAACGGCACGAGCGAACGCAGAGGCAATTGCTTGAGCGTCGACAGCGGATGACCGGCACGCATGATCGCGCGAATCGCCGAGCGGCTTGAATAGAGGATCTCGACACCTTCAGTAGGTTCTGTGCTGAACGTCAGCCCTACGTCGGCATCACCGCGTTTCACTTTCTCTGCGCATTCGAACGGTGACATTACCTCCAGCACGTACTGGAAAGCCGGAGACTGCTGGTAATGCTGGATCAACACGTGCGGCAAAAAATAACGTGACAGCCCCTCTGTCGACACCAGGCGAATGACGCGCGCGCCGTGATAATCACCGCCGCGCAGCTCCGACAGCAGGGCCTGTTCTTCCAACGAGACGCGCCTGGCGTGGTGAGCCAAAGCGCTACCCGCCGCCGTCGGTTCCATGCCCCGTGGCCGACGCTCGAACAAGGGTACGCCGATACTCTCCTCCAGCAGGGCGATCTGGCGGCTGACAGCGCTGGGGGCGATATGCAAGCGCTCACCGGCGGCAGCCAGCGAACCTGAATCAAACACGGCCAGAAAATAACGATAATCCATGGAAATCCCACTCACAAATGCATCTATTAATTAGATGCCAGTCTTCAAAAAACAGCAATATACAGTGCGATAGGCGACTTCTATATTGGCCTGAATCTGTCAGCCCTTATCGGAACTGTTATGTCCAAGCAACAAGCACTCGCCAGTGTTCGCCAATACCTGTCCGACGGCCATTTCGAAGCCGACTTGCGCCGCCGGGTAGCAATTCGCAGTGAAAGCCAGGCTCCTGGCCAAGCGCCGGAATTGACGCGTTATCTGCATGAGGAAATACAACCGACCCTGGAGCGAATGGGCTTTGAATGCCAGGCCCTTGAGAATCCGAAGGGCGCAGGCCCACTGCTGTTCGCTTCGCGTCACGAAGGCGCGGACCTGCCGACGGTACTGACCTACGGGCATGGCGACGTCGTACTCGGTTATGCCGAACAATGGCGTGAAGGCCTCAACCCCTGGGTGCTGACCGTGGAAGGCGATCGTTGGTATGGACGCGGCACCGCCGACAACAAAGGTCAGCACAGCATTAACCTGACAGCGCTTGAGGCTGTGATCAAGGCCCGCGAGGGGCGCTTGGGATTTAACGTTAAGGTCCTGTTTGAGACCGGCGAAGAATGTGGCTCGCCCGGATTGCGCGAGGTCTGCACGGAAAATCGGCAGTTGCTGCAAGCCGATGTATTCATCGCTTCGGACGGCCCGCGCCTAAACGACAGCCGTCCAACCATTTTTCTTGGTTCTCGGGGCTCAGCGCTGTTTTCCGTTGAGGTGCAGGCGCGCGACAAAGGCTTGCACTCTGGAAACTGGGGAGGCGTCATGTCCAACCCGGCAGTCGTGCTGGCCAACGCACTGGCCAGTCTGGTGGATCAGAACGGCCGTATTCTCTGCCGAGGACTGGTCCCCTCCTCCATACCCGACTCAGTGCGTAAAGCGATCCACGACCTGAACATTAATCAACACTCCCTCGGCCGCCCCTTGGATGTTGACTGGGGTGAACCGGACCTCACCTTAGGTGAACGGCTCTTTGCCTGGAATACCCTGGAAATCCTCGCGTTCACGGCGGGCAATCCTGCCAAGCCTGTGAATGCCATTCCACCGTCGGCTATTGCACATTGCCAATTGCGCTTTGTGGTAGGCACTCATTGGCAGAACCTGGAACACCTGCTGCGCCAACACCTGGATGCTGAAGGCTTCCACTGCGTCAAAATCGTCATTGATCGTTGCACGCCCAGCACTCGACTGGACCCTGAGAATCCATGGGTGCTTTTCGCGAAAAAGGTCATGTGCGACACAACACCCAGGCAGATTGCCGTACTACCTAACCTTGCCGGTACGCTGCCTAACGACATTTTCGCTGACGTCCTGGGGTTACCGACCTTGTGGATTCCGCACTCCTACCCCGGCTGCTCACAACATGCGCCAGATGAGCACTTGCTGGGTTCGGTGGTCCTTGAAGGCCTGCAAATCATGACTGCCCTATTCTGGGAATTGGGCCACGTGGCGCAAACCAGCACTTAGAAAATAGGGCGTTGATCGACCCTTTATATCTGCCGCTCACACACTTACAAGACCAGGAGCGTCGAACATGACAGCGTTATCGTCCACCCTCGTTACACCTGCAACTGAACGGACCAAATCCATATGGAAACCGGTCGGGGCCGCCTTGATCGGAAACACCCTTGAATGGTTTGACCTGTCGGTTTACGCCTACTTTGCGTTAACCATCAGCAAGGTATTTTTCCCCGCGGCAGACCCAGCAGTATCACTGTTTCTGGCATTCGCAACGTTCGGCATTTCGTTTCTGATTCGTCCGCTGGGCGCTGCGGTTCTGGGCTCCTATGCCGACCGACAAGGCCGCAAGAAAGCATTGAGCCTGTCCATATTGCTGATGCTGATCGGCACGGCGACGATAGCGGTGATGCCCAGCTATGCCACTATCGGGATAATCGCCCCCATCGGCATTCTGTTTGCGCGCCTGCTGCAAGGTTTCTCCGCAGGCGGTGAGTTCGGCAGCTCAACCGCGTTCATGATGGAACACGCCCCGCAAAAGACCCGTAACTTTGTCGCGAGCCTGCAATTTGCGAGTCAGGGCTTTGGCGTGGTGATCGCCTCTTTATTCGGCTATTTCCTGACGACAGGTCTTGATGATCAGCAGATGCTCGAGTGGGGTTGGCGGGTGCCGTTTTTCTTTGGTTTGATTCTTGGTCCGGTGGGGCTTTACATCCGCCGTACGGTGGATGAGTCTCCTGACTTCAAGGAGAGCGAGCCCGGCTCGCAGCCGTTAAGGGATGTGCTTCTTTCACAAAAGACCTTGTTGCTAGTCGCAATGGGCGTGCTGATCGTGTCGACAGCATCCAATTTCATGATCAAGTACATGCCGTCCTATGCGTCAACTACATTGAACATTCCGCAGTCGTCGGGCTTCCTGGCTACGCTGACCGGCGGCCTGATCCTTACCCTGGTGACACCCATTGTCGGCTTCATTACCGGGTTCGTCAGTCGTATCAAAATCATGCTCTGGGCCTCGACCATCTATATCCTGGCGATCATTCCGGCATTCGTCTGGCTGAACAAAGTGCCTAGTGCAACGTCGCTGTTAATCGTTGTCTCGATGATGGCGCTGATCAAGGCCGTTTACTTCGCACCGCTAGCCTCACTAATGGCTGATGTGTTCCCCATCCATACCCGGGTGACGGGCATGTCGTTGAGCTACAACCTGTCAGTGACGATCTTCGGCGGCTTTGCGCCAGTGATTGCCACTGGATTGATCGCACTCACAGGTTCTCAGTTGGCGCCCAGCTTTTATCTAATACTGGCGGCCGCCCTTAGCATAAGTGCCTTGTTGGTTGCCAAACGAAAGTTGAAGCTGTCTTAACTCAGCCCCTCTGACCGTACACCTCACCAAAACCAATAAGGCAGAAACTTGGGTGTCGGCTCATTGGCCAACTCCAAGTGGTAAGTAATAGAATTAAAGAAAAACATATCCAATATAAGGAAGGCGACAGCACCAAAAGAGAAAATCACAAATTCACGATGTGGATGCGCCCAGAAACGTGACTCCATCCAGGGCCGAACTGCAACAAGGGTAATCAAACCCACGGACGCACCGAGATAGTGGGGCCGAAGAGGGGTCACAGCATAAAGACCATATATAAATGCAAGCAGCAACAGTCCCAGCCCAATAACAGGCAAGTTCAAGCAAAACCCCAACAGCTTATCTCTGACACTTACAAATAGTTGGCTGCGATCTACGAAAATGTAGGCAGCCAACAAGGAAATGGCGGGTGTAATTGAAAGTACATAACGCGCCTTTTTGGAGCTTGGAATCGTGAACAGCACGATGACCACAAGGAGCCAGCCAGTGAGGTACAAGAGCATGTTCGTGGTCGGATGAGCTGAACGCTCAAAAAAATACTTGCCCTTCTTGATAATGACGCTCAACGCGATAACAGCGGTTACGCCATAGGTCAGCAAGCCGGCAGAGAAATAGAAGTAATAACGGGGCGCGTGATCACTGCCAAACCGCCCCAACCCCTGCATGATCAAGACCTCTTGTAGAAAGGCGTCACCACCTTGTACGTAGGCAGCCCATGTCAGCACTGCAACACCTGTGGCCAGGACGAGGCCCGCTAACAAGGAGAACACCACCAGCATGCGCCACTGCCGGCTTAACAGATAATAGGAGGCAACTACACTGGCAGGGCCGATCAGGCCAATAGGGCCACGAAATGCAAAGCCCAGCGCAAGTCCCGCGAGTACCAGTAGCAACCGAAAACGTTGTTTATGCACCTCTCCCGAATAAGCCAGGTAAAAGCACATCACGGTAAATAGTGCAGGGTATACATCCAGCGCCAAGGAGTTTACGCCGTCCAGGAATGACCAGGTGAACAGAGCAAACACAACACCATAGGCACCCCATTTTTTTTCATGCAACGCACCCAGCTTGTAAATAAACACCAGCATCAAGGCGGCGGCAACACAAAAAGGGAAGCCCATAGAAAGGATGGATACACGGCCAAACGGCAAGGAAACCAGATACACGAGGAGCGTGTTGAGCACCGTATAATCAGGGTATGGCTGCAGATCATCCGCGATTGGAAACAGCGTCACCCCATGCTGCAGCATATACTGGGCAAAGTCGACAAAGCGCGTGGTGTAATTGAGCACGGCGGGTTTGTATTGCAGAATAGCCAATACAGTAAATGCCATTATGAAAATAAATGAGCATGGCTTATTTACAGCCACTTCCTTTAACCGTTTCATGTGACCCTGCCGCCCCTGAAAACGCGCAGGCTAGCATGTTGTTTTTGGGGCCATCCAGACTGCAAAAGTAAAGAGTTGTTAAAAGCAGTACAGTCTATTTATTCAAGCTATCCAGATGCGCGCACGTTCTGAACGCGAGCTGAATAACACTTAATAAAGTTGTAACTCCCCCAGTACAGGTCTTGTTTTTTGCAAATAAACTCTAACAACGTGAGGGCTCAGGGTGTTTAAAAGCTTGGTATTTACTGACTCCGACAACCTCATGATTCCGACATCACCACCATCACTTCAGCAACTGCCCCCTCCTCGCCTTCCGCCAGATAGATATGACCAACTGAGCTATTGAAATAGGCTGTTTCGCGGCAACCGATGCCGAGGGATTCACCGGTCTCGAACTGAATCCGCACGCGCCCCGACAGGACCACTGCGAACTCTTGCCCAGGGTGGCGGATGTAGTCCTCGAACTGGCTCAGCTCGCGCGCGTAAATGCGCGCATACATCGGCGTCATGCTACGCCCGGGGAAATCCCCCGCCATCGGGTGATAGTCATAATTCCCTGTGCTGTAGCCTGCCGCACCATCGATGGCGGTGCTGACGGCCGTGGGCTGTACAACGCCAACACCCGGCCTGGACGGGTTGAAAAGCTGAGCAATGTCCACACTCAGTGCCCGCGCTGCAGCCGCGAGTTTTTCGTAACTCACCGACACTTGCGCCAGCTCCATCTTCGACAAGGTCGACAACGCCACGCCTGAACGCTCGGACAGCTGCTTTAGCGTCAACTTCTGGTTTTTGCGGATCACTCGCAGACGGGCACCGACATGGGCGCGATCTATCAAGGGATGGTCCGTGGGACACGAGACTCGGTCGGAACTCATGCAAACTTCTCTGCCGTACGAAAAACGGTGCCTGAGGCTGAACCAAGGCAAGGGCTGAAATAATACCTCAAGGCAATAGGTTGACTGGAAAATTCTCATATCTTACATTTCTCTTATCTGAGAATTATAAAAATAGAGGGAAGTGCATGTCTTCCCCATCCCCAGAGAGAGGTATTTCGGTATGCACGACAGCGAATGTTTTGATTTCGCCATCATCGGCGGCGGTATTGCGGGGGCTTCACTGGCCTATCGCTTGGCTGGGCAAGCCAGCGTTGTGATGCTTGAGCGTGAGAGCCAGCCGGGATATCACGCCACCGGACGGTCCGCCGCGATGTTCATGGAAAGCTACGGAACACCGCAGATCCAGGCATTGACCCGCGCCAGCCGGGACTTCTATGAACAACCGCCAACTGATTTTACCGAACATGCGCTGCTGGAGCCTCGCGGCTGTCTGTACGTTGCAGGTGAGGGGCAGCAATCCCTGCTGAAACAAACCTTCGAAGACAGCCGGGCACAGGCTGGTAATGTTTCATTGATTGATACCGAGCACGCCCTTGGGTTGGTGCCCTGCCTGCGCCCGGAGGCGATTGTCGGAGCGATGCTCGAAACCGACGCCCGCGACCTGGACGTTCACGCGTTGCATCAAGGTTTTTTGCGGGCCATGCGCCGTGCCGGTGGCGTACTGCAGTGCGATGCCCAACTGAGTGTCGCCACCCGCGAGGGCCATCATTGGCTCCTGACACTGGCCGACGGCCGCCAGTTGCGCGCACGCAATCTGGTCAATGCCGCAGGTGCCTGGGCCGACGAGGTGGCGCAGCAATGCGGCGTGAAGCCCATTGGGTTGCAGCCCTGCCGACGTACCGCTTTTACCTTCGACGGCCCTGAGGGCATGGACTTCTCACGCTGGCCTGCGGTGATCGGCATCGACGAAAGTTTCTACTTCAAACCGGACGCCGGCCAACTGCTCGGCTCGCCGGCCAACGCCGATCCCGTTCTGCCACAGGACGTGATGCCCGAAGAGCTGGACATCGCCACCGGGATCTACCACATCGAAGCAGCCACTTCCTTGACCATCCGCCGCCCACGCCACAGCTGGGCCGGCCTGCGGTCGTTCGTCGCCGACGGTGATCTGGTAATCGGCTGGGATGATCAGCGCGAAGGTTTCTTCTGGCTGGCTGCACAGGGTGGTTATGGCATTCAGTCTGCGGCCGGCGTATCGCAACTGGCCTGTGCCCAATTGCTCGGTCACCCCCTACCCGAAACACTGAGCCGCCAGGGCGTCGAGCCACAACGCCTGGCACCTGGCCGCTTGCGTTAATCATTCATCCCAACGAGGTTCCGTACCATGTCTGACGATCTCCAGCGCTATCCCAGCCACCTGCCCTATCCGTTCTCCAAGGCCATTCGGGTCGGCGGTTTTTTGTACCTCTCCGGACAAGTACCAATGAACCCTCTGGGCGAGGTGGTGCTCGGTGGCATCCGCGAGCAAACCGAGGCCGCCATGGCCCGCATCGGCGAGACCCTGGCCGAATGCGGCGTGGGTTTTGACCAGGTGGTGAAGGCCACGGTATGGCTGACGGACATGCAACATTTCGCCGGTTTCAACGAGGTGTACAAGCGCCACTTCGAGAATGGTTTCCCGGTGCGCTCCACCGTCGGCGGCGCCCAATTGGCGCTGGGGGTCGATGTGGAGATCGAAGTCCAGGCCTGGGTCGGCACCTGCTGATCCACCTCTGCTGTTTGCCAGTGCGATGCCCCGGGATGGCCATGAACAGTGGTCGTCCCCATAAGCCATAACAAAAACAATTCGAGGGAAATCGTCATGAAAGAAAGTCTGAAAATAGCCGGCGCGTTTGTCGGAGTGATTGTCGGCGCTGGGTTCGCTTCCGGTCGGGAGCTGATGCAGATGTTCGTGGATTTCGGCGTATGGGGATTACTCGGAGCGGTGGTCAGCGCCGCTTTCTTCACCTTTCTCGGGATGGCGTTGGCGGGCATGGGCAGCCGGCTGCGGGCAAAGTCCCATAAGGACGTGGTGTATGCACTGTGCGGACGTTACCTGGGCACCTTTGTCGATCTGATGATCACCTTTTTCATGTTTGCGGTGACCGTAGTCATGTTGGCCGGCGGCGGTGCTCTGTTGGAACAACAATTCGGTATCCCCGCTATATACGGCAGCGTGGCGGTGACCCTGATCGTGGTCGCCATCGTGTGCCTGGATGTGCAGAAGGTCATTGGTATGATCGGCGCCGTCACTCCACTGTTGATCCTGACGGCGGTAGCGGTGGCTCTGTATGGCGTCGCCACCCGGGGCTTGAGTTTCGGTGAACTCAATCACCTGGCTAGCCAGCAAAACGCTGGCGCGAGCCATTGGCTGCTAGGAGCGTTGTTGTACGTGTCTTACAACATCGTTGCCGGGGTGCCGTTTCTGGCAATCATGGGCGGCGCCGCAAAATCCGAGAAGCAGGCCATCTGGGGTGGCATCTTCGGTGGTGCGTTGCTAGGGCTGCTGATGCTGGTGATGAGCCTGGGATTGCTGTCACGCCTGGACAGCGTGGCGGACCTGCCAATGCCCATGCTGTATATCGCTACGGAGGTTTCACCGGTCCTCGGCCTGCTGATGGCAGTGATCATCTTCCTGATGATCGTTAACACCGCAGTCGGTACCTTGTATTCCTTTTCGGCCCGACTACTACCAGCAGGCACTCGCAAGTTCCGCATCGGCTCAGCGGCCACTGGCGTCCTTGCTTTCGTCGGCAGCCTGGTCGGGTTTGTAAGTTTGGTGGGCCAGGTCTATCCACTCTTTGGCTACCTGGGCTTTTTGCTGATTGGCTCAGTGGTCGTTGGTTGGTTACGCGTAGGACGCCTGGCCCAGGCTTAAACAGTCGAAAGTGGCGCGCGGACCAAACAAACTGTCAGCGCCCGGGGCAAACGGTTACTGGCGTTGGCGGTCACAGATCCAGCCCCATGCATTGCTGGTCGATCAGAGTCAGTGCCAGGATGCTGACCCAACATCTAAAGACGTCCACGGACGTCTTTTTTTATGCCTGGCGTTCGATCATGAGTCACATAGACAATCACCCCTCCTTATCCCATCATTCTTAATCCCCAAGCACCCGCTCCGTTCTCCCACGCGAGGTCAGCCATGGATTATCTTGCGGCATTAACCGCCTTCATCGAGTCCGCAGACAGCAACAACTTTTCCCGTGCCGCGGACCGGTTGAACATCAAGGCCTCCACCGTCTCCCGTTACATCAAAGAGCTTGAACAGGACCTGGGCATTGCCCTGTTCAACCGCTCCACCCGTGCGTTACACCTGACCGAAGGCGGTGAGACGTTCCTGCTCCACGCCCGCGAAGTATTGAAGCAACTGGAGCGTGCAAAAGCGGCGACCTCGGCACTGAATCAACACCCACGCGGGGTGTTGAAGTTGAATGTGCCTCCGGCGTTCTGCCGCCATCATCTGATGCCAAGGTTCAAAGGCTTCCTCGAGCGTTTCCCGGAGATCAAGCTTGAAGTCACCCTGGAGAATGCCCAGGTCAATCTGATCCATGAAGGCGTCGACTTGGCGATCCGGATTGGCACGCTGGCCGACTCCACGCTCAAGGCGCGCAAGCTGGCCGATGAGACCTTGAGGGTGTGTGTCAGCCCGGCGTTTGCTGCCCTGTATGAGCCGCCTTCAGCACCCGAAGACTTGATTCGCTATCCCGCCATTCTGGGTACTCAACTGTCAGACGAAATCACGCTGATTGCCAACGAGCACGCTGTGCCGATTTCACTGTCGGGCAGCTTGCGGCTCAATGATCTGGATGCACAGCTCATCGCGGCCAAAGAGGGACTGGGCATCGCGCTGCTGCCGGACTGGCTGGTGGCGAAGAGTCTTGAGCAAGGCGATCTGCAGGTTTGGCTGCCGCAATGGCGCGCGCAGTCCACGGAGCAGCGCTCTGCCATCTGGTTTGTCTACCCGCCCAAGCGTGTCGTCTCTTCAAAGGTGCGCTGTTTTATCGACTTTATCGTGAGTCAGATTGGCGACCCGCCTTACTGGAAATCCTGAGGCAAAGTCGCCATCTCATCCAGTCAGCTGAAGCGGATGTCCAACGAGCGCAGGTGGGTTTGCAAGCCTGCGTCCTGGACCGGAATCAAGAAGGCTTCCCGATCCGACTCGTTAAAGTGCGCGTGCCAATACCCGGGCGGCGTCACGAAGGCCAGGCCTGGGCTCCAATCGACTCGAACGGGGTTGTGAATCTGCCCATCCGCCGCAAGCTCGGTGCCCACCAGGGAATAGCAGCCGTCGGGGCAATCGATGATGAAGTCCAGGGCGATGGATTGGTGCCGGTGCGGTTTCTGAATCGAGCCCGCCGGCAGGATGCCGTACATCGCCCAGAGTACGTGGGTCACTGTCCGGGTTTGAGGGAAGTTGCGGTTGGCCAGCAGGATGCTGATGCGGCTGCGGTCCTGAGCGCGCGGGTCCTCTGCGGCTTCCCGCAGCTTTGCATTCGCGACCTCGGCGGGGTAAAGGGTCGGGGCGAAGCGATCGACCGTGGGGGTCACGCCCAGGAACCGCAGCAACGGCTCGTCATGGACGTAATACAGACGCGAGTCTTCGGTCGCAGTAAGCACCACCGCATCAAGCCCCGGCAGTGCCATGAAGCATCCTTTGGCCCATTCAAATGCATGCAGGCCTTGAACGAGGCCACCGCTGCCGGCGATGACATACAGCACCTGGGACGTGGCATTCGGCTCAAGCTTCAGGCTATCTCCGGCATTCAGCCGGATAAAATTGGCGCAGAGCCCAGGCCCCGTGGCGGGCCCTTCACAACCCAGCGACTCGCTCAGATCAAGGGGAACAAGCCTGGTCTCACCCGAGTTGTAAAGCGATGCAGGAAAGCTGTGATAAGGAATGCGGGTGATCAGGTTGGCGCTTATCGGGTTCGCCGCCTTGCTGTATTCGAAATACTCCGCTTCGCGCTCATGGGCAGGCAACTCGGTGCTGAGGCTGGTTTTGAGTCGGGTATTCATAATCTCCACCTTGATGTGCGCTTGATGGCTGCGCGGGTGGAATGACTATAGGAACCCTTCACCCCAGGAGTAAGTGCTCAACCGGCACAGCAGTTGTGTCTAAAAGGGCAGCGATCTTATTGGAGCTGATGCGCCGCCCGCACCAATCGTCGCGCAGCCTCGCGAAGTTCCTCCCGATTCAACGAAGCAAACCCCAGCCGCAAGGCATTCTCTGCTTCGTCCACAGGCGAAAACAGTCGGCCACTGCGCACCACCAACCCGTGTTCCAAGGCTCTTTGCACCAGTTGGTCAACGTCGATCCCAGCCTCAAACCGCACCCAAAGCGCCAACCCGCCTTCCGGCTCGCGAATTGAAATCCGTTCCCCAAACCCCTCCAGCAAGCACGCTTGCAGCGTTTCCCGACGCAGGCGATATTCCTTTGTCACGCGCCGCAGGTGCTTCTTCAGTTCACCGTTATTGATCAGATCCGCCAGCATCTGCTGCGTGACGGCATCGCCCTGCCCCAAGACCAGCGCAGCGTTGCGGTTGAGCACTTCGATCACATCGGTCGGCGCGACCACGTAACTGCAGCGGTAGGTCGACCCCAACGATTTGGACAGTGAGCCGATATAGATCACATGCCGCTGCGCGCTGTCGCTGGCGAGGGGGGCGTAGGGCCGGCCGTCAAAGTGATACTCATGGTCGTAGTCTTCCTCGATCACGCAAAAGTCGTGCTGCCTGGCCAGCGCCAGCAAGTGTTGCCGGCGTTCGGCGTGCAGGCTGACGGTGGTCGGAAACTGGTGGTGGGGGGTGACATAGATCATCCGGACGTTGTGGACCCGGCACAGTTCCTCTATGTGATCGACCCGGCAGCCTTCGCTGTCCATGTCCACGGTCACGAGGCGAGCGCCCAATTTGCGGAATATCTCCCACGCCGGCGGGTAGCTCAGGCGCTCCACCAGCACCACGTCACCGGGTTTGAGCAGCGCACTGGCAGTCAGGTACAACGACATCTGGACGCCTTGGGTCAGACAGATGTGCTCGGCGCCCACGGCCAGGCTGCGATTGTTGCGCAGCATTTCGGCCAGGGCTTTACGCAGTTCATAGCTGGTGCCCTCGCTGCCGTGGCGCACGGTATTGGAGGCAAAACTGCTGCGCAGGGCCCTGCGATAGTAGCGATGCAACAGGGCTTGGGGCAGCAAACGGTGGTCACAGGCGCCGTTATCGAAGAACAGGACCTCGGGCCGATGTTGCAAGGCGGTCATCTGGTCGTTTTGGGCGAAATACGCAACGGCGGGTTGTGCCTGGAGTTCCAACGCGAAGGACTGCGGTTCACTTCGGGCACCGGGTGCGGTTGCCAACTGCGCGCTGACAAAAGTGCCTCGACGCGGTTCGCTGACCAGCCAACCCTTGGTGATGGCCTCTTCGTAGGCGAGGATCACGGTCTTGCGGTTGACGTCGAGCAACCGCGCCATTTCCCGGGTCCCAGGCAAAAGCGTCCCGGGCGACAGGCGACCGTCGATAATCGCGCTCACCAACCCTTCGACGATCCTGCGATAAGAGGCTTGGGACTCAACCCCATCCAGCTTGAGCAGGAGTTGCCATTTGCGCATCTGGACCATCTGAATTATCCAAAACTGGAGGTTCTAATGGTCCTAAGTCTAGCGCAACAATCAAGCCTCATTCACCCCGAGGTCTTTATGAACACACGTCATGTCATTGAATTATCGCCCTCGGGCAAAACCTTCGAGGCCGGTGAAGAGTTGCTGCTCGACGCCATGCTCGCCAGTGGACTGTCAGTGCCGTTCTCGTGCCGTCGGGGTGCTTGTGGTTCGTGCAAGGTCAAAGTCATGGGAGGCCAATACCGTGACAAGGTTCTGCTGCCAGGCGCCCCAGCCCCGTCTTACCCCCTCGCCGACGATGAATTGCTGCTGTGCCAGAGCCATGCCTGCGCCGATATGCGCCTGGAAATCCCCGGCTGGTCGCTGGACACGCCGACGCTGGAAGTCACCGCGCATGTGTTGAGTAAACGCGCCCTGAGCGTTGATATCACCGAGTTGGTGCTCAAGCCCGACGGCCTGGAGGCGCTTGAGGTGCGTGCCGGTCAGTACGTCAAGTTTCGCCTCGATGAGGGCGATAGCCGCTGCTTCTCGATTGCCAATCTGCCGGCACAGGATCACGGCCAACTGGTGTTTCATATTCGCCGGGTCAGCGGCGGGCTGTTCTCCGAGCGCAGGCTGGCGACACTGGAGGTGGGCGACACACTCACGCTGGAGGGCCCGTTCGGTGCGTGTACCTGGCAGCACGATGATGATCGCCCGCTCGTGCTGTTCGCCACCGGAACCGGCTATGCCGGCGTCAAACCGCTGCTGCTCAGCGCACTGGAGCGCAATGCCGAGGTGACGTTGTATTGGGGCGGCGCATGGCCGGCGGATTTTTACGACCGCGACTTCCTCGACCAAGCCATCACCACGCACCCGCGTTTTTCCTGGCACGCGGTCTTGTCCTCAGAATCCCAGGTACAGCAGGTTGCGCTTGGGCAAAAGCATCGTTGGGCGGATGCCCAGGTCTACGCCTGCGGGAACAGCTCAATGATCTGCACGGTCCGCGAGCAATGCCTCGCGGCCGGCCTGTCGGCTCATCGGTTTGTCGCTGAGGCCTTTGTGCCCAGCGGCCTGTCGCAACCCACTCCAGGAGCCAAACCGCTGGACCCGGTCTGGGAAAAAGTCGGCCCGCGCTATTCACTGGACGGCATGTTGGCGGCCCGCGAGCAGTCGGTACGCGCCCTGGCGTTGATTGCCAGTCAACTGCGCGTCGGGATGACCACGGCCGAAGCCATCGATATGGCCAATCAACAGTTGCAGATCATGGGCGCCTCCCACACGTGGCATCCAACCTATATCCGGTTTGGTGAAGACACCATTCGCACACCACGCCAGGGTATCGATCCGCAGCGCAAGCTCCGCGCGACCGATATTGCCGTGGTCGATCTCGGCCCGGTGTGGGACGGTTATGAGGGCGACTATGGCGACACGTTTGTGTTTGGTGAGCACCCGCTATACGAGGCGTGCGTCAAAGCGCTGCATGAAGTATTCAACGAAACCCGCGAAGCCTGGCACCGCGGGCTGACTGGCCAGGAGCTGTACGATTTCGCTCAGCACAGCGCGGCCGCAAAAGGTTGGGCGCTGGAGCGCAATCTCGCCGGGCATCGCATCGCCGATTTCCCTCATGCCTTGTTTGGCGATACAAAACTGGCTGAGCTGGAGATCGTACCGAGCGAGATGGTCTGGGTCCTGGAAATCCAGTTGTGCCACCCCACCGAAGCGGTCGGCGCGTTCTTTGAGGACATTCTGATCGGAGAAGCCACTGCGCCCCATTGAATCAACGCCCCAAGGCGAACGATCCGGTCGGCAGATCGTTCGCCTTCAATGTAGCTACACTTGCAAGCCGTTATAGTCGACACCGTTCCAGCGGCACCTGAAACCCACACTATCAGACAACCGGAAGTCCGATACCTCATGCTCAAACCCGCCCTGCTTCTGACCCTCGCCACCGTCTCGACCTTCGCCCATGCAGACCTCGCTGGCGTCTGGCAAGGCACACTCGGCAAGACACCGATCACCGCCTGTTTCAACGCGGCACCCGACACCGGCGGCAGTTACTACTACCAGCGCTTCCTCGCACCGATCCAACTGGCTCAAGAAAAGGCCGGTGAACCCTGGGCGGAGGAAGGTAAAACCGGGTTCTGGCAGTTGGATGAACCCCAGGGCGATACGCTGACGGGAACCTGGAGCAAAGCCGCAGGCGCTACGCCGTTAACGTTGACGCTGAAGCGGGCAAGCACCGAGGGCTGTGGCAGCGACGCCTATAACGCGCCAATGGAAGCCGCACCACTGCCCGCCAAGGTGGAGAAAAAAACCTTCGGCGAACATCGCTATCAAGTCAAAACCCAAGGTGCTCAAGTCACCTTCAAGCTGGATGGCGATAGCCCGGCGATCCAGAAGATCAATCAGCAACTGGCACGTCTGGCCGTCAGCCCCGAGGGCCAGAAAGAGTTTTTCAGCGAACGACGTGAGTACCTGGGCCGTAGCGGCTCTGCCAACACCAGTGAAATCACGGTCGACCCCACGTATTGGTCGTCCCGGTGGATCACCGTCAAGTTTTACCGCTGGACCGCAGGCTTCGGTCGCAACGGTATCAGTTGGGGCCTGCACACCTGGAACCTGCAAACCGGTGAAAGCGTAGATCCCTGGACCTGGCTTGGCGGTCGTCAGAAATGGTATGACCCCTACTCCGGCGAAGTAAAACTGTCCCCCACGTTCAGCGCCTGGTTGGAAAAGCAAACCCCCGTGGACGAAGGCTGCCCGGCGGTCACCAGCTACTCGACCTTCGACCTGAGCTTCAACACCCAAGGCCTGCAACTCTCGACGCCCGCCACCGGTGACGGTTGCGACAATGAATTGAGTTTCACCTGGGACCAACTGGCGCCAGTGCTGTCGGCACAAGGCAAAGCGGCATTGCCCAGCCTGAAGTTGCCTTAACCACTACCAGCCCAGGTATCTACACATTTCTTGAAATCCCTGCCCCCCTGAAATCCCTGAAATCCTGTAGCCGCTGCCGAGGTACGAGGCTGCGATGGGCAGCGAAGCGGCCCCAAGGCGGTCCTGCGGACCGCATCTCAGCCTCGTGCCTCGGCAGCGGCTACAGGGTTTTCGCAGGACGCAAAAGATATGTAGATACCTATGCCAATGCCAGACCGGCCTTAATGCCTGTCAGTTAAGGGATGAAGGCAATCCCGTGTGGGAGCTGTCGAGCTTTAGCGAGGCTGCGATGGCGGTGGGTCAGGCAACATCCATGTTTGCAGTACCGACGCCATCGCAGGCAAGCCAGCTCCCACCTTTGATCTTCTCTGTCTTGAGGCCCTGCCTTCGCTTAGCTGATCGACATTAAGGCTAGCCTCACAAAAACCCATCACTCATTCACGAATTGTTAAGAATCGCCCTCGTATACTCACCGATTGCCCGAACCGTTCCCCCGAACGGTCCCTTGCCCACGGTAGCCTGAATCCATGACGCGCTCCGCTCCGCTGCTGTTCCTGCTCGCTGCTCTGCTGTTTTTCTTCGCCCTAGGCAATCACGAGTTGCAAGGCTCGACCGAAGCCCGGGTGGCCGGGATCGCCATGGCCATGCACCTGGACAACGACTGGGTCGTACCTCGGTTGTTTCGGGAACCCTTCCTGGAAAAACCCCCGTTAAGCCTGTGGATCGACGCCGGGGCGATTCGCCTGTTTGGCGGCACTACTTGGGCGGTACGCCTGGCGTCGGCGTTTGCCGGCCTGTTCAGCGTGATGTTGCTGTACGGGATGTTGCGCAAGTTTGGTCGACCAAAGACCCTGGCGTTTGTCGCGGGGCTGATGCTGGCGACCATGGGCAGTTATTGGAGTAACTCGCGTGGGGTCGGTGAGGATGCGCTGCTCAGTCTGGGCGTGACCATGGCCTTGTTGGCGTTCTATCAGGCCAATCGCCCCGAGCCTGAGCGCTCGGCCTCCAACCTCGGCACCTGGCTGCTATTTACCTTGGGGATGCTGATTGCCACGTTGAGCAAAGGCGTACTGGGCCTGGCGATGCCGGGCATTGTGATCTTTGTCTACCTGGCCAGTACCAGCCTGATGGATAAGCGCCTCACACTTGGCGACTGGATTCGCCCTGGGCTGTTCACGCTGCTGGCCCTGGTGCCGTTGATGATCTGGCTGGGCTTTCTGTTCCAGCGCGACGGCATGCAGGCGGTTCGCGAGGTGCTGTTGACCAACAGTGTCGGGCGTTTCAGCGGGTCCTTCGTCGAAGCCGGTCACTACGAACCGTTCTACTACTACCTCGCCAAATTACCCGAAGCGTTTTTGCCCTGGAACATCCTGGTGTACCTGGGGCTGTGGCACTTCCGTAAAAGCCTGATGCGCAACCGTTACCGGCTGTTCTTCAGTGTGTGGCTGGTGGCGCAGTTCACCTTGCTGACGTTTGCGTCGAGCAAGCGCACGGTGTACCTGATGTCACTGACACCTGCCGCTGCTGTGCTCGCGGCGGAATATGGCGCGGTACTGCTGGAGTGGCTGAAAGGCCGCACACAAACCTCGCACTTCGCCAAACACGTCTACGGCCATCGTTGGGGGCTGGTGGGAGGCCTCCTCACCTTCGTAGTGGCCTGCTACCTGATCGCCGCGTTCTGGTTTGCGCCAAAAGCCGATGTACGCCAATCGTTTGTGCCGGTGATCAGCCAGATCCAGGCACTGCAGGCCGAGGGCAAAGAGGTGGCGCTGTATCAACCGAACGAGCGGATCGCGGGCGCCGGGGTGTTCTACATGCAAGCGTACTTGCCGATCCTGCAGACAGAGCCGGAGCTCAGAAGCTACCTCGCCGCCAAGCCAGGCAATGTGGCGTTGCTCGATCGCACCGAGCAACTGGCGGCCCCCGTCACCGTGATCAAACAGATGTCGGTCAATCGCCAGCCTTACTACTTTGTAGAGCAGTGAGTCAGAGAGGAGCGCTTGAACAAGCGCTCCTTCACGCCCTTACTGAGCGGTTTTCAGCTTGACCACATCACCGGACACCTTGGTGGTGTAGCCGGTCAGCACCCACGCCCAGAACCAGTTTTCCTGGATTTGGGTGTTGATCATCGCGTCGCCGCCCTTGGCCTGGATGGCAGCGGTTTGAGCGCGCACGAAACGGTTATTCTGCTTGATCGGGATGAACCCCAACAGCAGCATACCGGTGGCTGTCGCTTCACTGTGGCCAATCACGGTGTATTGGCTCGAATCCAGTTGCTGGGTCTTCATCGCGGTACCGGTGCAGCCACTGACGGCCAGGGCCAACAACAGGGAAGCAGCGATTTTACTGACGTGGTTCAAGGTAAAACTCCATGTGCAAAAGCCCGGGACTCAGTTCTCGGGCGCGGCGTACTCTAACGGCATTGCCGCCGGATGAGAACAGTTCTCTACCAGAGCGCTAGATCGTACGTCAGGTAAAACCGCCAGTTATCCCGGTCACTGGCATAGGTTGAACGGTATGTCGCCTTGCGCAACTCGACGCCCAAACCTTTGAAAGTACTGTCCTGAATTACATAACGCAGGTTGGTATCAGACTCCCACTCGCGCGCCTCGCGGCCCTTGAAGTCGCCGTTCTGGCCCTTGTAGTAGCGGGTCATGAAACTCAGCCCTGGCAGCACCGCAGCAAAGTCATAGTCGTAACGCAGCATCCAGGTCTGCTCACCGGCCTGGATGAATTTACCGACACCGGCATTGCTGAAGGAGTACACCGTCGACACACTGGCGTAGGGCAGCGCGGTATCGCCCGTGACTTTCTGGTAACCGACGCCCAACGCCTGCGCCCCCAACCGATAGGTGAACAACCCGCTGAACATGTCACTGTCGACCGTGCCGTTACGCGCTTCGCCCGCTTCATTGCTGATGAAATAGCGCAAATCGCTGGTCAGGCTGCCGCTGCCCAATGACTGTTTATGCACCAGTCCAAAAAATTGCTGGCGATAGAACTCACGCATTTCACCGTAATACCACGTGCCGCTGAGTGTGGGCGTGAAGGCATAGGTGGCACCGGCGAAGTCAAAGTCGCTGCCCTTTTTTCCGCTGTAGCCTTGGGGGTAAATATCCACGCTGTCGGTGGAGTTGCGCTGTTTGAATTTTTCCAGGTGCCCAGTGTGTAAATACAGATTGCGAATACCGGTGTACTCGACTTGAGTGCCTTGAAAGGTTTGCGGCACCAGCCGGCCATCGTTGTGCACCAGCACCGGGATTTTCGGCAGCAGCGTGCCGGTTTTCACGACGGTATCACCGATGCGCATCTTCGCCGTGACGCCCAGGCTTGAATATTCGCTGGCTGCACGACCATCGTCGTGAACCGGCAGCAACCCGGTGCCGGAATGGGTGCGGCTGGAGTCGAGCCGGATCCCTGTCAGGCCCAGCGCATCCAGACCGAACCCCACCGTACCCTCGGTATAGCCCGATTGCAGGTTGAGCAAAAAACCTTGGGCCCACTCTTTACGGTCCTCGCCGCCGTCGCGATAGTCGTCGTTGAAGTAGTAATTGCGCAGGGTCAACCGGCCATGGGAGTCCTCCCAAAACCCCTGGGCCATCAACTGCGATGACAGGCCTGCCAGCAAGCCCACAGACACAAATCCTCCCTTCGTGATCAGCTCACGCATAAATTCCCCCCAATGCCTTATTGTCGATTTTATGGGCAGTTGCACCGTGCGACAGGCTGGACGGCATGTCGCATTGCGGCGGACACTAACCCCTCATCGAACGCCCGACAACGTTATGCGTGAAGCGCATCAGGCTATGCGCAAAGCCCCTTGCGCCGCCGCAACCGACAGGAAAATCACGGTGAATCTCAAGCAGCTCGAAGCCTTCAAGGCGATCATGTCCACCGGCTCGACCATCGGCGCAGCGACGCGTATGGGCCTTTCGCAATCAGCGGTCAGCCGCTTGTTAAGCCAGTTGGAAGATGCGCTGGGCTTTGCTTTGTTCCTGCGTAAAAAAGGTCGGTTAATGGCCACCCCGGAAGCGGAAGAACTGCTCACCGAAGTCGCCGGGCTGGTGGACGGTATGCAGCGTATCCAGCGCTTGGCCGATGAGATGCGCGTGGGCCGCTCACGCAAGAGCCTGCTCAAGGTCGGGGTGCCCACCAGCATGGCCCAGGAACTGTTGCCACGTATCGTTGCCGAGTTTCTCAAGGACCGTGAGGACATCGTCGTCGAGTTGCTGACCGGCTCCTATGACATGATCGAACGGGCCGTACTGGACCGTTCCGCCGACCTGGGTTTTGTGCGACTGCCCACCGAGATTCCCGACTTCGAGACTGAGCCGGTGCTGGACACCGAAGGCGTGTGTGTGATGCCGATGGACCATCCACTGGCCCGCCACGCGGTTATCGAAGTGCAGCATTTGCGGGAGGTGCCGCTGGTGATGCTGGGCCGACAACGAGCGCTGCGGGCTGAATTGAACCAGATCTTTCGCGCCGCCAACCTGACGCCCCAGGTGCGGGTGGAAGTGCATTCGGTGGGCGCCGCGTGCAGCTTTGTGGCCGAAGGCCTCGGGGTGTCTATCGTCAATGGTTTGCTGGCCAGTCACTTTCTGCATTTGCCGATTGTCATCCGTCCCTTCCGACCGGCATTGCCCTATGCGTTTGGCTTGGCATTTCGCGCCAATGAGCCACGCTCGCAGGTGGTGACCGCCTTTGCCGAGCACCTCAAACAACGGCTGGCCGCACAAAACGCATACCCCAACCCACCCCACGCATAACGTTGTGGCCGGTAAAACTTTGCCCTAGTGTCCGCCCCACAAGCGTCACTACCCACAACAATAACAGCGTGTTGATCCTGCCCAGACAGGACTCGCGCCCGGGGCAGCCAGCATGACCGAACCACAGATCATCCGTACCCAACCGCCTGCCGAGACATCGGTGGACAAACCCGCGCAGCGCAAACAAATCAACCCGGCAATCATCCTGCTGAGCATCGTCTTGCTCGCGGTCGCCTTCACCTACGCAGTGAACTCGGGCAAGTTCCAGCGCCAGAATGGTCTGGTGGTTCCCGGCTCCTATCAGGTGCTGGAAAAACACGATTCCCTCAGCCAACTGTTCTCCCTCGCGCCGCGCAAAGCCGACGACAGCGTGGCCCGCCCGGTGTCGCTGATAGAAGGCTTCATGGCCATTCCCCAGGGCATCGAGAAACGTGCAGCGCTGATTTTCATGGTGCTGTTCATTGGCGGCATGTTCGGCGTACTGAACAAGGCCGGGGTGATTGATGCCGGGCTGGAACGCCTGCTGGGGCTGACCCGGGGCAATATCTACGTGCTGGTGCCCAGCCTGATGCTGGTGTTTTCCGCCGGCAGCACCTTCATGGGACTGGCCAAGGAGTTCATCCTGATCGTTCCGTTGATGGTCGCAATGGCCAACCGCTTGGGCCTGTCGAACCTAATCGGCCTGGCCATCGTCACCATCTCGGTAAAGATTGGTTACCTGGCATCGATCTCCAACCCGGTGGCGCTTTCGGTGGCCCAGCCGATGGTCGGGCTGCCGATTTTCAGCGGCTTGAGCATGCGCGTCCTAGCCTATTGCACCTTCTTGCTGGTGGGCATTGCGTTCGTATTGTGGAGCATTCGCAAGCACGGTTTTGACGCCAGCGCGCAGATCACGTTTGAACGCAAACCGCTGCCACTGCGTCACCTGTTGAACCTGGTGTTGCTGGGTGTTGGTATTGGCTTCCTGGTCTATGCCTCCAACCGCTGGGAGTGGAAATACCACGAGCTGTCGGCGTTCTATCTGCTGCTGACCGTGGCCTTCAGTGTGATCGCCGGGCTTGGCGCCAGCGTTGCCGCCAGCGCCTTTGTCGACGGTATGAAGAAGGTGCTGATCGCCGGCGTCTTGATTGGCCTGGCCACCGCCGTAGAAATCATCCTCAGTACCGGCCAGGTGCTGGACACCATCGTCAATAGCCTGGCCAATCTGGTGGGCGATCACGGGCCTGTGGTCTCGGCCTACGGCATGTTCTTCGCACAATTGGGGCTGGACGTATTGATCCCGTCCACCTCGGGTCAGGCAGCGGTGACCATGCCAATCTTCGGGCCGCTGGGGCAGTTGTCTGGTGTCAGTCCACAAACCACGGTGTTCGCCTTCCTGATGGGGAACGGCCTGACCAACATGATCACCCCGACTTCCAGCGGCCTGCTGGTATTGCTGGCGACCGCGCAAGTGGGCTGGGGCCAGTGGGCCCGGTACATCCTGCCGCTGTTCTTGATCTACGCGGCACTGGCGATGGTGCTGCTGGCCATCGCGGTAGCGGTTGGGTACTGAATCGATGACTGTCCTCCAAGGAAGTGTTTTCCCCATGCAGATGCTGCACAACCAGATGATCCCGATGCGTGATGGCATCCACCTGGCTACCGATATCTACTTGCCGCAGGGTCTGGAGGGGCCCTTCCCGGTAGTGATCGAACGTACGCCCTATGACAAGAGCAAACCTTCACGTTCGGAAAAGCAACTCGACGGCCAGCACATCTCCCGTGAGCAAATGGCCGCCCGTTTCACCGCTCAGGGCTTTGCCGCGATCTTCCAGGATTGTCGCGGCCGGTATAGTTCCGAAGGCGTATTCATCAAGTACACCGCCGAGGGCGAAGATGGTTTCGACACCTTGGCCTGGATTGTCAAACAGCCCTGGTGCAACGGCAAGGTTGGCAGCATGGGGCTGTCCTATGCGGCCCATACCCAACTGGCAATGGCCTGCCTGAGCCCTCCGGGCCTGTGCAGCATGGTGCTGGACAGTGGCGGCTTCGCTAATGCCTACCAATGCGGGATTCGCCAAGGTGGTGCGTTCGAGCTCAAGCAAGCCACATGGGCCTGGCGCCAGGCCAAGGAAAGCCCGGCAGCCCTGGCTGATCCACAGATCCGTGAAGCACTGGAGCAAGAGGACATTCACCACTGGTTCAGCCGCATGCCCTGGCAGCCCGGTCAATCGCCGCTGCGCCATGTGCCGGAATACGAAACCTATGTGCTGGACCAGTGGGCCCAGGGGACGTTCGGTTCATATTGGAAAAAACCCGGTATCTACGCCGAAGGCCATTACGAGCGTTTGCCGGATATTCCCGTACTGTTCATGTCCAGTTGGTACGACGCCTATGTCAGTTCGACCTTGGCCAACTACGCCGCTTTCCACAACAGCAGTACACGACCTCAACACTTGATCATGGGCCCCTGGCTGCACGGTGACCGCAATATCAGCCACAGTGGCGATGTCGAATTTGGGCCCAACGCGACGTTCGACGGTCAGGTCGCCAAGGACTGGCTGAGTTGCCGTCTGGACTGGTTCGAGCGATCCCTAAAACCCGCATCAAAAATATTGCCGGCGAGCGTGAGCGTGTTCCTGATGGGCGGCGGGAGTGGCGCCATGGATGAAAACGGCCGCCTGCAACATGGCGGCCGCTGGCTACACAGCTCGCAGTGGCCACTGCCCGGTAGCCAGTCGCAGAGCCTTTATCTGAATGTGCAGCGACAGTTGCACCCCACCTCGCCCACCGAAGCCGACGCCCACCTGGACTATTACGCCGACCCCGCCGAGCCGGTACCCACTATTGGCGGTGCCCTGACCTCCGGCGCGCCGGTGTTTGTCGGCGGCGCCTTCGATCAGCGCGAGCGCCCGGACTTCTTCGGCACCCGTGGCGATAACAGCCCATTGGCCGAGCGCAGCGACGTACTGAGCTTCCAGACTGAACCACTGAGTGAAGACCTGATCGTCGCGGGCGCCGTACAGATTGAACTGTGGATCGACAGTGACGCCCCCGATACCGATTTCACCGCCAAGCTGGTGGATGTTTACCCGCCCAGCGCGGATTACCCCGAAGGTTTTGCAATGAACATCACCGATGGCATCCGTCGCTGCCGCTATCGTGACTCCTGGGAACAACCTGCACTGATGACGCCCGGTGAACGGGTCAAAGTGCTGATCGAGCCCTTCGCCACCTGCAACCTATTCAAGCAAGGTCATCGCGTGCGCCTGGACATTGCCAGCAGCAACTTCCCGCACTTTGATGTCAACCCCAACAGCGGCGAAGCCGAAGGCCAGGCCCTGCGCCCACAGACTGCCCACAACCGGGTACACCTGAGTCGCGACTTTGCGTCACGGTTGATCCTCAGCGTCCTGCCTGCCAGCGCCGTCCCCGATTGCTGATCACCCTCAAGCGCCCCCCTGGGCGCTTGCCACCCAAAACCGTTTATCTGTGAATCCAACCTTCGCAAAAAAAAACGTTTCAGCTCTCGCCAGGCCTGCCGATACCTCCTGACGATCCATCGGCTGGGCGATCTTCCAGCAACTGATGTACATGCAATCTGTTCCTGGAGGAATTCGATGAATACTTGGTTCGGCAACATCAGCGTCAACCTGAAACTGGGCCTGGGCTTCGGCCTGGTCCTGCTCCTGACGTCGATCCTGGCCCTCACCGGCTGGACCAGCCTTGGCGGGTTGATTGACCGCAGCAACTGGATGAGCGATATCACCCAGCTCAACGCCTCGCTGACCAAGCTACGCATTGTTCGCCTGCAGTACATGCTGGCCAATGGCGACGAAACCGTGGCGCAAAACGTACAGACCAGCCTCGACGGCTTTGTCGCGCAACAGCAAAAGCTGCTGAGCAGTTTCAAGAGCCCGGAAAACCTCAAGCTGCTCAACGAACAGAAGAGCGTCATCACCGCCTACCAACAGTCCCTGAACAAAATGCGCGAGGCCTACCGTGCCGGCAACGCCGCACGCCAAGCCATGGGGGACCGTGCCGATACGGCCGGCACCTTGATTGACGCACTGGACACCCGCGTACGCCAGATGCCCCTGAGTGACGACCGTTTTGACCAGTTCAAAGCCATCACCGACGCCAAGGAACAGTTCCAACGTGCCCGCTATGAAGTGCGTGGCTACACCGGCGACACCAATGCCGATACCGAAGCTCGCGCAGCAGCACAGGTCGATGCAGCCATCAACAGCCTGAAAGACCTTGGCAACGTGTTTGGCGCCACCCAGCAAACCCAACTGAACTCGCTGGAGACCGCCTTGGGCGCCTATCGCAGCGCTCTGCAAAACTATAAGGCCGCCAGCGCCAATATCGTTGTCGCTCGCCAGGAAATGACCGTACAAGGCGCAGACATCCTCGGTATCAGCGACAAGCTGTACGACATCCAGCTAGAGCGCCGCGACCTGGAAAGTACCCAGGCCCGCAGCCTGCAATTGATCAGCACTATCCTGGCATTGCTGGTGGGCATCATCGCCGCGCTGATCATCACCCGCCAGATCACCCGGCCGCTGCGCGATACCTTGGCCGTGGTCGAACGCATCGCCTCCGGCGACCTGAGCCACACCATTCAGGTGACCCGTCGCGATGAACTCGGCGTGTTGCAACAAGGCATCCAGCGCATGGGCAGCACCCTGCGCGAGTTGATCACCGGTATCCGCGACGGCGTGACCCAGATCGCCAGCGCGGCCGAAGAATTGTCGGCCGTCACCGAACAGACCAGTGCCGGGGTCAACAGCCAGAAGATCGAGACCGATCAAGTGGCCACCGCCATGCACGAGATGACCGCCACCGTGCAGGAAGTGGCACGCAATGCCGAAGAAGCTTCCCAGGCCGCCTCGGCCGCCGACGGCGAAGCCCGTGCGGGCGACAAGGTGGTGGCTGAAGCCATCGCCCAGATCGAACGCCTGGCCGAGGAAGTGGCGCGTTCCACTGACGCCATGGCCTTGCTGCAACAGGAAAGCAGCAAGATCGGCAGCGTGATGGACGTGATCAAGGCCGTGGCCGAACAGACCAACCTGCTGGCCCTCAACGCGGCGATTGAAGCGGCGCGTGCCGGTGAAGCCGGTCGCGGGTTTGCCGTGGTGGCCGACGAAGTGCGGGGCCTGGCCCAGCGTACGCAGAAATCCACCGAAGAAATCGAAGGCCTGGTGGCCGGTTTGCAGAACGGCACCCAGCAAGTGGCCAATGTAATGAACAACAGCCGCACCCTCACCGACAGCAGCGTCGAACTGACCCGCAAGGCCGGTGTGTCACTGGAAAACATCACCCGCACGGTGTCGAACATCCAGTCGATGAACCAACAGATCGCCGCAGCCGCCGAACAGCAAAGCGCCGTGGCCGAGGAAATCAGCCGCAGTATCGTCAACGTGCGTGACGTGTCGGAGCAGACCGCAGCGGCCAGTGACGAGACAGCCAAGTCCAGTGTGGAACTGGCGCGGTTGGGCGGGCAGTTGCAGCAGATGGTGAGCCACTTCCGGGTGTAAGCACCTTCAGCGGAACACAATGCTCCAGACAGCGAAGATCAAAGGTGGGAGCTGTCGAGCTTTAGCGAGGCTGCGATGGCGGCGGGTCAGCCAGCATCAATGTTTGCAGTACCGACGCCATCGCAGCCTCGCTAAAGCTCGACAACTCCCACACTGGATTCACTTCGCTTGTTGGATCTGCATTCCCTGGCTGACAAGCCCCCTTACCACAGGTTATGCGTCAGCCTTCAACAAACACCAACCGATTGCCCGACGGGTCGCTGATACTCATCTCTCGCGTCTCCCAAGGCGTCTCTTCGATTCCCGGCTTGGCGTAGCGGTAATCCTTGGCCAGCAACTGCTGCTGGTACGCCTCCAGTCCCTGCGCCTGAATCCGCACCGCCGCACCCGGCGAACAATCGCCATGATGTTCCGACAGATGCAGCACGCATTCCCCAAAAGATACTTGCAGGTACAGCGGGAAATTCGCTTCGAAGCGGTGCTGCCAATCGACCTTGAACCCCAGGAAATCGACGTAAAACTCCAGGGCCTTGGCCTCGTCGAATATCCGCAGGATGGGGACTACTTTGCCTAAGTGCATGGCGACAACTCCCTGTTTGAGAGGGGTCACTATAGAGCCACAAAGCCCCGGCGCAAATCCCCGCTGCGAGCGAGGAACCGTCCCGGACGTTGCCCGTTGGCCTGCCCGTCGCTGTAGCTCAACACCCCGTTGACCCACACGCCATCAATCCCTTCCGCCGCCCGTTGCGGCTGTTTGAAGTCCGCTACATCGCGCACCCGCAGCGGGTCGAACAGCACCAGGTCGGCCCAATGCCCTTCGCGAATTTCGCCACGTTCGGCCAGGCCAAACCGCGCCGCCGACAGGCCGGTCATCTTGTGTACCGCGGTGTGCAGCGGGAACAGTCCCACGTCGCGACTGAAGTGCCCCAGTACCCGTGGAAACGCGCCCCACAAACGTGGGTGCGGGAACGGATCTTCCGGTAAACCATCCGAACCGATCATCGACAACGGATGGCTAAGAATGCGCCGAACATCGGCCTCATCCATCCCGTAATACACCGCTCCCGCGGGTTGCAGTCGGCGGGCAGCTTCGATCAGCGGCAATGCCCACTCGGCAGCGATGTCCTGCAAGTCCCGACCGCCCATGTCCGGATGCGGCGTCGACCAGGTGATGGTGATACGAAAAGCATCCGTGACTTGCTTGAGGTCCAGGGTCGAGGAACTGGCGGCATAGGGATAACAATCACAGCCCACCGGATGAGTCTTCGCGGCCAGTTCCAGGGACGCCAACAACTGCGGGCTACGGCCCCAGTTGCCGGCACCGGCACATTTGAGATGGGAGATGATCACCGGCGCCTTGGCGTGACGGCCGATCAGAAAAGCCTCGTCCATCGCCTCCAGCACCGGTTCGAATTCACTGCGCAAATGGGTGGTGTACACCGCGCCAAACGCCGTCAGTTCTTCGCTCAGTTGCAACACTTCATCGGTTTCGGCATTGAATGCGCTGGCGTAGGCCAGGCCTGTGGATAACCCCAGGGCGCCGGCCTCCAGGCTTTCCTGCAATTGCACGCGCATGGCGGCGATTTCAGCGGTGGTGGCAGTGCGGTGCAGGTCGTCCATATGGTTGCTGCGCAGTGCCGTATGACCGATCAACGCCGCGACGTTGACCGCAGGATGCGCCGCTTCGACGGCGGCGCGGTAATCGCAGAACCGCGGATAGGCAAAGGCCTCGGCGTTGCCCAGCAGGTTCATCGGGTCCGGCGGATCACCGCGCAAATTGACCGGCGAAGCGCTGATGCCGCAGTTGCCGACAATCACCGTGGTCACGCCCTGGCTGAGTTTTGGCAGCATCTGCGGCTGGCGGATCACCACGGTGTCGTCGTGGGTGTGGACGTCGATAAACCCCGGCGCCAACACCCGCCCGGTAGCGTCGATTTCATGCTCGGCGTGGGCGGCCGACAAGTCGCCAATCTTTTCGATCCGGCCCGCGCGCAGCGCCACATCGGCGACATAACCCGGGGAGTTGCTGCCATCAATGATCGTGGCCTGGCGGATCAGCGTGTCGTACTTCATTTCAGTCTCCAAGCGGCAGGCAATCGGCGCCACCACGGTAATCGTCCAGGGCCAGCTTGATCCGTCGCAGGCGTTCCTGGTTGTCGTCCGGCATGGCCAGGGCCAGCTCGGTGGCGAGCACGTCGATGGCCAGCAGCATTCCGTAGCGCGCTGCCGTGGGCTTGTAGATAAAACTGGTTTCCGCCGGTTGCAGCGGCAGCAGCACATCTGCCAATTGCGCCAGTGGTGAGTCGGCCAGGGTGATGGCGACGATACGGGCCCCGTAGTTACGGGCCAGCTCCACCACACCCAACAACTCCGGTGTGAGGCCGGTCAGAGAGCAGACAATCAGCGCATGCTCCGGCCCCAACGTGGCGGCGGTCACCCGCATCATCACCGGGTCATGACAGGCGGCGATGGGATAACCCAGGCGCACCAGGCGCACTTGCAACTCATCACTGCCGACGCTCGACGGGCCGCCCATGCCAAATGCATGGATCATCCGCGCCTTGCCCAGCAGGCTCACGGCATCGACAAAACTGTGCTGATTGAACCCGGACAGGTGCTGACGCAAGGTGGACTCAATGTCACCGAGAATCTGCCGATGAAACGCCGACTGCTCCGGCAAGCCTGCCGGGTCGAGGAAACGGCTGCCAACGCCGCTGGCCTGGGCCAGTTGCAGGCGCAGGTCACGCAAGTCGCGGCAACCGACGCTGCGGGCGAACCGCGACAAGGTAGCGGTGCTGACCTCGGCCCGCTGGGACAACTCTTCCAGGCTGGCGGACGCTGCAAAGCCGACATCCTCCAGCATCAGCTTGGCGATACGCCCTTCACCGGCACTGAAGGAATCCTGGCGGGCGCGGATCTGGTAGAGGATGTCCATCACGTCAACTCCGGGTTACAAAATGCAGGACAAACCGTAAGTCAGACCGAAGGCGACCAGCGAAATCAGAGTCTCCAGCACGGTCCAGGTCTTGAAGGTCTGGATCACCGTCATATTGAAGTATTCCTTGATCAGCCAGAAGCCGCCGTCATTCACGTGGGAAAAAATTACCGAACCCGCGCCGGTGGCCAATACCAATAATTCCGGGTGGGGATAACCCAGGCCCAGGGCGACCGGCGCTACCACGCCCGACGCGGTGGTCATGGCTACAGTGGCCGAGCCAGTAGCAATCCGCATCAGCGCGGCGAACAACCAGCCCATCACCAGCGGTGACAAGTTGAAAGCGTGGGCAAGGCTGAGGATTTCGTTGGTCACGCCGGCGTCCACCAAAATCCGGTTAAGACCACCGCCTGCGCCTACCAGCAAGGTGATGCTCGCCGTTGGCGCCAGGCATTCGTTGGTGAACTTGAGGATCGACTCGCGGTTGAAACCCTGGGCCAGGCCCAGGGTCCAGAAACTCACCAACGTGGCCACCAGCAACGCGATCACCGAGTTGCCGATAAACAACAGGAATTGGTTGAAACCAGTGCCCGGGGTGGAAATCAGATTGGCCCAACCGCCGATCATCATCAGCACCACCGGCAACAGGATGGTGCCCATGGTCAGGGCGAAGCTCGGCAAACGGGTGCGGGGTTCACGGTCGATGAACTGACGTTCCAGCGGGTTTTCCGCCGGCAGGTGAATGCGCGGCACGATGAACTTGGCGTACACCGGGCCGGCAATGATCGCGGTCGGGATACCGATCAGGATCGCGTACAGCACGGTTTGCCCCACCGAGGCGTTGTAGGCCAGCACCGCCATCATCGCCGCCGGGTGCGGCGGTACGAGCGCATGCACCACCGACAGGCCAGCGACCATGGGCAAGCCGACCATCAGGATCGACACCCCGACACGCCGCGCCACGGTAAAGGCAATCGGCACCAGCAACACAAAACCGACCTCGAAAAACAGCGGCAGCCCTACCAGGAAGGCAATGCACACCATGGCCCAGTGGGCATTACGCTCGCCGAATCGCTCGATCAACGTGCGCGCCACCTGCTCGGCGCCACCCGACTCGGCCATCATCTTGCCGAGCATCGTGCCCAGCGCCACCACCAGCGCAATATGCCCCAGGGTTTTGCCGACGCCGGCCTCGTAGGAACCCATGATCGTATCCGCCGGCATCCCGGCCAGCAGCGCCAGGCCGATGGACACCAACGTGATCACGATAAAGGGGTTGAGCCGGTAACGTGCGATCAGCACGATCAATGCAATGATGGCGATAGCGGCGTAAGCCAGCAGCCAAAAGCCCGGTGATGCGGCCATGCGGTACTCCTCGGAAAGGGTCACGTCGAATTAGTTGTGAAACTCATAAATCATTAAAGATGGAAATTTTCAATTTTTATGAAAGTAATTTTCGCCCACAGGCAAGCGGCGTCGCTTTGGGATATGCCCGCGGACCGGGAATGAAAATAAGGGGGGCGTTCTTACATGAAGATCGCCGGGGTACTGGAAACTCAACGGCACGCGTCGAGTCTTAGAATGCGCACCGACTCATGATCAGGAAAACCAACCATGAACCGTAGATCACTGCTTGCTCCCTTCGCCGCCAGCGCCCTGCTCCTGGCGCTATGCGGCACCGCCTCGGCCGCCGACAGCCCGGCACTGAAAACGTGCATGGATGGCGCTAACACCACCGCCGCCATGGTCAACTGCAACGCCACCGAAACCAAGGTGCAGGACGAGCGCCTGAACAAGGCATACAAAACCGCCCTGGCAGCCCAGGAAGGCAAGCGCAAGCAGCAACTGCAGGATGTGCAGCGCTTGTGGATCAAATACCGGGATGCCAATTGCGTCTTCGCCGGCTCGGCGACTGGCGGCACCATTGATCAGGTCAACGGCTCCGGCTGCCTGCTGGACATGACCCGCACCCGTGCCCAGGAACTGGAAAACCTGGTCGGGCCTTAAACCTTAAAGTGCATGCGCCTGTAGCCGCTGGCGCAGCCTCGTGTCTCGGCAGCGGCTACACAGCACGTCAGTCGTGCTGAACTCGGGCGCGCTTGAGCAGCTTCTTGCAGCGCTCGGACAAATGCAGCACCCGCAAATGCTTGCCGGCCTTGGCGTAGCGCTCGCGCAGGGTCATCAGGGCAGCGATGGCCGAGTAGTCGACGAAGCTCAGGTGACGGCAGTCCAGCGTGACCTGGGCCGGGTCGTTGGCCGGGTCGAACTGGTTGAGAAACGGTGTGGTCGAGGCGAAGAACAGCGTGCCGTGCAGCCGATACAACTTGCTGCCGTCGGTTTCCAGGTGTTCATCGGCGTACAGCTCGCGCGCCTGCTGCCAGGCGAAGTTGAGCGCAGCGATGATGATGCCGCACAGCACCGCCGTTGCCAGGTCAGTGAATACGGTGATCACCGTCACCGCCATGATCACCAGCACGTCATTGAGCGGCACCTTGTTGATCACCCGCAACGACGCCCAGGCGAAGGTCTGCTGGGACACCACGAACATCACCCCCACCAGCGCCGCCAGCGGGATCCGCTCGATCAGCGGTGACAGAAACAGAATAAACGACAGAATCATGACCCCGGCGAACACTCCGGAGAACCGCCCGCGCCCGCCGGAACTGAGGTTGATCACGGTTTGCCCGATCATCGCGCAGCCGCCCATGCCACCGAACAGGCCGGAGACCATATTCGCGGCGCCCAGGGCTACGCTTTCGCGGTCCGGGTAGCCACGGGTCTCGGTGATTTCATCGGTGAGGTTGAGGGTCAGCAGGGTTTCCAGCAGGCCCACCATCGCCATGAGGATCGCGTAAGGCGCGATGATCTGCAGGGTGTCCAGGGTCCAGGGAATCTGCGGCAACGCGAACGTTGGCAGGCCACCGGCGATGTGGGCCATGTCGCCCAGGGTGCGGGTGGGCAGGCCCAACAGATACACAGCCAGGCCTACACCGAGAATCGCCACCAGCGCCGGCGGCACCGCACGGGTCAGGCGCGGCAGCAGGTAGACGATGGCCATGGTCGCGGCGACCAACCCGGTCATCACGTACAACGGCATGCCGCTGAGCCAGGTTTCACCGCTTTTGAAATGTTCCAGCTGGGCCAAGGCAATGATGATCGCCAGGCCGTTGACGAAGCCGAGCATCACCGGGTGCGGCACCATGCGCACCAGCTTGCCCAGGCGCAACAGGCCGAAGGCGATCATGATCAACCCGCCCAGCAGCACCGTGGCCAACAGGTACTGCACACCGTGTTGCACCACCAGCGCCACGATGACCACCGCCATCGACCCGGCCGCACCGGACACCATCCCCGGCCGGCCACCGAACAGCGCGGTCAGGGTGCAGATGATGAACGCGCCATAAAGCCCCATCAGCGGGTTGAGGTGAGCGACCAGGGCGAAGGCGATGCATTCGGGCAGCAAGGCAAAAGACGTGGTGAGTCCGGCCAGGGCGTCGGCGCGCAGACGGGTGAAGTTCATGGGGTTACCGGGGAGTTGCGGGGGATAAGGCGGGGATGGTACGGAATTGCGGCAAGCGGGACCAGCGTTGGGTGAGACAGGTGGACCGGGGTGAGCCAATCGCAGGCAAGCCAGCTCCCACATTTGACCGAGTACGCGGTCTAGTGTGGGAGCTGGCTTGCCTGCGATGGCGGCGCCTCGGTCTCAAGCGACCATCAAACCATCTCGTTGCGAATCCACTCCACAACCGATGTACGCTTGGGCACCCAACCCAACAACTCACGGGCATGCTTGCCCCGCACCCGGCTGTTGGAACCCAAGCCATAGTTGGCCATTTCATAGCCCCACTCGGCTTCGGCATCGGCCAGTGGCCAATCCTGCGGTTTACCCAGCTTCAGGGCTTCAGCGATGGCGGTGGTCATGTCGACGAAGGCCGCTTCGCTGCTTTCAACAAAGTAGAAGGTACCCGGGACGTTCTTTTCCAGCGCCAGCAGGTACAGGGCAACCACGTCTTCAATATGCACGTTGGACCAGATGTTCTGGCCAGTGCCTACATGGCGCACTACCCCGCTTTTACGCGCCTGCTTGAGCAAACGCGGCAACTGCACGCTGTCGCGCTTGACCCCCAGGCTGTGACCATAGATCAGGGTGTTGCAGATCACCGCCGAGTTCACGCCGTCCTTCGCCGCCGCCAGGATCAGGTTGTCGATGGCCACGCGAGCCGCTTTGTCGACGGTCGGCTCCGGCAGGTTGTCTTCGAAGTAGATGACATCGCTGGACTTGCCGCCCGAGGCGTCGCCGACGATGCTCGAACCGCTGGTGTGCAGGAAGGTCTTGTTGGAACCGCGCAGGGCGGCCAGCAAGGTTTCGACGGCGCCGCGATGGTCGCTGCTGGCAGCGTTGATTACAGCATCGGCCTTTTTAGCCTGCTCGGTCAGCACGGCGCTGTCGTCCAGGGTACCGATCACCGGGGTAATGCCCAGTGCGCTCATTTCCTGGGCCTGTTCGGCGCTGCGCACCAGGCCGGTCACGGTGTGACCCGCCTTGAGCAAGCCGGTAGCGATGGAACCGCCGATAAAGCCGGCTGCGCCGGTAACGAATACGTTCATGGAGAAAACGCCTGCGTGAGTAAGTGATGGACCCAGTATTACGGACTTACCCGTGCCGAATAAGTCCGTATAGCCCAATTCACTCTTGCGCAGGCGTCACGAATCAGTGGGCGTAGTTCGCCAACTTGCCCTGGATAAAGTCCAGGAAACACTGGATGCGCAAGGCCAGCTGCGAGTTGCGGTAGTACACCGCGTTGATCGGCTGGCGATAACCGCTGTTGAACTGCGCCAGGATCGGCGTCAGGCGCCCGGCGCTGATGTCGCCGACGGTCATGAAGTTAGACAGGCACGCAATGCCCTGCCCTTCCAGTGCCAGGTGACGCAGGGTTTCACCGCTGGAAGCGGCGATGCCCGGCCGGATCTGCCAGCGGTCGCCGTGCACATGGCGCAGCGGCCAGTGGTTGAGGGTTTCGGTCTGGGTGAAGCCGAGCAGCGTGTGCTCGGCCAGTTCGGCCACGGTCGTCGGCGTGCCGTACTGCTCCAGGTAAGCCGGGCTGGCGAGGATATGCAGCGGGCTGCAACCCAGGGAGCGTGCGTGCAACGTCGAGTCCGCCAGGGTACCGATGCGAATGGCGATGTCGGTACTCTGTTCCAGCAGGTCAATGATCAGGTCGTTGCTGTTGAGTTCCAGCTGAATGTCCGGGTACAGGCCGCGAAACTCGGCAATGTACGGCACGATCGCATGCAGCATGAACGGCGACGCGGCGTTGATCCGCAAGCGCCCGGACGGGGTTTGCTGACGCGATGACAGGCGCTCCTCCAGCTCATCCATTTGTTCCAGGATCACCTTCGCGCGTTCAAAGAAGTACTTGCCCTCTTCGGTCAGGTCCATGCGCCGCGTGGTGCGGTTGATCAAGGTGGTCTCAAGCTTGGCTTCCAGCCGCGACAAGGTCCGGCTGACCGCCGAGGGCGTTTGCCCGACCTGTTCGGCGGCGGCGGAAATCGACCCGCATTCAATCACGCAGACGAAGATCTGTAGCTCATCGGATCGGGCTTTCAACGTGAATCCTCTTTAATAGCGGCTGGCTGGATACTAGCCGTATTACAGCGCAATGATCGAGAGGCTCGTCCATTAGCCGCTGATCAGCAGGTGGCCGCCCAACAGCGCCATGCCGACAAAGAACACCCGTTTGAACAGCACGGCGCTGATCCGTTGACGCAGCGCTTGCCCCAGCCACATGCCCAATAGTGCCGGCACCAGCGCCAGCAACGAAGCGTTGATTTCGCCACCGCCGAGAGTGCCGCGCCAGAACAACCCCGCCGCCAGCGCCAGGGTCGAAACGGTGAACGACAAGCCCAGCGCCTGCACCAACTGATCGCGGTTCAAACCCAGGGCTTGCAGGTACGGCACGGCCGGAATCACGAAGACACCGGTGGCCGAGGTGATGACGCCCGTCACCAGCCCGCACACCGGTCCCAGCCAGCGCTCGGTGGCCGGGCTGACCTTGAATGCCGGCAGGAACAACCCGCTCAAGGCATACACCAGCAACGCCCCGCCCAATGCCCGCACCACCCAATGCCCACCGTCCATGCCCAACCAAAGCGTGCCAAGCCCGGTGCCGAGAAAAATCAGCAACAACATCGGCCACAGGCGTTTGAGCAGCCCACGCAAATGCCCGCCGAACGCCAGTTGCCAGAGGTTGGTGATGGTAGACGGGATGATCAACAAGGCCGCAGCCTGCGCCGGGAGCATAGCCAGGCCGAGCATGCCCATGGCCACCGTGGGCAAACCGAGGCCGATGACGCCCTTGACGGTACCGGCCAGCAGGAAAGTGCCGATGACCAACAGGGTTAGTGCCGGGCCGAGGTTTTGGTAGAACGCGAGGAAGGTATTCATGGGCTGATTTTGCGGGCTTGGCTCAGGGTTGAAAATTCGCCATATACTGAGGTTGCCTCTTGTTTTGCGTGAGGCTGATGACGCTTTCGCGAGCAAGCCCGCTCCCACATTTGAATGTGTTCACAAATCAAAATGTGGGAGCGGGCTCGCTCACAAAGGCGTCGGTGCAAACACCATCTGCTCAACGGACACCCTCAGCCCATGCACTTTGACCTGATCGACCTGCGCCTCTACCTGCATATCCTCGACACCGGCAACATCACCGCCGGCGCCAGCCGCAGTCATTTATCCCTGGCGGCGGCCAGTGCGCGGATCCGTGCGATGGAGGCGTCACTGGGCACCGAGTTTCTGCAACGCGGTCGCCGGGGCGTAACACCGACTGCGGCAGGCAACGCTCTGGCCCGGCATGCGCGGCTGATGCTGCAACAGGCCGAACGCATGCAACAGGACCTCGCGGAATATGCGAATGGTGTCAAAGGCCAAGTACGCCTGCTGTGCAACACCACCGCGCTCAGCGAATACCTGCCGGAACCGTTGGCGGATTTTCTCTGTGCACATCCCAACCTGGATATCGACCTGCAGGAACTGCCCAGCCTGCGCATCACTCATGCCTTGCGCCAGGGTGCGGCGGACCTGGGGATTATCTCCGATGCGGTGGATACCCATGGCTTGCAGACCCTGCCCTTTCGCGATGACCCCCTGGTGCTGATCATGCCGCTGGAGCACCCACTCACCGCCGGTATTAACGTCAGTTTTATCGACAGTTTGCAGCACGATTACGTGGGATTGGCTGCCAACAGCGCCCTGGCGGTGTACCTGGAAGAACAGGCATTGCACACAGGCTTTCGCTTGCAGACACGCATTCGAGCAGACGGCTTTGATGGTGTCATTCGTATGGTCGCCCGGGGCACCGGGCTGGGGATTGTGCCGCAAGCGGCACTGGATCGCGGGCCCCATGAGCGTCGCTTCAAGACCCAACCTCTGACTGAAGAATGGGCCTGTCGCAAACTGCTGTTATGCGCCCGCTCGTTTGAACAACTGCCCGCTTACGCCAGGGCCTTGCTCGATGCCTTGGCGGCGCCCTTGCGGAAGAACACGTAATACACCGCCGACAGAATTATCAGGAACGGCACCCCGAACACCAACGTCATCTTGAAGGCCTCGGTGAAGTACGTGGTGATCATCACCGCGCCCATCAGCACCAGCCCCAACAGTGTGCTGTAAGGGAACAGCCGCAGCTCAAAGGACAACTTCGCCCCACCGTTACGCTTGCGGTAGCGGCGGAAAAACAAGTGGGTCAGGAAGATCATGAACCAGGTGAATATCGCGCCAAACATGGAGATCGCCATCATCAAGGTGAACGAGCTTTCCGGGTACACCACGTTCAACAAGGTCGCCAGGGCAATGCCCGAGCTGGACAACAGCAAGGCGTTCAACGGGATCCCGCTCTTGCTCAAGGCACCCATGGATTTCGGCGCAAAGCCGGCGCGGGACAGACTGAACATCATGCGGGTGGTGATGTAGAGCTGGCTGTTCATCGCCGAGAGCGCCGCGATCAGGATCACGAAGTTCATCACCCCCGTAGCGCCGGGAATGCCGATGGTCTGCATCACCGTGACGAACGGGCTCTGGGCATGCCCGGCCTGATTCCACGGCACGATGGCAAGCATCAGCGCCAACGTCAGCAAGTAAAACACCACCAGCCGCACGATGGTGGCGCGAAAGGCTTTCTTCACCGCCTGCTCCGGGTCTGCCGCTTCACCAGCGGCCACGGCGATCATCTCGACACTCAGGTAACTGAAGATCGACACGATCACCGCAATCCACATACCGCTCAACCCATGAGGGAAAAAGCCGCCGTGGGCCGTGTAGTTCTGCACGCCGTAATCCGGGTTACCGGAGCCAAACACCACATACACCGCAAGAATGATGAAGCCGACGATGGCGCTGATCTTGATCGTGGAAAACCAGTATTCAAAGTTGCCGAAGGTCTTGACGCTGATGGCGTTGAGCACGATCAGCACACTGGAAAACGAGACAATCCACACCCACTCCGGCACGTTGGCGAACCAGTACTTCATGTACATCGCCACCGCCGTGACCTCGGCCCCCACCGCCAGCACAATCGCCGCCCAGTACGCATAACGCACCAGGAACCCGGCCAGGGGGCTGATATAGAACTCGGCATAGGCGCCGAAGGAACCCGAGGTGGAATGCGCGACGGTCATCTCCGCCAGGCAGCCCATCAGCAGCAAGGTGATCAGCGCACCAATGGCGTAGCTGACCAACACGCTGGGCCCGGCATAACCGATGGCATAGGCGCTGCCCATGAACAGGCCAGTGCCGATGGCGCCACCGATGGCGATCATGCTCATCTGGCCGGAAGTGAGCTGGCGCCTGAGGCCCAATTCACGGTTGGTTATTGCTGCAAAGCCGTTGTCTGGCGTGGTCACGTGGCGTGCCCCTTTATTATTGTGATTGCACTGTCTTACTGCATGCACTGAACTTTGTGGGAACACAATTCCCCTGTGGGAGCGGGCTTGCTCGCGAAGGCGGTGTGTCAGTCATATATGCATCAACTGACACACCGCCTTCGCGAGCAAGCCCGTTCCCACATTGGTTTTGTGTTACTCCTCAGGTGACGCTATTACGAACTTTGAACTGCGGTTGATCCCAAGTCTTGCGGTCGAGAATCTCACCGAGGATTTCCACCGCATCCCACACCTCAGTGAAGCTGGTGTACAGCGGGGTAAAGCCAAACCGCATGATGCGCGGCTCGCGGTAATCACCAATCACGCCACGGGCGATCAACGCTTGAATGACGGCATAGCCTTCGGGGTGTTCGAAGCTGACATGGCTGCCGCGCCTGGCATGCTCACGCGGCGTAATCAGCGTCAATTCATGCGCGGCGCAGCGCGCTTGCACCAACCCGATAAACAAGTCAGTCAGTGCCAGCGACTTGGCGCGCAGGCTGGCCATGTCGGTCTGGGCGAAAATATCCAGACCGCACTCCACCATGGCCAACGAGGTGATCGGCTGAGTGCCACACAGGTAACGGGCGATGCCTTGGCTCGGGGCATAATGCGACTCCATCGCGAACTGCCGGGTATGCCCGAACCAGCCGGACAACGGCTGCCTGACCACATCCACCAGCGCCGGATTGACCCACACAAACGCCTGGGAGCCGGGCCCGCCGTTGAGGTATTTATACGTGCAGCCAATCGCATAATCCGCGCCCGCCTGATGCAGATCGATCGGTACCGCGCCCGCCGAATGCGCCAGGTCCCAGATCGCCAGGGCGCCGCACTCATGGGTCAGGGAAGTCAGGCCCTGCATGTCGTACATATAGCCGGTCTTGTAGTTGACGTGGGTGAGCATCACCACCGCCACGTCCTGATCGATGGCCTGGGGCAGTTCGTCAGGGCTGTTCACCAGACGCAGGGAATAGCCTTGTTGCAGCAATTCAGCCAGGCCTTCGGCGATGTACAGATCGGTGGGGAAGTTGCTGGCTTCGCTGACGATCACCTTGCGGTTCGGCGCGCGATTACGCTGCACGGTCAATGCAGCACTCAGCACCTTGAACAGGTTGATGGAGGTGGTATCGGTGATCACGACTTCGCCGTCACGAGCACCGATCAGCGGTGCCAGGCGATTGCCCAGGCGCTGCGACAGCTCGGCCCAACCGGCGCTGTTCCAACTGCGGATCAAACCATTGCCCCATTCCTCGGCAATCACTGCTTGCGCCCGCGCCAGGGCGGCCACCGGGCGTGCGCCAAGGGAGTTGCCGTCGAGGTAGATCACCCCCTCGGGCAGCGCGAACTGAGTGCGCAAGGGCGCCAGCGGGTCTTGGGCATCGAGGGCCTGGCAATGGTTTCGGGTAGTCATGGTCGATCCTGTTCTTGTGGGTGTCGCTGTGGGTAACGATGGACCAAATAATGAACGAAGCTTTAGAGAATTTTCGTGCAAAGTGGTAGGTAACGCGCTAATTAAGACGTAGGAAATTCGAATTTAACCTCCAAACATGCGGATTTATTCTAATCATGATTCTCGATGCCACCGACCTGCGCCTTCTGCATTTCCTGCAACAGGATGGCCGTATCAGCAACCAGGAACTGGCGGAGAAAGTCGCGCTGTCACCCTCCGCCTGCCTGCGACGTTTACGGCTGCTGGAGAGTGAGGGCATCGTCAGTGGTTACCGTGCGGTGTTGAATGCCGAGCAACTGGGAATCGAGCTGGAAGCCATCGTCCATCTGTCGCTGCGCCAGGATGTGGAGGACTGGCATGAGACGTTCATCAAGAAGGTCCAGGGATGGCCGGAAGTGGCCAGTGCGTATGTGATCACCGGCGCCAGTAACTATGTGTTGCGGGTGCAGGCGCGCAACCTCAAGCACTTTTCGGACTTTATTGTGAACCACCTGAACCGCACGGCGGGGGTGATGGATATTCGCTCGGAGATTGTGTTGCAGAAGATCAAGGATCGGGATGATTTGTTGGATTTGGTGGTTCGCAAATAATCAGAACACCGCCGATCAACTGTGGGAGCTGGCTTGCCTGCGATAGCGGTGTGTCAGTCACCACCGCCATCGCAGGCAAGCCAGCTCCCACATAAACCAGACCGAGGCGTTCAGTCTTCCAGGGCGCGCACCCGCTGCATGCGTTTCTGCTCTACCGGGGCGCCCGCCGGCTGCAGCTCAAAGTCAAAATCAATCTGCGCAAACTGCCCGTCCACCCCAAACTCCCGCGCCAGGTTGGCGTCGTCACTGAAGCGAATCTCGGCAATCAACTCATCGCGCGTCGCATAGGCAAAGTCATCATGCAGGTACGGATCATCCGACAGGTTGATCTGGGTCGTCAGGTGCCGATAGCCGGGTGCTGAAATAAAGAAGTGAATATGCGCCGGCCGCTGCCCATGCCGCCCCAACTGGTCCAACAGCTGCTGGGTCGGCCCACTCGGTGGGCAGCCATAACCTGACGGCACGATGCTGCGAAAACGGTAGTTGCCCTGGGCGTCGGTCTCGATCCGCCGACGCAGGTTGAATGCCGACTGCGTACCGTCAAACCACGAATACGTACCACCGGTATTGGCCTGCCACACATCAACAATCGCCCTCGCCAATGGCTTGCCATCGGTGTCGCGCACCTGTCCCTGCATGAACAGTGGCACCCCCGGATCCAGGCCGTCATCCAGCCGCGCTTCGTACTTGGACAGCGGCGCACCCGCCACATACAGCGGGCCTTCGATGGTGCGCGGGGTGCCGCCGGATTTGCCGGCCTCCTCGTCCGCCGCATCCATCAGCATGTCCAGGTAATGCTCCAGGCCCAGGCCGGCCGCAAGCAGCCCAGCTTCCTGATTCTTGCCCAGTTCGTTGAGGTAGTTGACCGCCTTCCAGAACTCTTCCGGGGTCACTTCCAGGTCTTCGATGATGTTCACCGTGTCCCTCAGGATCCGGTAGATCAGTGCCTTGGCCCGTGGGTTGCCGGCGTCGTTGAGATTGCCGCTGGCTTCTTCGAGAAACTGTTGGGCATGGGCAGTCTGGGAAAGTCGGATGGACATGGTGCAATCCTCATCTTGTCGTTATTAGTGTGGAAAACAGGCTCAGCGGTCATCCTCATGGATCGACGACGGATGCCGGCACAGGGCATTCACCTCAATGGCCATGTAGGGATAAAGCGGCAGTTGCATCAGCAGGTCATGCAGCTCTTGCACGCTGTCGACATCAAACACGCTGTAGTTGGCATACAACCCGGCGATGCGCCACAGGTGGCGCCATTTGCCCGCTTGTTGCAGGCGCTGGGCCAGGGCTTTTTCTTCAGCCTTGAGCCCGGCCGCGCGCTCGGGGTTCATGTCGAGGGGCAGGTTCACGGTCATTTTTACGTGGAACAACATGTCAGGTGTCCTCGGGTTATTTATCGCGACGGAAAAACGCCAGGCGCTCTTCATCAATGGCCAGGCCCAGGCCCGGCGCGGTCGAGACATGCAGGTGGAAATCGCGGTACACCAGCGGCTCGGTGAGGATGTCCTCGGTAAGCAACAGCGGCCCGAACAGTTCGGTGTCCCATGTCAGTTTGTTCAGCGTGAGGAAGGCATGAGCCGAAGCCAGCGTGCCGATACCGCCTTCGAGCATGGTGCCGCCGTACAGGCCGATGCCGGCCGATTCGGCAATCGCCGCCGTACGCAAGACCGCACGAGGACCGCCGTTCTTGGCAATCTTCAGGGCGAACACCGAGGCCGCGCCTTCGCGGGCCAGGTTAAAGGCGTCTTCGACACACTCGATGGATTCGTCAGCCATGATCGGCGCCGGGCTCGACAGGTTGAGCCGAACCATGCCGCCACGGTTGTTGCGCGAAATGGGTTGTTCGATCAGGTCGATACCGTTGTCGCCGAGCACTTTGCAGGCGCGTAACGCCACCGCTTCGTCCCAGGCCTGGTTGACGTCGACCCGCACACTCGCGCGGTCGCCCAGGGCTTTTTTGATGGCGATGACGTGGGCCAGGTCGTGGTTGACTTCGCCGGCACCGATCTTCAATTTGAAGATCCGGTGGCGGCGCAGGTCGAGCATCTTCTCGGCTTCGGCGATGTCCTTTTCAGTGTTGCCGCTGGCCAGGGTCCAGGCCACCGGCAGCGCATCGCGCACCCGCCCGCCGAGCAGTTCGCTGACCGGCAAGTTCAGGCGTTTACCGAGGGCATCGAGCAACGCGCTTTCGACGCCGGACTTGGCAAAGGTGTTACCACGAATGCTGCGCTCGAGGCGCAACATGGCCGCGTTGATATTGCTCGCGTCCTGGCCGATCAGCAGTGGCGCGAAGTGCCGGTCAATGTTGACCTTGATGCTGTCGGGGCTTTCATTGCCGTAGCTCAGGCCGCCGATGGTGGTGGACTCACCCACACCTTCGATGCCATCGGCACAGCGCACCCGAATGATCACTAACGTCTGGTTCTGCATCGTGTGCATCGCCAGTTTGTGCGGGCGAATGGTGGGAAGGTCGACGATGATCGTCTCGATCGACTCGATGGCGCAGATCGGCATGGCAATACCCGCTGGGTTCTTTATAAATTTGGCTCGATTCTGTGCCGTATCTTTGCTGGCTTCCAATATAGAATGGGTCTCGAACAATACCCCTGAGGTATGAAAGGAGTCGTTATGGAACTGCGCCATCTGCGTTACTTTCAAGTGCTGGGCGAAACCCTCAACTTCACCCGTGCCGCCGAGCGCCTGCACATCGCCCAGCCGCCCTTGAGCCGGCAGATCCAGCAATTGGAAGACGAACTCGGGGTGATTTTGCTGGAGCGTGGCCGGCCGTTGCGACTGACCGAAGCCGGGCGCTTTTTTTATGAGCACGCCAATGTGCTGCTGGAGCAACTGGGCAAGGTCTGCGACAACACCCGGCGCATTGGCCTGGGGCAAAAGACCTGGCTCGGTATCGGTTTTGCGCCCTCGACGCTGTACGGCGTGTTGCCGGAGCTGATTCGTCGGCTGCGCACCCACGATGGCCTGGAGCTGGAACTGGGACTGTCGGAGATGACCACGTTGCAACAGGTCGAAGCCCTCAAGGCTGGGCGGATCGATGTGGGCTTCGGGCGGATTCGCATCGACGATCCGGCCATCGTGCAGCGGGTATTGGTGGAGGATCGGTTGGTGGCGGTATTGCCCGCCGGGCATCCGTTGCTGGCCGCCCCGGCGACCCTTGCGCAATTGGCCGCAGAACCCTTTGTGCTCTACCCCGGCAACCCGCGTCCCAGCTACGCCGACCATGTGATCGCGCTGTTCGACACCCATGGTTTGAGCCTCAAGGTGGCGCAGTGGACCAACGAATTGCAGACTGCCATCGGCCTGGTGGGTGCCGGCATGGGCGTGACGCTGGTGCCGGCCTCGGTGCAAGTGCTGCACCGGGCAGACATTGGCTATACGCCGATTGTGGAAACCACCGCGACCTCGCCGATCATTCTCAGCCGGCGGATCAATGATCAATCGCCGGGGCTCAGTCATTGCCTGCAACTGGTGGAGGAATTGATCTGAGGGCTTGCAGGCGCCATAAAACTCCTGTGGGAGCTGGCTTGCCTGCGATAGCGCAGTGTCAGTCGATATCCATGCCAACTGATACACCGCTATCGCAGGCAAGCCAGCTCCCACAGTTGATCTCCATGGTTTTCAGGCACCACGCATACGCCGCGCATCGTTGCGTTGCAAGGTCATGCTCGGCGATTCATCGAACAGCTTGCGGTACTCCGCCGAGAACCGCCCCAAATGGGTGAAGCCCCAACCCAGGGCGATCTCGGAGATGGTGCGGGTCGAGCCGTGTTCCAGGATTTCCTGGCGCACGGCCCCCAGCCGATATTTCTTCAGGTAGGCCATGGGCGACAACGCAAAGTACTTCCTGAAGGCATCGAACAACTTGAACCGCGACACGCCAGCCGCGGCCTCAAGGTCGTCCAGGTGTACCGCCTCGCGGGCATTGTCATGGATGTACTGGCGAGCGCGGATCAGATAGTGCGGCAGTTTCACCCCGAGGACGTCCCGCAGTTCTTCGGAGTAGTTATTCGGCTGGGCGAGGATCAAGCCCTTGATCAATGAGCTTTCCAGGTCACGAGTGAACGCCGCCTGGTCATACAGTTCGCTGCTGCGCTCCAGCTCGGCGATGAAGTACCGCGCCATCCGCCACCACGATGCCGAAGCGCCCTCCACTGCATCCATCACCGACTCAAAGCGCAGCGGCGCTTCAATCGGCCGTTGCAGCAGGCCTTCCAGGGATTCGCTCATGGCCGCGCGGGTGATCACCACCTGCAACTTGCGGCAGTCGCCGGAGATCGCCAGCACCTGATGCTCGTTAGGCGAGATGATCACGCCCTGATCACGATTGGAGCTCAGCCGCTCGCCGTTCTTGCTCAACTCCTGCTCGCCGACCAGCAGAAGGCTCAGGCTGTAGCTGCTGAAATGCTCGGCGTCTTCGATATCGATGGTCACGTCAGTACCGTATTCAATGATCCCCAACGTCGTGGCGCGGGACTTGAACACATTGGCGCTGTGATGAAAGCGGATGCGCTCAGGCGTGGCCGTCTCCAGCCGATGCGGACCGCAAATACCGGACATCCAGCTGCGGGCGCCTTCAAGGTCGAAACGATCAATACGGATATCGCGTGTATCGCTGCTCATCACGGTGCACCCACGGCGGTTGTGGCCAGCGCGCTCTGACGACGCGTCCGGTAGATCAAGGCAAGTTCTGCGCCAGTCACGTGGCGTTTCCACTCAGCGGCTAGCAACTGTCGACTATGTGGATAGGAAGCGGATTTTTCCGGCCTGCCCAGCCAGGTTGCCTCCCAAGACAGTAGCTCATTGCATCGATCCGGTGCACCGCCGTGGGTAGTTGTGACTCACCACATTCAATTATTCGGCCCACCTTCCCCCACTAAGCGGATAGCCCATCCCCCGTGCCGCTGCCTCTAATGGACCACCGATTAGCCACACAACAAGGTGCCTTCCATGAGTGGTGCAAGAAGCGTCGAACAGTGGAAAACCTTTATTGAAAGCTGCCTGGATTTTCGTCCGGCAGACCAAGTGTTCCGCATTGCCCGGGACATGTTCACCGAGCCGGAACTGTTTGATCTGGAGATGGAGCTGATCTTCGAAAAGAACTGGATCTACGCCTGCCATGAAAGCGAACTGGCCAACAACCACGACTTCGTGACGATGCGCGCCGGGCGCCAGCCGATGATCATCACCCGCGACGGCGACGGCCAGCTCAACGCGCTGATCAACGCCTGTCAGCATCGCGGTACCACCCTGACCCGGGTCGGCAAGGGCAACCAGTCCACCTTCACCTGCCCGTTCCACGCCTGGTGCTACAAAAGCGATGGCCGTCTGGTGAAGGTCAAGGCGCCGGGGGAATACCCGGAAGGTTTCGACAAGGCGACTCGCGGCCTGAAAAAGGCGCGGATCGAGAGCTACAAGGGCTTTGTGTTTATCAGCCTCGACGTCAACGGCACCAACAGCCTGGGCGACTTCCTCGGTGACGCCAAAGTGTTCTTCGACATGATGGTCGCCCAGTCCGCCACCGGCGAACTGGAAGTGCTGCCTGGCAAGTCGGCCTACACCTACGACGGCAACTGGAAGCTGCAGAACGAAAACGGCCTGGACGGCTATCACGTCAGCACCGTGCACTATAACTATGTGGCCACGGTGCAGCATCGCCAGCAGGTCAACACCGAGAACGGCGCGGGTACCGGGGCGACGCTGGACTACAGCAAACTCGGGGCCGGCGACGCCAATACCGACGACGGTTGGTTTGCCTTCAACAACGGCCACAGTGTGCTGTTCAGCGATATGCCCAACCCGTCGGTGCGCTCCGGCTACGCCACCATCATGCCGCGCCTGGTGGAAGAACACGGCCAGGACAAGGCCGAATGGATGATGCACCGCCTGCGTAACCTGAACATCTACCCGAGCCTGTTTTTCCTTGACCAGATCAGCTCGCAGCTACGGATCATCCGCCCGATAGCGTGGAACAAGACCGAGATCATCAGCCAGTGCCTGGGGGTGAAAAACGAGTCCGACGCCGACCGGGAAAACCGTATTCGCCAGTTCGAAGACTTCTTCAACGTTTCCGGCATGGGCACCCCTGACGACCTGGTGGAGTTTCGCGAAGCCCAACGTGGTTTCCAGGGCCGCCTGGAGCGCTGGAGCGACATTTCTCGCGGCAGCCATCGCTGGGAAACCGGCCCGACCCGCAACAGCGAAGCCATCGGCATTCAGCCGGCCATGACCGGCACCGAATTCACCCACGAAGGGCTGTACGTCAACCAGCACCGCAACTGGCAGACATTCCTGCTGGACGGTCTCGACGCCCAATCCCTGAAGCTGCGTGAGGTGGAATGATGAATGCGCAACTGCAATACCGGATCGAGCAGTTTTTCTACCGCAAATCCGAGCTCTGCGATGCCCAGGACTGGGACGCCTATGTGCAGCTGTTCGACCCGCAGAGTGAATTCCACCTGCCGCAATGGGACTCCGAGCACGTCTACACCCGTGACCCCAAGCGCGAGATGTCGCTGATCTACTACGCCAACCGTTCGGGCCTGGAAGACCGGGTGTTCCGCCTGCGCACTGGCAAGGCCGCCTCCGCCACCCCGATGCCACGCACTTTGCACCTGATCAATAACGTGCGTATCGCCGAGCAGGCGGACGGGCTGCTGGAGGTACGACTGAACTGGCACACGCTGTTCTATCGCCTGGCCACCTCGGAGCAGTTCTATGGCAACGCTACCTACACCTTGAAGCCCGATGGCGACAGCTGGCTGATCACCCGCAAGCATGCGTTGCTGCTCAACGACACGATCAACTCGGTGCTGGACTTTTATCACCTGTAACCACCTCTATCTGTAGCCGCTGCCGAGGCACAAGGCTGCGATGGGCTGCGTAGCAGCCCCAAGGCGGCGGCTACAGGTGTATTTGAGAGTTCAACGAATGAATCACAAAGTGGCCTTCAGTTTTGCCGACGGCAAAACCCTGTTTTTCCCCATCGGAGCCCATGAACTCCTGCTGGACGCCGCCTTGCGCAACGGCATCAAGATCCCCCTGGATTGCCGCGAAGGGGTCTGCGGTACCTGCCAGGGTCGTTGCGAATCCGGCGACTACAGCCAGGATTACGTCGACGAGGAAGCCCTCTCCAGCCTTGACCTGCAACAACGCAAAATGCTCAGTTGCCAGACCCGGGTCACATCCGACGCGGCGTTTTACTTCAATTTTGATTCCAGTCTGTGTAACGCGCCGGGGCCGGTGCAGATACGCAGCACGGTCAACCAGGTGCAGCAGGTCTCGAGCAGCACCGCGATCCTGTATCTGCAACTGGACCAGTCGCTGGATTTCCTGCCGGGCCAATACGCTCGCCTGTCGATTCCCGGCACCGACAGCCAACGCTCCTATTCTTTCGCCAACCGCCCGGGCAATCAGTTGCAGTTCCTGATTCGCCTGCTGCCCGACGGCGTGATGAGCAATTACATCCGCGAACGCTGCCAGGGAGGTGATGAGTTGTGGCTGGAGGCTCCACTGGGGGCGTTCTATCTGCGCCATGTCACCAAACCGCTGGTGCTGGTGGCCGGTGGTACGGGGTTGTCGGCACTGCTGGGCATGCTGGATGAGCTCGCCGAACGCGGTTGCGCGCAGCCGGTGCACTTGTATTACGGCGTACGTGGGGCGGCTGACTTATGCGAAGCGGCGCGCATTGGCGCCTATGCTGAAAAAATCCCGGGATTTCGTTACACCGAGGTGTTCAGTGACCCAACACCCGACTGGAGCGGCAAGCGCGGCTACCTGACTGAACATTTCGATGTGGCCGAACTGCGGGACAGTTCGGCGGATATGTACGTCTGCGGTCCGCCGCCGATGGTCGAATCCATCAAAAACTGGCTGTTGGATCAGGGACTTGATGGCGTTTCACTGTATTACGAAAAGTTTACCGAGAGTAATATCTGACCCCTCAGCAGTGAGGGGCTGGTTCGGCGTGCAATCAACCCTGAAAAAAACAAGTAGAAGGGAACGTGAATGGCGGATGACATGGTTAACCCGGTGGGCCTCAAGCGCGGCCTGAAGAACCGGCATATTCAGCTGATTGCCCTGGGAGGGGCGATTGGTACAGGCTTGTTCCTCGGTTCGGCCGGGGTGCTCAAGTCGGCGGGGCCGTCGATGATCCTCGGCTATGCGATTGCCGGGTTCATTGCTTTCCTGATCATGCGCCAGCTCGGCGAGATGATCGTGGAAGAGCCGGTGGCAGGTTCCTTCAGCCACTTCGCCCACAAGTACTGGGGCAGTTACGCGGGCTTCCTGGCGGGCTGGAACTACTGGGTGCTGTATGTGTTGGTGGGCATGGCCGAGCTGACGGCGGTCGGCAAGTACATCCAGTTCTGGTGGCCGGAAATACCAACCTGGGTCAGCGCCGTGGTGTTCTTTGTCGCGGTCAACCTGATCAACACCCTGAACGTGAAGTTCTTCGGCGAGACCGAGTTCTGGTTCGCGATCATCAAGGTGGTGGCGATCATCGGCATGATCCTGCTGGGCTGCTACCTGCTGTTCAGCGGTACTGCCGGCCCGCAGGCCTCCATCAGCAACCTGTGGGAACACGGAGGTTTCTTTCCCAATGGCAGCATGGGTCTGCTGATGTCGATGGCGTTCATCATGTTCTCGTTTGGTGGTCTGGAGCTGGTGGGCATTACTGCCGCTGAAGCCAGCGAACCGCGCAAGGTGATCCCCAAGGCGATCAACCAGGTGGTGTACCGGATCCTGATTTTCTACGTCGGCGCACTGACCGTGCTGCTGTCGTTGTACCCCTGGGACCAACTGCTGCAAACACTCGGCGCATCCGGTGACCCCTACAGCGGTAGCCCGTTTGTACAGATCTTTTCCCTGATCGGTAACGACACCGCTGCACAGATCCTCAACTTCGTGGTGCTGACCGCCGCGCTGTCGGTGTACAACAGCGGCGTGTACTGCAACAGCCGCATGCTGTTCGGCCTGGCCGAGCAAGGCGATGCGCCCAAGGCGCTGTTGAAGCTGAACAAGCAAGGCGTGCCGCTGCGGGCCCTGGGGATCTCAGCCCTGGTGACGCTGCTGTGCGTGGTGATCAACTACGTCGCGCCACATGATGCGCTGGAGCTGTTGTTCGCGCTGGTGGTTGCCTCGTTGATGATCAACTGGGCGCTGATCAGCCTGACCCACATCAAGTTCCGCAAAGCCATGGGCGAACAAGGGCTGGTGCCGTCGTTCAAGACCTTCTGGTTCCCGTTCAGCAACTACCTGTGCCTGGCGTTCATGCTGATGATCATCTGCGTGATGCTGGCGATCCCGGCCATGCGGCCCTCGGTGTATGCGATTCCGGTATGGGTAGGCCTTATCTATGTGGCATATCGGTTGCGTATGAACAACGCCAAGGCCGTGATCGTACGCTAAACCTTGTGGGAGCTGGCTTGCCTGCGATAGCGGTGGGTCAAGCGCTGATGGGCTGCCGGATAGTCCGCCATCGCAGGCAAGCCAGCTCCCACAGTTGATTGCATTCCAAATAGAAAGCCCCGGCACTCAGTGAGTGCCGGGGCTTTCTATTTGGGCGCGGATTACAACGAAGAACGCACCCGCCACAGCTCCGGAAACAGCACGGTATCGAGCATCTTGCGCAAGTAACCCACACCTTCGGTACCTCCGGTGCCCGGCTGGAAGCCGATGATCCGTTCCACCGTGGTCACATGCCGGAAGCGCCATTGGCGGAACGAATCTTCCAGGTCGATAAACTTCTCGGCCAGTTGATAAAGGTCCCAATAACGGCTCGGATCGCGATAAACCTCGCGCCACGCTGCCTCCACGGAATCATCATGAACCGTGGCCGCCGTCGGGTCGCGCTCGGCACGCTTGGGGTCGATAACCAGGCCCGCCTTGGCCATCAGGTTGATCGCTTCGTCATACAGCGACGGCGTGGCAATCGCCACTTGCAGCTCCTTCAACAACTCCGGGCGATGGGCGTGAGGCCGCAACAACGCCGCGCTTTTATTGCCGAGGATGAATTCGATTTCGCGGTACTGGAACGATTGGAACCCGGACGATTGCCCCAGGTACGGGCGGATCGACTTGTATTCCGACGGCGTCATGGTCGCCAGCACCGCCCAGGCATGCACCAGTTGATCAAAGATCCGCGACACCCGCGCCAACATCTTGAACGCCGGCGCCAACTCCCCCTGACGCACGTGTTCACGGGCAGCCTTGAGCTCGTGAAGCATCAGCTTCATCCACAGCTCCGAGGTCTGGTGCTGGATGATGAACAACATCTCGTTGTGGTCCGGCGACAGCGGGTGCTGGGCGCTGAGCACTTTGCCCAGGTCCAGGTAATCGCCGTAGCTCATGGACTCGGAAAAATTCAGCTCGGCGTTATGCCATTCTTCCGGGGGTTGATAGTCGGGAGAGAAAGGACATTGGCTCATCGCGTGGACTCCTTGAGCGGACGCAAAATAGCCCGCACCGGGCTGGCATCGAGATTGGCGAAACGCAGCGGCAGCGCGATCAACTCGTAATCGCCCTCGGGCACGTCGTCGAGGACGATGCCCTCGAGAATCGCCATGCCATGCCGGGCAACCGCGTTGTGGGCATCCATGGTCTTGGACTGTTGCGGATCCAGGGACGGCGTGTCGATACCGATCAAGCGCACGCCAAGACGGGCCAGCAGTTCGACGGTTTCTGTCGCAACGGCGGTGAAATTTTCATCCCAGGAGGTCAGCGGCGCCTGTTGATAAGTGCGCAGCAAAACACGCTCCGGCAGATTCTCCAGGCGCCCTTCCAACTGATGCGCCTGCACCAGCGCGCCACTGCCCAGGCAATGCAAGACCCGGCACGGGCCGAGGTACACATCCAGCGAAACCTCACCAATCGGCGCGCCGTCAGCGCTGTAGTGCAAGGGTGCATCGACGTGCGCTCCGGTGTGAGGCGACAACGTGATACGCCCGACATTCACCGGGCACTCCGGGCCAAACTGCCAGACCCGCTCTTCCTGAAACGGCGTATCGCCGGGCCAGGTCGGGGTCGCGGCACTCAAGGGCGGGCTGATGTCCCACCACGTTTTTATTGGATTCATCACAAGGCTCTCGGTCGTTCCCAGGAAGAATGATACGAGGGCCCGCTGTAAATATTCTTGCGAATTCGAGCGCAAACCAGGAATTTTTTCGCACTTACTGCGAAGAAATGGCCGATTGATGAATGGAAGCTTCACCCTGTGGCAGCCGGGCTTGCCCGCGATGGCGGCGTGTCAGTCCAGGGAGATGCAAGCTGTGCCGGCCTCATCGCGGGCAAGCCCGGCTCCCACAGGAATTAGCGGTGATTTAACGATGTGCAAACGCCTGCGTTTCTGGGCATCCCGATGTCGAGTTCAGACCACTGCTCCACCACTCGACGCTATAGGGTTCGGCTTTCCCTTCTTGCCTCGGAGTCATCATGTCCAAGCCGATCACCGTTCTGCGCGACACCCACCCCCTGCCGGTACTGGATGCCTGCAAATGGGAAAAGCTCGAAGGCGACCCGCATACCGTCAACCTCAACGCCTACACCAGCGAAGACGGCAGCAAGATCATGGGCACGTGGATCTGCACCCCGGGCAAATGGCGGGTGGAGTATGTGAAATGGGAGTACTGCCACTTTCAGGAAGGCTACTGCGTGATTACCCCGGACGGCCTGGAGCCCATTCACTTGAAAGCCGGTGATATTTTTGTGGTGGAGCCCGGCATGAAAGGCACCTGGGAGGTGGTCGAAACCGTGCGCAAGTACTTCGTTTTTGCCTAAAGTACACCCTCCATAAAAAGGGGCCGAGCGGCTAATGCCGATCAGTTAAGGAGTGGGGATCCAGCAACCGAAGCAGATTCAGTGTGGGAGCTGGCTTGCCTGCGATGCAGACACCTCGATACTTCAGGTATATCGAGTTGATCCAATCGCAGGCAAGCCAGCTCCCACATTCGTTCTTCTCTGCCTTGAGCACCGCGTTCGCTTAACTGACTGGCATTAGGCCGAGCGGCCCCTTTTTCGCGCGCTAAATATTATTTGTTCTCGACAAGCAATTACTATTATGTGACAAAATGTTTTACAAATAGTACCCATGAAAAAATCCACGACCAATAAAATAACGCCCTAACAAATTAATCATAAAGCGCCCACCACTACTTTAGTGCTAGATAGTATTGCCTTTTGACATCACTTTCCTTTTCGTATAATTTTCTTAAAACCTAGTTAATACCTGAGTTTCATTGGGTTATAACCACATGATAATAGAGGACTATGGGAAGGTGGCCAACTTCACATTATGACAACTTTCCCCACACATCCGTAGAAAACACCATGTGATTGAATTAGACTTTCAACAACCCGGATTACAATCCAATTGGTTTGATTTAAGTATTCATCACTTCATTGAGCAGTTGCTGCACGCGGCAGTCGAGACCGCGCTTTTGCAAAAGGACCAAGAAAATGTCTGAAAAAACTACGCGCCTGACCATACTCATCGACTCCCCAACCAAACAAAGGCTGGAAACCCTGTCGGAGGAGGTTGACCTTACTATTTCTCAGGTCATCCGCAAACTGATCAGAGACCACCTCCAGCAATACGAGAGTCAAATCAACCCCGTGATGATCGAGCAGGTTCGCGAAGACTCATCAACCTATTCCTGATATATAACTCGGACTAATATTTTCATCTCCGAGTATCAGGCATAAATTCGCCTGTATCTTTTATTGACGGCTCAATCAATTATAAAAATACAGACCACCCAAACTAATTTTATTAATGGCCCCCTATGTCTGTGAAACAGCAATTGCTCGCTTGTTATGCTCTGCTGAGTAAAGACACCGATGAGCAGGCTGTCTCATCGAACAGGGCATCCTCCTGCACTTTATTTTTCTCAATCAGTGACAGCACAAAACGTGCGCATGTTTTTCATGTCTCGGCCGAGAACTTCGAAAAGGCATGGCAAACAGGAGCCAATGAACTCCAGAGAACCCATGACCAGCGGTTAGCTCAACCGGACAACAAGGCCGAACGTACGTGGATTCGTGTCGAACGTGCGATTAACGTGAAGCCAACGACCTGGGAACAATTCAACGAGCGCCTCAAGCGTCACAAGCGCAACTACTTCAGAGGGGGCATCGCGTTCGACCGCCGCTTGCACATAGCGCTCACCGAACAGGAGCTGAACGCCAACGCGATTCTCTATGGCGGTAATAACATCGCCCATGCGAGCTTCAATGCCGGAAATTTTTCCGTCTACGCCAAACGCCGTTTTGCAGGATCAGCGGCACTGAACGCAGTCAGCACGTTGCAGCCCGACACCCCGGTCTATCTGTTCGACACGGCGGGTGTATTCTGCGCCGAAGACGGCATGGCCCACCGGCTCAACAGCAACGCAGCAGAAATCGGCTGGCGCACTCTGGCCGCCCTGACGCCCGACGACGTCAGGCTACCCATCTGCACCGCCGCCACTTATCTGGGGGCACAGGTGCAGGACAGCGGCCAGTTCGTCTACGGCTACTTTCCTTGCTTCGACCGGCCGATCAAGAACTACAACACCCTGCGCCACGCCAGCAGCACCTACGCGATGATCGAGGCCTGGGCGTTGAGCGGTGACGAGACGTTGAAGGCCGCGATTCAACGGTCACTGGACTACCTGACCCAAACGCTGATCAGGCCCAGCCTGCTGCCCGACGGCAGCGTGGCCGCCTTCCTTGTGGACACCGGCAACGAGATCAAATTGGGCGGCAACGCGGTGTGCCTGCTGGCCCTGGTCAAGTACAGCGAAGTAACCGGCACCCGTCAGTACCTGCCGCTGCTGGAAGCCCTCGCCAACGGCATGGCCTGGATGCAAGACCCCACTACCGGCGCTTTCGTACACGTATTGCATGCCCAGGACTTGAGCGTCAAAGAGCCGTTTCGCATCATCTATTACGACGGTGAAGCCGCGTTCGGGCTGATGCGCCTCTATGGGCTGACCCGCAATGAACGCTGGCTCAACGTCGTGGAAAAGGCCTTCGATTACTTCATCGACAAAGAGCACTGGCGCGAGCATGACCATTGGCTCAGCTACTGCGTGAACGAGTTGACGCGCTATCGCCCCGCCGAAAAATACTTCCGTTTCGGCCTGAACAACGTCGCGGGCTACCTGGGGTTCGTCCAGCAGCGCATTACCACCTTCCCCACCTTGCTCGAACTGATGATGGCCGCGCAGCAAATGCTGGAACGGATCGCCCAACAACCGCCTGTGCAGCACCTGCTCCAGGACATTGATCTGCACGCGTTCTATCGGGCTTTGCATCATCGCGCCCGCTACCTGCTCAACGGTTATTTCTGGCCGGAAATGGCAATGTATTTCGCCAACCCGGCACGCATCGCCGGCGCATTCTTCATTCGGCATCATGCGTTCAGGGTGCGTATCGACGACGTCGAACACTACCTTTCCGGGCTGATTGCCTATCACCGGTATCTGCTGGACGGTGCGCCGCAAGTGAGCCTGCCGCCACCGACGCAAGCCACCTGCGACTGGACCTGGGACGCTGCGACCCTGGCGCGTGTAACGCAGGGAACATGGGCCCAGCAGCCACCCTCGGACTGGCGAGCCGCAGGTTTGACACCCTCCATGCAATTCTTCAAGCCAGGGCGCATGCTCAGTCGCCACCCCACCAAGGTTGGCCCGAACGAGGTGCAATCGGCCTTGCGTTGGGCACAGGCCAAGCCTGAACGGCGGCCCTGCGCCTTTTTGTGTGTGGACCCGACGCCCTATCTGGACAGTGGCTTGCCGGCGCTGCAAGTCGCCGACACCAGCGAAGCGATGTTGCAACTGGGCAGGCACGCCCGGCTGCACTTCAGCGGGCAGGTGTTCGGCGTGACCGGCAGTTTTGGCAAAACCACAGTGGTGGCCATGCTCGCCCACGCGTTGAAACACTGGGCTGAGGTCGGGCAAACCGAAGCCAATGCCAACCTGCCCCACGGCATTGCCTGGAACCTGGCGAGCATGCCGCCAGAGGCGAAGTTCTGGGTCCTGGAAATGGCGGTGGGCCGGATGCCCATCAACTCGGAACTGGTTCGCCCACACATCGCCATCGTCACCGGTCTGGCTCCTGCGCATTTGGAATACCACGGTACGCTGGAGAACCTGGCCCGCAAAAAAAGCGCAATCTTCCGCTCCATGGCGCCGGGCGGCCACGCGGTACTCAGCCGGGACATGCCGTATTACGAGCTGTTCGCCCAGGCAGCAGAAACCGCTCGCCTAAAGGTGATCAGTTATGGCGAACACACCGATGCGGACCTGCGTCTTCTGGATTGGCGCAGCGAATCGGATCAGGTGTACGTCCGGGCGCAACGAGCCTCACAGGCACTCAATTTCACCTTGCAAGCCCGTGGCCGACACATGGTGCTCAATGCACTGGCGGTGCTGGCTTCGCTGTTCGCGGCGGGCCTTGAGGCCAATCAGGCGCTCAAGGTCCTGACCGGGTTTGAACCCGTTGAGGGACGTGGCAATGTCATGCAGATCCAGTGCGCGGGCGGCCATTTCCAATTGATCAACGATGCCTATAACGCCAACCCCGGCTCCATGGCCGCGGCGTTGCAGTCCATGGCGGACCTCCCCGTGACCTCGCGGCACCGAGTGCTGGTGTTGGGGGATATGCTGGAACTGGGTCCCGACACCCAGCGTTATCACCTGGAACTGGCCACACCGCTGCGCATGGCAGCGCCACGCCATGTGCTGTTGTGCGGCCCCCTGATGCACGCGTTGTACCTCGAGTTGCGCGGTGAGCTGTCGGTACAGTGGTTCGAGAATGCCAAGGCACTGAACCAGGCCTTGATGCAGAACCCGACGCAGTGGTTTCACCCAGGGGATTGGGTACTGGTGAAAAGCTCGGGCGGGACAGGACTGTCGCAGCTGTGCGAGTGGCTGAAGACGACTGAGCAAGCCGTGCTGGCCGGGTAACCCACCAAGGCCAACCTTACTTCGCGCAACTGGCCGCCGTCTTGAGCCCGATATCATTGCGCAGTTGATGAAACGCAGGCGCCACGGCATCCGCCTTGATCAACTGCGCCTGATGCCCCGCCTTGATCAGCGCCTGGAAAAAGCCTTCCTGCAACACGAACGGCGCAACCTGATCGTCGACGTTACCCACGACGAACAACTGCCGTTTGGGCGCCGCAAGAATGCCGTCGATGTGCTGGCCGGGATCGTAGGGATGGAGTAACCCATTGGTATCGCGCCCCGGCCTGGAAGGCAGGCCTTGGCTCTGGCGAATCATCTGCGCACGCTGCACCAGGGCGAACGCGCCAGAGGTCATCACTGCGCATTTCACATCGTCGCGCCCCAGGGTCAACAGCGCAGCCGCCACGGTGGCGCCACCGCTGTGACCCAACACAACAAACTGGCCGATGTCATAGCGTTCGCGCAGTTCATCCAGCGCGCCACCCAGTGCAATGAATTCCCGGGCCTGGCGCCGCTGCCCATGATTGCCGCTGGAACCATAAGTACCAGGCCGCGCGACGATCACCAACGGTACGCCGGCTCGTTTGCTCAACGCTTTTGCCTGACGCACCTTGGCGGCCAAGGTATTACCGCGAATATCCTCGGGCGCCTGATGCATCTCGATATTTCGATCACCATGGAACATCACAATCACCACCGGCGCATGCTCGAGACTGGCGCCGGCAAAGTAGCGAATGCATTCCTCACCCTGGGCAAACGCGACCCACAATGCCGAATCAGGATCATTGCAGGTGGCCTTGTCGGCAGGCGTGTTCCACAGTAACGGCGTCGAACTGTCGTCGAGCGCCAGCACGCAAGGCGCAGCGACAAGCCCCAACCCGAACACTAAAAACCTGAGGTTTTTTCCCACCAGCCGGCCCTCCGCTAGCGCTCGCGCAACGCTTCTCGCGCGCGGTTCATGGGTTTGATCAGGTAGTCGAGAACGGTTTTCTGGCCAGTCCTGATATCCACCGAGGCGATCATCCCCGGCACGATGGAAAAGGACTTGCCGGCTTTGTTTTTCAAGGTGTCGGCGTCGGTGCGGATAAACACCCGGTAGTAGAACACCTCAGGTTTGACTTCGTCCTGGATGGTGTCGGGCGAGATGGTCACCACCTTGCCGTCCATGCCGCCATAAATCGCGTAGTCGTAAGCCGTGATCTTGACCTTGGCCACTTGGTCGGGATGGATAAAGGCAATGTCCCGCGGCGAAATACGCGCTTCGATCAGCAGTTGTTCATCCAGCGGAACGATCTGCATCAAGCGGCCATTGGGCGGAATGATCCCGCCGATGGTGGTGACTTCGATGCCTTTGACGATACCGCGAACCGGCGAACGCAAGGTCAGGCGGGTGACCGAATCCGAACGCCCGCGCATGATCGATGACAGCGTCTCGACGTCGGCATTGGCCTTGGCCAGGTCCTCACCGGCGCGCACCATGTAATCGGAGCGGGCCTGGGTCAGCTTCAATTCCAGCTCAGCTTTCTGGCGTTTGAGACGCAAGACTTCAACGTTGCTGGCGGCGCCAACCTTGGCCAGGTTCTCGGTAATTTCCAACTCGCTGCGCACCAACCCCAGCGATGAACGCACACCCGCCTGGGCGTCTTCCAGCCCTCTGCGCCGGGTGTTGAACAAGTCGGTTTCGGCACGAATCAGTGCGCGATGGTGTTGCAGCGCGGCAGGAAACACCAGGGGTTTGCTGTCCACCTCCGCTTGCAAACGCGCGACGCTGGCCAGGGATGCCCGGTACTTGGAAGCACTTTCATCGAAGTTGGATTCGGTCTTGGTCGGGTCGAGCTTTGCCAGGGTTTGGCCATTCTTGACGATGTCGCCTTCCGCCACGTTCAACTCGGTGACGATGCCGCCTTCCAGGGACTGAATGATCTGCTCACGGGAGGTCGGAATCACCTTGCCGCTGCCGGTAGAGACTTCATCCACCTCAAAGAAGTAGGCCCAGGCGCCAAACGCGATCAGCAGGGCAAACACCCAGAAGACCACCCGCGTCGAGCGCACCACCGTGTTGTCATCAATGCCGTCGTTGTAGTGTTGGGCGCCCTCGTCTTCAAGGCCGAGCAGGGGGATTCTTTTACGCTCATGGGTATTCACTGATTCTTCCCCTTGGGTTTGGAAAGCCGGGCGATCGCATTGTCCTTGGTGTCATCGACCAGGATCTGCCCGTTGTCCACGACGATGATCCGGTTCACCAGACTCAACACACTCATGCGGTGGGTGGCGATGATCAGCGTGCGGTGGGCCGCCCACTTGTCCAGGTTGTGGATCAATTGGCGCTCGGTCGCTTCATCCAGGGACGCGGTGGGTTCGTCCAGCAGGACGATATGCGGTTGGCGGATGATCAAGCGCGACAGCAGCAAGGATTGACGCTGCCCGCCCGAAAGCCCGAGGCCGCCTTCCAGAATCATGTGGTCCATGCCATCGGCGAACTTGCCGATAAAATCTGCCGCGCCCGTCAGTATCAGCGCCTGAAGAATCTCCTGATCAGAGGCATGGGGCGCGCCCATGATCAGGTTGTCCCGCAGGGTGCCGTGGAACAGTCGCGAGTTTTGGGTCATCAGGCCGACATCCCGGCGCACGTCCGCCGGGTCGATATGGCCCAGGGCAACCCCGTCGAGGCTGACGCTGCCGCTCTTCAGGTCGAGCATGCCGGCCAACGCCTGCAGCAAGGTGGATTTACCCGCACCGTTACGGCCGAGAATGGCGATGCGCTCACCCGGTTGAATCTGCAAATCCGCCACCAGCAAGGCCGGCACCGGCGCATCGTCGGAATACTGGAAGGCCGCCTGGTTGAGGACGTAATGGCCGCGCACCACCGGCAGGTGTACGCGCTTGCTGCCTTCGGCATGGTCCACCGGTAATTCCATAATCCGGTTCAGGCTTTGCAGGGCCACCTTGGCCTGCTGCCAGCGGGTCAATACCTGGGTGATCTGCGACATCGGCGCCATCATGCGTGAGGCCAGAATCGAGGCTGCCACCAGGCTACCGGTGGTCATGTCACTGGCCATGACCATCGGTGCGCCGAACACCACCACCACGGCAAACACCGAACCCTGCACGTTGTTGGTCCAGGCCACCAGCTTGTTGGTCAACATGCGCAGGCGCAGGCTGGCGTCACCACAGGTGGCGTTGTAGTGATTCCATTGGTGCTGGAAGCGCTGCTCGGCTTGCAGCGCCTTGATATCGTCCAGGCCCTGGATGGTCTCCACCAACATGGCGCTGCGCAACGAGCTTTCGCGCATCGATTGGCTGGCCAGCGCCGCGAGTTTTTTCTGCGACAACAAACCCGGCACCACCAGGAACAACACCGCCACCAGCGGCACTGCAACCAGCGGGCCGGCGATCAACCAGTAAATCACCAGGAACAGCAGGAAAAACGGCAAGTCCGCCAAGGCCGTCGCCGTGCTGGAGGTGATCAGTTCGCGCAGTTGCTCCAGCTCCTTGAGCTGGGAAATGAACGAACCGGTGGACTTGGGCCGGGCGCTGTTGCGCAGGCGAATGGCATGCCCGAACACCAGGTCGGACACGCGCATGTCTGCCCGTTTGCCGAGCATGTCGGTGATCCGCACGCGGGTGATGCGCATGATGAAGTCGAACACCAGCGCCAGCATCACGCCGCCGAACAACACATACAGGGTGGGCATCGACTCGGCCGGAATCACCCGGTCGTAGACCTGCATGGAAAACAGCACCCCGGCCAGCCCGAGCACACTGGTTACCAGTGAGGCCAGCATCACATAGCCATAGGGCCGCATGTCCCGCAGCACGATGCCTTTGAACCAGTCCCTCTCATAGGGTTTGATGTAGTCATCGACGCGGGTATCGCGCACCGCACTCATGGGCCGCAGGATTACGGACTTGCGCGCCGAATCGAGCACCTCCTGGTAGCTGAGGCGGCTTTGCAAGCCACCGTCGCCGCTGTAGGCAATACCGACGTGTTCGCCATCGCCCAAGGTTTCCAGGACACCAACCTGGCCGTCACTGAACTGCAAAATCATCGGCAGTTGCCGCTGCATCAGGGTCGAGGCGCTGAAGTCGGCGATCGCGCAATTCAATCCGGCTTGGCGGGCCATCTGCCGCACCACGTCCTCCACCGAGGCGCCTTCGGTCCACTGCGCGGCGAGCCGCACACTTTGCGCCGAACACTCCAGGCGGTAATGCCGGGCCACACTCAGCACCGCCTCCAGCCACACTTCGTAATCGAACCCAGGCACCGGCTTGAGTGCCGCTTCCACTGCGCTCATGTCGCCCTCAAGCATCACGGCATCATTCATGGCCGAATCTCCACACCTTGCAAGGTGCTGTTATCTAGATGGAACGCAGTACGCAACCCACCAGTGTTGTAGAGGCAATCGATTTTCAGGCGACGCAGGTCCGCTGCGGTGTTTTCCCGGTCCATGCGGGCCTGGTGGATTTCCTGCTCGGCATTGAGCAAATCCAGCAGCGGCCGGGTGCCCAGTTCAAGGTATTGCTGGCGGTAAAGGTCGCGGGTCTCGGAGATGCTGCGCTCACGAAAATCCAGGGTGGACAGGCGTTGGGTCAGGCTGGAAATCTGATCCCGCGCCTCCAGCAGGCCTTGGCGCACGGCGAGGCGAGCGGCGTCGTTGGCCGCTTCGGCAGAACGCAGGGCTTGTTGTGCGGCGGACTTGCGCGCAGTGATAGCGCCACCCTGATAGAGCGGCATTTTTACATTGAGGAAGACACCGTAGCGGGTCCGGTCCCGGCCGCCGGGGATGTTGCTGTCGTCGTTGTTGTCCAGGTAGTGAGTCACCGACGGATCCAGCGACACGGTCGGCAGCGCTTCGGCCCGCGCTTGGGCAATCAACGCCAAGGCATCGACCCGTTGCGCCTGGGCGATCAACAGCGTTGGAGTGACCGCTTCATCGGGCACCACGCCCTGGCAGGACTGCTCCAGGCTTGCCGGAAAACCGGGAGAAACGCTCACCGGCGACTGTGCCCCGAGCAAACTGCTCAAGGTACTGCGCCAGCGATTGAACTGCGCCTGGAATTGCAGTTGCGTCGCCTGCGATGCCTCGACGCGCGAGCGTGCCTGGATCAGATCCGAGCGGGTACTGGCGCCCATGTCACTGCGTTTTTTTGCCAGTTCTGCAATCGCCGAAATGCCGTCGATCTGCTCATGCGCCAGTGTCACCAACAGTTGTGAGCGCTGTAACTCGATCATCGCGAACGAGGTGTCACGCGTTACTTGGTCGATCGACAGCAAGACCGCCGCCTGGCTGCCACTGACCCGGGCCAGGGCGCTGTCCACCGAGCTGGACACTTTGCCGAAGTCATAGAGCATCTGCGACGCCGACAGTGAAAAGGCCCGGCTTTGGCCATTGCCGCTCAGGCCGCTGTCATAGCCGGAATTGAAGCCGCCGCTCACTTGCGGGTAGTAACCGGAACGGGCGATGTTCACGTTCTCGTTTTGCTGATACAGCTGACCGATTGCCTCGGAAATGGCCGGGTGCCACTCCACGGCTAACTGAATAGCCCGTGTCAGGTCGATGTTTTTCGGTATGACGCGTTGCGGTGCCACCGGTGCGCTGACGCCCGTTGGCCCCCCCGGTAAATTCGTGCCCAAGTCACTGGGGCTGATGATGTTGACGCTTTCTTCGTCGTCGATAAACGACTTGGCCATGACCGGCTCAAACGCCAGCACCGTCATTGCCGCTGCAACGCAAACCGCAGACAGCTGTTTGGCCAGACTCTTATGCCTCACTTCAAGTCCCCTAGTTGTTATCAAACCTGATGGGTACAACCACGGACCGTGACTGACGCCAGTCACGGTCCATCGCTGTAATACCGTTGGTGAGGAAAACCGGGCCTTGCGGCCCGGCCGTCGGGTGCGTGGTTACACCACGCTGATGCCGCTTTGTACCCAGAGCTGATGGGTCTCATCTTCCTGGCTCGTGTAGATCACGTACTCCAGACCGTTCTCTACCTGAGTCACGCCGGCAGACCAGTCGCCTGTCAGGTGCACGCTGTCTTGATCATCGCCCTGGATCATCAAGCGATCCGACTCAGGCCCGGTGATGGACACCAGGTCTTCCAGGCTCAAGGTCAGGTCAACCGCGCTGACGTCGTTCAGGTCGATGCTCTGCACACCGCTGACTTTGCCGATCAGGTCGGTGAGGTTGATGGCTGCATCACCACCCTCCCACAGCAACCCATCCGTCCCTGCGACACCGCCGACGTGGGTGAAGTCCGTGTCGTCAACCACCACAGGGTCGTTGGCGTCACCGTCGGCACTGCCTTCGGAACCGACACTGTCATCGCCCGACACGGCCTGATCCGCCACGTCACTGCTGGCAGCGGCAAAACCGGCGCCCCCCGTGGCGGGCGATCCCGGATTCGCGTCGTCCCAGACCAGGTCGCGGTCTGGCGAGTCGATGCGGATGTACACATCGGCCGTATCTTCCTGACCGGTCGGCGTGGTGAGTTTGTAGGTGAATTTATCCACCTGGCCAATCTCATCCAACGCCAGCCCGGCATGCGGGGTGTAGACGTATTTGCCATCGGCAAACACGGTCAATGTCCCGTGTTCACCGTCGACCTTCGTCCCCGTCTGCCCAGGAATCACATACACCCCATTGACCAGCACACTGAGAACCGTCAGCGGCGAACCGAGTACATCCGGTCCGGACAGGCTGTCACCCAGCAGGTTGCCCGTTGCATTGGTCATCTCACCGGCCACGAACTGCGTCAGGAAGGTGGTGGTCAGTTTCTGGGCGATAGTGATCGCGCTCAGCGACAGCACTGAACCGGTCGATGCGGTGAGTCGATACGAACCGGCATCCAGCCCGGTAAACGTATGCGTTGCCAGGGTTGTGGTCTGCTGCGTGGTCCAGACGCCATCGATCAGCTTCTGCAGGTTCACCGTGGTGTCTGGCAGTAACGACAGGCCGGTGGCGCTGACGCTGATCCCCAGGTTGGCGGTGGTGTCTGCCGCGACCACAATCGTTGCCCCGGTCCCGGTGCCTGTACCGATCAGTGGCAGGTTGTAGGTCAAGCCCGCCAAGTCGGCTTCGCTTACTACGTTGACGATGTCGATCTGCGCCGTACCCAAGTCATCATTGGCGACCGTAGTGATCACCCCTGGCGCCGATGGATCGGTGGTGCTCCAGGTGACATCGACACTCGGGCTGTCGATCCGCACATACAAGGTTGCCGCCGCCGAGCCACCTGCGCCATTGACCAGGTGATACTCGAAGGCATCCACTTTGCCGATGTTGGCAACTTCGCCATTCGGTGTGTACTTGTAGGCGCCGTTGGCGAAGATGGTCAGTTGACCATATTGCCCCTGCAGCACGGTGCCGGTGGTGGCATCGGCATCGACGAACTCACCGCCAACTTCGACCTGAACCTTCACCGGTCCGCCGTTGCCCGGCGCGTCCGGTTTGCCTTCAAAGCCTGGATCGGTAATGACGTTGCCGGTGACATCCGGACCCGCTACACCGGTGAAGTCGGTCTGGCTTTCGTTGGTGACACTCAACTTGGCCGTAGCCCCGGCACCAATGCTGACCAATCCCGGATCCAGCTTGAGGGTAAAGCGATATTGACCAGCCTCCAGCCCTTCAATTTTAGCGGTGGAGCTTTGGCCGAACAGGCCCAGCAGGTCGAGCAAGCCCGAACCGTTGCTGCCTTGTTGAACCGGCAGCCAGCCGCCCGCACCATCGCTGACCTCAAGGATGGCACTGAAACCGCCGCCCAGCAGCGAGACCAGATCCGCCTGGGCGAACTCCAGGTTCAGGGTGCCTGAAGAACCCTCGGTGACCGAGAACTCCTGGGTCTTGGTGTGATCGCCCAGGACGATACCGCCGACACCCAGCAGGGTGAAGACACGCATATCGGCCAGGCCGGTGTTGGATGTGACGGGTTTGATGGTTACTTCGGCGGTGGCGAGATCGTCGAAGGCGTCGAGGTCGGCATCGGCATCGGCATCGGCATCGGCGTCGGCGTCGGCATCGGCATCAGCATCCGCGTCGGCGTCCGCATCCGCATCCGCGTCGGCATCAGCATCCGCATCCGCATCCGCATCCGCGTCCGCATCAGCATCGGCATCGGCATCAGCATCCGCATCCGCATCCGCATCCGCATCAGCATCAGCATCAGCATCAGCGTCGGCATCCGCATCCGCATCGGCGTCCGCATCGGCATCGGCATCAGCATCAGCATCAGCATCGGCATCGGCATCGGCGTCAGCATCAGCATCCGCGTCGGCGTCCGCATCGGCGTCAGCATCAGCATCAGCATCGGCGTCGGCGTCAGCGTCGGCGTCGGCGTCAGCGTCGGCGTCGGCGTCGGCGTCGGCGTCAGCATCGGCATCGGCATCCGCATCCGCATCCGCATCCGCGTCGGCGTCCGCATCGGCATCGGCGTCAGCATCCGCATCCGCATCGGCATCGGCATCGGCATCGGCATCGGCGTCAGCATCGGCATCAGCATCGGCATCAGCATCCGCATCCGCATCAGCATCCGCATCAGCATCGGCATCGGCATCGGCATCGGCATCGGCGTCAGCATCCGCATCCGCATCGGCATCCGCATCCGCATCCGCATCCGCATCCGCATCCGCGTCAGCATCAGCGTCGGCGTCGGCGTCGGCGTCAGCATCCGCGTCGGCATCGGCATCAGCATCAGCATCAGCATCAGCATCAGCATCAGCATCAGCATCAGCATCAGCATCAGCATCGCCATCATCAATGTCGCGCGCAATTACCTTAGTCGGAGCGGACTCGTTCCCCGCCGCATCCTTCAATGTCACTCCCAGCGTTTCACCGTTGACCTGAGGCGTGTTCAGGGTGACGACGAAATTGCCATCTCCCCCCACGGTGCCCGTGCCAATCACGTTGCCATCGGCATCCTTGACGATAACGGTCGTTCCAGGCTCGCCTTTGCCCGTGACCGTGCTGCCGTCTTCGCTGACTGCCAGGTTGGTGGGCGCGTCCGGCGCAACGCCATCTGCCGCAAATGCGGTACCTGGAAGGGATTCCTTGCCGGCAAAATTCTTGAGGAACACCCTCAGTCTTTCGCCATTGATATGCAGCGAGTTGAGGACGATTGCGAAGGTCCCGTCATCATTCACCGTGCCGGTGCCGACCACCTCGTTGGCATCGTTGAGAATGGTAACGGCGTGGGATGACGCACCATTACCGCTGAGGGACGCGCCGTCTTCGCTGACCGCCAGGTTGGTGGGTGCCAGCGGTGTCACGATGTCAGCGACCACCAGATTGCCTGGCAAAGATTGATTGCCAGCAGCGTCGCCAAGCGTGACTTGCAGACTTTCGCCTTCGGCCACCGGCGTGGTGAGCGGAGTCTGGAAATTACCGTCCGCCCCGACCGTGCCAGTGCCAATCACATTGCCGTTGGCGTCCTTGATCGTGACGGTGGAACCTGGCTCGCCCTTGCCGCTGACGGTGGTTCCGTCACCACTGATGGCCAGATTGGTCGGCGCGTCAGGCGCGGTTGTGTCACCAGCGCTGACGGTGCCGGCCGCCGATTCATTGCCAGCGGTATCTTTGAGAGTGACCTGCAGCGTTTCGCCATTGGTCTGTGGTGTGCCCAGCGTGACCTGGAAGTTACCGTCAGCACCGACGGTGCCAGTGCCGATCACATTGCCGTTGGCGTCCTTGATGGTCACCGTAGAACCTGGCTCGCCCTTGCCGCTGACGGTGGTGCCATCAACACTGACGGCCAGCCCTGTGGGGGCGCCCGGTGCAGTCGTGTCGCCGGCAACCACGGAAGTGGGCGGTGACTGGTTGCCCTGGCCGTCCTTGAGGGTGACCTGCAGAGTCTCGCCGTTGGTACGGGGTGCATCCAGGTTGACCTGGAAATTACCATCCGTGCCTACCGAACCAGAGCCGACCACATTGCCAGCAGCGTCCTTGATGGTCACCGTGGTGCCTGGCTGCCCTTTACCGATGACACTCTTGCCATCGGCACTGACTGACAAGCCAGTGGCCGCACCCGGCGGTGCGACAGCGCCACCTCCGCCACCACCACCTCCACCGCCGCCACCGATTGCAGCCGCCGCACCACCCACGGCAAGAATGCCCAGACCCCAAAGTACCCAGCTGGGTATCGAGCTATCGGCCACTACGCCTGCCACGGCCAGATCATCGAGCGTGGAAATCTCGCTGAACGTAAAGCCTGAATACGGCGAGGAATAGTTGCCTAGCAGCAATGTTCCATCGGCGTTTTCAAGCACCAGTTGGTTGGTCGCGCCGTCAGCACCCACCACAAAAAAGTTCTGAATGGTGACAGTTTCTCCAGACTTGAGTGTCACTACCAAGTTCTGGCCAGACTGTTGAAATGACTGAACGCTTTCAGGTCCAAACGGCAGCTTTACAATACTTGTGCCCTTCAGGCTTGTATTGCCAAAAGCATGTTCCGCCGCCGCTCCCGTTGCCTTATCGACAATTGTTATATTTTTCATCTCACACCCGTTCTCTCTTCGATAAACATGGACACACAGATTTCAGCGCGAGCGAATACCTCACAGCGAAAATTACCGCCGAGCACTCAACTTTTAATTCGTGTTATTGAAAGACTAACCAGGGATCAGTGGTTTCAGCCCACGCCGGTTTCTTCACGCAATTGCAGGCGCCCGCCCCTTCGATTGCAAAGCGTGGAAGCCCCAAAACGTGGCGTATGCGTGGATACTGAAGGGCGTTGTGATGGCGCTTTCGTCACAGATTTCGCCATTACCATGAGGTCATGCAGAGAGATATCGGACTGCGGGGCGGCCATGGAAACAGGCCGGCCACAGGCCCAGACGTGAAGTAGTGAGCAGAGGCGACGGGCGAGGATTTGTGCCCTATCGAGCTCCCTGGCCCTGGCAACCTGTTCGGTCGAAAGCCCGGAAAGACTTGATGTACGTATCCATTCGTCAACCATCTCAGGCACACCTGCACAACTTGAAGAAATCACAGCCAGTCAGTGGGTAATTATCGAAGCGTAACAAGGGTACATACGCTCTTCAGGCCGATACTAGCGGGGCGCCACTCAACATCAAAGGAGAAAATAAGCGCCATATAAACACCCACTAAATACGAGTGTTTAGTCTGTTAACTCATGGCACACCGACGTCAAATAACCCACACACTCATTATCATCAGATGATAATGGCGCACGCCTTTCGACTTAATTTACTTCGCATTTAATGAGCAAAATCACTGTTTTTACTGACACTCAAAGCATTTGTAATATTATATTTCAGAGTCGTAACAATCCACTGAAAATACTTAGAATTAGATAGTAGATAAGTGATAAAAACCCATATAACCCCTGCAATCACTATATAAATAGCAGGCGACAAGGTTCGCTGTTTTTAGTTCTTTCAGAATATTCAGCTACAGGCAACAACGGCTCAAAAGAAGCGCGACAGCTGTCGCTGATAGGGCGAGGGAGTTGAGACGGAGATTCAGGGAGCGTCGGGCCTGCTTGCAACGCCAAAAACCCGAGAACCCGCCCGACGCGGGTTCTCGGAAAAATCCCCTATTGGGGCTTGCGATAGCTGTTGATGATTGCCGAGAAGTCCTTACCGCCTTCCCCACGCTGACTCATCGACTGGTACAACTGTTGCGCCACGGCACCGAGAATCACCGGCTGGTGCGCCTGACGAGCGGCTTCAGTGGCCAGGCCCAGATCCTTGAGCATCAGCTCCGCCCCAAAACCACCGGTATAGCCACGGGACGACGGCGCCGTCTCGATAATCCCCGGCCATGGGTTGTAGGTATCCGAACTCCAGCAACGCCCGGTTGAACTGTTGATAATCCCGGCCAGTACTTTTGTGTCGATGCCCAGCGCATCGCCCAGGGCCATGGCTTCGCTGACGCCGACCATGGTGATGCCCAGCAGCAGGTTGTTGCAGATCTTGGCGATTTGCCCGGTGCCGACTTCGCCGCAATGGACGATGTTGCGGCCCATCTGCGCCAGCACCGGTTGCAGGGTGGCGAACAGTTCCGGGGTAGCGCCGACCATGAACGTCAGCGTGCCGGCCTGGGCACCGCCCGTGCCACCGGAAACCGGCGCATCGGCCATGGCCACACCGTGTTTAGCCGCAGCGGCGGCCACATCACGTGCGGTTTGCGGGTCGATGGTGCTGCAATCCACTGCCGGCACGCCTTTGCCGATACCGGCAAGCACGCCGTCGTCACCCAGCCACACGCTACGCACATGGGCGGCAGCCGGGAGCATGGTCAACACCAGCTCGGCACCTTCTGCTGCCGCGCGCGGCGAGGCGCTGATGGTGCCGCCCAGCTCGGCCAGTTCCTTGAGCACAGTCTGGTTCAGGTCGAACAGGTTCAGCGCGTGGCCGGCCTTGATCAGGTTGCGCGCCATCGGCGCGCCCATATTGCCCAGGCCGATAAATGCAATCTTCATGGTCGTCTCCTCGATCAGCGCAGGTTGATGGTGGTGTTGACGCCATCGTTGACGCTGTCGTCGTCGAACCAGCGGCTGGTGACGGTTTTGGTCTGGGTGTAGAACTGCACCACTTGTTTGCCGTACGGGCCCAGGTCACCGAGTTTCGAGCCGCGGGAACCGGTGAAGCTGAAGAACGGCACCGGCACCGGAATCGGGATGTTGATACCAACCTGGCCAACATCGATTTCGCTCTGGAATTTACGCGCCGCAGCCCCACTTTGAGTGAACAGGCCGGTGCCGTTGCCGAACGGGTTGGCGTTGACCAGGGCGATGGCCTGATCCAGGGTGTCGACTTCCAGCACGACCAGCACCGGGCCGAAGATTTCCTGGGTGTAGATCTGCATATTGGTGGTCACACCGGAGAACAGGGTCGGGCCGACAAAATTGCCGTCTTCGAAACCCGGCACCTTGATGCCGCGGCCATCCAGCTCCAGCTTGGCGCCTTCTTTCACGCCGCTTTCGATCAGGTCCAGGATGCGCGCCTTGGCCCGCTTGGAAATCACCGGACCAACGTCGGTGCCCGCTTCACTGCCGGCGTTCACTTTGAGTTTCTGCGCCAGGGCCTTGAGGTCCGGCAGCCATTGTTTGGCTGCACCCACCAACACCACCACCGAGGTCGCCATGCAACGCTGGCCGGCTGCGCCGAAACCGGCACCGACCAATGCGTTGAGGGTTTGTTCGCGGTTGGCGTCCGGCAGCACCACGGCGTGGTTCTTGGCGCCCATCATCGATTGCACGCGCTTGCCATTTTTACCGGCCAGGTCGTAGACATGCGTGCCCACGGCGGTCGAACCGACGAAGGACACCGCTTTGATGTCTTTGTGGGTGCAGAGCGCATCCACTACGTCCTTGCCACCGTGCACCACATTGAGCACGCCCGCAGGAACGCCGGCTTCAACGGCCAGTTCCACCAGCAGCATGGTCGACAGCGGATCCTGTTCAGAAGGCTTGAGTACGAAGGTGTTGCCGCAGGCGATGGCCATCGGGAACATCCATAGCGGAATCATCGCCGGGAAGTTGAACGGGGTAATGCCGGCGCACACACCGATCGGCTGGCGCAAGGTGTAAGTGTCGACGCCACCGGCGACGTTTTCAGCGAACTCGCCCATTTGCAGGGTACCGATGGAGCACGCGTGCTCTACCACTTCCAGGCCACGGAAAATATCGCCTTCGGCATCGGCAATGGTCTTGCCCTGCTCGGCGCTGAGGACCACGGCAATGCGCTTGGAGTGCTCGCGGATCAAGGCTTGCAGCTTGAGCATGATGCGCATGCGCGCACCAATCGGCGTCAGCTTCCAGGTCTGGAAGGCGCGATGGGCGGCGTCGATGGCAGCGTTGACTTCGGATGCCGTGGCGAAAGGAACCTTGGCCAGCACTTGCTGGGTGGCCGGGTTGACGATGTCTTGCCATTCGGTGGTCCTGGACTCGACCCACTCGCCGTTGATCAGCAGCTTGACCTGTTTCACGGTGGTGTCGGCAGACGTAAGCGATGCGTTCATGCGGGTCTCCAAATCTTGTAGTTATGCAGAGAACCAAGGCGTGAATCGCCTTGAGGATGAGGCGTTCGGACTGTTTTTGGAGTATAGATGTGCAAACTTCTAATAAGAACGCACATAAAAGCCGGTCCAATATGCAAAAAAACATCACCTCCCTGGGCTCCCTGAACTGGGATGACCTGAAGTTTTTCCTCGAAGTGGCACGCACCCGCAAGGCCAGCGTCGCGGCCAAGCGCCTGGCGGTGGATTACACCACCGTGTCGCGACGCATCAGTTCGCTGGAAGTGTCCCTGGGCACCTTGTTGTTCGAGAAATCCCGGACCAACGGCTTCGTCCTCACCCCCGAGGGCCAGCGTTTACTGGGTTATGCCGAGTCCATCGAAAGCACCCTGCACATGGCCTGCGAGCAGGTTTCCGGCTCCGGCGTGGCGCTGTCGGGCCACGTACGCATGGGCTGCACCGAGGGTTTCGGCAGTTTCTTTGTCACCCCGCAATTGAGCCATTTCGTCGACACCTACCCGGCGATCTCGGTGGACATCCTGCCCCTGCCCCACTTCATCAGCCTGTCCAAGCGCGAGGCGGACATCGTCATCGCCCTGGAGCGGCCGGAGCACGGGCCTTATGTGTGCTGCAAACTGTGCGACTACACGTTGCAGTTGTACGCGACCCAGGAATACCTCGACCAACACCCTCCGATCCACCGCCCGGCAGATTTGGCCAACCACCCGTTTATCAGCTACGTCGATGACTTGGCCTTCAGCTCAGAACTACTGTACCTGGCTAACGTGGTGCCGGGCGCCAGCGCCAGCCTGCGCAGCACCAGCGTGATCGCCCAATACGTGGCGGCGCAGCAGGGGCGGTCGCTGGCGATCCTGCCGTGCTTTCTGGCGGCGCAGGACCCGCGGTTGCGGCCGGTGTTGGGGGAGGAAATCAATATTACGCGGCAGTTCTGGATGTACTGTCGGGAGGATTTGAGGAAGTTGAAGCGGGTTACGCTGTTGTGGGATTACATCAGGGAGGTGACCGAGCAGAACCGGCCATTGTTGATGGGGGAGACGCGGGAGATGAGGTTTGCGGATTAAACGATGTTGCCGGCCAGCCTAAGCAAACACATCGTTCAAAATACGACAGATCAAATGTGGGAGCCGGGCTTGCCCGGCTCCCACATTAATCAGCTAGAGGGCGCCTGCTTAGTCGGCAATCACCACAATCGACACCCGCCGATTCTCGGTACGCCCCGCCGTGGTGGTGTTGGATGCCACCGGCTCGCTGCTGCCCAACCCGCGTAGCTGAATGTTTTCTTCCTTCATGCCCACGCTGGTCAACACCTTGCCCACACTTTTTGCGCGGCGCAGGGACAGTTGCTGGTTGTAGGTTTCCTTGCCCGAGGCATCGGTGTGACCATCGACCCGCACGCGCTCGATACCCGCACTGACCAAGGCCTTGCCGATGCGCTCGACAATGTCAGTGCTGGGTTTATTCAGCTTCTCGACATCACTGCCAAACAGCACTTTGCCCGACAGACCAAAGGCCCAGCCTTCGTCGGTCAGCTCAAACCCTTGCTGTTTAAGCACTGCGATCTGCGCCGGAGTGAGGCCTTTGGGGGGCGCCGTCTGGCAGCCGCTCAGGGCCAGCAGCGCCATGAACAAGGTAATGAATAAAAAGCGCGAAGAACGCTGGGCATTAGAGAACAAGGGATCAACTCCTGTGTTGAATGGGGGCGGCGGGGTGCTCCGACTCTGCCGTTTGCTGGCCGCCCTGGGAAAGGCGTTTGGCCTGGTACATCGCCGCGTCGGCGGCGTTGAGTAAGGTGCCGGGAGTGGCACCATGATCGGGGTAGACGGCGATGCCGATACTGAGGGAGGTCAACACCTCGGTATTGCCCGGCAACGGGATCGGCACGTCCATGCTCGCGAGGATCTTGCCGGCGATGCGCTGGGCATCTTCGATCTTGTGCAGCGGGGTCAGCAGGATCGCGAATTCGTCGCCGCCCAGGCGTGCGACCAGGTCTTCTTCACGCAATTGCGCGCGAACCCGCTGTGCCACCGCCACCAACACCGCATCGCCCGCAGCGTGGCCGAAATTGTCGTTAATGTCCTTGAAGCGGTCGCTGTCGAGAAACAGCACCGCTACTTTCTCGTTGAGCTTAGCGGCACTGCGCAGGGCGCGAATCAAGCGGCCTTCGAAAAACGCCCGGTTGGGCAGCCCGGTAAGGCTGTCGTGGGACGCCTGGTGGGCAAGGGTTTCGTTTTCGCTTTTCAGGTGGGTCTGCCAGCTTTCCAGCTCGTCGAGCAAGGCGTTGAAGTCGTTGCCCAGGCTGTCGAGTTCGGCAATCTGCGCCGGCGGTACACGACGGTCGAAGGCCCGTTCGCTGCGAGCGGCGTGAGCGACTTTGGCAAGGCTGCGCAATGGCGTAGTAATACCCCGCAGCATACGCCGCGACAAGTACAGGGCGACCCAGGCACTGAGGGCCGTACACACCAGAATCCCCGCCAGGCCGCTGAGCAAAAAGCGCAGCAGGCTGCCGCCATGGCCACTCAGGTGGATGCTGCCGATGGCTTTGCCCTGGTGCATGATCGTCTGGCTGATGGGCTGCTCTAACAGGGTATGGGCCAGCTCCAGCTCGACCTTGGACCACATCCCGGTCTCCGGTCGCTCCCAATGGGCCAGGAGTTTGCCGCTGGCATCAAAGACTTCCGCCTGGGCCACCTCTTCGGTCGAGGCGATCAGCGCCAGGGCCTCAGTGGCCGCCGCACTGTCACTGAACACTACCGCCGCCTCTACCGTGTAGTTGATAGAGCGGGCAATCAGGTGCAGGTTGTGGTCCGCGTAGACCCGCAGCGCCAGTACACCGAGCAAGGTCAAGGAAATACTGGCCATGCTCACGGCCATCAACGCCACACTCAGGTGTCCGCGCCCAAGCACGGAGCGAAGAGTTGGCCGCACATGTGCCTTGGAAGGACTCATGATTCCGGCGCCCGACGGCGGGACAGTTGCAGCACGCTGGGGTGAATACGCACACCGCTGCGGGCGACAGAGTCAAGGTTGACCTCAAACGACACTTGCTCATCACCGACCCGCAGGCAGAACAGACTACCTACCGTGCACTGGTCTCCACCTTCGCTGATGCTCAGTACTGGACGACCGGTCAATGAGGCGAACAGGCGGGTGCGTTCATCGCTGGTCAACTGACCGATGTAGACCGCGTCGCAGGCGTTGGCAATATCGGGGTGACCGGCCAGCAGGCGCTGCACCACCACCGGGCGACCAGTGGCCTGGGTCGTGCCCTTGACCAAATCATCGGTGTATTGGGTCGGCCCGACAATGCACAGTCGTAACTGCGCAGGCTCCACCGGCCAGCGGGCATAACTGAGAATCCCGAGTACCACTTGAGTTACCGCCTGGGCCCTTTGGTCGGCCATGCTGGCGGGGGCAGGCGTTTGCGCCACCGTAACCGGCGCAAGTACCCACAGAACCGCCAACAACAGCATTCGTCTCCAACTCAAACGACGCTTTGTGGGCGAAACAGCCACGTTCATGCAGCGATTCTCTTTGATCTTCTCGGGATGATGCCGCAACGATAGCACAACGGCAGGAAATCCCACGAAACGTTGCCTCGGAGGATTCCGCCATTTTCTCAGAAAAATCATACGCCTGAAGTAGAATTAAACAGTGACCTTCCGGTCAGTTTTTTTACAATTCAAACCACCAGCTCCAACATCAGCCCACTCAATCGTTTCACCTTGCGCCGCACCGCTTCTTCGAAGACCCCGCCACGGGTTTCAATCAGGCTGAACCAGTCTTTGGCGCGGGTAATACCGGTGTAGATCAATTCCTTGGTCAGGACAGGGTTCAACGCATCCGGCAGGATCAACGCAGTGTGGGCAAATTCCGAGCCCTGGGATTTGTGCACGGTCATGGCGTAGACGGTTTCCACATCATTGAGGCGGCTGGGTAACACAAAACGCACGCCGCCCTGGCCGTCATTGCGTGGAAACGCCACGCGCAAGACCTGTGGCCCGCCGTCGCTTTCAGGCAGTCTCAAGGCGATACCAATATCGCCGTTCATCAAGCCCAGGCCGTAGTCGTTGCGGGTCATCAGTACGGGGCGCCCTTCGTACCACTGCTGATCACTGTCAATCAGCCGGGCTTTGAGCAAAGCGGCAGTGATGCGTTGGTTCAGGCCTTCGACACCCCAAGGGCCCTTGCGCACGGCACACAATAACTGGAAAGCATCGAACGCTTGCAACAGTTGGCGAGCCCAGTCGGTCCACTGTGGATCATCTCGTGGTGTATCCGGAGCCGGGCGTGAAGTGCGCAGCAGGTTCAAGTAATAGCGATAACCGTGGGCACCGTGGCCCTGCCCGTCCAGCACCAGGCGCTCCAAAGCATGGTCGTGTTCGCCCTTGAGGCTGACGCAAAACAGGTCTGCATGACTACGAGCGGCCAGCAATCGGCGAGCCTCTTCAGCATTCTGCTGGTTGACCCAACGTGCCAGTTGGCCGATGCCGCTGCCTTCGCCGAAACGCCGGGAGTAGCGCAGCATGACCACTTGCTGGGCCAATGGATGGCTGCCGTCCAGGTCTTCCTGAAGGCCACTGGTAGTGAGGTCCTCGCCGCTGACGGCTTGCAGCCATTGGCGGGTTTGCGCGCTGTACCAGCCAGCTTCGGCGTCGCGGCATAAATCACCGAGGACGGCGCCGGCCTCAACGGACGCGAGTTGGTCTTTGTCGCCGAGCAGTATCAACCGGGCATGAGGCGGTAGGGCGTCCAGCAGATTGGCCATCATTTCCAGGTCGATCATTGAAGCTTCATCGACCACCAGTACATCCAGGGGCAATGGATTACCGAGGTGATGGCGAAAGTGACGGGTGCCGGGCCGGCTGCCCAGCAAGCGGTGAACCGTGGTGACCTGGGTGGGGATTTTTTCCCGCACGGCGTCAGGCACCTTCAGCGACAGGACTTGCTGGCTGATGGACTCGGTCAAGCGAGCAGCGGCCTTGCCGGTGGGTGCGGCCAGGCGAATGCGCAGCGCGCTGCCGCCCTCCACGGCCGGCGCCTGCAACAGCGCGAGCAGCCGCACCACGGTAGTGGTCTTGCCAGTACCAGGCCCACCCGTGACGATACTGAACGCACCTCGAGTGGCCAGGGCGCAGGCAAGCTTTTGCCAGTCAACCACCGCACCTGGTGTGGCCTGCTCGAACAACCCGTTCAAGCGTTGGGGCAAGTCGGCGGGGGGGCTTTGCGAAGTGGCAAGGCGCAGACGCAACGCCGTATCGATGCGCCGCTCATAGGTCCAATAGCGACGTAAATACAAGCGTTTGCCCGACAGGACCAAAGGCCGGCTGTGTGCCGATTCACTGCCATCAACCGCCAGCGCCACCAAGTGGCTGGCGGCCAGGGCATGACACCAGTGGGCGCCATCGAGCCCATCGAGCAATTGCGACGGCAGCAGCATGACCCCGGTTTGCACGTCGCCTTCAGGCGGCAGGGACAGGGCAAAATCCGGGGCCTTGAGGGTTTCGAACAGGTCCAGGCAAACATGGCCGTGGCCCAGTTGGTGACTGGTCAGTGCAGCCGCCAGCAATACCAGCGGATCGGCCTGTGGATCGAGCTCGTAGAGGAAGCCGACAAAGGCTTTGTCCAGCGCACGCAACCAGCCACGTTCGACCCAACGCTCGAGCAGTTGCAGCAGATCGGCCGCGCGGCTGAGGGGCGTCAGTTCCTCAAGCGGTAACGTCGAGAGGCTCATAACAGGACTCCTTGTTCCCAGGCTGGCTCGGCTTTGAGCGGTAGCGGTTTGCCTTGGAACAACAGGTCCAGGCCCTCGATCAGCTCCCGTGGTGGCCGAGTGAAATAGGCGCCCTGGCTCGCTGAATGGGTACCGCGCAGGAACAGATAAAGCGCACCGCCAATGTGGCGGTCGTAATCGTAGTCAGCGAGTCGTGCCTTAAGCTGGCGATGCAGGGCCAGCAGGTAAAGGACGTATTGCAGGTCGTAACGATGGTCGAGGATCGACAGCTCCATGGCCTGCATGGTGTAGGCCGAATCGTCGGGGCCGAGCCAATTGGATTTGTAGTCGGCCACGTAATAACGGCCATCATGTTCGAAGGTCAGGTCGATAAAGCCCTTGAACATGCCGTTGAGCAACACCGGTTCGGCGGCCACCCGGGAAACACCGTTATGGGTGTGTTGGCACACCAGCTTATCCAGAGCGAGGACATCGACTTTATGGCTGGCGAACCAGAACTCCATCTCGATCTGGTAGTGCTGCAAACCGTTGAGCGCCATCTGACCGTTACCCAGCACCAGTGGCGCTTGCAGCAGATGCTGTAACCAATGGCTCAGCGTACTGATCCAGCCTTCCCAACCGCGCCGATTGCAGCGCCGGGCGACGGCGTCTTCGATGGCTTCGGGCGTGACATTAAAGCCTTCGCCACCGGCCCACTCCAGCAGGCCATGGAGGAACGTCCCAGGGTTAGGGCCGCGGGGAAAACGATGAATATCGCCGCCGGACGCAGCCACTTCGCGCGGAGCATCCGGATCGAGACGTTCGTCGTCGAACAACTTTTGGGCTTGCGGGCTTTCCGGCGCTTCCAGGCTGGCGGCGCTCATGCTTTCGCCAATACGCAGAGCGCTGTAGGAGGCGATCCACCAGTTTTCTGCGGCCTTGCGTTTGGGTAACAAGGGCGCGAGCAAGGCAGCTTCGTTGCGCGGCGGGTGGAACACGATGGCTTCGGCTTCAGGCATTTCGGCGCAGTGGATTGCGCAGCAGCCGTCCTGCAAGTCCAGAAGCCAGCGGGCAAGACCGGCAGATTCGCTTAACGAGGCGCCGCCGCCGAGCAAATAACCCAAGGCCGACAGGTGCAACACCGAGCTGTTGTTATTACCACGTTTGAGGTCGGCGACACCGAGCCAACAGGCATGTTTTGCCCGTGTCAGCGCCACGTAGAACAAACGTAGATCTTCGGCCAGACGCTCATCGTCGGCTTGGGCAATCAACTCGGCGGTTGGCCTGAGGCTCACTTGGGATTTGCCGTTTTCATCGTGGTAGTGCAATGGCAGGCGGCTGCCGTCCACGGGTTTCGCCGAACAGATGAACGGCAGAAACACCAAGTCGTATTCCAGCCCCTTGGACTTGTGAATGGTCACTACTTTGACCAGTTGCTCATCGCTTTCCAGACGCAGTATTTGCTCTTCGCCCGCCTGGCCGGAGAGCGCCAGGTGTTCGGCCAAGTGGCGGATCAATGCCTGTTCACCATCCAGTTCCGCCGCCGCTTGTTGCAACAGTTCAGAGAGGTGCAGCAAGTTGGTCAGCACTCGCTCGCCGTCGCTGCGAGCGATCAGGGTTTGTGGCAACTTGAAGTCGTGAAGCAGGCGCCGAAGCATCGGCAATACACCTTGGGTACGCCAGATGGCACGGTAGTCGCGGAATTGCATCACGCGCTTTTCCCACGCCAGTTCGTCCTGGTTCAAACGCTCCAGTTCCGGCAGCGACAGGTTCAGGGTGACGCAGGCCAGCGCGGCACGCAGGGGGCGTTCGACGTCCGGTTCGGCGCAGGCTTTGAGCCAGGCCAGCAGGTCGTGGGCTTCCTGGGCGGCGAACACCGAATCCTTGTCGGAGAGGTACACGCTGCGCACACCACGGGCGGCCAGCTCACCGCGCACCGACTGTGCTTCTTTGCCATCGCGCACAAGAATGGCGATGTTCGACGGCAGTACGCCGTTGAAGGCGTCGTCTCTGACGAATCCTGCGCTGCCCTGCTGGCCACCATTGAGCAACGCCACGATCTGGCTGGCGCAAGCGGCTGCCAGTTGCTGGCGATAGAGCACGCCAGAGAGGGGTTGGTCGGAGGGCAGGTGCCAGATGTTCAGGGCTGGCAGTGTCTGGCCGTTGACCTGCAACTGTTCCTTGCGGCCTTGGGAAAGCACTGGCAGAAACGGCACCGGATTCTCACCGTCAGGTTCACGAAACAAGAACGCGCCGCGCCCTTTTTCAGCGCGCTGGAACACATGGTTTACCGCTTCCACCATCGCGTGACTGGAGCGAAAGTTGGTGCCCAGCGTATGCAGTCGGCCACTGGTGGCCTGACGGGCGCGCAAGTAGGTGTAGATGTCGGCACCGCGAAAGGCATAGATCGCCTGTTTCGGGTCTCCGATCAGGAACAGGCCGCTTTCGGGGTTGTTGTCTTCGATGCGGTAGATGCTCTCGAAGATGCGGTACTGCACCGGGTCGGTGTCCTGGAATTCGTCGATCAACGCCACCGGAAATTGCTCGCGGATCACACTGGCCAGGCGCTCGCCACCGTCGGCCTGCAGCGCAGCATCGAGGCGAATGAGCATGTCATCGAAGCCCATTTCGGCGCGACGGCGCTTTTCTTCCTCGAAGCGTTTTGCGACCCACCCTGCAGCGTGTTGCAACACGGCGGCATCCGGAGTGGGCAGAGCGTCGAGACTGGCTTTCAGACCCGCCATGGCGTCGAGTCCTGGATGCTGCGGCGGATCGCCCTTCCAGGCTTCAGCCATGCCGTCGGGCGTCAGGCGGGAGAAACCGGTACCGATGTCCAGTTGTTCCACCGACTCGTCAGCAGCCCAGGCGCTGATTTTTTCAAACCAGGGTTCGAAGTAACGGGCCTGCATCTTGCGACCATCGACAGCTTTGGCGGCGACGGCTTGCAGGCAGATATCCCGCAATTCGATGGCCCAGCGTTGCCAGGGAGACTTGAGAGCAACCAAGGCGTCACGCCGCTCTTGCAGACAAACACTGATCAGTTCGGCAGGTTCGCGTTGTTCATCTGTGGGCCGCTCGCTGCCGAACAATGCACGTACTCGCGGCATCAGGGCGGCCGGGCCACCCCAGTTATTGCGTACCCAATTCAGCGTGTCACCGTGCATCGGGTAGCAGAACAGGCGCCAGTAGTCGCGCAGCACTTCGCCCAGCAAGTCGCTGTGGTCGGTTTCCAGGGTCTGGGTGAACAGGCTGCCGCTGTCGAAGGCGTGTTCGCGCAACATACGCTGGCACCAACTGTGGATGGTCGAGACGGCGGCTTCGTCCATCCATTGGGCGGCGATGTCCAGGCGATTGGCGCAGCCGGGCCATTGTTCAACGTGGTATTGGTCACGCAGTTCGGCAATCAGCGCGTCGGGGGCTTCGGTCTCTTCGCGAAAGAAGCGAGCCGCCTCGGCCAGGCGGGTGCGGATGCGTTCACGCAATTCTTTGGTCGCCGCATCGGTGAAGGTCACGACAAGGATTTGTGGCGGCAGCAGTTCGCGGCCAAAGCCCGACGCTTCGCCACCATGGCCCAGCACCAGGCGCAGGTACAGCGCCGAGATGGTGAAGGTCTTGCCGGTACCGGCGCTGGCTTCGATCAGTTGACTGCCATGCAGCGGGAACGCCAAGGCCAGGGGTTTTATGCTGCTCATGAGTTGGCCTCCTCGCTGCTCAGGGATCGCCATGGCGCGGTGATCAATGGTCGGTACAGCGTTTCACACCAGCCTTCGAAGTCTTCACTGGCCACCAAGGCGGCGAAATCGGGAAATTGTCGGGTGAGTGCAGGACTTTCGCGACGCTCGCCATCAGTGGTTTGGCCATCGCCCTCGTAGGTTTTGCTGGCGGCGGCTTGCGCTTTGACCGGGTCGGTCTGGCCGAGCCAGGCGAAAGCGGTTTTGACGGCAACGGGCAGCGGCGTGCTCATGCCGGTTTGCCAGGCCAGCAATACATTACCAAGGACTTCTTGTGCCGTATGTTGCTCCAGTGGGGCCAACAGCAACGTGTCATCGCTGGCCACCAGACCGGTGCTCAATGGCAGTCCGCAGGCACAAGCCACCAAGTGATTGACCCATGGGCGAACCAGACGATGCCACTTGCGGGTCTTGATCGAACCGATACTGTTGGGGATGGTGGTGACGCTGAGCAAGCCACCGTCACTGCGCCTGTGTAGCCCGCTTATCCAACCTTCAAGTTGAATGCCTTGATACTCAAAGCTGATCGGCTCGGCGCTGGTGTGCGGCGTGGGCCAGAGGGCCAACAGTTGTTGATAGCGTTGCAGCAAGTCGGGCAAAGGTTCGATCAACTCGTTACGCAGGCACTCACCGAAACCAACCATTGGGAGCAGGCCGCTGCCTTGGAGGCGCAGAGCCTGGGCATTGAGGGCTTCGTCGAGGTTGTCGGGTTGGGTCAGCGCTGCTGCGAGCAGGCTGTCGCTCAAGCTGTAACGTTGCAGGGCATCGAGGACAAAAGGTTCTTCATCGGCCAGGGGCACTTCGGCGGCCTCGAAGAAAACCTTGAGGCGCTGGCTGAAGAAATGTCGGACAGGGTTACGCAGGAAGTCCTGCAACTGCCCGAGGCTCAGGGGTTCTTCTTGAACGTAGGGAGCCAGACGGCCAATGTCGGCCATGTCGTTTTGGGCTTGATGGAGCAATTGCCATTCGCGGGCGTAGCTGAACAGCGTATCGCCTTCGTGAAAGTAGCGAGCGCTGAAGGGCTGGAGTGGGTGCTCTTGAGTCATGGCCTCCAGCAGGGGCTCACCATGCCTGGTGTGCCAACCGCTGACAAGGTGGTCGCGCAACTGGCCAATTAGCACCGAGGCTGGACGATCGCTGTTATCACGAATGCTGCGCCCAACCCAACTGATATAGAGCTGGTCCCTGGCGGAGAGCAACGCTTCCAGTAACAGATAGCGGTCGTCTTCGCGACGTGACCGATCGCCGGGACGGTAGTCGCTGCCCATCAGATCGAAGTCCAACGGGGGTTGAGCGCGCGGGTAATCACCGTCGTTCATGCCCAGCAGGCAGACCAGCTTGAACGGGATGGCGCGCATTGGCATCAGCGTACAGAAGTTGACCGCGCCGGCAAGGAAGCGTTGAGACAGGCGGCCTTGGTCAAGGCCAGCCAGCCAGGCTTCGCGGACGACCGTCAGCGGTAGCTCGTCCTGTAGGCCGACGGACTCGCAGGTTTCCAGCCAGGTCTCTCGCAGTTGCTCAAGCTGGCCCAGGAGATAGTCATCGTGCTCGTTACTGGGCAGGAAGAACCGTTGCATCAGGTCTTGCAAGCGCTCACCCCACACCCGTGGTGCGGCCGGTGTTGAAAGTGTTTGGTGAACATCGTGCAACGCGTCCAGCAGCGCAACCAACGGGCCGATCAGCGCCGCATCGAGGCCACCGATTTCGTCGTAGGGCTCAATGCCGTCACAGGCTACGCCTGTGCCCACAGCGTAGCCCAGGAGCATGCGGCGCAGGCCGAAACGCCAGCTGTTTTGTTCCAATTCACTCGGCAAACCGAGGCCCGCGCGCTGCTCGGCGTTAAGCCCCCAGCGGATGCCGGCTCCTTCGATCCAGCGGTGCAGGGTGGGTAGGTCGCGCTCCTTGATGGCGAAACGCTCGCGCAGTGCGGGGACATCCAGCAGATCAAGAATTTCGCTGACCGGGAAGCGGCTATCGGGGAGTTTGAGCAGGTGCTCGACGGCGATCAGCAGCGGGTCACGGCCCCGTTGGCCCTGGTCGGTGAGCGTGAAGGGGATGAAACGTGAATCCTGTCTGTCCAGTTGGCCGAACACGGCGCGGATGTGTGGAGCATAGCTGTCGACATCAGGGACCATGACGATGATGTCCCTTGGGCGCAGATCAGGGTTTTCGCTAAAGCGTTGGAGCAATTGATCATGGAGGATTTCCACTTCTCGCTGGGCGCTGTGGGCAATGTGGAAGCGGATTGAAGTGTCTTGCTCCAGATCGACCGCACGCCATAGATCTCGAGTTTCATTGAGCGGGCGCAGTTCGAGGATGTCGTCCTGCAATTGGTTCAGCAACGTGGTGGGCTCACTCTCGCTGAACAGGTCGATTCGGCCGTCACGGAATGCCGACCGGTAGCTGTTGGGATCGTCATAGCTGTCCAGCAGGTTGATGTAGTCACGACCCTGTTTGCCCCATGCCGCAAGCAACGGATGAGCATGTTGGTGCAGGGTCTGCGGGTCGATGGTGACGGGCATTCCGGCCTTGCGGGCCTGGCGCTTGTATTCGTTTCTCAGTAGGTCTTTATCCGCAACGATGTCGGACCAATGATGGCGACAAGGGTTGTGAACACAGAGCAGTACCTGACTGAAACGGGCAAGACCGGCGAGCGCTTCCAAGGCCTGGGCCGGCAGAGAGGAGATGCCAAAAACGATCACTCGGGAAGGCAGGCCCGCAGGCGCCTTATCAAGGTTGTTAATACGCTCGATGAAACGTTGATGAACCCCGGCGCGACTTTGGGCCATGCCCTCCTCGCCTACGTCCAGTAGCAGCGCACGCCACAGTTCGGCTTGCCAGCAGTTGGCGGGACTCAGAGGTTTGGATTCGCCTCGGCCATTACGCAGTTGATGGCGACCTGCGGCCCAGTCCTCCAGCCAATCGGCGCGGTAGACCTGATATTGGTCAAACAGGTCGGCCAGGCGCTCTGCCAGTTGATAGCGTTTACGCAGATCGGTGTCGTGGGTCAGGAATCGTTGCAGTGGCTCGAAGTGCGGTTGATTGATCAGTTCGGGGAGCAGGCGCATGAGGCGCCAGGTCAGCGGGGCTTTATCCAGCAGGGATTTGGCGGGAATTTCATCTCGGCCCAAAACCATGCGATAGAGCTGCCACATGAAGCTGCCGGGGAGCTGCACATCAATAGCGGCTGCGATGCCACAGCCCCCCATATCGTCATCTTCCGGATCTTCGGCGAGCGCAAGCTTGAGCCATTGAGCAATGCCGTTGCTTTGCACCAAGGCAATTTCGTTCTCCAGAGGGGCCAGGGGATAACGACGCATCCAACTGACCACCAGGCTGCGCAGCTCATCCAGGCGATTGCCATGAACCACCATGAATCCAGCACTGAGGGACGTCGCATCCGGCATAACGGCTTCCTTGGGAAAAGCAAAATCGAGGGAGGGACTTTAGCATTGAAGACCACTGGCAGGCGCCC
>NZ_WNNK01000012.1 GCF_009724245.1 Pseudomonas spelaei | reverse complement strand
ATGTGTAGATACCTATGCCGCGATGACGGCCTGTCAGTCAGCAAATTCATCAACTGACATACCTCCATCGCAACGGTGTGGCGACCCGACAAGCCAGCGTCCACAGATTGACCTGCGTCGCCCAAGGCACCGCGTTCGCATTTACAGGTAAACTCCCCTCCTTTTCATCTTCTTCACGGAGTTCGCCTTGCGTCTGTTCCACACCTCCGACTGGCACTTGGGCCAAAACCTCCACGGCCAGGAACGCGACTTCGAACACGCCTGTTTCCTCGACTGGCTGCTGGCCCAACTCAAGCTGCACGGCCCCGATGTGCTGCTGATCGCCGGCGATATCTTCGACACAGTCAACCCCCCGCTCAAGGCCCAGGAGCGTCTGTACGACTTCATCATCAGCGCCCACGAACAAAACCCGAAGCTGACCCTTGTGATGATCGCCGGCAACCATGACTCCGGCTCGCGCATCGAACTACCCGCGCCATTAATGCGCCGTTTGCGCACCCATGCCCTGGGTCGTGTGCTGTGGCTGGACGACGGGCAACTGGACGCCGAGCGCTTACTGATCCCGCTGCCGGATGCCAAAGGCAAGACCGCCGCGTGGTGCCTGGCGCTGCCCTTCCTGCGCCCGGCAGAAGTCACCGGTGCACACCTGGGTGACGACTACCTGCGTGGTATCGGCCAAGTACATGAAGGGCTGATCGCCGCCGCCAACGCCAAACGTAAAAAAGGCCAGGCACTGATTGCCATCAGCCACGCGCATATGGCCGGTGGCTCCGTGTCGGAAGACTCCGAGCGCAGCCTGATCATTGGCAATGCCGAGGCGCTTCCAGCCAAACTGTTCGACAAAAGTGTCGCCTATGTTGCCCTCGGCCATTTGCACAAGCCGCAAAAGGTGAATGGTGAAGAACGCATGCGCTACAGCGGCTCGCCGATTCCGCTGTCGTTTTCCGAAATCGGTTACAAGCACCAGATTCTCGACGTGACGTTCCAGGGCGAAAGACTGGTCGGCGTCGAACCGCTCCTGATTCCGCGCTCGGTCAACCTGCAACGCCTGGAAGCCGCGCCCTTGGCCGATATCCTCAAGGCCTTGGCGGATTTGCCCGACATCGACCTGCTCGCCGACACCCAGCGCCAACCCTGGCTGGAGGTGCGCGTGCGCCTGGACGAGCCGCAGCCCGACCTGCGCCAACAGATCGAAACCGCCCTGCAAGGCAAGGCCGTGCGCCTGGTGCGCATCGCCGCCGAGTACGCCGGCAAACGCGGCGAAGACAATAACGATGAGCGCCTGATCGAACTGGACCAACTCACGCCCCAGGAACTGTTCAGCCGCGCCTGGCTGGAAAGCTACGGCAATGAGGTGGATGAACAGACCTTGAAGGATTTCGCCGTGCTGCTCCAGGAAGTGCAACAGGCGGATGAACAGCCATGAAGATCCTCGCCATTCGCCTGAAAAACCTGGCCTCCCTGGCCGGGCCGTTTGAGATCGACTTTACCGCCGAGCCCCTGGCCAGTGCCGGGTTGTTTGCGATCACCGGGCCGACCGGCGCGGGTAAAAGCACCTTGCTTGATGCCCTGTGCCTGGCACTGTTCGGCGCGGTGCCGCGCCTGGGTGACACCGGCCAGGCGAAGATGCCCGATGCCGATACCGACATTTCCATTGGTGACCCACGCACGCTGATTCGTCGCGGCACCGGCGGCGGTTATGCCGAGGTGGATTTTGTCGGCGTCAGCGGCCGTCGCTATCGCGCCCGCTGGGAAGCCAACCGTGCCAGGGACAAGGCTAGCGGCAAGCTGCAAAACAGTCGGCAAAGCCTGATCGACCTGGACAGCGACCAACTGCTGGCCAGCCAGAAAACCGAATACAAAACCCAGCTGGAACTGGCCCTGGGCCTGAACTTCGAACAGTTCACCCGTGCTGTGCTGTTGGCGCAAAGTGAGTTCAGCGCATTCCTCAAGGCCAATGACAACGAGCGCAGCGAACTGCTGGAAAAGCTCACCGACACCGCGCTCTACACTCAACTGGGCCGCCGTGCTTTCGACAAGGCCAAGGACGCCAAAGACGCCCACAAGCTGCTGCAAGACCAGGCCACTGGTGTCACCCCGCTGCCTGCCGAAGCCCGCGCTGAGCTGGATCAACAGTTAAGCGAGGCCCAGCAGCAACTCAAGCAACAGCAGGCCCAACTCAAGCAACTTGAGCAGCAGCACACCTGGCTCAAAGAACTGCGCGAGTGGCAGGAGCGCCAGCAAAGTGCAGTGGAGCAACTGCAACAGGCCCAGCAGGACTGGGAAAACCAGGGCCAACAACGGCTGGACCTGAGCCGCCTGGAACAATTGGCGCCGCAACGTCATCACTTCTCGCGCCAAACAGAACTGACGAGCCTACTGCAACCCTTGGCCGTTCAGATCCGTCAGCATCTGGAACAACAGACATCCTTGCACGCCCGCCAAGCGCAACTGCAACACCAGCAAACCACTGTGCAAAGCGCCTTGGCCGAGGCCCTGAAACAGCAAGCCGATGCGGTGCCGCTGCTGCGCCAGGCGTTCGAGGAACAAAACACCCTCGCTCGCCTGACCCGCGACCTCAGCCAAAGCGCCGAGCAAAAACAATTAGGCGAATCCGCCTGTGCACAAAGCCAAGCAGCGCTGAACACCCAGCAGGACGTGCAAAAGCAAGTGGCCACGCGCTTACAGCAACTTGCCGAACAGCTCGAACACAGCGCCGCCCTCGCCCCCTTGGGCGACGCCTGGAATGCCTATCGCGACCGCCTGCAGCAATTGATGCTGGTGGGCAATCGCCTGAACAAGGGCCAGGCTGAACTGCCGCACCTGGAACAGCAGGCCACCGCCGCCAGCGAGCAATGGACCCAGCAGCGCACTGCCCTGGACTTGCTGTATCAGGAAGCCGGTGCCGAGCCCCACGCCATCGCCGAACAGATCCAGTTGCTGGACAGTCTGCTCAAGGACAATCGCAAGCAACAGCGAGCCTTTGAAGACCTGACGCGGCTGTGGGACAACCAGCAGCAATTGGAACAACACAGCCAGGAGCTGACCCTTAAGCAAGCCACGGCTTCGCAACAACGCGAGCACCTGAACCAGACCGGCCTGCAAACCCGGGCCGAGCTGACAGTCGCCGAGCAAACCCTGACCGTCACCAAGCAGTTGCTGGAGCGTCAGCGTCTGGCCCGAAGTGCCAGTGTCGAGGAGCTGCGCGAGCAGTTGCAGGACGACCAGCCGTGCCCGGTGTGCGGCAGCCTTGACCACCCCTATCATCAACCCGAAGCCCTGCTGCACAGCATGGCGCGCCATGATGAAAGCGAAGAAGCCAATGCGCAGAAAGCCGTCGATAGCCTCAAGGAAAAACTCACCGAACTGCGCGGTGAAGTCGGTGGACTGATCGCCCAGCAAAAGGAGTTTCTGCAACAGCAGGAACACCTGACTTCTCAGCGCCAGGCCTTGGCGCCCAGCCTCGACGCCCATCCGCTGTCCGCTGCATTGTTCAATCAGGATGCCTCCAAGCGCAGCGCCTGGCTGACCCAACAACTAAGCCAGTTGAACCAGAGCATTACCCAGGACGAACACCGTCAGGCGGCCCTGCTCAACCTGCAACAAAACGCCGGGCGCCTGCAGCAGCAACTACAAGCCGCCCAGGACGCCAGCCAGCAGGCGCGCCAACAGTTGATCGACCAGCAACGGGAACTGGCCAATGACCGCGGGCGCCTGGAAGAAGAGCTCAATGCCTTCACCAGCCTCTTGCCGGCCGAGATCCTGGAAGGCTTGCGCACGGAACCGGCAGCAACCTTCATGCAGCTGGATCAGCAGATCAGCCAGCGGCTGGAGCACTTAGACAGCCAGCGTGAAGAACTGCTTGAGCAGCAGCAGCGCCAGCAGGCCATCGACAAGGAACAAGACCGCCAACAGCATCGCCAACAGCAACTGGAAGTGCTGCAACAACAATTCGCCGCCCTGACCACCCAGCAACTGGCTGCACAGGAAAAACTCACCGGTCTGTTGGGCGAGCACGCCAGCGCCGAGCGGTGGCAACAGCAATTGGATCAATCCGTCGAGCAGGCGCGCAGCAGCGAGTCCCAGGCCAACCAGCAATTGCAGGACACCCGCAATGAACTGATCCAGTTGGCAGCCGATCTCAAGGCCCGCCAGGAACGCCAGCAAGCGCTGGAAGCCGAACAGCAGACGTTGGGTAGCCGCATCAGCGAATGGCGCGCCCTGCACCCGGAACTGGATGACAATGGCCTGGCACACCTGCTGGCCGTGGATGAGCCACAATTCGGGCAGTTGCGCCAACAGGTGCAGCACAGCGAAAAGGCCATCGAACAGGCCAGGGTCCTTCTGCACGAGCGCGAACAACGCCTCAAGGATCACCAGGCCCAACACAATGGCAACCTCGACGCCGAGCAACTGGACAGTGCCTTGGCTGAACTCAACAGCCAACTGGCCAGCGGCGAAAAACACTGCGCCGAACTGCGCGCGCAACAAGCCGAGGACCAACGTCGGCAGGACGCCAACCAGGCCTTGGCCGATCAGATTGCCAAAGCCTACGACGAATGGCAGCGCTGGGCACGGCTCGACGCACTGATCGGTTCGGCCACTGGCGACAAGTTCCGCAAATTTGCACAGGCCTACAACCTCGACCTGCTGGTGCACCACGCCAACGTACAACTGCGCCAACTGGTGCGCCGCTACCGCCTCAAGCGCGGCGGCAGCATGCTCGGCTTGCTGGTACTGGACACCGAAATGGGCGACGAAACCCGCTCGGTGCATTCGCTGTCCGGCGGCGAAACGTTCCTGGTGTCGCTGGCGCTGGCCTTGGGATTGGCGTCGATGGCGTCCAGCACGTTGAAGATCGAGTCGCTGTTTATCGACGAAGGCTTCGGCAGCCTCGACCCCGAGTCGCTGCAACTGGCGATGGACGCCCTCGACGGCTTGCAGGCGCAGGGCCGCAAGGTGGCGGTGATTTCCCATGTGCAGGAAATGCACGAGCGGATCCCGGTGCAGATCCAGGTCAAGCGCCAGGGCAATGGCCTGAGCACGCTGGAGGTCAAATGAGTGAGGTCGTGTTGTACTCGTTCCGCCGTTGCCCCTACGCCATGCGGGCACGCATGGCCCTGCGGTATTCAGGGGTGGCGGTGCAGACTATCGAGGTCAGCCTCAAGGCCAAGCCCGTCGAAATGCTGGCGCTGTCGCCCAAAGGCACAGTGCCGGTGTTGAGCGTGGAGGGTCAGGTGATCGACGAAAGCCTGGCGATCATGGGCTGGGCCCTGTCGCAGCACGATCCCGAGGACTGGTTGCTCAAGAATGACCCGGCGGCGCGGTCGCTGATCGCTGGATTGATTGAAGAGAACGATCAGGCATTCAAGGTGCACTTGAATCGCTACAAGTACGCCGAGCGCTACCCGGAGCAGCCGATGGAACACTATCGGGCCGAGGGCGAGGTATTTTTGCGCAAGCTGGATGAGTTGCTGACAGAACGTAACTACTTGCTCGTCGAGCATTTGAGCCTGGCAGACGTGGCTTTGGCACCGTTTGTACGGCAGTTTGCCCATGTCGATCGGGAATGGTTTGCGGGCACGCCGTATCGGCGCTTGCAGGCCTGGTTGCAGCGAATTCTGGAGTCCGAGCTGTTTACAGGGGTCATGGAAAAAAAACTGTAGCCGCTGCCGAGGCACGAGGCAGGGGAATGTGTTGATCACCTGTAGCCGCTGGCGCAGCCTGCGATCGGCTGCGCAGCAGTCGCCAGGTCTTGAAACCGCTGAAGGTCCTGCGGCCCTTATCGCAGCCTCGTGCCTCGGCAGCGGCTACAGGTGTCAGGTGTCAGGTGTCAGGTGTCAGAGCGCAGTCACGACGCTGTGAACCACCCCACCCGCCTGCTGTGCTTGATGCTCAAACTGAACCCCCGGATACGCCACTTGAATCGGCGGCTGGACGGCGGGTTGCCTGAAGGTTGCGAGGGTCACCACCAGTACCATCGCGGCGTAGACGCCGATGGCGATGTAGGCGCCGTGTCTGGCTGAGGTCAAGAGGGCTCTGGCCATGGGATGCTCCTTAAACGCTGGCACCGGGTTGATGCATGCCCAACCCCGTGCCAATTAACGCTCAGTGTTGAACCTTGTGGTCCAGAGCGGCATAGAAGTTGGCACTTTGTTGCAAGTATTTCTGGGTGTAGGCGCTGGTGCTGGATTTTTTGCTGGTGATTTCCACGTTGGCGCTGGCAGGCAGGACGACTGAGGCGGAAACAGCGGAAGCGGCGATGATCGAGAAGAGATTGAAGTTCATGTCGGTAACCCTTGTGTTCGGTTGGCTGGTTGGCTTGTGAAGGCCTTGGAGCAAACTTACGCCCGGGGGCTTACCGGTAGAAATTCATTGAAACAGTAGCTGTTATCACTGGCATTAATAGAAGGAGTCAGGCCCCGCGTTGCGGGGCCTGTGGCTTATTGCCGCACCAGAAACTTGAGGTCGCTGGGGGCATCGATCGCCAATGTCTGCACGGTTTTACCCAGCAGGCCGGTCTTGGCGTCGCGCTCGACCACCACGATCTGGTTGCTCTTCTGGTTGGCAATCAGCAGGAACTTGCCGCTCGGGTCCAGGGCGAACTCACGGGGGTGATCGCCTTCCACGGAGCGCCGCTGAATCTCCTTCAACTGCGCGGTGGCGGGGTCGATGGCGAAGACCAGCATCTGGTTGGCGGTGCCGCGGTTGCTGACGTAGAGGAACTTGCCGTCGCCCGAGACATGCAGCGCCGCGCCGGCCTTGTCGGACACCGGCTGCCCGGCGGCGAAGTCCACCAGTTGACGCTGGACCAGCTTGCCATCCTGGTAGTCGAACACCGCGACCTGCGCGCTCATCTCGGTGGTCAGCCAGGCATGCTTGCCGTCAGCGCTGAACAGCAGGTGACGCGGGCCGCTGCCGGGTGGCAGTTGCACGAAGGACGGATCGGCCGGGGTCAGCGGCAGCTCGTGGTTGGCCTTGGGGTCGTAGTGGTAGACAAAAATCTTGTCCGCCCCCAGGTCGTTGGCAAACACGTACTTGCCATCCGGCGAGGACACCACCGAATGCACATGGTTGGACGCCTGGCGCTCCGGGTTGACCCGGCTGGCCGGGTGCGCGCTCAGTTGCACGGGCGGCGACAGCTTGCCTTCGGCGTCCACCGGCAGGATCGCCAGGCTGCCGCCCGGATCTTCCAGCACCGAATAGTTGGCGACAAACAGATAACGTCCATCGGCGGCCAGGCTGGAGTGGGTCGGCTCATTGCCCAGGCTTTGTACCTGGTTGATCAGGGTCAGTTGGTGATTGGCGGGATCAACGCTGTAGCTGCTGACACGCCCCACCGGGTCCTTCTGGCCCGGGCCGTTTTCATTGACCACGAACAGGCGTTTCTGGTCTTTGGACAAGGTCAGCCAGGACGGGTTTTGCGTCTTGGCGGCCAGTACCGGCTTGCCGCTGAACTGGCCGGTACGGCTGTCGAACTGCAGGCGGTAGATCCCTTCGCTGGTGCCGGCGGTGTAGGTGCCCACCAGCAGTTCAAAGGTATCGACTGGCGCAGCCTGTACCGACATCGCGCCGACACTGCCGGCCATCAGCAAAGGCCAGAATTTACGCATCATCATGCTCGTCTTCCTCGTCGTTATTGTTGCCGGTGAAGGCGCTCATGCACACCAGGCGGTGTTCGCCCGAATCACCGGTGAGGGTCCAGCTTTGCAGCTTGTCGTCAAACGTCGCGGCCTGCACCTGCGCCAGGCTGAACGTCCAGCGCTTCTCGGCGCGGCCGTCCATGCACGTGATCTGCAACTGCTGATCGTCGAAAGTGAAATCAAAGGCATGTAGCCCGTCGATTTCGAGCATGTCGCTGGATTCAAGTTCAATAGGCAGGCTAGCGGCAGTCATCAGGGTCATCAATCAGAGGGAAAGACGCTCATGATAGGCCAATCCCTTGCGTCTTTCCCGTTTCGCATCACTCAGTGGTAGTCGGTTACCGCACCAGGCGCGTGGTTGACATTACTTTACGGGGGGCATGCCTACCCAACGTAAAGGACTACTCCAATGCCAAACCCAACCGAAAACATTCTGAAGAAAGCCGTAGACGCACAGTTCCTCACTCGCCCATCCCTGCGCTCAGTTGTCACCCGGATGCTGACCGACTCCCTGAAAGAACAATTCCCTGCCCTGTCCAATCCTCTTTCTGATCTTTGCCTGGCACTGCCCCGCGACGGTGGCGGCCGAGCCCTGCATCCACTCCTGAAGGTGGCGCTCAAACATATTGCCGACGGCAGCCTTCCCGACCTGTCAGTGCGCGACAACCTTGATGGCTATCTGAGTGACGCCACCGGGACCCGCCTCACCGCACCCACCAATGGTCATGCCCCCTATGACCTGAACGTCGTCGAAGCCCTGATCCGGGAACTGCCCTTGATTCTGTTTGTCGGGTTTCAAGATGCACTGACCGAGTACTGGGGACAAGACAGCAACGCCGGCGGCAGCCGCTGGCACTGGTTTGCCGGGTTGCTGCAAGGCATGCTGAGAACCTCGGCTATTCGCCAGTCTGGCGACAATGCCCAGCAGCTGCAGATACTCAGCACCTTGGCCAATTACCCCACCCGGGAAGCCAGAGCAGGCCTGCCATGGCCCGACAATTCGATCCACGCCTACACCCTGGAAACGCAGCTGATCCGTGAAACCTCCACGCTGACATTGCAGTCCAGCGCGATCCTGGTGGTCAGCGGCCAGCGCGTGTGGTTGTGTTCCTTGTCAGGTCAGGTCGAGTCCTACGCCAGCCTGGATGCATTCGGCCAGGCATGGGGCGAGCGCATGGGGCAGCAGTTCATTGCCGATAAAATCACCTGGCACTTGTACGAACCCGACGGCGATATCTTCGAAGTGCAGGCGGCACTGGCCTTCAATCAGCAACTGGAAGATCTCGCAGCCATACCACTGCCTGCCGGTACCTCCATCGAAACCGTAGAGCAACTGTTTGAGTCGATCACCAACCCGGCCACTTTGTTTACCGGTTCGCCACGCACACCCGTCGACACCTTGTCGCCAATCCAGGCCGCCCTCCCCGACTGGCTGCGAAACGCCTCGCCTGCCCACCTCGCGGCCTATCGCCAATGCCTGATCGAACAGGCCAGCCTGAGGCACCTGACGCGGGGTGAAGGCTACCTGGATGGGCTGGACGATATCCGCACCTATGCCGCCAGCCACTTGGACCACCAACTGTGCCTGGAGCAAAACGCCGTATTGCACGGCACACGCACTTGCACCGACGTTGCGCAAGCACGGTACAAGGCCGATGACCTGGAGCTGACCTTCCATGTGCCCGTGGGCACGCTGCAAAGTGGCTACATTGAAAAGGTCACGATGAGCCTGGTCGACCTGACCCTGAAAAACCTCTCGGGAAGACCCAATGGTCGCATGACCGTGCGCCACACCGGTGGCCAGGAGATCGAAGCGTGGCTGACTGCGGAGTACGTGTTCCAACTGGTCCAACGGGTCGATGTCGGTCGAAACTACCCAGCCTATATTCAACAGGCACTGCTGAGCGGCACTGAAGAGGCCAAAAAGCGCGAACGCCTGTTCTGCGGGCAGCGACCTATCGAGCTGAAAACCCAGGCACTGGAACACACAATAAAGGCTGAAGCCGGGCTTACGCTACGCGGCTTTCGCTGCGTCCAGGCCGTGGTCTGCACCCAGCGTACAGAGCGCTGGGTCGGCGCCGATGAAATCGTCATGCGCGCGCTCGCCTTTCAACGCAAACCCGGCGCCAGGGCTGATGTGGTGCAGAACATGTTCATCATCGAACCACGCAACACGCAGTCCGGGCCACACCTGCTCTATCGCCCAGCCTATCGCGAAGCGCTGCTGGAGTTTGCCAGCCGTGACCTTTTACTGGCCGCCATCGCGCAGCCCGGAGCAATCCAGGAAAGTGTACTGGCCTGGCTGACGGATGATGCCAGGGCCATTTACAACAATGGGGGTTTTAAAGAGCCTCACTATGTACGTATCGGCGGTATAGGTTCGGAGTTCGACCCATTGCCCGACGTTCCGAAACCCGCGACGCTGGCCCCTGCCGATGATGAGAGCAACGTTCAGCTCCAACAGGCGCTGAACAGCGGCCAACTGATGGACTACCTGTTTGTGTCCGAAGCCCGCCAGCTTCTGGATCAGGCCGACCGGGAGTCAACCTCCAACGCCGAAAGCCGATGGGCGTTGATTCTGGAAGGCGTACAACTGGGCTTCAACACCTTGTTGATGCTGGTGCGCGGACCGTTGGCGGCAGTCGGCTGGCTCATGCAACTGGCGCTGGGCCTCAAACAGGACCTGCCCGCGCTGGAGAGCGAAGACCCCACGGCCAGGGAACTGGCGTGGGTTGACCTGCTGCTCAACCTCAGCATGGTCTTGCTGCACCATGGATTGCCGACCGAAGCATCAGGCCGGCCGGTAGTCGAGTCCCTCCCACGACTGCCATTCAGGCGTGCGCCCGGCCAGGCGATCAGCCGCCCTCCTGTAATTGCACGGGGAGTGGTCGGGCTGCCCTCCGAACCGCCCGGTGGCGGCCGAACCCTGCTGGACTTTGACCGTTCCCTGGCCGGCGATAGCGCATCGGCGCGGTTGCTGGAAAAGCTGCTTGAGGTCAACGTGCGCTGGCCTGAGCCGGCACCGAAACCCATCGCCATTGGAGATTTCAGGGGGCTGTTCAAGATCGATAACCTTTGGCATGCCTCGGTGGGAGGCCTGCTTTTCCGGGTCAGGGTCGTACCCGGCTTTGTCGAAGTCTTCATCATTCATCCCGACAAGCCCAACCACCCCGGAATCAAGCTCAGCACCGATGGCAATGGCCACTGGACCCTGGATCGCGGGCTGAAACTGGCAGGAGGAGGCCCCAAGCGCCTGGCGGCCTTGCGCGAGGAGAATAGCCGTAAAACAGAACAGTTGCAGGTCCGGATGCAAGCGCTCAACGTCGAGATCACACCCCCGATGACCGAATTCAGGGCATCACTGGCTCGAATGAGCACCGCCCACACGAACCTGACCAAACAAGCGGCTACGTTGAAACTGGTCTGGAGGCTTCTGGAAAATGCCACTGGCACACAGCAGTCGACCCTTGAAACGCGACATCAGAGCGAAATGCACAACTACGCGACGCTGCGTGCCCAGTATGAAACGCTGCTGGAAACCCTGCAGGAAAGGCACGCACAGTTGCTACCCTCACGCCACGAACTGGTCAAGGTCGGCCAGGAACTGGAAAAGTACGGGGGAGCCGGCAGCCATGTCCAGGACCGGGCAAAAACCCTGAGGACACTCTGGGACGAACAACTCACCCTCCATATCTATGAGATTGCCTGGGCCGATACCCTTCGATTTACCGACCGTGGCGAACCAATGACTCAGTTGATTCAACGGATGCTGCTGGAAAAACAGCTCGGGAACTCTGCCGCCTATGATGAACACGTTGCCAAATCGATCGCGCTGGCAGACATCCAACAGCACATGGCCGTCAACACCCGCAGCATGGAGACTACCCTTGAGCTTTTGGAGCAGGACTCGATGGCTGGACGTGCAATACGTGAAGAGCTGCTGGCAACGATCAAGTCACCGCAACAGTTTTTCCCGGAGAACCTGAAAATCAACGCGCTGATCCCACTGTCGTGGGTAGCCGTTGAACTGTCGGTCGTTGAACGATCCCCACTGGAAGCGCTGTACATCGAGCACGCCGACCATTCCAGCCTGAGCCAATCCCTGCTGTCCCATATCGAGGTGCGCAGCAGCAGCGGCTACCCTCTCGATGAACAGCGTCAGGTGTACAACACCGTTCTCGATAAGTACCGCAGCTATGAAGGTGCCATTGGGGCCCTCAAGCTGGTCAACCCCAAACGCCTGAACCCTGTGGCCGAGCGACTGTTGAATGAGCTGCGATACGCCAGGGCGCTGGCCGAAAGCGAGCTGGAAACCGTGGTACGCAGGCAGGAAGAACTGGAGGTCGAAGCATCGCGATCAAAGAACCTGCGACCCAAGGCACCGACAAAGCGCATCTTCAAAACCCGCAAGCGAAAATACTTCGTCGGCGACCTCAAGCCAGCCGATGGCAAAATCACCCATGAGCATTTCACCATCACCAACCCGGCTGATGGACAAACCGTTGCCTCGTTCGAGCAGCAGGCTGGCGAATGGGTAGAGATTACCGAAGAAGTCACGACCGAGCCGCAACCACAAACACGCCCACTGGCAACACTCAAGAGCCTGGGTCAGAAACTGATCCAGCAGCGCACGGATATCGAACGCGTCATAACCGCCCAACAGCAGCAACTGGAATCGCCCATCACCCGGCAAGCGGTCAACCCGGGCGACTGGGATGAACTGCTCACCGGGCAAGCCAAAAAGCTGACGGATCTGGCCGACGAAATCACGCGCGAGCACCCCGGCCAACCCTCGGCACAGGACCTGATCGACGACTACAAGGCACATGCCAGAGACATGCAGCGAATGGCCCAGCGGATCTGCAGTGATGCTTACAAACGGCAGTGGCCAACACTGGAAAGCCTCGACTATCTGTGGCGCCATAAAGAGGTTGATATCAACCTGACGAGCCTGGCGGATCCACAGCGCCCCACCCTCAGCGGCGATTTTTTCACTGAATATGCCGTGTATGACAAAGCACAAAAGCCTCCGACCGTGTTGTGGTATGGCCACTTCCACTACGCAGCGGCCGATGCACCCCCTGCCCGCTATACCCGAGCGCACCTGAAACTACCCAGCCAGCGCAAATACACGCAAAAAGACCTGCTCAAACAACACGTGCAAGCGTGGTTGCACAGTCAGCAGGAGCCGGGGGCCGAGCCCATCGAGAAAATCCTCTATGTGCTGATCGCACCGCCCCAGGATCAACTCTTCTTAGCCATCGCGCCCGCACCGCAATCCACGACGCACTGACCGCAGCCTGAATAAAAATGCCCGACGATTTGGCGTCGGGCATTTTCTTCAAGCGAGCCGTCTCAGCGGCATGGCGGGGTCGGCTCAGTGGGCAAACAACGAATTACCCTTCTGCCCCGCCAACTTCTCGGGCTTGATCAGGAACCGCGCCAGCGCCGGTAGCAGCCACAACGCGCCGAACATGTTCCACAGCAGCATGAAGGTCAGCATCAGCCCCATGTCGGCCTGGAACTTGATAGCCGAGAAAATCCAGGTGGCCACGCCAATCGCCAGGCACAAACCGGTGAACAGTACGGCTTTACCGGTGGATTTGAGGGTCTGGTAATAGGCTTCCTGCAACGGCAGGCCGGCCCGCAGGAAACTCTCCAGGCGGCTGTAGATGTAGATGCCGTAGTCGACACCAATCCCCACGCCCAGCGCCACCACAGGCAAGGTCGCGACCTTGACACCGATGCCCATGAACGCCATCAGCGCGTTGCCCAGCACCGAGGTCAGCACCAGCGGCAGCACGATGCACAGGGTCGCCGCCCACGAACGGAAGGTGATCATGCACATGGTCGCCACACACAGGTAGACCAGGATCAGGATGGTCAGCTCGGCCTCCTTGATCACCTCGTTGGTGGCCGCTTCGATGCCGGCGTTACCGGCGGCCAGGATAAATTCCAGGCCGTCCTTGTTGTTCTCCTTGGCGAAGTCCTGCACCGCATGCACAGCGCGGTCGAGGGTTTCGGCTTTGTGGTCGTTGAGGAACACCAGTACCGGTGCCAGGGAGCAATTGTTGTTGTACAGGCCGTCGGCGCGGGCGATGGAGTTGTTCAGCACGTCCGGGTTACGCGACAGGGTTTCCCATTTCAGGTTGCCTTCGTTCATGCCCTTGATCATCTGCTTGGACACGGTCACCAACGAGATGGCCGACTGCACGCCCTCGGTGTTCTGCATCTTCCACATCAACTGGTCGATGGGCGCCATGGCTTCGTAGCGGGAGCAGCCTTCGGCCTTGGTCTTGACCATCACCACCAGTACATCGGAGCTGGTGGAGTAGTTGTTGATGATGAAATTGTTGTCCTTGTTGTAGCGCGAATCCGGACGCAGCTCCGGTGCGCCCTGGTCGAGGTCACCGATTTTCAGGTTCTGGCTGTACCAGAGGCCGCCACCGAAGGCGATCAGTGCCAGGAAGACCGACACCGGGGCGACTTTAGGACTGGCGAACTTCGACAGCAGGCGCCAGAACGGATGCTCGCGGTGTGCGTCCTTCTTGCTGCGCTCGATGGCACGCTTGCTGATGCCCACATAGGAAATCGCCACCGGCAGCAGGATCAGGTTGGTGAACACGATGACCGCTACACCGATGGAGGCGCCGATGGCCAGTTCACGGATCACGCCGATATCGATGATCAGCAAGGTGATGAAGCCCACCGCATCGGCGAGGATCGCAATCATCCCCGGCAGGAACAGTTGACGGAAGGTCCGTCGGGCGGCGGTCAGGGCGTTGTCGGCATCGCTGGATTGCAAGGCGATACCGTTGATTTTCTGCACGCCGTGGGAGATACCGATGGCGAAGATCAGGAACGGCACCAGCATCGAGTAAGGGTCCAACCCGAAGCCGGCAGCGTGCATCAGCCCCAATTGCCAGACCACCGCCACCAGTGTGGTAATCAACACCGCGATGGTGCTGCGGATACACCAGGTGAACCAGTACAGCAGCACCAGGGTGATGACAAAGGCAATCCCGAAGAACAGCACCACCATGATCAGGCCATCGATCAGGTCGCCGACTTTCTTGGCGAAACCGACGATATGAATCTGCACATTCGGGTTCTGGGCTTCGAACTTGCTGCGGATCTTGTCCTCAAGCTCGTGGGAGAACTTCTGATAGTCCAGGGCCAGCAACTTGCCCTGGTCTTGCGGGTCCGGGTAGGACTCCAGCAGCGGGATATCAACGATGCTCGATTTGAAGTCGTTGGACACCAGCCGGCCGACCTGCCCGGACTTGAGCACGTTGTTGCGCAACTGGTCGAGGCTTTCCGGGGAGCCGTTGTAGCTCTGCGGAATCACTTCGCCACCGGCAAAGCCTTCTTCGGTGACTTCGGTCCAGCGCACGCTGGGGCTCCACAGCGACTTGAGGCCGGAGCGGTCGACGCCGGAGATGTAGAACACCTCGTCGTTGATCTGACGCAGGGTCTCCATGTATTCCTTGGTGAAGATGTCGCCGTCCTTGGCCTCCACCGAGATCCGTACCGTGTTGCCCAGGTTCGCCAGGTCGTTACGGTGCTCCATCATCTTCTCGATGAAGGGATGCTTGAGGGGGATCATTTTTTCGAAGCTGGTGGACGGCCGGATCAACGTTGCCTGCCAGAACAGGAACACACTCACCAACAGGCAGATGACGATCACTGCCGGGCGGTTGTTGAAAATCAGGCGCTCGAGAAACGTGGCCTTGTCGTTGTGATGACTACTCATTTGATCCCCGCCTTCTTATTATTTTGAGAGCTCGGCACCGGTCGACGTGGCGACACGAACGCCACCCTGCCCCACCAGAATCAAGTTGCCGTTGCCCGCCGCCGTGACCGCCGATAACGAAATACGGTCCGGGCGATTGAATACGCTGAAGGTCAGGCCATCGTCGTGGCTCACCACCACGCTGCCACCGTTACCGACCACCACCAGTGAACCGTCGTCCAGCAGAGTCGCCCCTGACAAGCCAAACTCCAGGGCGCCACGGGCGGCATTCAACTCCACCGGCTCCCAGGTGCTGCCGAAATCGGTGGAGCGAAACAGGTTGCCGCGCAGGCCGTAGGCCAACAGGGTCTTGGGCTGGGCGGTACCGATCACACCGAACAACGAGCCTTCATAGGGGCCTTCGAGTTTTTCCCAGGTTTGCCCGTCATCGCCGGAGCGGAACATGCTGCCCTGTTCGCCTACGATAAACAGGCCGGCGTCTTTCACGTAGGCGATGGCGTTGAGGTGATATTGGTCTTCGTTGTCCAGGCGGTCGCTGACATCGGCCCAGGTCTTGCCGCCGTCGGTGGTCTCGATCAGCGCACCGTAGGCGCCCACGGCATAGCCGTTGCTGGCGTCCTTGAACCACACGTCCAGCAGCGGCGCTTCGCGCTTGAGGTCTTGAAATTGTTGGGTCCAGGTGACGCCGCCGTCGGTACTGGCGAGGATCTGGGCGTCATGACCTACAGCCCAGCCTTGTTTGTCGTCGACAAAAAACACGGCGGTGAGCAGTTGGCGGGTCGGCACTTTAGCTTGAGTCCAGCTGGCGCCCTGGTCATCGGAGTAGAGAATGTGCCCACGATCACCGACGGCCACCAGGCGCTTGCCGGCATGGACAACATCGATCATCAGGCTTTTGGCGGCCTTGGCCGACTCAATGGCAAATACCGGCGGTGCGGCGGTATCGCTGGCGGCCTGGGCCGGTATCGACAACGCGACAGCCCCCAACAGCGAGAGCGCTGTAGCCAGCAACGCGACCCTGCGCGCGGCTCGCGGGCGGCAAACCACCCCACCCATGACAGGCTCACTCATAGACCTTTCTCCCATTTATTATTGTTAGGTCGTATTGCCTTCCGCGGGATCTATGGGCCAGGACAGCATCCTGAAACCTGCAATCTAGAGCCACTTAAGGAAGCAGGGCCATCCTATCGGGCTTTGGAATCGTCTGACAATCAGCGCTACGTTATGTTTTGTTAACTAAAGGCCGTGCAGGTGCGGGCTGAATGTAGCGACATTCGCCGGGATGATTCCTCCCGATAATGAATTTTTATTCCATCTATTGAATTTAAGGAATTTTTATTCCATAAATAGCTTTCCTGACAACAATAATCCAAAGGACCACGGCTATGCGCGAACTCGGAATCGGCCTGATCGGCACGGGCTTTATGGGCCGTGCCCACGCCCTGGCCTTCAACAATGCCCGGGCGGTGTTTGAACTGCCGGTGAATCTCAAGCTGGCCGCCCTGGCCGATGCCGACACTGAACGTGCCCAGCGCTGCGCCACCGCCTGGGGGTTTGCCCAGGCCCATGGCGACTGGCAACAGCTGGTCAATGATCCCAAGGTCGACCTCGTCGCCATCACCACCCCCAATCACTTGCACTACCCCATGGCCATGGCGGCCCTGGCGGCGGGCAAAGCGGTGTACTGCGAAAAACCCCTGGCGGTCAACCTCGAACAAGCCGACGCCATGCGCCGCGCCGCCAGTGCCGCCGGGGTGGTGACGCGGGTCGGTTACAACTATCAGCACAACCCGATGATCAGCCTGGCTCGGCAGATGATCGACCGCGGCGAGCTGGGCGAGATCATCAGTTTCCAGGGCGAGTTCAGTGAAGACTTCATGGCTGACCCGGCGTCGCCCTGGTCATGGCGCTGCGAAGTGGGACATGCCGGCGGTGCCCTGGCGGACCTGGGCAGCCATTTATTGTCCATGGCGCGTTTTCTGGTGGGGGATGTGCAGAGTGTCTGCGCCGATACCCAGACCGTGCACCGCCGCCGCCCCGCCACGCCAGGCAGTACGCAACTGCGGGAGATCGCCGTGGACGATCAGGTGCATGCCCTGCTGCGCTTTGCCAACGGCGCGCGCGGGACAGTCAGCAGCAGCTGGCTCAAGCATGGGTACAAGAACCACCTGAGCTTTGAAATCAGCGGCACCCAGGGAACGCTGGCATTTGATCAGGAGCGCTTGAATGAGCTGCGGCTGTTTCGTGTAGGGCAGGACGGTTTCCAACGCTTGCTGGCCGGTCCCGCCCTGCCCGGCTATGCGGCGTTCAGCCCGGCTGCGGGGCATCAGTTGGGCTACAACGAGCTGAAGACGCTGGAAGTACAGGAACTGATCATGGCGCTGGCCGGCCAGGGTGTTGACGGCACCGACTTTGAGGCGGCGTGGCAGGTTGAGCGGTTGGCGACGGCGATTCGCGTGGCGGCGCGGGAGGAGCGCTGGGTCAAGGTGAGTGAGGTCTGAAACTCAGCGGTGATCCCATGTGGGAGCCGGGCTTGCCCGCGATAGTGTCACCTCGGTGTAACTGATACATCGAGGCGTCTGCATCGCAGGCAAGCCAGCTCCCACACGGGATAATCGGTGCTGTTAGCGCAACGCCCTGCGCAGCACCTTGCCCACCGTGGTCTTGGGCAATTCGGTGGTGCGGAACTCCACGTACCGCGGCACCTTGTACCCCGTCAGGTATTCCCGGCAGTGGGCGAGGATCTGTTCCTGGGTCAGGCTCGGGTCCTTGCGCACCACGATGATTTTCACCCGTTCACCGGTAACGCCATCTTCCACGCCAATCGCCGCCACTTCCCCAACCCCCGGATGCAGCGCCACCACGTCTTCAATCTCATTGGGGTACACGTTGAAACCCGAGACCAGGATCATGTCCTTCTTGCGATCCACGAGACGGATGTAGCCTTGCTCATTCATCACCCCGATATCGCCAGTGGACAGCCAGCCCTCGGCATCCAGCACCTCGGCGGTTTCCGCCGGCCGCTGCCAGTAACCCTGCATCACCTGCGGGCCACGCACTTGCAACTCACCTGGCTCGCCGACCTCCGCCAGTTCACCGTCCTCACGGATAAACCGCACCCAGGTCGACGGCAACGGCACGCCGATGCTGCCGGTGAACTCCATCTCACGCATGCGTGAGATATCGATGGGACTGATGCTCACCACCGGCGAGCACTCCGTCAGGCCGTAGCCTTCGATGATCGGCAGCCCGGTGACTTCCTTCCAGCGCTTGGCCACGGCGGTGTGGGTTGCCATGCCGCCGGCAATCACCAGCCGCAGGTCGGAGAAGTCCCGCGCGCAAAACTCTTTGTTTTCCAGCAAGCCGTTGAACAACGTGTTGACCCCGGCAATGCCATTGAAGCGCTCCTTGCGCAGGATCATCTGCACCCGCTTCACGTCCCGGGGGTTGGCGATCAGGATGTTGCGCCCGCCCAGGCACATGAACATCAGGCAATTCACCGTCAGGGAAAAGATGTGATAGAGCGGCAACAGGGTGACGTTGGTTTCCTGTTTGTCCTGATCCAGTTGGTCACCGACCCAGGCCTTGGCCTGCAACAGGTTGGCGATAATGTTGCGGTGACTGAGCATCACGCCCTTGGCGTCCCCGGTGGTGCCTCCGGTGTATTGCAGGAAGGCCAGGTCTTCGCGGTCCATCGCCACCGGAAGGTAAGTCTGGCCTCGCCCTTGTTTGAGCACCTGGTTAAAACGCACCGCACCCGGCAGGTTGAAGCGCGGCACCTGTTTCTGCACGCTGCGCAGAATGAAGTTCATCGCCGCGCCCTTGAAGGTGCCGAGCAAGTCGCCAATGGCGGCCACCACGATGCGCTTGACCGCGCTGGCGGCCACGACCTTTTCCAGGGTGTGGGCGAAGTTCTCGAAGATCACCAGGGTCTCGGCGCCGCTGTCCTTGAGCAAGTGCTGGAGTTCGCGGGCGGTGTACAGCGGGTTGACGTTGACCACCACCGCGCCGGCGAGGATCGTACCCAACAGGCAGATCGGGTACTGCAAGCAGTTGGGCATCATCAGCGCCACGCGGTCGCCCTTTTTCACCCCCTGGGCCTGCAGCCAGGCCGCGAACGCAATGCCCTGGACCTGCCAGTCGGCGTAGGTCATCTCGGTGCCGATGCTGACGTAAGCCACGCGCTCGCGAAATTTATGCAGGTGTTCCAGGAACACCTCGCGCAAGGACGGATAGTCTTCGATCCCGGCCTCGATATCCGCTGGCACGCCGGGCAGATAAGCGTCCAGCCAGATGCGTTCTGTTTGTTCCAGGCTTACAGCGTTCATGGCAGTCTCCTTGTTGTTGTTTTTGGCAGAGCTACTTTTCGACGATGGCGGTGATGCCCAGCCCACCGGCTGCGCAGATCGATATCAAGCCACGCCCACCGCCGCGCTGATGGATTGCCTTGGCCAACGCCGCCAGCTGTCGGCCACCGGTGGCGGCGAACGGGTGACCGCAGCCCAGGGAGCCGCCATTGACGTTCATCCTGGCGCGGTCGATGACGCCCAACGGCGCATCCAGGCCCAGGCGTTCACGGCAGTAGTCGGCGTCTTCCCAGGCCTTGAGGGTGCACAACACCTGGGCGGCGAAGGCTTCATGGATCTCGAAAAAATCAAAGTCGGCAAAGCTTAGCCCTTCGCGCTTGAGCATGCGGGGCACAGCGTAAGCCGGAGCCATCAACAAGCCTTCGCTGCCGTCGACAAAATTCACCGCCGCGGTTTCACCAGTACGCAGGTAGGCCAACACCGGCAGACCGTGCTCGACAGCCCACGCTTCGCTGGCCAGCAGTACCACCGAGGCACCGTCGGTCAAGGGTGTGGAGTTGCCCGCCGTGAGGGTGCCATTTTGACGGTCGTAGGCCGGGGACAGCCCGGCGAGTTTTTCCAGGCTCGCGTCGGCGCGCAGGTTGTTGTCCCGAGCCAGCCCGCGATAAGGGCTGATCAGGTCGTCGAAGAAGCCGCGTTGATAGGCCGCATCCAGCCGCTGGTGACTGGTGAGGGTCAATTCGTCCTGAGCCAGGCGTTTGATCTGCCAGCGCTTGGCCATTTCTTCGCAGTGCTCGCCCATGGACAGGCCGGTGCGGGGTTCGCCATTGCGCGGCAGCAGCGGCTTGAACAACATCGAAGGCCGCACGCTCAACAAGCTGCGCAATTTAGCCCCGGTGCCCTTGGCGCGGTTGGCCGCAAGCAAGGTGCGGCGCAGGGATTCATTAATGCCGATGGGGGCATCGGAAGTGGTGTCGGCGCCGCCGGCAATGCCCACTTCAATCTGGCCGAGGGCGATTTTGTTGGCCACCAGCAAGGCCGCTTCCAGGCCGGTGCCACAGGCTTGCTGTAGGTCATAGGCTGGGGTTTCGGGGGACAGCGTGGTGGACAGCAGGCTTTCCCGGGCCAGGTTGAAATCCCGGGAATGCTTGATCACGGCACCTGCGACGAACTCACCGAGGCGTTGGCCGTGGAGGTTGTAGCGGTCGACCAGACCTTGCAGGGCGGCGACCAGCAAATCCTGGTTGCTGTCGTGGGCGTACACCGTGTTGGAGCGGGCAAACGGGATGCGGTTGCCGCCGATAATCGCGACGCGACGGGTCGGCGCGGGGTTGAAGCTGTAGTCACTCATGGATGGCTCTCATTCTGGAAATCAATACGTAGCCCTCGTCATCATCGTCATCATGTCGTCGTAGCAGCTGTCGAGCGCCAGCGAGGCTGCGTATGGCAGCAACTCGGTTTCAGCGCCCGGCGCAATGGCAGTGGCGTGGCCATACGCAGCCTCGCTGGCGCTCGACAGCTGCTACGGGGGTTATGGGGGTTACGGCGGCGGATGATTGTCATCTGGCAGTCCAGATAAACAGGCCGCGCATATGGGGTTTGTCACCCGCGAGGTTGCGCACTTCAAACTCGCGGCGCGGGCCGGTCACCGGGGCATTCCACAGGGCGACCTGCCCGGGCAGGAAGATCGGCAGTTTGAAATCGCAATGGGCTTCGGCAGTTTCCAGCCCACCCGGTGGTTGCTGGGCAGCCAGCGCGCGACCGAGGGTCCACATGCCGTGGGCGATGGCCCGGCGAAAGCCGAACAACCGGGCGCCGATCACCGAGGTGTGAATCGGGTTGTAGTCACCAGAGACCTTGGCAAAACGCCGTCCCAGATCGGCAGGCAACACCCAGCGCTGCGTGCGGGCCAGGCCTTCAGTTTCCAACGGCAAACCGTCGCTCCACGGTTCACCCACCGGCGCTGCAACATCACGGCGCAAATACAGGCTGTCGCTCTCCCACACCAACGCTCCTGCGCTGTAGGCACGAGTGGCGATGCTCAGGGCCTGGCCCTTGGGATGGGCGACCCAGCGCTCGCAATACACCTCCAGACGCAGGGCCTGGCCCTCCTCCAGCCGCTGATGCTGACGAATGCGATTGGCCAGGTGCACCATGCCGCTGGCGGGGTAGGGAAAACTCGGTCGGGTCAGCAGCATCAAGTGCAACGGGAACGCCAACACGTGGGGATAGGACAGTGGCACCCCTTGCTCGCGACGAAAGCCACAGGTCCGGCCGTAAGCCGCGATACCCGCGGCGGACAGCTCCACCGCCGAACGCACCAGCCGTTCTTTCGGCAAGGTCGGCGCGCCTTCAAGCTTGGGTTTACGCAAGGCGCGTACGCCATCCCACAGCAGTTGGTTGCGGGACGGCGGCGGGTCGATAATCTGCGTCACGTACTCCATAGTCAGGCTCCCAACAGGCTTTGGCCGCAAACCCGCACCACCTGACCGTTGACGCCACCGGACGCCGGGTGCGCGAGCCAGGCGATGGTTTCCGCCACATCGATAGGCTGGCCGCCCTGGGACAGGGAGTTCATTCGCCGCCCGGCTTCGCGAATCATCAGCGGGATCTTCGCGGTCATCTGGGTTTCGATAAACCCGGGAGCCACGGCATTGACGGTCACCTGCTGCTGCGCTGCCCGAGGCGCCAGGCCCTGGACCAGGCCAATCACCCCGGCCTTGGAAGTAGCGTAATTACTTTGCCCCAGGTTGCCGGCGATCCCGGAAATCGACGAGACGCAGACAATCCGCCCACCCGGTTTCAATCCCTGCCCTTCCAGCAACGCCGTACTGAGCTGCAACGGTGCGTCCAGATTCACCGCCAGCACACTGCGCCAGGCGGCTTCGGTCATCTTGGCGATGGTCTTGTCCCGGGTGATCCCGGCGTTGTGCACCACCACGTCAAAGGCACCGTGCTCGCTGACATGGGCCTGCAATTTCTGTGGGGCGTCGGCGGCGGTGATATCCAGCACCAACGCCGTACCACCCACGCTATTGGCCGCCTGCTGCAGCGACTCCTGCGCTTGTGGCACGTCCACGCACACCACCTGCGCACCGTCACGGGCCAGGACCTGGGCAATCGCCAGGCCAATGCCTCGGGAGGCGCCAGTGACCAGGGCGCGGCGACCACTGAAGGGTTTGTCCCAGTCGATATCGGTAGCTTGATCGACCGCTTTTTCCAACCGCACCACCTGCCCCGACACATAAGCCGAACGCCGTGACAGGAAGAATCGCAGGCTGCTTTCCAGCGCGCTTTCGGCACCCGGTGCCACATAGATCAACTGCACTGTAATCGCTCGACGCAACTCCTTGGCCAATGAACGCACCAAGCCTTCCAAGGCACGCTGTGCGATGGCTTGAGGCAGGGCCTTGCACTGTTCGGGGGCGGTGCCCAGCACCACCACGCGTGCGTGCTGCACCAGGCGCCGGGCGTTGGTGTGGAAGAATTCGTAAAGCTCATCCAACTGTTTGAGGTCGGCGATCTCGCTGGCATCAAACACTGCGCCCTGAACCTTGACCGTAGACGGCGCCTTGATCGTCGCCGGTTGTGCGGTCACGGTGTCGGTGGCGCTGAAAATCCGCTGCACCTCACCCCTCAGGCGCCCTGCTCCCGCGACAATCACTGGATTGGCCAAGCCTTGCTGGCCGGTGCGATGACGCTGCAACGGCAGCGGTTGAGGCAACCCGGCGGTCTGGGCGAACCAGCGTCCCCACGGGGAATTGACGAAGGATAGGTAGCTGTCACTCATGGATAGATTCACTCACAACACTGTCCTGCCCTGGAAACCCGATCCATGTGGAAGCTGGCTTGCCTGCGATAGCATCACCTTGATGTAACTGATGCACCGAGTCGTCTGCATCGCAGGCAAGCCAGCTCCCACACTGACCCACTATTTAGTTAACCGATGCGTTTTCGCCTTGGTTCACGCGCTTTTTCACACTGGGCTTGGCCGCCTGTTCCAGCGCCTGCTGACGCTGCTGCAACGCCTCCAGCAATCCGAAGTCCTGTGGGAAGTCGTCCACCTGGATACCGTGATCGGCATATTCCACATAGCGGCCCAGCAGCGTGTCCTCGTCGTCGCTGATCAGGTCCTGTGCCCGCGCCTTGATGCGCCAGGCAGTAAACGCGGTGCCAGAAATCGGCATCGGTTCGATCAGGCCCTGCTTGACCGCCATCTTGAGACGCGCATCAATGACTTCCACTTGTGGCAACAGGCGCAACGCCAGTTCGCCGTAGGCCAGCTTGTCGATTTCCGGCCGTGGCACGTAGGAGTTGGCCAGCAGGCGGTCGCGGGTTTCGCCCGGGATTTGCACCAGCTCGGCCACTTGGGCGAGCAATCGATCCGAGGGTTTGCGCTGGGGGATGCCGAACGGAAAACTCAAGCCACGGACCACCGCTGCCGCCGGTTTCGACGGGTAGTTGTCGAGCACTTCCGCCAAGGCCTCATGAGCACGCAACAACGCGTCCTGCGCCGCCCAATGCACCAGCGGCAAATCCGCCTGGGGCCGACCGTCGTCCTCGAAGCGCTTGAGTACGCAGGAGAGGATGTACAGCTGGGACAGAATATCCCCCAGGCGCCCGGTGATACTTTCCTTGCGCTTGAGGGCACCGCCCAGCACGCCCATGGAAATATCGGAAATCAACGCCAGCACCACCGACAGACGATTGGCCTGGCGGTAGTAGGACGCCAGGGCCGGCTCGGTCTTGCCCGGCACGGAAATCAGCCGCCCGCCCGTCAACGAATGCACCGCAGCCCGTACGGTATTGGCCAGTACAAAGCTCAGATGACCGAACATCGCGCTGTCGAAATCCACCAACGCCTTGCGCCGATCAGTGTTGCGTGCGGCTTCCATCTCGCGGAACACATAGGGATGGCAACGAATCAGGCCCTGGCCGTAGATGATCAGGCAGCGGGTCATGATGTTCGCGCCTTCCACGGTGATGGCGATGGGGCTTTGCTGATAGGCCCGGGCCAGGAAGTTGTTCGGCCCCATGCAGATGCCTTTGCCGGCCACGATGTCCATGCCGTCGTTGACGATGATCCGCGCACGTTCGGTGACGTGGTATTTGGCAATCGCAGAAATCACCGACGGCTTTTCACCGGCATCCAGGGCCGCCACCGACACCTTGCGCACCGCATCACAGGCATACAAATGCCCGGCCATACGGGCCAGCGGTGCCTGCACCCCTTCGAACTTGCCGATGGGCAGCCCGAACTGTTTGCGCATCGCCGCATAGGCCGTGGTGCCGCGTACCGCGACCTTGCCCAGGCCGACGTTGGCCGACGGCAGGGAAATGGCGCGCCCGGCGGCCAGGCATTCCATCAACATGCGCCAGCCATTGCCCACTTGTTCCCGGCCGCCGATAACCCATTCCAGGGGAATGAAGACATCCTTGCCAGTGGTAGGACCGTTCTGGAACACCGCGTTGAGGGGCCAGTGACGGCGGCCGCTGTTCACGCCCGGATGAGTCGTCGGGATCAGTGCACAGGTGATGCCCAGGGAACCGGGCTGGCCCAGCAGGCCGTCCGGATCTTCGGCGCGAAACGCCAGGCCGAGTACCGTGGCGATCGGGCCGAGGGTGATGTAGCGCTTGTCCCACGTGACGCTGAAGCCCAGCACTTCCTGGCCTTCGTGCATCCCTTTGCAGACGATGCCCAGGTCAGGAATCGCCCCGGCGTCGGAGCCAGCATACGGGCTGGTCAGGGCGAAGCACGGGATGTCTTCGCCCCGGGCCAGGCGTGGCAGATAGTAATTGCGCTGGGCGTCGGTACCGTAGTGCAGCAGCAGTTCGGCCGGGCCCAGTGAATTAGGCACCATCACCGAAATCGCCGCCGCCGAGCACCGGGTCGACAGCTTCATCACCACCTGGGAGTGCGCGTAGTGGGAGAAGCCTTTGCCGCCGTATTGCTTGGGAATGATCATCCCCAGGAAACCGGCGTCCTTGGTGTACTGCCAGCCTTCAGGCGACATGTCTTGCCAGATCTGGGTGGTTTCCCAGTCGTTGGCGATGTCGCAGAGGGTTTCCACTTCGTTATCGAGGAAGGCTTGTTCCTCAACCGTCAGGCTGGCCGGTGCGGCTTGCAGCAGGCGCTCCCAACGGGGTTTGCCACTGAAGAGTTCGGCGTCCCACCACACGGTCCCGGACTCGATGGCAGCACGTTCGGTGTCGGACATCGCCGGCATGATCGTGCGAAACAGGCCCAGGGCCTTGTTCGTCAACAGGCTGCGGCGCAGGGGTTTGATCGACAGCAACAGCGCCGGTAACACCAGCAGCAGCATCGTGACCGTGGCACCAAAACCTGCCACGGCGTTGAACAGATAACCACCCGCCAACCAGATCAGGCCGGCGCCCAGCCACAGGGTGGCAGCGGCTTGTCGATACGCCAGGGCAATCGCCGCAGCGAGTCCCACCAATAACCAGATAACCATGGAGATACCTCACTTGATTCAGGGCGTAGCCAATACGGAGGCAGATCGAGAAGACCTGCGGCGTAAAACCACACTACAAACTTGGAAAGATAATTTCAAATTATGTTTTTAAATTTATATTTAATGCTTTGACGAAAAAATAGCGGCTGAACGGGTCAGCCTTGTTGTTCAACAGGAAAGGAGAATGGAACGAGTGCCTGGTTAACCCCGCGGAGCGAGCATCAAGATGCGCTTGATACCCTCTCCCCGGTTGCCTTGGACGACTTCAGAACTTGTAGGTGGCCGACAGGCTGACCACGTCACCCGAGGACTCGGCAGTGCCGTCCAGTTGGGCTGCGCCCAGTCGATCGACGTTCTTGGTCTTGAGGTTGACCTTTTGCACGAACTGATGCGAGTACGCGCCATCAATGGTCAGGCCTGGCACAGCCTTGATGTCATAACCGGCGCCAAATGCCAGGAAGTAGCGATCACCGTCCGGAATCCGTGGGTCACGGGTGGAGTTGCGGGTCGGTGTCTGGTCGTACGCGACACCGGCACGCAAGGTGAGTTGGTCAGTGGCTTTGTAATCGCCACCAATCGACGTCATCCACGAGTTTTTGTAGTTATACGGAATCGCCACAATGGTCATGCCCTGGGACTTGAGCGTCAGGTCCTGGAACGATGACCATTCGGTCCAGGTAGCGCTCATACCCAACGTCCAGCGGTCGTTGAACTGGTGTACCCAGTCAATGGAAGCCGTGGCCGGGATGTCCAGTTGGGTGCTGGCATGAGCGCCGTCCGGAAACAGCTTGAGCCCTGGGTAAGCCATTTCCACCAAAGTCTCGCCGTTGGGCCCTATCGGGTTGGTCATGGCGTTACGGCCGATGGCATCGGTCTTGAAGTTGTATTTACCGGTCATCTTGTTTTTGATCTTGGCGTGATAGTTCAAGCCAAGGGTGTCTTGCAGGGTCGGTTTCCACACTACGCCCGCAAACCAGCCAACCGAGATGTTATCGACTTTTACCCGGATCAATGACTCACCGACCCCTGATGGAAACGCGGAACCTCCCAGGCCAGGAGAGACCGCCGCTGCCGCCAGCAGATCAACGTTCTGGCTGACGAAACCTTGGCTACGCTGAACAATTGCACCGCCGCCCACAGAGAACTCGTCATTGACCTTGAACGACAAAGAACCGGTAAGGCCGATAGTTTCAATTTTGGTGTCAACCGCGAAGTCGCGAAATTTCGAGTCTTCACTCCAAGTGGTACGCATCCCTTGTGGCACAACCTGGCTTAAGCCGAAGGCAAAGCGGTCGCCCATGGGAATGACCAGAAATCCAGTAGGCAGCCACGCGGTGAACCCACCCTGCCCACCGTTATTATTGTTGAGCGTGGGATCTCCCATCGTGCCCTGGTCATCAAGAACAGGTGTATTGGTCACGGGGTTACCCGCGTAGTCATAAGCCTGGCCGCTGTATTTAATCTTGACCCGGGCGTAATCGACCGTTTGTTGTGCAATGGTCGAATCTATGAACGCCATGGCCGCCGGGTTGTTATAAGCGGCACTTGGGTCGTTCTTGAACAGTGAACCACCACCAAAGGCACGGCCCCAGCCTGGTGCGCCATAAGTGGGGGTGGAAAAACCACCCGCCTGTGTCGGTGTGGAAGTCATCAGCCCTCCCAGCAATGCCAGCCCTAGCAGGGTGCGAGCGTGTTGTTTTTTATTATACATTTTTTACCCCTTGTTATTATTCGCGACCAACGCTATCCAGAGTCCCATGCACCGCTAAAATCAATATTCAGATACGCTAACTTTTAAGACCTACCAACTTCTTGCTCCCAACACTTCTCAGTTAGCGATCGAAAGCGAGGGCAATACAATTTCCAGGGAGACCACTGTGCAGTTCCCGGACAGCGCTTGATTAGATACGGTCAAGCGCTTGCTCACATTATTCCAGTTAATATTCATTGTGCCGAACCCGCAATTCGTAGCCGGCAAGATGCCCTTGATAGTGAATCCCACCTCAGATAAATAACCGGAAGTCAGGGAATCGGCCCTCAGCGGCCATGACAAATAGTTGGCCTTCAACAACCCGCAAACACCAGCACCGGTAATGCTGACCCCGGTAATCCTCGGCTCCGTAAACTCGCCGATACTTCCATTCACACTGATGCCACATGTCACTGGCGAACCAAAAGTAGTCGGCGTTTTTATGGTGATTGTACCGCCCGCACCGGAGAACATTCCTGGGGGTACAAAACTCGCTGCACTGGCCATATAAGTTGCACTACTAAACCCGACCAATAGTGCTCCATTTATAATTATTTTCGACAGGCCGTTCATGTTCAGTCCCTCGAACGATCAACATCATGTTTATCGTTGACCGGCGCCTCTTGCGAGGCACCGGTCTTTTAACGGGTGATCAACCCTTTACGGAGTCTTGCAGGTATTAATTAACCGACAGCGTTGGTGCCACAACGCTCAGCGACACCACGGTGCAGTTGCCGCTCAGCGCTTGACTGGCAGCCGAGAGGGTTTTAGTGCCGGCTGTCCAAGCGACGGCAATAGTGGTTGGACCGCAGTTGGTGGCAGGGATCGAGGTGATCTGATAGCCGACGTTGGTCACAGTCCCGGTGGTAGGAGACGCCGCAGTCAGCACCCAAGGAATGTTGGTCAGCTTAGGCAGACCGCACAGACCGCCACCGGTCAGTGTTGCACCGTTGATCGAAGCCACGCCACCGCTAACGTTGCCGGTAAAGGTAATGCCGCAGGTCACGGCGGCACCGAAGGACGAAGGCGACTTCACTACAATGGTGCCCGCATTCGTCGAGAACGGACCTTCCGGCGAGACCGAAGCAGCAGTCGCCATGGAAGCGGCGCCAAAACACATTGCGAAAGAAGTTGCACAAACGAGGGTTTTCAAGCTTTTCATTGTTTTTCCTCACATGTATGGCGAATCATTTCGCCGGGGGGTAATGGCCATGATCGAGAGGTCACGGTGAAACTGCAGAACTTCCCTTTCCAGCCAAATTTCAATTCAGTTACCGCTACAACATTCGAATACGCTTACTCGACGACCTTGAAGGTCGGCGGCATTTTGATCGACACCGTTTTAATCGTGCAGTCTTCGCCGATGGGCACGTTTGCAGCTTCCAACTTGCCAGTGGCGTTATCCCAAGTTCCATCGGCGGTGGATGGGCCGCACTTGCCACCCAGGCCGAACGCATGCACGTCGACGCTGATTTTTGACATCGAGCCACTCTTGGTATCTTTGGCCACCAATATCCAGGGCAAGTTTGTCGCTTCGACCCGACTGCACTTGAGGCCGCCGTCGAACACGACTTTGTCGACACTGACCGACGCCCCATCCGCCGCCACCTTGCCGGCCACTTTGATGGTGCAGTCGGCGCTGATGAGGGCGCCTTTGGAAAAACTGATAGGACCCTGGGCGGTAAACGCGCTGCCGGCGGGTTCGATACGTGCAGCAGCCTGGGCCTGGTGATAGACAATAAGACCCAGTGCAGCCAGCACAATATGGGTGGTGAACTTGGCAGTGGTTTGCATGGTTGACGCCCTTCCCTTGGTTTTATTTTTGTTCGGGTCAAACAACTTTCGTGCAACTAAGCAGTACTCGAAACCGGCAAACCTGGGGCGATAAAAACCTGCGCGATACACAGATCCCGAGTACTTCAACAACGTTCTACTTCACATCAGAAACTACTGGTGTTGCCGTACTTCTCCAGCATCTTCAAGCGTTTTGGCGGGTGGATGTTGGCCAATGTCACGTCACCCGAATAATGTTTGAGTACCCGGTGATCCATCCGGCGGCGCCACAAGTACGGCACATACGCCCAGACAATCATGCTCGCGTAGCCATAAGGCAGTTGGGGTGACTCATCAAAGTGGCGCAAGGATTGATAACTGCGCGTCGGGTTGGCGTGGTGATCGGAATGACGCTGCAACTGGAACAGAAAAATGTTGGTGACAATTCGATTGCTGTTCCAGGAGTGCCGAGGCGAGCAACGTTCATAACGACCGTTAGGCAATTTCTGGCGCATCAAACCGTAGTGCTCGACGTAGTTCACTACTTCCAGCAGCGAGAAGCCGTAGACCCCCTGAATCACCAGGAACGGAATCACCCCCATCCCCAGCCACGCGATCATCGCGCCCCACAACACCACGCTGTACATCCAGGCACTGAGCACACCGTTCTTCCAATGCCAGACCGGCAACCCCAGTTTGCGCAGACGCTCGCGTTCCAGGTTCCAGGCCGAGCGCGCGCTGAACCATACCGAGCGTGGCAGGAAGGCCCAGAAGCTCTCCCCCAGCCGCGAGCTGGCCGGATCTTCCGGTGTCGCAACACGGACGTGGTGGCCACGGTTATGTTCGGTGTAGAAGTGGCCATAGAAGGTCGGTGCCAGGGTGATCTTCGCCAGGATGATCTCCAACAGGCGTGGCTTGTGACCCAGCTCATGGGCTGTATTGATGGCAATCCCGGTGGCGGCGCCGGTGGACATGGCCATGCCCAGGTAAGTGAGCCAACTGACTTCGCCATGCAACTGTGTGCGGGCGGTGATGAAGCGGGCGGTTTGCGCCATCCAGCTGGACGGATCCATCGAAGCGGTAGCGTGCAACAGGCCACCACTGATGATCCAGTCGATGCCGCTGACCGCCAGCCAACCGGTAATGATCACCGAAGAGATGACAAACAGGACGCCGGTGTAGACGATCCAGCGATAGTAGCTTTGGGATTCAAGACCGCTGACGGCGGATTCCGGCGGGTTGCTGACATCTTCGCCCAACAGGCCGTCGATCAGCGGGATCAGGCCGAAGATCACCAGTACGCCGACCCACCATAATTGTTGTACCCCGGTGGTAATGGCGAGGGCGCCGGAGAGCAACGGAGTAGCCAGGGGCATGATGCCGAGCCACCACAGGTGGCGCTTGCCGTCAGTCCAGACGTGCGGGGCTGCCAGAGTCTGATTCATGGCAACCTCCGGGCGCTTGGCGCTACGCGGCATGGCTGGGAAGCAAAATGAACAGTGAACAGGTTCAAGGAGCGATGACTGCTCCAGGAAATCAACCATGCGATAAAAGACGTTTTTTTCATTATTTTATTCGCTCTTAGGCACTTCAAAAATCATTTCAAAACAAACATTGAAATATTTTTTTAAATAAATAGCGCGTAATCGTTAGGTCGTCAACTACTTTCTCGAGCCCTTTCAAGCGTGACCGTACAGTCTCTTTTTCATCTATCTGGTCAGGTGTCTAGAGCAAGCGTTGAGGACTATTGAGCACGCCGTGATTGTCACAATTATTTGCTCGCCTGGGCAAAGGGCGGGTGCAGGATCGTGGCGTTTTGCGCTGGCCTGGCACGCTTGGCCACCTGCTCGACCAGCGCCGCAACGCGCTCCGGCACGGTGATCGGCAACATATGCCCGGCCCCATCGACCAATTGCAGTTTTAGCCCCGGTACCTTGTCCGCCAGGGCCTGGCCATGCTTGCGAAAGTCCAGCGCCTTGTCCTGTGAGCCATAGATCAGGCCCATCGGCAGACTGAGTTGCGGGTAACGCTTGACCATCTCCGGCAGGTAATCGTTGACCAGAGCAATCTCGCTGGAGGCGGCATAGAAGTTATCCGGGCGCATGCCCAGCAAGCCGCCGCCACGGGTGGCGAAGTCATCCGGGGCGACCTCGGGCGCAAACACCCCCTTGACCACCGAGCCTTTGGTCAACATCCCCAGGGGCGCGGCAAGGGTGTGCGACACCCAGCGCCGCAGCCATGCCGGGCGCACTGCGAGTGACCAGAACACCAGCGGCAACATGGGTTGGGGATGAGTCAGCGGCGCCACCAGGATCACACCTGAAACCGCGTGGGGATGATCGAGGGCCAGCGCCAGAGAGATTGCACCGCCGAGGGAATGCCCCAGCACCAGCGGTTGGCCCAGGTCCAGGGTCTTAATAAACGTCGCGACTTGCCGTGCCTGGGCCGGAAGGTCCGCCGGCGTGCCTTTATGGCGCGTGGAATAACCTGAACCCGGTCGATCGAGGGTGATTACCCGGAAATGCTCACGCAACTGCGCCGACAAGGCATAGGTCAGGTTACGGCTGCTGCCCATCAAGCCGTGGATCATCACCAGCGGCGGGCCCTTGCCCTCTTCTACATAGTGAAAGCGCTCGCCATCGACCTCCAGAAAGCGCCCGTTGATCGGAACAGCCGCTTCGATACGCCGCGTCATCCAGGCACTGATGCCCCATAACACCGCACTGGCTCCCACAAACACACCCGCAGCAACAACCCATTCAACAGCCATAGCTCGGTCCTCTGCTTCCCTGTGCTTGGAGGTCGACCGGAATTGATCGAGCCCCCAGCCAATCGTCCACACCCTGGACCCTGCTGCATGCGTAACACGCTCGTCCGTCGGACAGCTCGCACCTGAGGAACTGGTTCGTAGCGTAGGCGATATTTTTCAGGCACATTATTTAAAATGTTTTTTAAAATAATTAATTCAATTTTTCTTTGCAATGGTGTTCTATCTGTTTGTGGCGAATCAGCTCGCCCAAGCCATAACAAAAACAGGAGCCAATCCGATGCCTCAACCCGTCAGGCGCACAGCACCAACGAGGGACACCTTATGAATGCCTACCAGCAGGACAGCAGGAGGGACAGTGTCGACATCGCCATCATTGGCTCAGGCTTTGCCGGGCTGTGTATGGCGATCAAACTCAAGGAAGCGGGCCTGCACGATTTCTTTATTGCCGAGCAGGCGGACACCCTCGGCGGCACTTGGCGCGACAACCACTACCCCGGTTGCGCCTGCGACGTGCAATCCCATGTCTATTCGTTTTCCTTCGCACCCAACCCGGACTGGACACGCCAGTTCGCCCCCCAAGCCGAGATCCGCGCCTACCTGGAACAGTGCGCCCAGCGTTACGAGCTGGCGCCTTACTTGCGCTTCGGTATGGGCCTGGATCAGGCCGTATTCGATGATGCACAACAACGCTGGCACCTGAGTTTCAGCAATGGCCGCCAGGTCAGTGCCCGGGTACTGATATCAGGCATGGGAGGCCTGTCACGCCCCGCGCTGCCGGACATTCCTGGCCTGGACAGCTTCAAGGGCAAACGCTTCCACTCTCAGCAGTGGGACCACGACTATTCATTGAAAGGTAAACGCGTGGCGGTGATCGGCACCGGTGCCAGTGCCATTCAGTTCGTGCCAAAGATCGCGCCGCACGTGGCGCATCTGGACCTGTTCCAACGTACCCCGCCGTGGATCATGCCCAAACGGGACCGGCCGGTTTCAGGTTTTGAACGCTGGGCCTTCAAGCACCTGCCCTTCACCCAACGCCTGGTGCGTGGTGCGTTCTATTGGGCTCTGGAAGGCCGCGTGGTCGGTTTTGCCCTGCACCCGGCGCTCATGAAGATGGTGCAAAAGATCGCCCTGCGTCACCTGCATAAACAAGTGGCCCGCCCTTCCCTGCGCAAGACCCTGACCCCCGACTACACCATCGGCTGCAAGCGCGTGCTGATTTCCAACGACTACTACCCGGCACTCGCACGCAGCAATGTCCAAGTGGTCACCAACAGCGTGTTGCGTATCGAAGCCGATGGCGTGATTACCGCCGACGGCATCAAGCACCCGGCGGATTGCCTGATTTTCGGCACCGGCTTCCAGGCCACTGATCCCCTGCCCCGCGGCTGTATCATTGGCCGCCACGGCGTCGACATCATGGACACCTGGCGCGATGGCGCCCATGCCTACCTGGGCACCACGGTGCCGGGCTATCCCAACCTGTTCCTGATTGTCGGCCCCAACACCGGGCTGGGGCATAACTCGATGATTCTGATGATCGAAGCCCAGGTCACCTACATCCTTGATGCCCTGCGGCAGATGCAGCGACAGCGAATCGACACGGTTGACGTCAAGCCCGCCGTGGAAAGCGCCTACAACCTCAACCTGCAAGAAAAACTCAAGCGCACCATCTGGTCCACCGGCGGTTGCCAAAGCTGGTACCTGGACCCGCGCACCGGCAAAAACACCACCTTGTGGCCCGGCTCGACCTGGCGCTTCAAACAGGTCACCCGACAGTTTGCCCTCAAGGATTACGTAGTTGGCACTGCACCTGTTACGGCTGGCTCACGTCCCATCGCACAACCCCGCACTACGGCGGAGGGCAGCCTGTCATGAAATCATTTACCGGCCGCGTAGCGGCAATCACCGGCGCCGCATCAGGCATGGGGCGCGCGCTGGCATTGGCATTGGCCCGGGAGGGCTGCCACCTGGCCCTGGCTGACAAGAACAGCCAAGGCCTGGCACAGACCGTGGAACAGGTGAAGACCTCAACCCTGTCACCGGTGCTCGTCACCTCTGAAGTGGTGGATGTTTCCGACCGCCAGGCGATGCTCGACTGGGCCGCCCGCTGCTTTGCCGAGCATGGCCAGGTCAACCTGATTTTCAACAATGCCGGGGTCGCCCTGTCGAGCACTGTGGAAGGCGTGGACTACGCCGATCTGGAATGGATTGTCGGCATCAACTTCTGGGGGGTGGTCCACGGCACCAAGGCGTTCCTGCCGTACCTCAAGGCCTCGGGCGACGGGCATGTGATCAATACGTCCAGCGTGTTCGGCCTGTTCGCTCAACCCGGCATGAGCGGCTACAACGCCACCAAGTTCGCCGTACGCGGTTTTACCGAATCCCTGCGTCAAGAGCTGGACCTGCAGCGCTGCGGCGTTTCGGCCACCTGCGTGCACCCCGGAGGGATTCGCACCGACATCTGTCGCAGCAGTCGAATCGATCCCAACATGACCGGCTTTTTGATCCACAGCGAACAACAGGCCCGGGCCGACTGCGAAAAACTGTTCATCACCGACGCCGACCAAGCCGCCAAAGTGATCCTGCACGGCGTGCGCAAAAACAAACGCCGCGTGCTGATCGGCCGCGACGCCTACGCCCTGGATCTGCTGGCCCGTTGCCTACCGGCGGCTTACCAAGCGCTGGTGGTATTCACCAGCAAACGCATGGCGCCAAAAAAGTCCAAGGCACCGCTCTTTGAAGCCCAGGACGAACACCGTCTCTGATCCCTCATTACGCCATGGAGCACCCACTATGCTGCCCATTCGTCGCGATCTCCATTTTGCCCTGCCTGCCGAACGCATCAAGAACTGGCATGAACAAGGCCCCTTCATCACCCACTTCTTCAACGCCTTGTCGTTGCTATTCCCCCAGGGCGAGTTGTTCTTCATGGACAGCGTGCGCCACTACCGCAAGCACATCGAAAACCCGCAGTTGAAGAAAGAAGTCCAGGGGTTCATCGGCCAGGAAGCCATGCACAGCCGTGAACATGTGGCCTACAACGACCTGATGCAAGCCGCTGGCCTGCCGGCACACACCCTGGACCGCCGACTGAAAGTGATGCTGGACTTGCAAAAGAAACACCTGCCCGCCTCGTTCAACCTGGCGGTGACCATTGCCCTGGAACACTACACCGCGATGCTGGCCGAAATTCTCCTCAGCGACCCTTCGCGCTTCGGGGTATCGGTCCAGAGCTATCAACAGATGTGGCACTGGCATGCGCTGGAAGAAACCGAGCACAAGGCGGTGGCCTTTGACGTCTGGAATACGGTGATCAAACCAGGGCCCAAACGCTACCTGTTGCGCACCGGTACGATGCTGTTCACCACGGTGTTCTTCTGGTTGGTGGTGTTTGATTTCCACCTGCGCCTGCTGATTGCCGATCGCCGCGCCGGCGGACATCTGAAGGGGTTCTGGCGGATGCTCAAGTTTCTGTACGGGCCCAAAGGCGTGTTTCCGCGGATGGCGCTGCCTTGGCTGCACTATTTCAAGCCGGGGTTTCATCCTTGGGATCATGACAACCGGGCACGCCTGGACGGTATTGATCGGCTGGTTGAAGCAGTACAAGGGCCCCATGAGGAGCAAGCTAACCTGCAGCCTTGACCGCCCTATCGCGGACAAAGCCCTGCAATTGATCACCGGGCAGTGCCTTGCTGAAATACCAGCCCTGGATAATCAGCTCCGATCCAGACTGCAGGAAGGCCAACTGCTCGGCGGTTTCCACGCCCTCCACCACCACCCCCAGGTTTAACGCCTCACAAAAGCGCAACAAACCCGTCAACACCTGGGCACCTTTGGGGTCATGCTGGGCCACCACGAAGCTGCGGTCGATCTTGATGAAGTCCACCGGGAATTGATGCAAATAACTCAGGGCGGAAAAGCCGGTGCCAAAATCGTCGATGTAGACCTTGGCACCGATCCCCTGCAGCTTCTCGATCATCTGGCGCGTCACCTGAATGTCCCCCACCAGCGCATCTTCGGTAATCTCCACCGACACTTGGCCCCGGGCCTGGGCAAGAATCGCCACCAAACGGTCGCCGTACACCCTGGACGTCAAGGTTGCACTGGAAATATTGATGGTCATGGGCAGCGTGAAACCAACCTTCTGCCACTTCTGGTATTGCCGCACCGCCTGGGTCGCCACCCAGACATCGACATCCGGCATCAGCCTGGCCTGCGCCAACCATTGCAGGAACTCCCAGGGTGAATGCACCACCCCCTTGGTATCGCGCGCGCGCATCAACGCCTCACAGCCGGTGCACAAACCAGTGACCGTCGACACCTGCGGCTGGAATTCCAGGTAAAACTCGTAATCGCTGATCTGCTGGATATGGCTCAACTCACTGGCCTGGCGGGCCAGGGTTTTATGGGCCGCCAATACCGGGTCCAGCTCCAGCAGGCGCCCCTTCTCCTCCAATCCCCTGAAGGTTGTATCGAAGGACTTCAGATACACCGTCCCGCCCTCTGCTGCCCGATGGATGGCTCGCACATAAGGCATATAAATCAATGTCCCCACAGCCACCAGTACGACTTGCAGCAACACCGCCGCCCAGTCGCCGTGAGTGCTCAGGTAAGCATTAAGTAACACCGGTGCGGTAAACGGTATGCTGACCACCGACGGCGACACCCAGCCCATCTGCACCACCGTCATGGCCAGCAGCGCATTGAGCACGGGAACCAACAGGAAGGGAATGAACAGCCGTGGGTTGAGAATAATGGGCAAGCCAAACAACAGCACTTCACTGACGTTAAACAGCGACAACGGCAGGCTGGCCACCGCCAATAAGCGCATGGACTGGCTCTTGGAAAACAGCAGGATCGCCAGCAGCAGGCACAACGAACCACCCGACCCGCCGATGAATGCAAAACATCCCAGCAGCCCGCCGTTCAACACGTACTTGATCGGCTCGCCTGCGGCCAGGGCTGCGCCATTGAGGGCAACGGCCTGCTCCATGACGTCGAACAACGGCTGAATGGCATAGACCCCATGGATACCAAAAAACCACAACAGTGAATTGACCGCCGTGACGAACATCCCACTGGTATACGGCGACTCCAGCACATCGAACGCCATCGGCCCTTCGATCTGTGCGATGTGAGGAATTTGCAGCAACAGTGACAGCACACACACCAGAATCACTGCCGTGATCGCCCCCGGCAGCACCATATTGATGGTGCCCTTGAGGTTATGCCCCACCAGATCCACGTTGACCAACCGGGTCCAGCGGCGCCGGTGCAGCCAGGCAATGATCGGCACGTTGAGCAGCGGCGAAGCAATTGCGATAAACAATATAAAAGTCGCCGCTGCCCGGGGGTGATCCCGCAGGACGAACGTCGCGATCACCACATGGGCCAGACACAGGAAAGCCACCGGCAACTGTGGCAGGCGGTGTTGAATCGCCAGCATGTAACCGATGGAGGCTGCTACCAGCAACGGAATCACCGAGCTGAGCTTGGCGTGCAAACCGGAAAGGAAGGTCACCAGTTGCGGGTCGAACCCCAGAACCTGGGCGCACTCGGACAACACCAGGAAACCCGCCGAGACCAGCAGGCACGGCAGGATCCACAACAACCCTTCACGTATGGCCCGCAGCGACTCGGTACTGGCCAAGGCCGCCAGGCGCTGGGTGAAGAAGAGTTTGAACAGCGTTTGCGCCATGACATGTCCCTCTGCCCCATCGCTCCTTGGCCTTCACGGTACCGGGAGCGACGCTTAAGCCGTTGCGTCCAACGAGGCTATAACGCTACACGCCCTGATACCGCAAACGAAAGCGATTTGCCCCAGGCTGCACAAATATTCAGCACCGGCGTTGATCCACATCGCTTGTCGGCTGCCCAGGTTTGGCCCATCCTTTGCCAAACCTGTTGCCTCAAAAGGCGACGTTCCTCTCGAACGGACTCGAGCCCATGAACACCTTCATGCCCTTGTCCAGAGCGACTCCCTGACGTCAAGGCGCCTACTGATGCTGCGAGTTTCCCCTCTCTTCACCGTCACTGTCTGTGCCCTGCTCTGCCTCGCGGGCACCGTCGCCAGCGCTGCAACCCAGTCGACGTTTCCCGACGCCGCCGCCAGCGACCCGGCAACACTCAAATGGATGGTCGGCGCCCCACCGCCGGCAGACCGTACCCTGCGCTTTGAAGACGGCAGCTATTTCCGCTTCCCGGCCATGCGCTGGAGCGTGGCCAATTTTCGCCAGTTGATGCCCACCGTCAACGTCTCCCGGGGGCTCGGCGCCCCACTGGCATTGCCGGAACACCCCGTGCCGGGGATCGACGAACTGTCCGTAATGCCGGTGGGCGCCAGCCAACCCCTCACCTGGCGCCAGACCCTGGACGCCACCTACACCGACGGCATCGTGGTCCTGCATCGCGGGGCCATTGTCTACGAGCGCTACTTGGGGGTGCTCAAGCCAGACGGGCAACATGCGGCCATGTCAGTCACCAAATCGGTGATCGGCACCCTGGGGGCAATGCTGGTGGCGGACGGCACACTCGATGCCGGGAAAAAGATCGTCGATTACGTGCCGGAACTGGCAGGTTCAGCCTTTGGCAATGCGACGCTGCGCCAGGTGCTGGACATGACCACCGCCCTGGACTACAGCGAAGACTACGCAGACCCCAACGCCCAAGTGTGGGCCCACGCCCAGGCCGGCAATCCGCTGCCCAAGCCCAAGGACTACACCGGGCCACGCAGTTACTACGAGTTCCTGCAAACCGTTCAGCCAAAGGGTAAACATGGCCGGGCTTTCGGCTATAAAACGGTGAATACCGATGTGCTGGGCTGGGTGATTGCCCGAGCCACGGGACGTAACGTCGCCCAACTGCTCAGCGAACGCATCTGGAGCCGACTCGGTGCAGAGCAGGACGCCTACTTCACCGTCGACTCCATTGGTACTCCGTTCGCCGGCGGAGGCCTGAACACCGGGTTGCGGGACCTGGCACGGTTTGGCGAAATGCTGCGCAACAGTGGGCGCTTCAATGGGCAGCAGATCGTGCCCGAAAGCGTGGTGAAGGATATCCAGCAAGGTGGCGACAAACAGGCATTTGCCCAAGCAGGCTATGGTCAGTTGAAAGGCTGGAGCTACCGTTCGATGTGGTGGGTGACCCATAACGCGGACGGCGCCTTCATGGCCCGCGGGGTACATGGCCAAAGCATTTACATCGACCCCAAGGCCGAAATGGTAATTGTCCGCTACGCTTCTCATCCAATTGCGGGCAATGCCGCCAACGACAGTGTGACCTTGCCTGCCTTCGAGGCAATGGCACGACGGTTGCTGGCAATCCCGCAGTCTTGAGGGGTATTCAGGATCTTTCTTACACAGACTGATACCCACATAAACAGGAGAAATTGTTACTATCTGCGTCTTAACTTGGCCGAACGGTCATGCTCCTGACTCGAGATGCTTGTTCAGGTTGGCACGGTTTCCAGAAACGGTTTTTGTTCAGCAACGTGACAGGTTAAGCGCTGGCAACGGAGGAACACTCTCGTCATGGGAACCAAAGGCCGTCCAGGCCAGTCATGAAATACATGGAGCAGTCAGGGAAGAAACGCTTCGAACCGAGCGGGAAAGCCGACTCAACAGGTGTGGCCACAGCCCGCCTGCGTCTTCAAGGAAAGGTATTCAACATGCAACACAAGCTTTCAAATCGTGCACGCCCTCTGTTTTTCACCGTGCTGCTATGGTTATGTGGTGTCGCACTTCTGTTTCTGATCAAAGTCGGTATCGAGTTGTTTGAAGGGCCAATAGCGGAAACCTGGATCGACTTGGCACTGGTGCTGACGGCCTACCTGCTGTTCTTCCTGCTTGACCCGTTGCAAACCTGGATAAGCCATCGCTTGCGCAAGCGCGCCAGACGCAACAGCCGTCTACAACGAACCTTGTGACACAGATCGACCACCTGCTCATTTTGGAGTAAGCCTTTGTCCCAACCCGGTGAAAACCATCAGCTTGCCCTGGACAGGTTCTTGAACCAACACCCCGCCCTGGCGACTGAACTGAATACGTTGAACCCCTTGGCCGCCCAGGCCAAGGGAGAAACCCTTGAGCAATACCGTGCCGAACGCCTGCACGAAGCCTTTGAGGCCGAAGCAGAACGCCAAGGGCTGTTCGCCTGGGAACTGACGCTGCAACTGACGGCACCGTCGCCCGAAGAGTTCGAGGCACGACGCCTGGAAGTCCATAAGGAAGTCGCCCAGATGGCCGGGCTGAGCTGGGCCGAATACTGTCAGCTTCATGATTTGGTTGGCTGAGTAGAACCTCGAAGCTTGAGCCAGCGTTGAATGCCGCTTCTGGCGCCCCCCATCACCTCTCGTAACTCACCGATTGTCACAGTGCGACGGTGAGGGTCAGAATCCATGGCCGTACGCAGCGCTGACCAACAGTGTCGGGGTAACTCTCCGGGAGAGCTCCAGCGTGCTGCCGACCGATTCGTCAAGTGGCCATCAGAGGCGCACCGGCCTTGCGCCAATTCATAGAGTACACACGCTACAGCGTAGAGGTCGGCACTGGCAGCCAGTGGTGCACCATCAAACAGTTCCGGGGCGGCATAGGACGGGGTCCAGGCATTAAATCGACTACGGTTCAAGCCAGGCAGCCCCACCGATACCTGTTCGACAGTTTGGCCGAGTCCGAAGTCAAACAGTCGCAGCCCTTGATCACCCACCATGACATTGCCCGGCTTCACATCCCCGTGCAGCACGCCTTGTTGATGGGTATAGCGTAATGCGTCGAGCAAACCGACGGCAATGGGCTGCAACTCATGCCACGGCAATCCACCTGGACACTCAAGCAGCAAACGGTCCAGGGTCATACCCGTCATCAGTTCCATGGTGTAGAAGGCCACCTCGCACGCTGTGTCCACTTCAAACGAGTAAGCCCGGATCACCCGCTCATGCAGCAAGCGACGTGTCAGGGCAAACTCGCTATACAACAGCACATGGCCGTCCGTGGCCTGGGAAAACGCTTCCCCCAGCACCTTCAACGCCACACTGGACTCAGGTTCGCCAAATTGCTCATGCAGCAGATCCCGGGCTCGATACACCACCCCCATGCCGCCCGCACCCAGCTCTCGCTCAATGCGGTAACGCCCAGCCAGCAAGGAGGGCATGACGCTGGCCCTCGAGTTCGGACTTGCACCGGAGCAGGCCTGTATATCGCTCATGGCTGTACCACCACGGCGGTCAAATTGTCCCTGGCGACACCGTGCAACACCACTTCGAACAACCGATCCAGCACGCGCTGCGGTGTCCTCAGGCTCAAGGCACCTCCCAACTCACCGAGACTGAGCCCCTCATACAAACCATCACTGCACAATAGAAACACATCCCCAGGAACGGTCCTGAGTTCCAGTACCTCCAATGTCAACGGCGCCCGCGCGCCCACTGCCCGGGTCAAGGCCCTGGCCTGTGGGTGTCCTCGTGCCTGCTCCAGGCTCAGCCGTTGCTCATCGATCAGCTGCTCCATCAAGGAGTGATCCCGGGACAGCTGGTACAACGCCTGTTCCCGCCAGAGATAACAGCGGCTGTCACCGGCCCAGATGCAGGCCGCACGATCCCCCTCAAGCAATAGCACCACCACCGTGCTCCCCATGATGCAATCAGCACCGGGAGCCGTTACTGGCAATACCTGTCCCAACTGCCAATCAAGCCATTGCAGACAGCGTCGAATATCCTGGAGACGCTCATCAAAACTGCCTTGCCCTGGCAACTCGGCCAGGTTATTGACCACCAGTTGACTGGCAACGTCACCTGCCTCGTGACCACCCATCCCGTCCGCCACCGCCCAGCAGCCTTGTTGCGGACAATCGAGAAATGCATCCTCATTGCGACCTCTGACCTTGCCGCGGTCGGTTCGTCCAGCGCTGCGCCAACGGCCGTACCGGCGGGTCACAACTGCTCCGGGATGCGGAAAGTACGCCACGTCGCCAGATCAAACGGGCTGGACGTGCTCTGGCTGGTCAGCAAGTAATTGGCGCGCAAGCCGCCGAGGTCGGCCTTGAGCACCCGCACATCTCGACCGCTCAAAGGCTCGCTTTGCATCAGATCGAACAGCCGGAACAGCGACCAAAGCCCGGTATTTTTCTCAATGCCCAATGGTCGCTCCACGCCCCGCTCCAACACCAGACTGCTACGGCCATCTTCAGTCTCGGTCGGCCACTGGAACGCCATGGGCACAATTGGGCCGTGGCGGTACTCCATTTGCTGGCCGCCGAATCGAAAGATCGCGCGGCTTACCGCCGAGTCGAGGCTGTACGGTGCAAGCGTAAAGCGCACATGAGGCCGCCCCTGATCATCGGCAAAAAAACCGCGACGAATAACCTGCGCCCTTCCCCACTGATCAAGCAACGCCCGAGATATGGGTAAACTGCGGCCATCCAGGCTGAGCAACCGATAACGGCCCACATCACCACTGACAAAAGGTCTCAAATAGCCGTCAAAGAATCGCGCCATCACCCCCTGGGGCCTGAAAAATTCGTGGAAGTCATCAAGGGCAACATCACTGCTGGCGTGTGCATTGAAGGGATAGCGTTGCTTGATTGCCTTGGCGTAAAAACCGTACACCTCACTCTGATACCGCTGATTCACATGGCGGTAGGCATCATCGAGCACTCGACGCCAATGAGTGTCAGCCAAGCCGTCGATCCAGGAGGCAAGCGGCAACGGCAAACGCATGGCGACATTGCGCAGGTCGCTCAGGGCATCCTGTTGTCCCTGCATCCGCTTTCTGACCATATCGAATGCCGCCTGCTCCGGCTGCCCCTCTCGGCTCAGCGCCGCCAGTTGCAAGTGCAACTGGTTGAGCGCCTGCAAGGCCTGGGTCAGTTCGATTCCAGGATTGTGCTGTTCATCCAGCAATTGATGCAGGGACTCGAAACGACGTTGCAGTGCCCGGCGAGCGGTATCAAACGACTCATTGGGAATGGCGGCCAAAGCGCCGTCCAATGCGACCTGGGCGGCCTGCCCCAAGGGCGCCGCCTGCCCCGGTTTACTGGCAGACAGCTCATCAAGACGCTCCGCAGCCGACGGGAAGCGCGTGTGCTCCCTTACCTGTTGCAGCAGCTGTAACAATGGTGACTGCGCCGATGTCAGGCTAGCCAATTGCTCGGCACCTTGTCTGGCGGTGTCGGTGTCTTGCAGGCGAACCTGACCAAGCGCCTCGCTCCAGGCTTCGGCATATTCACTGAAATAACGCTGCTCCAACTCCACCATCAGCCGACGCAAGTCCATCGGACTCAGGTCAGTACCCTCGCCCAGCACCCAGTTCTCTTGCACGAGGGTATTCACCAGTCGGGCTCCTTGCCCAGCGAAATAACGCACATAACGCTGCGTGTAAAATCCGGGTATAGGCTGATCGATTCCGGCGAATACGCGACCCCGCGGATCCAGGTGCTGGCTGAAACGATAAGGTTCAAGATTACGCGCCTGTTCACGCAGTACGCGGTACACCACACTGGCCAACGACTCTCCCCGCAGCACCTGGCGTGCCTGGGCCACCAGCTCGTCATTGAGTGTCTGCTCAAAGGGTTGTTCAAGCAGCCGCTCAAAGTGTTCATTCAACCGTCGCTGCACCCCGGTTTCACCGGCGTGCCGTGAGGACCATTGATCCGCGACCCGCTCCTTCAACCAGTCAGGATCACGCCGCTCTCGCAGGTTGAGCATCAGGTACGCCCGCAAGCTGTCCGATAATCGCTCCCGATCCCCCAAGCTGGCACGCACCTGCTCTTCGAGCATCTCGCTGACATGCGCCAACAGCAGGCGTTGCAGAGTCTGTTCATAGGCCTTGTCCAGGACCGGGCGAATACTGTCGCCTTGATATAACCCAACCTGCTCGGACAACCTTGCCTGACCTCCCGGCGGAAATACCCGAGCGGCCGTCAGATAATTGTCCAGAATGGGCAGGATTACCAAAGCGTCACTCACCGATGATGGCGGTTGCAGGTGCTGGGCCAAGTCACGCACCTGCTCCAGATGCTGATAGTTCACGGAGTAACTGCGCATCCATAGCAAGCCTGTTACTCCGACGACCAGCAGCGCGGCCAGGGCCAGCGTACACTGGCGACGCCGAAGCCTGCGCTGCTCGATACTATCGAGCTCTGCCAGGTCGGCCCCGGAAAAAACCACCCGACTGAACAACCCCTGGATGAAGCGCGAACGTGTTTCCCATGAGCCGGGACCTTTGCCCTGCCCCTCCGACACCGACATCCCTGCACCCATGGCAGTACAACTACCAGCACTGGTCAAATAGAAACCGCGCAAGGTGTTGACGCGCTGATAACGATGAGCAGAAAAAGCCAACTCGATAAACAGACATAGGCGCTCACCCACCTGGGCGACCTGATTGGGAAAGTCGAGCATCCGTCCACGGCGCTCGAGATTTCTCTCCTGATGCAGGCGCTGGATTATCTCGCTGCTCAGGCGCTGGAGCAGCGCTTCAAATCCCAGGCGCACCTCGGCAATGTCAGCATCGGCGCCGCCCCTGCCACAAGCAAGTCGCGCGCCGAGCGCGGAGTCATTGCCCTCACCTTCCAGCCGATCAAAGAACTCCGCGAACCCCGGCAAACGGTCTGCCTGGGTCAGGACCAGATAGATCGGCAAATCAACACGCAAGGTCTGTTGAATGTCCTGCAGTCGGCTATGGACCTGGCGCGCAAGGATCTCCAGTTCCTGCTCGCTGCCGTTAAGCAGCGTGTCCATCGAAAGAGCCACCAACACACCCTCGAGTGGGCGGGATCGACTGCGGCGTTTCAGCAGTTCAAGCAACATCGACCAGCCTGCCCCATCCACCCCATCAGCAGCCTGACTCAGGTAGCGTCCTGCGGTTTCGACCAGCACCCCTTCATCAGCAAAGTACCACTCACAATCGCGTGCACAGCTCGCACTACGGATCGACGCGGGATCAATCCTCTCGTGCGTCAACTGCACCCCGTCCGACTCTAGCAATTGAGTCTTACCACTGCCTGTACTCCCAATCAGCAGGTACCAGGGCAGATCGTTGCGCCAGCGCCCGCCGCGCTCACCGTAACGTTTTGAGGTTTTCAGACGGTGCAATGCTTCCCGGAAGCGAACACGCATCGCCTTTTGCTCATGCTCTACGAGCTGCTTGTGCTGTCGAATTTCAGGGTTGTTCTGCGGTGGCACATCGCGCCGACTGAAGAAGACCATCGCCAGTCCCCACAGTAGAAACAGCACACTGATAGTCAGCAGACGCGTCGCAGAACCTTGCCAGAATCGGTGATCATCGACTGCCAAAAGAGGCCCGACAAACCACACTCCCGAGGCTATCAAGAGCACCAGCAACAGGCTCCATAGCCAGGTAACACTCAGGAACTCAGCAGTTCTCTTGAAAAATCCTTTCATGGTCGCTCCCTGCATTACCTGTGTGTTTGAGTGATGAACGGAGCTCGTTCCTGATAAGGCTGTAGCACCCTCTCGCGCTGCTCGCCGAGCACCCAGGCAAACCCCGAATACATCATCAACAGGCAGGCCGTGACAAAGACCATCACCCAGCTCACGGAAACACTCCGCACCAGTCTGCGATGTTGCCGCCCACGAGGTGGAGCAGCCTGGTCACCCGGGGGGGCATCGCCGCGCACATGCCTGATCTGTCTATACAGAGCATCCCGAACACTCTCCAGGTGAAGCACGCCGCGCTCCATGACCCGGTACTTGCCCTCGAATCCCAGGGACAAGCACAAGTACATCAACTCAAGCATTGCCACGTGCTTGAGAGGGTTCCTCGACATACGCTCCAACAACAGGAAAAATTTCTCACCACCGAAAGTTTCGTTATGAAAGCGGCTCAGCAGGCTTATTTGCGACCAGCCGCTCTGACTGCCCCAAGTAGTGGTCACGACCGCTTCATCAATCACACTGCACAGCACATAACGCGCGCTCACAACCTGACTGTTGTCGACACCTTCATGCAGTGCCCGCGCCTCAAAAAGTGCGATACCGGATGCAAGGCGATCATTCAGCGCCTGAAGATTCTCATGAGCAACACTGTCCTTGAGCCGAACCACCTCGGACAATAATTCCCAAGCTGTTGCCACCAAGGTGTTGAGCCCCAGATTGAAGTTCTGCGCACCCTGCAGGCGGGCGGCGTAGACCATTCGGTCTTCCAGTTGTTCGAAGCGCGGCGGCGATGCGAAGTCGGTGATCGGCCCCTGCTCCGGTCCACGACCCTGGCGATCAAGCAGAACCGTTTTTTCGTCCGGTGATTGTTCTTTTTCCATCAACATAGGTTCAGTTCCTGATGGCCCATAATTTCAATTCAAGTTCGGCAAACTCGCCGGCGACATGAAAAGCAACACCTCCTGAATGCTGTAGTTGCGCCACATCACGGGCACTAAGCTCGAGCTTGAAGTAGGTGTTATTGGCATGAAACGGAATCTGTCGTGGCGCTACGGGCAATGGTTTGACCTTGATGCCCGCCAGGTGCAGGTTCACCAGTTCACGAATTCGCTCCACGGGGCCAACCTTGAGATGCGCTGGCAGGCGATGACGAAGTTCATCGCTGTCGCAGTGGGCACTGGCTGCCAGCACGAAGGTTGCTGTCCCCAACACGTTGAGGTCGCTCACCGGACACACCAACACGCCGTACTGGCGCTGCTGCAGCACCAGCTCGATGGCATGCCGCTCAAGCACCATCGATAACACGCTACGTATCGCCTCCATCAACCGTCGAAAACTCGCGCCTTGGTCGCCGTGCTGGTAGCGTCCCTCAAGGCGCGGGCGCTTGTTGTCGCTGGCAAACGTCGACAGTTCGCCCAGAATCGACAACAAGGTCCGATACAACGCTTCAGGACTGACCTGAGCGAGGTCCAGGTAATGACGCAGAACCAACTCGGTGCGGTTGATCAGTTGCAACATCAGAAAGTCGCCAACCTCCGTTCCTCCAGCCTTGCCATTGGAACCCAGGCGTTCGGCAATGGCATCACCACGGTTGGCCAGTAAGCTGATTACCTCCTTGAGGCAGGACAGCAGGTACCCGGAACCTTGCAGGTGGATGAACGTCGGAACAAAGTCCGGATCCAGGCTGACCACTCCGTCTGAAGTACAACCCAGTACTTGGGCGATCTTGAGTTTCACATAGGTCTGGTCGGACTGTTGTTCACCCGCCAGCAGGCGAAAATCCGGACGCCCGCAGCTGATCTGACAGCGAGAGTCTTCACCAGCGTTAGAGTCGATCACATCGGCCTCGCACGTGACGTAGCGCGCCAACACCTCGGACTGTTGCGCCTGGCGCGCTTCGACGTGGTTGCCGGTCACGAGTGGCAAAGCCAGGTAAATCGACTGCCCTACGGTGTTCGCCGGAATTTCGATGAGCAACGGCTGCAGCGTACCGCTCAGTTCGAAGAGGCTACCGTCGGGCAATATGCCGCTGGCCTCGTTGATGACCACCTTGCCCATGTTGAGATACTGAAGGTCGAATTCCAGGGTCAAGAATCCCCACGAATGACTGCCGAGCAAACGGGTCCGATGCTTAAGCTGCTGGTCGTAGTAACGGTCGTTATGTTGCAAATGCTGGGGCCGAAGCAGCATGCCTTCCTGCCAGATGACTTTATGAATCTGCATATCAGTCGTCCACCCTGGCTTGGATGGGATGGACCGGTCGAATCCCAGCCTGGTCAAGCACCAGCTCGGCACGGCTCACCTGCCGATGGGCAACGGACAGAACATGACGCCATTGCGCCTGGGGCAGGTCCCGATACGCCGCCAACACACCGACATAGCGGCTGCCCTGCTCGAGACTGAGTTTGAGTACCACTTGCTCACCGGGGCGCAGCTCCAGTTCCTCACTGTTCACCAGGTCCTTGGGCAGGGTCTGTTCGGCACGCCCATAGAGACTGAAGAAGTCGGCATTCTCAAAGGCGACGGGGTGCCGAAGTTCTATCAAGCGCAACACGACGGGAGAAGGTCGACCGTGAAGGTCCGGATTGACGTGCTCGCTGGCCGTCAGCGTCAGGTCCAGCTTGGTCACCGTCGAGAAGGGTGAAAGGCTGCTGCAACCGGCCAACAGGCCCAGCACAACGAACGACAGAGAAACGAAAACACGAAACATTGGCATCATCCTGGATAGGCGCGGTCAAGGGCGGAGATCAGGCGAATCTGCTCCTCGTAGGCTTTTGCAAAGTCATTACCCAACAGGCGCTCACTCCAGCTGTCATCTTCGATCAGTTGTTGGTAGTGGCGTTGATAGGCACGCCAATGGCCACCCCCCGTGGCGAACCTCGGCAGTTTGCCCTGCTGCTCGAAACATCGGATCAAATGAGCCGGCGCAAAGGCTGTCAGGGCAGCACGCACAGCGGTGCGGCAAGCTACCAGCAACGCGACCTGATGAGCCTGGATGTCCCGCCAGGCCTGAGCGATAGCCAGTTCGGCCGACAACTGCCCAAGCTGTCCGGGGCCCAGAAGCACCTTCAATGCCGCGTTGCAATCGGCGCTGTCTTGTAGCGGGTTATGGCTCTTGAGCTGGGTGCAGTTAACGGTCAGATTCAGCTCGTTCTTCAGCTCGTTGCGGGTATGCAGGCCCTGCTGCAGCCCCTCGATCCCTTGTCGAAGCAAACTTGCCGACTTGATCGCCAGCGCCTCCCGCCCCTGCTCATCGAGCAGTTCCAGGCGAATGCCCAGCGCGTCAGAAAATGCCGCCCAAAATATCTCATTGCCATTCAGAGGGAGAGTCCCCGCCTGGCTTGGTACCGTCTCTGGCGCGGGAACCACCCACTCGGGCACTGTCAGATGCTCCGCGTCCACCCTACAGTCATCAGTCCACGACCCAGACTCAGTGACCGTGGTTTTCAACGCGTCCAGCTCATCCGATGTGCTCTGGCTCATGTGCTCACGTTCAAGTGCGTACATGGGGTCCAACGCCAGGAATGCGTCGTCAGGAATCGAACTGGAGAGGAAGGATGATCCCCCTTCAGGCTCCGATATCTTCATGGGCCCTGCCAAACAGGCACAAACCTCGAACCCTCCCAACTGAAAAACCATGCCATGCACAACAGGCATAGCCTGGCCTTTGGGCAAGCGCTCGCCGCGCCCCCCCAGACGAATACCGTTACTGCTGATATCCGTCAGAAAGTACCGGCCATCGCGATAGCTGATTAACGCGTGGTGGTTGGAAAGCAGGCGACTGGGATCGGGAATGATCCAGTCACATCCGGCGCCACGGCCAATGACTCCGCCGGTACCCTCAAAGGTTTTGCTGAGTGACCGTCCAGGCCCGTTGTACCCCGGACCGCAGATTTCAAGCACTAATTGCATGAGTAGGCTCCCAGAATCACTGATCACGACTGTTTGACTGCGGGTCACCCAACGGGCGGTAGTCACCGTCGTCGAAGACGTAATTTGCGTTACAGCCGCCAAGAGCGAACATCACAAGCACAACGGCTTGCCATCGACGAACAGGCATCACATATCTCCCACTGAGATAAATCCGGCGGGCCTGGGTTAACCAGTGCCGGTAGGTAATTGCACATCTGGAGGGGTACGCCATCAGCACTCTTCCTTGAGATCGCCAAAGGGAATCTTCAAGCGCGCAAGGCGGTACAGCAGCGTACGTCGGGCAAGGCCCAGCTCGCGGGCGGCCCAGGTTCGGTTACCACGGTTCTTGCGCAGGCAATCGATCAGAAAGACCCGTTCGACCCGCTCCAGGCGCTGACGCAGCGTTGCATCAACGGGAACAGAGGTGGGTGCCAGTGACAGGTGCACGGGCAAGATCACACCGTCGTCACACAGCAACACTGCACGCTCCACCAGACATTTGAGCTCTCGGACATTTCCGGGAAAGGCATGGCTGGACAGTTGATCAAGGGCTGCATTCGACCAATCTATCGGCGCACGCTCAAGGAATGAGCAGGCCTTGTCTGCGAAGTGGCGGGCCAGCTCCAAGACATCGCCGTCTCGCTGACGCAATGCCGGCAGTTCGATAGGAAATTGTGCCAAGCGGTAATAAAGGTCTTCGCGAAAACTGCCTTGGGCCACCATGCTCGCAAGATCACGGTGGGTCGCAGCAATGATCCGCACATCGACCTTGTGGGCAGCAGTGGCGCCCAATGGACGAATCTCTCCTTCCTGCAAGACCCGCAGCAACTTAGCCTGTAGCGAGAGTGGCATGTCGCCGATTTCGTCCAGCAGCAGAGTGCCGCCGTGGGCAGCGTCAAATAAGCCGGCATAGTCCCGCTCGGCACCGGTGAATGCGCCCTTGCGGTAACCAAACAACTCGCTTTCCAGCAAACCTTCAGGGAAGGCAGCGCAGTTTTGCACCACAAACGCCTTGGTACGACGAGGCCCTGCATCGTGTATGACTCGCGCAACCACCTCCTTCCCGGTACCGGTTTCCCCTCGCAATAACACGGTATAAGGACTGTTCCGGACTTTGCCGATCAAACGGCACGTCTCACCCATCGCCGAACTGTTGCCGATCAACCCATAGTCGTTGGTATAGGCGGCACTTCGGATCGTTTTCAATGGGATTGACGATCGATGCCCGCGTCGTAAAACCACTAACTGGTTCAAGGCAAAACGTCCCAGTTTCTCCAGCGATACCGCGTACCCCAGCAGGTCCACCCTTCGTGGACTGGCACACAACAACAAACCCGAAATCTTCTTTCGCCGGTTGGTCAACGGCACGCACAACAATGATCGCCAAGGCTCATCAACAGCAGGCAAAAAGCCTGAGTCATACAGACCGCTGCCCACATCGGCGACAAAGAATGCTTGGTTCTGCCCCATGGCAAACTGCAATAGCTGCTCGTTCTTGAAATCCACATCAGGGTTCACAAGGTCTGTGGATGGCAAGACGCCTGGCAAGTGCCGGGCAATCAGCTTCAACTGCCCCGTCACTTCATCGAGCAGGTACAACTGGCTGAGCTCACACTGACTTAATTGAGCGGCAGCCGTGACATAGTCGCCGGGCAACGTCGACTCGTCGCTCTCCATGCCCAAACGAGTGAACCACGCCAGCAAAGCGTCAGCGTAGGCAAGAGGATGCGGCAACTGGGTGAACAGATTGTCCATCATCAGTTGAACTCACAGGTCAGGTGGCCGTGGCTATCCAGCCCTGCGCGGGCAGACAGCAGGGACTCGTCACTCGCCATCGCCTCCAGCAGGCGATCCACCACCCGTGGCAGCAGATTGGCCTCCAGCCAGTGATCTATAAATCGGGCACCGCTGTCACTGCGCAGGCAACGATCCTTGATATGAGCAACCACCGCCGGCGTGTGACTAAACATCAGGTTTCGCTGCAGCAGCCTTTGCCCCAGGCATTGCAGCTTGCTTTCGATCAGCCCCTGCAAAGTCCCATCACTGATCGGGTAGTACGGAACGACGCGAATCCGAGCCAGCAGCGCCGGTTTGAAATGCGCGCTGAGGATCGGCTGAATCGCCTCCTGCAATACTCCGATACCAGGGCGCTGTGCGCCTGAACACAAGGTGACAATCTGTTCACTGCCCAGATTGGAAGTCATCAGAATCAGGGTGTTGCGAAAATCAATTTCACGCCCTTCACCATCGTTTGCCACGCCTTTATCGAAGACTTGGTAAAACAGGTTCATGACGTCTGGATCGGCCTTCTCGACCTCGTCCAGCAATACTACTGAATAGGGTTTGCGCCGTACTGCCTCGGTCAGTACTCCGCCCTCGCCATAACCGACATACCCCGGCGGAGCACCAATCAACCGGGACAGTGAGTGTTTCTCCTGATATTCCGACATGTTGATCGTGGTCATGAAGCGCTCGCCGCCATATAGCAGATCCGCCAAGGCGTGCGCCGTTTCGGTCTTGCCGACACCACTGGGCCCCACCAGCAGAAACACCCCGACTGGAGCATTGGGCCTATTCAGCCCCGCAGCGACGGCACGCATGGAGCGATCCAGAACCTGCACCGCATAGTCCTGGCCCAGGATCCGAGTGCCCAAGTCAGTGGCAAAGCCCAGCACGTTCGTACAGTGCTCACGGGCCAATTGCGTCACCGGGATACCCGTCCAGCCACTGATCACTTGCGCGACCAACCAAGGACAAACTTCAAAACTGACCAGCCGCTGCTCACGCTGCGCCGCCAACAGCGCGAGCTGGTTTTCGGCCAATGCCCGGACGAACCCGTCGATGACCTCTGCGTCAGCCAGGGCCTCACGGGCCTCGATCAGTTGCTGACGCAACAAGAGCACTTGTTCGGCCAATTCACACTGACGACCCCAGCGTTGCTCCAGCACCTGTTGCTGGCGTTCGAGTTCTTCCAACCTCAGCGTTGACGACTGCAAAGCCAGCTCATCGATCGACAACCCTGCATTCCGGTCACGGCGTAACGCCATGCATCGACGCACGCCCTCGGCCAGTTCGTCCCGCAGTTGCTGCAACTCTTGCGGCACCGTCACCAGGCTAATACGCACTCGAGCACACGCTGTATCCAGCACATCCACCGCTTTGTCAGGCAACTGACGCCCCGTCAAGTACCGGGCGGACAACTGAGCCGCCGCGACGACGGCATCGTCCCGCACATAGATGCCGTGATTGGCTTCATACACTGGCGCCAGGCCACGCAGGATCGTAGCGGTATCGGCAACCGTTGGCTCATGCACGTGGACTGGCTGAAAACGCCGGGACAATGCCGGATCTTTATCGAAGTATTTCTTATGCTCCGACCACGTAGTGGCAGCGATCGTACGTAACTCACCACGGGCCAACGCGGGTTTGAGCAGGTTGGCAGCATCCGATCCACCTGCCTGTCCACCCGTCCCGATCAGCGTATGGGCTTCGTCAATAAACAGAATGACCGGATCTGGCGAGCTATTGACCTCATCAATCACCCCTTTGAGGCGTCTCTCAAATTCGCCCTTGATACTGGCGCCGGCTTGCAGCAGGCCCAAATCCAAGGTCAGAAGCTGGACCTTCTGGAGCACCGCAGGCACTTGTGCGGCAACGATTCGCAGCGCCAGGCCCTCGACGATGGCGGTTTTCCCAACCCCCGCCTCACCAACGATGATGGGGTTGTTCTTGCGCCTTCTCGCCAGGATGTCGATCAGTTGCCGAATCTCGCCATCCCTGCACAGAACCGGATCGAGCTGGCCGTCACGGGCCTGGCGAGTCAAGTCATGGGTAAAGCGCTGGAGCAGTGATTGCTCTGATACAGGCGCCCTTGATTGAGAAGTCCCGGACCTTTCACTCAGAACAAATGATCGCAGCCGTTCTACATCGAGCTGCCTCAGGAGAATCTGATAACGATCGCCGGCATGCGAAGGATTAAGCGCTAACGCGAGTACCAACGCAGTGTCGTCGACTTCGCCCTGCCCCAACTCCAACTGAGCCACCATTAACGCGTGCTGCAACCACTGCACCAACGGCACCGCAAAGACCGGATGATGCGACCCTCCCTCTCCACTGTTCGGTTGCAGGGCCACTTCCCCAAGGTCCACACCAGCGTCCACCAATGCTCTCACCAGCACACCATCAGGATGCTCCATCAGTGCCAGCAGCAAGTCCTCCACCTGCACCTCGTGACCGCCCCGCGCAACGCAACGCTCGGCTGAGCGCTCGAGATCGCGACGGGTAGGCGCAGCCAAGGCTTGAATAAGTTGTTGCAGGTCCACCTTCATCATAATCATCAGTCCCTAATGAGTTTTACTGGCCAGCGTGACAGCACCTTCAGCCCGTTCGTGACCGAGCCAACTGGTCCAGCCCAAACGACAGATGTTGTGTTCGCCAATGTGCAGCGGCCTGGCCTCACCCTTTGCCAGTACCAGTCGCATGTCGTACTCCAAAGGGTCCCGAACGGCGAACCTGACCAATGCGCACATCGACTGGTAGCCCGTGCCGGTGGGCAGGAATTCGTGAAAGCGCTGCCAATCCAGCGCCTGGACATGCACCCTGAACTTTCCACTGCGGTCAGCGACCCGATGCCCCATAACCAGGTCCTCGCCCAATAGGCTGCTGGATACGCCGAGGCGGTTACGTTGCTCATGGGCAATCACCACTGTTCGTTCAACCCACTGCTCGACGAACAGCTGACCGTGCTTGAAGTAGTAGCGCAGAACCGTCTCGATCAGCGCAGCCGAATGAGCACGTAAGCTCAGGAGTCCCAGATAGGGCAACAGGCGTTTGTAGTTCAACGGTATGGCGCTTCGAACGGCCTCTCCCCCCAGGCCCATCAGCGCAAACATCTGCTCGGAAAAAGGGTCAGAGGCCCCCGTTCGAAAGCGTGCGTGATAACGGTATTTGCACCAGATCGGCAGCATCAATCGATGCAAGCGATGGTGGAACACATCGAGAAAGTCGCGAGTTGGATTGCCACTTGTCGTCTCCATCAAGGCCTGCTCACCATAAAATGCTGGCAACGGCGACCCTGCTCCCACTAGCCCAAGCACATTGAGTCGAAGGCACACCCGCCATCGATCTTGATCCCGAAAAAACCCTACACTCTCAATATCACTGCCAGGAAACCCCAGGTCAGGATTGGCCCGAAACTCCAACTGATCGTAAAGCGCATCGTCGTCCAGGGATGGGTGAGCCTCACGTAAACGCTCGACGATCTGCGATACCGCCTGAAACAGCGAGTATTCACGGACAGGCCGGGAGAGTTCGGTTAAAGCAGGGGCTGCTGGCCCATGCGAGGTGGCCATAGATACACGTCTCCTTGTGTGCTGGTGACTCGCAATTCGTGGTACGAGTTGAGGCTTGCGTAAAGTGCAAAAAATTCGTTGAGCACTGAGGCGAACACAAACACGTCGCCGTCACCCATGAACCCTTGGGGGTCTACAGTCAGGTCGACACGCACGCCTCGCAATGGCAGCCCTCGATACAACCTGTCTACCGGTTGATGGCTGATCGAACACAAGGCCCCGAGTTTGAGACGGCTGACTTTCTCCGCCTGGCGATCGTGATAACGCGGTAAATCGTAGGTTTCGAGAATCACTTTCAATGCGTCGATATGAGTCAGCGACAGGTAGTTGAGCGACATGTTGCTGATCAGTTTCCAGAGAAACCCGCTGTCCAGGGGTGGCGCGAAACTTGAGGTCGCTACCGTGATGTTGCGAAAAGACAGAAACTCGGGCGTCTGCTCACATGGCTGGTTGATCTGCCCCACCTGCAGTTGCCTTGGCACGTTGTGGTTGGTACAGGTCATCTCAATTGACAGGGTTTCCGGGGCATTGGCCCGATGAATGCCGAAGCTCAGATAGGTATCAAGCCCTGCATGCTGCAGCGATGGTCGCTGGTGAATGCTGTAGCTGGGCTGCGGTGCCGACTCCTGAGTGCCGAGGTCATGTTCAAAGGACTCGAATGCCACATAGCTCTGGTAACCCAAACCACCGGGACGCCACCCCGTGATCTTGTCTACAGAAAACACACCACAGTTACCCTGCCGGTATTCGGCGGGCAGCAGCAGGTATTCATCCTGCTTGCCGTCCAGGCGAATGGGCACACCGTCGTGGGCGAACAGATTGACAATGGGGGTGCAGTACAACCTCACGTTGTCCAACGTTGGGCACTGCCGTTCAAGGCTGCATTTGCGAATATCAAAGCGCAGCTCAAGCCCCCTCACCTGTTTGAGTACTTCACCTGGCAGACGCGTGCGCAGGTCGAGACCATCAATGTCGACAAACAGGTACTTGTCAGGAAAGGCGAAATACTCCTGCAGGTGGCGATAGCCACGGAAGGTATTCAGCGGATAGGGAATCAGCGCCTGATCCTCCGCAAAACCCACGGGTTGCACGTGGCTGGCGGGCAACCTCCACGACACCACCAGGCCGTCAGCACCGACGATCGGCAGACCGCCAGCGTCCAGAGGCAGTACCTCGATCCCGTCCAAATGACGCATCAGACTCAGGTACAGCGTCTGACTGATATAGCGTTCCCCCGCCAGATGCAGCCGTAACTGATGGAACTCCAGCTCACTGAAATTACCGTCTGCACTCATGTCCAGACACAGACTCAACAGCGCGCCCTCACCTCGTACCGAATACCTGAGTGCACGCAATTGCAGTGGCAAGACATCGGTCACATAACAGGTCCGAAAACGACAGTTTTCGCCATTGATAGCAGCGCTTTCTACCGGAGTGTCTCGCTCCACCCGAACGGCAGGACCTGTGTGCTTGAGAGAATCAAACTGCAACATGCTGAACGCTGGTAACGGCCGCATGTAGTTGGGCCAGAGCAAGTGCATCAGCGAATGACTCAGTTCAGGCAACTCGTCATCAAGCTTTTGCCGCAGACGACCGGTCAAGAACGCAAAACCTTCGAGCAACCGCTCCACATCGGGATCCTGGCCGGCCTCTCCGAGAAACGGCGCCAGAGCCGGATTACTCTCGGAGAAGCGCCGGCCTAACTGCCGCAACGCAATGAGCTCACTCTGGTAGTACCGGTTAAAGGACATCAGGCTTGACCTCGATCCGTCCACTGCCATTCAGGTTCCCGGAAAAAGTAGCCGAGTGCATGACACCGTCGATGTTCAGTTCACCGCTAATGACAAAGGACAGGGACAGAGGGTCTTGGTCCCGAGGTAACGCCGTCACTCGAGCATTGCTCAGACGGGGCTCGTACGCCTGGATAAAACGCTCGATCAAAGACCGCGCCTGGCTCAAGGATTCGTGCAAGCTCAGGCGCATGTCGTTGAGATCAGGCAGGCCGTAGTCAGGCAGTGTCTGCACACTGCCCGCTCGGGTATTGAGCATTTTCCCCAGATGGGCGGCCACCGACACCATGGTGCTGGCCTCGGGACTACCGCCAATAGGTAGGGGCACTTCACGCCCCAGGCGTTCAAAAAGGCTGGCGTATCGGCTCACGTCCTGGCTCCTGCTCATTCTTTATCGAGCTTGCCAACCAGGGAAAGGGTGAAGTTCACCCCCATGTACTTGAAGTGCGGGCGCACACTCAGATTGACACGATACCAACCGGGCTCGCCCTCGACATCGCTGACGATAATCTGCGCCGCCCGCAACGGACGCCGCCCACGCACCTCGGCGCTGGGGTTGTCCTGGTCAGCAACGTACTGACGAATCCACTTGTTGAGTTCTTGCTCCAGGTCAGTGCGCTCTTTCCATGAACCTAACTGTTCACGTTGCAGTACCTTCAGGTAATGGGCCAGGCGGTTGACGATCATCATGTACGGCAGTTGAGTGCCAAGCCGGTAGTTCAACTCGGCAACCTTGCCCTCCTCGCTGATCCCGAAAAACTTGGGCTTCTGCACCGAGCTGGCAGAGAAAAACGCCGCGTTGTCGCTGCCCTTGCGCATGGTCAGGGCAATGAAGCCTTCTTGCGCCAGCTCGTATTCGCGACGATCGGAAACCAGTACCTCGGTGGGAATCTTGGTTTCGATTTCACCCATGCTCTGGAAATGATGCAGGGGCAAGTCTTCCACCGCGCCACCACTTTGTGGCCCGATAATGTTCGGGCACCAGCGGAACCTGACAAAACTGTCCGTTAACCGTGTGGCGAACGCATACGCGGTGTTGCCCCACAGGTAGTGCTCATGGCTGTTGACCACGTTTTCCTTGTAGGCAAAGGTCTTGACCGGGCAGTCCTGGGGATCATAAGGCGTGCGCAACAGGAAACGCGGGACAGTCAGGCCAACGTAGCGGGCATCCTCGCTCTGCCGAAAAGCCTGCCATTTTGAAAATTGCGGGCCTTCAAAATGATCTTTCAGGTCCTTCAAGTCAGGCAGGCCGGTAAACCGCTCCAAACCGAAAAAGCCGGGCCCGGCAGCCGCTATAAACGGCGCATGGGCCATACAGGCCACGCTGGAAACGTATTGCATCAGCTTGACGTCCGGCGCGTTGGACGACAGAAAATAGTTAGCGATGATCGCGCCCACAGGCTGACCACCGAACTGGCCGTACTCGGCGCTATAGATATGTTTGTAGAGCCCGGACTGAGTGACTTCTGCAGAGTCCTCGAAGTCTTCCAGCAAATCCTGCCTGGAGACGTTCAACAGCTCGATCTTGATGTTTTCCCGGAAATTGGTGCGCTCAACCAATAGCTGCAAGCCACGCCAGGAGGACTCGAGGGCCTGGAAGTCGGGGTGATGAAGAATTTCATCCATTTGCTGGCTGAGTTTTGCATCGATCTCGGCAATCATCCGGTCAACCATGCGTTTCTTGACCGGTTCGCCACTGTTCTGCGGCTTGATCAGTTCCTCGATAAAAGCCGATACCCCGCGCTTGGCGATGCTATAGGCCTCATCGTCAGCGTTCAGGCGAGTCTGGGCTATGATGCTGTCGAGAATGCTGTACTCAGCACTCACAGCAGTGTGTTGTGGACTGTGGCTGGTGGTCATGGCGTCAGTGTCCTTTTACTGAAGAGGTCATACAGCAGGGCTGCTCAGCCCGAGCTCAGCCAATACCCGGGCACGGGACTGGTCATCGGCCAAGGCGTGTTCAATGGCTTTGCGAAAGCTCGGCGTATTGCCTAGCGGGCCCTTGAGCGCCACCAACGCATCACGCAGTTCCATCAGTTGTTTGAGCTCGGGAATCTGTTCAACCAAACTGGCCGGATTAAAGTCCTTCATTGAGTTAATCCTGACCTGGACGGCCAGTTCTTCGATCTCGGGCGACTCCTGAAGGCGATTGGGAACACTCAGGAGCACGCTCAACGCTTGCTTGGCCAACACCTCGTCGAGGGTGTTTTTATCGACGCTCACGGGCTTGCGATCTTCAAGCTTGCTAAGGTCCTCACGCTGGGTGAAGTCCCCCAACACCAGCAACTTCAACGGCAGCTCGACCTCCTCCTGCACACCACCGACGGCGGGTTTGAAGGTGATATTGATGCGTTCCTTTGGGGCTACCGAACCTTCTTTGGCCATGATGCATCTCCTTTTTTTGGTGGCTTGAGGGCCTATTCAAGTACCGCTTCAAGATCGAAGTGGCACAGCCTGCGATGGACTTCTTCCTTACGCTCGCGCACGGCATGGCTTTGCGGCAATACATCGCAACAGCCGTACAACAGTTGCAACACTTCAAGACTCAAGTCAGGCTCCCAATGCTGAAAACCTGCGCGCTGCAGCTCTTGGTCAAGTTGTTCCAGCTGGATTTTGGCCAGCTCGTGCTTGCCCGCCAGGCCACACAACCTGGCCAAACCCAGTCGCCAATGGAACCGGGTGCGATCCCCCCGGGCGGTCTGTAGACCTGACTTGAAGGCTCGGACGGCGGCCTTGAGCCCATCCTTGCGTAGCAAGGGCATGACGTCCTGCAACGCTTTCTCCCAAGGCGCGGCCTGCGTATCGAGTGCGGCCTTTGGTGTGGGTACGTGCAGGTGGCGTGTGACTTGGGTATTGATCCAGTTGCGAGTGACCGCGTCGGCAAACGGTGTTCCATCGTGAAATCGCAGTTGGGCCAGTCCTGGCAAGCGTTGCAAAAGCAGGGCGAGGTGCACTTCCATCTCGGTCATGGCCAAGTGAGCTTGCAATGCCTGCAGGCATTCCCAGGCCATGCGTAATCCATCGAACCAGAAAGGTGCGAGGGTCAGGCTGACCTCAAGTTCCAGCAAAAGATCGGCATGACAGCCCTGCTGAAAGCGCTCCTGATAACGCTTGAGCTTATCCGGCGCGAGCCCTCGCAAGGGGGTCACCTGTTCGCTGTCGCAATCCGGAAGGGTGCTGACCGTCAGCCAGGTCAGTGTCCGGTTCAGGCGCAGGGCACGCAGATCAGTTGCATTCTGGCGTAACCACCAGGCACACAAGGGACGAGCATTGTCCTGCAAGGTGCGCAGGAGCTTGCGGGCGTCTTTTTCGTTATCCACGACATGTTCGGGCGACAGCAACTGAGTGGTAACCTGCTTGACCTGGGCAATGACACCACTCACCCCTTCAGGGCGGGGGTTACCTTCGGCGACCTGCTGCAGCCTGTCCGCCAGTTGCCTGCGAATGGGCAACAACATGGGAGCTTCATCACCAAGGTGTTCACTCAACAACTGGTCAAGGCGAAACAGGTGCTCGAGCATGCACTCGAACAGAGGTCGTTGGTCCTTGAGCGACAGGCTCTGGGTAAGTACCTGTTCAACACGCGGAACCAGCCAGGCAAACGCCGCACCACGGGTACGCGATTTGCGCGGATGAACTACCGCCCAGTGATGCTCACAGAGGTAGCGCAACAACCCCAATCCCGCGAGCAGTCCAGGGAAGGATTCACGCTGATACAGTGCCCAGGTCAGCCAGACAGAAATTCGCAGATCCTTGGATTCATGGCGCAACAAGGTATCGCTTTTTTCCACAATCTTTTGCCAGTCAGGCTGACTACGGCCATGTATCGAATGCGCCTTGCTCAGTTCACTTTCCAAGGCCTCATACTCGCCTGAAAAACGTACATCCTCACCTGAGAAACTCGTTTCAGAGTTCGGCAACCGAGCAAGTTCCAAATAATAATCAGAGAGTTTGTCTGAATAACCCATTTGAGAGGCCGCACTTAAATTTCCAAGAAGTTTCTGCAGTTTCGATAAATTCTAACGCCCGCACCGAAACACTGTTTAAGTTCCGTCTTCACACAACAGAGAGCACGTACCTTATCGATGCATTTGATGTTGATCAAGTGGCAGAAACACACTTAAGAAACGTCCTACGAAAATAACGAAAGCTCTTAAAACAACTACAACCCCAAGCCAAAACCCTCACCATACCTGCCTCAGCAGAGACTCAAACAACAACTTGCGCAGCTACATACAGACAAAAACCCATTCAACTCCCTCTTTCTCAAACAATATAAAGCACCCAATGGAATGAGCAATTAACTGCGCACCACTGCGCAAACAAACAAACTTAACAACTCAAAATACCCAGCAAACCTATCAACGTAAAACACCACCACCCACGAAACCCACTAACTATCTACGCCACAACTTATTGGCACGCTTCTTGTTATCAAGCATCGCCCACCGGGCAATATCGCCATTTGGGGCGATTCTATTTATCTGGCAAGGAAACCAATCATGCCAACACCCGCGTATCTATCCATTACCGGCACCAAACAAGGTCTGATTACCGCAGGCACGTTCACTCAGGACTCTGTCGGCAACATTTATCAGGAAGGCCATGAAGACCAGATTCTGGTCCAGGCTTTTGCGCATCAGGTCATCATTCCCCGTGACCCACAGTCCGGCCAGCCGACAGGCCAGCGCGTTCACAAACCGCTGATGGTCAGCAAGGTATTCGATAAGTCTTCGCCACTACTGTTCAGCGCACTGACCTCAGGGGAAATGGTCAAATGCCGGCTGGAGTGGTACCGCACCTCCAGCGCCGGCACTCAGGAGCATTACTTCACCATCGAGTTGGAGGACGCGATTATCGTCGACATCCAATCACGGATGCCTAACTGCCAGGACCCGAACAATGCCCACTTCACTCATCAGGAGGATGTGTATTTCACTTACCGTAAAATCGTCTGGACCCACGAAGTTTCCGGCACCTCCGGCTCCGATGACTGGCGCAGCCCCGTCGCTGGCTAAGCAAGATTGAAAGCGGATCGGCACCACCACAGGTGATGCCGATTTATCAGACCATCGCCAACGGATGCTTGCGTTTCGGTGCACCGAATACCCGGTCAATGGCGTCCAGGTCATGTTCATCAAGAACAATCCGGGCTGCTGCGGCATTGAGTCGAACATGCTCGGGCTGTACCGCTTTGGGGATGGCAATCACACCCTCCTGGCGCAGGACCCAGGCCAACGATACCTGGGCCGGTGTTACCTCGTGACGATGGGCAATCTGCTTGAGGGTGGGACTGGACAACAGTTCGCCGCCCTGGGCGATCGGACAATAGGCCATCAAGGGCAAGTGATGCTGTTGCCACCAGGGCAGCAAGTCGAATTCGATACCGCGCTCTTCAATGTTGTAGAGCACCTGATTGGTGGCACACGCCGGGGATGCCAGCTCTTGAAGATCTGACACGTCGAAATTGGAAACACCCCAACGCCCGATCTTGCCCGCTTCGCGCAGACGTTCGAAGGCTTCGACGGTTTCCTCAAGTGGGTACTGCCCGCGCCAGTGCAGCAGATACAGGTCGATGTAATCCGTGCCCAGCCGGGAAAGGCTGGCTTCGCAGGCACGAGGAATGCCTTTGTGACTGGCGTTGTGCGGGTAGACCTTGCTGACGACCACCACCTGCTCGCGCCGGCCACGAATCGCCTCGCCCACCACCTCCTCCGCACCGCCTTCACCATACATTTCAGCAGTGTCGATCAGGGTCATGCCTTCATCGATGCCCAACTGCAGGGCAGCAACCTCGGCTTGCCGCTGCCGGGGGTCCTCTCCCATGCGCCAGGTCCCTTGGCCAATAACAGGGACAGAAACGCCGGCCAGATCAATGGTTCGCATGGGCACCTCCAGATAAGTTCACGGTTTAACAGTGTGGCACTGATCCGCCAAAAGGGTTCAACCCGCCTGGTACCCACCTACCCGAACAGGGTATGGCAAACCCCTCATGCCTGCCTGAAAGTGTTCTCAGCCCCTGATAACACTGACAACTCAAGGTGGGTCCGCCATGCATAAAGCCTTTATCGCCCTGCTCAGCGTCGCATTGCTGACCCTCTCCTCCTTAAGCCGGGCGGCGGACGATCCTGGCAACACACTGCGCCTCTATAACTGGGCGGACTATATCGGTGAACACACCCTGGCGGACTTCGAAAAGGCCACCGGGATCAAGGTGACCTACGACACCTATGATTCCTACGAAACGGTCCAGGGCAAATTGCTTTCCGGCCGCTCCGGATACGACCTGGTGGTGCTCAATGCGGCGCTGGTGCCGCTGCTGATCAAGGCGAAAATGTTCCAGCCCCTGGACAAGACACAACTGCCGGACTGGAAAAACATCGACCCGCTGGTGCTCACAAACCTGGAAAACTACGACCGAGGCGTGACCTATTCCGCCCCGTATACCTGGGGCAGCAACGGCGTGGCGTACAACGTCGACAAGATCAAGGAACGCATGCCGGATGCACCGATCGGTTCCCTGGCAATGATCTTCGATCCGAAAATTATTTCCCGGTTTGCCGACTGTGGCATCACCTTCATGGATTCCCCCACCGACATGATTCCCCTGGCCCTGACCTACCTGGGCCGGGACCCCAACAGCGCAGCAACCAAAGACCTCAAGGCCGCCCAGGATGTATTGATGGCCGTGCGCCCTTACCTGCGCAAATTTGACTCCAGTGGTTTTATCAATGGCCTGGCTAATGGCGACCTGTGTCTGTCCACCAGTTGGTCCGGCGATTACGCCACCGCACAGGCACGGGCTGAAGAGGCCGGGGCCAAGATCAAACTGGACTATTTCATTCCCCGGGAAGGTTCGTTGATCTGGTTCGATAATTTCTATATCCCGGCCGACGCCCCCCATGTGGCCAACGCCCATAAATTCATCGAGTTTCTCCTGCAACCCCAGGTGATGGCCGGCGTCAGCAACACCATTCACTACGCCAACAGCAACCTGGCGGCCAAGCCTCTGGTGAATGCGGATATTCGCGACAACCCGGCCATCTACCCGGACCCGGCGACGATGCAGCGGCTCTTTACGCAGATAAGCCAGCCGCCAGACGCCGTGCGCCTGATCACCCGTACCTGGAATGCCGTCAAGACCGGCAAGTGATCCAGGACCTCCTCAACCCTAGAAGGTGAACCCCATGACCCTGCCGAATCCCGAGTTCTTCGCCCAGTTCGACCACGACCAACTGGTGGCTGCCGACAAGGCCCACTACATGCACGGCTTCCATATGTTCGATGAGCATCGGGAACAAGGCTCGCTGAACATTGCCGCAGGCGACGGTGCGTATATCTACGACACCGCTGGCAACCGCTACCTGGATGCCGTCGGCGGCATGTGGTGCACCAACATCGGCCTGGGCCGTGAGGAAATGGCCGATGCCATCGCCAACCAGGTTCGCCAGCTGGCTTACTCCAATCCGTTTTGCGACATGGCCAACGTGACCGCCATTGAGCTGTGCGCCAAGCTTGCCAGCCTGGCCCCGGGCGACCTCAACCATGTATTTCTGACTACCGGCGGCTCCACGGCAGTCGACACCGCGTATCGGCTGGTGCAGTTCTATCAGAACAGCCGTGGCAAGCCTGAAAAGAAACACGTGATCTCGCGGCTTAACGCCTATCACGGCTCAACCTTCCTGACGATGTCCATCGGCAACAAGGCAGCCGACCGCGCGCCGGAATTCGACTTCATGAGTGACCTGTTCCACCACATCTCCTGCCCCAATTACTACCGGGCGCCACAGGGCATGAGCGAAGCGGATTTTCTCGACTTTCTGGTGAACGAGTTCGAAGACAAGATCCTGACCCTCGGCGCCGACAAGGTCGCGGCGTTCTTTGCCGAACCGATCATGGGTTCGGGCGGCGTGATTATTCCGCCCAAGGGTTATCACCGGCGCATGTGGGAAGTCTGCCAGCGCCACGACCTGCTGTACGTGGCGGATGAGGTCGTTACCTCGTTCGGGCGCCTGGGCAAATTCTTCGCCTCCCAGGAGGTGTTCGACATGCAGCCAGACATTATCACCACCGCCAAGGGCCTGACGTCGGGGTATCTGCCCCTGGGCGCCTGCATTTTCTCCGAGCGTATCTGGCAAGTGATCGGCGAACCCGGCAAGGGCCGCTGCTTTACCCATGGTTTCACCTACAGCGGCCACCCGGTGAGTTGCGTGGCAGCGCTGAAAAACATCGAGATTATCGAGCGGGAAAACCTGCTGGCTCATGTCGAGGACGTCGGGGTGTACATGGAACAACGCCTGCAAACCCTGGCGGACTTGCCACTGGTGGGTGACGTGCGCTGTCAGCGCCTGATGGCGTGTATCGAGTTTGTCGCCGACAAACACAGCAAGGCGCTGCTGCCGGATGCGGTGAACATCGGTGAGAAAATCCATCTGCGGGCGCAGGCCAAGGGGTTGTTGGTAAGGCCGATTGGTCATCTGAACGTGATGTCGCCGCCCTTGATCATCAGCCATGCCCAGGTAGACGAGGTGGTCGAGATCCTGCGCCAGTGCATCCTCGACACCGCCACCGAATTACGCCAGAACGGCGAGTATCAGGGCCGATGACCGCCAACGCCGAGCCCGTCTCGGCGTTTTTGCCTGGGCCGTGGCCGCCGGGTAGACTGGCCGGCATGAGCCCATCCAGCGATCGCTACCCTGCCCCGTCATTCCCCTTGCTTGAAGCCTGGCATGACGCATTGGCCCACGCCTTCACCCACGTGGACGAGGCGTCGTTCCTGGAGCACCTGGCCACCGCGCTGAGCACGCTGACGCCCATCGAATCGATGATGATCAGCCTGGAGCGCCGGGGCCTGCCGCCTCATTCGCTGTATCAGCAAGGCATTCCCAAGGCGTACCAGGAAGAAATCATCAACCGCTATTTCTCCCGCGGCTACCTCCTGGACCCGTTCTGCCTGGCGGTGGACAAGGGCCTGGCGGAAGGTTTCTACCACCTGGCACAGATTGCTCCGGACGATTTCTTCAACAGCGAGTACTACAAGACCTATTACCTGCGCAGCGGCGGCGCCCAGGAGGGCTATTACATTGTCGACCTCTGCGCCCAGAGCAAAATCTCGTTGTGCATGTTTCAAGGCTTGAGTGCCGGGCAGTTCAGCGACGAACAATTGGCCGTATTGAAGAGCGTGCTGCCGATGGTCCGCGAGCTACTGCGCCGGTTCGGCACCTCGGGCGGCATGGCCAAGGTGATCGGTGATGAAAACGTCTTTGCGCAAACCCCGGTGCATCAGCAGATCGAGGCCGCGTTCATGCATTTTGGCAGTGGCCTGCTGACGGTGCGGGAACGGGAAATCGCCCACCTGATCCTGCGCGGGCACTCGGTGAAATCCACGGCGCAGATGCTCGGCATCTCCCCGGAAACCGTGCGTATGCACCGCAAGAACCTCTACACCAAACTGGCGATCAACTCCCAGGCGGAGTTGTTCGCACTGTTCATCGAGTGGCTGACCCTGGGGCGAGTACTCTGAGCTACAACGGGTAAAGTGCCTCGTCGAATTGCTCAAGTTTTGGAAATACCAAGGGCTGATCATCCGCCAACCCTTCCAGCCGCTGCTGATAGCTACACAGAAATTCCCCGCGCGCCTCGGCACTGATGTACGGCACATGCCAGGCCACAAACGGTGGCAACACGTCGAAGCCGACATACGCCAGCGTCCCGCGCAGGATCGGCCGCAGCATGTCCTCAAGAGGGCCATGAATCGCCCGCTCGCCGAACATATGTTCGCGCCCGCCCAGGGTCACCGTCACCAGTGCTTTCTTGCCGGCGAGCCCGCCCTGATCGTAAAAGCGCTTGCCGCCGTAACACACGCCGGACACCAGCACCCGATCGATCCAGCCCTTGAGCATGGCCGGGGCGGAGAACCAGAAGATCGGGAAGTTGAGAATCAGCAGGTCGGCCCACAGCAACTTGTCCAGTTCCTGCTGGATATCTGCGGCAATGGATTGGCTTTTCACCCCCAGGCGTTGTTCCAGGGCATACACCAAATAGTCGGGATTTTCTCGCGCAGTGAAGTCAGCGGCCGTGGCCACCGGGTTCCAGTTCATCGCGTACAGGTCGCTGACCTGCACCTCATGTCCCTGGGCTTGCAAGGTGGCGATGGCCTGGTCACGCAGGGCCGCCGTGAAGGACTGCGGCTCGGGGTGAGCGTGGACAATCAGAACGTTCATGAAAACTCCTCAAGAAGTGAGCGCGGCACGTTGGGCCAGCAAGTGATCGAGCCAGTCGGGGTCCATTTCCGGCTCCGACGAAAACAACAGGCCGGTGTAGTCCTGGTACGGCGGGGTGAAGATCGTGCTGCGGCTGCCGTGGTCCACCACCCGCCCGCGCTGCATCACCACCACTTCGTCAGCGATGGCGCGCACGGTGGCAACGTCGTGGGTGATAAACAGGTAAGCCACGCCGAGTTGCTGCTGCAGGCGATTGAGCAGTTTCAGCACGCCCTCGGCCACCAGTTGATCGAGGGCGGAGGTCACTTCGTCGCAGATGATCAGTTGTGGATCGGCCGCCAGGGCGCGGGCGATGCAGATTCGCTGTTTCTGGCCGCCGGACAGTTCCCGGGGCTGGCGTTCCATGAAAGTCGCCGGGTCCAGCTCGATCATCTCCAGCAATTCCGCGACACGCTCGCGCAGGGCACGGCCCTTGAGGCCGAGGTAGAACGTCAGTGGCCGACCGATGATATCGACGATGCGCTGGCGCGGATTCAAAGCGGTGTCGGGGATCTGATAGATCATCTGGATCCGCCGCAATTGCTCCTTGCTGCGCCGACGAAAATCCGCCGGCAAGGCTTCGCCGTCATACAGCACCTGCCCGGCGGTGGACGGCAACAACCCGGTAATCAAGCGCGCCGTGGAGCTTTTTCCGCTGCCGGACTCACCGATCACCGCCAGCGTCTGCCCGCGATACAGGCGCATGGAGACATCGTGCAGCACTGGCTGATGACCGTAACTGGCACAGGCCTGGCGCACTTCCAGCAACGGTGTCTGCTGCACCGGACAGGCCTTGGGCTCAGTACGAAAGCTGCGCACCGCCCACAGGGATTTGGTGTAGTCCTGCTGCGGTGCGCTGAGCATGCTGCGGGTCTCGGCTTCTTCCACCAGCTTGCCGTGGCGCAACACCATGATCCGGTCAGCCATTTGAGCGACCACCGCCAGGTCGTGGCTGATGTAGATCGCGGCGCTGCCGAAGGTCTTGATCGCCTCACGAATGGCCGCCAACACTTCGATCTGGGTGGTAACGTCGAGGGCCGTGGTGGGTTCGTCGAAGATGATCAAGTCTGGGTGACAGGCCATGGCCATCGCCGTCATGACCCGTTGCAACTGCCCGCCCGACACCTGGTGCGGATAGCGTTGACCGATCTGTTCCGGGTTCGGCAGGCGCAGCACGCGGTACAGTTCCACCGCCTCGGCCTCGGCCTGGGCACGGCTGATGCCGCCGTTGATCACCGCCGTTTCCACGTGTTGATCGATCAACCGGTGCGCCGGGTTGAACGAAGCCGCAGCGCTTTGCGCGACGTAGGCAATTCGCAATCCGCGCAGTTTACGCAGGACTTCGGGCTTGGCCTGCAACAGTTGAATACCGTCGAAACGCACCGAGCCACGGGTGATGCGGCAACCGTCACGGGCATAACCCATGGCGGCCAATCCCAAGGTGGATTTACCGGCGCCAGACTCGCCAATCAGCCCCAACACTTCGCCGCGCTGCAAGGTCAGGTCGATGCCCTTGATCAGCGGGTGCCAGGCGTCCTCGTAGTGACCTTCGATGTGCAGGTCGCGAATTTCCAGCAATGGACTGTCCATCCTCAACACTCCTTCAGGCCGCTGGATGTGTGCAGCATCCAGTCGACGACAAAGTTCACGCTGATGGTAATCAACGCCACCGCCAGGGCCGGCAGCAATGGGCTGATATCGCCGAAGGTGATTAATACCGCGTTGTCGCGGACCATGCTGCCCCAATCGGCAGTGGGCGGTTGAATGCCCAGGCCGAGGAACGACAGTGCGCTGATAAACAAAAACACGAAGCAGAAACGCAGGCCAAATTCAGCAATCAAGGGTGCGGCGGCGTTAGGCAATACTTCGCGAGTCACCAGCCACCATAGCCCTTCCCCACGCAGCCTTGCGGCTTCGACAAAGTCTTGCACCACCACTGTCATCGCCACCGCTCGGGACAGGCGAAACACCCGGGTCGAATCCAGCAACGCAATCACCAGCACCAGGGACATGGCATTGGTGCCCACCACACTGAGAATCAACAAGGCGAAGATCAACTGCGGAATGGCCATGAGGATGTCCACCACCCGCGACAATCCCTGGTCGATCCAACCGCCCTTGATCGCCGCGATCAAACCACTCAAACCTCCCAGCGCAAAGGCCAGGACCGTGGTCAGAAAGGCAATCCCCAGGGTGTTGCGCGCGCCGTAGACCAGGCGACTGAACATATCGCGCCCCAGGTTATCGGTGCCCAGCAGGAACTGCCCGCTCCAGGGGGCAAAGCCGTCGCCCACCACCTGGGTTTCGCCATAAGGCGCGAGCAGCGGTGCAAACAGCGCCACCAGGATGTACAGCAGGATGACCAGCAGGCCGAACTTGGCGCTCAATGGCGCCTTGGCCAGTTGTTGGATCAGGTTCATGGTCTACCCCTTCGGATGCATCAGGCGTGGGTTGCTGGCGATGGACAGCACGTCGGCACTGGTGTTGAGCAGGATGTAGGTAGCGGCGAAGATCAGGCTGCAGGCCTGCACCACCGGGATGTCGCGCTTGGACACCGAGTCCACCAGCAATTGGCCGAGGCCCGGATAGACAAACACCACTTCGACCACCACCACGCCCACCACCAGGTACGCCAGGTTCAGCGCCACCACGTTGACGATGGGCGCCAGGGCATTGGGCAAAGCGTGACGCCAGATAATCCGCGACTGGCTGATGCCCTTGAGCCGGGCCATTTCGATGTAGGGGCTGGCCAGCAGGTTGATGAGCGAGGCGCGGGTCATGCGCATCATCTGCGCGATCACCACCAGGCTCAGGGTCGCCACCGGCAGTACCGAGCGTTCGAGGATCGTGCCCAATGACGCATCCGGCGCCAGGTTGGACAGGCTGGGGAACCAGCCGAGCTTGACCGAGAACACCAGGATCAACAGGTAGGCGACGAAGAACTCAGGGAACGATACGGCGCTCAAGGCTGAGGTATTGAGCAAGCGGTCGAACCAGCTGTTGCGGTAGAGCGCAGCGAGCATCCCTAACACCAATGCCAGCGGCACCGAAACCAACGCGGCCAGTGCCGCCAGGCGCAAGGTGTTACCCAGGCGGGCACCGATCAGTTCAGCGATGGGTCGCTGGTTGGCCAGGGAGGCACCGAGGTCGCCGTGCAGCAGGCGCAACAGCCACTGCACAAAACGGCTCAAGGGCGGCAGGTCCAGGCCCAATTGTGCGCGGAACGCGGCGACGGTTTCCGGTGTCGCGGACTGGCCGAGCATGGCCTGGGCGATATCGCCGGGAAGCATGCCGACGGCCAGGAAGATGATCACCGAGACAGCGAACAGCGACAGCAAGCCAAGGGCCAGACGCTGGAGGACCAGTTTAAATAGGCTATTCATGTGGGACTCTCATGAGTGGTGCACCTCCCGAAGACAACACATTTCCCTTGTGCGAGGCTGCGATGCAGGCGCTGCGGTCTGGCAGAGGCACCGAGGTGATCCCATCGCAGCCTCGCTGGGGCTCGACAGCTCCCACAATTGATCTTCATCGTCTGGGCGGTGTCCATTTCACGCAGGCTATTCATGGGCGATTCCTCGCGTTGGGCACGCTTGCAAAGGCTGCACAATTCCAGTGTGGGAGCTGTCGAGCCCTGGCGAGGCTGCGATACAGGCGCTGCGGTCTGGCAGAAGCACCGAGGTGATCCCATCGCAGCCTCGCTGGGGCTCGACAGCTCCCACAGGTGATCTTCATCGTCTGGGCGGTGTCCATTTCACGCAGGCTATTCATGGTGCGAGTCCTCGCATTGGGCACGCTTGCAAAGGCTGCACAATTCCAGTGTGGGAGCTGTCGAGCCCTGGCGAGGCTGCGATGCAGGCGCTGTGGTCTGGCAGAAGCACCGAGGTGGTCCCATCGCAGCCTCGCCAGGGCTCGACAGCTCCCACCATTGACCTTCATCGTCTGGGCGGTATCCATTTCACGCAGGCTATTCATGGGCGAGTCCTCGAATTGGGCACGCTTGCAAAGGCTGCACAATTCCAGTGTGGGAGCTGTCGAGCCCCGGCGAGGCTGCGATGCAGGCGCTGCGGTCTGGCAGAGGCACCGAGGTGATCCCATCGCAGCCTCGCTGGGGCTCGACAGCTCCCACCATTGATCTTCATCGTCTGGGCGGTGTCCATTTCACGCAGGCTATTCATGGTGCGATTCCTCGCGTTGGGCACGCTGCAAAGGCTGCACAATTCCAGTGTGGGAGCTGTCGAGCCCTGGCGAGGCTGCGATGCAGGCGCTGCGGTCTGGCAGAGGCACCGAGGTGGTCCCATCGCAGCCTCGCTGGGGCTCGACAGCTCCCACCATTGATCTTCATCGTCTGGGCGGTGTCCATTTCACGCAGGCTATTCATGGTGCGATTCCTCGCGTTGGGCACGCTTGCAAAGGCTGCACAATTCCAGTGTGGGAGCTGTCGAGCCCTGGCGAGGCTGCGATGCAGGCGCTGTGGTCTGGCAGAAGCACCGAGGTGGTCCCATCGCAGCCTCGCTGGGGCTCGACAGCTCCCACAGGTGATCTTCATCGTCTGGGCGGTGTCCATTTCACGCAGGCTATTCATGGTGCGAGTCCTCGAATTGGGCACGCTTGCAAAGGCTGCACAATTCCAGTGTGGGAGCTGTCGAGCCCCGGCGAGGCTGCGATGCAGGCGCTGCGGTCTGGCAGAGGCACCGAGGTGATCCCATCGCAGCCTCGCTGGGGCTCGACAGCTCCCACCATTGATCTTCATCGTCTGGGCGGTGTCCATTTCACGCAGGCTATTCATGGTGCGATTCCTCGCGTTGGGCACGCTGCAAAGGCTGCACAATTCCAGTGTGGGAGCTGTCGAGCCCTGGCGAGGCTGCGATGCAGGCGCTGCGGTCTGGCAGAGGCACCGAGGTGGTCCCATCGCAGCCTCGCTGGGGCTCGACAGCTCCCACCATTGATCTTCATCGTCTGGGCGGTGTCCATTTCACGCAGGCTATTCATGGTGCGATTCCTCGCGTTGGGCACGCTTGCAAAGGCTGCACAATTCCAGTGTGGGAGCTGTCGAGCCCTGGCGAGGCTGCGATGCAGGCGCTGTGGTCTGGCAGAAGCACCGAGGTGGTCCCATCGCAGCCTCGCTGGGGCTCGACAGCTCCCACAGGTGATCTTCATCGTCTGGGCGGTGTCCATTTCACGCAGGCTATTCATGGTGCGAGTCCTCGAATTGGGCACGCTTGCAAAGGCTGCACAATTCCAGTGTGGGAGCTGTCGAGCCCCGGCGAGGCTGCGATGCAGGCGCTGTGGTCTGGCAGAAGCACCGAGGTGGTCCCATCGCAGCCTCGCCAGGGCTCGACAGCTCCCACCATTGATCTTCACTCGCCACAAGGTTCAGGCCTGCCACCACCGTTCGATCAGCCGCAAGCCATCCAATTCCCCATACGGCGCGGTCAGTGGTCCATGGCTGACGCGGTTCGAGCGGGCTGCCACGGAGCTGGCAAACAGCGGCAAAATCGCCCCGCCATCGTCCCGGCACAGGGCCTGCATTTCGTTGTACATCTCCTGGCGCAAGGGTGCGTTCATCTCGCCCCGCGCGGCGTTGAGCAACTGGTTGAAACGGGGGTTATCCCAATGCGTTTCGTTCCACGCCGCGCCCTTGGCATAGCCGATGCTGAACATGCGGTCGGCGGTCAGGCTGCTGTACCAGAACGAGGTGGTGAACGGCTGTTTCATCCAGACGTTGGAGAAGAAACCGTCCGCCGGCTCGCGCACCACGTCGATGTCGATCCCAGCCTGACGGGCCTGTTCTTTGAACAACACCGAGGCGTCCACCGCGCCGGTGTAGGCGGCATCCGAGGCTTGCAGACGCACCTTGAGCGACTCGACACCGGCCTTGCGCAGGTAAAAGCGCGACTGGTCCGGATCGTAAGTACGCTGCTCCAACGCGGTATTGATGAAGCGGCTGCCGGGCTGGATCGGGTGGTCATTGCCCACCAGGCCATAGCCGTGCAGCACCGAGGCCAGCAGGGTTTCACGGTTGATCGCGTGCTTCATGGCCATGCGGATATCGTTGTTCTTGAACTCGTTGCTGTCGCACAGCATCGGGAACGTGTATTGCTGGGCGCCCTTGGTTTCCTCGATCACCAGATTGGGATTGCGCTTGAGCAAGGCCACAGTTTTCAGGTCGACCTTGTTGATCACATCCACTTGCCCGGTCACCAGCGCGTTGATCCGCGCCGCGCCGTCGGCAATGGCGAGCAACTCGGCACTGGCGAAATGCGCCCTGCCCGGCTTCCAGTAATCGGGGTTGCGTTCCAGGTCCATGCGCACGCCGGGTTCGAAGCTTTTCAGGCGATAACCGCTGGTGCCGATGCCGGCCTGCCAGTCGGCGGTGCCGTCCTTGGCCGGCATGATCACCAGGTGGTAATCGGCGACCACATACGCGAAGTCGGCATTGCCTGAACGCAGCTCGAACACCACGGTATCAGCCCCCTTGGCGCTGACGCCGGCGACGTCGCCCAGCACGGTCTTGGCGGCGGAGGTGGACGTGGCACTCAGGTGATGATTGATCGACGCTACCACGTCGTCGGCGGTGAGGCTTTTGCCGTTGTGGAAGGTCACACCCTGGCGCAGCTTGAAGGTCCAGACACGGGCATCCGGTGTGGATTCGAAGCTTTGCGCCAGCTCGGGGATGGCGCTGCCGTCGACCGCAATTTCAGTGAGGGTGTTGTACACGGCCGAGAAGCCGACAAAGGTAAAGGTATCGGTCCAGGAGCCCGGATCGCGGGAGTCAGTGGTGCTGCCGCCCGCCAGCCCCAGGCGCAGTACGCCACCGGCCTTGGGCGTGGCCTCTTCGGCGAAGGCTTGAAACGGCAACCCCATGGAGAGCGCTGCCGCCACGGCACCGGCGACGGCGCTGTGTTTGAGAAAATCCCGGCGGTGCATGGCTTGAGTCATTTTGTTGTTGTTATCACTCATGGTCTTGTTCCTCTAAAGATCAACAGACACAGGCATGCTTGAGCTCGATCAACGTCACGCCGTTGCGCTTGAAGCCGTTACGCAAATCCGTCTGCAGTTCGTCCAGGTTCTGGGGTTGGGTCACGGTGCAGCCGAACGCCCGCGCCAGGGCGGCGAAATCCGGGTTGCGCGGCAGTACGCCGATGGGTTCGATGTCCAGGTTCAGCATGTCGTCGCGGATCTGCCCCAAAGCATCGTTGTTCCACAACAGCACCACCAACGGGCTGTCCAACTCTTCCACCGCGGTTGCCAGTTCCTGGGCGGTGTAGAGGAAGCCACCGTCACCCACCAACACCAGTCCAGGCCTTTGGGGAGCGCCGAACTTGGCGCCGATACCGGCAGGCAAGCCATAGCCCAAGGTGCCGTAGCCGGTGGGATGCAGCCAACTGCGCGGAGCGTGGCTGTGGAAGGCGTAATTGCCGGTGTAAGCCAGTTGGGTCATGTCGCTGCTGATGAAAGCGTTGGCGGGCAGCTCGGCGGCGACACGGTCGAGAATGGCCTGGTGAATCGACTGCAACGGCCCGTGCCCGGCACTGACGGCCTGACGCAGTGCCGCCACCTTTTGGATCGCCGCATCGGCGTTCCGTGGCGTGGATGGCAAGCACTCCAGCAGCGCCTCTGCCGTTTGCCGGGCATCGCCCTGCAAGGCCACGGTGCACGGATAAAAGTCGTTGAACTTGCGCGGATCAATGTCCACCCGCAACAGTTCGCCACTGAGGGGCAGGCGCTCACGCCAGAAGTCGGTGTCGGCCATTTCGGTACCAATGGCCAGCACCACATCAGCCTCACTGATCAACTGCCAGCCCGGTTCGACGCACAGCGTGGATCCGGCATTCAGCGGATGGTCCACCGGCAACAGCCCCTTGCCCGCGACACTGCTGAAAAACGGCGCGGCCAGTTGCGTGCTCAGGCGTTGCAAGGCATCAGCGGCCAGCAACGCGCCACCTCCGGCAATGATCATCGGACGCTTGGCAGACGCCAGTTTCGCCACGGCCTGCTCAAGGGCTTCAGCCGACGGCACGCCACGCCCGGGACGGCGTACCACCTCATTGCTCCAATCCCACTCGACAGGCGCCGACAGCACATCCAGCGGCACCGAGATATGCACCGGCCGTGGCCGCTCGCTGTCAAACACCGCGTAGGCGCGCGCGATCAACTCGGGCAGGTCCGCAGTACTCAACGCGACGACCGAGAACGCAGTGATGGGCGCCGTCATCGCACGCTGGTCCTGGGTTTCATGCAGGCAGCCCCAGCCCTTGCCGAGGCTGGCAGTGTGATTGACGCTGGAGATCACCAACATTGGAATCGAATCCGCATAGGCCTGACCGATGGCGGTAGCGGCGTTGGTCACGCCAGGGCCGGTGATGATGAAGCACACGCCCGGCTTGCCACTGACCCGTGCGTATCCGTCGGCCATAAAACCGGCGCCCTGCTCGTGGCGGGTTAACACATGGCGAATACCACTGCCGGGCAAGCCGCGATACAGCTCCAGGGTGTGCACCCCAGGAATACCGAACACCGTGTCGACGCCATAATTGGCCAGCAATCGCACCAGGGCCTGGCCGCCCGTCAAGGTTTTGCTTTGCATCGTCATCTCCTTCAAGCCTGGGCGAGTCGGATCAATGCGTCGACCGCCGTGGCGCCCCGGGCATTGACCAACAGTGGGTTGACATCCAGCTCCAGCAACAGCCCCGCATTGGCGCAGGCGTAATCGGCCACCGCGCGAATCGCCGCCACCAGGGCCTCCATATCGGCCACTTCACGACCGCGAAAACCCTGCAGCAACGCGGCGCTGCGCAGGCTCAACAAGGCATTGCGAATGGCATCGTCGGTGGTGGGCAACAACAGGCTGCGACTGTCCTTGAGCAACTCCACCAGAATCCCGCCGGCACCGATCACCAACGCCAGGCCGAAGTCGTTTTCACGCTTGATGCCCACGATCAGTTCGGCCAAGGGTGGCGTGGCCATGCTTTCCAGTAGCAACTGATCAAATGCCACGCCAGGCGCGTAAGCGGCAATCTGCACACGCATCTGCGCCAGCGCGGCAGTCAAGGCCTGATCGTCCCGCAGGTTCAACGCCACGGCGCCGGCCTCGGTTTTGTGGGGTAGCTCGGCGCTGACGGCCTTGAGCACCAGCGGATAACCCAACGTCAGCGCATCGGCAATCGCGTGTTCAGGCGTGCTGAGGATGCCGGCCGGCGTGGTGAGGCCAAAGGCGCGCAGGGCTTGTTTGGAGTCCCATTCATTGAGAGGTAACCCAGGGTCCTGAAGGGCTTGCGGGCACAGCGGAATCAAGGCTGATTCACCCCGTGCCAACAAGGCCCGGCGGTTGCTCTGGTAGTCAGCAATCCGACCCCAGGCAGCGAGCGCGTCTTCCACACCCTGCAAGGCCGCCACGCCCTGGGCGTGCAAGCGTTCACGGGCATGGGCAGGCAACAACTCCGGAAACGCCGAGGTGACAAAACCGGTCTTGCCATGGCGCACCAATGCCCTGCAAAACAGCTCCAGCAGCAGGTCGCACTCCTTGCGCTCACCGGTAAAATCCGCCGGGTAGTCGAGCACCAGCATGGCGGCATCGGCGTCCGTGCGCAGCGCCGTGTCGAGCATGGCGTTCAGCGCCTCGCGGTCGCCCCAGATCGCCGTGGTGAAATCCAGTGGGTTGACCAGGTTGGCGTAGCTGGGCAGCACCTGCGCCAGCTCTTCACGCTGGCCGGCATCCAGCTTCGGCAGGCCCAGATTGTTGCGCTCGGCATAGTCGGCAATCAACCCGGCATCGCCGCCGGAACAAGCCAGGGCAATCAGGTGGTTACCCGCCGGCAAGTTGCCGCAGGCCGCAGCTTTCAGGGTTTCGACAAAACTCACCGGCCCACTGACACGGATCACACCGAGGCGGGCAAAGAGGCTGTCGTACAGCACATCAGAACCAGACAACGAGCTGGTGTGACTCAAGGCCAACTCGGCGCCCATCTGCGAGACGCCGGTTTTCAGGGCGATGATCGGGATGCCTTTTACCAGGGCCTTGTGGGCCGCCCGGGCAAACCCGGGAACGTTCTTCAACCCTTCCAGGTGCAAGCCGATGGCCGTGACCCGTGGCTCATCCAGCAGCACATCCATCAACTCTGCAACGCCCAACTGCGCCTGGTTACCCACCGACGCCATATAGGCCACCGGCAATGAGCGGTCGCTCATCGACAGGTTGTAGGCGAAGTTGCCGCTCTGGGTCAGTACCGCCACGCCCTTCTCCACCGGCTTGCCGCCATGGGCTACCGGCCACAGCGCGCTGCTGTGCAAGTAATCCAGCAGGCCATAGCAGTTGGGGCCCAACAGCGCCATATGCCCGGCTGCCTTGAGCAGTTGCTCTTGCAGGGCCTGCCCCTCGGCACCAGTCTCGGCAAACCCGGAGGCGTAGCAAATGGCGCCACCGGTGCCGATGGCGGCCAGCTCTGCGACGCAGGTCAACGTCAGCTCGCGGTTGGTGGCGATAAACACCGCGTCCGGGCCACACGGCAGGTCGGCGATGCGGCGTACACAGGGTATGCCGTCGAGGTTGTCATGCTGGGGATTGACCAGCCACATCTGGCCTGCAAAGCCCCCGTCAGCGCAACGTTTGAGAGCACGCGCCATGCTGCGCCCACCCACGAAGGCCAGGTGACGGGGCGCCAGCAAGCGCTTGAGGTTGTCGCGAATAGCCTGGGACATGAGCGTTCTCCGACCCGATCAGCGCAACAGGGGCCGCAACAGTTCGCGGGCGATGATATGGCGCTGGATTTCCGAGGTGCCTTCCCAGATCCGTTCGATCCGCGCGTTGCGCCAGATGCGTTCCACCGGCCCTTCGTCCATCAGGCCCATACCGCCGAAAATCTGTACCGCCTCGTCGGCAACCTTGCCCAGGGTTTCGCTGGCAAACAGCTTGGCCATGCCGGCTTCGCCGTCGGTCATGCTGCCCTGGTCCATTTTCCAGGCGGTGTGCAGGGTCAAGAGTTCGGCGGCGCGGATCTGCGTGGCCATGTCGGCGAGCTTGAACGACACGCCTTGGTAGGTGCCGATCGGCTGGCCGAACTGCTTGCGGTCCGCCGCCCATTGCAGCGATACATCCAGCGCTCGCTGGGCCTGGCCCACGCAGTTGGCGGCAACCATCACTCGGCCGGCGGTCAGCCAGGCGTTGGCCACGTCCCAGCCCTTGCCCACCTCGCCAAGGACTTTGGAGGCCGGTACGCGGCAATCATCAAAGAACATTTCGTAGGTGTGATAACCCCGGTTGCTCACGCACTTCGGGCCACGGCGGATGGTCATGCCGGGCGTGCCGCGATCTACCAGAAACGAGGTGACCGCGTTGCGTTGGCGGCCATTGTGTTCGTAGGTATCGGTGACGGCGAACACGATAGCGAAGTCAGCGTGCCCGGCATGGCTGATGAAGTGTTTGCTGCCGTTGAGCACAAAGTCATCGCCACTGCGTACGGCACGGGTCTTGATGGCGTTGGCGTCGGAACCGGCGCCGGGCTCGGTGAGGGCAAAGCAGTCGATTTTCTTGCCCTGGACACAGGGCAACAGGTACTCGCCAATCTGTGCACCGGTGCAGGCCATCAGGATTTTCGAGGGCCGTGCGACAAACACATGCAGCGCCCAGGACACCTTGGACAATTCCCGCTCGATCAGCGCCTGGGACAGGTAATCCAGGCCACCGCCGCCAACCTCTTCGGGCATGTTGAAGGCATAGAACCCGGCGGCGATGGCCTTGTCACGAATCTGCGCAGCCAACTGCGGCGAAACCTCATCGGCGCGGTCCACCGCTTCCTCGTGAGGCAGTAATTCCTTGGCAACAAAACTGCGTACCGCGTCCACCAACATGTCTTGTTCTTGGCTTAGTTGGAAATTCATGGCGCTACCTGTTGATCGTTCGGGGGTGTTGTTTCTTGAGCGGGCTGTTTTATTTGCCGGAGAAATTCGCGGGGCGCTTTTCCACCGAAGCACGCAGGGCTTCAGCACCGTCCGCGCTACGCCCGCACAACAACCCCGCAGCCAGTTCGGCCTGAAGTTGCTCCGGCAGGCTGCGCTGGGCGCCTTCGCGGATCAGGGTCTTGGTCTGGGCGAACGCAAAGGTCGGGCCGTTGGCCAGGCGGCTGGCCAATTCGACGGTGTGGGCTAGCAGTTGATCATCGGCGACTACTTCGCCGACGAGCCCGGCGGCAAGTGCGCGGTCGGCGTTCCACAGTTCGTCGAGGAACAGCAGGCGCTTGGCCTGTTCGCTGCCGATCAGGCGTGGCAGATGCCAGCTGGCACCGGCGTCCGGCGAGTACGCCATGCTGGTGTAGCCCGCCTTGAAACGCGCCGATTGGGCGGCTATTCGCAGGTCGCAGCACAGGGTCAAGTCCATACCGGCGCCGACGGCAGTGCCGTTGATGGCCGCAAGGGTGGGCTTGTCGAGGGTATGCAAACGAGTCATCAGGGCGTGGGCGGTTTCGGTCCAGCCGTAGCTTTCGAGGGCGCCACGGGCTTCGGCTTCGGCCCATTCGGCAAGGTCGGCGCCAGCACAGAAGCTGCGACCGCTGCCGGTCAGCACCACGACGCGCACGGCCGGATCGCTATTGAAACCGTCGAGCAACGCATGCAGATGCTTGAGGGTCGGAATGTCCAGGGCATTGCGCTGGGCACTGCGATTGAGGGTGATCCAGGCAACGCCTGCTTGCACCTGAGTGAGCACGGACACGTCGGTAGTCATGGGATCCTCGAATTATTTTAATTGGCGTGAGGGGTGCGACATGGGGCGATACTAAACGAGTGTTCAGCAAGGAGGCAATCGGCAAGATGCAAATTTTTTAGAAGGGGATGCCGCCTGAACATTGCGTCCAGGCGGCGAAAGGATTCAGGGTTTGATCTGAAAGCGCTGGCGACCACCGGCTTGCAAGCCATCGACCCAGGCTTCGCAAATCTGGATGCCCTGTTCCGGGGTAAAGGTGCCAGGGTTGAGCCCCGACTCCAGCCACAAGCCATCGAGCAATGCACTCAAGCCAATGGCCGCCAGGTCAGAGTCGAAGTGCTCCCAGCCCTCCTCCTCGGCCATGTCTGCCAGGGCCGAGCGCATGATGGTCCGGTACTCGCCATAGGAGTGTTCGTGTGCCTGATTGATCGCCGGTGCCGTCTTGACCGCGCCCCAGAACGCCAGCCAGGCATCCAGCAGTTGCGGGTCGAGCAATTCGGGAGAAAACGAGCCACGAAAAAACGCCGACAAGCGCTCCCGAGGGCTGGGCGGCGCCTTGGCCATGGCTTCGCGCAACAGGTCCATGACCTGCCCGGTGATGGACCGATAGGCCTCAGCCACCAGTTCATCCTTGCCGGAATAGTGATGGCTGATCAGCCCTACCGAAACCCCGGCCTCAGCGCTGATCTTGCGGATCGACGCGCCCTGGAAGCCGTGGCGCTTGAGGCATATCAGCGTGGCCTGGACCAGATTGGCCTTGCGCAACTCCGGTTCCATACGGGAGAAACGGGATTCCTGGGTCATGAAGCGATTTCCTTGGGCTGAGTCGGCTGCCCGACTCTACAGCAACCCCGCCCCGTGATTAAACCTTCTCAGGCCCGGAAGCCCGGCGACACCCGATCCAGCAAGCGCAGCAACGCGGCCCAGGCCAATTGCATCGCATCCGGATCGCTCAATTCACCCTCCTCCAGCGGCCGGCCGGGGTCGTTGAATTGCCGTTCGGTGTATTCGCACACCTGCGCCGGCGGCAGGATCAGCTTGCCGCAGGCCTGGGCGGCGATTTGAATATCACAGGCCTTGTCCAGGTAATACATACGCAGGAATGCCTGGCTGACGGTTTCGCCTACGGTCAGCAAGCCGTGGTTGCGCAACATCAGCACCGGCTTGTCCCCAAGATCTCGAACCAGACGCTGCTGCTCGTCGAGGTCCAGGGCTACGCCTTCGTAGTCGTGGTAGGCGACCTTGCCGTAGAACTCCATGGAAATCTGGTTCACCGGCAACAGTCCACACTCCAGCGCCGCCACCGCGCACCCGGCCCGCGTGTGGGTATGCAGCACGCACTGGGCGTCTTCCCGCGCGCCGTGAATGGCGCTGTGGATCACAAAACCTGCAGGGTTGACGGCATACGGCGATGCCTCCACCGCCCGTCCATCCAGGCCGATTTTCACCAGGCTGGACGCGGTGATCTCATCGAACATCAACCCATAAGGGTTGATCAGGAAGTGATGCTCCGGCCCCGGAATACGCACTGAAATGTGGGTGAAGATCAAATCGCTCATTCGAAAGTGCGCGATCAAGCGGTAGCAGGCGGCAAGCTCTTCGCGCAGTGTTTGTTCGGTGGAGTGAGTCATTTTTATTCTCCAGGGTGTTGGGGGGATGGCCGACGCTAATCCAGCCGCCAGTAAAAAAACAAGTTGATTTTTTACTGGCACTGACCTCCTATAGAAAAATAACAATAACAGCGCCTGGAGTATCCGCACCATGTCGCACCCGGCTTTCGCGCACCTGTTTGAACCGCTTTCACTGCGGGGCAAGCACCTGAAAAACCGCATCATGTCCAGCGGGCATGACACCTCTATGCCCACCGACAACCTGGTGAATGCACAGCTGATCGCTTATCACCGGGCGCGGGCCGAAGGCGGTGTCGGGCTGATTGTGCTGCAGGTTGCGGGCGTCCACGACAGCGCCCGCTATACCTCCCATGTGCTGATGGCCACCGACGACAGTTGCATTGAGGGCTACCGCGAACTGGCCCAGACTTGCCATGCCCACGGCACCGTGGTGCTGTCACAAATTTTCCATCCCGGGCGGGAAATCATGGAATCGGCCGACGGGTTGCTGGCAGTGGCCTACTCGGCGTCCGGGGTGCCCAATGAGCGGTTCCGGGTGATGCCCCGGGCCCTTGATCAACCGATGATCGACGAGATCGTCGCAGGCTACGGCGCGGCCGCCAGGCGTCTGCATCAGGCCGGGATCGACGGCGTGGAAGTGGTCGCCAGCCATGGGTACCTGCCGGCGCAGTTTCTCAATCCCCGGGTCAATCGCCGCGCCGATGGCTACAACGGCGAGCTGGATCAACGGCTGCGTTTCCTGCGGGAAATCATCGCCGTCGTGCGCGCCGAAACCGATGAACACTTCATCATCGGCCTGCGCATTTCTGCCGATGAGCGCGACCCTGAAGGCTTGACTGAAGACGAGTCATTGTCTGCCGTGCAAAGCCTGCAATCGCAACTCGATTATGTGCACATCGTCGCCGGCACCTCCGCCTCCCACGGCGGTGCGATCCACATCGTGCCGCCCATGGCGATCGCGCCGGCGTACCTGGCGGCTGAAGGCGCGACGTTCAAGGCCAGCCTGTCGATTCCGTTGTTTGTCACCGGACGGATCAACCAGCCCCAGGAAGCCGAACTGATGCTGGCGCGGGGACAAGCCGATGTCTGCGGCATGACCCGTGCGCTGATCTGCGACCCGCAAATGCCCAACAAGACCCACACCGGACGCGCCGAGGATGTGCGGGCCTGCATTGCCTGCAATCAGGCCTGTATCGGTCATTTTCACAAGGGGCTGCCCATCTCGTGCATCCAGCACCCTGAAACCGGACGGGAATTGCAGTTCGGCCATCTGCAGCGCGCTTCGCAACGCAAGCGCATTCTGGTGGCCGGTGGCGGCCCAGCGGGGATGAAGGCTGCGGCAGTGGCAGCAGAGCGAGGGCATGATGTCACGTTGTATGAAGCCAGCGCGCAACTGGGCGGACAAGTGTTGCTGGCGCAGTTGCTGCCACGGCGCAGCGAGTTCGGCGGCGCCAGCACCAACTTACAACGCGAGATGGAATTGGCCGGGGTGCAGGTGGTGCGCAATACCCGTGTCGACCGCGCGTTGGTGGAACAGGAACAACCTGACCTGGTGATCATCGCCACCGGCGCCGAGCCCTACTGGCCGGCCTTCGAGCGCGGCGGTGAATTGCAGGTGGTGGATGCCTGGCAAGTGCTGCGCGATGAGGTCCCGCTGGGCCGCTCAGTAGTGGTGGTCGACTGGCGCTGCGACTGGATCGGGCCGGGCATCGCAGAACGCCTGGTACGCGCAGGTCACGTGGTGCAGCTGGCCGTCAACGGCACTCATTGCGGGGAGAATCTGCCGTTGTATGTGCGCGATCAACTGGCCGGCGAGCTGCACCGCCTGGGTATCCCGATCATCCCTTACGCCCGGCTGTACGGCTGCGACGACAGCACTGTCTACCTGCAACACACCGCCAGCGGCGAGCCGATGCTGCTGGAAAATATCGACACCCTGGTGCTTTGCCAGGGGCACCAGCCGGTGGATACTCTCGGCACGGAGCTGGAAGGTTGGGTGGCGTTTCGGCGCATTGGCGACTGCCTGGCACCGCGCACCGCCGAAGAGGCGATTTATGAAGGACTCAAGGTGGCATGGGAAATCTGAATGGCTAACGACCCACCTCAGCAACTGTTCCTGGGTACGCGAATCCGTGGCTTGCGCAAGGCACGCGGCATGACGCTGACCGCCTTGGCGGAGTTGAGTGACCTGACTGCCGGCTACATCAGCCAGTTGGAACGCAACCTCGCCTACCCCTCAATCCCGGCACTGTTCAATATTGCCCGCAGCCTGGGGGTGACCCTCCAGTGGTTCTTCGCCAGCGAAACCACCCCGGCGCCGGAAGACGAAGGCTACGTGGTGCGCAAACACAACCGCCAGAGCATTCGTTATGAAGACGGCATCGTCGATCAGTTGCTGACCCCCCTGCCCAACCATCAACTGGAAATGCTGCACTCGTGCTTCCCGCCCGGGACCTATAGCCAGCAAAGCTACAGCCATGAAGGCGAAGAAGCCGGTTATGTGTTGAGCGGACGTTTTGAATTGTGGGTCAGCGAGCGGCATTTCCAGCTGGATGAAGGCGACAGTTTCAGTTTCCCAAGCAGTGAGCCCCACCGTTATGGCAACCCCGGCAAAGTGGATACGGTGGTGATCTGGGTGATTACGCCGCCGACGTTTTGAAGCGCCGGGGGCCTGCTCAACGCTGAGTCGGAATACGAATGTCCCCGTCACGGCACTGACTCTTGACACTCCTTGGGCAAGCGGCGAACTCCAGGTCCTTGGTCAGGCAAACCCGTACCTCCGACAACACCTTGCCCTTGCAGATCACCGCCAGCCCATGACTCCGCATGGCTGGGTTGCTCTGGCGAAACAGCGTCTCGATGTCTTGGGCATCGAGCGAGTTCGGCACATTGAACGGTTGCAACTGCTGCGGGATATTGACTTTGCCCAGCGCGGCGTCGGTCTTGTCCAGATAGGCTGACGCCTCAAGGCCACTGCAAGTGCCATGCTTGGACCACTCATGCTTGAGCAGTTTCGGCGAAGGGAACAGCGTCGCGCCCTTGGCCAGTTCCCCAGCCGACAGCCTCGACTGTGGATCACAAGACGCCGGCCACCCTCCCTGCGTGTACTGCGGCCACAAACCGTGGAGCACAAACCCGTAACCTTTGCCCGAACACTGCTGATCCCCAGGGTGGGTCAGGCAGAAAGTCGGTGACCAGGACAGTGACAACACATAAAAATCAAACACCCCCGCCTGCCCCTGCTCCCGCTGGGCTGCCGCAGCCCCCGTGGTCATACCCGCCAACACCAGCCACAAGGCCATCCAGGCTGCTCTGTATTTCATCCGTCTATTTCCTTGAAAAAGTGTGCTGCCGTTATTAATGAAGGTTGCGCTGCAGCACCCGGTCCATGATGCGATCGGTCTTCAACGCCTCGCTCGCCATCGCAGGATGCTCGCCTTCCCCGCGAATATGCGCATTCATCCCCAGTACGTGATGCCACTGGATATGCTCATGGTTAGGCACCTCAAGGCTCAGGTTGACCTCGCCCTCAAGCCGTAAGGGATGCTCATCAAACACCGAGAAGGTAATGCGCCCCTGACTGCCGATCAGTTCGACACGGTCCTCGCGGCGGTCCGCGACAAAGTTCCAGCAGCCCATGCCCAGCGCTCCCGAAGCAAATTGCCAACTGGCGGTCACCGCATCTTCCGCCGCATAACGCCCCGCCTGGCGAGCGGTGAAACCGGCCACCTCGACAATATCCCCCGCCAGGTACTGAAACAGGTCGAAGCCATGACTGGCCAGGTCAGCGAAGTATCCACCGCCGGCCACCTGGGGGTCAGTACGCCAGTTGCCAGCCTGTTCGTCCGCCACCGACGCCGGTTTACACAAGGTCCAGGTCAGGTGGCGTAACTCGCCAATCTGCCCGGACTGCAACCAATCACGCACCTGCTGGAAGCGTGGCAGAGAACGCCGGTAATACGACACAAACAAATGCAGCCCCGCCTGTTCGAACGTGCGCTGCATCAACTCACTTTGCCCGGCATTCAACGACATGGGCTTTTCGACGCAGCAATGCTTGCCTGCCGCCGCCACCATCAGGCTGTACTCAAGGTGGCTGTCGGGCGGCGTGGCGATGTAGACCGCATCCACGTCAGGATCATCGATCAACGCTTGGGCATCGGTGTAAAACCGGGCAATGCCATGGCGCGCGGCATAATCGCGCACCGCTTCCTCACGACGCCCCATTACGGCCACCAAGGCAGAACCTGGCGCTTTGTAGAAGGCCGGTCCACTCTTCAATTCAGTGACGCTGCCACAGCCGATCATGCCCCAACGTACGGTGTTCATCGGTGTCCCTCTCCATGTGTACTTTTCAGTCGAGCAGTATCTGCGTTTTCCCGCCAGCCCTCCAGTCTGTGAGGCGAAGACCTCGCATGACATTTGCATTACACTTTTATGACAATCATCCGACTGCGGGGGCACATCCGATGAAGGTACGAGCCACGGTCATTTGCGAACACAACGGCCATATCCTGTTCGTGCGCAAGGCCAGGTCGAAATGGGCGCTGCCGGGGGGCAAGGTCGAACATGACGAGCGGCCGGCCGGCGCAGCAGCGCGGGAGTTGGAAGAGGAAACCGGGTTGAACGTGGACGGTTTGCTGTACCTGCAGGAGCTGAAGGCGGACAACACCGTCCATCATGTGTTTGAGGCATCCGTGGTGAACATCGACGAGGCCCGACCGCGCAGTGAGATCACCGAATGCCAATGGCTTCCCTACTCCACCCTGGAGCAGTTGGACACGACCCAAGCCACCAGGCGGATTGTCAGGTCGTTTTTGCGGCGGCTATAGGCGCATCAGCCTGCATAAACAACACCTGGGCGTTGGATTGCGCATCCAGCGTCACAAACCCGAACTTGCGGTACAACGCAATCGCCGCCAGGTTGTCGCTGTACACCCGCAAGGTCAAACGCTCAGCCCCCGTGGCCTCAATCGCTGCACGGATCAACTGACGCACCAACACCTCACCTACCCCCTGCCCGCGAACCGACGCAGACACGATGATTCGTCCCAGATGCACACTGCCAGTGATGACTGTCCAGAACTGGGCAAAGGCCACAGGCGGTGCCGACCCCATTGCCAGGCAAACACTTTGACTATCGGCAATCTGCAGGCGATCCGCCAGTTCATGGGGCAGAAACGGAAAAGACAACCGATCACCTGCCCAACGCAGGCAAGCCGCAGCATCCGGAAGCCAGTGGGCAATGACCGCATAATCAGAGGCAATGGGTGGGCGAAGGCTCAGGTCCATGGGCGTATATCTCATCAAGGCACAGGCTACGAACAACCTGCAAAAACGAGCGAAGGTCGTGCCAACTCACCCTACCAGATCTTGTAGGTGCCAAGCCTGTACAAGTCCTCTATAAAAGCCCGCACTTGCCCCCCATCCCTAAGGAACCCCAGCCATGCACATGGAAGAGCACACGCTGAGCACGATGAACGACGAGCTGAAACTCATGCTAGGCCGCTTTCGGCACGAACAATTCGTCGAGAAACTCGGATGGCGACTGCCGGCCCATCCGCACCAGGCCGGCTGTGAGTGGGACCAATACGATACCGAGCACGCCCGCTACCTCCTGGCGCTCAACGAAGACTGCGCCATCGTTGGCTGCGCCCGCTTGATACCCACCACACTCCCCAACCTGCTTGAGGGCGTCTTCAGCCACGCCTGCGCCGGGGCGCCGCCCAAGCATTCGGCCATCTGGGAAATGACGCGCTTCACCACCCGCGAACCGCAACTGGCGATGCCGTTGTTCTGGAGAAGCCTCAAGACCGCAAGCCTGGCGGGCGCCGATGCTATCGTCGGGATCGTCAACAGCACGATGGAGCGCTATTACAAAATCAACGGGGTCAACTACGAACGACTGGGGCCGGTCACCGTGCACCAGGATGAAAAAATCCTCGCGATCAAACTCTCGGCTCACCGCGAGCACCACCGCAGCGCCCTCGCCCCTTCAGCCTTCATGTCCGGCGCCTTGTTGAAAGAGACGGCTTGATACTGACCGAGTCGTTCTTGCGGTCGACTCGTCAATAATGGATGAACCTCAGATTCAGATATAGCCCAGCGCGACGGCGTAAGACACCGCCTGCACGCGGTTGCTGGCGCCGATTTTGCGCTGGATGTTGCGGTGGTGGTAATTCACGGTGTCAGTGCACACACCCATGATCACGCCGATCTCCTCCGAAGTCTTGCCGTCGGCCGTCCAGCGCAGCACATCACATTCGCGCCCGCTGAACTCCACATCCGTATTGAAGACACGTACGTCGCTCTCCAGCTCGGAAATTTTCTCGTGGACCGCGGCAGCAAACGCTTTGGTCACCGGTTTCAACGCCTCGAACTCCTGAAGACTGATGGCGTTGTCCTTGCGCGCCAGGCTTAGAAGCCCGACTCGCCCTTGGGTGTTGAACGAGGGCTGTGCCAAGCCGTGGCATAAATTTGAATCGTTGGCTTCAGACCACAGATCCGGACATCCCCGGAACAGCTCATTGCTCCACAAAATAGGGGCCGACGAGACCTTGCTGTGTTTCACCGTGGGGTCGATCACCGCATAGTTAGCCGCCTGATAACGCTGCACCCATTCCTCGGGATAGTTGCTGTACATATAAGTCCTGGGGCGCATGAACGGAGTCACACTGCACATACCATAGGCAAAAAAATCAAACCGCAGTTCACGCAAGGCTCTCATCGCGACAGCCGTAAACTCCTGCATGTTCATGGTTTGCGCAAAGATACTGTAAAAATAAGCATCCCATCCCAACAACTGCCCTAATTCCATTTTGAACACCACTACTAAAGTTGGAAACAGGTCGTGAGACTAGACCAACCTGAACTCATGTCAACAAGCAAAACCACACAGTCATAGACCGGTTCGCACTAGCACTAGATTTCTTACGCCTAATCCAAATAACTAGCCATTGGCCATTTCAGCCTGACGATATTAGTTAGCCATTGCCGCCCCTTCGCCGACGAATGAGCGTGCGCCTTCACAATAATGCAACAGTTCACCCGACGGACTGCGGCCAGCCCACTCACACCCCAATCACTACAAGATCTGGTAGTTCCAACTCCAAGAAATGCAGGTGTATAAACAACACCCACCCAGCACAGCCATGACGACGCAATAGTTAAAAACTGTAAATACTGACCCGAGTCAATTAACTAAATATTTACTTGAAGTTCGAAAATCTCAATTCAACTAAGGAGGATATTGCCCATGCCTGCCTCGCTTTCCCCTAGCGGCTTTAACGACCATCTTGAACTGCGCCAAAAAAATCGGACCACCGTCGAACAGTACATGCGTACCAACGGCAAAGATCGCCTGCGACGCCATGAGCTGTTCACTCAGGATGGCAGTGGCGGCTCCTGGAACACCGAAACCGGTGAACCCCTGGTGTTTAAAGGCCACTCGAAGCTGGCCGCCCTCGGCATCTGGCTGGAGAAGTGCTTTCCAGACTGGCAATGGCACAACGTCCGGGTGTTTGAAACTGATAATCCCAACCACTTCTGGGTGGAAAGCGACGGCCGCGGCAAGACCCAGGTTCCCGGTTATCCCGAAGGTTACTGCGAAAACCATTACATACATTCCTTCGAACTGGATAACGGCAAGATCACGCAAAACCGTGAATTCATGAACCCCTTCGAACAACTTCGCGGCTTGGGCATCGCTGTTCCAAGAATCAAGCGTGAAGGTATCCCCGCCTCATAAGCCCCTTTATTTATTGGAGATTGAGTATGCCTAATAGCGCAGCACGACAACTCACTGCTAGTGATACCACTGAACTTCGCCGCAAGAACCGCGCCACGGTCGAGCAATACATGCGTACCAAAGGCCAGGATCGCCTGCGCCGCCATGAACTATTTACCGAGGACGGCTCTGGCGGCTTATGGACCACCGACACCGGCGCTCCAATTGTAATCAGTGGCAAGGCCAAGTTGGCCGAACATGCTGTCTGGTCACTCAAGTGCTTCCCGGACTGGGAATGGTACAACGTCAAGGTATTTGAAACCGATGATCCCAACCATATTTGGGTCGAGTGCGATGGCCACGGCAAGATCCTCTTTCCCGGTTACCCGGAAGGCTATTACGAGAACCACTTCCTGCACTCCTTCGAGCTGGAAGACGGCAAAGTAAAACGCAATCGCGAGTTCATGAACGTCTTTCAACAACTACGCGCCCTGGGTATTCCGGTACCGCACATCAAGCGCGAAGGCATTCCTACTTAATCTCTTGGGAGAGTGATCGCATCATGGAAGACTTACTGAAACGGGTTCTAAGTTGTGAAGCGTTCCAGCAGCCTCAATGGAGCGAGCCCTCACAATTGCATGACGCGCAAGCCTACCTCCGGGACAGCGCGTCACTGATTCGAGCAGAAGATATCCTGGTGTTGCGTGCCACGTTGGCACGTGTAGCAGCCGGTGAAGCGATGATCATCCAGTCCGGTGACTGTGCCGAAGACATGGATGAAAGTGCGCCCATTCATGTGGCCCGCAAAGCTGCGGTGCTGGACATCCTGGCCGGTGCATTCCGGCTGGTGACCCAGCAACCGGTGGTGCGGGTGGGGCGGATTGCCGGGCAATTTGCCAAGCCCCGTTCCAACAACAGCGAACGCATTGGCGATCTCGAGTTGCCGGTCTATCGCGGCGACATGGTCAACGGCCGCGAGGCCGTCTGCGGCCATCGCCAGCACGATGCACAACGCCTGGTTCGAGGCTATCGCGCCGCGCAGGACATCATGCAGCACCTGGGTTGGAAAGAACCCGCCGGCAAGGAACAGCTCAGCGGCTCACCGGCCTGGACCAGCCACGAAATGCTGGTACTCGACTACGAATTGCCCCAACTACGTCGGGACGAACAGGGCCGGGTATTTCTCGGTTCAACCCATTGGCCGTGGATCGGCGAGCGTACCCGTCAGTTGACGGGCGCTCACGTGGCGCTGCTCAGCGAGGTGCTCAATCCGGTGGCCTGCAAGGTGGGCCCGGACATCACCCGGGACCAGTTGCTGAGCCTGTGCGAACGCCTTGACCCCAAGCGTGAGCCCGGCCGGCTGACCCTGATTGCCCGCATGGGCGCCCACAAGGTCGCCGAGCGCCTGCCGCCGCTGGTTGAAGCGGTGCGCCATGCCGGCCACCAGATCATCTGGCTGAGCGACCCGATGCACGGCAACACCATCGTCGCGCCCTGTGGCAACAAAACCCGCATGGTGCAGACCATCACGGAGGAAATCACCGCCTTCAAGCATGCCGTGACCTCGGCCGGTGGTGTGGCCGCCGGCCTGCACCTGGAAACCACCCCGGATGATGTCAGCGAGTGCGCGTCCGATGCCGCCAGCCTGACCCAAGTCGCCAGCCACTACAAAAGCCTGTGCGACCCACGCCTGAACCCCTGGCAAGCCGTTACTGCGGTGATGGCCTGGAAAAATCTGCCCTCCTCCTCCCTTGCTTCCCTTTGACTGGAGTTTGTCGCCATGACCGGCATTCCATCGATCATCCCTTATGCCCTGCCTACTTCCCGCGACCTGCCCGTCAACCTCGCGCAATGGAGCATCGACCCCGAGCGCGCCGTGCTGTTGGTGCATGATATGCAGCGCTACTTCCTGCGGCCCCTGCCCGACGCTTTGCGTGAAGAAGTGGTGAGCAATGCCGCGCGCATTCGCCAATGGGCTACCGACAACGGCGTGCCGGTGGCCTACACCGCCCAACCTGGCAGCATGAGCGAGGAGCAACGCGGGCTGCTCAAGGACTTCTGGGGCCCCGGCATGAAGGCCAGTCCTGCCGACCGCGAAGTGGTCGACGCCCTGACGCCCGAGCCCGGTGACTGGCAGCTGACCAAGTGGCGCTACAGTGCGTTCTTCAACTCTGACCTGCTGGAACGCATGCGCGCCAACGAACGCGATCAGTTGATCCTGTGCGGGGTGTATGCCCATGTCGGGGTACTCATTTCCACCGTGGATGCCTACTCCAACGATATCCAGCCCTTCCTCGTTGCCGACGCTATCGCCGACTTCAGCAAGGAACACCACTGGATGGCCATTGAATACGCCGCCAGCCGTTGCGCCATGGTCATCACCACCGATGAGGTGGTGTCATGAGCCAAGCCGCCACCCGTCTTATGGAACGCATCCTGCAACCGACGCCTGAGCCGTTTGCCCTGCTGTACCGTCCGGAATCCAACGGCCCCGGCTTGCTGGATGTGCTGATAGGCGAAATGTCGGAACCGCAGGTCCTGGCCGATATCGACTTGCCTGCCACCTCAATCGGCGCACCTCGCCTGGACGTACTGACGCTGATTCCCTACCGCCAGATTGCCGAGCGCGGCTTCGAAGCGGTGGACGATCACTCGCCGCTGCTGGCGATGAGAGTCACCGAGCAGCAATCCATCGGCATCGAACAGTTGCTGGGGCTACTGCCCGACGTGCCGATCCAACTGAACGGCGAACGCTTCGACCTCAGCGACGCGAGCTACGCCGAGATCGTCAGCCAGGTGATCGCCAACGAAATCGGCTCAGGTGAAGGCGCCAACTTCGTGATCAAGCGCACCTTCCTGGCCGAGATCAGCGAGTACGGCCCGGCCAGTGCGCTGTCATTCTTTCGTCATCTGCTGGAGCGGGAGAAAGGTGTCTACTGGACCTTCATCATCCACACCGGCAACCGTACTTTCGTGGGGGCATCCCCCGAACGCCACATCAGCGTCAAGGATGGGTTGGCGGTGATGAACCCCATCAGCGGCACCTATCGCTACCCACCCGCCGGGCCCAATCTGACGGAGGTCATGGACTTTTTGGCCGACCGCAAGGAGGCCGACGAGCTGTACATGGTGGTGGATGAAGAGCTGAAAATGATGGCGCGCATTTGTGAGGACGGCGGCCACGTCCTCGGTCCTTACCTCAAAGAAATGGCGCACCTGGCCCACACCGAGTACTTCATCGAAGGCAAGACCCGTCGCGATGTGCGCGACATCCTGCGCGAAACCCTGTTCGCTCCCACCGTCACCGGCAGCCCGCTGGAAAGCGCCTGCCGGGTGATCCAGCGTTATGAACCGCAAGGCCGCGCGTACTACAGCGGCATGGCCGCGCTGATCGGCAACGATGGCAAGGGCGGACGCTCCCTGGACTCAGCGATCCTGATTCGCACCGCCGACATCGATAGCAGCGGCCAAGTGCGGATCAGCGTGGGCTCGACCATCGTGCGCCATTCCGAACCGATGACCGAGGCCGCCGAAAGCCGGGCCAAGGCCGCCGGCCTGATTGGCGCCCTGAAAAACCAGGCGCCCTCACGCTTCGGCAACCACTTGCAAGTGCGTGCGGCGCTGGCCAGTCGTAACGCTTATGTCTCGGACTTCTGGTTGATGGACAGCCAGCAGCGACAACAGATCCAGGCCGATTTCAGTGGCCGCCAGGTGCTGATCGTCGACGCCGAAGACACCTTCACCTCGATGATCGCCAAGCAGATGAGGGCACTGGGCCTGGTAGTGACCGTGTGCAGCTTCAGCGACGAGTACAGCTTTGACGGTTACGACCTGGTGATCATGGGCCCAGGCCCCGGTAACCCGAGCGATATCCATCTGCCGAAAATTGACCACCTGCACGTGGCCATCCGCTCCTTGCTCAGCCAGCAACGGCCGTTTCTTGCGGTGTGCCTGAGTCATCAGGTGCTGAGCCTGTGCCTGGGCCTGGAGCTGCAACGCAAAGCCGTTCCCAACCAGGGCGTACAAAAACAAATCGACCTGTTTGGCAACGCCGAACGGGTGGGTTTCTACAACACCTTCGCCGCCCAAAGTTCGAGCGACCGCCTGGACATCAACGGCATCGGCACCGTCGAGATCAGCCGCGACAGCGCGACCGGCGAGGTACATGCCTTGCGTGGGCCGTCGTTTGCCTCCATGCAGTTTCATGCCGAGTCACTGCTGACCCAGGAAGGCCCACGCATCATCGCCGACCTGCTGCGCCATGCCCTTATCCACACACCTGTCGACAGCAACGCTTCGGCCGCCGGGAGATAACCATGCACAAATACGTCATCATCGACGCCTTTGCCAGCGTCCCGCTGGAAGGCAACCCGGTCGCGGTATTCTTTGACGCCGATGACTTGCCGGCCCCGCAAATGCAACGCATCGCCCGGGAGATGAACCTGTCGGAAACCACCTTCGTGCTCAAGCCACGTAACGGCGGTGATGCGCTGATCCGGATTTTCACCCCGGTCAACGAACTGCCCTTCGCCGGGCACCCGTTGCTGGGCACAGCCATTGCCCTGGGTGCACACACCGACAATCACCGGCTGTACCTGGAAACCCAGATGGGCACCATCGCCTTTGAACTGGAGCGCCAGAACGGCAGCGTCATCGCCGCCAGCATGGACCAGCCGATACCGACCTGGACAGCCCTGGGCCGCGACATCGAATTGCTCAAGGCTCTGGGCATCAGCGACTCGACCTTTCCCATCGAGATCTATCACAACGGCCCGCGCCATGTGTTTGTCGGCCTGCCGAGCATCGCCGCGTTGTCGGCCCTGCACCCTGACCATCGTGCCCTGTCCAGCTTTCACGACATGGCCATCAACTGTTTTGCCGGCGCAGGACGGCGTTGGCGCAGCCGGATGTTCTCGCCGGCCTATGGCGTAGTCGAGGATGCAGCCACGGGCTCCGCTGCCGGGCCCTTGGCGATTCATCTGGCGCGCCATGGCCAGATCGAGTTCGGCCAGCAGGTCGAGATTCTCCAGGGCGTGGAAATCGGCCGCCCTTCGCTGATGTTCGCCAGGGCTGAGGGCCGCGCCGATCAACTGACGCGGGTCGAAGTATCAGGCAATGGCGTCACGTTTGGACGGGGGACCATCGTTCTATGAACAGTTCAGTACAAGGCAAGCCATTGTTGGGTAAAGGCATGTCGGAATCCCTCACTGGCACACTGGATGCGCCGTTCCCCGAGTACCAGACGCTGCCCGCCGATCCCATGAGCGTGCTGCGCAACTGGCTGGAGCGCGCGCGGCGCGTGGGCATCCGCGAACCCAAGGCGCTGGCGTTGGCCACCGTCGACAGCCAGGGCCGACCCTCTACGCGCATCGTGGTGATCAGTGAGGTCAGCGACACCGGGGTGCTGTTCAGCACCCATGCCGGCAGCCAGAAAGGCCGCGAACTGGCGCGTAACCCGTGGGCCTCGGGGGTGTTGTATTGGCGTGAAACCAGTCAGCAGATCATCCTCAATGGCCAGGCCGTGCGCTTGCCGGATGCCAAGGCTGATGAGGCGTGGCTGAAGCGCCCTTATGCCACGCATCCGATGTCATCGGTGTCCCGCCAGAGTGAAGAATTGAAGGATGTTCAGGCCATGCGCGACGCTGCCAGGGCACTGGCCGAGGTTCAGGGTCCGCTGCCGCGTCCCGAGGGGTATTGTGTGTTTGAGTTGCGGCTTGAATCGCTGGAGTTTTGGGGGAATGGGCAGGAGCGGTTGCATGAGCGGTTGCGGTATGACCGTGGCGATATGGGCTGGAAGGTGCGGCGTTTGCAGCCCTGAGTAGTTTGGGGGGCTGCGGGAGATTGGCTGTGGTGGGGGGCATATCCGTTGCTGCGGTAACGGCGACTATTGGTTCCGCTCTTACAGCGGGTCACTTTTGAAAAGAGCCCAAAAGTAACCAAAAGGCTCTTGCCCCACCACTCGGCACCTCGCCTAGGCTCGGTGTGCCCTCACTCCGGCATTACTCCGTGGGCCGCCGCGACGGGCCATCCATGGCCCAACGCGGCTATCCCGGCATCCATGCCGGGATACCCACTGCGTAATACCTGCGTTCGGCCAGCGTGGTTTAACGGGGCGCCTAAGATCAAAATCAAAAGCACGGCGGCCTGAAAGCCGACCTGAGTGGTAGAAGCAAAAGCAAGGGCCAGAGCGAAAGCAGATCTGCTTTTCTGTGGGAGCTGGCTTGCCTGCGATGCAAGCAACTCGGTCTTTCAGGAACACCGAGGTGATGCCATCGCAGCATAGGTATCTACACAATTGCGCAGGCGCCTGATTTTTGTAGCCGCTGCCGAGGCACGAGGCTGCGATGCGGTCCGCAGGACCGCCCTAGGGGCCGCTACGCAGCCCATCGCAGCCTCGTGCCTCGGCAGCGGCTACAGGGTTTTCGCAGGATTCAAAAGATGTGTAGATACCCATGGCCATCGCAGGCAAGCCAACTCCCACAGTCGACCATACCCGCTTTTGATCTTGCCTTTGCTTCACACCACTCAAGCCGGCCGGTAGGCCGCTGTGCTCTTGATCTGCTTTTGACTTTGATCTTAGGCGCCCCGTTAAACCACGCTGGCCGAACGCAGGCATTGGTCCGTGGGTAAACCGGCAGGACGCCGGTTTAGCCGCACTGGGCCAGGGATGGCCCATTGCGGCGGCCCACGGAGCAATGCCGGAGTGAGGGCATGCCGAGCCACAGCGAGGCACCGAGTGGTGGGGCAAGAGCCTTTTGGTTACTTTGGGGCTTTTCCAAAGTGACCCGCTGTAAGAGCGGAACCAATAGCCGCCGTTACCGCAACAACGGATATGCCCTCTACCCAACCGCAGCAAACCCCCTGCGCCCAGCCTTGATCTCCGTACGCAACTCACCAATCAGATTGGAAACAGAACGAACACTGTCCAACCCTTCAGTGGAAACCCCCGTGAGCAACAAATCAACCCGCCCGGATTCAGGTTCAAAAACACTGATCCGCAAAGACCCATCATGATTCACCGTGCAATCACACGCCAAGGGCAGAAACCCGGACGCCATAATCCGGCGAAACTCGACAATCGAGATCATGATGGCACCCTCCCTGAACCTGACTCGGCAGACTGGATCCGTCTAGGTTAGATGAGCTTTGCGACTTCGCCCGCACAATTAGCACGAAAGTGTTAGCTACCCCACATTCCCATAGAAATCGTTGCCTCACTGACGTCAAAAAAACCACATCACGGCTTCTGATCCAATCAGATGGGAAGTCCTTGATACCTGGCGCCCCCCACCAGATGCTCTTGGCTTTTGTACCCACCCAGAGCGTCCCGCATGGGCATCGACAACCCGAGCGAACCCGGCAGCGCCGTATACAGGACCCTGCTGGAGTCAACCAAGGCCATTCATTGGCCTTTGTCGAGGCTGTCGACAAATTGCTGTATCAGGCCAAGCGCAATGGGCGGATGCGGGCAGAGTTCGACGTGTGGGTTGAAGAGTAACGCTTCAATACCTGTCAAATCGCGGGCAAAAAAAATCCCAAGTAGCTGATGGAAACTTGGGATTTAAAAATGCATAAACCGTGGGAGGTGAACGCAGGGCAATAATACCGTTCGGGAAAACTTGTAACAAGATGATTTCATGCCTTTCGTCGGATTAAAACAGCGCTAAGTCATTCAATAACCACATATTTTTTAAGGCGGCTGGAAGTTTTAATGCCACTTTTTGGTGCAAGTTAGACAAACTTGTAGCGCGTATTCCTTAGTAACTATCAGGTTATTAACGGGCCAGAATGGCTTCGACCTTGGCCCGTAGTTCATCCAGTGCAGCGTGCTCTTCAGGTGTGTATGCCTTGGCCTCTTCATGCAATGCGCACACCGTGCCATAGACCTCGCCGTCCGGACCGCGCACCGGGTAACCGAGGTAGTTGCTCAGGCCAAACTCCACTTCGTCTTCGTTACCCGCCCAATCAGCTTCCAGGCGCGAATCCTTGACGTACAGGGGGCCTGCGATGTCCACCACACGCTCGCAATACAAGGCTTGGCCGTTCTCCGCCAGGCTGCTTTTCTGCCCTTGAGCGCCAATCGGGTAAGTGTCTTCATGGCGGCCGGCGGAGGCTTCGACCTGCATGTGCTGGGGCAATGAACGCATGATCAGAATGGAGCTGACGCCCAGGCGTTCGGCCAGGGCATCAATGTCCTGGCGCAAGGATTCAAACTGTTCAGAGGATTTGGACATGGGGCGGGCTTCTCAAGTCGACACGAGGGCCGACTATAGCGGGGCACTCATGCCGGACTTAAAGACTGTTTACTTCAGTGCTTATGTCCGGACTGAATAACTGCCTATTGGGAGGTGGATGCACGTTCCCTCACGTATTTACACACGTCAGGTTTGTCCAGCGCGCCTGGGGTCAGGCTTTCAACCCGGCGGCAGAGCACCAAGCGTTCGGCGTCTTGCATTCGTTGCTGGTCAACCTGGGCATTGAGCCGAACGAAATAGATCCCCAACAAAACCGCAACACACAGCACCCCGACGACAAAGTAGAGCAAGCTATTGCCACTCGTCTCGACAGGCGGGGGTTCGTGCTGGCTCATGACCTCATTGCACCCTGTACTGCTCATTCAGCGTATCCATACAGACCCTGCTCCACACAAGCGTCTGATTGTAGAGAATTGGATACACGCGAATAAACAGAATGATTGTCGTGGATTTGTAATTGAGCCGTATGGCACGTGCTTGAAGCCCTGGGTTACGTCGCGGGGCTTTCGCCCTGGCGCTTCCTGAACTGCCCCGGCGGCGCCCCATGGGCCTTGCGAAAACATCGGGAGAAGTAGGCCTCATCAGTAAAACCACAACCATGGGCAATCTGGCCAATCCTCTGCGAGCCATTGAGCAGCAGCGTGCGGGCCAGTTGCATCCGTCGGTCGAGCACCAGTTGAGAAAAGGGCTTGCCGGTTTCCTTGCGCAGCAGATGGGTCAAGTAGTTGGGCGACAGGAAGGCGGCCGCCGCCGCATCGCTCAGGTTAAGCGAGGGTTCATGCAGATGATCGCGCAGGTAGCTCTGAACACGGGCCAGTGCATCCTTGCGGCCACGCCGGGTGGCATTGTTGGCGGCAAAGGCCTGGAGCGGCTCGGCGTACTGCTGGCACACCAGGCCGATCAGTTGAAACAGGCAACCCTTGAGCCGCTCCCGGGCACCGAAGCTGCGGTGGGCGTCCAGCGTGCGCATCTGTTCCAGGCAGGCTTTCACCTCCTCAAATGCAGCGTCGCCGAGGATGAAGTCGATGTGTTCCTGAAAGCGAAACGGTGACAGTTCCGGCGCCTGGCCGATGGGGATGTCTTCCAGGTCCAGGGGATCGCAGGTCAGTTGCGGCAGAAAGAACCCCTGGCTGAAATTGATCAGCATGAAGTCGCCGTCTTCGGGGTGGGGAATCACATGCAGGCGGTGGGGCAGGATAAATGCCAGGGCCTGCTTCGGGAACGGGCGCACGGCGCCGCCGATGTGCTGCACGGTGTCGCCGCCCAGGTTGATCTGGATCTGGAAGTATTCGTGGCGATGAGGACTGGTCAGCGCCGCCCTGCCCCGCTTGTCGCGGATGTAGAAATCGGGGCGGTCGCTGCGTTGTGCCATGCCGTAGGTGGTGACGCGGGTGCCGGGCATAAACGTCTCTCGGGTTGCCTGGGCCCCACTGTAGCGTCAACCCTGAGCGAGGGTGAAGCTCAACTCGCCAATCCCTTCGATCCCGGCGGTGACCACATCCCCCGGCTGCAGCGCACCGACGCCCGCCGGAGTGCCCGTGAAGATCAGGTCGCCGGCCTTCAATGCCACGGACCTGGAAGCATGACTGATCACCTCGCTGACCGACCAGATCTGATCCGCAAGATCGCCCACCTGGCGTTGCTCACCATTAACCTTGAGCCAGATTCGCCCGCTTGCGGGATGACCCACCACACTCACCGGACGCAGCGCCGTACATGGCGCCGACTCATCGAAGGCCTTGGCCCATTCCCAAGGCCGCGACAGTTTTTTGGCCTGGGCCTGAAGGTCGCGGCGGGTCAGGTCGATGCCCACGCCATAACCCCAGATATGTGCAAAAGCGTCTTCGACAGCGATATCCACCCCACCCTTGCCGATGGCCACCACCAGTTCGACTTCGTGGTGCAAATCGGCGGTCAACGGCGGATAGGCGATCACGCCCTGCGCAGCAACCACCGCATCCGCTGGTTTCATGAAAAAGAAGGGCGGTTCACGGTCCGGGTCATGCCCCATTTCACGGGCGTGCTCGCTGTAGTTGCGCCCCACACAGAACACTCGGCGCAGCGGGAAACGAGCACCGAGCCCCTCGATAGCGAGTGACGGTGTTTCAGCGGGGGTGAATACGTAGTGGGTCATTGCGCCTGCCTCTTCAAGTACCTGGGACCAGTATGAAGAGCGACAGGCGGGCAAAGTTGGACAGGGTTACGCAGATTTTGCACTGGGCGGTGTAATCATTTGCGCGCCAGCTTGTAGCGCAGGCAGTCCTGGTAAAAGCTCTGCCGAATCACCTCAGGCCTGGCCCGCGAACGGCTGTCATAGGTCTGCTCCGTAATACCCATGGCCATCATGTGCATCCAGGACTTGTTGAACTTGTACGTCTGGATCTTCTGCCGCGCGGCATACAACGAGACGCCGGACAGCTTCAACTCCTGGGCCCTGGCGGCCGTGCCCGCGCCCCAACTGCACATGTACCGATCGTTCTCTCGCAGCTCTCTGGCCTGAACAGTCGCCGCCCCGCCCGCCAGGGAACAGGCGATCAGCATGATTCCAACATTGCGCATTTGCATCCCGCCTAACCACCTGAAAATAAAAGTGATTTTGGCGAACATTTTGTAACAAGAGGGCCAGCAAAATGCCTTCTCAGTGACTTTCCAAGACAAACTTTTTGCGCCACAACCACAACCGGTTCCGCACAACGCTTCAAGCTTCATGCGACCGGTGGTTGCCGCCTCGGCATTGGCTGACGATAATCGCGGCCCTCTCCCACTCTCACGCAAGGAAATGCCGTGAAAAAGCTTCTACTGTTGGCCCCGTTGCTCGCACTGCTGCTGCAAGGTTGCGGCGTCACCATGACGCAATATGAGCCCAACTTCGATAACGTCCAGCGCCTCAAGCAAACACCCCCACTGCAGCCCATCAGCAACGCCCAGGTTACGGCCGCGTCTGGTGAGGGAACGCTGACAGTCCGGGCCAATCCGATCAGGTCTCCCAGCGGCAGCATCCCGGCACATATCCAGGCAGCCATCACCCAGGAACTCAAATTGGCGGGTCTGCTGAATCCGCAGGCAGAACGTCATCTGCAAGTGCTGGTGGTCAAGAACTCACTGACGGCAGGAATGGGTTCCGGCAACGGTACGCTGGCCGCTCGGTTTACTCTGCTCAAGGGAAATGACGTGGTGTACGAAGGGACCAAAGAAGTGAATAACACGTGGTCCAGTTCTTTCTTCGGATTCATTGCGATCCCGAATGCCGCGAATGCTTACAACCCGATGGTGCGCGATTTGCTCAAGTCGCTGTACAGCGACCCGCTGTTCATCCAGGCGCTTAAATAAGGCACGTACTGCGAGAGCGGGTCAGCCCGCTCTCGCAGAGGTTTCATCGCATGCTTGCGAGCGGGTCAGGCCCGTGGCACGCCGGCATCCAGAGCCGAATACTTCAGGTTCTTGCTGTCCACCATTTGCTTGAGCAGCGCGTTGACCTGACGGGTGAACGTGTCGGTCACCGCTTCTTTCGGCGTGTAGGCCATCATCGGGATAAACCAGATACCCATCCAGGTGTTGACTCCATCGTGGTTGGTGCCGGTACTCAACGCTTGACCTTGCGAGTCCAGGGACTCAAGGCTCATGGTGTACTGGTCAGTACCCAGGGTTGGAATGATGGTGAAGGTCAGGCCACTGATGAAGGCCATGACCAACTGACCACCGCTTGGCGGATGGTTGTAGACCTTCAGGCGCAGGCTGTAATCGCCCGGCTGCTTCTGGAACTCATCCAGGGTGACGCGACCAAACAGACCGGAATCGGTGAGGACTTTTTGCAACTGTGGGCGAAGCATGTCCCGCGCTTGCGGAACCTCAACGGCGGTAGTGCTTTTCGGTTCACCTTGGTAGAAAGCAAAGTCTACGTAGACGTTTGGCTTGTTGGCGAAGTTGGCCATCGATGGCAGGCTGACGGGCGCCACTTCGTCCTTCGTGAAGCTGGCGCAACCACTCATCCCCAACATGATCAGGGCCAACCCCAGCATTTTTCCAATGTGCATTACGACTTCCTTAGTTTTTAATGGAGCGTCTCCATGGCCGGAGTTGCTGGGGGCGGATAATAAAGAGTGAGCGGCAATGTTAAAAGGCCACTCCTGCTAAAAGTCGATTGTCGTTGGCGGATTTCGGAGGGGTGAATGCCAGGATTGACCGCCTGACATTCGGGAAACGTGCAGACCGCTTACTGATCGCGAACCACATACAGTCTCAGCCAAGTTGGCAGGCACTCACTGCCCTACCCACTTAGTGTGGTCAATCAGATTGAATAGTTTAAGTGCGACACTGCCGCACCACCTCAGGAATTACTTGCAACCAATCTTCTGCGGCAGTTGCCCCTGCCTGGATTTAAGCGCCGTTTGCACCATTTGCGGCAAGCCACTCCAGAACGTCAGGCCCGAACGTTCTTCAATTTGTTCGACGGTCGCGCGATAGTCACAAAAGTTGGCCGCCTTGGGCGAATCCTGATTCATGATGAATGAGGCATAAAGACCGTCTTCCGGCGACTTTCCGACAACAATAATCTTCCAGTAGCCACTGGGAATCGTGTGAACCTTATTGGTGCCTGGCAAAGTGCCGATAAACTTTTCATACAGTGGCCCCGTCATCACGTAGACCTCATCGATCGCCGCATCCTTGCTCAGGTTGCGCTCCTGATCCTCCAGACGCGCCCAAGGGCCCTGGTTCAAATCAGACTTCTGCGGGGTGATGTTGGAGAGGTAATTGAGGGTCTGCCAATCGGACACCCCGGCCATCGACGCCAGGTTCGCCTGGTGCCCACGGTCAACCTTCAGCGCGACGTTCGCGCCGTTGTAGTCCACAGGATCAAGGGTTTCGCCGGCCGGAATATCCGGGTCGGTCTGCCAGTTACGCGGACGCCCGCTGGCCGGTGTGGTCTTGGTGATCCGGTAGGCGACCCAGTTGGCGAACTTGGTCGAGCCATTGTTGTTCAGGGTGTAGGCCTGGCGATTCAGCGTCAGCGGCCCACCACCCGAAGGGCAGCCGAACGAGCAGTTATCGAGCGTGGCCGCCTGCTCGATGGGTGCCTGGATGGCACGCACTGGCTCACGGGTAGTTTGGGTGCTGGTACAGGCCGTCATCAGCGGCAGCCATAATAGCGCCAGGTACTTCAACTGTGCTTTCCTTTGCATGAGTATTGCTCCATTTAAAACAGATTAGTTAAATTAAAGGTAATAAGACCCCATAATGAAATGCCATCCACACCCGGCGACGGCAACACTATCAAGTCGATTGAAGGCATTTATCCGAAGAGCACTTCAGTGTGCTGAACAAATGCTTTTTGCGAGTACCGCGACATTCCATGTGCGTACACGCTTGAGAACCCGACGCCGAGAAAACAATCAATAACGCGAGGGACTCCACTACGGGTGAAAGTCATCTTTCAACCCAGTAGCCTGTATCTTATACACTCAATTGTTACAAAAAAACTAGCGCCGTTCGCAAAAAATTCAAGCCATGGCGCACGAGCCCGGCAATGCTTGAAACCCACCCTGAGGAGCGCGAAACTGCACCCATCCAGACCAAGGCAATCACGATGACGAAATCCACGACGACCGTTTCTGCGCGGGAGGCTTACCAAGTGCTCAAGGATGTCGCACTCGACACCCGCACCTTGCAACACCCGCCGACGGTCTCCAATGGCGAGACCACAGTGGTCAAGGTGGATGACTGGGAGATCACGCTGCTGACCAGCAATGGTGTCTTGATCGGTTGCCCGTCCTGTGTGGCACCCGACGGCAGGACCGGGCATTGGCACCGTTTCGGCACCGACCCGGTCAGCCTGCTGAGTGCCTGGGAACAGGCCCGGATTGAGGCGACGCTGCCGACCGCAGCGCTAGGAGAAAACCGCCTCGGTACGAGCGCGAAGGCCTGAAGCAATCATCAGGACGATGGCCGGGACAATCACCACGCTGGCCGCGAGCATTGCGCCCTTGAACCCGGCCACATTCAGCGCTCCCCCACCGATAATCACCCCCAGCCCGATCGCACTGTTCAACACAGCGGTATGGATCGCGGTGGCCGGCACCATGTGATCACCGGCAATCCTCAAGACCCAGGTTTGCAGGCCGGTAAACAAGGCGGAAATAGCGATGCCCCAGACCACCAGCAAGATCACCACAGGCGCGATACCCAGCAAGGGGCCGTAGATGCCCAAGGTCACCAAGGCCAGCGCCATCGCGATCAACGCTACCAGAATGAACGTCTTCAAGTAGCGATCAATAAACAGCGCACTCAACAGGTTGCCCAGAAACCCGGCTGCGCCGAAGGCAAACAGCAGGACAGCAATCAGGTACGACGTGATGCCGGGCACCTGGCCAATAAACGGTTCGACAAAGGTGTAGGCGCCAAAATGCGCAGCCGCGGTCAGCCCGGTGATGACGTAAGTGATCAACAGATCCTTGCGCCGCAGCACCGCTGCAAACCCGACACCTTTGGCGAGTGAATGAATCTGCATGGAGGGCAGCACCAGGGCTATCGCACCGGCGCTGGCGACACACATCAAGGCCAGGCACACAAACGCCGTGCGCCAGCCATCGTACTGCCCCACCAGATTGACCAGAGGAACGCCCATGACTGTGGCGACCGTGATGCCGCCCAACACGATCGAGGTGGCCAGCCCTATGCGTTGCACCGGCACAATGTGCGCGGCAGTGGCGGCCACGATTGCCCAGAACACACCATGGGCCAATGCGCCGACGGCGCGGGCGCCGAGCAGCGTCGAGAATTCGGGGGATAACGCCGCCAGGCCGTTTGAGACGGCCAGTATCAGCATCAACCCGATCAGCAGCGCCTTGCGCGGTATCCAGCGGTTCAACCAGTTGGACAGCAAGCCGCTGGCCGCGCCGATCCATGCGTACAACGTCACCGTCAGCCCGATCGTAGACGGGGTTTGATCCAGGTCGGCTGATATCTGCGACAACAAACCAATGGGGGCAAACTCGGAGGTGACCATCGTGAACGAGGCCACACACAGCACGCTGACTGCACACCATATCCGCAAGGCTGAGTTGACCATCGGTAATGTCCATCCCTGTTCATTGCTGAGTCATCGTGAACCCACCCGCGCAGCCTGCGCTGCGCGGGTGGGTTCGACACGTTCTACGCTAGATATCCACGGACACATCATACTCGGCGAGCCAACTGTTCATGCCCACCACCCGCTCCATGCCCATACGCTCGTGCAACGGCGAGACTTTCCCCGCCTCCCTGCCCAGGGTGTCCTTGACGCGCCCCAGGTCCAGCAATTGACGTACCGGTGCATTCGGGTCCGCCACGATGTTGGACATGGCCGAGCGCAGTTCTTTTTCGTAGGCCGGATCCTGGGTCGCCGGATAAGGGTTCTTGATCCGCTGCACGATGGAATCCGGTAGCAAGTCCCGTGCCGCCGCTCGCAAGATACTCTTCTCCCGGCCATCGAAGGTTTTCATTTCCCAGGGAATATTGAAGGCATATTCCACCAGCCGGTGATCACAGAACGGCACCCGCAACTCGAGCCCCACCGCCATGCTCATGCGGTCCTTGCGGTCCAACAGGGACTGCACGTAACGCGTCAGGTGAATATGGGTGATCTGGCGCATGCGCCGATTGGTCGCGTCCTCTCCCGGCAGCTCCGGCACCGCATCGAGTGCTTGACGGTAGCTGTCCTGCACGAAAGTGGGCATATCCAGTTTCGTCAGCAGGCCCTGATCGAACAGGTTCTTGCCGTCGAACAACTTGACCGTCGCCGTGGACATCCACGGGAAGGTATCGGCGGGAATGGCAGCCGGGTCATGGAACCAGCGGTATCCACCGAACACCTCGTCTGCGGCCTCACCTGACAGTGCCACCGTGGACTGTTTGCGCACCTCCTCAAACAGTCGGTAAAGCGAAGGATAGAGGTCACCCCAATAGGCCGGCGGCAAATCAAGCGCGCGGACAACGGCCAGGCGCAGTGCCGGGTCGGCCAGCTCTCGGCTGTCGAGGATGATCTGGCCGTGATTGGAGTCCACCCACTTGACCAGGTCCCAGACAAAGGGTGTGTCCGGCGTCAGGCGGAAACCATCACTGACGAACTCTTCACCGTGGTCCTTGAAGTCAAGGGAGAACGTACGCACGTTTTCCTTGCCTTGGGCCAACAGTTTTTTGGAGGCCAGGGAGGTAATGGTCGAGGAGTCCAGACCGCCCGACAGCAGCACGCACAGAGGCACATCGGTGATCATCTGGCGGTCGACAATGTCTTCCAGCAAATCACGGGTGTGTTGAATGGTTTGCTGCAGCGAATCCGTGTGCTCGCGGGCTTCCAGTTGCCAGTAACGGCGAGTCTTGATGCCATCGCGGTTGACCTTGACGATTTCACCGGGCAGTACCTCTCGCATACCCGCGAAGATCGCCTGCCCTGGCGTCTTGACCAGTTCCAGCAGCTCGCGCATGCCGTCGGCCTGGATTCGCCGTGGCACCAGAGCGTTGGCCAGAATGGCCTTGGGCTCCGAGCCAAAGATCACACCATCGGCGGTGGGGAAGTAGAACAGCGGCTTGACGCCCATCCGGTCACGGACCAGCAGTAATTCCTGTTTGCGGATATCCCACAAGGCAAAGCCGTACATGCCATTCAGGCGTTCGGCAAATTGCTCGCCCCATTCAACATAGGCCCGCAACACCACTTCGGTGTCACTGTTGGTTTTGAAGTGATGCCCTTTGCTCACCAGCTCGGCACGCAATTCGCGAAAGTTGTAGACCTCACCGACATAGCTGATAACCGCTACATCGTTCTCGTGACCCGGCTGGTTGGCAGCCATGGGTTGCCTGCCGCCCTCCAGGTCGATCACCGACAAGCGTCGATGGCCCAGGGCAATTGGCCCGTCAATCCACAAGCCTTCACCGTCAGGGCCGCGCAGGGCCATGGTATCGGTCATTCGCTGGACGGTGTCCCGGTGCTGCCTCAGATCCCTTGAGTAAGAAAGCCAACCCGCCATTCCGCACATAGTGTTATCTCCAGATGTAAGGGAAACTCGTTAAGCATCGAACAACTAAAAAGTGCAGGCCGGCTCAGTGCGCCGCCATGCGGATGAAGCGCCGGTTGAAGTAGCCCAACCCTTCGTGTGCGCTGCCTATCTGCACACTCACAGGCTCGCAGAACAGCACGCCATGGGAGTGCACACGGTGAGTGGCGACAATCCGGCAATCAAAAATCACCAGCGCATCCGTGAGCAAGGGCGAGCCTGTGGTCCCGGTATGCCATTGGCCAAAAGAGAACTTTTCGACCGTGCTACGGGGTTTGGCGAATATCTCGCTCAGCTCCGTGGCATGGGGCCCCAGCACATTGACGCTCAATATTTCGCTCTCCAGGCAGGCCTGGAAAGTGCTCGACCGTTGATTGAGGCACACCAGCAACGTCGGCGGCGCATCCGATACGCTGCAGACGGACGTGGCGGTCATGCCTTCAGGGTGACCATTGACGCGCGTGGTGATGATGCACACGCCGGCCGCGAGCCTGGCCATGCCGTCGTGGTAATCCTGCCTGGGTACGGCCTCGGTCTGAATGAAGTCAAACATGCAGCATCCTCATGGATGAACAGTACAAACGAAACGCAAAGGGAGGTGTTGCACCTCAATAACTCATCGAAGCCAAGTGCTCGACATCCATGCCCGGCCTTTTGAACTCGCTGGCCTGCAGGTCTCGGCGCAGAGCCTCGACGCCGTACAGCTGGATCTGTTTTTCGTCCAGCCAACGGTCGTCATACAGCGTATCGAGGTAGTTGGTGCCACTGTCAGGCATGATCGCCAGGACACTTTTCGCCGAGGAGCCATACAGGCATTGCAGCGCGCCGTAGGCCACCAGCCCTGCCGAACCGCCCAGCAGCAAACCGTTCTCACGGGCCAGGATCCGGCACATCGAGATCGCATGGTGGTCATCGATCAAGCTGTGGTAATCAAAGCAATCCAGGTGGGTATTGGCCGAGCGCCAGGCCAGGCCGACACCATTGAGCACGTAGGGCGAAAATGCCCCGCCCAGAACCGCAGATCCCACCACATCACACGCCAGCACTTTGACCTGCGGGCGAACGTGCTTGATGCCCCTGGCGATACCGGACAAATGCCCGCCCGTACTGACGCAGCCGACCAACACGTCGTAATCGAGGCTGGCGAATTCCTTGGCCGAGACCTTCTCGTGATAAGCAGGGTTATGTGGGTTGTCATATTGGTTGGGCCAGTAGGCACCGGGGTACTCGTGCAGCAACTGCTGGACTCTTTCGATCCGCGCCCGCTGATAGCCACCCTGCCCGTCTGGCGTCGTCACCAGATCGACCTGCGCGCCATAGGCCTTGTACCAATTGATCGCACTGGAGCTGACTTTGGGGTCGACCACCACAATCACTTTCAAACCCATCGCCGCGCCGATCATCGCCAGGGATTTGCCGAGATTGCCGGAGGTGGATTCGATCACGGTGCCACCCGGCGCCAGAAGACCGGACTCCAGGGCTGCCAGCACCAGGCCCAGGGCGGTCCGATCCTTGATGCTGTGGTTGGGGTTGAATTGCTCCAGCTTCAAATAGAGCTTCTTGCCGCTGGGCACCAGCGAGTGGGAAAGTTCGAGGACCGGACACGATCCAATGGTTTCCAAAATGCTTTTCACAAGGCGACTCCCTTCATTTCCTATCGAAACGATGACGTAGCGATAATCCCAAGCTCGGGACACGGATCCATGGTCAGAAAAGTGTTGCGCTCGGCACCAATGAGTAACGGGTCCTCAAGGTGCAAGGCTCCCAGGCCGAACTCGTAGTAAGGCGTCTCTACGGAGATCACCATGCCCTGCTCGACCTGTGCGTCTTCGCCAGGCGCCAGGATCGGCCGTTCATAGGCCTCGTGGCCGATGCCATGCCCGACGTGATGACGCCTGTATTCAGGGAAGCCGTTGCTTCTCACGCACTCCATGGTCATGTTGAAGATGTCCTTGCCGGACATCCCTGGCCTGATCAACCGCGCTGCGTGCAGCATCCCTTCACGCAATGCGGCATAGCGCAGGGCCGTTGCATCGGTGACGTCGCCATAGGCGTAGACCCTGGCCAAGTCTGCCCAAAACCCTTGGTAACGGGTGTTGGAGTCGAACCAGAGCAGGTCGCCCCGTTGCAAGGTAATGTCTGCCCGCTGTTGGCGCTGCCCGCCGACGGCCTCACGACCGATCTTGATCATCGTCAGCTCAGGGCGGCCGCCGAGATCGACCACGGCGGACTCGAAAATCTTGCCGATTTGCGCCTCGCTGATGCCCACATGCAGCGCTTGCGTCACGCGCTTGATCGCCGCTTCGTTGCAACGGGCCGCGAGGGTCAGCATCTCGACTTCATAAGGGGTCTTGACCCGGCGTATCTGCCGGATCAGCGCCGATGCCAGGATAATTGTGTCCCGGCCGAACTGTTGCTGCATCGAGGCCAGGGTAGCGTGGGCGATGCCGTCCTCGTCACAACCGATCCGGGTCGACGGTGTGACACCCAGCTCTTGCAACAGGGAAAAAAGCGCCTGTTGGGCATTCAAGTGCCGAGCCGAGTTACTGGTCCATGTATGGATGGCGACTTCGTCCCCGCGCAACACGCTGGCATTGGGTAATTCGCGATAGAAAGTGCCGTAAGTATAAACAAGGCCTATGGGAGCCTTAGACTCGGTAATCTGATCGCACTCGCCACAAGAGTGCACAATATGCACGATATCGGGATGCCGGCGACAAATGACCAGATAGCACTCGCCATAATAAGGATTCAACTCCTTGACCACGGGCCTGATGCCCGTGAAGTAGTTGATATTTTCGCGAGTGGACACTAACAACATGTCAATATCTTGCGAATCCAAGACACTGGAGAGCTTGCCAAGATTATAAATCACGAACAGTCAGTCCCTTTGATTTCAAATATTGTGCAGCCGCCGGCGCAGTCACATACCCAACTGCAAAGTTAATCTAACAGCGAGTACCCGGCCGGCCGCTTACGTACCGAGACTAGTGTTTTCCTTTAAGCGCGCGCTCTACCGAGTCCGACATGGCTTGCTTGTTGTAGTTGTTGTAGTGCGCAGCGGCAATACGCATGGGATCGCCCGCATGGTACGTTTCGTAGATCATCTGCCGCTGACCGAAGCCATCGCCGCTTACATCCCAGGCCAAGTTGAGTAACTTGCCTCTGTCCATGGGTGACAAGAACGGATTTTGCAACGCCTGTTGCAGGCATGCTTCGTTCTCATTATGAAAGTCATCACCGTGAGGCACAGCCAACATCGAGCCCGCCGCCAGGGACTGAACTGTCTGCAACATCTTCTGGTACCACTTCGGAAAATGGCAACGAATCGCCTGGATCGCATGAATACTGGGGTTGCACACACCTTCGGCATCCACGTGCGCTTCGAGCTCGCACAGCATCACGGCGCCGCGGATAAGCTCATAGGCGGTGGTCAGTTCCCCCAGTTGTTCCTGGACATTGATATAGGAGGAAAGGCCGAGGTTGCGGGCAAGGCTGTCGGCAACACCAATCAGCAACTCGGCCTTGGCCAGGCCCCGGACGACACCCTGGTGACCCGTATGATGGCGGGTACGGGTCACGTCGTAGAATTGGTTGGATTTGGCAATGTCGCGGAAGATGAACACATCGGACCAGGGAATCTGCACCTGATCAAACACCAGATAGGCGTCTATCTCGTCCATTTTGCTCGACAGCGGGTAGTCGAACTCCGAAGACTCGGGGTGTACCAGGCTCTTGCGGCAAATGATCTTCAAGCCTTGCGCATCGGTCGGCACGGCGAACGCCAGCGCATAATCGGCATCATGCTCAGTCAGGCCGGGCATGTTGAAGATCAGTAATTGATCCGCGATGGGAGCCAGGGTCACAATCATTTTGGCCCCGCTGACTTCGATCCCCCGCTCACTGACGTTTACGCATTTGACGCCAGCATAGAGGTTGGACTGAAGCCCCATGGGCTTGGAACGATCGATCTGTGGGTTGATCGCTCCGTGGCCGACGAACAAATGCTCTTTGGCACAACGGTCATAGAAATCAATAACGTTGGCCGAGTAATCCGCATGTTCATCGTGCCCGAAGAACGTCGCGTGGGAACGCATGGCGCACAAGCCGGCATTGATAAAGTCGGGGGTTCTTCCCAACATCCCGAATGAACTATCAGCCACTTTTTTATAAGCGTTACGTTTGCGCGCCAGATCATCGACAGTGCCGGGAATCATCAGGCTTATTGCGGCAGGACTGCCATTGTAATCGAAGTGAAAGTCTGGACCTTCCAACATATCGTAATAGGACAATGTATTCTCAATGGCCCCCTGAAATGCAGGCTCCTGAAGAACGTTATTGACCCTTTTACCATTTAGCCAAATAGCACGAGGCACAGCCAAACGTTGGAGATACATATCCCTTGCTTTCATCATGACCTTCCTTTGTCAGTTCGCACTCCAGCCCGCAAAACTTACGGAGTGCGAAATGATTTGTAAAGCATCCAAGCGGACTTTTTTTGAATTACACCTTGACCAAGCGTCAAGGATGACTTTCAACCAATTGATATAGCAGGAGAAATAAAGGCTCAAGAGAAACATGAAACTTTGCGCCCCCCTAACGTACACCCCACACAACGACGCCTTGGTGCACGCTCCTTATCAGGGCAACTTAATGTTATTCGCGCCCCACCAAAGTGCGCCACACCCAGGAACTTCAGAATAACTTGTACTTGAAGCCCACCATTGTATAAGCATCTTCAAGAACAAAAAGTTGCAGCCCCTTGTAAAGGGCCGCATCGGAAAGGCTTAGCGCAAACTCCAGGAAATACCGGCATAAACGCCCCTGCCGTCGCCGGGTGTAGAGCGGGCGACGTCCAAGCCCTTATCGTCATAACCGGGTGTGACCGTATTCGCGTAGCGTTTGTTGGTGAGGTTGCGCAGGTCCACCCAGGCTTGCCAGTCTTGCTTGGGTGCGTCGTAGCCAAACGTTGCGCCCAGTAACGTGTAGGCCGACGCGTAATAGGAATTGGCATAGTCCACCGCCACGCGTGAGGAATGCTCGCCATTGAGGCTGGTGTAAAAGCCGGTGGGATGGCTGTAGCGCAATTGTGCCTGATAGTAATGCCTGGGGATGCCGGGCAATGCGTTGTCACCGAAACGGTCGTCATCCCGGTAGTGGAAATCGCTGTAGGTGTAGGCCTGGCGCAGGTCGAGTTTGCCGGTATTGCCGCCGTCCCATAGCGGGCTGATCAGGCTCAGTTCCACCCCCTGATGCACGGTGGGGCTGGCGTTGGATTCGGAGATCACCGCCGACGAGGTAGACGTTGCAGCCATTTCCACTGCGAGCAGTTCGTGGCGCACCTCGGAACGATACAGCGCCAGGTCCCACTGCCCGAGCCACGCCTCACCTCGCCCGCCTACTTCCAGGGTGGTTGCAGTCTGGTTCTTCAACTTCACGCCTTCACGTTGCAGGCCACTGGCGGGACCGCTGTTAGCCGGGAAGAACTTGTTCGAGCCCCAGATCATCGACCACGCATGGGGTGGCTCCACCGAGCGACTCAAGTTGCCGTACACCTGCAACAGAGGGTTGAAGTCGTAGCGCAAGCCAATGCGTGGGGCATAGTCCCAATCGTGCTGGCTCACAGGCGCATGGGTCTGGGGGTACGTGACCTCGGTTTCCCGGCGGGTGTAGATCGCCGCAATCCCGGTGGTCAGCCAAAGATCCGGGATCAGTTCAAGGTCGTTGCCGATATGCAGCACGCTGTCGGAGCCGAGGTAGCTGTAGTCACGAGTCTTGGTACCAGGGGCATAACCTGCAGTATTGCCGACCGGCACCCGCACGTATTCCGACGCGCCATTGTTGGGCAGCGCCTGGGTGGTACGCAGGCCGAGGGTGGTCTTGCTGTCGTGGCCGAACAGGGTGTCCTGGCGAATGTAGTTCAAGGTGCCGCTGATATCGGTATAGGCCACCTTGAGGCGGTTGGTGCCCTCCCTCAAGTCCATGGGATAGTCGTGATACACCAGACCGGCTTCGACCCTGGAATTGTCATCCAGATGCAGGGTGGTCTTGTTGGCGATCCAGGTCGAGCCGGGTTGCAGGCGTTTCGAGTCACGGGTCACGTTGAGCGCGTTGGCGGCTCGCGGGTCGTGTCTGATCTGCTCGCGCGTCAGTTTGCCGGGCGAGTCGTTAGCGGTTTCCCGGTAGCGGAAATAGAAGCGTGTTTCCAGGTCGGGATTGAACCGGTAGCCGAAGTTGGCTGCCACGCCCTTGCCGCTGCCCGAGCTGTGATCCTGGAAACCGTCGTATTCGGAGTCGGTCAGGCTGATGTAGTAGTCGGCATCCCCCAACACCTGTCCGGAACTGATCTCCCGCTGGCCATAGCCATGGCTACCGACCTCGTAGCGCACCTGCAACTTGGGCGCGTCGTAACCGGTATGGGTGACGTAATTGACGGACCCACCGAGCGCCAACGCCCCTTGGTCAAAACCGTTGGCACCCCGCAGCACCTCAACCCGGCTGAGCCACAACGGGTCCTTGAGTTCATAGGGTGTACCGCCGGGGCCGGTGAGTGGCAGGCCGTCGAAGGTTTCGTACAACCCCGAAGCATGGGCTCCCGGGCCTCGGTTGATGCCCGAGCCACGAATGGACAGCTTCACGCCCTCATTGTTTGCCGCCTTGGCGTAGACCCCCGCCTGGTACTTGAACACATCTTCGTTGGTGCTCACGCGCCCCTGTTTGACGCTGCTGAGGTCGATGTAGTTGGTTCCCCCCGGAACGCTTTTAAGTTGGGCCTGGGCCGCCTCCTGCGCGCTGATCTCGGCACTGGTCACCTCCAGCGGAGCAAGTTCGAGCGTACTCTGCTCCTCAGCGTGGGCCAGTTGGCTGAAGCTCAGGGCGGCGCCAAAACCGAGCACAGGCCAGGTCCTGCGGGCAGAAGAAGCAAACGGGGGGTGTCGCAGGAGCATGTGGCAAATCCTTGGAATTCAGTGTTGCGAGGGCTACGCCCGGCACGAGATCAGTCATGGGAAGAACCAGAAGCCCGACGGGTCACGCCCTGTGATAGAGCCGGACGCGTCGTACAGCACTGTCAGACCGGCCCACCCCCACTAAGTCCAAAATCGAATTAACAAATGCAAACTCAGTATTTATCGAAATAAGTCCTACACAGTAATGTGAAGCCACTGAGTCGCCACCGCCACAAGAGATCTACCCCATGCACACATCGACCAACGTCATCGATTTCACCCTTCACCGCAAACGTCGCCAGGCACGCGCGGCGGCCGAGCTGATGTGGACGATGTATGCGGCCCGAGCCGGGCTGGCGGTGTTTGCAACGCAGACGACGAACCCGTCCAGCGACACGCGTCGGGCGTGACGCCCATGAATTTCCTGCACACGATTCCCGAACTGCCAGAACCCAGCCTCAACACCAAGGACTGCAGCAGCGACGATGACGCCATTGGGCAGCAGGTCGCACAGAATTTGCAGCGCCTGCGCAGCAAGCGCCACCTGTCGCTGGATGCCTTGGCGCGGGCGTGTGGCGTAAGCCGGGCGATGTTGGCGCAGATTGAGTCCGGGCGTAGCGTGCCGTCGATCAAAGTCCTGTGCAAAATTGCCAAAGGCTTGAAAGTCTCGGTGGCCGCGTTTCTGGAAAATCGTGCATTTGAAGGGGTTGAACTGCTTCCGGCACAACAGAGCAAACGCCTGGTGAGTGCCAGCGGCGTTTTCGTCAGCCGGGCGCTGTTCCCTTACGATATGGCGCGTCAGTCAGAGTTCTATGAGATACGCCTGAGCGCCCTTGGCGAGGAGATTTCCGAAGGCCATGGACCGGGGATCCAGGAGAACCTGGTAGTGGCCCAGGGCGTGCTGGAGGTCAGTGTCAACGAGGAGCGGTATCTGCTGTCCACCGGCGACTCGATTCTGTTTTACGCCGACCAGCCCCACCGCTATCGAAACCCCGCCGACAGCGAAGCACTGGCGTTCCTGGTGATCACCTATCCCGAACGACTCGACTGAATGCAAAAAAGCCCCGACGCGCAAACGCCGGGGCTTTTTCATTGCCGCTCTCAGCAGGTGCAGCACATCATCGGCATGCCGTTGCAGCTCATCATCATCGGCATGGCGCAGTCGTTCATCATCTTCATCATCAGCATGCAGCAGTTGTTCATCATGTCCATGCTCATGCCCGGCATCGGCATCATTTTGCAGGTCATGCCATCAGCTTCCATCTTGCATTCCATGACGCACTTCATCATCGGCATTGGCATGCCCATTGGCATCATCATCGGCATGCTCATGCTGCTCATCATCGCCATGGCGTCTTCGGACATGCACATCATGGACAGGTTGGCGCACTGCATCATCATCGGCATGCCGCAGTTCAGCATCATCGCCATCATCTCGGCGTTGTTCTTGAACATGGCCATGTCCATGCCGGCCGCCGGCTTCAGGGTGCACATCATGGCATCGCCAGTCATCTCGCACTGCATGGTTGCCATCATCATCGGCATGCCCATCATCGGCATCATCGGCATCGCGCTGTTCATAGGCATCTGCATGGCATTCATCATGTTCGAAACTCCGTAATCGACAGGAAGGGACAAATTCTGGGGCCGATTCTAGAGATGCCGAGCGCTGGCACAAGGCGTTGGCCGAACAGCAGGAACGGGCGCTGCATCGGGGTTTATCAAAGTTCAACGGCCGCAAGATCCGTCATAGCGGTCAAATGGATGTCATTGCATCCCTGTAATCTGTTTTCGATTCAAAATACAGGCTATGGATATTCGATCCGGGAATGCCCACCTGTCATAAGGAAATAAACGATCTAACCGGGGGCAAAAATAGTGAATCGCCCAACCTCTGGAAGCCTCAAACACGCGCCACGATAAAAATGCGCTTGAAGGGAAACAAGGTTCGGCCATCAGACTCAGGTGGATACTCCTCATGCACGCGCTTGAGGTATTCGCCGAGAAAACGTTTCCGCTCCTGATCATCCAGTGTCAGCAGCACCGGACGCAGCGCCGACACCTTTACCCAGTCAAAAATCGGCGATTTTCCGTCGACCACCTGCAGGTGTTCGGTCTCCCATATGTCCAGGTCCTGGGTCAGCGGTGCCAACAAACGGTAATAGCAATCCAGCGAGAGTACTCGCCGCTCAGCCATGGAGCGACGCAGCGCCTCGGTGCCCAGGGGCTTGCCGCCAACACCGGCATGTTCCAGGGTTTCCAGCATCAGCCGATACCAATGGGCCTCCCGCCAGTTGGGCATATGGGCGGCCAGGCATCCGCCAGGCTTGAGCTGGCTCAACAGGCGTGGCATCAGTTGTTCATGCCCGTTGATAAAATGAAGCACCGCCGCTGCCAGCAACAAGTCCGCCGGTTGTTCAGCGTGCCACTCCAGCAGATTACGCCGTTGCCACAGTGCCCGAATGGGAAGGTAGGTCGCCTCGGCAAGCATTTCGGCAGAGCTGTCGACCCCAATCAGTTCCGCATTGGGCCAACGCTGGGCCAACAAGTGGGTAGCAATGCCTGTACCGCAACCCAAGTCGTAAATCAGTTGTGGATTCTCGACAGTGATGTGATCAAGCAATTCAATCACTGGACGTTCACGTAACTGGGCAAACTTGAGATAAGTCGACGGGTCCCATTGGGTACTGGCCGCGCTTGCCGGTATGGGTTTCACGATCATGAGGTTGACCTCCAGGTCGTATTACAGTTGTCGTCCAATGACATTCAGCGTTCGCAGGACCAGGCCGACACCGCGCCGGGTGTCGGGTTCGCGCAGTAACATCAGTAAGCCATAAAGGCTGTCAGGTGTTGTCTGCGCCCGAGTTTGTGCCTTGGCCATGCGCAAGGCATTGCCCAGCTCCCAACTGACAGACGTAGCCTGATCGAACAGGCCTGCCAGTTTTTCAACCATCGCCACGTCGATTAGATCAATCGCATGGGAGGTCACCGAGATCAGGTCGATCACGTTGTCCAGCCGGCCGCTGTCGACCAGAGGCTGCAGTTTGTTCAGCAAGGCCTGTAGCGCAATGTCGTGTTCCGTTGGCGCTGTTGAGGCACAGCTATCTTCGGGGATTGATCCTTCCATTTCGGCATACTCCTCCTGGTGTCAGGTCAAAGCATTCCGCGTGCAACGGCCCAATAAAGGCCGCGATTGAAGCCTTCGCGTAATAGACCACCGAGTTTGTTTGGGGGGGTGGGTAATACATCATGTGTGTAGTCGTACCAGAGCGGCATGCCGGCATTGAGGCCCATTTGTGCGACGGCCTGGACACGCCCGTCGTACACCGCATCTGCCGAGCCGTGACGAATTTGACCGGCGATGTTGTTGGCAATTACGGGGGCCTGGTTATGGCATGCCCCTCCGGCTTTGCTCACGGGCAAATCGACGGTGTCACCGATCACGTAGACATTCTCCAGGCCATACACCTGAAGCGTTTCGTGATGGGTTGGCAACCAGCCTTCGTTGTTTTGTGCCTGTGATGCACCCGATTCGAGAACGGCATCGACAGCGCGGATGGGCGGGGTCGCCATCAAGATATCGAAGGGCTGGGCCTCGCCTTCTGCGGAGTAGGCGATACGTTGATCCGGGTCGACAGCTTTCAAGGTAAAGCCGCGCTGAAAACGAATGCCGCGCTGTTCAAAAAGGCTGGGCAAAACCTCCCCAGTGGGCCGTTGCAAGAAGAGGCAATTGCGCATCAGCTGTGCCGTACTGGGATAGGTGTAGATGATTTCGACCTTGTCGCGCACACCCCGCCGACGCAAAAAGTCATCGAGCATCAGCGTGGTTTCCACCGGGGCGATGCCACATTGATGGGGCACATTGGGTGTTTGCGGAAACGACACCGTAATGAAAATCCGGCCCTGCTTGATCGTGTTCAGGCGTTGCGCCAATTGCCGCGCAGGCTCGTATTGATAGAAATGGTCACCGGCTTCCTTGAGCCCTTCAATCCGCTCCGGTGCGGGTACACACCCGGTGGCAATCACCAGAATGTCGTATTCGTAGCGTCTCCCGCTTCGGGCACTCAGGGTTTGTCCGGCGAAGTCAAAGCCGGTGATCTCATCAACCATGAAGTCGATTTCGGGTCTTAGCAGCGAACGCTCCGAGCGCTTCAACTCGTCCTGAAAAAACAAGTTGAAGGCCACGTACATAAACGCAGGCTTGTAGAAATGATCTGGGCTATTGGATATCAGGCTGATCTGCACTTCACCCCGAAGGATCTCCGGGTACAACTTGGTGACCAGTTGGTTAGCCAGCATCGTGCCGCCTACCCCGCCTCCGACCAAGATGATGCGTGTTTTCACCTTTCTTGCCTCCGTGCAGATAAAAACTCCCTACAAAGAACCTAGTCAAGAAACGCAAGGGGGCTAGACGGATAGGCGATAAGAGGAGCACTGCTAACTTCCACCGTTTAAACATTGCCCAGCTCAGGATTGGTCAGAAATAGCGAACAGTCTATCCAGTCATCACAGGCTTATCTTTAAACCGGCGCTCTCTAGACTGTGGTTCACCTCATACCCGCCAGGAGTTACCTCATGACAGACCACTCGATCAAAGGCAAAGTCGTTCTCATTGCAGGCGGCGCCAAGAACCTGGGCGGGTTGATTGCCCGCGACCTGGCGCAACAGGGCGCCAAGGCCCTGGTGGTTCACTACAACAGCGCCGCGAGCAAGAGCGACGCCGACGCAACCGTCGCGGCCATCAAGGCCCTGGGTGCCGAAGCGGTGGCCCTGCAGGCGGACCTGACGTCGGCCGGTGCTGTCGAGAAGCTGTTTTCCGACGCCGTAGCGGCGGTCGGCAAGCCAGATATCGCCATCAATACCGTCGGCAAAGTCCTGAAAAAACCGATGTCCGAAATCAGCGAGAAAGAATACGACGACATGATGGCCGTCAACGCCAAGACAGCATTCTTCTTCATCAAGGAGGCCGGCAAACACCTCAACGACAATGGCAAGATCTGCTCCATCGTCACCTCCCTGCTCGGTGCCTATACGCCGTTTTATGCGGCCTATGCAGGCGGTAAAGCCCCCGTCGAACACTTCACCCGGGCGGCCTCCAAGGAGCTTGGTGAGCGCGGGATTTCGGTGACAGCGGTGGGGCCAGGGCCGATGGATACGCCGTTCTTCTATCCCGCCGAAGGTGCTGACGCGGTCAGCTACCATAAAACAGCCGCCGCTTTGTCGCCCTTCTCCCAGACAGGCCTTACCGACATCCAGGACGTGATTCCGTTTATTCGCCACTTGGTCAGCGATGGCTGGTGGATTACCGGTCAGACTATCCTGATCAACGGTGGCTACACGACCAAGTAAATCGCTGCCTGAAATGACGATGCAACAGGATGAGTACCAAAGGCATGGATAAAATTGAACAGTACCGTGTCTTCGTCCAGGTCGCCGAACGGGAGAGTTTCATCAAGGCTGCCCAAGCGCTCAAGCTGCCTCGGGCCTCGGTCTCGGCTGCTATCCAGCAATTGGAAGCCACCCTCGGTACTCGACTGCTGCATCGCACCACACGCAACGTTTGCCTGACAGCCGACGGCGCACAGTTACTTGAACGGGCACGGCAGGTGCTGATCGATATCGAAGCCCTTGATCAGCTGTTTCAGCCTATTGAGAACCAGGTAACCGGACGACTCAATGTCGACGTGCCCAGTCGCATCGCCCGTCGCCTGATGGTCCCTGCCCTGCCCGACTTCCTGGCCAGTCACCCTGGACTCCAACTGGCCCTGGGCTCGACGGACCGGGCCATCGACCTGATTCATGAAGGCGTTGATTGCGTCATTCGCTTCGGTACGCCGCACAACAGCAGCCTGGTGGTGAAGCCATTGGGACGTGCCGTGCTGATCAACTGTGCGAGCCCGGGGTACCTTGCCAAATTTGGTATTCCAAAGCATCCCGATGACCTGGTTAACGGCCATATGAGTGTTGGCTACACCTCGGGGGTCTCAGGTCACGAGTCGGCTTGGGAATACCTGTTGGACGGCGTTGAGCAAGCCCGGCAGTTACCCAGTAATATCGTTGTCAACAATGCAGAAAACTACATCGCTTGCTGCTGCGCGGGGCTGGGGTTGATCCAGGTTCCGCTGTTCGATGTGCAGCACCTGATCGATTCAGGGGAGTTGGTGGAGGTCATGCCCAAGTACCGCCCAGCGCCTATGGATGTTTCGGTGCTGTATCCGGACCGTCGCCAACGCTCTCTGCGCTTGAGTGTGTTTATCGAATGGTTTGGGGAGCTGATTTCGCCCTATCTTGAACCGTGACTTTGCCGGTTTGGCGAAGCAAAAAGCCCCCTCAACAGCAATGGCACGCCTTACCCCTGGCGTGCTCAAAAATCCACCCCATGTAAGGTTTATTTAAAAACCGGCACTGCCGTTGAGTGAGCGTTTTTTTTCAGGTATTCACGCAACCGGCCCCCAATCTCTTCAATTTTTGCCTCTGCAGCCTGCAAGGCCTTTGCGTTGGTATGTACGGAGTAGTTACCCAAAGCAAGGTCGTAGGGATGAGGTTTGGCGGAGCCCATCACAAACACAGCGTCTTCTGTTTTCGCCTCCAGCGTAATTGCATGACTACCGGGTTCGAACACCACCATCTCTCCCATATTGACCCGCTCGGGCAGGTGCAGGGTTCCTCGGCTGACACTCAACCACAACGATTCATGCCCTTTGGGCGGTACGTACGTCCAGGACTCTCCGGCCGGTATCGTTACCAGCAGGTAATTGATTCCATCAGGCGCACGGACCGGACTTTTGACCCCCTGATACGCGCCAATGACCAAGCGTGCCGGGCCTACTTGCGGTATCGCGTGTGACTCCAGGTATTGGCTATCAACACTCGCGCTTTCCAATTCAGGCGGCAGTGCAATCCAGAGTTGAAACCCTTGAACTCTCTTCGACGTGCCGGCTGACATCTCTTTTCCGTGCCAAACCCCTCCCCCTGCACGCATCCATTCAACACCGCCGTAATCGATTGTCCCCGTGCCAGAGTCTGCGTCATCGAAATGCATGTTTCCCTCTGTAATGACTGTGATGGTTGCGATCCCCGAGTGCGGGTGCATGGGCATACGCTCCGGGAGCGAACTGTCGCCGTCAAACAGGTCAAGAAAAACGAAAGGCTTGATGAGATGACCAAGGTCTGAGGGGCTCATCAGTCGCACAATAGGGCCGTGACCTCTACCGATTGTGCGGTAGCTTATTTGGCGCTGTACATTTTGCTCAGCAAGATTCGCGGTGCGCATATTTTTTCCTCAAGCAATAAGTGGTCCGCCGAGCGCTAAGGATGGTCAGCGGCAGCCTGTGATGTGAGCCCATCTTAGGCGTTAGCAATTAACTTAATTAGTAGCTAGAGTTGGCTTTCACTCATCCATTTTTGGCGCAATGACGTGTTCGACTTAAATGACGTGGCTGTTTTTGTTCAGATCGTCGACGCAGGAAGCTTCGCAGGAGCAGCCCGCCGTACCGGGACGCCACCCAACACGCTCAGCCGGCGGGTGAAGCAGCTAGAGGAGATCATGGGGGTCCGCCTGCTGCATCGCTCTACTCGCAAGTTGGTACTTACAGATGCCGGTGAGGCACTGTATGAGCGAAGCGCTAACCAGGTAATGGATTTGATGGAGGTGAGCCGCCAACTCGTGCAAGGGAACCAGGAACCAACGGGCCGAGTAAGGGTGGCGGCACCGGCAGATTTCTTCGAGATTTTCCAGATGGATTTTGTCGCCGGCTTCCTCGCTCAGTATCCCAAAGTGAGGCTCGATTTTGTCCTGAACGATCAGCGGGCGGATCTGATCGCAGAGGGGATAGACCTGGCTTTCAGATCTGGAGCGTTATCCGACTCAAGCCTGGTTGCTCGCAAGATCAGCACCGGGCGGCGCATCCTCGCTGCGAGCCGTACATACCTTGATGCTTATGGAACGCCTGAAAATGTTTATGCGCTGGGCGAACATGCCTGTATTCGTACCTCTCCTTCATCTGCGCAGACCCATTGGCACCTTGTCGGCCCGCAAGGCTCTCTCCAGATTGACGTCAGTGGGCAGTTTTGTGCCAGTACGGCGCAGTCCCAATTGAAAGCTTCCATAGCGGGCCTGGGTATCTGTTTGCTCCCTGAACCCATTTTGCGCTCGAGCTTGGTGAGTGGGCATCTTGTCCAGGTCTTACCTTCCTATAGCCAGCAAAACAACGACTTATCTATTCTTTATCCCAGTCGTAAACAAATACCTTTGGCCGTCAGCACGTTTGTGGTGCAAGCAATTGCCCACCTTCAGGAACAAAACACCTGATAAGTACCCCACACGCTGCGTAGCCAGAGCAGTGCAGATAATGAACCACAGAAACTGCACGGCACCGCCGATCACGTAGCGCCAGGCTCACCAGGCTTGATAAACCGTAAATGTTAAGGTTTTGATTTATGAGCGTCATGAAACCTTGGCTTAGCCTTTGGGCTTTTGTGGCGCGCATTTACGCTGCATCAGGTACAAAATTTTTGGCAACCCTGCAATGTTATTGGGGGCAATGCCCTGATGAGGCCGAGGTAGTTTCAGACAGGGAAAAGTGCGTACTCTCATACTCACCCAATGCGTGTATTGCGCTCGAAATGACGGTTTTTCCATCAAGCAAGGAACGAACATGACACGGATTTTCAAGCTGTCGGAGAACATCTACCAGGCGGTGGACTCAGTACTCAGACACGGTTACGCAGCGCTGGAAGGCACTGAGTCATCTGCGGTTCCGTACGCCAAGAAAGTACTGAACGCGCTCTCTGTCTACCCAGAGGTCTCTGCCATAACATCCTTTCGTTTAACAGCGAAGCAGGGATACCTCTACTTCGTTTATGACACCAACAAACTCAAGCATGAAAAGGTCATCTCGCTGATTGATGCGGTAGACCTCAGAAGCTGACCTCAACACCTGTTGTTCCCTCCGTCAAGGCATGCCCGTCCTGCGCGGGCAATCAACGCGCCAAAACCGGTCTACCCCCTACGACGAACGGTCACCGAAATCGGTCATAGACCGGACTTTTTAGTACGATCGTACTTACTTATACGTTACTGTTGCCTGGCTTCCTTGTCGTCAAAGCCGACGCCGGCGATCGGGAGCACCCTGAACCAAACGCACAAAAATAACTTCAATGCACGTTTGTTTAGCCCGACGTATCAGCCTCCACCGTCGACCATCGGTGTTGATCGCAGGGCCCAAGGAGAACGTAAATGGCTATGTTCGATTACAAGGGGCAAGACGCCCGCGTCCTGATTTCAGATGCCTGGAACCTCGCCACCTACACCAGTGGTGTAGCGACCGTAGGCGCCCTCTACAACATCCCGGGACTGGTCCTGGGCGAGGGCAACACCTTCGCACTGCCCAAGGGCTGGCGCGAGATCGGTGCCAGCGAACTGAACGTTGATAACAGCCACACCGACCTCACTGGCAGCTTCACGGGCGAGAACGTGTTCGGCTCCCAGGCCCGGGTTTTCGGCCAATACAACGACAGCGGCCAGTTGCTGAAAATGGGCTTTTCCATCGCCGGCACCAACTCGCCGATTGACCTGCTGGGCTGGCCGGCAATGATCGACAACTCCTACATTCGCGGCTACGACTACCTGCTCGACTCGATCAAGGACTATGCCACCGACCACAACCTGAGCGGCAAGGATGTACTGGTGACCGGCTACAGCCAGGGCGGCTCGGTGACCAACAGCATGTTCCTGGGCAAAGACACGCTGGCAGACGGCTTTTTCAAGGATTCGGACTACTTCGGCATGGAGTCACCCAAATCCAGCAACAGCGAGGGGATCTTCAATTTCGGCTTCGAAAACGATGTGGTGCACCGTCTCATTGGCCAGCAAACCGATCTGGGCAGCGCGATCATCGACGCACTGAAAGGCAGCGATGCGAGTTACACCTCAACCACCGACAACATCGTGCTGTTCGACACGGTCTACGCCCTGCCCACCTGGCCCAACGGCCCGTTCTCCATCGCCAACCTGAGCGGCTGGGCCGCGCACCTCGAAGGGATCTTCATCAACCCCATCCAGCGCATCGGTCAATCGACGTTCTACGACCACATCGAGCGTGACAGCACCGTCATCATCAGCAACCTCGACCCGATCAGTCGCAGTTTCACCTGGGTCAGCGACAAACAAACCGCCACCTCCAATCACTTCGGCACACCAGCCTTCCTGCTGGGCACCGACAGTGCAGACAAGCTGCAGGACGGTCGCAGCGATGACTTTCTCGACGGTTTCAGCGGCAACGACAGTTTTCGGGTGAGCACCGGCACTGACATCGTCGCCGGTGGCGATGGCAATGACAAAGTCTTCCTCAAGGGCGCCGCCGCCTCCTACGAGGCTATACAACTGAGCGATGGCACCCTGTTTCTCAACGACACCAGTGGCCAGTACGGCCTTAAAGAGCTGCATAACGTCGAGCATGTCGAGTTCGAAACCAGCCTGGCCAACGCCCTAGGCCAATTGCCCATTATCGGTGGCCTCTTCAGCGACATCGGGCAAACTCTGACGCCGGCCTACACCGTCACCAGCGGCAAGCTGGACTACGAAGGCTGGTTCGGCGCCGACAAGGCCTACGCCAAAGCCATTGAAGGCACCCAACTGGCGGACACCCTCAAAGGCACCGCCGCACGGGACCTGATGTTCGGCCAGGGGGGCAATGATCGGCTCGAGGGTGGCGCCGGTAACGATCTGCTGCACGGCGGCGATGGTAACGACACCCTGCTCGGCGGCACGGGAAACGATGCCCTGTATGGCGGCAGCGGCAACGACATTCTGATCGGCGGCCAGGGCAACGACCAACTCAGCGGTGGCGTGGGCAGCGACCTGTTTGTGTTCGATCAGCAAGGATTCGGCCATGACCGGATCAGCGACTTCAACATCCATCAGAACGGGCATGATGTGCTGGTGTTCTCCAAGTCGCTGTTTGCCTCAACCGACGCCGTCCTCGGCGCCACCACTCAGAACGGCAGTGACAGCGTGATCCTGGCGGGCGACAGCAGCATCACCCTGGTAGGGTTCAGCGCCGCACAACTGAGTGCGCAGATGATCAGCCTGGTTTGATGTTGATTGGCCCTGGAGGTCGAAGGTGAAAATCCCGCAGAGTCTCTGACTCCGCGGGATTTTCTTGCTCGCCGTTTCATGGCGGTCGAGCACTCCAATGCAACAAAAAATCAGCAAGCGCCCTGATCAGCCTTTGCCCTTGTTCTTGTTCTTCGCGCTGCCCTGCCGAGCCTTGAATCGCGGATTGGATTTGCAGATCACGTAGATCCGGCCCCGGCGCTTCACAATCTGGCAATCGCGGTGACGGTTTTTCGCTTCTTTGAGTGAGGACAACACTTTCATAGAGGAGGCTCCTTGCATCAAGTTGAGATGTAATAACATATCTTAAATGCAAATAAGAATACTTATCAACTTCTATTCTCAAGGTTACGCGCCCTCGTGCTGATGGATCCAAGAGCGAGAAGACTCGCAACATGGGCCTACACGGCACTCAAAGGAAAAACACCGATGCCGAAACCTCCATACTGACTGCATATTTTAACGGCACCTTGGGCCCACTATTGGTCCGAGGTGACAATCATGAAAAAGCGTCGTCTGAATTGGGGCCAAGGAGCCCGGGTGGTGATCTGTACCAGCGTACTGGGGCTTGTTCCGCTCGCCCGGGCCGCAACCGAGGAGGATCCATGGGAGCGGATCAACCGTCCCGTCTTCAGCTTTAACGATACCGTGGACACCTATGCCTTCAAGCCTTTGGCCCAAAGCTATCAGTTCGTCACGCCCACCGTAGTGCAAACCGGTATCCACAACTTTCTCAGCAATATCGGTGATGTGAAGAACCTGACGAATAATCTCCTGCAAGGCAAACTCCATTCTGCTGGCGTGGATACCGGGCGTTTGCTGATGAACAGCACGATTGGTCTGGTGGGCCTGGTAGACGTCGCAACCCCCATGGGTCTTAAGCGCAACGACGAAGACTTTGGCCAGACGCTGGGGCACTGGGGCGTCGGCAGTGGGCCCTATGTGGTGTTGCCGCTGATGGGGCCCAGTACGCTTCGCGATGCTCCGGCGCGGTATATCGACACCTATGCAGCGCCATACAGTTACATGGACGACATCCGCACCCGCAACGCCTTGTACGGCGCCACGTTGCTGGACGGCCGCAGCCAGATGCTCAAAGCCGGCAAGCCGGTCACCGGCGACAAATACGTTTTTGTGCGCAATGCCTATCTGCAAGGACGCGAGTTCAAGATCAAAGATGGGCGGGTCGAAGATGATTTCTGACCAACCCCTTAATTACGCTACGGCAGCAACTGCAGACTGAAAGTCGTGCCCTTGAGGCTTCCAGCATGACGGTCATATTCAAACGGGCCCCCATTAACGCGCCCAAAAATGCGAGAGTTTCAAGGACTGGCCGACCCGTTTCGGGGTAAATTCGGCCTGCACTCCACTCCCCATTTCACTTAAGGATGAGCAACATGGCTAATGATCTGGAGCAGTCAGGTTCCACCACTACCACCCAGACCACCACCTCGCTGGAGCAGGTGAAAACCGGGCGGGTTCTGAATTTCAACTGGGCCCCGAACGCCAACACCACGACCACCATCGTCTCGGCGGACTTCGTCGATTACCGGGTCGATACTACCCAGGGCAGCCCCACGGGGGACAGTCACTCCATTGCGCGGTTTACCTATGCCCAGGGCAACGGTGGTGGACAAATCAGCCAGTTGTTTCTCGAAGAGATGCGTGCCGGCGTGCGTGCCAACACCCGGATCGGGCTGTTGGTGGGGCGCAAATGGGTCCTGGACCCTAATGGCGAAGTGTCGGGCAGCGTCGGCACCTATGTGATCGAGCAATTTGATGACATGCGCGCCAGCGTCAACTACGTCGGCACCTTCGCACGGGTCTTCGCCGATCCACGGATGGTCAGTTACCACGCCGGTGGCCACGTGCACCCCAACGTTTCGATCACCGCCAGCCAGGCCCTGACGATGGCGGACTCGGGCAAGTCGATCCTGGTGATCAGTAACACCGACGTCACGCTCACCCTGGGTGACGATGTGACAGAAGGGTTCAAGGTCACTTTGATTCAGGCCGCGGCCGGCAGGATCAATATTGCGGTATCGGCCAGTCATGTGATCTACAGCAACGCCGGCACTCGCACCCAAACACTCAGTCCACTGGATGAACTGGAGGTCAGCACCTTCCCGTTCGGCCCGGTGTACCTCGCCTTCCGCGTCAGACCTGCCGCCTAGTCGCCCACCGGGGCCTGGATGGGATCAGGCCCCTGACCGTTAAAATCATATTCGAACGCCCTCGGTAAATCGCGCTCCGGTCGCCGCTCGCCCAACTGCTACGCTGTTCACTCCAGGGAGGAACACCGATGCCGAACGCTGACCTACTTCTCACCTCTGCTTTCCAGGCTCAACGAAAACCAGCTCGCTCTTGGGGCTGCCATCATGGAACTTTCAAATTGGGTCGAGCAGCAAGGCAGCATCGAAGTCGCCGAGAACTTACGCAGCACACTGGACACCCTCGGCAGGAACGAAGAGTTCATCAAGCTGACCCTCGCCGTACTCATGACACCTGACTGATCGTCGAAAAGTTAGTGCGTCCGCAGACACGTCATCGATTAAACCATTATAGAAAATCCAACCAAGTCAAAATAAAACAGAAGGGGTTTGTATGATAAGCAGAAGAGTATTTACCTACGGACTAGGCGCACTACCTTTAATTTACTCGGCAGCCTCCTCATCGAAAAACATATCAGAATCATCAAAAACACCCAATATTTCAGAGGCAGAAAAATCAAAACACGAAAAATTCATGAAAATGGCGATTGAACAAGCGAAAAACAATAAAACCTACCCCTTTGGGGCGGTAATAGTAAATGAAGAAACAGGCGAGGTTATGGCTGAAGGCGTGAACTCTGGCGCCATGAACCCAATCAACCACGGAGAGATTGTTGCCATTAACAACTTTGTTGATAAACACGGCAACAGTGGCTTCAAGAGCCTGACTCTGTATACAACTGGAGAACCATGCTCTATGTGCATGAGCGCGATTGCATGGTGCGGTATACCCAGAGTCGTCTGGGCCAGTTCTATAGAAAAAATCAGGGCATCGGGGATTGGACAGATTAGTATCAGCGCATTGGAAGTTGCGGAGAAAGCCAAGGAGTTTTACCAACCGGACTCATTGATAGCTGGAGTTCTTGCCAGTGAATCTGACAAATTATTCGATCAACGGCATAACAAATGACCCTATGAAAAACAATAAGTCAGCCCTGCTTCTGCTGTCATTGCTCGTAATAGCTACAACCGGCTGCCAACAGGAGCCGACACCCGTCTATAACGGGCCCTTCGGCCTGCAGATGGGCATGACCGCCGAGCAGGCCCGGGCAGTCACCAAGGTACTGGGCAGCAATGATCGGCGTCACATCATGCTAGTCGAGCGCCCGCCAAGGCCAATTATCGGGTTTGATGAGTTGTCACTCAAGTTTGGTAAAGAGGCCGGGCTATGTGAAATTTATACGGCGGTCGAGATGCCCGCAGACACGCAGGACTTAGCTATTCGCGCCCGCTTCGAAGAACTGACCCGGCTACTTGCCCAGCGCTATGGCGCGCCCTCGGTAGCCATCGACCAGGCGGTGGATGACGAACGAAAGCAGGTCCTCGTGTCGCAGTGGCTGGCATCCCAAGGGGCGAGCCTGGAAGGAGCGCTGGAAGCTGTTCTGACAGTCGGCAGGCGTGATGTCGACCCCATCAGTATCGGCCTGTCCATTTCCGGACCCGGGTCCGAACAGTGCCAGCAAGAGCAGCGCGAGGGAACGAACGACGCCTCTTGAATCACACAGCAGGACGGTCATTGGTCGCCGGCGTCGGTGGGTTTATGCAGTTAAAACGTTAGCGTGACGGCATACTTGTCGAGGCAGAACACAAGTTTGAGGCCTGACAATTCGTTAAGACTGACGGGTGACCAAGATGAAGAGACCTGAAGGTGCACCCGGTGCGTTCCAAGCCGCCTGGAACAGCCACGACATGACGGCTCTTGGCAGTCTGTTCGATCAAGACGCGACGTTCGTGAATCGTTTCGGACACTATGTCCAGGGTATTGAAGAAATCGTGGCGCTCCACGCTCCCATTCACGAAACGATCTATCGCGACTCTACGCTACAGAATGAGCTCATCGATATTGCTCATATTACTGACGGCGTGGCGGTCATCCATTTCTGGAGTCGCCTAGCCGCCGGACCAGCCCATCCAGCTGGACCACACGTAGTGGATACACTGATTCTCGCAGTGTTGGTAAGACAGAACGAGACCTGGCGCATTCGAGCGCTGGAGAATGTGACCCTGACAAATCCGCGGACCGGTGAGGCAATCTTGCGCGACGGGAGAACAGCGTGAAGTCCGCGCCATAGATCTGCTCCTCTGTGCTCAACCTAAAAGTCAGCTCTACCTAAATCGCTGCCCAAGAGGTGTGTAAGTTACCTTGAAAAATAAGAGCTTACGGGGCTTGACCCTTCGCTAAGCAATACATGCATCGTCAGGGAGAAGGAAACATGTCACCTCAGCCACAGCCACCCTGGCGGTCATCGGGATCACAACTCACGTCAACTGACACAGCCTGCAGCGCAAACACTACCCACAATGAAACGTAGAGCCGTTGCCCTGCCTGCGGCACGCGTCTCTATCGCGAGCCTGCATGTTGTCGATGCTTGGATTGCCGGTGGTTTCTGGATCGTGCCTAACGGGAGTGCCGGGGTGGTTTAGCGCCTCTTGCCCCTCGATGTGTAACTCTCGTGGCACGGGTTTCGCCTCTGGCGGCGATGCCGGTTTAGGCAACTGATTGATGGTCTCACCAAAGCGCTGGAGTAACGGACCTTGCGGCAACTCATCAGCCACGGCCGTGGCCGATATGACCAAGGTCAACAATACCGTCTCGTATCCCTTAAAAACGTTCAACACCGGCCCCTTTGAGCGAGCTGACTAAGTAGTCAGAGTTAAGCACTTGTGCACTCAAGCAAGAAAAAGCTGCCCGTCCGACAGCCTGACACTCGGTGATCTGTCGTACGCCATGCATGGACGGGCAATAGATTGTCGGCGAAACGATTCAGCAATGTCACTGACTGAACTGTTATTGAACTGTAAATCCCTGCCCCTTCAACGTCAGCCGCTGTAGAGCGGCCACCAGATGCAAAAAGCCCAGCGGGTGGGCCGGGCTTCTCGTCTAGGGCTGGGCTTTAGTTGAGGCTGCTGCTCAGCGTTATCGAACCGGAAACGGAAGTTGCCCCATCAGCCCAACGATTGTCGCGGCAAAACGTCCATCAGGATCAAGATCAGGGTCGAAGACCGTAACCGTCATCCCCCTACACCTGTGATCGGCAACGAACGGAGTCAGGATCTTCACCAAATCATCGGGAGCGATACCTGGAGACCCAGGGCTATCGACTGCTGGCATGACAGCCCGGTCCAGCACATCAACATCAAGGTGTATCCAGAAGCCTTGCTCAGGCACCCGATTGAGCGTTTCACTGATACGTTTGACAACAACCGCAGGGCCGATCATCAGCGCCTCAAAAACATCTATTCGGTTGATGGCAGTGTTGTTTACGTCAGGCCATGCAAAATCTTCGTCCCTGCTTTCACGTTCGCCGATCTGGACAACATGGTTATCGGCCACCAACGGACCGGATATACCGGGCCATTCGGTCGCCAGGGGCTCACCTCGACCCGTCGCGAGCGCAAGGTCCATGCCTGCCACAGCACCCAAACTTTTCTCGGGGTCATAATTGCCAGGATGGCGAAAGTCGCTATGCCCATCAATATGAATAAGCGAAAGTGGACCTGCGGAGCGTGCACCTGCAAGTGCTCCCAGGAGAACCGAGCAGTCCCCTCCGATGACCAGTGCGAAGTCACCTTGCCGATTGGCTTCGCGTACTAAATCCGCAAGCGCGAGATTGAACAAACGCATGGTATAGCCGTTACGCAGACGTGTTCCCGATTGCGCGTCTGGACTATAGGTCGGACGCGGCAATTCTTTAAATGCGCACTCGCCTATCGCACGGAGCAGGCCAGCAGCAACCAGCGCGGCTGGCGCGCGCCAGGTACCGGGCTCGTGGTTTGGCCACAGAGGGCTGAGCCCCAGATTTGACGGCGCAGCGATCACTTGCATGAGATAGAACCGCGCATTGGCTATGCACCTGTCAGATTTCGCCTGGCTTGGCGGGACTGTAACATTGGGCACTCCTGCAAACTTAGGAAGGTGCTTTTTCACGATCGGGCTGATGGCAAACCCGCCCGACTCTCCTGAAGGACTGCTTTTACTGATCTGCCAATATCCGTTGAATAACTTGGTTCGATTTGTCCACCTTACGCTGACTCTCATCCAGCTTGGCCAGCGTGATCAGAGCCTTCCACAACGCCCATCCGCGACCTCGTGCCCAAGTTGCATCATCCAGAGCAAGGGCAGAACGAAAAATGTGTCGACTTTCTTCGCCCAACATTGTCCATGCGATCACCAAGTCACACGCTGGATCGCCCACGGCTGATGATCCGAAATCGATGACCGCGTGCAGCTTTCCATCCTTGACCAGCAAGTTGCCGCACGCAAGATCACCATGCACCCAGACATTCGGGTTACTCCATGTAGAGCCCATGGCAGCGCCCCAAACTTCCAGGGCTGAGGCGGTATCGATGCAGCCCGCGAGCAGCTCAAGTGCTCTGCGTGTTTCGCCGTCATAAACAGACAGCGAACCCCCTCGATAGAAGTTATGCAGGCCGGCCATTGGTGCGTCCGTGACATCGACCCGATGCAGATCGACAAGAAAGCTCGCAACTGAACGCGCAAACGCGTCCTCATTGTCGATAAGCCCCTCCTGCGCCGGCTCACCTTCCAGCCAAGCGTAGACAGACCAAGGCCATGGATAGTCGCTTGCCGGCGCTCCTTTGACGATTGGGACCGGGATAGGTAAAGGCAGGTGTGGAGCGAGCACCGGAAGCCATTTGTGCTCTTTCTCTACCTGAGCAACATAGGCAACTGCACTCGGAAGTCTCACCGACATTCGGTCACCCAGTCGAAAGGTCCGGTTGTCCCAGCCACCCGGTAAGACAGGCTCAACTGTCAGGTGCGCCCATTGAGGGTACTGCGTTGCAATCAGTCGCCGAACGAGAGCGGCATCTATCAACTCTACGGACTGCTTTTCTGTGTCGGGCATTACCCATTCCGTAATACTGATGAAGGAACAGCATAACGCAGTCTTTCAGAGAAAGACTGCGCTTGTGATGCGATTGCCAAGGGCGATACCTTGCGCGCGACCGCCTTTCAGGCGGCCCTGACACAAACCAACAAAAGCTGCAGTAACGGCGACTACAACACTCAGGCGCAGGTGAACACCAACCCCCAACGCCAGCAAAACGTGAACAAGGCGGCGGATGCGGTCAACGCAATTGGTGGCCTGTTCAAATATGTCCGAATGCCCTGTGAAAAAGGCCCACTTATGCCAGCTAGAAACTACAAAGCCCACATCAGTGGGCTTTGTTGAGTTAGCAGTCACACTGTCAGCTCAAACGTTTCACAGCCTGCAAGGTATAACTCAGCGGCAGACGCCAGGGTTTTTCATTCAGGCGCCACTCGCCATCATCCTGGGAGAAGGTCATCTGAGCGGGTATGGCTGGCCAGGGAACGCTTTGATGTTCGACCAGGCCAGTAATGTCCAGGCCATGGGCCAATAGTGCCGTGATGATTTCCCCAAGGCCGTGGTTCCACTGATGGGTGACCGAGGCCTTCAGCGGCTTATCGACTTCGGTTTCGACGTAGGTATTGGCATCGTCCCAGACCAAAGGTTCTTTGCGTTCGAAATACGGCAGCTCAATGCACAGCAGTGTTGCTTCGTTGGTTTCGTCGATCGACCACAGCATCGGATGGCCCTCGCGGATGAACAGACGGCCACCGGGCTTGAGCAGTTCGCTGACATTGCGCGCCCAAGTGTCGATATCGGGTAGCCAGCAGAGGGCGCCGATACCGGTGTACACCAGATCGAAGCTGTTTTTAGGCAGTGCTTGCGAAGCCTTGTACACATCGGATTCGACGAACTGGATGGTCGCACCGGCGCGTTTGCTCAGCTCCCGGGCCTGCTCCAGTGACGCGGGGGAAAAGTCCAGTCCAATGACGTCTGCGCCCTTACGGGCCAACGACAGGGTATCGGTACCGATATGGCATTGCAGATGCACTGTGCGCAAGCCCTTGATGTCACCCAGCAGCGGCAGATCGAAACGAACGACATCGGAAATATAGTCTGGATTGTCGACAAAACGCTGAGCCGCATAATCCTTTGAAGCCGCGTGCAGAGGCGCGCGCTCGTCCCAGTTGGCTTGGTTAAGGTGAAGGTAGTCGCTCATGGGGCGGGTTCCTGTCGGTCATTGCAAGGTGAACGGCAGGCTAGCGCAGAGAAATCAAACGGGTCTTTAGGAAATGTGTAAGCACACCTGCCATCCAAACCTGCGCGGTTTCGGTAGGGGCAATAACATCAACTTAAAAATATGTGGACACTGCCCTTGTCGCTCTTGGCACACAGTTCAGGCACCCGGACGGGCGCGGCTGTAGATCTTGTTGCCATCGTCGCCATAGGCCACGACCCTGCCTTCCTCGACCTTGAAGGCCTTGCCGAAGGTGTTCTGAAGCATGTCGGGCGGAACGGCGATTTTGTCAGTGACGAACTTGGAGCGGCCAAAGGCGCCGCCGATCTTCTCCTGGTAGAGAATGCCGGTAGCGGTATCACGCTTAACCGCGAAAAAGTTCTTAGCGTTCTTCGTCATGTCAGTGCGCATTTACAACAAGGTTGACTTGCAGAACCCGGCCAGCGCCGGGCTTCTTGTTTCTACGACATCCTTTTCACCCGCTATTCACAGGAAGGGGCGCAAATTGCCTCCCTACTCCTTTGCAGAATCCCTTTAGGCCCGTACGCGGGCCGTTTTTTTGCCTGCTCGCTCTCCATACCCTCAATTGGAGACGACGCGATGCCCTACCCTGAATACGCTGCGTCGACAAGGCACAGAGAGTCATCTATACCTATGTAAGAAGTGACAGCATTCTCGACCGTCTCGCTTCTGCAAAGTACTCCATTGCAGTCGCCCCTCCAGATTCCATGGTGAGGAAGACTGTCCGTGGTGCCGTACAGTCGGCGCGAAGTGCTCTCGCCGAACCAACTCTGACTGGAGACGGCACCTATGGCTATGATCATGAGCAAGGCAATCAGGCGGTTACTGACAGCCAATACCATCTTGCTATCAGGGTGCTTCAGCGACGGGGCGCCCCGACTTCTGGAGTCTGCGGAAAAGGAGCTGGGGACTGATGGGCCAATCACCATGCACTATCATTCGGCTGTTTATTACCCTGATGAGATTGCACTCCAAGGTGGTGGATATATAGTCGGAATTGAGAAAGGCGACCCCGATAACATTCTTCAGCCAGATGAGAATCTGACGTTCGAGCAGCCGAACAGTACAGATAAAACAGTCAGGGACCAGCAGGCCGCCGTTCACGAAGGCAAGATTATGTTTGTGTCGCATATCATTCGTAATCAGCCTCCTGGAAGCCCCGAAAGGAACTGCACCTTGTTCGATGCCTACTACCGGCCAGCCGTCACAGCTCCGCCGGTTCGTGACTGTACGGCCTTTCCTAAGCACCCTCCCAAGATTGCTTCAAAAGATGCATACAGTTCAGGCTGGAAGGGGATGGCCCTCCTGCAGCAGGCCTTGAGTGTCGATATCAAGTCCCATTCCTACACCCACATCATTGTCGTGGTCATGGGATGGAACACCGTACAAGAGGAAGCGATCAGGAACATCAACTCCATCATCAGAGGGATAAAACATGCCAGTGAAGGAACCCCAGGCGCCTTCAAACCACTCGTCATAGGTGTGACATGGCCAAGCCAGTGGAACAGCCCATGGCTTGATCCCATTTATAAACTGACAAGCTTCGGGACAAAGGCAAAAGACGCCGATGAAGTGGGATTGACCTGGTTAGGCGTCCTACTAGGAAACACCATTCCTCAAGCCAACACAGATCCAAAAGGAAGCTTGCCGGTCATAGCGATAGGACATAGCTTTGGGGCGCGAGCGGCGACCACGGCAGCTTGTGACGGGCCAGTAATATCTGATGGTTCGGGTTCTCGATCCTCGAAGCAAACGGTAGATTTGCTGATCAACTATCAGGGGGCTTTCTTGACAGATAGATTGCTGGATAAAGGCCCAGACGGGGCGCTGCGCGACAAATGCCCTCGTGCAAGGAGCATAGCCCTAACCTCCTCCAAGAACGATACTGCGGTCAAAAGAGCCCTCTGGGGCATCTATGCCGGCAGTGAAGAAAGTTTCCTAGAATACTGCTCAGTGCCATCCACGCTCATAAATTGCGTGAAAGCAAGTGCTACCGGGCAAACTACCCCGCCACCAACGTCCGGTAGAAGGGTGACCTACATCAATTCGGACGCCTTGATTACCTACAACGCGTTCTACACCGGAGGAGGAGCTCACAGTGATATTTATCGAGATGAGCAAGGCGTTCTATCATGGTCACTGATCAAGGCGCTTAGTGGTAAAAGCAGTTCATTACCTGCCGCAGTCGTTCAGCCATAGACGGCAAGGAAAATGTTTGAGCTCGAGCCAGAGTGACGTAAAGGGGCTCAACCGTAATCGTCACCATCGGTATGGGGAAATCGCCCGTTTTCAACAATCAGGAAATCCTCGGAAAGATCTCATTTCGTATGGTTCTTTCAGCTCCTCGTGAACACTCTCTAAGCCCGCTCTCCCCATCGCGGGCTTTTCTTTGCCTGCCATTACCTGGCCGAGACTCGCCTCACCCGATCTACAGGGCAACGACTATACGTGCCCACCTACAAGCCTCCTCTTCGTAAGTAGGAGTACAGGATGTTCAGTCACGTAACTGTTGGGACAAACAATATCGATATGGCCGCCGCTTTCTATGACGCGGTGCTGACCCCTCTGGGGCTGTGCCGTCGGGTTGTAACCCCTGATGGTGGACCGCCTTCGGCATGCTGGATTAAGCCAGATAGCGTTCTCCCTCGCTTTTATGTGTACAGCCCCTATGACCATAACGGCGCCGGAGCAGGGAATGGCAGCATGGTGGCTTTCACTGCACCATCTCCAAATGCGGTAGATGCAGCCTATGCGGCTGGACTTCTTGCTGGCGGATCTGATGAAGGTGAGCCTGGCCTACGCCCGCACTATGGTGATGGTTATTACGGTGCATACCTGCGTGATCCGGACGGCAACAAGGTACACATCGTTCATCGTGGAGATTTGCACCTGCCGTAACGAGTTCTGCCTCTTCTCTTATGTTCGACTCAAGCCCGCTAATGGTTGCGGCTTTAAAAAGTAAGGAAGCCCAATTCAATGTCCCGTATTCAGTCAATTTCTCTCATCGCATTGGCACTCGCCACCGCAACTCTCTCAGGATGCGTTACGCCCCCTACCTGGGTTAACAGAGGCCCAGTCGATCTGGATGTCTGGAATGGCCTGATGAACTGCTATACAGATGCCAATATCATCGACGGAGAAAGGATGGAGGGGACGATCTGCGCCACGCAGGAATCTGGTTTCTTCGGAGGCGGCGAACCTGAAGTTTATTTCGGACCATGGAATCGGAAATTCATGAAGGAGTACGCGAGCGCAGCCACGGCAGGGATAGCTCAGGACTGGAACGGTAAAAAAGTATTCTTGCAATGTGCCCCTACCCTCGCAACGGATAACAAAACAGTCACGACGCGCTTTTGCAAAGTAACCGTCAACGATCAGTTGCTGGTGAGTGCAACCGTAAAATACGTGAAGTAAAACAAGGCGCCTCAGTCCTTGCATGACTCATGGCAATCCAGTTCGCAAGCTCAGTAGCCGTGAACCGGGCTTGCTCACGACATCTCAGCCAAAGGATGCTGACCTAATGAAGTCAATGTTTACAGCTGCCGCTCTAATATCGGCGACGACTCTTATTACAGCCTGTCAGAGTGGGCCATACACCCCGCCGGAGCCAAAAGCAGACGTACCGACTACCAAAATGAGCGTTGGCAACTTCATTTCACCGAAAGCGTGTACGAGTGGCACCAATACGTTGAATGGCAAATTGATTGGAGCCAGCCTATGTATCCGATCGCAGAAATATGAAGTCTTCGGCGGTCCAGATATCACCCTGAGTTTCAATCGCGAGCTTGTTGCGGTCCTTACCCCTCAGGAAGCAGTTAAAGGGTTCACGGCTACCAAATACAGCATCACCGTTTCATTCAAGTGCGAAGAAATCCCCAAAAAAGACACCGACGATGGAAGCTCCTATCACTGCTCCTACGATGCCAGCAATCTTCCCTTGATCAGAGCGGATATCACATATCCGTAGGGTGATGACGACGACCGGTACATCGCCGAACTCATTACGCCTGAGCTTTCCGGGCCTCTACCTGCTCGGCCTGACCCAGGACTGTCCTACCCTGCTTCTCGAAACTCGACGACGCCCACATCACCCGGATGTCTGCATCCAGTAGATGGGCGTGGTCTTCGTTGTGAATGCTGCCGGTGTCGGCAAGGATCTCAGCTTGGAGCCATTCCCATACTTCGGGAGCCGGGGTTAGGCGAATGCCGAGGTCGGATAGGTCGGACAGCTCAAGCAGTGACGATGGAGGGTATGGCCTGCCCATGAATCACCTTGAGCTTGAAATAGTGGCGCATTGCCGGTATTCATGGCGACTTCAAAAAGTAAGGAAGCTAATACTCATGTCATTCGTCAAAGCCCGCTCACTCTTCGTATGCCTTTTGGGCGCTTCGTCGCTCACCGGATGCACCGTTGGCCCTCAAGCAACGTGGACCAACCTAGGCCCCGGTGGGATAGCAACCAAACGCAGCCAAATCGCCTGCTATACAGACGCAAACATCATCGACGGGAAGCGAGTGGAAGGCACATTGTGTGCGTTTCCTACGTCCGGATTCCTGAGCGATGGCGAGCCTACCGTAATCGCAAGAATGGGCTATGGGCAGCAATACACTTTGGAGTTCAGCAAGACGCTTGCGGGGTTTGAACTACCATTCGGCGATAAGAAGGGAGTTCTGAAATGCGATCCTATGAAGACTGAGCCAGGTAGGACAATGCCTGAGAGCTTTTGCACTCTCACAGTCAACGGCCAGAAATTGGTCAGCGCTAAGATACTTTTTGGTGGCATGTGACAGTCACCGGCGCCGCACTCACCTGCGGCACACCTTCTCCACCCTGAGTGCACTTACGTGCAAATACGGTTCTCAAGATCCACAGGATCGAATACATTGCCCGCCCCGCTAGCCAAAGGATGATGGCCATGAAAGCTTTCCTGCAAATCTTAGTTGTACTTTCTACCGCCCTACTCATGACTGCCTGCCAAAGTGGACCTCCGCCGCCGCCAACAGTCGAAGCTCCCATGCAGAAAATCGTTCTCGACAAATGGGTCCAGGTTCGCCTTTGCATCGATGGAAGCAACACCATTGATGGAAAGCTAATCAACAGTAGGCTGTGTGCCCAAACGCAGAAGTACGAGTTGTTCGGTGGCCCAGTGATCAAGTTAGCCGGTCAGCACGGATATGTTGGTTCTCCTTCGCCACAGGAAGCAATCAAGGGCTTTTCTGCTACGGATGACGGCATCACATACACACTCAAATGTGAACAGTTGCCCAAGGTAAGTGCCGAAGCTGGTGATTCTTTTCACTGCGCGTTCGATGGTAACAACCTCCCCTTGATCAGAGCGGATATCACATATCCGTAGGGTGATGACGACGACCGGTACATCGCCGAACTCATTACGCCTGAGCTTTCCGGGCCTCTAGGAGCGAGCGCATGGAGCAGGGATTGAAGGTCGTCGCGCTGGTCGTCTTGGTGTTATTCATTTCGTTTTGTGGATTCGTCAAGATCCGCCAGGCGCGGCAATGGAAGATAAACGTTGAAACTGATTTCAAAGCAGCGTTGGAGCGCATGCAAATCAATGCCTACGATCTGCTCACGAATCGGAGTCAAGCACCTAGCAGGCAGCGACCGGCCGAGGTCTATCGAATTTTGCGCGACCAACAAGGCCGGTACTTCCTGTACCTGTACTCAGTTTCAAGTCCGGGTGTACTCCAACCGCTCTCAGAGGATCACGCTCTATTGGCAGTCAAAATGAATGGCTAGCTGCGCTTTCACCTACAACATGCCTATACCCTTCCCCGCCATCGAGCAGCACATCAATCAGCTTCTGCTCACCCAGGCGCATCGCACCCAGACACTGCAGGTCGTCGCACTTGGGGCCGAGGCCAAACACTGTGACCTCACCTTTCGGACCGATCAGCGTCAAGACACCCACGGTGCATTCCGGATGCTCTCCAGCATCTAAGTCATCAGCAATCTTGCGCAGGGTCTTTGCAGCGTCTCGCCAGTACTCACGTTTGGACGAGGTTCGAGGCTGTGAAGTACGGCGATTTTGGCAACTGCCGGACGTGCAAGATCTGCCGCATTAGCCACGGCAACCACCGGGGCGTCGATACCTACCACGAAACCCATCGCCCGGGCGGCTGGAACAAGATCACCAAACCCTGACCCACCTTCTGCCGCCCAGCGCGGCAAGGACACCACATGTACGCAACGAAACTCACCTTGATCCTGCTGGGCGCTTTGCTGTACCTGCTCGGAACCGTAGTCGGGTTCGTCGTGGGCATACCTGCCCTGTTCAAGTCTGGTAGCACACAAGAAATCATTGCCGCCTTTGCCGGCATCATCACCTGGGTGCTGATCACCTTCGGTTTCATCATCCACATCATCAAGACAGCGCGGCCCAGTGCGGGCGGCGGGAGGTAGCTATGCAGGCTGAAATACTGTCGGACGAAGAGCTTGCCGACCTCACCGGCTACAAGCGTCGATGTGATCAGCGCAAATGGCTCAAGGATCGCAACTGGGTGTACGTCGAGAGCCGTGGCGGCCGGCCGCTGGTGGGCAGGATGTTCGCCCGCATGAAGCTGGGCATGGTCAACGCCACAATTGCAGATCCGAACCCGCCGCCGGCGCGACCGGCTTGGACACCAGATTTTTCCAGAGTGAACTGATATGCGCCCCCGCAACATAGAAAACAGAGATTTGCCACCTGGCGTTGTAAGACGCAAGCGCAAAAGCGGCAAAGTTTGGGTCGGCTACTACTACCGCGACTCGACAGGCAAAGAGATCGCGCTCGGAAGTGATCTGAGCAAAGCGAGACTGAAGTGGGCCGAACTGGAGGCCAAGGAAAAACCAGTCGACCTGACCACAATGAACGGGATCTTCGACCGGTACGAGCACGACGTAATCCCGAAAAAGGGTGAGCGCACCCAGAAGGACAACCTGGCGGAGCTCAAACAGCTTCGACCCACGTTTGACGGAGCGCCCATCGATTCGATAACCCCTGCCAACATTGCAGGCTATCGCGATGCACGGTCAGCCAAAGTCAGGGCAAACAGGGAAATCGCCCTGCTTTCTCACGTGTTCAATATGGCGCGGGAATGGGGGCTTACCGAGCGGGAGAACCCATGCCAAGGCATCAGGAAGAACAAAGAGACGCCGCCTGACTATTACGCAAACGCGGTGGTGTGGGATGCGGTCTACGGGATGGCAGAGCCTGAACTCCGGGAAGCTATGGATCTTGGCTATTTGACCGGTCAGCGGCCCGCTGACGTGATCATCATGCGCAGCGACGATACCGAGGGCGACTACTTCCTGGTGACGCAAGGCAAGACCGGACTAAAGCTCAGGATCTTGATGCGCACCGAGGTCGGGGAAAACAGCCTGGGGCAACTTATCAGGGAGATTTCAGAAAGGAATGCACACCACCCTTCCAAATATCTGCTTATCAACAAGCATGGGAAGCGGATGACAAAGGGAATGTTGCGCTTGCGTTGGGACAAGGCAAGGGAGAAGGCGCAGCAGAAGGCAATCGAACAGGGCGACCCAATGCTGGCTGCGAAGATTGGAGGGTTTCAATTCCGTGACATCCGACCAAAGGCGGCCTCAGAAATCGTCGACATTGGCGATGCAAGCCTGCTGCTTGGCCACAGCAAACAGGAGATCACAAAGAGGGTTTACCGAAGGATTGGCGCGACTGCCAAACCCTCAAAATAGGAAAAGTTTCGGAACTCATGCTTTTGCCACTCCCCTCCAGGCCGAACCCCAGAAACGCGAAAGCCCCGCATTAACGGGGCTTTCGTGTAAATCTTGGCGGGAAACCAGGGATTCGAACCCTGGAGACGCTATTAACGTCCGCCGGTTTTCAAGACCGGTGCATTCAACCACTCTGCCAATTTCCCTTGTGCAGCACAGGATTATAGTAGTCCATCCTGTCTCAGCGGGCGCCATAATACCCGAATGAAACACACTGTCAAACTCTCGCCATCGCTTGTTACAGAGCGTCTGTTATGATCTTTGCGACTGAACGTTTCAAAACTGAAGGAGTGTCGCCATGCGCGAACAGAATTACGCAGTGAATGGCAACGCGCAGGCTGAGCAGCTAGAAGTTAGCCGCGTCCTGCGCAATACGTACGGCTTGCTCGCTCTTACCCTCGCATTCAGCGGCGTGATGGCCTACGTTGCCCAGCAAATGCGCGTCGGCTACCCGAATATCTTTGTCGTGCTGATCGGCTTCTACGGTCTGTTTTTCCTGACCAACAAGCTGCGTGACTCGGCCTGGGGCCTGGTATCGGCGTTTGCCTTGACCGGTTTCATGGGTTTCCTGCTGGGCCCTATCCTTAACCGTTACCTGGGCATGCAGGGCGGCGCTGAAGTGGTCAGCTCGGCGTTTGCCATGACCGCGCTGGTGTTTGGTGGCCTGTCGGCTTACGTGCTGATCACCCGCAAGGACATGAGCTTCCTCGGTGGTTTCATCACCGCTGGTTTCTTCGTGTTGCTGGCAGCGGTAGTGGCCGGGATGTTCTTCCAGATCAGTGGCCTGCAACTGGCGATCAGCGCAGGTTTTGTGCTGTTTTCCTCGGTCTGCATCCTGTTCCAGACCAGTGCGATCATCCACGGCGGTGAGCGTAACTACATCATGGCAACCATCAGCCTGTATGTATCGATCTACAACCTGTTCATCAGCTTGTTGCAGATCTTCGGCATCATGAGCCGCGACGACTGATCGCAGCCTTATGCAAAAAGCCCGCTTCGGCGGGCTTTTTGTTGTCTGCGGCTTTATCATTAGCCCAGGTTTGCCCACAGAGTGTTCCATGAAGTTCGCGATTGCGCTTTTCTCCGCCGCCCATGTGCCCTCCTCGCGCCGCGCCCTGCTGTTCGCCCAGGCGGCGCTGGCCGGCGGGCATGAGATTGTGCGGCTGTTTTTTTATCAGGATGGCGTCTACAGCGCGTCCAGTAACATTGTTGCGCCGCAGGACGAGCAGGATATCGCCAGCCAATGGCGTGCCTTTGTCAGCCAGCATCATCTCGATGGTGTGGTGTGCATTGCCGCAGCCTTGCGCCGTGGGGTATTGAATGCCGAAGAGGCTACGCGCTATCAGCGCAGTGCCGTAAACCTGGACGCGCCCTGGGCGCTGTCGGGCCTTGGGCAATTGCACGACGCCGCCCAGGCCGCTGACCGCTTGATCTGCTTTGGAGGGCCATGACATGTCGAAATCCTTGCTGGTGATCAGCCGCCAGGCACCGTGGTCCGGGCCCAGTGCACGGGAGGCGCTGGATATCGTGCTGGCCGGCGGTGCATTCGATTTGCCCATTGGCCTGCTGTTTCTGGATGACGGGGTGTTTCAATTGGCAACGAGCCAGGATGCCAAGGCCGTTCAGCAAAAGGACCTCAGCGCTAACCTGCAAGCGCTGTCATTATTTGGTATCGACGATGTATTTGCCTGCCGTCATAGCCTCAACGAGCGTGGGCTTGTATCACCCACCAGTGCGCAACCGCTGAGCAGCAAGCAGATCAGCGAGATGATTGACCGTTACGACCAGGTGATAACCCTCTGATGTCGACTTTGCATGTGGTCTCCCACTCCCCCTTTACCGATAGCCGGCTGGACAGCTGCCTGCGCCTCTGTGGCGCGCAGGACGCGATCCTGCTGTGCGGTGACGGCGCTTACGCCCTGCAAGCTGCCAGCGTGCCTTTCCAGGCCCTGCAGGCCAAAGGACTGAAGGTGTTTGTCCTCTCAGAAGACAGCCAGGCCCGCAATATGCCGGTGCCCGCCTGGGCCGACAGCGTCGATTACCCGGCCTTCGTCCAGTTGTCGATCGACTATGACAAGGTCAATACGTGGCTATGAACACCCTGACCATAGGCGAGCGCACCCTTGAACTGGACAAGGACGGTTACCTCATCGACTTGAGCGACTGGTCCACCGACGTGGCCAATGCCCTGGCCGCCGCCGAAGCCATGGAGTTGACCTCCGAGCACTGGGAAATCCTTGAGTTGCTGCGCGGTTTCTACGACGAGTTCCAACTGTCACCCGCCACCCGTCCGCTGATCAAGTACACCGCCTTGAAGCTGGGCCCGGAAAAGGGCAACAGCCTGCACCTCAACCGACTGTTCAAAGGCACTCCCGCCAAACTCGCCGCCAAGTTGGCGGGCCTGCCCAGACCGACGAATTGCTTATGACCGACTTTGCCCCGTTGATCACCGAAACACCTGCCGAGCATCCGTTTGCCCCCTTCGTGCGCATCCTCGGCAAAGGCAAGCGCGGCGCCCGCAGCCTGACCCGTGAGGAAGCCCGGGAAGCCATGGGCATGCTGCTCGATGAAAAGGTCGAAGACACCCAACTCGGGGCGTTCCTGATGTTGTTGCGGCACAAAGAGGAAAGCCCGGAAGAACTCGCCGGTTTCACCGAAGCCGTGCGCGAACGCTTGAATGCACCATCGCTCAACGTTGATGTTGATTGGCCTACTTACGCCGGTAAAAAACGCCACCTGCCGTGGTACCTGCTGGCGGCCAAATGCCTGGCACAAAACGGCGTGCGCATTTTGATGCACGGCGGTGGAGCGCATACAGCAGGCCGACTCTACACCGAGCAGTTGCTGGAAGGCTTGCAGATACCGTTGTGCCGCAACTGGCAGCAAGTCGAGTCAGCGCTTGAACAGGGCAACCTGGCATTTATTCCGCTAGGGGATTGGGCGCCGCAACTGCAGCGCATGATCGACCTGCGCAACACCCTGGGCCTACGTTCGCCGATCCACTCCCTGGCGCGTATCCTCAATCCTTTGAACGCCCGTTGTGGCCTGCAAAGTATCTTCCACCCCGGCTACCAGGGCGTGCACCGTGACGCCAGCGGCTTGCTCGGCGACAACGCCATTGTGATCAAGGGCGACGGCGGCGAGATCGAGATAAACCCCGACACCATCAGTCACTTGTATGGCACCACCGGCGGCGAAAGCTGGGATGAAGAGTGGCCCGCCCTCTCCACCCAACGCCACGTCAAGCCCGCCGCACTCGACCCCGAGCACTTGAAAGCGCTGTGGCGCGGCGACGCAGAGGACAGCTACCCGCAACTGGCGCTGATTGCCACCATGGCCCTGGCCTTGCGCGGCCTTGGCCACCCGCGGGAACAAGCGTTCGAACTCGCCCAGCAATACTGGGACGCCCGGAACAAATCGATTTAGTCGATCATTAACCCCCAGCCTTTGCGCTTTTTGTTCGAACCCAGACCTTTAGACTGGACTCCAACGCTTATTAGCCAAGGAGTCAGTCATGGGTTTGCTGATCGAAGGACGCTGGCATGACCAGTGGTACGAAAGTAGCGCAGATGGCGCCTTCCAACGTGAACAGGCGCAACGTCGCAACTGGGTCACTGCCGATGGCCAGCCCGGCCCCACCGGTGAAGGCGGCTTCGCTGCCGAGGCCGGGCGCTACCATTTGTACGTTTCCCTCGCCTGCCCCTGGGCCCATCGCACCCTGATTCTGCGCAAGCTCAAGGGGCTGGAAAGCCTGATCGATGTGTCCGTGGTCAGTTGGTTGATGCTGGAGAACGGCTGGACCTTCGACAAGGCCCACGGCTCTACCGGCGACACGCTTGATGACTTCACCTACATGCACCAGCGCTACACTGCCGACACCGCTACCTATACCGGACGCGTCACGGTGCCGGTACTGTGGGACAAGAAGTTGAAGCGGATTGTCAGCAATGAATCGGCGGAGATCATCCGCATGTTCAACAGTGCGTTCGACGAGCTGACTGGCAACACGCTGGACTTCTATCCTGAAGCCCTGCGCTCAGCCATTGATGCCCTGAATGACCGGATTTACCCGGCCGTAAACAACGGCGTCTACCGCGCAGGCTTTTCCACCTCGCAAAAGGCTTATGAAGCAGCGTTTGATGATGTATTCGCCGAACTGGATCATCTGGAACAGCACTTGGGCGCCCATCGTTACCTGGCAGGCGAGTACCTGACTGAAGCCGATATACGGCTGTTCACCACGATGATTCGTTTTGATGCGGTGTATTACAGCCACTTCAAATGCAACCTGCGGCGGGTTGTCGACTACCCGAACCTGTCGAGCTGGCTGCGGGAGTTGTACCAATGGCCGGGGATTGCCGAGACGGTGGATTTTGCTCACATCAAGGGGCACTACTACGCCAGCCACAGGACGATTAATCCGACGGGGATTGTGCCGAAAGGGCCGTTGCAGACGTTTGATGCGGGGCATGATCGGGCGAGGTTAAGCGGAAAAGGCGTGTGGGCCAGATCGAAATAATGCGCTGAATTTGAGGAGCCCGGCTCCCACACTGATGAGTGCAAGGCCGGGCAACGCATTATCAGACCTGCGACTGAGCGCCTTCAAACCACTTCAATTTCTCACGCAATTGCACCACTTCCCCTACGATCACTAGTGTCGGTGCATGAACCTCATGCTCCGCCACCAGTTGCGGCAGGTTGGCCAAGGTGCCCGTGAAGACCCGCTGGTTCGACGTAGTGCCTTGCTGAATCAATGCTGCCGGCGTATCTGCCGAGCGACCATGCTGGATCAGTTGCTCACAGATAATCGGCAAGCCGATCAGGCCCATATAGAACACCAAGGTCTGTGACGGCCCTACCAGATCACTCCAGGGCAGGTCCGAAGTCCCGTCCTTTAAATGCCCGGTAATAAAGCGTACCGACTGCGCATAATCGCGATGGGTCAGCGGGATACCGGCATAGGCTGCACAACCACTGGCCGCCGTAATGCCTGGCACGACCTGGAACGGGATGCCATGGGCCGCCAGCTCTTCGATCTCTTCGCCGCCACGGCCAAAGATGAACGGGTCGCCACCCTTGAGTCGCAGCACGCGCTTGCCTTGCTTGGCCAGGTCCACCAGTTGCTGGTTGATCTGGTCCTGAGGCAGCGCGTGGTCCGCACGACGCTTGCCGACATACACCCGCTCGGCATCACGGCGGCACAATTCAAGAATGGCGGGCGCCACCAGGCGGTCATACAGCACCACATCGGCCTGCTGCATCAAGCGCAAGGCACGGAAGGTCAGCAGGTCCGGATCACCGGGGCCAGCGCCCACCAGATAGACTTCACCCGGCGCATGAGGCGGCGCGCCATTGATTTTTTCCACTAGCAAGCGTTCGGCTTCATTGCCTTGCCCAGCCAGTTGCCGATCGGCAATCGGGCCTTGAAAGACGTCTTCCCAGAATGCACGACGCTGCTGTACATCCGGGAACAGGCTTTTGACCTGAGTACGAAAGCGCGCCGCCAGCCCGGCCAGTTGGCCATAGGTCGACGGCACCCAGGTTTCCAGCTTGGCCCGGATCAACCGCGCCAGCACCGGCGCATCGCCGCCACTGGACACCGCAATCACCAATGGCGAACGGTCGACAATCGCCGGGAAGATCACGCTGCACAGCGCCGGCGCATCCACCACATTGACGGGTACACAACGACGCCGGGCATCACTGGACACTTGCGCGTTCAATGGCTCGTCATCGGTGGCCGCGATGATCAGGGTGCAACCCTCAAGGTCAGCCTCCTGATAACCGCGCAAAATCAGTTCACCGCCACTGCCCAGCACCAATTCACGCAACTGGTCTTCGATCTGGGGAGCAACCACCCGCAACACCGCACCGGCGTCGGCCAGCAGCCGGGATTTGCGCAAGGCAATCTCCCCGCCACCGACGACCAACACACGACTGCCGCGCAGGTTATGAAACAGCGGCAGAAATTCCATTTAGCCGATGACCTCAACGCCCGCCATGTAAGGCTTGAGCACGTCAGGTACACGGATCGAACCGTCGGCCTGCTGGTAGTTTTCCAACACGGCCACCAGGGTCCGGCCTACAGCCAGGCCCGAACCGTTGAGGGTGTGGACCAGCTCAGGCTTGCCGGTTTCCGGGTTACGGAAACGCGCCTGCATACGACGGGCCTGGAAGTCGCCGCAGTTGGAGCACGACGAAATCTCACGGTATTTGTCCTGGCTCGGCACCCACACTTCCAGGTCGTAAGTCTTCACGGCGCTGAAACCCATGTCGCCGGTGCACAGCGCCAGAACGCGGTACGGCAACTCGAGCAATTGCAGGACGCGTTCGGCGTTGGCGGTCAGGCCTTCCAGCGCTTCCATGGAGGTGGACGGCTCGACAACCTGCACCATCTCGACCTTGTCGAACTGGTGCTGGCGGATCATGCCGCGGGTATCGCGGCCCGATGCGCCGGCTTCACTGCGAAAGCACGGCGAATGGGCAACAAACTTGATCGGCAGTTGCTTGGCGTCGAGGATTTCCCCAGCCACGATGTTGGTCAGCGACACTTCGGCAGTCGGGATCAGGTACAGATCGGCTTCGCCATCGCGGCTGATCTTGAACAGGTCTTCCTCGAACTTCGGCAGTTGGCTGGTGCCCATCAGCGCGGGAGCCTGAACCAGGTACGGGGTGTAAGCCTCTTCGTAGCCGTGTTCGCCTGTATGCAGGTTGATCATGAACTGCGCCAAGGCACGGTGCATACGCGCGATCGGACCGCGCAGCAAGGCAAAGCGTGCACCGGACATTTTGGCGGCTGTTTCAAAATCCAGGCCACCGGTCAATTCACCCAGGGCGACGTGGTCCTTGATCTCGAAATCGAAGGCTTTTGGCGTGCCCCAGCGACGGACTTCGACGTTGCCCTCTTCGTCTTCGCCGATCGGCACAGATTCGTGCGGCAGGTTCGGGATACCCAGCAGGATCGAATCCAGTTCGGTCTGGATCGCGTCCAGATCGACTTTACCGGAGGCCAACTCACCGGCCATGCGCTCAACGTCCGCCATCAGCGGCGCGATGTCTTCACCGCGCTGCTTGGCTTGACCGATGGATTTGGAACGCGCATTACGCTCAGCCTGCAGTGCTTCGGTGCGGGTCTGGACGGTCTTGCGCTGTTCTTCCAGCGCTTCGATGCGCGCAACATCCAAGGCAAAGCCACGGGATGCCAGGCGGTCCGCTACGTCCTGAAGGTTGCTACGTAACAGTTTGGAATCGAGCATGTCGGTCTCTCGTTTATCAAAGTTTGGTCAAGGACAGGCCAGCCCAGGTGGCGAGCAGCCCGCCGAACACGCTGATGGCCAGGTACCCGAAGGCGACCGGTGCCTGCCCGCTTTCCAGCAAGCGCAACGTATCCAGTGAAAAGGATGAAAAGGTCGTCAGACCGCCTACAAAGCCGACAATCAAGCCGGCGCGAATTTCAATCGGCACTTCCGGGCGCACCAGAAACCACCCGTACAACAAGCCGATGATCAAACAGCCCACCAGATTGACCGCCAACGTCGCCGCATAAAAATGCCGCGGCCAGTTGGCGCTGACCCACGTACTGGTGGCGAAACGCAATAATGTACCAGCGATGCCGGCCACGGACACGGCAAGAATCGTTCTGAGCACTACTTTCTCCGCTGTTTCGGGCTGAGCCGGTCAAGTTGGGCCAGATGGTTGAGTTTTTCACCGATCTTCAACTCCAGGCCACGGGGCACCGGTTGGTAGAAAGGTTGCGGCTCAAGCTCATCGGGAAAATAGTCTTCGCCGGCGGCGTAGGCATCCGGCTCATCGTGGGCGTAACGGTATTCGTCGCCATAACCCAGCTGTTTCATCAGCTTGGTCGGCGCATTGCGCAGGTGCAGCGGCACTTCCAGGGAACCGTGCTCGGCGGCAGCGCGCAAGGCGGACTTGAAGCCCATGTATACCGCGTTGCTTTTCGGCGCGCAGGCCAGGTAGGTGATGGCTTGGGCCACCGCCAACTCGCCTTCCGGGCTGCCCAGGCGTTCCTGCACTTCCCAGGCTGCCAGGCATAGGCTCAGGGCACGCGGGTCGGCGTTGCCAATGTCTTCGCTGGCCATGCGCACCACGCGCCGGGCGAGGTACAACGGGTCGCAACCGCCATCGATCATCCGGGCAAACCAGTACAGCGCACCGTCCGGGTTGGAGCCGCGCACCGATTTGTGCAACGCAGAAATCTGGTCGTAAAAGGCTTCGCCACCCTTGTCGAAGCGGCGGCGGGTATCGCCCAGCAGGCTTTGCAGCAGGTCGACGCCGATTTCGCTGCCATCCTCAGCCAGATCGGAAGCGTTTTCCAACAGGTTGAGGAAACGTCGCCCATCACCGTCGGCAGCCGTCAGGAGAATCTTGAAGCCTTCCTCACTGACCGTCAGTTGCCGCTTGCCCAGGCCCTTTTCCTCGGTCAGCGCCCGCTGCAGCAGCTTCTGCATCGCCGCTTCGTCGAGGCTTTTAAGCACATAAACCCGCGCCCGCGACAGCAACGCGTTGTTCAGCTCAAAGGAAGGGTTCTCGGTGGTAGCACCGATAAAGATCAGCGTGCCGTCTTCGACATACGGTAAAAACGCATCCTGCTGCGACTTGTTGAAGCGATGCACTTCGTCGACGAACAGGATGGTGCGCTTGCCGTATTGCCCGGCCTGCTGCTTGGCCACGTCCACCGCCTGGCGAATCTCCTTGACCCCGGCCAGTACCGCAGAGACTGTTTCGAAGTGCGCGTCCGAGACTTTCGCCAGCAGCCGGGCCAGGGTGGTTTTACCCACGCCCGGCGGCCCCCAGAAAATCATCGAGTGCAGGGCACCCTGCTCCAGGGCTTCGCGCAAGGGCTTGCCGCGAGCGAGCAGGTGTTCCTGCCCGACGTACTCATCCAGGTTGGTCGAGCGCAGGCGCGCCGCCAAAGGCTGAGCAATCGGGTCACTTCGAAACAAGTCCATGGGCAGCGTTTGAAACCTCTAAACAGTTTATTCCTGGATCACGTCGGCACCCTTGGGGATGTCGAACTTGAACTTGGACGCGGCGACAGGCTGGTTGGCCTTGACCCCGGTGAACAGGATGTTGGTGCGCTGGCCGACGCTGTCGATCAACTGCATGTCATTGATCACGCCATTACGGAACGACAGGCGCAGGCTGTCGAACAGCGTGTCTTTGGTGGTCGGCTTGAGGGTAAAGTCGATCACGCCGCTGGCTTGCTTGGACGTAATGTCAAAGCTCTTGCTGATCTGCGACACATCGCCGGACAACAGCAAGGCCGGCGTCTGGCTCAGGCGCGGATCAAGCTTCTTGATGGTGGCCTGTTCCAGGTCCGGGTCCCACAAGGTGACTTTCTGGCCGTCGGAAACGATGGTCTGGTCGTTTGGCGCGTCGGTTTTCCAATAGAAAAGCCCTGGACGCTGCACAGCCATCTCGCCGGCGGTTTCCTGCAACCGGGTACCACCACCATCCAGGGTCAGTTGGGAAAAGCGCGCAGTGATGGTCTTGGATTGTTCCAGCAGGTTGGTCAGGCTCGCCACGGAGGCAGGGTCTGCCTGAGCCGAAAGAGCGGTCAGGGCCAGTGCCGGTAACAACAGCATGCGGATAAGACGCATGGGAGTCCTCATAGATTCGTGTGGAAGGCGTACCGCGTGTTGCCACGCGGCACGTATCAGTCGCGCATCGGCCCTGGCGCGATGACTTCGCGCGAGCCGTTGGTGTTCATGGACGTCACCACCCCGGCCATTTCCATGGCTTCAATCATACGGGCGGCGCGGTTGTAGCCAATCTTCAGTTTGCGCTGCACCGCGGAGATAGAGGCACGCCGACTTTCCAGGACGAACTGTACCGCTTCGTCATAAAGTGCGTCGGTTTCCGCATCATCGTCACCTCCGCCACTGCCGCCATCGAAGCCGCTACCGGCCTCTTCGACGCCAGCGAGGATGTCGTCGTTGTATTCCGGTGCGCCGCGCAGTTTCCAGGCTTCCACCACACGGTGTACTTCATCATCGGACACAAAGGCGCCGTGAACCCGAATCGGCAAGCTGGTGCCCGGCGGCATGTAAAGCATGTCACCGTGGCCCAACAGCTGTTCGGCGCCACCCTGGTCGATGATGGTCCGCGAGTCGATCTTGCTCGATACCTGGAACGCCATACGGGTCGGGATGTTGGCTTTGATCAGGCCGGTGATCACATCCACCGACGGACGCTGGGTGGCGAGAATCAAGTGGATACCGGCCGCACGCGCCTTCTGGGCGATACGCGCGATCAGCTCTTCAACCTTCTTGCCGACGATCATCATCATGTCGGCAAATTCGTCGACCACCACCACGATGGTCGGCAGCTTGGTCAGCAGCGGCGCTTCGTCGTGAATGCTTTCGCGCTTGTACAGCGGATCGGTCAGCGGCGTACCGGCGTCCTGGGCTTCCTTGACCTTGGCGTTGAAGCCGGAGAGGTTACGCACGCCCATCTTCGCCATCAGCTTGTAGCGTCGCTCCATCTCGGCAACGCTCCAGCGCAAAGCGTTGGCAGCGTCCTTCATGTCAGTCACTACCGGGCACAGCAGGTGCGGAATACCTTCGTAGATCGATAATTCAAGCATTTTCGGGTCGATCATGATCAGCTTGGCGTCTTCCGGGCCAGATTTGAACAGGATCGACAGGATCATCGCGTTCACGCCCACCGACTTACCGGAGCCCGTGGTACCGGCCACCAGCAAGTGAGGCATTTTCGCCAAGTCGGTGATCACCGGCTTGCCGCCGATGTCATGACCCAAGGCCAACGTGACCGGCGATTTGAAATTGTCATATTCCGGGGTCGACAGCACTTCGGAGAAACGCACGATCTGCCGGTCTTCGTTAGGAATCTCGATACCGACGGTGGTCTTGCCGGGAATCACTTCCACCACCCGCACACTGGTCACGGCCAGGGAGCGCGCCAAATCCTTGGCCAGGTTGGAAATGCGGCTGACCTTGACGCCGGCTGCCGGCTGGATTTCGTAACGGGTAATCACCGGGCCCGGGTGGATCGAGTCCACCGAGACCTCGACCCCGAACTCCTTGAGTTTGATTTCCAGCAAGTGGCCGACAGCCGCCAGGGACTCAGGGGAATAGTTGAGTTGCTTCTTTTCGGCCGGATCGAGAATCGAGATCGGCGGCAAGGTGCCTTCCACCGCACTGTCGACAAACAGCGGTGCCTGCTTCTCTTTCTGCACGCGTTTGCTTTGCTCTGGCGCCTTGGTTGGCGCGGGGGCAATCACCGGCGGGACTTGTTTCTCGCGGTCGGACATGTGTTTGGTCAGGGCCTGCTCGCGCTCGATCAGGCGCTCCTTGACCTTGGCCTGCTCACGGCGATCCGGCGTGCTCGGCGCCACCACTTCGTTGACACGGGTGTCGACCTCACGCAGCTGCGCAACCATGCGCTTGCGATCAACACGGGCCGACCACCAACGGTTGGCGGCACCCTGGAACAGTTCAAACAGGTCGAGCGTGATCTTGCCGGTCACGTCCATGACCTTGAACCAGGACAAGTCCGTAAACACCGTCAGGCCGAACAGAAACAAGGCGATGAACATCAGGGTGCTGCCCTGGATATTCAGGGTCCTGCGGGCCAGATCACCCAGGCTTTCACCCAAAGCCCCACCCGCACCCGCCGGCAAACCGGTAGGTGCATGAAAGTGGATATGCGCCAGGGCCGCGCCCGACAACACCAGGAACACCAGGCCGATCAGCCGCCAGGAAAACAGCCAGCCGCTCCACTGCCATGGCTCATGGCGCTGGCGGAAGATCTGCCAGGTCTTGATGGCCAACAGCAACGGGAAGATATAGGCGAAGTAACCCAGGACCATGAACAGGATATCGGCGCTGTAGGAACCGGCAGGACCGCCGAAGTTCTGCACATCTTCGATCTTGCTGTTGTGGCTCCAGCCCGGATCATCCTTGCCGTAGGTCAGCAAGGCCATCATCAGGAACAGGCACAAAGCGCCGATGGCGATCAGTGCACCCTCCTTGAGCCGGTAGTGCAAGTGCTGGCGCCAGGCCGGAACTACTACTGTTTTAGGTGTTGCGGCGGATTTCTTCAAAACGAGTCTTTTCCTGCGCCTTTAGCGCGTCCATCTGTTGAATGACTACAAAACACTGCCCAATCCGAGCAGGTAAAAAATGAACAAGTGTCGATGAAACTACTTTTAACACTCTGTGACTGATTCATGAAACGGCGATAACACCTGAATCGCCGCATTGTACGGGTTTGTGTGCCCGTTGCCACGCCGTAAGCCTGCGTAGTACAGCATAGCCAAAGGCCTATTGCCTCGCGCTCAATTTGAGCATGCATTGTCTTTGCTGACAAAGGCTTATGAGCTGTTTTTATCAATCCAGGCTAGCTTGACGACAACCGGACGTTCCCTGAGCCCGATTACGACCATGCTCCTGCGATAGAGTTGCAGAACGACCCATTGATGTTCGGGCTAGCCCCGAGGCGTTTCGTCGACAATAATCACTGCTCTTGAGATGGGCTTTACACCTGTCACTCCCCTCCCCTTCCGTAAGCCTGGATGCCATGCTGACCTGGTTGCAACGCAACACTCTGACTTTCCCGCCGCTGACAAAAGCCATGCGTGAACCCAACGGCCTGCTCGCCGCCGGTGGCGATCTGTCGGCCGACCGACTGATCCAGGCCTATCGCCACGGCTGCTTCCCCTGGTTTTCGGAAGGCCAGCCGATTCTCTGGTGGTCTCCGGACCCGCGCACGGTTCTGTTCCCCGCCGAGCTGCATGTTTCCCGCAGCCTGGGCAAGCTTTTGCGCCAGCAACGCTACGAGGTGACCTTCGACCAGGACTTCGCCGCTGTCATCCAGGCCTGCGCCGCGCCCCGCAGCTACGCCGATGGCACCTGGATCACCGACGCCATGCAAAGTGCCTATCTGCAACTGCATCAACGGGGTTATGCCCACTCGGTGGAAGTCTGGGACCAGGGTACGTTGGTGGGCGGGCTCTACGGCCTGGCCATGGGCCAGTTGTTTTTTGGCGAATCGATGTTCAGTCGCGCCGACAACGCGTCGAAATTCGGCTTCGCGACACTGGTCAGGCAACTGCAGGCCTGGGGTTTTGTGCTGATCGACTGCCAGATGCCCACCGACCATCTGCACAGCCTCGGCGCCCGCGCCATACCCCGCAGCGACTTCGCAGGTTTCCTGCGCGACCATCTGGACCAACCCAGCGCCGCACCGTGGGTTTCCTAGGCGACTTCCTCGCACCTGGCTTACACTTATTTCAAAGCTTATCCGAGGGTTGATCATGACCGAGCTGGCGCGTTTGAAGTTTTATGCCACTCAACCCCACTCTTGCAGCTATCTGCCCGATGAGCAGGCCACCACGCTGTTCCTCGATCCCAGCCAGCCAATGGACGTGCATGTGTATGCCGATTTATCGGAAATGGGTTTTCGACGCAGTGGCGACCATCTCTACCGGCCTCATTGCCAGAACTGCAACGCTTGCGTGCCAGCGCGCATCCCCGTGGCGCAGTTCCTGCCTGACCGCAATCAGAAGCGCATTCTCAAACGCAATGCCGATTTGACGGTGACACCGGCAAAACCCGGCTTCAGTGAAGAGTATTTCGATCTCTACCAGCGCTATATCGAACAACGCCATGCCGACGGCGATATGTTTCCACCCAGCCGCGACCAGTTTTCCACCTTCCTGGTACGCGACCTGCCGTTCTCGCGCTTCTACGAGTTTCGCCTCGAGGGACGACTGCTGGCAGTCGCCGTCACCGACTTGCTGCCCAACGGCTTGTCAGCGGTGTACACCTTTTACGAGCCCGCCGAAGAACGCCGCAGCCTGGGACGCTTTGCGATCCTCTGGCAAATCGGCGAAGCCATACGGCTGGAACTGGAGGCGGTGTACCTCGGATATTGGATCAAGAACTGCAAAAAGATGAACTACAAGACCCAATATCGGCCCATTGAGCTGCTGATTAATCAAAGATGGGTCACCTTGAACTAGAACCCCTTGGCTTAAACTCCATTTTTCGGGCACAATGCACGCCGCTTTTGCCTGGCGCAGTTGCACCGGGCCATTCATTGGATACCGAGGGCTTTACTGCATGTCGAAAGAAGACAGCTTCGAAATGGAAGGCACTGTCGTCGACACCCTGCCCAACACCATGTTTCGCGTGGAGTTGGAAAATGGGCACGTCGTAACCGCGCATATCTCCGGCAAGATGCGCAAGAACTACATTCGTATTCTTACCGGTGACAAAGTGCGCGTCGAGCTGACGCCCTATGACTTGAGCAAAGGGCGCATCACTTACCGCGCTCGTTAAGCAAGTCAATACAAAACGCCCGGTTATGCCGGGCGTTTTTGTTTGGGCGCTATTTTGATGAGGCGCCACAAAACAAATGTGGGAGCTGGCTTGCCTGCGATAGCGACCGGTCAGGCAAAGATGCATTGCTTGATACGCCGCCATCGCAGGCAAGCCAGCTCCCACATTTGTCCCCTACTGCCTGGTTGACCGCGTTTTGACCAGACAGCAAAAAGGCGCCTCTCGGCGCCTTTTTGCTGTGTTGCAGTCAGCTATCAGGCCATTTCAGCCGTGGTTTCGAAGTCGAAGGTCAGCTCGCCATCCTTCAGATCGATATGCACCACGCCACCATGGTCGGACAGTTCGCCAAAGAGGATCTCCTCAGCCAGCGGACGCTTGATCTTGTCCTGGATCAGGCGAGCCATCGGCCGTGCGCCCATCGCAGCGTCGTAGCCACCCTCTGCCAGCCAGCCGCGCGCCGCCTCCGTCACTTCCAGCTGCACGCGCTTGTCTTCCAACTGCGCCTGAAGCTCGGTAAGGAACTTGTCCACCACGCTTTTGATGACCTCATGACTGAGGCGACCAAACTGGATAATGGTGTCCAGACGGTTACGGAATTCCGGCGTAAAGCTCTTCTTGATCACTTCCATGGCGTCGGAAGAGTGATCCTGATGAGTAAAGCCAATGGAAGCCCGCGCGGCCGTTTCGGCACCGGCGTTGGTGGTCATGATCACGATCACGTTGCGGAAATCCGCCTTGCGCCCGTTGTTGTCGGTCAGGGTCCCGTGGTCCATCACCTGCAGCAGCAGGTTAAAGACTTCCGGGTGAGCCTTCTCGATTTCATCGAGCAGCAGTACGCAATGCGGTTGCTTGGTGATCGCCTCGGTCAACAGGCCGCCCTGGTCGAAACCGACATAGCCCGGAGGCGCACCGATCAGGCGCGACACCGTGTGACGCTCCATGTACTCGGACATGTCGAAACGCACCAGCTCGATGCCCATGGCCTTGGCCAACTGCCGCGCCGCTTCGGTCTTGCCGACACCGGTAGGCCCTGCGAACAGGAACGAACCGACTGGCTTGTCCGGCGACTTGAGGCCAGCCCTGGACAATTTGATCGCGGTTGACAACGAATCGATGGCCGCATCCTGACCAAACACGGTCAGCTTGAGGTCACGCTCCAGGTTACGCAGCAGCTCCTTGTCGGAACTGGTGACGTGTTTTGGCGGAATCCGCGCGATTTTCGCCACGATGTCCTCGACCTGAGGCACGTCGATGCGTTTCACACGTTTCTCTACCGGCTGCAGGCGCTGGTAGGCCCCTGCTTCGTCGATCACGTCGATGGCCTTGTCCGGCATGTGCCGGTCATTGATATAGCGCGACGCCAGCTCGGCAGCAGCCCGCAAGGCCTCATCGGTGTATTCGATGCCATGGTGCGCCTCGAAACGACCCTTGAGCCCGCGCAGGATGCCGATGGTGTCTTCCACCGAAGGCTCGGACACGTCAACTTTCTGGAAGCGCCGCGCCAGCGCGCGGTCTTTCTCGAAGATCCCGCGAAATTCCTGGAACGTGGTCGAACCGATGCAACGGATATCACCCGACGACAACAGAGGCTTGAGCAGATTGGAGGCATCCATCACCCCACCCGAAGCCGCACCGGCACCGATGATGGTATGAATCTCATCGATAAACAGGATCGCCTGCGGGCGTTTCTTCAGCTCGCCAAGCAACGCCTTGAAGCGTTTCTCGAAGTCGCCACGGTATTTGGTACCGGCCAGCAAGGCACCGAGATCAAGGGAGTAGACGACACTGTTGGCCAGCAGGTCCGGCACCTGGTTATCGACGATGCGCTTGGCCAGGCCTTCGGCAATCGCGGTTTTACCCACGCCTGCCTCGCCCACCAGCAGCGGGTTGTTCTTGCGACGACGAGCCAGGATCTGTGCCACGCGCTCGACTTCAAGCTCACGCCCTACCAGCGGATCGATCCGCCCCTGGCGTGCCAGTTCGTTGAGATTGCTGGCATAGGCATCCAGCGGGTTGCTTGAAGAAGAAGACTCACCGCCCTCGTCATCCTGCATATCCTGCTCACCCTCGGAATGATCGCCGTGCCCTGGCACTTTCGAGATACCGTGGGCGATGTAGTTGACGACATCAATACGGGCAACGCTCTGCTGCTTGAGCAGGAACACCGCCTGGCTTTCCTGCTCGCTGAAGATCGCAACGAGTACGTTGGCGCCCGTGACTTCGCGCTTGCCGGAGCTCTGTACGTGAAAGACAGCACGCTGCAGTACCCGCTGGAAGCCCAGGGTTGGCTGGGTTTCGCGGTCCTCATCATGGACGGGGATCAATGGCGTGGTGGAGTCGATAAACTCCTGCAGATCATGCTTGAGCTTTTCAAGGTTGGCGCCGCACGCACGTAACACGGTGGCGGCAGCTTCGTTATCCAAAAGTGCCAGCAGCAGGTGTTCGACGGTCATGAATTCATGACGCTTCGAACGGGCCTCCTTGAAGGCAAGATTGAGGGTGACTTCGAGCTCGCGGTTTAACATAGCTTCACCTCATACCCAAGTGGTCGGAGTTAACCGTCCTTCTCGATTTCACAGAGTAGCGGATGCTGGCTTTCCCTGGCGTACTGGTTGACCTGCATGGCCTTTGTCTCGGCGATGTCGCGGGTAAACACTCCACATACTGCCCGTCCTTCTGTGTGAACGGCCAGCATTACCTTGGTCGCCAACTCGCGGTTCAGGTTAAAAAACACCTCGAGCACTTCGACGACGAAATCCATCGGTGTGTAGTCATCATTAAACAAAACCACCTTGTACATCGGCGGCGCCTGTAAAGCAGGCTTGGCCTCCTGAACAGCAACGCCTGCAGAACCGTCCTCGTCTTCTTGACCATCCGGGTGATCCTGATGAAGAGTCGGGCGATCCTGATTGAATGTTAGTCGAATCTGGCTGATTGCATGCATGGAAAGAAAGGTTCGTCAGTGGTTCAAATACAGTGGTGGGGGCGACCTGTCAGAATTTCAACTCTGACCGACTGGTCGCCTTGACTATCGGCAAATCGGTGTTACAACCAATAGAACCCACAGTGGGTAAAAAAGGTCCGCGCAGTCAACCTTATTTATTCGGGTTAGGACGGATAAACTGGATGATACTCCAGTGATGGAGTCTGGTGCAGAGGGATATGGGCATGGCAAGCGGTAAGGTCAAGTGGTTCAACAATGCCAAGGGTTATGGTTTCGTTATAGAAGACGGCAAGGAGGAAAACCTTTTTGCGCATTACTCGGCAATTGAAATGGATGGCTATAAAACGCTGAAAGCAGGCCAGGCGGTTTCCTTTGAGATTATCCAGGGACCAAAGGGCTTGCATGCGGTGAATATCAGCATCAGCAAAGTCAAAGAAAGCCTCGCTCAAAAACCAAAAGAACAACTGGCCTGACCCGCCACTGAGCAAGCGATCCGAAAAAGAACGGCCATCCCGAATTATCAGGATGGCCGTTTTTATTGGCCGACTATCTGCTTACATGTGCGAAATCAACGCATCCCCAAACGCTGACGACGACAGCAACTTGGCCCCATCCATCAGGCGGTGGAAGTCATACGTCACAGTCTTGGCAGAGATCGCACCGTTGGTGCCCTTGATAATCAGGTCGGCGGCTTCGGTCCAGCCCATGTGACGCAGCATCATTTCCGCCGACAGGATCAACGAACCCGGGTTGACCTGGTCCTTGCCAGCATATTTCGGCGCGGTACCGTGGGTGGCCTCGAACATGGCCACGGTGTCGGACAGGTTGGCGCCCGGCGCAATACCGATCCCCCCCACTTCCGCCGCCAGGGCGTCAGACAGGTAGTCACCGTTAAGGTTGAGGGTAGCGATCACATCGTATTCGGCCGGGCGCAGCAGGATCTGCTGGAGCATGGCGTCGGCGATAGCATCCTTGACCACCACATTCTTGCCGGTACGCGGGTTCTTGAACTGCATCCACGGACCGCCATCGAGCAGGGTCGCGCCGAACTCTTCAGCGGCCACTTCGTAGGCCCATTCCTTGAAGGCACCTTCGGTGAACTTCATGATGTTGCCTTTGTGCACGATGGTCAGCGAATCGCGATCATTGTCGACCACATACTGCAAAGCCTTGCGCGCCAGGCGCTTGGTGCCTTCCAGGGACACCGGCTTGACGCCGATCCCGCAGTTCTGGTCGAAACGGATCTTGGTGACACCCATTTCCTCTTTAAGGAACTTGATGACCTTGATCGCCTCCGGGGAACCGGCCTTCCACTCGATACCGGCGTAAATGTCTTCGGAGTTCTCACGGAAGATGGTCATGTCCACGTCGCCAGGCTTCTTGACCGGGCTCGGCACACCTTCGAACCAGCGTACCGGGCGCAGGCACACATACAGGTCAAGCTGCTGACGCAGGGCCACGTTCAGCGAACGAATACCGCCACCGACAGGGGTGGTCAGCGGGCCCTTGATGGAAACTACGTAATCCTTGACCGCATCCAGGGTTTCCTGAGGCAGCCAGGTGTCCTGGTCGTAAACTTGAGTTGCCTTCTCGCCGGCATAAACCTCCATCCAGGAAATCTTGCGCTTGCCGCCGTAAGCCTTGTTAACAGCTGCATCGACAACCTTGATCATGACCGGGCTGATGTCGACGCCAATACCGTCACCTTCAATGAAGGGAATGATCGGGTTGTCAGGAACATTGAGAGAATGGTCTGCATTGACGGTGATTTTGTCGCCGACTGCCGGAACCTGAATCTTCTTGTATCCCATGCTGAACTCCGTTTGTGGATTGAACATCTGGCTGCGTTCGAGCCTACTCCAGATAAATGAGGACTGAAACCTCACGCCCCGCACATTTGCAGCGAAAACAACACATTTAGTGGCCTACAAGCTTGAAAGCAAAGGGAAAAGCGCCAAACCTGAGCACTTCCCACGACTTTAGTCCCACGCCCTCCCCTGCGACCTTTAGACCAATGGACGAGAGACCTTTTGTATGAAGGCTCGGCGTAAGCATAGCGACCTATGTATAATGCCGCCGCTGACCAAAGAGTCACGACGGCCGACCGCTCTAAACAGAGACTATCCGCCCGAAAAGCCGGACTACCACAGCAGTCCACCCGCTTGACGCTCGACTGATGCAACCCAACATCACCGCGAAGAAACATCGACATTTCGCTCATGGATGACTTTGAACGAACGCGCTTTACCCGGCGCATCTCGAGTTTCTGCGCACGCTTTCAGCAAAGAAGAGAGTTAATCCGAATATGCCCACCCGCTCGAAGATCATCTACACCTTCACCGACGAAGCCCCAGCCCTCGCCACCTATTCACTGCTGCCTATCGTAGAGGCCTTCACCGCTTCCGCTGATATTGCCGTGGAAACCCGCGACATCTCCCTCGCTGGGCGCATCCTCGCAAGCTTCCCTGAGCAACTGGGCGCCAAAGCCGTGCCGGACCACCTCGCCGAACTGGGCGCCCTGGCCGTCACCCCTGAAGCCAACATCATCAAGCTGCCTAACATCAGTGCCTCGACCCCGCAGCTGCAAGCCGCGATCAAGGAACTGCAGGCCCAGGGCTTCGACCTGCCGGACTACCCGGAAACCGTAACCACCGACGCGGAAAAAGAAACCCGTGCACGTTACGACAAGGTCAAGGGCAGCGCCGTGAACCCGGTCCTGCGCGAAGGCAACTCCGACCGCCGCGCACCACTGTCGGTCAAGAACTACGCCCGCAAGCACCCGCACAAAATGGGCGCCTGGGCTGCTGACTCCAAGTCGCACATCGCTCACATGAGCGCTGGCGACTTCTACGGCAGCGAAAAAGCCGTACAGATCGAAACCGCTGATGCTGTCAAAATCGAGCTGATCGCCCAGGACGGCACCGCGACCGTCCTGAAAGAAAAAACCAGCGTACAAGCCGGTGAGATCATCGACAGCGCCGTGCTGAGCAAAAAAGCCCTGCGCAGCTTCATCGCCGCTGAAATCGAAGACGCCAAGAAACAAGGCGTACTGCTGTCGGTTCACTTGAAAGCCACCATGATGAAGGTCTCCGACCCGATCATGTTCGGCCAGATCGTTGCCGAGTTCTATAAAGATGCCCTGGCCAAGCACGCTGACGTGCTGGCGCAGATCGGCTTCAACCTGAACAACGGCATCGGCGACCTGTACGCTCGCATCAAGGCCCTGCCGGCCGAGCAGCAAGCGCAGATCGAAGCCGACATCCAGGCGGTGTATGCCGCTCGTCCGTCCCTGGCCATGGTCAACTCGGACAAAGGCATCACCAACCTGCACGTGCCGAGCGACGTTATTGTCGACGCCTCGATGCCAGCCATGATCCGTGACTCCGGCAAGATGTGGGGCACCGACGGTCAACTGCACGACACCAAGGCGGTGATCCCGGATCGCTGCTACGCCACCATCTACCAGGCGGTGATCGAAGACTGCAAGGCAAACGGCGCCTTCGACCCAACCACCATGGGCAGCGTGCCAAACGTTGGCCTGATGGCGAAAAAAGCCGAAGAGTATGGCTCCCACGACAAGACCTTCCAGATCAAGGCTGACGGCGTAGTCCGCGTCACCGACAGCAAGGGCAACCTGCTGATGGAACAGAAAGTCGAAGCCGGCGACATCTTCCGCATGTGCCAGACCAAAGACGCGCCGATCCAGGACTGGGTCAAACTGGCCGTCAACCGTGCCCGCGCCAGCAACACCCCGGCCATTTTCTGGCTGGACCCACAGCGCGCCCACGATGGCGTGGTGGTCGAGAAAGTTCAGGCTTACCTGAAAGACCACAACACCGAAGGCCTGGACATCCGCATCATGTCGCCAGTCGACGCGATGAAGTTCACCCTGGAACGCACCCGCAAAGGCCTGGACACCATTTCGGTAACCGGCAACGTGCTGCGTGACTACCTGACCGACCTGTTCCCGATCATGGAACTGGGCACCAGCGCCAAGATGCTGTCGATCGTACCGCTGATGAACGGTGGCGGCCTGTTCGAAACCGGCGCCGGCGGCTCGGCGCCAAAGCACGTACAGCAACTGCTGGAAGAGAACTTCCTGCGCTGGGACTCCCTGGGCGAATTCCTGGCCCTGGCTGCGTCCCTTGAGCATTTGGGTGTGAACTACAACAACCCGAAAGCCCTGGTACTGTCCAAGACCCTGGACCAGGCCACCGGCCAGTTCCTCGACAACAACAAGTCGCCATCGCGCAAAGTCGGCAACATCGACAACCGCGGCAGTCACTTCTACCTGGCGCTGTACTGGGCTCAAGCCCTGGCCGCCCAGACCGAAGACACTGCACTGCAAGCGCAGTTTGGCGAGCTGGCCAAGACCCTGGCCGCGAACGAGGCAACCATCGTTGCCGAGCTCAACGCCGTTCAGGGCAAGCCAGTGGACATCGGTGGCTACTACCACGCCGATGCCGCGCTGATCAGCAAGGCCATGCGCCCGAGCAACACCCTCAACGCGGCGATTGCTGCGCTGGTGTAAGGTTGTAAGGATGCAAAGAAGCCCCGGCCCCGTGCCGGGGTTTCTGTTTCTGCCCGCAGCTTGTTTTTTGAAGGACCCCAATCAAATGTGGGAGCTGGCTTGCCTGCGATAGCGATTTTGAATATTCCACCGCCATCGCAGGCAAGCCAGCTCCCACACTGACCGAGTTTCCCCAGCTAATTTCGAATTGAGGCCGCTTTATGACCTGGCAACCCCACATCACTGTCGCCACCCTCGTCGAAGACAACGGCCGCTTCCTGATGGTCGAAGAACTCAAGGGCGGCCGCGCCGTACTCAACCAGCCCGCCGGCCACCTGGACCCCCACGAAACCCTGACCGAGGCCGCCGTACGCGAAACCCTCGAAGAAACCGGCTGGGATGTCGAGGCCACCGGGATTGTCGGGGTTTACCTGTATACCGCCCCCAGCAATGGCGTGACCTATCAACGGGTGTGCTTTATCGCCAAGGCGCTGAAACACCACCCTGACTATCAACTGGACGACGGCATTGTCCGCGCCCGGTGGCTGACCCGCGACGAGCTGATGGCCCTGCGCGAGCACTGGCGCAGCGAGCTGATCATCCGCTGCATCGATGATTATCTGGCCGGCTTTAACCACAGTCTCGAATTGATCCGTCCTTCTCTTTAGCCTTGCAGGCTCGGGCCTGCTAGAATCGCGTCCTTTTTAAAGACACCCGTTGAAATCCTATGCGTGATCCAGCCCCTTCTGACACACAAAAGAAGCGCGTCATCGTCGGCATGTCCGGCGGCGTGGATTCTTCCGTTTCCGCCGTCCTGCTGATGGAGCAGGGTTATGAGGTGGAAGGCCTGTTCATGAAGAACTGGGAAGAAGACGATGGAACGGAATATTGCACCGCCATGGACGACCTGGCGGACGCCCAGGCTGTCTGCGACAAAATTGGCATCAAGCTGCACACCGCCAACTTTGCTGCCGAGTACTGGGACAACGTCTTCGAGCACTTCCTGGCCGAATACAAGGCCGGCCGTACGCCGAACCCGGACATCCTGTGTAACCGCGAGATCAAGTTCAAGGCGTTCCTCGACTACGCCATGATCTTGGGTGCCGACCTGATTGCCACTGGCCACTACGTGCGCCGCCGTGACATCGATGGCCACACCGAACTGCTCAAAGGCCTGGACGCGAACAAAGACCAGAGCTACTTCCTGCACGCCGTCGGCGGCGAACAGATCGCCAAGACCCTGTTCCCGGTGGGCGAACTGGAAAAGCCGGAAGTGCGCAAAATCGCGGAAAAATATGACTTGGCCACCGCCAAGAAAAAGGACTCCACCGGAATCTGCTTTATCGGCGAACGCCGCTTCAGCGACTTCCTCAAGCAATACCTGCCCGCACAACCGGGCGAGATCAAGACCACCGAGGGTGAAATCATCGGCCGCCACCATGGCCTGATGTACCACACCATCGGCCAGCGTCAGGGCCTGGGCATTGGTGGCTTGAAAGATGCTGGCGATGAACCGTGGTACGTGTTGATCAAAGACCTGGAGCACAACGAACTGATCGTTGGCCAAGGCAACGATCACCCCTACCTGTTCTCCCGCGCCCTGCTCGCGTCGGACATCTACTGGGTCAACCCGGTAGACCTGAGCACCCCGCGCCGCCTGACCGCCAAAGTGCGCTATCGCCAAAGCGACCAGCCTTGCACCCTGGAAAAAACCGCCACGGGCTATCGCGCCACCTTCGATGATCCGCAGCGTGCAGTGACGCCCGGCCAATCGGTGGTGTTCTATGACGGTGAGATTTGCCTGGGGGGCGGCGTGATCGAAGTCGCCGAGCCCTGGAGCAGTCAGGCATGAGCCCGACCCAGGAGCAACTGACGGCACTGGGCGGCGTGTTTCTCGCCGCCGTGCTGGTGGACAAGATTGCAAAGACCGGCCAAGTCACCGAGGCCGGCCTGACCTGCATGCTCGGCAGCTTGCTGATCCGCGACCCCAAGGACACCCTTGAAGTCTATGGCGGCGATGACCTGGCCCTGCGCGAAGGTTATCGCGCCCTGGTCGGCGCCCTGGAGCGCGACCCCAGCACCCTGCAGCGCGAGCCATTGCGCTACGCCCTGTCGATGCTTGGCCTTGAGCGCCAACTGGCCAAGCGTGATGACTTGCTGGAGACCATCGGCAAGCGTCTGCCGCAGATCCAGTCCCAGGTCGAGCACTTCGGCCCGGCCCACGAAAATGTGATCGCAGCCTGTGGCGCCCTGTACCAGGACACCCTGAGCACGCTGCGCCAGCGGATCCAGGTCCACGGCGACATGCGCAACCTGCAACAACCGAACAACGCCTCGAAAATCCGCGCCCTGCTCCTGGCCGGTATTCGTTCGGCGCGGTTGTGGCGACAGTTGGGCGGCCATCGCTGGCAGTTGGTCATCAGCCGTCGCAAGCTGCTTAAAGAGCTTTACCCGTTGATGCGCAACGAATAAGTCGCGCAGACAACCTTTTTTCATCGCCTTACGCGTAATACGCCGGTCAGTTGGCAACGGATCGGCGGATTTTTTCATGTATGATACGCGCCCCATTTCGTTGCCCGACTGTCCGAGAACACCCCATGCAGCTCTCTTCGCTCACTGCGGTTTCCCCTGTTGACGGCCGCTACGCCGGCAAAACCCAGGCCCTGCGCCCTATTTTCAGCGAATACGGCCTGATCCGTGCTCGTGTTCTGGTTGAAGTGCGCTGGCTCCAGCGCCTGGCCGCTCACACCGCCATCAGCGAAGTGCCGGCGTTTTCCGCCGAAGCCAACGCTGTATTGAACACCCTGGCGGAAAACTTCTCCCTGGAGCACGCCGAGCGTGTGAAAGAGATCGAGCGCACCACCAACCACGACGTAAAAGCCATCGAGTACCTGCTCAAAGAACAAGCGGCCAAGCTGCCGGAACTGGCCAAGGTCAGTGAGTTCATCCACTTTGCCTGCACCAGCGAAGACATCAACAACCTGTCCCACGCCCTGATGCTGCGCGAAGGCCGTGATGACGTAATGCTTCCACTGATGCGCCAGACCGCCGACGCCATCCGCGAACTGGCGATCCGTTTCGCCGACGTGCCGATGCTGTCGCGCACCCACGGCCAACCAGCCTCGCCGACCACCCTGGGTAAAGAGCTGGCTAACGTGGTGTACCGCCTGGAGCGCCAGATCGCTCAAGTTGCCGCCGTGCCACTGCTGGGCAAGATCAACGGCGCCGTAGGCAACTACAACGCACACATCTCCGCTTATCCGGAAATCGACTGGGAAGAAAACGCCCGCGCCTTCATCGAAGACGAACTGGGCCTGGGCTTCAACCCGTACACCACGCAGATCGAGCCGCACGACTACATCGCCGAGCTGTTCGACGCCATTGCGCGCTTCAACACCATCCTGATCGACTTCGATCGCGATATCTGGGGCTACATTTCCCTGGGCTACTTCAAGCAGCGCACCATTGCCGGTGAAATCGGCTCGTCGACCATGCCCCACAAGGTCAACCCGATCGACTTCGAAAACTCCGAAGGCAACCTCGGCATCGCCAACGCCCTGTTCCAGCATCTGGCCAGCAAGTTGCCGATCTCCCGCTGGCAGCGCGACCTGACCGACTCCACCGTACTGCGCAACCTCGGCGTGGGCTTTGCCCACAGCGTGATCGCGTACGAAGCGAGCCTCAAAGGCATCAGCAAGCTGGAACTCAACGCACAGAAAATCGCCGCTGACCTGGACGCTTGCTGGGAAGTCCTGGCTGAGCCGATCCAGACCGTGATGCGTCGCTACAACATCGAGAACCCGTACGAGAAGCTCAAAGAGCTGACCCGCGGCAAGGGCATCACCTCCGACGCCCTGCAAACGTTCATCGACGGCCTGGATATGCCAGCTGCCGCCAAGGCTGAGCTGAAACTGCTCACCCCGGCCAACTACATCGGCAACGCTGTAGCACAAGCCAAACGCATCTGATCGACCGCTAGACCCTTGAGACGCCCGGCAGCGCCGGGCGTTTTTATTCCCGTCTGAAAAGTGCATTTTTTCAATAGGTTACACATGAATCCTGATATTCCTCTTCAATTTCTGGGCGGCATCACGGCACGGGAATTCCTGCGCGACTACTGGCAGAAAAAACCGCTGCTGATCCGCCAGGCCATTCCTGATTTCGAAAGCCCGATCGACGCCGACGAACTGGCCGGCCTGGCGCTGGAAGAAGAAGTCGAGTCGCGCCTGATCATCGAGCACGGCGAACGCCCTTGGGAACTGCGCCGCGGCCCATTTGCCGAAGACGCCTTCAGCACCTTGCCTGAGCGTGACTGGACCCTGCTGGTGCAAGCCGTCGACCAGTTCGTCCCGGAAGTGGCCGAATTGCTGGAAAACTTCCGCTTCCTGCCAAGCTGGCGCATCGATGATGTGATGATCAGCTTTGCCGCCCCCGGTGGCAGTGTCGGCCCGCATTTCGACAACTACGACGTGTTCCTGCTCCAAGGCCATGGCAAGCGCAACTGGAAGATTGGCCAGATGTGCAACACCGAAAGTCCGCTGCTGCAACACGCCGACCTGCGCATCCTCGCCGAATTCGAAGAGACCGCCGAATGGGTACTGGAACCGGGCGACATGCTCTACCTGCCGCCACGCCTGGCCCATTGCGGCGTCGCCGTGGATGACTGCCTGACCTACTCGGTAGGCTTCCGCGCCCCGAGCGCCGCTGAAGTGTTGACCCACTTCACCGACTTCCTCAGCCAGTACCTGACGGACGAAGAGCGCTACACCGACGCTGACGCCCAGCCAGTCAGCGATCCGCACCAGATTCAGCACGACGCCCTGGACCGCCTCAAAGGCCTGCTGGCCGAGCACATGAGCGACGAGCGCATGCTGCTGACCTGGTTCGGCCAGTTCATGACCGAACCGCGCTATCCGGAACTGGTGGCGGGTGAAGAGCTGGGCGAAGACGACGTCATCAACAGCCTGGAAAACGGTGCGATCCTGGTCCGTAACCCAAGCGCCCGCCTAGCATGGTCGGAAGTGGACGACGACGTGTTGCTGTTCGCCAGCGGCCAGAGCCGTTACCTGCCAGGTAAACTGCGCGAGTTGCTGAAACTGGTGTGTTCGGCCGACGCCCTGCACAGCGAGAACCTCGGCGCATGGCTCGCAGACGAAGATGGCCGCGACCTGGTTTGTGAACTGGTCAAGCAAGGAAGCCTGGGATTTGCCGATGAATAAGATTCACGTAAGTGTCGCGGACTGGCAAAAGGATATCGCTGAGATTCGGCGCATTCGTGAAGCGGTGTTTATCGCTGAACAATCGGTTCCACCTGAGCTGGAGTGGGATGCGGACGACGCCGACGCAGTGCATTTTCTCGCGTTTGAAGGCGACTTCCCGATTGGTACCGCGCGCCTGCTGCCCAGCGGTGAAATCGGGCGCGTATCGGTGCTCAAAGACTGGCGCGGGCTCAAAGTCGGCGACAAGCTGATGGACGCTGTGATTGGCATGGCCGAGAAACGCGGTCAGACCCGACAGTTCCTCAGCGCACAGGTCTACGCTGCGCCGTTCTACGAGCGCCTGGGCTTCAAGATTGTCAGCGATGAGTTCCTGGAAGTCGGGATTCCGCATGTTGATATGGTGCGTGAAGGCTGATTTAAGACCGCGTCGCATTCATCGCAGGCAAGCCAGCTCCCACAGTTGACCGCATTCCAAAGGATGTACTCGGTCGAATGTGGGAGCTGGCTCGCCTGCGATAGCAATATCAGCAACACCCCCAAAAGGCCTTGCCATCCACCGATGCCAGGGCCTTTTGCCGTCTACGATTCAACTTGCCCCCAGCCAGGCCGACAAACTGGCAGAATCATTCTTTGAATCGCAGAGATAACGGACATGTCCCTACGCACCCTGCTCACCACCCTGCTCCTGGCCGCCAGTTTCTCGGTGATGGCCGCCACCGAAGTCGTGCCCCTGAGCAACCGCACCAGCACCGACCTGTTGCCGGTCGCGCAGAATTTCATCGGCAAGGATGGCACCGTCAGTGCCTACGGCAACCAGCTGATCGTGAATGCCGAACCGGACAAGATCCAAGCCCTGCGCGCGCTCCTTGCGCAACTGGACACCCCATCAAAACGCCTGCTGATCACCGTCGACACCAACGAAAACAACCAGCAGAGCAATGGTGACAACCAAACTCAGGTCATTACCTACAGCACCGAGAGCCGTGACGGCGGGATCCAGCAGATCCAGGCCAGCGAAGGCGTGCCCGCACTGATCCAGATCGGCCAGAGCGTGCCGCTGACCACCACTCAGCCAGACGCCTACGGCCGTCCGCAAAATCAGACCCAGTATCGCAACGTCACCCAAGGCTTCTACGTCACCGCCAGCGTCACCGGCGAGACCGTTCACCTGAGCATCAGCACAAATCGTGACCGCATGAGCCAGGAACGTCCCGATGTAGTGAACGTGCAAAGCACCGACACAACCGTCAGCGGACGCCTGGGCGAGTGGATCACCCTCGCCGGCGTCAATCGCCAGACCCAGGCCGACAAAACCGGTACAACCCGCAGCTACTCTACTCAGGGCCGGGATGACCTGAGCCTGAAGGTCAAAGTCGAGACCCTGAACTGAAGCACCAAAAACTGACTGACGAGTCGTATTAGACTAAAGATGTAGTGCTTCAAAAAAAGCACTACAAAACATTTGACGATCCAAAAAAGCATGGGCATGATGGCCTCGCTCCCGCTAATCAGGGGCCCTGGCAAGGGCCTTCGGATCGCCGCTCTAAGCTACCCACCTGAGCCGATTCGTGTCTGTACCGCCCACAAGGTGTGTTTGACGAGGTTGCGACTGGAACGAAGTTGTCCCGAGGGACGGAAGCTAACCAGGTAACCCGGCAATACACTGACTGACCGTACCAAGGCCCACGATGCCCGAAGACTGTCCGCAGCCCGCCCTTACCTCGCTCGCCTTCCCCTCTTGAGCCTATCGTTCATCCCGTCGCCTTCCCCGTCGAACCTGACTTGACCGCCTAAGCTTCTGGTCAGCGAGCAGCCATCCCACGCAACGATTGCGCGGCTGGCAAACGGAATTTTCAACCCAGTAGTTTTTCCACAAAAGACGCGACGAGGTTTTTCCCCATGGCACTGACACGCGAACAGCAAATTGCAGCCCTTGAAAAAGACTGGGCTGAAAACCCACGCTGGAAAGGCGTGACCCGCGCTTACTCCGCTGCTGACGTCGTCCGCCTGCGTGGCTCTGTTCAACCTGAGCACACCTTTGCAAAACTCGGCGCCGAGAAGCTGTGGAACCTGGTGACCCAGGGTGCCAAGCCGTCCTTCCGCCCCGATAAAGATTTCGTCAACTGCATGGGCGCCCTGACTGGCGGCCAGGCTGTGCAACAAGTCAAGGCCGGTATCCAGGCGATCTACCTGTCGGGCTGGCAAGTAGCCGCGGACAACAACTCCGCCGAATCGATGTACCCGGACCAGTCGCTGTACCCGGTGGATTCCGTGCCGACCGTGGTCAAGCGCATCAACAACTCTTTCCGTCGTGCCGATCAGATCCAGTGGAAAGCCGGCAAGAACCCAGGCGATGAAGGCTACATCGACTACTTCGCGCCAATCGTGGCTGACGCCGAAGCCGGTTTCGGCGGCGTACTGAACGCCTACGAACTGATGAAAAGCATGATCGAAGCAGGCGCTGCCGGCGTTCACTTCGAAGACCAACTGGCTTCCGTGAAGAAATGCGGCCACATGGGCGGCAAGGTACTGGTTCCAACCCAGGAAGCCGTACAGAAGCTGACCGCTGCTCGTCTGGCAGCTGACGTGGCCGGCACCCCGACCATCATCCTGGCCCGTACCGACGCCAACGCAGCTGACTTGCTGACGTCGGACTGCGATCCGTATGACCAGCCATTCGTCACCGGCGAACGTACCCAGGAAGGCTTCTATAAAGTGCGCGCTGGTCTCGACCAGGCCATCGCTCGCGGCCTGGCCTACGCCCCGTACGCCGACCTGATCTGGTGCGAAACCGCCAAGCCAGACCTGGACGAAGCGCGTCGCTTCGCTGAAGCGATCAAAAAGGAATACCCGGACCAACTGCTGTCCTACAACTGCTCGCCTTCTTTCAACTGGAAGAAGAACCTGGACGACGCAACCATCGCCAAGTTCCAGCGTGAACTGTCCGCCATGGGCTACAAGCACCAGTTCATCACCCTGGCCGGCATTCACAACATGTGGCACAGCATGTTCAACCTGGCGCACGACTACGCCCGCAACGACATGACTGCCTACGTGAAGCTGCAAGAGCAGGAGTTCGCTGACGCCTCCAAGGGCTACACCTTCGTGGCTCACCAGCAGGAAGTGGGTACCGGCTACTTTGACGACATGACCACCGTGATCCAGGGCGGCACCTCGTCCGTGACCGCGCTGACCGGCTCGACCGAAGAAGAACAGTTCCACTGAGTGACTTGAGTACACGGCCATTGCGGATCCGATAGAAAGCTAACCGCAGTGCCGCACGATCTGACGCCCCGACTGGTTCGGGGCGTTTTTTTGCCTTCGAAATAATCCCCCTGACACAACGACGGTCAACTGTGGGAGCTGGCTTGCCTGCGATGGCATCAGCTCAGTCTCACTGAAACACCGAGGCGTCTGCATCGCGGGCAAGCCCGACTCCCACAGAGAACGAGTCGACCTTCAGATTTTGCGCAAAACATTGATCCAGGGCGGTATTTGCATCGCTAAAGTCAGTTAAAAGATCCGCTTTACCAACTTGCGCCGAACGGGCAAGTAACAACAACTTCCCCCGCTACATGCCAAACACCCGTTTAAAACCCACGCAAACAATATTCATTATCATTTAGAGCATGAAAACTTCGTTACAGGTTAAACAAAACATAATTCACAAAAACCCGGCTAATGCCCGCGCAGCATGGGCTGCAGCCTTAAAAAGGTGCACTATGTCCTTATTCCACCGAATAATTTCGCTATAGGAATTTTACTTGCCCGGTGTTTAGCCATAAAATCACCGCGATTGATTGCGCTGCGACATATCGTCACTGCATCGTTACTTTTTCAAGCTCAGAGACCCTTGCTCTCTGTTAAGGATTTTCAGCATGCCCGAAGCGACAGGACTCATGGCCCACAACTGGGGCTTTGCCATTTTCCTTCTGGGTGTTGTTGGCCTTTGCGCCTTCATGCTCGGCGTATCCAGCCTCCTGGGGTCAAAAGCCTGGGGTCGCAGCAAAAACGAACCGTTCGAGTCCGGCATGCTACCTACAGGTGGCGCCCGCTTGCGGCTCTCAGCCAAATTCTATCTGGTCGCGATGCTGTTCGTGATCTTCGATATCGAAGCCCTCTTTCTCTTTGCCTGGTCTGTGTCTGTTCGCGAAAGCGGCTGGACCGGATTCGTCGAAGCTCTCGTTTTCATAGCAATTCTGTTGGCAGGCCTTGTCTACCTATTTCGAGTGGGCGCCCTTGATTGGGCTCCGGAAGCTCGTCGCAAGCGGCAAGCGAAGCTGAAACAATGAGGCTTTGGCGATGCAATACAATCTCACCAGGATCGACCCGGATGCTCCTAACGAGCAGTACCCCATCGGCGAACGGGAAACCGTTTCCGATCCGTTAGAAGACCAAGTCCACAAAAACATCTACATGGGCAAGCTCGAAGACGTGCTGAATGGCGCGGTCAACTGGGGACGTAAGAACTCCCTGTGGCCGTACAACTTCGGCCTGTCCTGCTGCTATGTGGAAATGACCACCGCCTTCACGGCGCCCCACGACATCGCGCGCTTTGGCGCCGAAGTTATCCGGGCATCGCCGCGTCAGGCGGACTTCATGGTTATCGCCGGAACCTGCTTTATCAAGATGGCGCCGATCATTCAGCGTCTCTACGAGCAAATGCTCGAGCCAAAGTGGGTTATCTCCATGGGTTCGTGCGCCAACTCCGGTGGCATGTACGACATCTATTCCGTCGTTCAAGGGGTGGACAAGTTCCTGCCCGTGGACGTCTACGTGCCTGGCTGCCCGCCCCGCCCCGAAGCTTTTCTGCAAGGCTTGATGCTGTTGCAGGAATCGATTGGCAAGGAGCGTCGCCCACTGTCCTGGGTCGTCGGTGATCAAGGCGTATACCGCGCCGAGATGCCTTCGCAAAAGGAACAGCGCCGCGAACAGCGAATCGCAGTCACCAACCTGCGCAGCCCCGACGAAGTCTGATCCAGCCCGCTTCTTCTATAGAACGAAAACCTGGCCTCATTCTTTACGTTGACCGAAAGCGATAAAAAACCATGACTACAGGCAGTGCTCTGTATATCCCGCCTTATAAGGCAGACGACCAGGATGTGGTCGTCGAACTCAATAACCGTTTTGGCCCTGACGCCTTCACCGCCCAGGCCACACGTACCGGTATGCCGGTGCTGTGGGTGGCGCGTGCCAAGCTCGTCGAAGTCCTGAGCTTCCTGCGCAACCTGCCCAAGCCGTACGTCATGCTCTATGACCTGCATGGCGTGGACGAGCGCCTGCGCACCAAGCGCCAGGGCCTGCCGAGCGGTGCCGACTTCACCGTGTTCTACCACCTGATGTCGCTGGAACGTAACAGCGACGTGATGATCAAGGTTGCCCTGTCCGAGAGCGACCTGAGCATTCCGACCGTGACCGGTATCTGGCCAAACGCCAACTGGTACGAGCGTGAAGTGTGGGACATGTTCGGTATCGACTTCCCGGGCCACCCGCACCTGTCGCGCATCATGATGCCGCCGACCTGGGAAGGTCACCCGCTGCGCAAGGACTTCCCTGCCCGCGCCACCGAATTCGACCCGTTCAGCCTGAGCCTCGCCAAGCAGCAGCTTGAAGAGGAAGCCGCACGTTTCCGTCCGGAAGACTGGGGCATGAAGCGCTCCGGCACCAACGAGGACTACATGTTCCTCAACCTGGGCCCGAACCACCCTTCGGCTCACGGAGCCTTCCGTATCATCCTGCAACTGGACGGCGAAGAAATCGTCGACTGCGTGCCGGACGTCGGTTACCACCACCGTGGTGCCGAGAAAATGGCAGAGCGTCAGTCCTGGCACAGCTTCATCCCGTACACCGACCGTATCGACTACCTCGGCGGCGTGATGAACAACCTGCCGTACGTGCTCTCGGTCGAGAAGCTGGCGGGCATCAAGGTTCCGGACCGGGTCGACACCATCCGCATCATGATGGCCGAGTTCTTCCGGATCACCAGCCACCTGCTGTTCCTGGGTACCTATATCCAGGACGTCGGCGCCATGACCCCGGTGTTCTTCACCTTCACCGACCGTCAGCGCGCCTACAAGGTCATCGAAGCCATCACCGGTTTCCGTCTGCACCCGGCCTGGTACCGCATCGGCGGTGTGGCACACGACCTGCCGAACGGCTGGGAACGTCTGGTCAAGGAGTTCATCGACTGGATGCCCAAGCGTCTGGACGAGTACCAGAAAGCCGCCCTGGACAACAGCATCCTCAAGGGCCGGACCATCGGCGTCGCTGCCTACAACACCAAAGAAGCCCTGGAATGGGGCGTCACCGGTGCAGGCCTGCGTTCCACCGGTTGCGATTTCGACCTGCGTAAAGCGCGCCCGTACTCCGGCTACGAGAACTTCGAATTCGAAGTCCCGCTGGCGGCCAACGGCGATGCCTACGACCGTTGCATCGTGCGCGTCGAAGAAATGCGCCAGAGCCTGAAAATCATCGAACAGTGCATGCGCAACATGCCGGCCGGCCCGTACAAGGCAGATCACCCGCTGACCACGCCGCCGCCGAAAGAGCGCACGCTGCAGCACATCGAGACCTTGATCACGCACTTCCTGCAAGTTTCGTGGGGCCCGGTGATGCCGGCCAACGAATCCTTCCAGATGATCGAAGCGACCAAGGGCATCAACAGTTATTACCTGACGAGCGATGGCGGCACCATGAGCTACCGCACCCGGATTCGTACCCCAAGCTTCCCGCACCTGCAGCAGATCCCTTCGGTGATCAAAGGTGAAATGGTCGCGGACTTGATTGCGTACCTGGGTAGTATCGATTTCGTTATGGCCGACGTGGACCGCTAAGCATGAACAGCACGCTTATCCAGACAGACCGTTTCACCTTGAGTGAAACCGAGCGCTCGGCCATCGAGCACGAGCTGCATCACTACGAAGACCCGCGCGCGGCGTCGATCGAAGCCTTGAAGATCGTCCAGAAGGAACGTGGCTGGGTGCCGGACGGCGCCCTCTACGCCATCGGCGAAATCCTCGGCATCCCCGCCAGCGACGTTGAAGGTGTGGCGACGTTCTACAGCCAGATCTTCCGCCAGCCGGTGGGCCGCCACATCATTCGCGTGTGCGACAGCATGGTCTGCTACATCGGTGGCCACGAGTCTGTCGTCAGCGAGATCCAGAGCAAGCTGGGCATCGGCCTCGGCCAAACCACCCCGGACGGGCGCTTCACGCTGCTGCCGGTGTGCTGCCTGGGCAACTGTGACAAGGCGCCGGCGTTGATGATCGACGACGACACATTCGGCGACGTGCAGCCTGCTGGCGTCACCCAATTGCTCGAGGGCTACCCATGACCCTGACTTCCTTTGGTCCTGCCAACCGCATCAAGCGGTCGGCCGAGACTCACCCGCTGACCTGGCGCCTGCGTGACGACGGCGAAGCCGTATGGCTCGACGAGTACCAGGCCAAGAACGGTTACGCGGCCGCCCGTAAAGCCTTTGCCGACATGGCCCAGGACGACATCGTCCAGACCGTGAAAGACGCAGGCCTTAAAGGCCGTGGCGGTGCAGGCTTCCCCACGGGTGTGAAGTGGGGCCTGATGCCCAAGGACGAATCCATCAACATCCGCTACCTGCTGTGCAACGCGGATGAAATGGAGCCCAACACCTGGAAAGACCGCATGCTGATGGAGCAACTGCCCCATCTGCTGATCGAAGGCATGCTGATCAGTGCGCGCGCGCTGAAAACCTACCGTGGCTACATCTTCCTGCGTGGCGAGTACACCACCGCCGCCAAGCACCTCAACCGTGCCGTGGAAGAAGCCAAGGCCGCTGGCCTGTTGGGTAAAAATATCCTGGGCAGCGGCTTCGATTTCGAGCTGTTCGTGCACACCGGCGCCGGGCGTTACATCTGCGGTGAAGAAACCGCACTGATCAACTCCCTCGAAGGCCGCCGCGCCAACCCGCGCTCCAAGCCGCCCTTCCCTGCCGCCGTGGGCGTGTGGGGCAAGCCGACGTGCGTGAACAACGTTGAGACCCTGTGCAACGTACCGGCGATCATTGCCGACGGCGTGGACTGGTACAAATCGTTGGCCCGCGAAGGCAGCGAAGACATGGGCACCAAGCTCATGGGCTTCTCCGGCAAGGTCAAGAACCCGGGTCTGTGGGAGTTGCCTTTCGGCGTGACCGCACGCGAACTGTTCGAGGACTACGCCGGCGGCATGCGCGACGGTTACACCCTCAAGGCCTGGCAGCCAGGCGGCGCCGGTACCGGCTTCCTGTTGCCCGAGCACCTGGACGCACAAATGTATGCCGGCGGCATCGGCAAGGTGGGCACCCGTATGGGTACCGGCCTGGCCATGGCCGTAGACAACACCGTCAACATGGTGTCGTTGCTGCGCAACATGGAAGAGTTCTTCTCCCGCGAATCCTGCGGCTTCTGCACCCCTTGCCGCGACGGCCTGCCATGGAGCGTCAAGCTTCTGCGTGCCATCGAGAACGGTGAAGGCCAGGCCGGTGATATCGAGACCCTGCTGGGTCTGGTCGGCTTCCTCGGCCCGGGCAAGACCTTCTGTGCTCACGCACCGGGCGCCGTGGAGCCATTGGGCAGCGCGATCAAATACTTCCGCTCGGAGTTCGAAGCCGGCATCGCGCCTACCAGCGCCGCCGTCCCGCCTCTGGCAAGGCCGATTGTAGTCGGCGCGTAACGCTTAAAGAGGCGAAGGGTCCGTACCCTTCGCCTTCGTGTGTGATGACGCCTTAACGGCTGTGTTGATTCACACCCATAACAAGATTCCATTAGCCACGCCCGCTGACACCGGGCCAACGAAGAACTTTGAACCATGGCCACTATCCACGTAGACGGCAAAGAGCTCGAAGTCGATGGGGCAGACAACCTGTTACAGGCGTGTCTGTCGCTAGGCCTCGACATCCCTTATTTCTGCTGGCACCCCGCCCTTGGCAGCGTTGGCGCTTGCCGCCAGTGTGCGGTCAAGCAGTACACCGACGAGAACGACACCCGTGGTCGTATCGTCATGTCCTGCATGACACCGGCCACCGACGGTAGCTGGATCTCCATCGAAGACGAAGAAGCGAAAGTGTTTCGCGCCAGCGTCGTCGAATGGCTGATGACCAACCACCCCCACGACTGTCCGGTCTGTGAGGAAGGCGGTCACTGCCACCTGCAAGACATGACGGTGATGACCGGCCACAACGAGCGCCGTTATCGCTTCACCAAGCGCACCCACCAGAACCAGCAACTGGGCCCGTTCATTTCCCACGAAATGAACCGCTGCATCGCTTGCTACCGCTGCGTGCGCTTCTATAAGGACTACGCCGGCGGCACCGACCTCGGTGTATTCGGCGCCCACGACAACGTGTACTTCGGTCGCGTTGAAGACGGCACCCTGGAAAGCGAGTTCTCCGGCAACCTCACCGAGGTCTGCCCGACCGGTGTGTTCACCGACAAGACTCACTCCGAGCGCTACAACCGTAAGTGGGACATGCAGTTCTCGCCGAGCATCTGCCATGGCTGCTCCAGCGGTTGCAACATCTCCCCGGGCGAGCGCTACGGCGAACTGCGTCGGATCGAAAACCGCTTCAACGGTTCGGTCAACCAGTACTTCCTGTGCGACCGTGGCCGTTTCGGCTATGGCTACGTCAACCGCGAAGACCGCCCTCGTCAGCCGCTGCTGGCCGATGGCGCCAAGCTGAGCCTGGACGAAGCACTGGATAAAGCCGCCGACCTGCTGCGCGGTCGCAACATCGTTGGTATCGGTTCGCCCCGCGCCAGCCTCGAAAGCAACTACGCGTTGCGCGAGCTGGTGGGTGCCGAGCACTTCTACTCCGGTATTGAAGCCTCTGAACTGGAGCGCATCCGCCTGGTCCTGCAAGTGCTGAACGACAGCCCGCTGCCCGTTCCGAACATGCGCGACATCGAAGACCACGACGCGATCTTCGTCCTCGGTGAAGACCTGACCCAGACCGCCGCTCGCATGGCCCTGGCCCTGCGCCAGTCGGTCAAGGGCAAGGCCGAAGACATGGCCGACGCGATGCGCGTCCAGCCTTGGCTCGACGCTGCGGTGAAAAACATCGGCCAGCACGCGCTGAACCCGCTGTTTATCGCAAGCCTGGCTGAAACCAAGCTCGACGACATCGCCGAAGAATGCGTACACGCAGCGCCCGACGACCTGGCCCGCATCGGTTTCGCCGTGGCCCACGCCCTCGACGCCAGCGCGCCTGCCGTTGAAGGCCTGGACGCTGAAGCCGTTGAACTGGCCAAGCGCATCGCCGACGCCCTGCTGGCGGCCAAGCGCCCTCTGATCATTGCCGGTACCTCGTTGGGTTCCAAGGCGCTGATCGAAGCCGCTGCCAACATCGCCAAGGCCTTGAAGCTGCGCGAGAAGAACGGTTCCATCAGCCTGATCGTGCCGGAAGCCAACAGCCTCGGCCTGGCCATGCTCGGTGGCGAATCGCTTGATGCTGCCTTGCAAGCCGTGATCGACGGCAGTAGCGATGCCATCGTGGTGCTGGAAAACGACCTGTACACCCGCACTGACTCGGCCAAGGTCGACGCAGCGCTGAACGCCGCCAAAGTGCTGATCGTTGCCGACCACCAGAAAACCGCCACCAGCGACCGCGCTGATCTGGTCCTGCCAGCGGCGAGCTTCGCCGAAGGCGACGGTACGTTGGTCAGCCAGGAAGGCCGCGCCCAGCGCTTCTTCCAGGTCTTCGATCCGAAGTACATGGACGCCAGCATCCTGGTTCACGAAGGCTGGCGCTGGCTGCATGCCCTGCGCGCTACCCTGCTGAGCCAGCCGATCGACTGGACCCAGCTCGACCACGTGACCGCCGCCGTCGCTTCCAGCGCACCGCAGTTGGCCCGGATTGTCGACGCCGCACCGTCCGCCGCGTTCCGCATCAAGGGCATGAAACTGGCCCGTGAACCGCTGCGTTACTCCGGCCGTACCGCCATGCGTGCTGACATCAGCGTGCATGAGCCACGTACTCCGCAAGACAACGACACCGCGTTTGCCTTCTCCATGGAAGGTTACTCTGGTTCGGTCGAGCCTCGTCAGCAGGTGCCTTTCGCCTGGTCGCCGGGCTGGAACTCGCCGCAAGCCTGGAACAAGTTCCAGGACGAAGTCGGTGGTCATATCCGTGCTGGCGATCCGGGCACCCGCCTGATCGAAAGCCAGGGTGATGCGCTGAACTGGTTCGCCGCTGTACCGCGTCCGTTCAACCCGGCCCCGGGTACCTGGCAGGTTGTGCCGTTCTTCCACCTGTTCGGCAGCGAAGAGACCTCTTCCAAAGCCGCCCCGGTTCAAGAACGCATTCCGGCTGCCTACGTCTCCCTGGCCAAGTCCGAAGCCGATCGCCTGGGCGTCAACGACGGTGCCCTGCTCAGCCTGAACGTAGCCGGCCAGACCTTGCGCCTGCCACTGCGTATCAATGAAGAGCTGGGGGCAGGCCTGGTTGCATTGCCAGCGGGTATCGCCGGCATTCCTCCCGCCATTTTCGGCAAAACCGTTGACGGTCTGCAGGAGGCAGCGCAATGACCTGGTTCACCCCTGAAGTGATCGACGTGATCATCGCGGTGGTCAAGGCCATCGTGATCCTGTTGGCCGTGGTCGTGGCGGGCGCCCTGCTCAGCTTCGTCGAACGTCGCCTGCTGGGCTGGTGGCAGGACCGTTACGGTCCGAACCGCGTTGGCCCGTTCGGCATGTTCCAGATCGCCGCCGACATGCTGAAAATGTTCTTCAAGGAAGACTGGACCCCGCCGTTTGCCGACAAGGTGATCTTCACCCTGGCACCGGTCGTGGCCATGAGCGCCTTGCTGATTGCCTTCGCAATCATCCCGATCACCCCGACCTGGGGCGTGGCGGACCTGAACATCGGCTTGCTGTTCTTCTTCGCCATGGCCGGCTTGTCGGTCTACGCGGTGCTGTTCGCCGGTTGGGCCAGTAATAACAAGTTCGCCCTCTTGGGCAGCTTGCGGGCCTCGGCCCAGACCGTGTCCTACGAAGTGTTCATGGGCCTGGCGCTGATGGGCATCGTGGTGCAGGTTGGCTCGTTCAACATGCGCGACATCGTCGAATACCAGGCGCAGAACCTGTGGTTCATCATTCCGCAGTTCTTCGGCTTCTGTACCTTCTTCATCGCAGGCGTGGCCGTGACTCACCGTCACCCCTTCGACCAGCCGGAAGCGGAACAGGAACTGGCCGACGGTTACCACATTGAATACGCCGGCATGAAATGGGGCATGTTCTTCGTCGGTGAGTACATCGGCATCATCTTGATCTCGGCCCTGCTGGTCACGCTGTTCTTTGGCGGCTGGCACGGTCCGTTCGGCATCCTGCCGCAGTTGGCCTTCTTCTGGTTCTTCCTGAAGACCGCGTTCTTCATCATGTTGTTCATCCTGCTGCGCGCTTCCATCCCGCGTCCACGGTATGACCAGGTGATGGATTTCAGCTGGCGTTTCTGCCTGCCGCTGACCCTGATCAATTTGCTGGTGACTGCTGCCGTTGTGTTGTTGAACACGCCAGCCGGCGCGGTTCAGTGAGGATTTGACCCATGTTCAAATATATTGGCGACATCATTAAGGGTACCGGTACCCAGTTGCGAAGCCTGGTGATGATATTCGGTCACGGCTTTCGCAAACGCGACACCCTGCAATACCCGGAAGAAGCGGTCTACTTGCCGCCGCGTTATCGCGGCCGCATCGTCCTGACCCGCGACCCCGACGGCGAAGAGCGCTGTGTAGCCTGCAACCTGTGCGCCGTGGCGTGCCCGGTGGGCTGCATCTCGCTGCAGAAAGCTGAAACCGAAGACGGTCGCTGGTACCCGGACTTCTTCCGCATCAACTTCTCGCGCTGCATTTTCTGCGGCCTCTGTGAGGAAGCCTGCCCGACCACCGCGATCCAGCTGACACCGGATTTCGAAATGGCCGAGTTCAAACGTCAGGACCTGGTGTACGAGAAAGAAGATCTGTTGATCTCCGGTCCCGGTAAAAACCCTGATTACAACTTCTATCGTGTTGCAGGTATGGCCATTGCCGGTAAGCCAAAAGGCTCCGCGCAAAACGAAGCCGAGCCGATCAACGTGAAGAGCTTGCTGCCTTAAGGAAGAAAGATGGAATTCGCTTTCTATTTCGCATCGGGTATTGCAGTGGTGTCCACGCTTCGCGTGATCACCAACACTAACCCCGTGCACGCCCTGCTCTACCTGATCATTTCGTTGATCGCCGTGGCCATGACCTTCTTCAGCCTCGGCGCACCGTTCGCCGGTGTACTGGAAGTGATCGCCTACGCTGGCGCCATCATGGTGCTGTTCGTGTTCGTGGTGATGATGCTCAACCTGGGGCCGGCTTCGGTCGCCCAGGAGCGTGTCTGGCTCAAGCCCGGCATCTGGCTCGGTCCGGTGATCCTGGCCGCCCTGCTGCTGGCTGAACTGCTGTATGTGCTGTTCGCTCACCAGAGCGGCCACGCCATCGGCCACACCACCGTAGACGCCAAGGCCGTGGGCATCAGCCTGTTCGGCCCGTACCTGCTGGTGGTCGAACTGGCTTCGATGCTGCTGCTCGCTGCAGCCATCACCGCCTTCCACTTGGGCCGCAACGAAGCCAAGGAGCAATGACGATGCCTGCTATCCCTTTGGAGCATGGTCTGGCGGTCGCCGGCATCCTGTTCTGCCTTGGCCTGGTCGGCCTGATGGTTCGCCGTAACATTCTGTTCGTGTTGATGAGCCTGGAAATCATGATGAACGCTGCGGCACTGGCGTTCATCGTGGCGGGTAGCCGTTGGGGCCAGCCGGATGGACAAGTCATGTTCATCCTGGTGATCAGCCTGGCAGCCGCCGAGGCCAGTATTGGCCTGGCGATCCTGCTGCAACTGTATCGTCGCTTCCACACGCTTGATATCGACGCTGCCAGTGAGATGCGCGGATGAACATGATCTTTCTGACTTTCCTGTTTCCCCTGATCGGTTTCCTGCTGCTGTCGTTCTCCCGTGGACGCTGGTCGGAAAACCTCTCGGCCCTGGTCGGCGTCGGTTCCATCGGCTTGTCGGCGATTGTCGCGGCTTATGTGATCTGGCAATTCAACGTCGCACCGCCTGAAGGTGGTCACTACACCCTGGTGCTGTGGCAGTGGATGTCGGTGGAGGGCTTCAAGCCCAACTTCGCCCTGTACGTCGACGGTCTGTCGATCACCATGCTCGGCGTGGTGGTGGGTGTTGGCTTCCTGATCCACCTGTTCGCGTCCTGGTACATGCGCGGTGAGGCCGGTTACTCACGCTTCTTCGCCTACACCAACCTGTTTATCGCCAGCATGCTGTTCCTGGTGCTGGGCGATAACCTGTTGTTCCTGTACTTCGGCTGGGAAGGCGTGGGCCTGTGCTCGTACCTGTTGATCGGTTTCTACTACAGCAACCGCAACAACGGTAACGCGGCACTCAAGGCCTTTATCGTCACCCGGATCGGCGACGTGTTCATGGCCATCGGCCTGTTCATCCTGTTCCAACAGGTGGGCACGCTGAATATCCAGGAACTGCTGGTGCTGGCACCGCAGAAATTCCAGGTCGGTGACTTCTGGATCACCCTGGCGACCCTGATGTTGCTGGGTGGTGCAGTGGGTAAATCCGCGCAACTGCCGCTGCAAACCTGGCTGGCAGATGCGATGGCGGGCCCTACCCCGGTGTCGGCACTGATCCACGCCGCAACCATGGTGACCGCGGGTGTCTACCTGATCGCCCGTACCCACGGCCTGTTCACCCTGGCACCGGAGATTCTGCATCTCGTCGGTCTGGTGGGTGGCGTGACCCTGGTACTGGCGGGCTTCGCAGCCCTGGTTCAGACCGACATCAAGCGGATCCTCGCCTACTCGACCATGAGCCAGATCGGCTACATGTTCCTGGCCCTGGGCGTTGGTGCCTGGGACGGCGCGATCTTCCACCTGATGACCCACGCCTTCTTCAAGGCCCTGCTGTTCCTTGCGTCCGGTGCGGTGATCGTTGCCTGCCACCACGAGCAGAACATCTTCAAGATGGGCGGCCTGTGGAAGAAGCTGCCGTTGGCCTACGCCAGCTTCATCGTCGGCGGTGCGGCCTTGTCGGCCTTGCCACTGGTGACCGCAGGTTTCTACTCGAAAGACGAAATCCTCTGGGAAGCCTTTGCCAGCGGTAACCACGGCCTGCTGTACGCCGGCCTGGTCGGTGCGTTCATGACCTCGCTTTACACCTTCCGCCTGATCTTCATCACGTTCCACGGTGAAGCCAAGACCGAAGCCCACGCAGGCCATGGCATTTCCCACTGGTTGCCACTGTCGGTGCTGATCATCCTGTCGACCTTCATCGGCGCCATGATCACCCCGCCGCTGGCCGGTGTACTGCCACAAAGCGTCGGCCATGCCGGCGGCGAAGCCAAGCACAGCCTGGAACTCGCCTCGGGTGCCATTGCCATCGCAGGTATCCTGCTGGCGGCCCTGCTGTTCCTCGGCAAGCGCCGCTTCGTCACCGCCGTCGCCAACAGTGGCATTGGCCGCTTCCTTTCGGCCTGGTGGTTCGCTGCCTGGGGCTTCGACTGGATCTACGACAAACTGTTCGTCAAGCCTTACCTTGCCATCAGCCATGTACTGCGCAAAGACCCGCTCGACCAGACCATCGGTTTGATCCCGCGCGCTGCCAAGGCCGGTCATACCGCCCTGAGCCGCAGCGAGACTGGCCAATTGCGTTGGTATGCAGCGTCCATGGCGGCCGGTGCCGTGTTGGTGATCGGTGCCATCGTCGTGGTAGCGGTCTGACCATGCCTAAGTACATTGCGAACTTTGCGAACTTGCGAAAGGAAACGAGCCCGTCATGATTCTGCCCTGGCTAATCCTGATCCCTTTTATCGGCGGCCTGCTCTGCTGGATGGGCGAGCGCTTCGGCGCTACCCTGCCCCGCTGGATTGCGTTGCTGACCATGTCCCTGGAACTCGCGCTCGGCCTCTGGCTGTGGGCCCATGGCGACTATTCATTTGCTCCGGCACCGGGTGCCGATCCAACCTTCGCGCTTGAATTCAAGCACGTGTGGATCCAGCGCTTCGGCATCAACGTGCACCTGGCCCTCGACGGCCTGTCGCTGCTGATGATCCTGCTGACCGGCTTGCTGGGTATCCTCTCGGTACTCTGCTCCTGGAAAGAGATTCAGCGTCACGTGGGCTTCTTCCACCTGAACCTGATGTGGATCCTGGGCGGCGTTGTCGGCGTGTTCCTTGCGCTGGACCTGTTCATGTTCTTCTTCTTCTGGGAAATGATGCTGGTGCCGATGTATTTCCTCATCGCGCTCTGGGGTCACAGCTCTTCGGACGGCAAGAAAACCCGGATCTACGCGGCGACCAAGTTCTTCATCTTCACCCAGGCTTCCGGCCTGATCATGTTGGTGGCGATCCTGGGTCTGGTACTGGTCAACTTCAACAGCACGGGCGTGATCACGTTCAACTACGCCGACCTGCTGAAAACCAAGATGTCCCTAACCACCGAGTACATCCTGATGCTGGGCTTCTTCATCGCGTTCGCGGTGAAGCTTCCGGTGGTGCCGTTCCACTCCTGGCTGCCTGACGCTCACGCCCAGGCACCGACTGCCGGTTCCGTGGACCTGGCGGGTATCCTGCTGAAGACCGCTGCGTATGGTCTGCTGCGTTTCGCCCTGCCGCTGTTCCCGAATGCCTCGGCCGAGTTTGCGCCGATCGCCATGACCCTCGGTCTGATCGGGATTTTCTACGGTGCGTTCCTGGCGTTCGCGCAAACCGACATCAAGCGTCTGATTGCTTTCTCGTCCGTTTCCCACATGGGCTTCGTACTGATCGGTATCTACTCGGGTAGCCAACTGGCGCTGCAAGGCGCCGTGATCCAGATGCTGGCTCACGGCGTGTCGGCAGCGGCACTGTTTATCCTCAGTGGCCAACTGTACGAGCGTCTGCACACCCGTGACATGCGTGAGATGGGCGGCGTGTGGTCGCGTATCGCCTACTTGCCGGCCATCAGCCTGTTCTTCGCCGCCGCATCCCTGGGCTTGCCGGGTACCGGCAACTTCATCGGCGAGTTCCTGATCCTGATGGGGGCCTTCGTGCATACACCGTGGATCAGTGCGATCGCGACCTCCGGCCTGGTGTTCGGTTCGGTCTACTCGCTGATCATGATCCACCGCGCGTACTTCGGTCCGGCCAAGTCCGACACCGTGCTGCACGGCATGGACGGTCGCGAACTGATCATGGTGCTCGGCCTTGCGGTACTGCTGGTGTTTATCGGCGTGTACCCGCAACCGTTCCTGGATACTTCTGCCGCAACGATGCATGGCGTGCAGCAATGGTTCAGCACCGCCTTCACTCAACTCGCTTCGGCCCGGTAAGAGCGCTATGGAATTCACGATCCAACACTTTATCGCGCTTGCGCCGCTGCTGATCTCCAGCCTCACCGTTGTGGTGGTGATGCTGGCGATCGCATGGCGCCGCAACCACTCACAGACCTTCCTGGTTTCCGTGGCAGGTTTGAACCTGGCCTTGCTGTCGATTATCCCGGCACTCAAGGTCGCACCGCTGGCGGTCACTCCGCTGTTGATGGTCGATGATTTCGCGCTGCTGTATATCGCGTTGATCCTCGTCGCCACCCTGGCCTGCGTCACCCTCGCCCACGCCTACCTCGGCGAAGGCGGCACCGGTTACCCGGGCAACAAGGAAGAGCTGTACCTGTTGATCCTGCTGGCGGCTACCGGCGGTATCGTACTGGTCAGCGCGCAGCACCTGGCCGGCTTGTTCATCGGCCTGGAACTGCTGTCGATCCCGGTCTACGGCCTGGTGGCTTATGCCTTCTTCAACAAGCGCTCCCTGGAAGCCGGCATCAAGTACATGGTGCTGTCGGCCGCCGGCTCCGCGTTCCTGTTGTTCGGTATGGCCCTGCTGTACGCAGAAGCCGGCAGCCTGAGCTTCAGCGGCATCGGTCACGCCCTGGCAGCTTCCGGCAGCCCTGCGCCAATCGCCCAACTGGGCCTGGCCATGATGCTGATCGGCCTGGCGTTCAAGCTGTCGCTGGTGCCCTTCCACCTGTGGACCCCGGACGTGTACGAAGGCGCCCCGGCGCCGGTGGCCGCGTTCCTGGCTACCGCGTCGAAAGTCGCCGTGTTTGCCGTGATGGTGCGTCTGTTCCAGATCTCCCCTGCGGCCAATACCGGCGTGCTCAGCAACGTGCTGACCATCATCGCTATTGCCTCGATCCTGTTCGGTAACCTGCTGGCGCTGACCCAGAACAACCTCAAGCGTCTGCTGGGTTATTCGTCCATCGCCCACTTCGGTTACCTGCTGATCGCCCTGGTGGCGAGCAAAGGCCTGGCGATGGAAGCCATCGGTGTCTATCTGGTCACCTACGTGATCACCAGCCTCGGTGCGTTCGGTGTGATCACCCTGATGTCCTCGCCTTATAAAGGCCGTGACGCCGACGCCTTGTACGAATACCGCGGCCTGTTCTGGCGCCGTCCGTACCTGACCGCCGTGCTGACCGTGATGATGCTGTCCCTGGCCGGTATCCCGCTGACCGCTGGCTTCATCGGCAAGTTCTACATTGTGGCGACCGGTGTTGAAGCCCACGAATGGTGGTTGGTTGCATCCCTGGTACTGGGTAGCGCCATTGGCGTCTTCTACTACCTGCGCGTGATGGTGACCCTGTACCTGATCGAGCCAAACCTGCGCCGTGTGGATGCCGAGTTGCACTGGGAACAGAAAGCAGGCGGCGTAATGCTGCTGGCAATCGCCCTGCTGGCGTTCTTCCTGGGTGTCTACCCACAACCGTTGCTCACCCTGGTGCAGCATGCGGTGATGGCGGGTTGATCGCTTAGCGGCAAGCAGTAAAAAGAACGGCACCTTCGGGTGCCGTTTTGCGTTTCTGGGAGGATGGTTTTGTTCCCCCACTTCACTCAAGGAATATTCCTCACTGAGATGCCTCCCCATCTGGCATCTACCCGCCAGAGTCGCCCGTATGGTGTTTGCGCTTTAGGAAAGATCCCACAGCCGGGTCACTTGACCCATTGCAGATGGGCCACCAAACTATACGCAGGCTACGTATGAACATGGATGCTCTATTTATCGAACTGCCGCCCTTTGAGCGGTATCGCAGGGACTATCTGAGTGACGAGCTTTTTCACGGTTTTCAACAGGCGTTGATGAGAAACCCGCAAGCGGGTGACGTGATCGAGGGGACTGGCGGGCTACGCAAGGTTCGCTTTGTTGATGAACGACGAAACAAGGGCAAACGCGGTGGCCTGCGGGTCATTTATTACTGGTGGTCGGGCGGCACACAATTCTGGCTGTTTACCTTGTACGGCAAACATGAGCAGGACGATTTAACCCCACCTCACAAAAAAGCCCTCAAACAGATGCTGGACAGGGAAATCAAAGAGAGAACACCCCATGAAACGTGACATCTTTTCAGAATTGGTCGAAGGCCTCGAGGCCCTGGCAGATGAGCGCCAGGGTAAAGTCACCCTGCGTACCCACAAGGTACACCTGAACAAACTGGCGCCACTCACCGCCGAAGAGGTGGTGGCGGTGCGTCAACAACTGAACCTGTCCCGGTCGGTATTTGCCATGTACCTGCGGACCAACACACGGACACTGGAGAACTGGGAGCAAGGGAGGGCAACACCGAATGCCCAAGCAGCCACGCTGATCCGATTGGTAGCGAAATTTCCGGAAACCGTCGAGCGTCTGGCAGCATTGACCTGATGTGTAGCCGCTGCCGAGGCACGAGGCTGTGATGGGTTGAAGAGGTCGGTCCTGCGGACCGCATCACAGCCTCGTGCCTCGGCAGCGGCTACAGAACACACCTATTTACGCGCCGCCTCCCACGACTTGAGCAAGTCGTTATAACTGACCGTTTCGCCCTTGGGCTTCTCGTTCGCCAACTTCGGCTTCGGTGCGCCTGGCTGATCAAACCAGTATTGTGCATCCCGCTCCGGGTTCATCTTCGGCCCGCAAACAGGCTGCACCTTGGAGCGCTCCAGCCGGGTCATGATGGCATCCTGGTCCTTGGCCAGGCCATCCAGCGCCTGTTGCGGGGTCTTCTCGCCGCTGGCGGCTTCCGAGATATGGCTCCACCACAATTGCGCCAGCCGCGGGTAGTCCGGCACGTTGGTCCCGGTCGGGGTCCACTCCACACGGGCCGGGCTGCGGTAGAACTCCACCAGGCCACCGAGTTTCGGCGCCAGGTCGGTCATGGCCTGGGAGTTGATGTCGGATTCGCGGATCGGTGTCAGGCCCACAATGGTTTTCTTCAGCGATACGGTTTTCGAGGTCACAAACTGCGCATAGAGCCAGGCCGCGAGTTTTTGCTTTTCAGGCGTCGACTTGAGGAAGGTCCACGAACCCACGTCCTGATAACCCTTCTTCATGCCCTTTTCCCAATAGGGCCCGACGGGAGATGGCGCCATGCGCCATTTCGGCGTGCCGTCGGCGTTCACCACCGGCAAGCCCGGTTTGGTCATGTCCGCGGTAAACGCGGTGTACCAGAAGATCTGCTGGGCGATATTGCCCTGGGACGGCACCGGGCCGGATTCGGAGAAGGTCATACCCGCCGCCTCCGGTGGCGCATAGGCCCGCAGCCAGTCGACATACTTCTGCGTGGCAAACACCGCCGCCGGGCCGTTGGTGTCGCCGCCACGGGTCACGCTGGAACCCACCGGATGGCAATCCTCGACCCGAATGCCCCACTCGTCCACCGGCAGGCCGTTAGGCAGGCCCTTGTCACCGCCGCCGGCCATGGAGAACCAGGCATCGGTGAAGCGCCAGCCCAGGGATGGGTCCTTCTTGCCGTAATCCATGTGCCCGTAGACACGCTTGCCGTCGATCTCCTTGACGTCTTCACTGAAGAACTTGGCAATGTCCTCATACGCCGACCAGTTCACCGGCACGCCCAAGTCGTAGCCGTACTTTTCCTTGAACTTGGCTTTCAGCTCCGGCCGCTCGAACCAGTCGGCACGGAACCAGTACAGGTTGGCAAACTGCTGGTCGGGCAATTGATAGATCTTGCCGTCCGGCGCGGTGGTAAACGAGATACCAATGAAGTCCTTGATATCCAGGGTCGGCGAGGTGAAGTCCTTACCTTCATTGGCCATCAGGTCGGTGATGGATTCGGTCTTGCCATAGCGAAAGTGCGTGCCGATCAGGTCCGAGTCGTTGACCCAGCCGTCATAGATGTTCTTGTCGGACTGCATCTGGGTCTGCAGCTTTTCCACCACGTCGCCTTCCTGCAGCAGGTCGTGGGTCAGCTTGATCCCGGTGATTTCACTGAAGGCCTTGGCCAGCACCTTGGACTCGTACTCGTGGGTGGTGAGGGTTTCCGACACCACGTTGATCTTCATCCCACGAAACGGCTCGGATGCCTTGATAAACCACTTCAACTCATCGAGTTGCTGGGCTTCGGTGAGGGTCGACGGTTTGAACTCGCTGCCGATCCATTTTTTCGCGGCGTCTTCGTAAGCATCGGCCCAGGCCGTGGCGCTCAGGCCGCTGAGGGCCAGTACGGCGGCCAATGAAATGCTATGTCGCAGCTTATTGTTTTTATCGAACATAGAGACCTCCTGGTTAAGTTCAGATGGGGATGCCAGACCCGGCCACTAGCCCCAGCGCATCACAGACAACAGCCACACCAGAGACAGCGCGGACGCTACCCAGATGCTCCAGCCGGTTACGCCAATCACCAGCAAATGCAGGTAGGCGCTGCCGAGAAGACCGATAAACAAGCGATCACCACGGGTGGTGCTGATCGGTAAAAAACCGCGCCGGGGAATACTCGGCGAACGCAGTTCCCACGTGGTCATGCCCGTGAGCAACAGGGCAATGGCGACAAAGAACAATGCAGTCGGGGTGGTCCAGGCCATCCATTCCATCATCGACTCCTCAGACCCGGCCCAGGGCAAAGCCCTTGGCCACGTGGTTGCGAACAAACCAGATCACCAGCATGCCCGGCAGGATGGTCAACACCCCGGCGGCGGCCAGCACCCCCCAGTCAATCCCGGAGGCCGAGACCGTGCGGGTCATCACCGCCGCGATCGGCTTGGCGTTCACCGAAGTCAGTGTTCGCGCCAGCAGCAGTTCGACCCAGGAAAACATGAAGCAGAAAAACGCCGTCACGCCGATCCCCGAGCCAATCAACGGGATGAAAATCTTCACGAAGAACTTGGGAAAGCTGTAGCCATCAATGTAGGCGGTTTCGTCAATTTCCTTGGGCACCCCAGACATGAAGCCTTCGAGGATCCACACCGCCAGCGGCACGTTAAACAAGCAATGGGCCAGGGCCACGGCGATGTGGGTATCGAACAGGCCGATGGACGAATACAACTGGAAGAACGGCAGCAGAAACACTGCAGGCGGCGCCATGCGGTTGGTCAGCAGCCAGAAAAACAGGTGCTTGTCCCCCAAAAAGCGATAGCGCGAAAACGCGTAGGCCGCCGGCAGTGCCACGCTCAGGGAAATCACCGTGTTCAGGCTGACGTAGTACAGCGAGTTGAGATAACCGGTGTACCAACTGGGGTCGGTGAAAATGACTTTGTAGTTGGCGAACGTGAAATTCTGGGGAAACAGTGTCAGCCCGCCGAGGATTTCGGTGTTGCTCTTGAAGGACATGTTCAGCAGCCAGTAGATCGGCACCAGCAGGAACAGGATGTAGATCAGCAGTGGCACCACCTTGCGTTTAGTCATGATGGCGGCCTCAGCGGTTGGCGTCGGAATGGGTCATGGCGGTGTAGAACAGCCAGGACACCAGCAGGATGATCAGGAAGTACACCAGGGAAAACGCCGCCGCCGGGCCCAAGTCGAATTGCCCTACAGCCATTTGGGTCAAGGTCTGACTCAGGAAGGTGGTGGCATTGCCCGGTCCACCGCCGGTCAGTACAAACGGCTCGGTGTAGATCATGAAACTGTCCATGAACCGCAGCATCACCGCGATCAACAGTACGCTCTTCAACTTCGGCAACTGAATATGTCGGAATACCGCCCAACTGGAGGCCCGATCGATCCGTGCCGCCTGGTAGTACACATCCGGAATCGCCCGCAGCCCCGAGAAACACAGCAGCGCCACCAGGGACGTCCAGTGCCAGACATCCATCACCAGCACCGTGACCCAGGCGTCCATGGTATTGGCCGCGTAGTTGTAGCTGATGCCCATGGCGTTGAGTGTGGAACCGAGCAAGCCGATATCGGCCCGGCCAAAGATCTGCCAGATGGTGCCCACCACGTTCCACGGGATCAGCAGCGGGATGGCCATCACGATCAGCACCAGCGACGACCAACGGCCCTTGGTGGGCATGGTCAGGGCGATGGCGATCCCGAGGGGAATCTCGATCAGCAGCACGCAGGCCGAATAGATGAATTGGCGCAGCAGCGAATCATGCAGCCTGGGGTCCAGCAACACCTGTTTGTACCAGTCGGCGCCGACGAAATAGCGACTGGACTGATCGAAAATGTCCTGCACCGAATAGTTGACCACGGTCATCATCGGGATCACCGCGCTGAAGGCCACCAGCAAAAACACTGGCAGCACCAGCCACCAGGCCTTGTTGTTCTGCACCTTGTTCATGGCAGCACCTCGAGCAGGTAGTCATCGGCATACACCATCAGCCATTGCGCCGGGAAACTGATGGACGCCTGGCTTTCAGGCACCGGCTTGTCTTCGGCCAGGCGTACTTTCAAGGGTGCACCGTCCAGGTCCAGGGTCATGATCTTGTAAGTACCGAGGTCTTCGACGTGAACCACCTGCGCTTGCAGCGCGTCGGCATAGGGCTCGTCCCACACATGGATAAACTCCGGGCGAATGCCGACCTGCAGCTTCTTGTAGTCCGTTTCTGCGATCCGCTGCTGCAACGCCTCGGACAATGCCAGATGGGTGCCTGCAAACCTCACACCGCCCGCCTCCGCCTGCACTTCAATCAGATTCATCCCAGGACTGCCGATGAAATAACCGACAAAGGTATGGCTCGGCCGCTCGAACAACTCCCGGGGCGTGCCGAACTGCACAATCTGTCCGCCGTACATCACCGCGATCTTGTCGGCGAAGGTCGAGGCCTCCAACTGGTCGTGGGTGACGTAGACCATGGTGATGTTGAATTGCTCGTGGATCTGCTTGAGTTTGCGCCGCAGCTTCCACTTCAGGTGTGGGTCGATCACCGTCAGCGGTTCGTCAAACAGGATCGCCGAGACGTCGTCGCGTACCAGCCCGCGGCCCATGGAGACTTTCTGCTTCTCGTCAGCGGTGAGGTTGCGGGCTTTTTTGCTCAACAGGCTTTGCAGGTCGAGGACTTCGGCGATTTCCTGCACCTTGCTGTGGACTTTCGCCTCGCCCAGCCCCTGATTGCGCAGGGGAAACGCCAGGTTGTCGAACACCGTCATGGTGTCGTACACCACCGGGAACTGGAACACCTGGGCAATGTTGCGCTTCTCCGGGGTCAGGTCATTGACCACCTTGCTGTCGAACAGCACCTGGCCTTCGGATGGGCTGAGCAGGCCGGAGATGATATTGAGCAGGGTCGACTTACCGCAGCCTGAGGGGCCGAGCAAGGCGTAGGCGCCACCCTGCTCCCAGATGTGGTTCATTTCACGAATGGCATAGTCCTCAGGGCCTGCTGGCGTAAGGCTGTAGCTGTGGGCCAGGTTCTGCAAATGGATTTCGGCCATCAGGCAACCCTCGCGACACGTCGTCCGGGCGCCTGGACCAAACGTCCCTGACCATCGAACACAAACAGTTTGTGGGTGGGGATGTAGATGCGAATCGGCGCGTCGACGTCGTACTCATGAACCCCGGGCAAGTGCAGCACCAGCAGGAAATGCTCGCTGCGTACATGCAGGAAGGTTTCCGAACCACTGATTTCCGCGACTTCCACGGTCACCGCCAGTTCCAGATCGTCATCATTGCTCGGCACCAGGCTGATATGGCTGGGGCGCACGCCAAAACGAAACTCACCGTCACCAATAGGTCGCAGATCAACGTTCAGCGGGAAGTGTACGAAGTTGGCGAAGCTCACTTCATTACCGCTGATGCGCCCCGGCATCAGATTGATCGGCGGTTCGGAAAACAGCTCGGCGGCCAATACGGTTTGCGGCTGGTGATAAACCTCGGCGGCCTTGCCGCTCTGGATCACCCGGCCTTCGTGGAGAATCGTTGTGGTGCCACCCAGGGCCAGGGCTTCGTTGGGTTCGGTGGTGGCGTAGATGGCGATGGTATGCCGTGCCTTGAACAGCTCGCGCATTTCCTGGCGCAGCTCTTCGCGCAGTTTGTAGTCGAGGTTCACCAGTGGCTCGTCGAACAGAATCAGCTCCGCATCCTTGACCAGCGCCCGAGCCATGGCCGTGCGTTGCTGCTGGCCACCGGAAAGCTCCAGGGGGTGACGCTGCAGGAACTTCTCGATGCGCAGCATCTTTGCGGTCTCCAGCACCTTGCTCTGGATCAGCTCCGCCGAGACCCCGGCCTGGCGCAGCGGCGAGGCGATATTCTCGAACACGGTCATGGTCGGGTAGTTGATGAATTGCTGGTAGACCATCGACACGTTGCGCAGACGCACCGGTTGCCGGGTGACATCGACGCCATTCATCAGGATGCGCCCGCTATCGGGCTTGTCCAGGCCGGCCATCAGGCGCATCAGGCTGGTCTTGCCGGACAGCGTGCGGCCCAGCAGGACGTTGAACGAACCGGCCTCGAAACGCAGGTTGGCATCGTCGATCCAGGTCTGGCCTTCGACAACACGAGTGACATGTTCCAGGGTCAATGACATGACATGCCCTTTTTTATTATTGGAAGAGTGCTGGCGAAAGAGCAGAGCGAGTTTCGTGCCAGAAGCTTAAAACTCAGGCGGATCAATGGATTGAGCAAAAAGGTGAATTCACTCCTGAACAGAAATGAACATATCGCACTGAACAATTGAACAACTGCCGGGTTGACAATGAACAGTTCTGAACAACACTGAATAAACTTTTTCGGGCTCCACCCTGTAGCCGCTGCCGAGGCACGAGGCTGCGATGGGTCGCGTAGCGGCCCTTGGGGCGGTCCTGCGGACACGCATCGCAGCCTCGTGCCTCGGCAGCGGCTACAGCCTCATAACAACAATAAAATAGAGGGTGACCACCATGGCTGCTCCTGCCCCACCACTGGCCCATGACACCATCATCCAGGACTCCTGGCGCCGCTGCCGCGCCTTCGGCCTGGATCACCAGAGCCCACCAAGCTTCGACCAACTGCCCGCCGAAGGCATCAGTCAACTGCTGGAAAGCCAGCACTCCCTGGTGCAGACCACCCACCAGGAAGTCCTGCCTTACTACGAAAATATCCTCAGTAATTCGAACTGTTTGATTATGCTGGCCGACAATCAAGGCCAGGTCCTCACATCCTGGGGCACCCAGCGTTTTATCGAGCCAAAACTGGCCCGTGGCTTCAGCGCCGGCGCCAGCTGGCAAGAGCGCGCAAGCGGCACCAATGCCATCGGCACCGCGCTGGCCTGTGCCCAAGCGGTGCATATCGAACATGACGAACACTTCCTCAAGGCCAACCGCTTCATGACCGGCTCCGCGGCGCCGATCTTCGATGCCCAGCGCGAGATCATTGCGGTGCTGGATGTGTCCAGCGACAGCTACCTGCCGCCGTCCCACACCTTGGGCATGGTCAAGATGATGAGCCAGACGGTAGAAAACCGGCTGATCCTCAACCTGTTTCGGGGCGAGCACTTCCAACTGACCTTCAACACCGGCCTGAGTAACCTTGACAGCCAGTGGGCCGGCCTGCTGATCTTCGATGAAAGCGGCCAGGTGCTGTCAGCCAACCGTCGTGCCGACAACCTGCTGGGCATCAGCCTGTCGCGGGTGATGATCGACAGCCTGTTCAAGGTCTCGCTGCTGGAACTGCTCAATCAACCCGAGGGCCTGCCCTTTGCGTTGCAGGCTGCGGGCCGCAACCGTTTCCAGTGCCTGTTGAAGCGGCCCAAGCAGGCGCCGGTGCAGGCGCGGGTATTTGTCGAACCGAAGAAACCCGAACCAACGCCTGCGGCGATCAGCCTCAAGACCTTGCACTTCGGTGACAGCCGCGTGGAAAAAGCCGTGCGCCAGGCCGAGCGCCTGCTGGAGAAGGACATCCCTCTGCTGATCCACGGCGAAACCGGCGTCGGCAAGGAAGTGTTCGTCAAAGCCCTGCACCAGGCCAGTTCCCGCAGCCAACAGGCGTTTATCGCAGTCAACTGCGCGGCGATCCCCGCCGAACTGGTGGAGTCTGAGTTGTTTGGCTACGAAAAAGGCGCGTTCACCGGCGCCAACCAGAAAGGCAGCATCGGCCTGATCCGCAAGGCCGACAAGGGCACGCTGTTTCTCGACGAGATCGGCGACATGCCGCTGCCCACCCAGGCGCGTTTGCTGCGGGTGCTCCAGGAGCGTTGCGTGCAACCGGTGGGCAGCAGCGATGTGTTCCCGGTGGACTTGCGGATCATCTCCGCCACCAACCGTTCGCTGCGTGAACAGGTGCAGATCGGCCGCTTTCGCGAAGACCTGTATTACCGCATTGGCGGCCTGACCCTGGAACTGCCGCCGTTGCGCGAGCGCAGTGACAAACAGGCACTGTTCAAGCAGTTGTGGGCGCAACACCGTGAACCGAGCCAGTGGGCCGGGCTCAGCCATGAGGTGCTGGCGCTGTTCGAACAGCATCCATGGCCGGGAAATTTGCGTCAGGTCAGCAGCGTGATGCAGGTCGCGTTGGCCATGGCCGAGGACCAGCCGGTGCGGGTGGAGCATTTACCGGATGATTTTTTTGTCGACCTCAACCTGTCCGCCCCGCCGTCCCCCAACGAGTTGCCGGATGACAGCCTGGACCTCAACCAGCGATTGAAAGCGGTGGGCGGCAACATCTCCCACCTCGCCCGGGAACTGGGTGTCAGCCGCAACACCCTGTACAAACGCCTGCGCCGGAACGACGCCTAACCCCAACTCAACACCGGCCAACCCGCCGCCTCGTTGGCGACCATTCGTCGCCACTGTCAATTCTGACAGGTAGACGTTCTATGCCCGCCGGGTGTCTGATTTTCCTTGCCCCGCGCC
>NZ_WNNK01000011.1 GCF_009724245.1 Pseudomonas spelaei | reverse complement strand
TGGTCTGACCCCTATTTTCTCGAAAGAAGCTATTCAGATGGATGTGGATGATATAAGAAGCAAGTTTGGTGATAAGTATGACAAGGCAATCAAGCAAATGCTCGATTATGCTGATACCTTGAATCCCGACGACTTTAAGAAGAGATGATAGACTGTGACTTATGATTATTTAACAGTCGGCGCGGTTGGGCCACTAATTGTTGGAATGCCCAGGAATGACGTACGCTCTCTGCTTGGAGAGGACTTCAGGGCGTTCAAGAAAACTGCCGCGGCCCTGAATACAATTGATGCCTATGACGGCCATGAGCTTCATGTGTACTATGATGAAAGTGATACGGTAAAAGGTGTCGAGTTTTTCAAGGGCAGTAGTTTTTTATGGAAAGACAGAGCCTTGGTAGGTGAAACCTACGCTGAAGTTAAAGAGTGTTTCTCGCGTGAAGGAGTGGATTTTTCTGTCGATAACTATGGGGCTTATGTTGATAAGTTAGGCATGGCTTTTTACATTCCTGATATTGGCGACGAGGGTGATGAAGCTATAGTTGAATCCCTCTATCTTGATTTGACAGTGAATTGATCTGAATGGCACTTACTTAACATCTAACCAGCTGATATGGCTGAAGAAGGCGCAAGGTGGTGGGCTGGCGGGAGTAGATCAGCGGCGAGCACTATTCCACGGCTCTATAACGGCCCCCGACCTTCCTCCTCCCGCAACTGCCCACTCATCCCATCACAACTGCTGGCCCAATCCACCAGCCACTGCGGCATCGGCGGTGACTGTTCGCTCACCCCCAACTCCCGCAGCAATTCTGCGGGGGGGACCGTGCCCTTGGCCGAGCGAAACAGTCCGCGCACCACCACCACACCCACCACGCGACCGTTGCTGATAAAACGGTGCTCCATCAGGCTCCATTTCTCGTCCCAGCCCAGCATGCACGTATGAATTTCAAAGGCTTCGAACAGTTTCAGTTCCCGCCGAAACTTGCCCCAGGTGTCGCCCACGATAGGCACGGCCTTGTGGCGCAGGGCAACCCGGTAAGCACCGGTGCGCAGGACGAAGTCCATGCGCCCGACATCCGCCAGGGTGAAGTACCGGCCATTGGTGACGTGGCGGTTCAGGTCCAGGTCGGTCGGCCATACCCGCATCCGTACAACGGTGGTCGACGCGCCATCGACGGGCTTGCTCCATGGGCGGCGAAACAGCATGTACAGCAAGCGAAACCACAGATTCATAAAAAGACGTCCAGCAATGATAAGTCCTTGCACTGTAGGGGGCTTGTATCGGGTAAGGTAGGTGCTTAAATGACTTTTTTCATGCGAAAAGCGCAAGAAGGCTCTTTTATGCACATTACCTTGCTCCTGGCCGATCACTGTTCCGCTGCCGGTGCCACCACGGCACTGGAGATGCTCAATGCGGCGAATCTGTTTGCAGAGGTCGCGCCGTTTGAAGTGGTGGCGGTTTCGCTGGATGGCCAGGAGGTGAACGCCTGGGGAGGGCAGCGGTTGCGGGTGGACCGTGCCCTGGCGCAGGTCGGGCAAACTGACCTGGTGTTGATTCCGGGTTTTCTGTTCACCCTCAAGGAGGCCTTGCCGACGTTTCCCGCGTACGGTCCCTGGCTGCGCCAGCAACACGCCCAGGGGGCGGTGGTGGCGTCGATGTGCACGGCGGCGTTCGTGTTGGCCGAGGTCGGGTTGTTGGATGGACTGCGGGCGACCACCCATTGGGCGTTTGCTGATTACTTTCGACGCCGGTACTCGGAGGTGCTGCTGGATGAGGCGCAGATCCTGTGCGAAGGAAACCGGGTGATCACCTGCGGCGGCGCGACAGCGGCGATGGACCTGTTGCTGCATCTGATTCGCCGCTTCGGGTCGCCGGAGCTGGCGCAAACCTGCAGCAAGTACCTGCTGATCGACAAGGTGCGCAACGAGCAATCGGTCTACGCCATGTGGTCGCTGCCCAAGGCTCACGGCGACGGTGACATCCTGCGGGTGCAGCATTGGCTGGAACAGCATTTCCCCCAGCCACTGGTGATTGATGACGTGGCCCAGCGCTTCGGCTTTGGCGTGCGTAATTTCAAGCGGCGCTTCAAGGACGCCACCGGCTACACGCCGATCGCTTACTTGCAAACCCTGCGCCTGGAGCGGGCCAAGCAGTTGCTGGAGTCCAGCCGCATGACGCTGGAGAGCATCACCTACGCGGTGGGCTATGAAGACAGCAACTCGTTTCGCCGGTTGTTCCAGCAGCGGGTCGGCCTGTTGCCGGCGGCGTACCGCAAGCGTTTCCAGTCCAATATGAGCTGAGTCAGCGCCGCAACTGCGGCTCGCTCTCGATGCAATCCACCCGAGGCGAGGCGAAAAAAAACCGGCTGATCAGGCCGGTTTGGGGGTGAACCGCGAACAACACCGGGTCAGGCGCGGTTTTCCATCAGACGGTCAGCGCCACCTTCGGCTACGCGACGTTCCATCAGGCGATCGGAACCACCTTCAGCGATGCGGCGATCTTGCAGGCGGTCAGCACCACCTTCGGCTACACGGCGTTCCAACAGCCGATCAGAGCCACCTTCAGCAATGCGGCGCTCTTGCAGGCGGTCAGCACCACCCTCGGCCACCCGGCTTTCCATCAAACGATCCGCGCCGCCTTCAGCGACAACCGGGTGGGCAAAAGCATTGACAGCAAGTACCGAGAAAGCGAGGCCGAGAAAGAGTTGGCGTTTCATGAGGGTGTGCTCCAGAAGGTCTTGGTGGGTATGGGTTTGATGGTACGCCGTGGATTTTTTAAGAGAACTTCATTGGGATGATGGTGACTATCGACGCCAGCGATGGACCGGTTGTCCGGGCCATCGCGTGGTCGATCACGGCATTTCTGGCAGCTCACGCGGCCTGAGGTCGAACACCAGCACCTCCGCGTCCTCCCCGTGGCTCAGGTGAATCTCGCGCTCATCGCGCAACCGTGCGCCGTCGCCTTCCTGCAAGCGTTGGCCGTTGACTTCAACACTGCCCCGCGCCACATGGATGTAGGCATAACGCTCCGGGGCCAGGGTCAGGCTGGCGGCTTCATCACCGTTGAACAGCCCGGCGTAAACCCGCGCATCCTGGCGAACGCTGAGGGCGCCGTCGGTGCCGTCAGGGGCGATGATCAACTGCAAGCGCCCACGTTTCTGCGCCGCGCTGAAATGCTCCTGCTGATAACGCGGCTGCGCACCACCAACGTTGGGCACAATCCAGATTTGCAGGAAGTGCACGCCTTCGGTTGGGCTGTGGTTGAACTCACTATGGGCCACGCCGCTGCCGGCGCTCATCAACTGCACGTCACCGGGGCGGATCACCGAGCCGGTGCCGAGGGTGTCCTTGTGTTCCAGGGCGCCTTCGAGCACGTAGGAGAAAATTTCCATGTCGCGGTGTGGGTGTTGGCCGAAGCCTTTGCCCGCAGCGACGCGGTCATCGTTGATCACCAGCAGGTCGGAAAAACCCTGTTCCCGCGGGTTCCAGTAATTGGCGAAGGAAAAGGTATGGAACGACTTCAACCAACCGTGGTTGGCGGCACCGCGTTCCGAGGCTTTGCGAAGGGTCAGCATGGGTCTTCTCCTCAAGAGGGAGCGGAAGGGCTCCCGGGTTGAGAAGAAGGTTAATGGTTACGGGTTGATTCATTAAGAAGCTGAAAACTGAATAACTGTCTCGCTGAAGTTGACAGTGGCTATCTGCATTTTTCTCAGTTGATGGCGGTAGCGCAACTGACGATGACGCCAAGTCATCGGGTTAACCCCTTCACTGCGGCTGAACATATGGCTGAAATGCGCCTGGTCGCAGAACCCGCATTCCTGGCCAATTTGCGTCAGGCTCAGTTCGGAGCCCGCGATCAAGACCTTGGCCCGCTGGATACGCTGCCGGCGGATCCATTCCCGGGGCGACAAGCCGGTGGTGGATTTGAACGCCCTGGAGAAGTGGCTGCGGGACAGCGCACACGCCCGGGCCAGCTCTATCACTTCCAGGCTTTCCCCGAGGTTGGCGAGGATCAGTTGCTTGACCATGCGCTCACGCTGGGCACACAGGGTGCCGGTGGTTGAAGCAAGGTGCTCGGGATGGGCCATGGTCGGTTTTCCGGGGCGGGGCAGCGCAATTTCCCTAGAGATTGCTTTACTCCACCGCAGATTGCCAGCGTGGTATGGACCGGCCGCACACAGCACATACATGCAATTTTTCCGCCTCGACGCGTTGCAGACTGACGGCACCGTTCGAGCATCGCTGCGGCCGGTGGTGACCACCTTGTTCGCACCCAGGCTTTACACCTACGTGAAGGAGTCCCTATGAACGCCGATCTGATTCTGTTCAATGGCCAGTTTCACACCGTCGACCGCGAAAACCCGCGCGCCAGCGCCGTGGCCATCCGCCAGGGGCGCTTTGCCGTCGTGGGCACCGACGCCGAAGCCATGGCCCTGCGTGGCAGCGGCACCCAGGTCATCGACCTCAAGGGGCGCACGGTGATCCCCGGTCTTAACGACTCTCACCTGCACCTGATCCGTGGCGGCCTGAATTACAACCTGGAACTGCGCTGGGAAGGTGTACCGTCCCTGGCCGATGCGCTGCGTATGCTCAAGGACCAGGCCGACCGCACGCCGACGCCGCAATGGGTACGGGTGGTGGGTGGCTGGAATGAATTCCAGTTCGCCGAAAAACGCATGCCTACCCTGGAGGAGCTGAACCAGGCGGCGCCCGACACCCCGGTGTTTGTCCTGCACCTGTACGATCGCGCCTTGCTCAACCGCGCCGCGTTGCGGGTGGCCGGCTACACCAAGGACACACCCAACCCGCCCGGTGGCGAGATTGTCCGCGACAACAATGGCAACCCCACCGGCATGCTGGTAGCGCGGCCCAACGCGATGATTCTCTATGCGACCCTGGCCAAAGGCCCGAAATTACCCCTGGAATACCAGGTCAACTCCACCCGCCAGTTCATGCGTGAGCTCAATCGCCTGGGCCTGACCAGCGCCATCGACGCTGGCGGTGGTTTCCAGAATTATCCCGATGATTACGCGGTGATCGAGCAGTTGGCCAAGGACCAGCAACTGACGGTGCGTATTGCCTACAACCTGTTTACCCAGAAGCCCAAGGAAGAACTCAGCGACTTCAAGAACTGGACCGGCAGCGTCACCCTGCACCAGGGCGATGACTACCTGCGGCACAACGGCGCCGGAGAGATGCTGGTGTTTTCCGCGGCGGATTTCGAAGACTTCCTCGAACCGCGCCCGGACCTGCCGCTGACCATGGAGCAGGAGTTGGAGCCAGTGGTGCGCCACTTGGTGGAGCAGCGCTGGCCGTTCCGTTTGCATGCGACCTATAACGAGTCGATTTCGCGGATGCTCGATGTATTCGAGAAGGTCAATCGCGATATTCCGTTCAATGGTTTGCCCTGGTTCTTCGACCATGCCGAAACCATCACCCCGAAAAACATCGAGCGGGTGCGGGCCCTGGGTGGCGGCATTGCGATTCAGGACCGCATGGCGTTCCAGGGCGAATACTTTGTCGAGCGTTATGGCGCCAAGGCTGCTGAAGCCACGCCGCCGATCAAGCGCATGCTGGCCGAAGGCGTGCCGGTAGGGGCGGGCACCGATGCCACGCGGGTGTCGAGCTACAACCCGTGGACCTCGTTGTACTGGATGGTCAGCGGTCGTACCGTCGGCGGCCTTGAGTTGCAGGCCGAAGGTTTGCCACGGCTGACGGCCCTGGAACTGTTTACCCATGGCAGCGCCTGGTTTTCCTCTGAACAGGGCAAGAAGGGCCAGATCAAGGTTGGGCAACTGGCGGATGTGGCGGCGCTGTCGGCGGATTTTTTCACCGTCGAAGACGAGGCGATCAAGTGGATCGAGTCGGTGTTGACGGTGGTCGGTGGCAAGGTTGTTTACGGTGCCGGTGATTTTGAATCGCTCGCGCCCGCCGCCGTACCGGTGCTGCCGGACTGGTCGCCGGTGGTCAAGGTGCCGGGGCACTGGCGGCCGGCTTCGCCGTTGCAGGCTCAGGTGCATCAGTGCAGCGGCCCTTGTGCGGTGCATGCTCATGGCCATGAGCGGGCGCGTCTGTCGAATGCGCCGGTCAGCGACTTCCAGGGATTCTGGGGCGCGTTTGGCTGTTCGTGTTTTGCGTTCTGACCCACGGCTTCGACTACACAGGTGAAGTTGCAGCGGCAGTGCGGCCTGCTTGCGAATACCCTGTAGCCGCTGCGGAGGTACGAGGCTGCGATGCGTGTCCGCAGGACCGCCCAAGGGGCCGCTACGCAGCCCATCGCAGCCTCGTGCCTCGGCAGCGGCTACAGAAAACTTTGATTTGTGATGGCGCTACTGACCCGCTATAAATAGCTTCATCGTCCACCGAGAAGCGACAATGAATCCTTTCGAAGACATGCGCCTGTTCTGCCAGGTCATGGAGTCTGGCAGCTTCACCGCCGCCGCCGAGCAACTGGGCCTGTCCAAACAGTTCGTCAGTCGCCGTCTTATCCAGCTGGAAGAGCGCTTGGGCGTGCGCCTGCTCAATCGTTCCACCCGCCGCCTGGATGTCACGCCACTGGGGCAGAGTTACTACGAATCGGCCCTGCGTCTGCTCAGCGAGGTCGAGCAAGTGGAGCAGGGCATTGCCGGGCAAAACAGCGAACCCCGGGGTACGATTCGCCTGAGTGCGCCCTTGTCCTTTGCCATGGCCCACTTGGGCAGCCTGCTGCCGCCGTTCCTGCAACGCCATCCCCACGTCTCGGCGGAAGTGGACTTGAGCGACCGCCCGGTGGACCTGATCAGCGAAGGCTACGATTTGGTGTTGCGCATCGGCACCCTGGAAGACTCCACCTTGATTGCGCGCCGGATTGCCAGTGTCCAGCGGGTGTACTGCGCCAGTCCGGATTATCTGGCTGCTCACGGAACGCCCCTCACACCCGAAGACCTCGCCCTTCACCAATGCCTGCCGTATGGTCATAGTCGCCAGGTGCAATGGCGTTTCCAGACCAAGGGCAAACCGCTGACGCTGAATGTAAGCGGGCGTATGCGGGTCAATAACGGTGAGTTGCTGCGCGATGCCGCCGTCGCCGGTTTGGGCATCACGTATTTACCGACGTTTATCGTCGCCCAGGCGCTGGAGCAAGGGCAGTTGGTCAGCGTGCTGGAGGACTTTGCCCCTGAACCCCTGACCTTGTCGGCGGTGTATCCCCAGCATCGGCAAAGCTCACGGCCGGTGCAGGCGCTGGTGGAGTACCTGCGGGAAAGCCTGGCGGGTGGCTGCTGAATAAGCGGCTAAAACGCATACTGCACACGACTGTAGTAATACCCTCCGGTAAACCCGAACGGCGAATAACTGCCCCAGTTATCGCCAAACGATGAGTTCTTCACGCCGATGTGATCCGGGTATTTATCGAACAGGTTCTGTGCCCCGACCGCCACCGTCAATTGCTTGGTCAGCGCATAGGCCACGTCCAGGTCGGTGATCCACTTGGCTGAATACTCGCGGTCCAGGCTCGGGTCGCTGGAACTGTTGACCTCGGTGTAGGTGCCGTAGCGGGTCAGGCGCAGGTTCACGTCGAACTCATGAATGGCCCAGTCGGCAGAGAAGATCATCTTGCTGCTGGGCGAAGTCTTGGTAATCAGTGCGCGGGACTGGCGCCCCAGCAACTGGAAGTCTCCCAAGGCACTGAGCTGCGCCGGGGTGTCGTTGACGCTGAGGATTTGCGTGTGGTTGTAGTTCAGCGCGGCGGTCCACTTGACCACGCCGTAGCGGTCCAGGTTCTGCCGGTAGTTGCCCACTACATCCACCCCTGAGGTGCGGGTGTTGGCGCCGTTGGTGAAGTACTGCGCGCCGGCGGTGGCCGGTACGCCGATGCTGTCCAGCAGGGCGGCGACGCCGGGGCCCTGGAAGCGCTCACTGAGCACCAGGCGGTCCCGCAGGTTGATGACGTAACCGTCCACCGTCAGGCTCAGGTCGTCGCTGGGGGTCAAGGCGAAACCCAGGCTGAAGTTGGTAGAGCGCTCGGGTTTCAGCGACTTGGCACCCAGGGCCTGGGCGCCGGCCGAATCCACCGGCAGGATCACGTAGTTATAGGATTGGTACACGCCGTTGATGGTGTCAAAACCGGTGGAACGTGCGGTGAAGATCTCGTTGGCCAGGGACGGTGCGCGAAAGCCATTGCTGAGGGTGCCGCGCACCGAGAACAACGGGTTGAATGCGTAGCGGGTGCTGAGCTTGCCGCTGCGGGTACCGCCGACGCCTTCGTTGTAATGCTCATAGCGCCCGGCGACACCGACGTACCACTGTTCGGTGGGGTAGAACCCCAGGTCGACGTAGCTGGCAACGCTGTTGCGGCTGATTTTCTGCGCGTCCTGCGGAGTAATGCCGTTGGTGACCTGGGCGCCTGGGTCGGGACGCTGTCCGGCCCGTGGGTGGCCTTCGGGAAACACATAGCCGCCATCGATATAGGAGGCCTCGGAGCCGGCGCGGGTCTCATAGCTTTCCCGCCGATGTTCGAAGCCGAAGGCCACGTCCAACGGCTTGGCCAGGCCCACTTCATAACTGTTTTTCAGGTCCAGGTTGCTGGTCAACTGGTCGGCAATGTAGATGCCGGATGTGAACTTGTTCGGGGTGTTTTCACCCAGGGACGGGTTCTGGTTGTTGTAGGTGCGTTGCTTGGCATAGTTGCGTCCGTAGGTGCTGCTCAAGTCCCAGGCCCAGCCGCCGAGGTCATCGCCTTTGGCACCGAAGGCCGATTGGAAGTCGGTCTCGTTGACCAGCCAGTACGGGCTGTAGCCGTCGGGGTAACCATTGGCCCCGGTGGTGATGGTGTTGCGCCCGTTGGGCAAGCGGAAATTCTGGCCGTCGTTGTTCTCGCGGGTGGCGAGGGTAGAAAACGAGTAGAGCGTCAGTCGGTCATTGAGGGGCAGGTCGAGGTTATAGGCGAAGTCGGCCAATTGGCTACGGGGCGCACCGTAGCCTTTGTAGGTGTGGTGGCTGGCATTGGCTTCACGCGGGTCCGGCGAACCGTCGGCCAGTGGGTAGTAATGGTTGTTGTAGCCGTTGCTGCCGGCCTTGTTGTCCCGTTCCTGATAGCGGGTGTCGAGGGATACGTTGAGCACGCCGGCGTCACCCACCTGGAACCCATAGTTCAACGCCTCCTGACCGGTGCCACGCTTGCCGTCGTAGTTTTGCCCCAGGGTGGTGTCGGAGCTGCCGCCGGTGGTTTGTTTGAGGATGATATTGATCACCCCGGAGATCGCGTCCGAACCGTACTGCGCCGCAGCACCGTCGCGCAGCACTTCGATGTGGTCGATGGCGGCCACCGGGATCAGGTCCAGGTCGCTGGGGGCTGCGCCGCTGTTGATCCCGTTGATGTTCAGGGTGGCGCTGGTGTGCCGGCGCTTGCCGTTGACCAGTACCAGCACATGCGACGCCGTCAGGCCACGCAAGGTGGCCGAGCGCACCACGCCGCTGGCGTCCCAGCCGGCGCGGTCGGGCAGGTTGAAGGACGGAATGAGCTTGCCCAGGGCTTCCAGCAGGCTCGGCTTGCCCACCGCCCGCAACTGGGCGGCGCTGATCACATCGATGGGCGTGGGGCTGGTGGTGACGGTGCGTTGCTCGGCGCCACGGTTGCCGGTGACCACCACGGTGTCGAGGGTGGGCGAGCGGTCTTCGGCGGATTCGACGCCGAAAGAAGCCAGGCCGCACGCCAGGGAGAGCGGCAGCAATAAGGGACGAGTGTGCATGAGAGTAAAGCTCCTTGATCTCGGGGGAGTCCTGAGTCACCGCTTGCGCGCGGCAACGGCCTCGATTTCCACCAGCCCGCCGGGCAGTGGCAGCGCGACTACTTGCACGGCGGTGCGCGCCGGTTTTTTCGGTTGCTCGGCGCTGCCGAAGAAGGGGGTGTAGCCTTCCTGCAAACCGAAGAAATCGAGTTTGCCGCCCTTGCTCGGGTCACCCACCAGGAATACCCGCAGTTGCACCACATCGCCCAAATCCAGGCCCTGGCTTTTCAGCACGTTCTTGAGTTTGTTGAGGATCGACGTGGTTTGGGTCGCGGTATCGCCATAGGCGGCGAACGAGTCCTTGGGCGCTTTCGGGTCGTGCACGTCAGCCAGCAAGCCACTGACAAACAGCAGCTCGGTTTGCGGCGGCACTGAAACCGCCAGGGAGATCGGGAAGTTGGAGTTGGGCAGCGGCACGCGTTTGATCTCATCAGCGTGGACGGCGAGGGTGGTAGTCATCAGTAATCCTGCGAATAAGGTTTTCATAAGGTCAGTCCGTGAGTGAGAAACGATCAGGCAGCAACGCCCGGTTGTTGGCGTTCGGCATGGCGACCGATCAGCGAGACGATGCGCCGTGCCGAGTCGGCGGCGCTGTTCTGCCAGATGCCGACACCGCCATGGGCGAGGGCATCACTGGCCAGGTAAGTACGGCCCTGGGGCTCGTTGAGAATGCGATAGGCGCTTTCGCCCACCTCGTCGTTGACGATCCAGGGGCCTTTGCTGAAGCTGACTTTTGCCCAGTTGATCGCCACCGGTTTTTGCAGCTTGGCGCTGTGGCCGGGGTGGAGCAGTTCCACGGCTTGGCGCGAGGAGGCGAACTGTTCGGCAATGGACTTTTTGCTGAAGGCCACGGCGGATTCGCTGGTGTTGTAGGCCGCCACCAGAATCCCCTGGGCGCTGTTGAGTCGGTCGCTGGGGTACCACAGGCCTTTGACTTCATGGTCGAGGTACGACAGGCCGCCGTAGATGTTGAAGTCGCTTTCCCAGAAGCGCGGTGACTGCCAGGCCACCTTGTTGGCCTGGTCGCTTTGTGCGGTCTGGATTGCCTGTTTGAACGGGGCGGTGAAGTTGCTCGCCAGCTTGGCCAGCAACGGCAAGGGCACGGTGACGATGGCGTAGTCGGCGCTCAGGGTCTGGGTCTTGCCGCTGAGACGGTCGCGGTAGGTGATGTGGCTGCCAAGCTCGGTCGTCTGGATATCGCTGACTTCGGCGTTGAAACGTACGGCATCCTTGAGGTGTGCGTAGAAAGCGTAGGGGATGCGGTCCATGCCGCCCACCGGTTGGAACATGGTGGAGGAGAACTCCGGAATCTCATCGAACACCAACGCGCTCCACAGTTTGGGGTTGAGCAAGGTTTGCAGCTCCAGTGGTGCCCGGGTCACCCCGGTTTGATCGCCGGCGCCAGGGATGCGGGTGTAGCCGGAGCGCACCGAGCCCTTGTATTGCAGGTCGCTGTTGAGGTCGCCATACACCTTGAGGAAGTTGAGCAACGCCTTGCGGTCGTCGACACTCAAATCCTGGTCCAGGGCCTTGCGGCTGACGGTACGCGCCAGCAACTCTGAAAGCTGGCCACGGGTGTCGTTGACCGCCTGGCGCAACTGAAACGCCGGCTGCTGTGTATCCGGCAGGGCCAGGGCGTTGCGGCTGCTGTTGACCAACACTTGCAGCTCCACCCCCAGCTCGCGGCAGTAGCCGAGGAGGGTCTGGTGATGGCTGGGAATGCGTGCGGGGCCGGCGTTGAAGAACTGTCCGTCATCGAAGTCGACGGTCTGGCTGACGCCGTCGTCGAAATCGACCTGGCTGCCACGGCGCAAGGTCCAGTTGCGGCCGCCGACGCGATCCCGGGCCTCCAGGAGGGTCACGTTGAAACCGGCTTTGCGTAGCTCATAGGCGCTGACCAGTCCGGAAATCCCGGCGCCGACCACCACCACGTTTTTGCCTTTGCCGGTGCTGCCCAGTTGCAGCGGGGTGAAGCTCGACGCCACCGCCTGGGGCGTCAGCCCCAATGCACCGAGGGCGCTGACGGCGGCGGAATAGCCGCCCACGGCGGCAATACGGGAAATCAATTCCCTGCGGGTAAAAGCCATGATTCGCTCCTTGATGTAGCGGGGGTTAGAGGTCGTAGCGCACGGACAGCAAGAGGGTTCGCGGGTCGTTGATCGAGTAGTAGCGCGCACCGCTGGACGGCACGTAGCCCACCGATTGCGGGTAGGCACGGTCCAGCAGGTTTTTCACCGACAGCGTGGTGGTCCAGTGGCCGTCGCCGGAGAGGTAGCTGGTGTGGGCGTTCCAGAAAGTCTGGGTGGGGATTTCCTGGATATCGTCGTTCAGCGCATTGGCGTAGGACTTGGTCTGGAACTGCGCATCGGTGCCCGCCAGCAAGGTGCCGGGTAGCCCGATGGGCACGGTGTAGTTCAGGCCGACACTGGCGTTCCAGCGCGGTGAAAACACCAGCTGTTTACCGTTGGCATCCACCCCGGCGCCGCTGGCGTTCTGGAAGTCGTCGTACTGGCTTTGCAAGTAGCCGAGGTTGGCGGTCAGTTGCAGGTCGCGGCTCAGGGCGGTGAGGGTTTCCACTTCGACGCCATACGTGTGGGCCTGGCCGACATTGGTGCGCAGGCTGACCCCCAGCGCCGGGTCATAGGCGTTGGTTTGCAGGTCTTTGTAGTCGTTGTAGAACAGCGCGACATTGGCCCGCAGGCGCTGGTCGAAGAAGTCGCCCTTGAGCCCGGTTTCCCAGGTGGTCACGTCTTCCGGGGAGAACGCCTGTTCAGCGGCGGCCCGGGTGGGGGCGCGGTTGTCGTAGCCGCCGGCCTTGAAACCCTTGGCGACGTAGGCGTATTGATTCAGGTGCGGAGTCCAGGCGTATTCGAAGCCGATTTTCGGGCTGGTGGACTGCCAGGACTTGCTCGATTCGGCGCTGAAGTTGGTGCCGGTGATTTGCCGGTCGGTGGTGATCGCGTAGTTGGTGAAGTCGAAATTCTTGTGCTCACGGGTAAAGCGCAGCCCGGCGATCAGCGACAATTGTGGGGTCAGCTTGTAAGTGCCCTGGCCGTACAGGGCGTAGCTTTCGGTGTTGGTGGTGCTGTACTGGCCCTGGCCGATTACCTGCTTGCGCGCAACGGAATACGTGAGGTTGTCGCGGTCGGCATCGAATTTCTCGCGGTACAGGTACAAGCCGGTGCTGAAGCTGAAATCCTCGTAGTCGCCGTTGAGCTGGAACTCCTGGGTGGCGTAGTTCTGTTGGTAAAGAATCAGGTTGTTCTGGATCAGTGCGGCTTGCCCGGAGTTGTCGTAGTCCACCGGTTGATGGAAGGCCGACCAGGCGCTGACCGATTTGAAATTCAGATGATCGTCGATGGCGTAGATCGCCCGCAGCACCGAGCTGCCTTGGTCGAGGCGGTTTTTCGGGTTGAGGCTGCTGTAGCTCTTGAACTTGTCGAAGTGGCCGTTGGCGTCAAACGGGGTATAGCTGGTGGTGTCGCCCCGGTCGAAGGTGCCGGCCAGGGTCAGTTGTACATCCCACGGTGAATCCACGGGGTTGTAGCGCAGCTTGCCGCGATAGGACTGGATATCGACGTTGTTCACGTCCTTGCCTCGGGTCGGATTGGAGACGGTGCCATCGCGGGTGAGGCGAATTGCCGAAAAACTGCCGAACAGGGCGTTGTCCACCAGCGGCCCGCTGATCAGCAGGCGGCCGTTCTGTGCGTTGTAGTTGCCGGCGCCCAACTCCACGAACCCACGGGTTTGCTGGGTCGGGTCGCGGGTGATGACACGGATCGCCCCGGCACTGCTGTTGCGTCCGTACAGCGTGCCCTGAGGGCCACGCAGCACTTCGACGCGCTCGACATCGTTGAAGTCGAGCATCGAGGAAATGGCACGGGGGATGTATAGGTCATCGGCATACACCGCCACGGCTGACTCCTGGATCGGGTCGGTTTCGCCGATGCCGCGAATCCCGTAGGTCTGGGCGCTGTAGGAGATTGACTGGCGGCTCATGGACAGGTTGGGCACCTGGCCGGCAAGGTCGCGCACGCTTTTGATCTGCTTGTCTTTCAGGGCCTTTTCGTCGAACGCGGAAATCGCCAACGGGGTTTTTTGCAGGTCTTCGCTGCGGTGCTCGGCGGTGACGTTGACCACGGGCAGGGCGGTGTCGTCTGCATGAGCCGAGAGGCCGAACAGCGCAAGGGAAACGGCCAGTGTCAGGCGATTGGGTACGAGGGTGTGACTCATGTGAGGCCCCTGAGGTAATTGACGGTTTAGGCAAGGCCTCCACCTGGTCAGGGGTCGGTGCTGGATGTAACAGTATTTGTATAAATGCGGTCCGTAAAAGTCCGATTAGTTATAAGTTAATTATAAAAAATAGACATTTATAGTTTTGATAGAGATGCATAGATCTGATGATATATTTGGCTGTCACATAACAAATGTGGGAGCGGGCTTGCCCGCGATTGCAGTGTGTCAACCACGATCAATGTTGACTGACCCACGGCCATCGCGGGCAAGCCCGCTCCCACATTTTGATTGCGTTCGGCTTAATAGCCGCGCTGGGTATTCGCCAGGTTTTCCAGCGGTAAACCTTCGAGATAGCGCTCCAGATTGCCCAGAAAACTATCCGCAATGTCATACCGGCTATGGGTTGAAATCGCCGAGGTATGCGGCGACAACCTCACCCTCGGATGCCCATACAACGCATGCCCATCCGGCAATGGCTCCGGCTCCGTCACATCGAGCGAGGCCAGGCCGACACTGCCGTTGTCCAAGGCTTCCAGCAGCGCCTCATGATCCAGCAAGCCACCCCGGGCAATGTTGATCAGGTGCAGGCCCGGCCTGGCGCTGGCCAACACTTGGCGATCCACCAGATGGCGGGTCGCCTCGGTCAATGGCGCGGCCAGCACCAGGTGATCGGAGCGGGCAAACAGGTCATGAATATCCCGCGCGGCTTCAACCCCGTCCACCTCGAACGGTGCCTGGCTCTGACGCAGCGCGACGATCTTGATCCCCAGGGCATGGGCTTTTTGCGCGAGGCTGCGGCCAATTGCGCCAAAGCCCAGTATCCCCAACGTGGTGCCCTTGAGTGGCCGCAAGGCGGTGAACTGCCAGTGCGAATCGTGCACCCAGATATCCGGCAAATGCTTGGCCGCAGCGAAGATAGCGGCCAGGGCGAACTCGGCGATGTTCTCGGCGGCGCTGCCTCGTGACGTACTCACCGGCGGGCCGTTGAACAGCCATTTGGGGTAGAAGTCGATCCCCGAGGACACCACCTGAATCCACTGCACCCCATACGGCCAGCCCGGTGGCGGGGTGTCCGGTGCTTGATAACCACGCACATTGATGGGCCGCGCCAGCAGGATATTGGCCTGCGCCGGCAGGTCGCTGGGCACGCCCGCCGGTACGCCGATGACCTCGGCATCGGGATGGGTCAGGGCCAGGCGTTGGCGGATGACCTCGTTGAAATCGTCGTCCAGTTGGCTGGCGATAATCACCTGGCTCATGTGCGCTCCTTCTGGCGTTGTGCAAAGACGGCCTTGCCGACCCCTTGCAGCACCGCGTCGTTCTGCGGGGTATGGACGCGGCTGCACAGCACGTCGCGGTAGTGCCGTTGCAGCGGGCTATGGCGCGACAAACCGGGATTGCCCGAGGCCTCGATGGCCAGCTCGACGGCGCGGATGGCGTTGCCGGTCACCAGGAATTTCAACTGTGCTGCGTTGGCGGCCGGTGTGTGCCCCTCGGCCGCTGCGTCCAGCAGGCTGCGGTTGGCAAACAGCAGGGTGTCGATATGGCCAACGGTTTCCTGGAAGCGCGGCAGGGTCGACAGTGCCGCGCCAAGGTTGGACGGCTTGCGGTGTTCCAGCCAGTCCACCAGCCAGTCCCGCGCGGCCTGGGCCACGGCGTCGTAGACCGACGACAGCAACACCGACATCCACAGGAAACCATCGCCATCCAGCTCCGCCTGCGGCGCGCTCCAAGGGCTGACGCTGACGGCGTGATCCAGGGGCACCAGCACGTTGTCGAACACCACTTCATGGCTGCAGGTAGCGCGCATGCCCAGGTGATCCCAGGTGTCGATGATGCTGATGCCGGGGCTGTCCTTGGGCACCAGCCAGGCTCCCACCAGCGGGTCTTCATCGCTGCTGCGGGCCCAGACGCTGAACCAGGTCAGGCCGTGGCTGCCGGTGGAGTAGAGCTTGCGCCCGCTGATCCGCCAACCTGCGGAGGTACGTCGGGCGATAGTTGCCGGCAGACCGCCACGGGCCGGCGTGCCGAGGTCCGGCTCAACCCGCAGCGCGTTGATCAGCGCGCCGTTGTGCACAGCGTCTTCGGCGACTTTTACCCGCAGTGACGGTGGCCAGCTTTTGCTGTCTTGCAGGCGTGTGTGTTGCAGGTATTGCATCACCAGGATCAACGCGGTGGACGGTTCGGCCTTGGCGATGGCGCTGATGGCCTGGCGTGCCTGGGCCAGGTTGGCACCGCCACCGCCGAGGGCCTTGGGCACGGTCAATGCCACCAGGCCGTGCGCGTGCAGCAGTTTGAAATTCTCGTGGGGGAAGGAGCCGCTTTCGTCATACAGGTGCGCGGTGGCTGCCAATTGACTGCCGAGGCGTTCCAGAAGGGCCTCGAAGTTGGCCACTTCCACGGTGCGCAGTGACGGTTGAGAAGAAGAACTCATGGTCGGTTCACTCGATCAAAATAGGCTTTATAGCGGCAGCAACTTGAACTGCCGATCCCACAACGGGCTGACATCCAGCCGCTCGCTCAATACGCCCGCGTTGAAGAACAGGTCCGCGACCTCTTGCTGTGAGGCGATGGCCTGGTCATTGACCTCGATCATGCGGTAGGGCTGGCTGCGGTTGTTGTACATGTCGAGAAACACCGCTTTATCCACCCCCAGCAGTTGCGCCGATTTCGCGGCCCAGGGTTCGGGGTTGTTGTTCATCCATTCCAGGGTGCGTGCCTCGCGTTGCAAGTAATCCTGGATCGCCTGTTTGCGCAGCGGATCTTCCAGGGCCGCCGGACGCGCGGCGATCAGGTAGTTGCCCGAGAGATAGCCCAGGGCGGTTTTCAGCACCCGCGCGCCGCTGCGGAATTTCGCCAGTTGGATAAACACCCCATAGATCACCCAGGCATCCAGTTGGCCACTTTGGAAGGCACTGAAACCGTCCTGCGGGGTCAGCGGCACGGCAGTGATGTCGTTCAACGTCAGCCCTTGTTCCTTCAAGGCCTTGATCAAAAAGTAGTGGGAGGTGGTGGAGCGCACATACCCCACGCGCTTGCCCTTCAGTTGCGCGACCGACTCCAGTTTCGAATCCTTGGGGATCAGGATTACCTGGTTATTCACGTCCCCTTGCAGCACGGCGATCAGCCTGGGTTCGCGATGACTCTGGATCGAGAAAATCGGCGGGATTTCACTCATGCCGCCGATGTCCAGGCTGCCGGAAGCCAGGGCTTCGACGATCAGGTTGCCGCCGGCAAATTCGGCGAAGTCGACCTTGTAAGGGCGCTCAGAGGTGCCGGCGTCATCGGTGAAGTACGAGTCCTGGCCACGGTAGGTGGCGACGCTCAGGGTCACGTCCGCCAGAGGATGGGCCTGGGCGAACGCCAGTGCAGGCAGCCCCAGGGACGATAAGCCCATGGCACCGAGGGCGATGGAGCTGGCGGTAAGAAAATCGCGACGATTGAACTGTCCGTGTGTGTGCTTCATGGTCGGGCCCTGGTCAGATGGCGAGTTCAAGCTCGACGGCGTGACGATTGACCGGCACGTCCAGGCCGAAGTTGTCCCGCAGCGTGTGGCCGCTGTATGTCTGGCGAAACAGCCCACGCTGTTGCAGCACCGGCACCACCCATTCGGTGAAGGACTGCAGGCCGTCCGGCAGCAGCGAGTTGATGATGAAGCCGTCGGCGGCGCCGCCTTCGAACCAGGTCTGGATGGCGTCGGCCACCTGTTGCGGCGTGCCGACAAAGTCCCGCCGTGGCCGGGAGAAACGCAGGGCGACTTCCCGCAGGGTCAGGCCTTCGTCCCGGGCCAGTTGTTTGATGCGGTCGGAGCCGCCTTTCTGGCTGTTGGAGCCCAGGTCACCCAGCTCGGGGAACGGCGCGTCCAACGGGTATTGGCTGAAGTCATGGTCATTGAAGGGGCGGCCGAGGGCGACGATGGCGTCTTCGATGGTCACCAGCTCCACCGCTTGCTGATAGCGGCTTTCCACCTCGGCGGCATCGCGCCCGACAATCGGCCGGATGCCCGGCAGGATAGACAGGTGGCTGGCGTCGCGACCAAAACCGCGAGCACGCTGTTTAAGGTCTTGCGCGTAGCTCAGTGCTTCTTCGAAACTTTCGGCGTGGACAAAAATGGCATCGGCGTTTTCGGCGGCAAAGTTGCGGCCATCCTCGGAGGTGCCGGCCTGGAAAATCACCGGCTGGCCTTGGCGGGAGCGGGCGATATTGAGCGGGCCCTTGACCGAGAAAAACTCGCCCTTGTGGTCCAGGGCATGGAGCTTGCCAGGGGTGAAAAACTCACCGCTTTGCTTGTTGTAGGCGAAGGCGTCGTCTTCCCAGGAATCCCACAGGCCCTGGACCACCTTCACATGCTCCTTGGCAATGCGATAACGCACGGCATGAGGCGGGTGCTCGGGTTTGCTGAAGTTGTCGGCGGTGCCGCTGAGCCACGAGGTCACCACGTTCCAACCGGCGCGGCCGCCGCTGATATGGTCCAGGGACGCAAACTGGCGGGCCACCTGGAACGGCTCGGTGTAGCTGACCGTCACGGTGGCCACCAGGCCGATGTTTGAGGTCAGTGCTGCGAGGGCCGAGAGGATGGTCAGCGGCTCGAAGCGGTTCAGGTAGTGAGGGCTGGATTTTTCGTGGATATGCAGGCTGTCGGCAATGAACACGAAATCGAACTTGGCGCCTTCGGCCAGTTGCGTCTGCTGCTTGTAGAAATCGAAGTTCACACTGGCATTGGCCAGCGCTTGCGGATGGCGCCATTCGCCCCAGCCATGGCCGACGCCATGGACCATCGCACCGAGTTTCAGTTGGCGTTGTTTGCTCATGGTTCTACTCCTTTAGCGGGAAGCCTGATTGAGAGGGGCGCGTTGGGCGTTGAAGCTTTTGTCGAAGCCTTGGGAGACGTCGATGGGTTTGGTGAGCAAGCCTTCTTCCCGGTAGATCTCGGCGGTGGCTTGCAAGCCGCTGATCACGCCATCGTCGATCAGTACGGGTTGCATGTGGGTGGCATTGGCCACGGCCACATGCACGGCCAGCGGCAAGCCGGTGACCTTGGCTTGGGCGGCGGCGTAGGCCTCGGGGTGGGCGTTGGTCCAGCGGTAGGCGCGGTCTACCCGGGCGACAAAGTCGTCCAGTTGCGGGCGTTTGTCGGCGATGGCCTGGCGGGTGGCGGCGAGGTACAGGTGGTTGGTCAGCAGGGTGTCGCCACTGGCCAGGACTTTGGCCTGGCTCTGGCTGGTGACCACCGTGGTGTAGGGATCCCAGGTCGACCAGGCGTCAGCCGTGCCGTTATCCAGCAGCAAGCGCGACTCACTGGGCAGCAAGTAGATGAACTGCACATCGTGGGTGCTCAGGCCAACGCTGCGCAGGGCTTTGATCGCCAACAGGTGGCCGATGGAGCCGCGGGTGGTGACGATGCGCTTGCCCTTGAGGTCGAGGGCGGTGTTCAGCGGCGAGTCCTTGGGCGCGAGAATCGCGGTGGTGTAGCGGCCCTCGGCGTGGATGATGCTCACCACCTTGAGCGGCGCACCGGCACCCAGGGCGAAAACGTAGGGCGCATCGCCCAGGGCGCCGATGTCGACGGCGCCGGCGTTCAGGGCTTCACCCAGTGGCGCTGCGGCGGGGAATTCGGAGAACTGGATCTGGTAGGGCACATCGTTCAGTTCGCCGGAAACCTCCAACAGCACCTTGATGGTGGACTTCTGGTTGGCCACGCGCAGCGGTTGCAGGTCGGCGGCCTGGCTGGTGTTGCCCAAGGCGAGGGCGATCAACAGGAGGGGAAGGGTAAAGCGCATCGGGGTTGCTCCAGGCTAGGTCTTGCGTCGGGTCGCCTCCGCCTGGAGAAGGGGTCGGCCAATGTTGGGGGGAGCAGCGAGCAGGCTCGCTGCGGATGTGCTCAGATCACAAAGAAACCATGGGTGCCGTCGCGGGCCAACTGGTCCACCAACCCGAACTCCCAATCGAGGTAAGCCTGCATGGCTTCCCGAGGGTTATCGGTGCCTTCGTAAGGGCGGCGATAACGGTCGATGCGCGGGGAGGCGAGGTGGCTTTCGCCGTCCTCAAGCGGTAATTGCGCGGCGATCCAACTGGCCGTGCCGTCCCTTAGCAAAAATACCTGTTTGCCGGTGATGGCTTCGACTTCGGCCACCGCCAGGCGCGCCAACTGGCTGCTGCCACAGGTCAGCACATAGCGTTGCGCCGCAGGCACATTGCTCAGGGCTTGGGCGAGCTGCCCGCGCAAGGCCCACCAGGCACCCGGGATATGACGCTTGACGTAATTGGCGCTGCTGGTGAAGTCCAGCACGGCGGTGTCACCGTGGGTCAGCCATTCGGCCAGGGTTTGCGGGCTGATTACTTCGGCCTGTTGCGCAGCAGGGACCGGAGCCTGCCAGGCACCCTGCTCGCTGAAGTGGGCCGGTTGCAGGTCATCCACCACGAAGGCTTCCCAGCCCAGTTGCGCCAGCCAGGAGGCGGACATATTGGCCCGCACGCCATCGTCGTCGACCAGCACCAGGCGTGCGCCGCGAACGCTGGCCACGTGATCGGTTTCCTGCACCAGTTGGCCGCCAGGCGTCGAGCGGGCCGAGGGCAGGTGGCCGGTTTCGAATTCTTCCGGGGTGCGCACATCGAACAGGTAAGTGGTGCGGGCGGATTCTTGTTGCCAGCGGCTCAGGTCGGCGAGGGTGGCGCGGCCAACCCGGGTCTTGTCGGCGACCCGGCGCGCCTCTTGCGCTGCCACCTGGCGATGTTCTTCGCCGGTGGGCAAGAAGCGCCGTGATTGGCCGTGTTGCAGGGTTTGCCCGGCGAGGGTCCAGCCGATGGTGCCGTTGCGCAGGGCGGACACCGGGTTGGGAATGCCGGCATTGATCAGCGATTGGGTGCCGATGATGCTGCGGGTACGCCCGGCGCAATTGACGATGATGCGGGTGGCCGGGTCCGGTGCCAGCTCACGGGCGCGCAGTACCAGTTCCGCTCCCGGCACGCTGATGCTGGAGGGGATGCTCATGGTCTGGTATTCGTCGAAACGGCGGGCGTCGAGCACCACCACATCGGCCTCGTTGTCCAGCAGCGCCTGAACCTCTTCTGCGGCCAGGGACGGCGTATGCCGTTGGCTTTCCACCAGTTCGCCGAATGCCTTGCTGGGCACGTTGACGTCGATAAACAGCTCACCGCCGGCGCTGCGCCAACCGTCCAACCCGCCTTCCAGCAGGCTGACTTGGGTATAGCCGAGCGCCTGTAAGCGTTGGACGGCAATGTTCGCCAGGCCTTCGCCATTGTCATACACGGTGACGGCGGTATCACGGCGCGGAATGCGCGAATACACCTCCAGCTCCAGCTTGGATAACGGGATATTAGCCGCGAACAGCGGATGAGCTTCGGCGAACGGCGCCTCTTCGCGCACATCCACGAGGGCCAACTCTTCATGGTCCAGCAATGCCTGGTGAATCTGGGCGAAGGAGCGGGTGGGTACAGTACTCATAGGGCAGGGCTCTCTTTGGACAAGTCCCAGATATTGGGGAGAAAGGCGTTGGAGTAACCGGAGATAAACAGCTTTTCGCTGCCGTCGGCCTGGTAGACCGCACGGCGTACGGCACCGATATTGGCGCCGTAGACGTGGATGCTGATGGAGACCTGGTCGTCAAAGGCATTGCTGACCTGATGGATGTCGCCGATATTCGGTGACACCGCCTCCACCTGGCCCGGTTCAAGCTGGACCCGCTTGCCCTCGGCGATCAGGGCGCCGTGGGCATCACGCCCAAAGCCCTGGGCATATTCGGAACCGCGCAACATGCCGATCAAGCCCCACACTCGGTGGTCATGAATCGGCGTGGTTTGCCCCGGCCCCCACACGAAACTGACGATGCTGAAGCGCTGGCGCGAGTCGGCATGCAGCAGGTATTGCTGATAGCGTTCGGGGTTGGCCTGGGCGAACTCATCCGGCAGCCAGTCGTCATGGCTGACCAGTTGCGCCAGCAGCTTGCCGCCGCGGTGCAGCAAGTCGCCTTCGCGAGGATTGCCGTCGATCAGCTCCGCCAGGGCGCCTATGAAGGCTCTGAGTCTTTCCGGGTGTCGGGCCTGGGTCATGGCAGTTCCATCGTCACGGTTGGTGGATTTATCTAAGCATAATGTTCGTTGTTAATATGCTATTTTTTAATGATTAGGTTATAGCTGAAAGTAATTTAGAACCGGTTTGAATAGCGTTAGACGTTATCGATAGGCTCCGCGGGCTATCCAGATACCGACAATGGAACTATGCTTTTCCGACATCTTATTGACTGTTCTCTATGTGCGGGCCAAATGAAAATTGACGATATCGATGCCTTTGTCGAAGTGATTCGTTGCCAGTCCATCAGCCATGCCGCCGAGTCGTTGCAACTGACTCAACCGGCGATCACCCGCCGCGTGCAGAACTTCGAGCAGGCGCTGGGCGTGGAGTTGTTCGACCGCAACACCAAACCCCTCAAGCCCACTTTGATCGGTACTCGGGTGTATGAACAGTGCCGATTGATCCTTCGGGAAATGGATGCCCTGCGCGAGCTGGTGGCTACCGACGCACCGCCCACCGGGCTGCTGCGCCTGGGCGTGCCGCAAACCATCGGCGATGTGGTGCTGCTGGATGCGCTCAAGCACCTGCGCAGCGAGTACCCCGATTTGCGTGCGCAAGTCGCGACCGGGTGGGGCAGTCAGCTGGTGGGCAAGATCGAGCGTGGTGAACTGGATGCCGCAGCGGCGCTGTTCCCGGCCGGGAAGATTTTCCCGGACAACATCGTCGGCGAATCCATCGGCAAGATGGAGCTGGTGGTGGTCTGCGCCAAGGCCCAACTACCCAAGCGCCCGTGCAAGTTGGCTGACGTCTATCAGAATGGCTGGGTGCTCAACCCTGACGGCTGCGGCTTTCGTGCCGGTTTGCAGCGCACCTTATCGGACCAGGGCCTGGCCCTGCGGGTCAACCTGGAGACGTTTGGCACCGAGTTGCAACTGGGGCTGGTGGCGGACGGTCTCGGCCTGGGGTTGGTGCCGCGCCCGTTGCTGGAGCGCAGCGCTCACCGTGAGCAACTGGCGGTGATGCCCCTCAAGGATTTCAAGCCGGTGATGGACCTGTGGCTGATCTACCCGCACTTTCTTGGCAACCTGCAAGGGCCGGTGGACGCTTTTGGCAAGCGTGTGGCCGACTCGCTGCACAAGGTCCGGGACGCGGCATGATGATAGGGATGGGACATAAAAAATAATAATAATTAGCTTAGATTAAAATGTGCTTTTTATTATTTTTTGCCTTCCCCTAGGCTGGCTGGAGATTCTCAATACCCTCCAGGAAGTGTCGCCATGAGCAGTGTCAGTCCATTATCCAGCGTCTCGAAAAATGTTCGCCAGCGGGTCAGCCCTGAAGAGTGGGAGGTGCGGGTCAAGCTGGCCGCCGCCTACCGATTGGCGGCCTTGTACAAGTGGACCGATCATATCTACACCCATTTCTCCGCACGGGTACCGGGCTCCGAGGAACACTTCCTGATCAATGCCTTCGGCTTGTTGTTCGATGAAATCAGCGCCTCCAACCTGGTCAAGGTGGACATCGACGGCACTGTCGTTGATGACCCGACGGGGCTTGGCATCAACTACGCCGGCTATGTAATCCACAGCGCCATCCACGCGGCCCGTCCCGACCTGCAAGCGGTGTTGCACACCCACACCCGGGACGGCATTGCGGTGTCGGCGCAGAAGGACGGGTTGCTGCCGATTTCCCAGCACTCCATTGGTTTCTCCGGGCGCGTGGCGTATCACGGTTATGAAGGCGTAGCGCTGGACCTGGATGAGCGTGAGCGGCTGGTGGCGGACCTGGGCGACAAGAGCGTGATGATCCTGCGCAACCATGGGCTGTTGACCGCTGGTATCAGCGTCGAGCACGCGTTCCAGCAACTGCAGGGTCTGGAGCGGGCCTGCACTATTCAAATCGCGGCCCAGGCGGGCGGGAATGCTGAACTGATCTTCCCGCCGGCAGAGGTGGTGGCCAAGGTCGAGAAACAGGCCGAGGTCTTCAAGAGTGGGGATGGGCCGGGTGTGGCCCGGCATTGGAATGCGTTGATCCGGCAGTTGGAGCGCACGGATACCGACTACAAGGACTGAAGCATTGATCGTTCCCACGTGAGTGGGAACGATCGGCGTGTCAGGCGGCTTGTTGCTCGCGCTCGGCCACCAACTGACGGGTCAGTGGGATCAGCCGCTTGCCATAGTCGATAGCATCATTGAGCGGGTCAAAACCACGAATCAGGAAGGTGGTGATGCCCAGGTCGTAATAGTCGAGCAGGGCTTCGGCTACTTGTTCGGGGGTGCCTACCAATGAGGTGGAGTTACCTTGTGCACCCAACAGGCCGGCGATCCCGGTCCACAAACGCTTATCCAGCCTCGAGCCCTGGGCCGCTGCTGCCAGCAGGCGGCGGGAGCCTTCATTCGGGGGTTCACGTCTTACAAAGCCATTTTTTTCAGCCAGCGCAGTGGCCTGTTGCAGGATGCGCTCGGCACGCTCCCAGGCCAGTTCTTCGGTCTCGGCCAGGATCGGTCGCAACGACAAACTGAAGCGTATGGCTCGTCCATGCTTGGCTGCTTCAGCCCGCACCTGCGTCACCACTTCCCGCACTTGTTCATAGGTTTCACCCCACAGTGCATACACGTCCGCATGTTTGCCGGCCACGGCGATGGCGGCCGCTGATGATCCGCCGAAATACAGCGGGATATGCGGCTGTTGTGGCGACTTGACCGTCGAGTGCGCGCCTTCGACCTGGTAGTAGGTGCCGTCATAGTCGAAGGACGTTTCGCTGGTCCATTCCTGGCGCACCACGCTGAGGTATTCATCGGTGCGGGCGTAGCGTTCGTCCTTGCCGATGTGGCTGCCATCGGCGCGCAATTCACGGTCGTCGCCACCGGTGATGATGTGCACGGCGGTGCGCCCGCCGTTGAACACGTCGAGGGTGGTGAACTGCCGGGCGGCCAGTGTGGGCTGGACGAAGCCGGGTCGATGGGCAATCAGGAATTGCAGTTTCTTCGTCACGCTGGCGGCGTGGGAGGCGATCAGCGTGCTGTCCGGGCTGTTGGAGTGGAAGGCGATCAGGGCGCGGTCGAAACCGGCCTCTTCGTGGGCGCGGGCCACGGTTTCCACATAGTCGGGCTGCAAGGTCGGGCCGCTGCGGGGGTGGATTTCCGAGGCGTGGTGGCCACCGATGTAGCCGATAAATTCAATGCTCATGGTCAGTCCTTGTTGAGGGTGAGGTTAAAGCCTCCACCGGGCAGGGGGTCGGGTATGAGGATGAAAGTAGGGGTAGCCGCAGGGCCTGTAAAATGCCGTTTTGTTCTATCCTAATTATTAAAATAAAGAATCATATTTATAGTTAGATATCAGTAATACGCATTTTAATCGCATTAGGTTATTCCCAAAAAGAATTTCACTGAGGTTTTTTATGCGAATAGCATGAAACCGCAGCGGCGCTCCTGGCCGTGTTCTTGATGAGGTAGGAAGCCTGATGACTGAGAAGTCCCTGAATGCCCAATCGTTTTCCGTCAACAAGGCGGCTCGCCTCACCGGCGATGAAGGCGCGTCACGGCTGACCCCCAATTGGATACGCAACTGGCGCACCCCCGATGTGTTGCTGCGCCTGGTCAGCCCGATTGTGCTGTTACTGCTGTGGGAGCTGGCCTCCGAGCTGGGGCTGATCCCGCAGCGGATCATCGCCGCGCCGTCGCAGATCGGCGGCACGTTGTGGGCGATGATCATTTCCGGTGAGTTGGGCAAGCACCTGTGGGTGTCCCTGCAACGGGCGCTGCTGGGTTTGAGCATTGGCGTCAGCATCGGCGTGGTGGCGGCCTTGATTACCGGATTGTCCAGGCGTGGCGAGGTGATCCTCGACTCGCCGATGCAGATGTTGCGCACCATTCCTTCCCTGGCCCTGGTGCCGTTGTTCATCCTTTGGTTCGGCATTGGCGAGTTCACCAAAATCGCCCTGATTGTCACCGGCACTACGTTTCCGGTGTACCTCAACCTGTTCGCCGGTATCCGCAACATCGACCCTAAATTGATCGAGGCCGCCAACACGTTGGGCCTCAGTCGTCGCGAGCTGATCTGGCATGTGATCCTGCCGGGCTCCTTGCCTTCGTTTTTTGTCGGCCTGCGCTACTCCCTGGGGATCTCCTGGCTGGCCCTGGTGTTTGTCGAGCAAATCAACACCACCGCCGGCATCGGCTTCCTGGCCAGTGATGCCCGGGACTTCATGCGCACCGATGTGATCGTCATCTGCTTGCTGATCTATAGCGTGCTTGGGCTGTTGATCGATGGGTTGATTCGCACCCTGGAACGATTCGCCCTGGCCTGGCGCCCATCTTTTGTGAGGAACTGATATGTCGAACATTGAACCTTCAGCAGCACCGGTGCAGTTGCGCAATGTGGTGCGCCAGTTCGGCCAGCAGCGGGTGATAGATGGCCTGGATCTGGACATTGCCCCCGGGGAGTTCGTCGCCCTGTTGGGCGCCAGCGGTTCCGGCAAGACCACCTTGTTGCGCAGCCTGGCTGGGCTGGACAGTATCGACAGTGGTCAATTGCGGGTGCCGAAGGCCCGTGCGGCGGTGTTTCAGGAGCCGCGATTGATGCCCTGGAAACGCGCTTGGAAAAACGTGATTCTCGGCCTGCGCATTCCGGATGCGAAGGCCCGCGCCGTGCAAGCCTTGACGGAAGTCGGGCTGGCCCATCGGCTTGAAGCCTATCCGGCGACCCTCTCCGGCGGCGAAGCCCAGCGCGTGGCCCTGGCCCGAGGGTTGGTGCGCGAGCCGAAGTTGCTGTTACTGGACGAGCCGTTTGCGGCCCTGGACGCGTTGACTCGAATCAAAATGCATCGGCTGATCATCGAGCTGTGGCGCAAACACACACCGGCCGTGCTGCTGGTGACCCACGACGTTGATGAGGCGATCCTGCTGGCGGACCGCGTGATCGTCCTGGCCAATGGCAAGATTGCCGAGCAATTGAGCATCGATTTGCCTCGGTCGCGAGATACCGGCCAAGAGGGTTTTCAGGCGATCCGGGCACGCTTGCTGAGCCTGTTGGGCGTTGAGGTGGACGCCCCGGCACCGGTGGCGCAAACCGCTGCCGCCAGCGTCCGGCGGTTTGCCCATGCTTGAGTTCAAAACGTTAATGCTGCTGGCGGCTGTACTGTTGCTGGGCGGTTGCGATAAAGCGGTCGAAGCGCCCAAGTCCGCATCGGCGTTGTCTGGTGTGACCCTGATCCTTGGCGATCAAGCCAAAGGCTTGCGCACGGTGGTGGAAGCCGCCAACGCCCTGGAAGGCATCGATTACAAGGTCCAGTGGGCCAACTTCCAGGGGGCCGCACCGCTGTTCGAAGCCTTGCGTGCCGGAGCGGTAGACCTGGGGCCTGCCGGCGACACACCGGTCTTGGCGGCGGCCACCGGCGGTACGCCGTTGCGCATCGTCGCGGTGCGCCGCAGCCAATCCCGGGGGATTGCGATCCTGGTACCGCCTGATTCACCGATTCGCACCGTGGCTGACCTGAAAGGACGCAACGTGGTGGTGTCTTCGGCCCGGGGCAGTATTTCCCAGTACCTGCTGATTCGCGCCCTGGCCAATGCCGGGGTGGATGAGCAGGACGTCAAGGTCGGCTTCGTCCTGCCCACCGATGCACTGCCGGCGTTCAATGCCGGGAAGATCGACGCCTGGGCCACCTTCGGCGTGTATCAGGCGTTCGCCGAGCAGAAGGGCGCACGGGTGTTGATCAGCGGGGAGGGCATCAACACCGGCCTGACTTTTATCACCGCCTCCGATGAAGTGCTCACCGACCCGCTCAAGCGCAAGGCCTTGAGCGATGTGCTACAGCGCTTCGCCAAGGCGTTCGAGTGGGCGCGGCAGAATCCGGAGGAGTACGCACGGGTGTTTGCCAAGGTCAACGATATCCCGCTGGAGGTTTCCCGGTTGCTGCGCAGTTGGGGCGATGAATCGCTGTTGCCGGTGGAGGCACGGGACGTCGAGGCGCTGCAGCAGGTGGATGATTTATTTGTAGAGAAGAAGATCTTTCCTCATCGGATTGCGGTGGAGAAGCTGACGGACATTGAGGTTTTTCCGGCGCACTTGCAGTCGGCGGCCACGCCTTAGCGCAGGCTTGGGTCCTCCATCAATACGATGCCGGGCACTGCGGGTTGCCCGACATTGCTCGCCGAGCCCGTCCGATCCGCCAGGTACCGTGCCGGCGGCTTGCCCACCGCCTTGCGGAACATGGTGATAAAGCCACTGGCATTCTCATACCCCAGGTCCAGCGCCACGGTCTGCACGCTTTCGCCCTTGGCCAGGCGTTGCAACGACAGGATCACATGCAACTGCCGGCGCCAGCGTCCGAAGCTCAAGCCAATCTCCTCCAGCAGCAGCCGGGTCATGCTGCGCTCGCTCATGCCTATGCGCACGGCCCATTCGCCGAGGGTGGATTTGTCCTGCGGGTCGGCCAGCAGGCTGTTGGCCAGGCAGCGTAGCCGGGCATCCTGGGGCATGGGCAGGTGCAGGGCTTCGATGGGGCTCAGGGCCAGTTCATCCAGCAACGTGGCCACCAAGCGGGCGTGGGGGCCATCGGGCTCATAGAGCAAGGGGAATTGGGTGGTCCTGGCGATCAGTTCGTGGAGCAGTGCCGAGACGCCCAGGGTGCAGCAATGCCCGGGCAGCGCCTGGGCGGCCTGCGGTTCGATCAGCAGGCAGTAGCACTCGGCCTCGCCCGAGCCGCGCGCCGCATGGAGCATGCCGCCGGGGATCCACAGTGCACATTGCGGTGGCACGATCCAGATGCCTTCCTCGACTTCACAGTGAATGATCCCGCGCAAGGTGTAGAGCAACTGACCTTTGCGGTGGCGGTGCTGGGCGTGTTCCCAGGTATCGGACGCGCTGGTAGCGCCCATGGCGATGACCGCACGAGGGATGGAGTCCAGGTCGTCCGCCAGCATCGGGTCGAAAAACTCAATGTGTGGTGGTCGTTGCAGGGGATTCATGAGGCACCCGGATCATTGGCTGGAATGCGAAACATTCTGGCTATTCTGTGCAATGACGTCCAGCAGCACGCTGGTTATCGTGGGGGCCACACTTACCCAGGAGCTTTCCCATGCAACTCGACAGTTCAGCCTTCCCCGTGGTGAAAATTGAAATCGACGCGCCCACCGGCCAATGCCCACAAGACGGCTTTATGGTCTTCGAGCAATTGCTGACGCGCGAGCAACCCTTCGTCCTGCTGCATGAAAAGGGCATGGACGAAGAAGCCCATGAGCACTCACACGAAGAACGCAAGCAAGCATCGTTGTGGATGAAGAAGCACAAGGCTGCCTTGCGTGCCTATGTCAAAGGCATGATCCAGGTAGAACCCAGTGCGGCCAAACGCCTGGCGCTCAAACCGTTTGTGGCGATGTTTGGCAAGGCCTGGGGCTATCCGCTGTTGTTGGTGGAGTCGAAGGAGCGAGCCCTGGCGTTGGCCCGGGATGTGCTGGATGAGCAGGTGTCGGATGTGGCGCACTACTGAGCATCACTCGTGCAGCGGCGGCAACCTGCGCTTCACCGGGGTTTTCTTGACGATGGCGGTATTGGTTTCGGCGTAGGTGTTCAGGCGATCCAGCAAGCTGTCCAGATGGTCCATGGTGCGCACATGCAGGCGGGCGATAAAGCAGTCGTCGCCCGTCACCTTGTCGCATTCGGTGAACTCCGGAATCGACTGGATCTGGCGCTCCACTTCCTGCAATTGTCCGGGCAGGGGGCGGATACGCACGATGGCTTGCAACAGGTAGCCGAAGTGCTTGGGTTCGATGTCCACCGTGTAGCTTCTTATGATCCCGCGTTCCTCCAAACGGCGCAGGCGTTCGCCGACGCTGGGGGAGGAGAGGCCGCTGATACCCGCCAATGTCTTCAGGGACAGGCGCGAGTCTTCCATCAAGGCAGCGATCAGTTGTTGGTCAATGGTGTCGATCATGGCGGTCTCGCAAGCTGATAGTGAAGTTTTGCCTTATAAATAAAGGCAGTTTTGCCCTTTCACATTTTTTAGACACTGGAAGCGCTGGCGTCGAGATTGCCATAATTTAGCCTCACTTGAGGAGCTCAATCATGGATAAATCCATACGCCGCGGTTCTTGGGAAATGATCGGCGCCATGCTGATTTCCGGCACGATCGGTTGGTTCGTATGGGTGTCCGGGGTGTCGGTGGTTGAGGTGGTGTTCTGGCGCTGCGTGATCGGCGCCTTGACCCTGGCGCTGATCTGCCTGGCGCTGGGCTACTTGCGCTTCGACCTGCTGACCTCACGCATTCTGGCCTTGGCGATGGTGAGCGGGGTTGCCATCGTGGGCAACTGGCTGTTGTTGTTTGAGTCCTACTCCCGCGCTTCCATCTCGATCTCGACGGCGGTGTATAACGTCCAGCCCTTTATGTTGGTGCTGCTGGCGGCGTTGTTTCTTGGCGAGAAAATCACCGTGCAAAAACTCGCGTGGTTGAGCGTGGCCTTTCTCGGCATGCTTGCCATCGTGACGGCCCATGGCAGCCAGCAGAATAGCGGTGACGATTATCTGGCCGGTATCGCGCTGGCCCTGGGTGCAGCGTTTCTGTATGCGATTGCGGCACTGATCATCAAGCGCTTGACCGGTACGCCCCCACACCTGATCGCGCTGATCCAGGTCAGTACCGGCGCCTTGCTGCTGGCGCCCATGATCGGGTGGCAGGACCTGCCGGTTTCGTCTGGTTCCTGGGCCGCGCTCGCGACCATGGGGGTGGTGCATACCGGCCTGATGTATGTGCTGCTCTATGGCGCGATTCAGAAACTGCCGACCGCCATTACCGGAGCGCTATCGTTTGTCTACCCGATTGCCGCGATCTTCGTCGACTGGATTGCCTTCGGTCACCGGCTGGGCTGGCTGCAATGGCTTGGGGTGGCCGCGATCCTGCTGGCGGCAGCGGGGCTGCAGCGCGGCTGGTGGTGGAGGGCGAAAGCAGCGGTGCCGGCTTGATCACGCGGGCGCTTGATGTATCCTCCGCGCCCGCTCACCGACTTTTCCCGAAGAATGACAGAACTCAACATGCAAGCCCTGCTGGAGTCGATCCTCGACGAGGTCCGTCCATTGATCGGCCTTGGCAAGGTCGCTGACTACATCCCCGCCCTGGCCGATGTGCCGGCGCAGCAACTGGGCATCGCGGTGTATGGTAATGACGGCGCTTATTACTGCGCCGGCGATGCCTGCACCCTGTTCTCGGTGCAGAGCATTTCCAAGGTGTTCAGCCTGGTCCAGGCCATCGAACATGGCGGCGAAACCATCTGGGAACGCCTGGGCCACGAGCCTTCGGGGCAACCGTTCAACTCCATGGTGCAGCTGGAGTTCGAGCGCGGCCGGCCCCGCAACCCGTTCATCAACGCCGGCGCGCTGGTGATCTGCGACATCAACCAATCGCGTTTTGCCGTGCCGATTTTGTCGATGCGCGACTTTGTGCGTCGCCTGTCGGGCAACCCGCAGATCCTGGTCAACAGCGTCGTCGCCGAATCGGAAGCCCAACATGGCGCGCGCAACGCGGCCATGGCTTACCTGATGAAGTCCTTTGGCAACTTTCACAACGATGTGGACGCGGTGCTGCACAGTTACTTCAACTACTGCGCGTTGCAGATGAGTTGCCTGGATTTAGCCAGGGCGTTCAGCTTCCTGGCCAACGAAGGCGTGAGTGCCCACAGCGGCGAGCAGATTCTGACCGCACGCCAGACCAAGCAAGTCAACTCGATCATGGCCACCAGCGGGCTGTATGACGAGGCGGGCAACTTTGCCTATCGGGTCGGGCTGCCGGGCAAGAGCGGGGTAGGGGGCGGGATTGTGGCGGTGGTGCCGGGGCAGTTTACGGTGTGCGTGTGGTCGCCTGAGTTGAATGCGGCGGGGAATTCGTTGGCAGGGATGAAGGCGTTGGAGTTGTTGAGTGAGCGGATCGGGTGGTCGGTGTTTTAAGAAAGTGAAGGATCGTTCCCAGGCAGAGCGTGGGAACGATCTGATTCAGGTGATTAGACCGAGCGCGGCCTTGGATTTGCCCCGCCTGTCTCACTCAATGCGCCCTCCACCAGCAATTGCACGCCTTCCAGCATGCGGCAAATGCCCAAGGCGATATCACGTTGCATCCCGTCGATCTCGAAGGCCAAGTGGCTGGCCATGACACTGATCGAGGCCAGGTCCTGGGACGCATTGACCAACAAGGTTTCGGCGTCTAGATCCGTGCGCACGGTGAATAGCCCATCGAGCGGTGATTCAGCGGGCTTGTGTGTTTGGTTTGCTGGATTCAGGTAGTGGCTGATGGCGCGGGAAGCTGCTTCTTGAAGCAGGTTCGAATCGTAGTTTTGATGAGGCGGGGGATTGGGGCTGTGCTTAATCATGGTGAAGCTCCTGGTAGTGGAGCTGCGACCGTTCGCGGTCAAACGAGTAGGGTGGCAGCTGTACGCGGGTTGACCGACCGGAACCAGTGATCCGGCATACCCGAAGGTATCCCGCGCACAGCTGCCGCGACACGATACCTCAGGAATAAAAAAAACGCCTGAAATAGGTCTTGGGTGCTGTAGCGCACTGGTAGAGTCGGACGGTCAAATCCGGCCGCTGAATTGGCAGCGACGGCAGGGAGGTTAGTCAGTGCCTTTCCGAGGGACAACCTGAAACAGGTGTGGGAATAGTCTGAGTGCTTTTCGCGGATTCTGAAGTACCGGCTTTCTGTAGCCGCTGCCGAGGCACGAGGCTGCGATGGGCTGCGAAGCAGACCCCTGGGGCGGCCCTGCGGTCCGCATCGCAGCCTCGTACCTCGGCAGCGGCTACAGGGTTTCAGCGGGTTTTGGGGGTGTGTAACGATCTGAAGTGCGCCCATTCAGACGCACTTTGTTATCGGGCTGCGATCAGGCGATAGCATCCCAGGCACGATCACCGTTCTCGTCTTTGATCCGAGTCGGCAAACCCATCACGTCCAACGCTTTGAGGAATGGCTCCGCCGGCAGTTCCTCGACGTTGGCCATGTGTTTCACATCCCACACGCCACGCGCTACCAGCAGCGCTGCAGCCACGGGCGGTACGCCGGCGGTGTAGGAGATGCCCTGGCTGTCGGTTTCGGCAAAGGCTTCTTCGTGGCAAGCCACGTTGTAGATGAACAGCTCGCGCGGCTGGCCATCCCTGGTGCCCTTGACCAGGTCGCCGATGCAGGTCTTGCCGGTGTAGCCCGGCGCCAGCGAAGATGGGTCAGGCAGTACGGCCTTGACCAGTTTCAGCGGCACGACTTCCAGGCCTTCGGCGGTAGTGACCGGTTTTTCGGAGAGCAGGCCGAGGTTTTTCAGCACGGTGAACACGTTGATGTAGTGTTCGCCGAAACTCATCCAGAAACGCACGTTGGGCACGTCGAGGTTTTTCGACAGCGAGTGCACTTCATCATGGCCGGTCAGGTACAGATTCTGCGAGCCTACAACTGGCAGGTCGTCTGTACGCTTGACCTCGAACATGGTGTTGCTGGTCCACTGGCTGTTCTGCCAGCTCCACACCTGTCCGGTGAATTCGCGGAAGTTGATTTCCGGGTCGAAATTGGTGGCGAAATATTTGCCATGGGAGCCGGCGTTGACGTCGAGAATGTCGATCGAATCAATGCGGTCAAAATGCTTTTGCTGCGCCAGCGCCGCGTAAGCGTTGACGACACCCGGGTCGAAGCCCACGCCGAGGATGGCCGTGATGTTCTTCTGTTTGCACTCTTCCAGGTGGTTCCACTCGTAGTTGCCGTACCACGGCGGCGTCTCACAGACTTTGCCCGGCTCTTCGTGGATGGCGGTGTCGAGGTAGGCCACGCCGGTATCGATGCAGGCACGCAGTACCGACATGTTGAGGAAGGCGGAACCGACGTTGATGACGATCTGCGATTCGGTTTCGCGAATCAGTGCCTTGGTCGCTTCCACGTCCAGGGCGTTCAGCGCAAAGGCTTGGATTTGGGCGGGTACCTTGAGGCTACCCTTGGCCTTGACGCTGTCGATGATGGCCTGGCATTTGGAGATGTTGCGCGACGCGATAGCAATACGACCGAGTTCGTCGTTGTGCTGCGCGCACTTGTGGGCCACCACCTTGGCGACACCTCCTGCACCAATGATAAGAACGTTCTTTTTCAATTGCTTTAGCTCTCCTTTATCTGTCCGCTTTACGAAAGGCTGGACAGGTAGTCTTCGTAACCAAATTCACGAACCACCTCGACTGTACCGTCGAGTTGTTTCACTACGATGGACGGCATTTTCAGGCCGTTGAACCAGTTTTTCTTGACCATGGTGTAGCCTGCGGTGTCGATGAACGACAGCCGATCGCCGATGGTCAGCGGACGATCAAATTGATACTCACCGAAGATGTCTCCAGCCAGGCATGACTTGCCGCACACCATATAGGTGTGTTCACCCTCGCTTGGCGCCAGCTTGGCGTTGAGGCGGTAGATCAGCAGGTCCAGCAAGTGGGCTTCGATGGAGCTGTCTACCACGGCCAGGTTTTTGCCGTTATAGAGGGTGTCGAGCACCGTGACTTCCAGCGAGGCGCTGTTGGTGATCGCCGCTTCACCCGGTTCCAGGTAAACCTGTACGTCGTACTTCTGCGAGAACGCCTTGAGGCGCTGGCAGAAGGCGTCGATGGCATAGCCTTCACCGGTGAAGTGGATGCCGCCGCCGAGGCTGACCCAATTGACCTTGTGCAGCAGCGCGCCGAAGCGTTCTTCGATGGTGCCCAGCATCTGGTCGAACAGGTTGAAGTCGCCGTTCTCGCAGTTGTTGTGGAACATGAAGCCGGAGATCTGTTCGATCACGCCTTCGATCTTCACCGGGTCCCATTCGCCCAGGCGGCTGAATGGGCGCGCCGGGTCGGCCAGCAGGTAGTCGGAGCTGCTCACTTGCGGGTTGACGCGCAGGCCGCGGGTCTTGCCTTCGCTGCGTTCGGCAAAGCGTTGCAGTTGGCTGATGGAGTTGAAGATGATCTTGTCGCAGTGATCGAGCATCTCCTCGATCTCATCGTCGGCCCAGGCCACGCTGTAGGCGTGGGCTTCACCTTCGAACTTCTGGCGACCGAGCTTGAGCTCATAGAGCGACGAAGACGTGGTGCCGTCCATGTATTCCTGCATCAGGTCGAACACCGACCAGGTGGCGAAGCACTTGAGTGCCAGCAGGGCCTTGGCCCCGGACTGTTCGCGCACGTAGGCGATCTTCTGCATGTTGACCAGAAGCTTCTGTTTATCGATGAGGTAGTACGGCGTTTTGATCATTTTCAGAGCCTGCGGCGGTGCCTGCCAAAAAAGGACACGCATTGTGCCCGCACTTGGTTCAGATCGAAAGGTTAGTGAGCGGATTTTGCGGGCTCGGCTATAAGCTCGCCTGTGAATATGACATCTAGTGGATCAACGTGCCCGCGAAAGACATGTTCGCCAGCGCGGCTGAGGAAGGGCTTGTCGCCTGACGTTGAAACACAGAACTATCAGGCAACACCGATCCCTTGTGGGAGCCGTCGAGCTTTAGCGAGGCCGCGAAGGCGTCGGTACTGCCGATAGAGATGTTGCCTGACACACCGCTATCGCGGCCTCGCTAAAGCTCGACGGCTCCCACATTCGACTTGCGCATTTCACAAGGCGCTCGGCCAGGCTTCCAAGGATCTGGCGTGCGTTGCGTGCTCGTCTTGTACCCGCTCAAACCCGCAGCGCAGTACAACGTTTCCCTGCCGTGCTAACGTCACCTCTCAAATCACACGCCAAAACACGCCATGAAAATGCCCGATATAGACGCCATCCAGGCGTTCGTCCTGGTTGCCGAACTCAAGAGTTTTACGCTGGCTGCTGATGCTATTGGTGGTACTCAGGCGGCGATCAGCCTGAAGATCAAGCGCCTGGAAGAAAGCCTTGGCCGAAAGCTGCTGGAACGCACGCCGCGACAGGTCATCTTGTCGGTTCATGGGCAAGCATTCCTCGCCAGTGCCCGGCGCCTGCTGGATAACTATCAAGATGCCCTGAACTGCTTCGGCCAGCAGAAAAGAACCCTGCGAGTCGGCGTCAGCCATCACATCGTCGGGGCCGATCTCACACTGTGGCTACGGCGTTTGGCGAACACGGACCCGGAGGTGATCGTTGCCTTCAGCCTGGGTACGTCTCGCGACATGCTGCTGAACTACGAGCAGGGTAAGTTGGATGTGGCGATGATTCTGCGCCATGACAACCGCCGTCAGGACGGCGAAGTGGTGGGTGTCGAGCGATTTGGCTGGATGGCGGCGCAGGACTTCGAGCTTCAGTCCGACCGGGCGTTGCCGCTGGCAATCCAGCCTGAGCCTTGCGGCATGCGCAGTATGGTGATGGCGGCGCTGCAGGCGCAGAACCGGCCCTGGGAAGAGGCTTTTGTGGGCAGCGGGATTCTGGCCATTGGCGCGGCGGTGACGGCCGGGATTGGTATCGGCGCAATGGTAGGACGCATGGCGCCGAGTGGTTGTGTCGACGTGGAGCAGCATTTCGACCTGCCACCACTGCCCAATCGTGACGTGGTGCTCTATACCGCGCAGCGGGACACCCAGACTCAGGCGTTGATCCGCACTTTGAGCGCCGATATCCCGAGCCTTTGAACTAGAAGATCAAGCGCCCGGCCCAGGCCAGTAGCAGTGCCAGGCTGCCGATGCCCAGGAGGGCGACGAAGAGGGCGGCGACGTGGATGAACAGGGCGGTCTGCGGTGGTATCCGGCAGGGTTCCATGGTGGGCTTCCTTGAGTGGTCGGGAAGCAAAAGTATGGAGAGCGGGCCGGGGCATAAACAGACGCTGCGGGCTATTTCAGTGATAAGCAAAACGTAAACACAATCGTGCAAGCCCGCCTCAGGGTGCCCTGCGTAGACTCCTTTCATTGGTCTACGACAGAGGTAACGGATGGACATTTTTCTCTACGCGTTCAGTGTGATGTACAGCCCCGGCCCGGTGAATTTCATGGCCTTGAATGCCGGATTGACGGGTCAGTTTCGACGCTCGGTTGGCTTTTTCGTCGGCGTGGGTTGCGCGCTGCTGGTGCTGTTTGTGCTCTTTGGCTATACCGGCGAAGCAATCATTTCTCAACGGGTGCTGCCGTACATTTCCCTGGTGGGCGGAGCCTATACGCTCTACCTCGCGTACCAGATCTACACCGCAAGGACTGTGGTGCCTCAGGAGAGGGAGGCACCCTCGGCCACCTCACAGAAAACCCTCACGTTCTGGAACGGCTTTCTGATCCAGCTGCTCAACCCGAAAGGCATCATGGTGGTACTGCCGATCACCAGTGTGATGATGCCGGCAGCCCATATATCTGGCCTTTCCATTGCTGCGGTCTCGGCGCTGCTGGGTATTGCCGGCGGTGGTGCACCGGGGGTTTATTCGCTGCTGGGGGCTGTGGCGGGGAGACGCATTACCCGTGAGTCCTACTTCACGGTGTTCAATCGGCTGATGGGAGTGGCACTGGCGGTGTGTGCCTACTTCATGTTTCACACGTTCTACCTGCACGTCAGAGGTTGATGTTGTCATGAGAAAAACTCGTGATCATCTGGAATAAAATGAGTTTGTCTCACTATCGATCCCTGCCGACAATAGCTCCCATACCTACACATTGGAGTTTTTTGTCATGGCCGTCGCTCATTCCCTTGGATTTCCGCGCATTGGACGCGATCGTGAACTGAAAAAAGCGCAGGAAGCGTTTTGGAAGGGCGAACTGGACGAAGCCGGCCTGCGTGCCGTAGGCCGTGAGCTGCGCAAGACCCATTGGGACTTGCAGAAGAAAGCCGGTATCGAACTGCTGCCCGCCGGTGACTTCGCCTGGTACGACCAGGTGTTGACTCACTCGCTGATGTTCGGTGTCATCCCTGAGCGTTTCCGCCCGGCCGATGGCAAGGCCACCCTGCAAACCCTGTTCGGCATGGCCCGTGGTGTCAGCGACAGTTGCTGCGGCGGTGCTCACGCCCAAGAAATGACCAAGTGGTTCGACACCAACTACCACTATCTGGTCCCTGAGTTCAGCGCCGATCAGCAATTCCAGCTGGGCTGGGATCAACTGTTCGAAGAAGTAAAGGAAGCGCGTGACCTGGGTCACACCGTCAAGCCTGTCGTGATTGGCCCGCTGACGTACCTGTGGCTGGGCAAGGCCAAGGGTGGCGACTTCGACAAGCTTGACCTGCTGGACCGTCTGCTGCCGCTGTACGGCCAGATCTTCCAGCGCCTGGCGGACCTGGGTGTGGAGTGGGTGCAGATCGACGAGCCAATCCTGGTGCTGGACCTGCCGCAGGAGTGGAAAAATGCCTTTGAACGCGCCTACAACCTGATTCAGCGCGACCCGCTGAAGAAGTTGGTTGCCACCTACTTCGGCGGCCTGGAAGAGAACCTCGGCCTGGCAGCGAACCTGCCAGTGGACGGCCTGCACATCGACCTGGTGCGGGCCCCTGAGCAGTACCCGACGATTCTCGACCGCCTGCCGGCCTACAAGATCCTGTCGTTGGGCGTGGTCAATGGCCGTAACGTCTGGCGTTGCGATCTGGAAAAAGCCCTGCAAACCCTGCATCACGCCCATGAGCGGTTGGGTGATCGGTTGTGGGTTGCGCCTTCCTGCTCGCTGCTCCACAGCCCGGTGGACCTGGGGCGTGAAGACAAGCTGGACGCTGAGCTGAAAAGCTGGCTGGCCTTTGCCGTACAGAAGTGCGAAGAGGTGGCGGTATTGGCTCAGGCGGTCAACGCACCTGAAGCGCCCAAGGTACTTGCCGCACTGGCTGAAAGCCGTTCAGTACAGGCGACTCGCGCCGCTTCGCCACGGATTCACAAGCCTGCCGTCCAGGCGCGTGTCGCCGCGATTACGGCCAAGGACAGCCAGCGTGATTCGCTGTTTGCCGCGCGCATCGCGAAGCAACGTGCTGGCCTGAACCTGCCGCTGTTCCCGACCACCACCATCGGTTCGTTCCCGCAAACCGCGTCGATCCGCCTGGCTCGCCAGTCGTTCAAGGCCGGCAAGTTGAGCGAGGCCGAATACGTCGAAGCCATGCACAGCGAGATTCGCCATGCTGTTGAAGTGCAGGAGAACCTTGGCCTGGACGTGCTGGTGCATGGTGAAGCTGAACGTAACGACATGGTCGAATACTTCGCCGAACAACTGGATGGCTATGTGTTCACCCGCTTTGGTTGGGTGCAGAGCTATGGTTCCCGTTGCGTGAAACCGGCGGTGATTTTTGGTGACCTGAGCCGTCCGAAAGCCATGACCGTGGAGTGGATCCGCTACGCACAAGGCCTGACCAACAAGGTGATGAAGGGCATGCTGACCGGCCCTGTGACCATGCTGATGTGGTCGTTCCAGCGCGAGGACGTGAGCCGCGAAGTGCAGGCCCGTCAACTCGCCCTGGCGATTCGTGACGAAGTGGTGGACCTGGAAGCGGCCGGCATCAAGATCGTGCAGATCGACGAAGCCGCCTTCCGTGAAGGCTTGCCGTTGCGCCGCGCACAGTGGCAGCACTACCTGGATTGGGCCACTGAAGTGTTTCGTTTGTGTGCCTGCGGGGTGCGTGATGAAACCCAGATCCACACCCACATGTGCTACAGCGAGTTCAACGACGTGATCGAGTCGATTGCGGCCATGGATGCGGATGTGATCACCATTGAAACCTCACGCTCGGACATGGAGCTGCTGGACGCGTTCGAAGCCTTCGCTTACCCGAACGACATCGGCCCGGGCGTCTACGACATCCACTCGCCACGGGTGCCGGAAGCTTCGGAAATGGCCAACCTGTTGCGCAAGGCGGCCAAACGCATTCCGGCCGAGCGCCTGTGGGTCAACCCGGATTGCGGTTTGAAAACCCGTGGCTGGCCGGAGACTGAGGCGGCGTTGATTCATATGGTCACTGCGGCGCGTCAATTGCGTTCAGAGTTAGCCTGACACCTGACACCTGACACCTGACACCTGACACCCTGTAGCCGCTGCCGAGGCACGAGGCTGCGATGGGCTGCGTAGCGGCCCCAAGGGCGGTCCTGCGGACCGCATCGCAGCCTCGTGCCTCGGCAGCGGCTACAGGGAGCAGTAAGCCAGTAGCTTTTTCCTTTCCAGCGACAATAAAAATCCTAATTTCGCCATTCCCCGCTTCCTAACACTATGCGGTCAACACCTGCTTGCCAGTACTTATAAAACTGATAATCAAGGAGACCTGCAATGAACATCAGACTCGATGCCCCGCGTAGCACGGCTGAGTACCAGGCACTCGACGCTGCCCACCATATCCATGCCTTTGTCGATCAGAAGGCGTTGAATGCAGAAGGTCCGCGCGTGATTGTGCGGGGTGAGGGCCTGGCCTTGTGGGACAGCGATGGCAAGCGCTACCTGGACGGGATGTCGGGTCTGTGGTGCACCAACCTGGGCTACGGACGCAAGGACCTGGCCGCAGCCGCCAGCCATCAACTGGAGCAGTTGCCGTACTACAACCTGTTTTTCCACACCACCCACCCGGCCGTGGTGGAGTTGTCCGAGTTGCTCTTTAGCCTGTTGCCTGACCACTACAGCCACGCGATCTATACCAACTCCGGCTCCGAAGCCAACGAGGTGTTGATCCGTACCGTGCGCCGTTACTGGCAGATCCTGGGCAAGCCGCAAAAGAAGATCATGATCGGGCGCTGGAATGGCTATCACGGCTCGACCCTCGCCGCCACGGCGCTGGGTGGCATGAAGTCGATGCATGAAATGGGCGGGATGATCCCGGACGTTGCGCATATCGACGAGCCGTACTGGTTTGCCCATGAAGGCAACCTGAGCCCCGAGGCGTTTGGCCTGCGGGCTGCTCGACAGCTGGAAGAGAAGATTCTTGAACTGGGCGCTGAAAACGTCGCGGCATTTGTTGCCGAGCCGTTCCAGGGTGCGGGCGGGATGATTTTTCCGCCGGAGAGCTACTGGCCCGAAATCCAGCGTATCTGCCGTCAGTACGATGTGCTGCTGTGCGCTGACGAGGTGATTGGCGGCTTCGGTCGCACGGGGGAATGGTTTGCCCACGAATACTTCGGCTTTGAGCCGGACACGCTGTCCATCGCCAAAGGGCTGACCAGTGGCTATATCCCCATGGGCGGCCTGATTCTGTCCAAACGCATGGCTCAGGTATTGGTAGAACAGGGTGGCGTATTTGCCCACGGCCTGACCTATTCCGGGCACCCGGTGGCAGCGGCAGTGGCGATTGCCAACCTCAAGGCGTTGCGCGATGAGGGCATCGTCACCCAGGTCAAGCAGGAAACCGGGCCTTACTTGCAGCGCTGCCTGCGTGAAGCCTTTGGCGACCATCCGTTGATTGGCGAGATTCAGGGCACCGGCCTGGTCGCTGCGTTGCAGTTCGCAGAAGACAAAACCAGCCGCAAACGGTTTGCCAACGAGAACGAAATGGCCTGGCAATGCCGTACGTTTGGTTTTGAAGAAGGCCTGATTATTCGTTCTACCCTGGGCCGCATGATCATGGCGCCGGCGCTGGTGGCCAGCCACGCCGATATCGACGAACTGGTGGACAAGACCCGCATGGCTGTCGACCGCACGGCACGCGCTTACGGTCGTCTTTGAGGCGGCGCCGGCTCGCACTCGCGAGCCGGCTTTGTGTGGATTCGAGGGGTGCTCTTGCGTCGTTACGGCGTTACAGTAGTTGTCCGCTCCTGATCCCGAGGCCTCAACCGTGCCCAATGTTGCCCATTCAACTCCTCAGTCGGTCATCGATTTCTGGACCCAGGCCGGCCCGGCCAGTTGGTTCAAAAAAGACGACGCGTTCGATCACCAATTTCGCGACACCTTCCATACTGCCCACTTCCAGGCCGCCAGGCGTGAACTGGAGCACTGGATGGACAGCCCGGAAGGGGCGCTGGCTTTGCTTCTGTTGCTGGATCAATACCCGCGCAACTCTTTTCGTGGCACCGCCCACATGTTTGCAACCGACCCGCTGGCGCGCTTTTACGCACGCCAGATGATCGATGCCGGGATGGATCAACAGGTCGATATCTCATTGCGTGCGTTTTGTTATTTGCCGTTGGAGCATTCGGAAAGCGTGGAGGATCAACAGCGGTCGCTGGTGTTGAACAAACAGCTCGACGCTAACACCTACCGGTGGGCCGAGGAGCATGCGGACATCATTGATCGGTTTGGACGCTTTCCTCATCGTAATGAGGTGCTGGCGAGGACGACCACGGATGAGGAGCGTGCGTTTCTGACGGCGGGTGGGTTTTCGGGTTAAGCCCGATGAATGTGGGAGCTGGCTTGCCTGCGATGGCGTCGGCACTGCTAGCATGGATGTTGGCTGACCCACCGTCATCGCAGGCAAGCCAGCTCCCACAGGGTTTCACTGAGCTTGTTGGATCTTCACAGCCATCAGGCTTCAGACTCCGCCAACGCTTCCCTGGCACCCACCGGGCGAAAACGTCGTCCGCCTCTTAGATCGACCGCCCAGCGCAGCGCTTCGGTGGCCGATGGCCGTTCGCCGTTTACGATTGCCGAATCATCCAGTGTCAATCCGTCGAGGTAGCCGCGTTTACCGCCACGCTCGCTCCAATAGTGGGTATGGCTGAGCCAGGACTTGGCCAGAAACCCTTTCCATTTGCCCACGCTCACTGGCAAGTCGAGCACGCCTGCGCCCATCACCGGCATGACTGGCCCGCCGACAATGTCGCCAAACAGGCCGAAGGGGGCAGGGAAGTAGAGGTTGGTCCAGCGGGTGACGGCGAAGGCGGCGGCGTGGTGCAGGTAGAGTGGCGTGAAGGGTTTTTGGCCCAATATCACGGGAGACTGTGCGTTGTAGCCGTAGCCTTTTTCGTCGAGTGTGGGCGGGCAGGCCGGTGCTTCGCAGCGTGCGATGCGTTGCTTGAAGTCACTCACGCTACGGCCCAGCAACAGGCTGGCGTGGGCCATCGGGCTACCGATGGTGACGAGGTCGGTGATGCGCCAGGGGTTGCCGAGGGCGCGTTGTTCCAGGAAGGCTTCGCTTTGCTGCTCACGAAACTTCAGGGTGTTCTGCAGGCGCCCGTCGAGGCTTCTGCCGGCCTTTGGCAACGTGTCTTGAACCACCGGTTGCAGTTTTTCATGGTTGGCATAACGCTCGACGAGCGCCTGGTTCGCCGGGGTTACGTTGCTCAACTGGTCGTAATGTTCGTACCACAGGTAACCGACGATGTCGTAAGCAATCACACTGCCCAGGCTGTGGCCCACGACGATGATGCGGTCGTAGCCTTGCTGGTGCAATCCGCGCAGCAGTTCAACACCGTCGGCGCGGATCTGTTCGCGGATCACCACGTTCTGCGGGTTGGAACTCAGGTAGCGGGCAGCGTCACCGAGGTAGGACAGCGCGGAAAATTTCAGCGCGATACCGACACCGGCGAGCAGCAGCGGGATCAGCGCAAACGGGTTGGCATCGTGATTAAACCGACCGTAAATCGTTGCGAGTGTGCCACTGGCCACCAGCAACACCAATGCCAGCAACGTCCACCGGGTGGCGCGCCAGATCGGTACGATTGCCTGGGGAATATCCCGACGCGGGCGCTTGAACAGGTCCCACAGCCAACTGAGCAGATGACCCACCTTGGTCCCCTGCATCTTGTGCGCCCAGTAGTACTCGTAGAAATCGGTGGTATTGCGGCCGCGGGATTTCAGTACCCGCAGGTCAAAGTTGCGTGACAATCGGTCGGGCTTGCTCCAGTAGGTGGGCGTTCCCTCGGGCGTATCCGCCGGTACCATCGCCTCCACAAAACCGCGCAGGGTGTCCATTGGGCGCTGCTCGCCGATGCCGTGGATGACGACAACTGCTTGTCTCATGATTTGTTCGTTCCTTGAATAAATCGAGTTGCCATAGTATTGCCATTACTCAACGCATTCCAGCGAGGAATGCCCCTATGAGCATCCTGCATTTTATTTGCGAGGGCGGATCTCGTAGGCTGGGTTTTCACCTCTGGAGATCACGCCGTGAATAACCGCCCGTTACGTCTGTACGTCGATGCTCAGTTCACCAGCCCTTATGCGATGTCGGCCTTTGTGGCCCTGCGCGAGAAGGGCCTTGAGTTCGAAGTGCTCACGCTGGATCTGGATGTCAGCGAAAACAACGCGCAAGGCTTTGCCAGCCTGTCCCTGACCCAACGGGTGCCTACGTTGGTGGAGGGCGATTTCGCGTTGTCGGAGTCCTCGGCGATCACCGAGTACCTGGAAGATGTGTTCCCGCAGACACCGCTGTACCCGGCAGAGCCACGTCAGCGGGCGAGGGCGCGGCAAGTGCAGGCCTGGTTGCGCAGCGACTTGTTGTCGATTCGCCAGGAGCGTTCCACGCTGGTGGTGTTTTACGGCGTCAAGTCAGCGCCTTTGTCACCGGCGGCCAAGGTGGCGGCAGGCAAGTTGATCAGCGCTGCGCAAGCGTTGCTGGCGGACAACCGTGAGTACCTGTTTGGCCAGTGGTCGATTGCTGACGTCGACTTGGCCGTGATGCTCAATCGGCTGATCCTCAACGGTGACAACGTGCCCGCCGAGTTGGTGGCCTACGCCCAGCGCCAATGGCAGCGGCCATCGGTGCAGGAATGGGTCAATCAGCAGCGGCCGGCGCTGTAGTCAACCAGGCCTGCACAACCCGGCGGTCGAGATCTTCCCAATCCGCCATGCCCAGCACCCGGGTTGTGTTCAGTCCGCGCAAGTAGCCGCGCAGTTGCTGGGCGCTGGCGTAGGTCAGGTCGGAGTCTGCGGCCGGGCCTTGCAGGACGCTTTCATACTCGACCAGGTAGTCGGCAACTCTCTCGCGAAACTCCGGTAATACGGCTTCGCGGATTCGGTCGAAGGTTTTCTGGTGGGGCTTCATGGCAGGTTCCTTATAATTTTTTGTTGAGCCGTTAGTTCGACACTATTGGTTCAGATAATAGTCACCATCAAGAAATGCAAGTTCTGTTTTTTCGGGAAACGCGGAAAAATGCTTTCACCGAAGAGGCTACTCAAGGAATTTGCGCGATGAGGACGTTCACCCAACTGGTTTTGATGGCCCTGATGCTGGGCACTGTGCTCGCGGCGCCGGTCTATGCCGATGATGCTCAAAGCTGCCATTTGCTGCCCATTGCTGGCAGTACGACCTCCCTGCAACACACGCAAACGGTGGGTGTGCTCTACAGCGAAAATACCCTCGATAACCTGCACTACCTTGAACGCTATCACGCCATGGCCGAGAATGGCGCCCGGAACGCGCTGGATGGAAGGATTCGCCAGGCATTCGTCAACAGTTCCGACCCGGAACTGGCGATCGACTGGTTGATGAGTTCACTGCGCAGTACGTTCCTGTCGGTGACTGCCTACGACAGCCTTGATGCTCTGGTGCAGGCTCACCCGGATGTAGTGGTGATGCTGGACACCCATAACCAGCTGCTGACCCCGCGTAATAGCCAGGTTCAGGCGCGGTTTGTCGCCACGTTCTATGACGCGAATTTGCAATACATCGCTAAGGCAGAGGGCTCGGTAGAGCAGCAGATGGCTTCGGTCTGGGTACATAACAAAGCGGCACCCGAGATCGCTGTGCAAATCGAGCGCCAGCGTGACGTGCAACTGACCGCGTTGAAGCAGTTCGATGCCTCGCTCAAGTCTCTGGTGGCGGCGGGTTGAAGTGCACCTTTTTTATTTTCAGGAAACTTTATGCGTTCTCTATTTGTGCCAGTGATGGCCGTTGCTTCCCTGTTGCTGGCCGGTTGTGCGTCCGCCCCAAATGATCCGACATTGATCCTGCAGACCAGCAAAGCCCCTGATGTTTATGTTCAGTGTGTGGTGCCCAAACTACAGAAAAACGCCCTGACGCCGACAGTGTCGCAGTCGTCGCGCCACGTCAGGGTTGTGGTGACCAGCAAGATTGCTGCTGACAATGTGTTGGAGGCTTATAAGGTTTCCACCGGCGGCAAGGTGTTTTTGTATGAGCGCAAGCCACTGGCGTCGACGTTCAAGCCCTCCCGGTTCGAGCAGGTGGCACAGGAGTGTTTGTAGGCGGGTAACCTTCCTGTGGCAAGCCTCCTCGCCACAGGGTTAGCGTTCGCTCTTGAATTGCAGGCCTTTCAGTCCGGCTTGGGCTCTCGGCTGAAGGTATCGACCGCCTGCACCAGCCCTTTGGCTGCCAGGGCCACCAGCTCACCGCCTTTTTCCGGTGTCGCCAGGGCCGGGTCCGAGCCCATGCGACCGTCCGGGAAGCGTGCGCGGAAGTCTTTGGCTTCGCGGATTGGGCCGGTGTTGGCAATTTGCGGCGAGTAGTGCGCCGACTTGATCGCGTCCGGATAGGCCCATTGCGTGACGGCGATTTCCGACGGCGTGGCATGGCTGCCATGGCCGGTGGGGAATTGCTTGTGCGCCAGTTCGCCAACGCCTTCCAGGTCCCACCAGTTGAACAGTTTCAGCGCGAACCCGGCCGGGCGTCGGGCAAAGCTGGCTTCGGCGTAGAGTTCCGAGAACGCGGCTTCAATCGAGGCGATGTTGCCGCCGTGGCCATTGAGGAACAGGATTTTCTCGAAGCCATGGCCGGCCAGCGAGCGCACCCAATCCCCAATCGCCGCAATAAAGGTCGAAGGGCGCAGGGAAATTGTCCCAGGGAAGCCGAGATGGTGCTGGGCCATGCCGATATTGAAGGTCGGGCCGATCAGGATGTCGGCGTTTTTCTGTGCCTCATGGGCAATGATTTCCGGGCACATCCAATCGGTGCCCAGCAGGCCGGTGGGGCCGTGCTGCTCGTTGGAACCGATGGGAATCACTACGGTGCGGCTGCGCTGCAGGAACTGCTCGATCTCGATCCACGTGGACTGGTGTAAAAGCATGTGAGGTTCTCTCTTATCAGGCTCGGCTGACGGATACTACCTCAACCGGCACTGGCCATCTGCCGTGGCTTGCAGTTGAGATAAGCCGAGGACTTGAGCCAGCGTTGGTCGGGGTACCAGGAGAACATGAACTGGCCATCCTTGAGTTTGTCCACCACCTGGCGCGCCACTTGCGGGCGCACGGCGGGGCAGCCCTGGCTGCGGCCGATCCGGCCTTCGCGCTTGCTCCACAACGGGCTTACATAGTCGGCGGCGTGAATCACAATCGCCCGGTCCCGGGCACGATCATTGAAGCCCGGCTCCAGGCCGTCCATGCGCAGCGAATAGCCGTGAGCACCTTCATAACTTTCCTGAGTACGGAACAACCCCAGGCTGGACTGATAGCTGCCTTCACGGTTGGAGAACTGGGTGGCGAAGTTTTCTCCGGATTTTTGTCCGTGGGCCACCAGGTCTCGCAGAACCAACTTCTTCTGGCGCAGGTCGAAGATCCAAAGGCGACGAGCGGTCGAAGGCATTGAGTAGTCGATCACGGCCAGGCGCTCGGAGCGTTCAATACCATTGCCGACGGCGCATTGCATGGCGTTCAGGGCTCTTTTCAGGACATCGGGATTGAGTTCTGGAGCCGTACGGGCCAGGCTGCTATACAAGGTAGAAGGGTTGTTGTTGCCGGCGAGCGCGGGATTACACAGCGCGAGCAGGGTGGCGGCGATCAAGCCGAGTCGGCAGCAAAAAGTCAGCATGTACAGAGCATCTCCCCGGTGGATTGGAGTAAAGCCATTGTTCAAAAAACACGCATGTTACTTGAGCATTTGCTTGCTCGTTGCACCACTGGTCGCGACGGCCGAAGACGCGGTCGTCGAGCTGCCATCCCCAGTACAGTTGGCTCTTGCACAATTGTCGAGCGTTTGCCCCGGGTTGGCAGGAAAGGTGGATGCCCCGGGCGAGCGTCGATTGCAGCTTTTTTACCAGCAGCAGGGCAACGTTGAGCTCTGGTCTGACAGCGTACGCCGCTCGGCTTTGCATGCCCAATTACAGCTATTGGCCGACGACGGCCTGGACCCTGCTCACTACCCGTTACCCGTGGACGCGGCCACCGGCAACGTGCTCTGCACTGATATCGGCACCAGCCAACAGTACCTGCAAGCCCTGCAAGACCTGCATTATGGTCGCTTGCAACAAGCCCGTTTCGAACCCCTCTGGCATTCCCAACCGCCGACGCGAGACCCGGAAGCCGAGGTGTTGGCGATCGCCGGTGTGGGGCTCCAGGACATGGTCAAGGGGTTCGATCAGGCCCGCCCGGGCGCCGAGTTGTATCGCAGCCTGCGCAAGGCCTATGCCGCGCAACGCCAGCAACCGTTGCCCCATTGGGGCCCTATCGCTGAGGGTCCCTTGTTGCGTCCGGGCATGAATGATGCCCGCGTTTCCGAGTTGGCGAAGCGGTTGTTCAGTGGAGGCTATCTCAGCAGTATCCCCGCCGGCCTCTCGGGGAAATACACGGGGAGCCTGGTCAGTGCCGTCAAACAATTCCAACAGAGCCATTCATTGCAGGCCGATGGCGTCATCGGGCCGGGCACGGTCACCGAGCTGAACGTCAGCCCGGCGGTACGCCGCGAACAACTGCGTATCAACCTCGAACGCTTTCGTTGGCTGGCCCAGGACCTGGAGCCCGAAGGCGTGCTGGTCAATGTGGCGGCTGCCCAGCTGAGTTTTTACCAGGGGGGCGTGCCGGTATGGCAGACCCGCTTGCAAGTGGGGCGCGCCGAACGCCAGACGCCGTTGTTGAAGTCCCGAATCACGCGGCTGACATTGAACCCTACCTGGACCATTCCGCCGACCATCCTGCGCGAAGACAAACTGCCGGCTATCCGCTTGAACCCTGAATACCTGCGTCAACAGAACCTGCAGGTGCTGGACAGCGCAGGTAACCCGCTGTCCCCTGATAAGGTCGACTGGTCTCGCCCCGGCAATATTTTGCTGCGCCAGGGCGCCGGCCCGCGAAACCCGCTGGGCAGGATTGTGCTGCGCTTTCCCAACCCGTACTCGGTCTATCTGCACGATACCCCCAGCCAGCCGCTGTTCTCCAAGGGGCCACGGGCGTTCAGTTCAGGCTGTGTGAGGGTAGAGGAACCGTTGCATCTACGGGACCTGTTGGTCAGCCCGGCCGAGCGCACCCGTACGGACGAGTTGATTGCCACCGGTTTGACCCACGAATTCAGGCTCGCCGCACCGGTCCCGGTATTGCTGGGTTACTGGACGGTACAGGTGGATAGCCAGGGCGCGTTGCTGTATGCGCCGGATATTTATGGGCGCGATCCGGCGTTGTTCAAGGCGATGGGGAGTGTGCTTTGAGGCGCATGGGCTAAACATTCCTGGGTAATCATCGCTACGGCTTCAGGCGCAGAGACTTGCGCCGTGTCGATGATGAACGGGGTATCCAGCCATGGCTCATACTCGTGACTCATGACTGACTGCCAACTGGGTGGCACCAGCCCCGGAATGTCCCCCTTGCGGGTTTCTACCCGTCGCTGGTGTTCCTGCAGGTCTGAGCAAACCACCTCGATATTGACCAAAGACACGCCTGCGCGCTTGGCCACTTCGCTCCAGCCGTTGCGGCTTTCAATCACCGGGTTGACGCAATCGACGACGACCCGGTGACCCAACCCAAGATTGCTCAGCGCCAGCGCATTGGCGACTTTGTAGCCGCTGGTTCCCACGTCCTGCATGAGAACCTGCGCATCCCGGATAGCCTGCTCAATGCTATCGATGCGCAAGTAAACGGCGCCAATCTCGCGGGCCAGCGCTGAAGCGATCGTCGTTTTTCCGGTGCCGGGAAGGCCGCTGAAAACAATGAGCATCGTGGATCCTTCGGTCAGTGAGCCAGGCTAGACACTACGATATTCCACGGTCAAATGGGTCACTTCATGCACCGGCGCCAGCCGCTCGCGAATGGTGTCGGCGGTGATGCTGGCGTCGCCCAGCACACTCACAATAGCTGCCCGAGCCTGGGGGCCTACCCGCCATACATGCAGATCGGTAATTTTTGCACCACCTGAAGCCTCGAGAATCTCACGTATTTCGTCAGCGACGTGGTCATCCGTACGGTCCAGCAGTACACCCGAAGTATCGCGGATCAAGGTCCAGGCCCAGCGAGCAATCACCAGCGCACCGACAATCCCCATCGCCGGATCCAGCCAGACCCAACCCAGATAACGACCCGCCAGCAAGGCGATGATCGCCAGGATGGATGTCACAGCATCGGCCAGCACGTGGACATAGGCCGAGCGCAGGTTGTTGTCGTGCCCGTGGTGACTATGGCCGTGATCGTGCCCATGCTCATGTGGATGATGATCATGGCTGCCAGACAGCAGCAGGGCGCTGACGATGTTTACCAGCAAACCCGCGATTGCAATCAACGTCGCGGTACCGAAGTCGACCTGGGTCGGCTCGAAGAGGCGCATCAGCGATTCGATACCGATGCCAATCGCCACCAACCCCAGCACCAACGCCGAAGCAAATCCGCCCAGATCACCGACTTTGCCGGTACCAAAGCTGTAGCGGGCGCTTGAGGCATGGCGCCTGGCATAAGCGTAAGCCGCCGCCGCGATACCCAATGCGCCGGCGTGGGTTGCCATATGAAACCCGTCTGCCAGCAGCGCCATGGAACCGGTGAGGTAACCGGCGGCGATTTCCCCCACCATCATGACCACTGTCAGCGCAACCACCCATAAGGTGCGCTTGGCGTTTTCATCATGGGAGGCGCCCAGGAACACGTGATCATGGAGGTGACTGGTGTGCGAAGTGTTCATGTCACGGTGTCCTATTTGGCGTAGCGGCGGATGGCTTCGAGTAATTCCTCTACACCTTTGGCCCGCTCTTCATGGCTTAACTCGGGGTTGGCGACATGCTCGCGGGCATGATCCTCGATGATCTGATCCATCAGCCCGTTGATCGCGCCCCGTGTAGCGGCCACCAGATGCAGGGTCTTGGCGCAGTCATCGTCAGACTCCAGGGCACGTTCCACCGCCTGGATTTGCCCGGCAATCCGTTTGACACGTTTGAGCAGGTCGTCCTTGCCCGATTTGATGTGCGACATACCATACCCCCCCACCCTATATTGAAATAGATGGTTACAGGTTGAGATCCATTGTGCAAGGGTGACGGAATACCCGATGTCTCAGTATCCTTGAGCAAGAGTAATTGGCGGGGACAGGACAACGCATGACCTTGAACTTCGTAAAAATGCATGCCCATGGCGATGATTTCGTTGTAATCGACCTGCGCGGCCAAAGCGATCCAATCACCGCTCAAGTCGCCCGCCGCCTGGGGGATCGACATCGTGGTATCGGCTTCAATCAGCTTGCACTGGTGCTGGACTGCGAGGATGCGGCGGCGCGCATACGATTCTGGAATCCCGATGGTTCTGTGCTCGACACCTGTGGCAGCGCCACCCGTGGCGTTGCCGACATGTTGATGCGCGAAGCCGGCACATCCTCCATTGTACTCAGGACCCAGCGGGGCTTGCTGACGTGCGCGCGAGCGTCGGGCCAACAGGTCTCGGTCGACATGGGCCAACCATTGCTCGACTGGCAAGCGATCCCGCTTGCGCAGGCAATGGACACCTATCATTTACCGCTGCCCGGGAGCCCCGCCGCGTGCAGCATGGGCAATCCGCATTGCACGTTTTTCGTCGAGGATCTGGCATCCATCGATGTCGCAGGCATGGGGCCGAAGATCGAGACCGATCCGCTGTTTCCCAGCAAAACCAACGTGCATTTTGTCCAGATTATCGACCGCAACCGTATCCGGCTTCGCATCTGGGAGCGGGGCGGTGGCATTCCGCAAGGGTCGGGGTCGTGCTGTTGTGGCGCGGTGGTCAATGGGATCCGGCGTGGACTGTTGGATGATACCGTCGAGGTGGCATGTGATGGGGGCACAGTGACCGTGCAATGGGACGGGGTCGGTGGAGTGGTGCTGATCGGTTCTGTCGAAGTCACATTGCGGGGCGCGGTCGCGGATCATCTTCTTGGAAGGTAGAGGCGGCGTTTTCAGGATGAATCGTTCGGGTAAACAAGCGATGGTGATATTTCTGCGGCAATGCGCGCTGTGCGTGCTGGTGGCCTTCCTCGCAAGCTGGGGCTTGATGGCCCAAGCCGATAGCGTGCCGTCAGGCCTGGACAAGGTCGTATTGGACCAGCGGGTGATCGACCTCACAAACACCCTCGACTCGACTACCAAGGCCCAGTTGATCGCGCAACTGGCGGCTCTTGAACAGCGCAAGGGCTCGCAGATCGCTGTATTGCTGGTGCCGGGGACCGATGGGGCCAGTATCGAAGAGTTCGCCAATCATTGGTTCCGCGCCTGGAAGCTGGGGCGTAAGGGCATCGATGACGGCATTCTGTTACTGGTGGTCAAGGATGAACGGAAGGTGCGCATCGAGGTTGGCTATGGCCTGGAGGGAGCAGTCACCGACCTGCTGTCGAACCGTATCATCGAGGAGCACATCAAACCGGCGTTTCGTCAGGATGACTACGCAGGTGGCGTGCAACGAGCGGTGAATGACCTGGTCCTGCTGGTGGACGGCGAAACCCTTCCCCAAGACGCCCCATGGTCCTGGACCCCGGAGGCTTACACGCTGTTCCTGGCCCTGATCCTCGGCGCTGTCGGCGGCGTGCTGGTCAGCGCTCGCAAGCTGCATTGGCGGGGAGCGCTGGCCACCCTCGCGCTGGTGACGACGACGTTGACGCTGGTGGCTGTCATCGGCGGCAGGGAGTGGGCGATTTACCCGCTGGCGGTGCCGTTCCTGATGCTGATGAGCGGTGCGCTGTTCGGTGCCTTGTGGCTGGCAAGAACGGTGTTTTACATGGCGCTGGGCCTGCTGTCGTACTCCACAGGTCTGTTGTTGACCGATCACTACGTGAGGGAGTTGTCCTTTATCTATTGGCTGGTGCTGCCGCTGGCAGGGCTGGTGGTGCTGGGCCTGTATCTGCTCCTGTTTGTCTTGATGAAGACTGCCTGGAGCCAGAGCCGCGTGGCGTTTTTTATCCAGTTGGCGGTTGTCGCCGCGGTATACGCGGTGGCGGGTTTTGTGCTCGACGAAGGGCTTATCGGCTGGCTGCTGGCCTTCCCTATGAGTTCCTGTGCGGCACTGGTTATTTTCGGGAATGTCGCAGGCGGTTCAGACTCAGGGGGCAGTGGCAGTTCGGGGTCGAGTTCAAGCTCCAGCTCCGACGGCGGGTTTTCCGGAGGGGGTGGCTCCAGTGGTGGTGGCGGGGCTTCGGGAAGTTGGTGAGACGGGCTTGCCCAATGCCAGGCAGCGACGCTACCTGGCAGGTTTTTAACAGCGTTGAACGTTGATTAAGCCGGCTTGTAAGCGACCCATCCTTTGAAACTGAACCCCGCATAAAACAGTTCGACATCTTCGAATCCTGCGGCCTTCAACAGCGCTTCATCTGCTTCTGGAGCCAGCACCGGTAATTGGGCGCTGATCGCCGTAATCGCACGCTCCGCGTCTGAAGCGGGTACGCCGGAGTCCACCGCATAGGCCGCATAACGTTTCAGCCAGCGAGCTTTTTCGTTGGGCGACTGGGGAAAACTGTGATGGGCGACAACCAGTGGTGCACCGGGCAACAGGCGGCGCCAGATTTCCTTGAGTGTGCGTAGCCGCTCTTCGGCCGGGATGAAGTGCAAGGTCAGTAGGCAGGTGGCGCCATCAAATGGGCCGTCGGGCGCGGTGTCGATGTAGCCTTCATGCAACTCAACCCGCTCTGCCAGCGGGCCCAATGTCGCTTGGGCAAGTTTGAGCATCTCAGCAGACGGATCAACACCGACGAATCGCCACCCGGGCTCGTTGTCGGCAAACCGCTTCAACTCCAGGCCACCGCCCGCGCCAAGCACCAGCACTTTGCCGGCAGGCGGTACGCTTTCGCGAAGCAGCAGCGTTGTCATCCGCTGCAGGGAATCAAAGCCAGGCACTAGCCTCACAGGACCTTCGGCGTAACGAGCGACAGCGTCGGGGTCTGAAAACCAAGTCATGATGGGGCCTGCTCTTGCTGGAAACGGTTAACCCTACTTCGGCCTGGCAATACTGGCAATCGGCGTACGGCACACTGTGATAAAACGGTGCACTCCTTAACCTTGAAACGGGTCCCTGCATGATCTCCAGTCATACTCCCGATATCCTGATTCGTGATGCAGTACCTGATGACGCGTTGTGCCTTGGCGTACTGGGCATGCAGGTATTTCTCGACACCTACGCCACCCAAGGTATTCGCGGCTCAATCGCTGCCGAGGCGCTGCAAGCCTTTTCCCCCGAGGCGCTCTCCAGGCTGATCGCCCAGCCGGGTATATCCATTATCGTTGCCGAATCGAATGACCATCTCGTGGGCTTCGCGCAGGTTGCGCTGGCCGCCCCCCACGAACTGATCTCGACGCCTGAGGTGGCTGAACTGCAGCGGCTCTACATACAGGAGCGATTCACCGGTCTGGGCATCGGCTACAGCTTGCTGCAAGCAGCCGAAAGGCAAGCCTGCTCGGGTGGAGCCTCGTTGCTATGGGCGACGGTGTGGGTGGGCAACGAGCGGGCATTGGCGTTTTACCCTCGGCGGGGTTATGAGCTTGCGGGGTCGCCTTCCTATACCTTCCAGAATGAAACCCATGAGAACCGGCTCTTCACCAAGCGGTTGGACACCCATGACTGAAAGGTCTCAGAGCGTTTTGCTCATGAACACACGGTGAGTACCTCATCCTCGAACGCTGTCTGTTTTAGATATCCATGACCATCTCGTGCCAGGCCATACCGCCATGGTCAGAGGCAGACGGCTGAACGTAGCGATAACCCATCCGCCGGTACAACTCGACATGCTGGTCTTTGCACATCAGGTGAATGGTCTGCTTGCCCATGCCTTTCATGCGCAGGATAAACGCCTCCATCAGTTGTTTTGCGTAGCCTTTGCCCTGGTGAGCCGGGTCCACCACTACCGACATGATCACCACATTGGGCGCGTCGGCCGAATGGCCCACCAGCTCCTTGAACGACTCATCGGACATGACCACTTCATGGGCGCAGCCGCTGTTGATGAAGCCGACTACCTCGCCATCCACTTCCAGAATCAGAAAGCCTTCAGGATAGAGGTCAATGCGGGTGGCGATCTTTTCCAGGGTGGCGGCTTCGTCACCTTCGTAGGCGCCGATTTCTATGTGGTAACAGCGGGTGGCGTCTTCGGAAACGGCGTTGCGAAAGTGCAGGGTGGGCATTGAGGTGACCGGCTTTAGAGGATCGAGAACATGATCCTAGCGGGTTTTGAGTGATTGAAAAGGGGGACAAGCCCCTAATGCCGATCAGTTAAGGAGTGGGGATCCAGCAACCGAAGCAGATTCAGTGTGGGAGCTGGCTTGCCTGCGATGCAGACACCTCGATACTTCAGGTATATCGAGTTGATCCAATCGCAGGCAAGCCAGCTCCCACATTCGTTCTTCTCTGCCTTGAGCACCGCGTTCGCTTAACTGACTGGCATTAGGGCAAGCCCCCCCTTTGCCACACTCAAACGCTGCCCACTAACTTTCCCCCCTCCATCCGGCGCTTATACGCACTGTCCCGACTCGCCAACCAGAAATACAACGGTGACGTCACCAGCAGCCCCACCACCCAGGACAGGTCAGCCCCGTTGATGTGTGCCGAAATCGGGCCGACATACAGTGGTGTGTTCATGAACGGGATCTGCACCGCAATCCCCACTGCATAGGCCAACAGCGCCTGTGGGTTGTAGCGCCCGTAGATCCCGCCATCGACCCGGAAGATCGAGCCAATATCGTATTTGCCCTTATGGATGGCATAGAAGTCGATCAGGTTGATCGCGGTCCACGGCACCAGCACCACCAGCAACACCAGCACCATGTCCACGAAGTGTCCGATAAAGTCCTTCGAGGCAAACACCGCTGCAATCGAGCAGGCTGCCAACACGATGACCGAGATCACCGCACGCGCCTTGGCCGTCGGGATCCAGCGATACGCAAAGGTCTGCACCAGGGTGATCAAGGATAGCACCGCACCGTAAAGGTTAAGGGCGTTGTGGCTGATGACACTCAGCAAAAACAGCAACAGCATCAGCGGCCCAATGGAGCCAGTCGCCAGTTTGACCGCTTCCATGGTGTCCATGCCGACTGGGGTCGCCAAGACCGCCACGGCGCCGAAGATGAACGACAGGCTGGAGCCGAGGACGGTGCCCAGGTAAGTGGTCCAGAAGGTCGACGCGACGGGCACATCAGCCGGCAGATAGCGGGAGTAGTCCGAAACGTAGGGCGCAAAGGCGATCTGCCACAGCGCGGCCAGGGACACGGTGGCCAGCCAGCCTGAAATGTTGAAGCTGCCACGGGTGAAGAAGTCGCTGGTCTGTACGTGGGTGAAGATGTAGCCGAAGCCCAGCACGATGCCGGCGCCCAGCACCCAGGTACCGATGCGGTTAAGCACGTGGATGAAGCGGTAGCCGATGATGCCGATGATCCCCGAGCCGATGGCGCCGATGACGATGCCGACCGGAACCGGGACGCTGTCGACCACGCCGTGCAGGGATTTGCCGGCCAGGACGATGTTGGAGGCGAAGAAACCGATGTACATCACGCCGGCAATCACCACCACCAGCAGGGCGCCGAGGGAGCCGAACTGGGCGCGGCTCTGGATCATTTGTGGGATGCCCATCTGCGGGCCCTGGGCCGAGTGCAGCGCCATCAGCACGCCGCCCACCAGGTGGCCGACGAGGATCGCGACGATGCCCCAGACCAGGTTCAGGTGGAACAGTTGCACGCCCAGGGCGCCGGTGACGATGGGCAGCGGCGCGATGTTGCCGCCGAACCAGAGGGTGAACAGGTCTCTTACCTTTCCGTGGCGATCTTCCGGGGGCACATAGCCAATCGTGTGTTTTTCGATAAGCGGAGTGGAGGATGTTGCAGTGGTGACCATGACGAACTCCAAGGCAAGGTGAGTACGTGGACGTACTTCGCTGTGCGCCGCATGGGCGACGCTTTTTGTTGTTGGAGTGATCATGTGCAATGGTCACAGGCAGGTAAATTAGTAAGTTTGTTGCTTCAGACCTTAAAAAAAATATCTCGCGGTGTTTTTTGCTCCGGTATGTTGCATGGCAATAAAACCACCAAAAAAGCCGCTTTTCTTGCACTTGTTTGGGGCGAAATCCCACGTTTTCCGAGGTGCCCATGGCTGCCTACAATCTGCGCCAACTCAAATATTTTGTAACCACCGCCGAGTGCGGCAGCGTGGCCGAGGCCTCGCGCAAGCTGTACATCGCGCAACCATCAGTGTCGACGGCCATCAAGCACTTGGAAGAGAGCTTTGGCGTGCAGCTGTTTATCCGTCATCACGCCCAGGGGGTGTCGCTGACGCCCAGTGGCGCGCGGTTCTATCGCAAGGCGCTGGAGCTGCTGCGGGTGGCTCATGAATTCGAGCAGAACGCCTTGGCGGACAATGACGTGGTGGCGGGGCAGATCGATATCGGCTGTTTTGAGACGGTAGCGCCGCTGTATTTGCCACGCTTGATTGCCGGGTTCAAGGAACGCTGGCCGGGGGTGGAAATACGCATGCGCGATGGCGAGCAGCAGGAACTGGTCCAGGCGCTGACGGCCGGTAGTATCGATGTGGCCATGTTGTTTGAGCATGACTTGGGCAGCACCATCGAGACGGTGCCGTTGATGCCGCCGCAGCAGCCGTATGCCTTGCTGCCGGCGGATCATCGCTTCGCCCGGCAGGCCAAGGTGTCATTGGCGGACCTGGTGCTGGAGCCGATGATTTTGTTGGACGTGCTACCTAGCCGCACCTACTTCGTGAGCATTTTCGAGGAGCGCGGGCTGACGCCGCACATCGTGTTCAGTTCACCGTCCATCGAAATGGTGCGGGGCATGGTGGGGCGCGGGTTTGGTTTTTCGATCCTGGTGACCAAGCCGTTTTCGGAATACACCTATGACGGGCAGAAGGTCGTGTGCGTGCCGCTGGCGGAGACGGTGACCGGGTCGGGGCTGTCGGCGGTGTGGTTGCGGCGGGCGCCGTTGACCAAACCGGTGCAGTTGTTTGTGGACTACTGCCAGGAGGAGTTGGCGCGGTTGTTGGCGTAGCCGCAGGGCCAATGTGGGAGCGGGCTTGCTCGCGAATGCGGTGGATCAGCCAATACATCTATTGACTGACACATCGCATTCGCGAGCAAGCCCGCTCCCACCTTTGATCTTCAGTGCTCGATGAGTAGCACCAGGCTCAGGTGCGGACTGAGAGCAACATCCGCCGCAGCATCTCATCGCACCGATCCAACTGCGTCACACTGACAAACTCGTCCGGCTTATGCCCCTGGTCCATGCTGCCAGGCCCGCACACCACGGTCGGGATGCCCACCGCATCAAACAGCCCACCTTCAGTGCCAAACGCCACGGTGCCAAACTCCCGCGAGCCGGAAAACGCCGCAATCAGCTCCGCCGCCTGGCTACGTTCATCGGTGACCAGCCCCGGATACGCCGACAGCTCAGTGAAGCGAATCGCACTCTGCTCGCTGACGGCTTGCATGCGCGGCAACACTTGCTGCTCGGCGTAGGCCTTCAACTCATCGGCCACCACTGCCGGATTCTGCGAGGGCAAGGCGCGTACTTCAAAATCGAAGCGGCAATCGGCAGGGACGATATTCAACGCCTTGCCGCCGGAAATGAGCCCGGTTTGCACGGTGGTGAAAGGCGGATCAAACCGCGCATCCTGATGCCCTTTGAGTCGCTGGCCAATCCGCCCCAGCTCACCGATCAGCTCGGCCGCGTACTCGATGGCATTCACCCCGGACGGCGCATAAGCCGAATGACAGGCTTCGCCATGCACATCACAGCGCATCGCCAGCTTGCCCTTGTGACCCAGTACCGGCTTCAACTCGGTGGGCTCGCCAATGATGCACAGCATCGGTTTGACCGGCCGTTGCTCCAGCACCTTGAGCAGCGAACGCACCCCCAGGCAGCCCACTTCCTCGTCATAGGACAGCGTAATATGCACCGGCATCTGCAACGGCGCATTGACCAGTGACGGTACCAAGGCCAACACGCAGGCGATGTAGCCCTTCATGTCCGCCGTGCCCCGGCCATACAACTTGCCGTCGCGCTCGGTCAGCTCGAACGGCGGGACCGTCCATGGCTGGCCATCCACCGGCACCACATCAGTGTGCCCCGAGAGCACGATGCCCGGTCGATCCGCCGGGCCGAAGGTGGCGAACAGATTGGCCTTGCTGCGCTCATCGTTATAGACCAACTCACTGGCGATACCGAACCCTTCGAGGTAATCGCGGACAAACGCGATCAACTGCAGGTTGGACTCGCGGCTGGTGGTATCAAACCCCACCAGCGTCTTGAGCAAATCACGGCGGGTGCTCATCGATCGTCTCCGGCCACGCCGTAGCCCGGGGATTTGTCGGGAGCCAACGCGCGGTCGATGTAGTCCTGGACTTGCGGGCGATAGGTGTCCCACAGCGTTTGCAGTTTGCCAATCGGATCCTGGTCGGCCCAATCCACCCGCAGGTTGATGATTGGCCAGGTCAATTCACCGACCACCACCATGGCGGCCGAATGCACGGGCCCGGCTTCGCCACCGCCGGCGATGGCGGCGTGCATGGCGGCTAACAGGCGGTCTGCCAGTTGACCTTCGCCATTTTCAAAGGCTGCAACCATGGCCTCGATCACCGAACGGTCCGCCAGCATGTTGCCGGCGGCGACGCATTGCTCACCCGACATGGCGTTGTGCGTGCCCAGGGTTTCGCTGCCGCTGAAATGCACGGTGCGCCCAAGGTGATCAATCGCCGTCAACTGCCGGTACTGGCTGTAACCGTTGCGGGTCAGCACCTTGTCCACCGCGTGCTCAGGTGACAACCCCGACTCAAGCTGGTCGAGCACTTCCGGGCCAAGGGCGGGCAGGGTGATGTTCTGGGTCGCGACAGCGCCCACACCGGGCCGCAGCCACGGGCAGCGGGCGCCCACAGCGATACTCGATGAACTGATAGCGATACCGAGCTGGCCGGTTTCGGCGCAACGGGCGACGATTGAAAAGGTCATGTCCTGCCTCCTGTTTACTCGGGGATGACGGCAATCACATCAATTTCCATCAGCCACTGTGGCTGGCCCAGGGCCGATACCACCAGGCCGGTGGAGATCGGGAACACGCCCTTGAGCCACTTGCCGACTTCCTGGTACACCGGCTCGCGGTAGCGTGGGTCGATCAGGTAAGTGGTGGTCTTGACGATGTGGCTGAGGTCGCTGCCGGCTTCTTCCAGCAGTTGCTTGACGTTGCGCATGGCCTGCTCGGCCTGGGCACGCGGGTCGCCAAGGCCGATCAGGTTACCGTCGAAGTCGGTGCCGACCTGGCCGCGAACATAGACAGTGTTGCCGGCACGAACAGCCTGGCACAGGTCGTTGTCCAGGGTCTGGTTCGGGTAGGTTTCCTTGGTGTTGAACATGCGAATACGGGTGTGGGTAGGCATCTTGAATTCCTTGAGTATCAGGCGCTGACAGGGGAGTGAGTGGTTTCGCGACGCTGCGATGCATCCCGGTAATCGAGGTATTTACGTTGGGTGGCGATATGGTCAGCCACGTGCTTGGCGTCATGCCAGACGCCCCAGATAAACGACGAGCCGCGACGGGACTGCCAGGGCAAACCCAGGAAATAAATCCCCGGCTCGCTGGACACGCCGCGCTGGTGCTGAGGCTTGCCGCTGGCGTCGAAGGCGTCGACTTTCAGCCAGCTGTAATCCACTGCAAAGCCGGTGGCCCAGATGATGGTTGTGACACCGGCCTTGGCCAGGTCCAATTCAAGGATTGGCTGGGTGACGCATTCAGGGTCCGGGAACACGCGGCGGGCTTCAGGCTCCTGCGGCAGGTCGAGGCCATTGCGCTCGATATAGGCGTCTGCCGCCTCCAGCAGCGCCAGGTAGTTCTCGTCACCGCGGGTCAGGTTCTCCACCAGGTTTGGCTGAAAAGTCGCCACGGCGCCATCGAAGGAGTGGGTCAACCCCACCAACGTCATGCCGCGATGAGCCAGCTCGCGAAAATCAATAGTCTTGCCGCCATGGGCACCGCTGACCGCAATGGTCACGTGCTCGCGGCCCGGCTTCATCGCCGCCTGGTCCCACTCGCCCAGCACCCCCAGCCACCAGCAGAAGTCGCGGTTGCGGTAGGCACGGGGAGGGCGGTCATGAGCGCCGACCGATAGATAGACCTGCTTGCCGGCACGCTGCAGTTCATCAGCGATCTGCACCCCTGAAGACCCCGCGCCCACTACCAGTACGGCGCCCTCGGGCAACTGCGCAGGGTTGCGGTAGTCGGCGGAGTGAATTTGTGTGAAGGGCACATTCTGCGGCGCAATGGCCGGGATCACCGGCTTCTGGAACGGTCCGGTGGCTGCGACTACCCGGTTGGCTTCGATCACGCCTTCAGACGTGTGCACGGTGAAGCCCGGGCGACCGACATTGCGTTCCACCGATTTGACTTCAACGCCGGTACGGATCGGCGCGTTGAACTTGCGAGCGTAGGCTTCAAAGTAGTCCGCCACGCGTTCTTTCGCGGCAAAGCCGTCCGGGCTGACGTCATCAAATTCAAGGCCTGGAAAACGGTCATGCCAGGCCGGCCCGTTGGCCACCAGCGAATCCCAGCGCCCGGTGCGCCAGCGCTCGGCAATACGGCTACGCTCCAGCACCAGATGCGGCACGCCCTGCTTGCTCAGATGCTCACTCATGGCCACGCCGGCCTGGCCGGCGCCCACCACAAGGGTGTCTATTTTTGTGGTCTCAACAGTCATGTCTCTATCCTTCTGAACAGCGATGGGATTCAGCTCGGGCATGACTTCAAGGCTAGGGGGCGGGCGGTTATTAATAAAATATTATTAAGTTGGGAAGTGAGCATAAATAACTGATGCAGAGCAGTGCGGGGCCATCAACGTGTAAAGCGGATGCTGCTAGGCTGGCAACCCGGAACATTCATCACGCCAGGCTCACTCCAATGTTCAACATCCGCGTCATGACCATGGATGACTACACTGCCGTCATCGACCTTATGTACAACACCCCCGGTATTTCCCTGCGCGATGCCGACTCCCGCGAGTCGACTGCCCGGTACCTGGAGCGCAACCCTGGCATGAGTTTTGTCGCTGAAGCCGATGGCGTGCTCTGCGCTTGCGTGATGTGCGGGCATGACGGACGCCGTGGCTATTTGCAGCATTTGCTGGTGCTGCCTGAGTATCGGCGCCAAGGCATCGCCAACACTCTTGTGGCGCGCTGTCTTTCAGCACTTGAACAGCAGGGCATCCGGAAGTGCCACCTTGATGTGTTCAAGACCAACGACAGTGCAGCCCGATACTGGCAGGGCCAGGGCTGGCACCTGAGGACGGATATCGACCGGTATTCGTTTACCCGATTGGGTAACGAGAACGCTTGAGAGTTAGGGGTATGCCTTCCGCTCAGGGCAGTGAAGATCAACTGTGGGAGATGTCGAGCTTTAGCGAGGCTGCGATGGCGTCGGCACAGCCAACATCGAGGGTGCCTGACCCCACCGCTATCGCAGCCTCGCTAAAGCTCGACAGCTCCCACAAGAGGTTTACATCTCAGACCTTGAAAGGGCTGGTTCTAAGTATGCCGTTTGCCCTCTGTGGCGAGCGGGCAAGCACCATCACCGCACATCAATGCATCTTGCTATGGTCCATGTGGTCCATACCGTTCAAGGCACGGGCCGGGGCCTTGATCTCGAGGGTCTGCTTTTCGCCTTTGGCGTTTTCCACGGTCAGGGTCAGCGGCACCTGGTCGCCTTCCTTGATTTGGCCGGTCAGGTCGATGAGCATCACGTGGTAGCCCTCAGGGTCGAGCTTCACCGCCTTGCCGGCGGGCAACGCGACGAAGTCCACCGGACCCATGCGCATCACGTCGTCCTTCATGCTCATTTCATGGATTTGCACGGTCTTGGCCACGGGTGAGGCGACGCTCAGCAGCTTGCTGTCGCTGTCGGCGGTGACGGTCATGAAGGCACCGCTGGAGGGCTGGCCCGGTACGGTGGCGCGCACCCAGGCGTCGCTGACCTGGGTCTGGGCGCTGGCGTGGGCGGCGAGGCCCAGCAGGGAAAGGCCCAGGGCGATGCGCTTGAGGGTTTGAACGGCAGTCATTAGCAGACCTCCATGACGGTGAGCAGGTCTTCTGCGCACTCTTTGGCGTTAAGGGATGCCGACAGGCCCAGGCGCAGGTTGCCGCGGGTGTCGAACACAAAACTGGTGGCGGTATGGGACAGGGTATAGCTGTCGCCGGCGGGGATCTTTTCATAAAAGATCCCGAACTCTTTGGCGGCCACGGCGATTTCTTCCGGGGTGCCGTACAGCGCTTCGAAGCTGGGGTCGAAGGCTTTGACGTAGGCGTCGAGTACCTTGGGCGTATCGCGCTCCGGGTCCAGCGTGATGAAGATCACTTGCATGATCTTGCCATCGCGACCCATGAGTTTCTTGGCCTGGGCCATCCGGGCAAGCGTCGTCGGGCAGACGGCCGGGCATTGAGTGAAGCCGAAAAACACCACCGGCATCAGGCCACGGAAGGAGCTGAGGGTGACGGACTCGCCCTCGGTGTTCTTGAGCCTGAAGGTACGGCCCATGATCTTGTCGCTAAGATCCTTGCCGTACTTGAAGTTCAGTCTGGGGCTGTTGTCACAGCCGCTCAGCAGGCCCAGGCCCAGCAGGCCCATGCCCTGGATGACTTTGCGGCGGGTGAATAACGTACTCATCAACGGTGCATCCTGTGAAGCGCCTGGGTCCCGCGAAACGTATCAATCAGGCTTTGAAAAGGAGTGAACGAGGAGGGTACTCATTCTACCAACCCTGGCCGCTCTACGTAATCTGCGACGTTCTGCCGCAGGGCAGGCCGGGCTTCATCCGCCTTAAGGTTCGGTGTTAAAGTCGCGGCCATGAAACTGACCCGCCCGGACCGTTCGCTCATTGCCTGGACCTTGTATTTCTGCGTCCTGTTCAATGTGTTCGTCTGCGGTTTGGGTCATGGGCAGATGATGGGCCTGGAGCTCAATGGCCTTGGCGGGCAGTTTTGCTCGGCATTGGGCAGCAAGGCGCCGGCCCCGGACAGCGGCCTTGGCAGTCCGACGGCGAGCAGTTGGTCGAACTTCTTTGCTTGCCCGGTCTGTTCGGCCGTGACCCTGGCGATCGTCTATCTGTTCTGCCTGGCCTGGCTGCTGAGCCTTGGGCAAACGCCGCGCCCGGGCCATGAGCAGCGCAACAAGACACCTCCCCGATACCTCTGGCCCTCGGCCAATCCTCGTGCTTCCCCGGCATTCTGACGTGTGCTTCGGGCTTCCTGTCATCAGGAGGCGTTCCCTCGTCACGAATATGAGTGCGATCCATGAGTTATCTCCTACCTTCTGGTGCTGCCCGCCTGGTCAGCAAGGCGTCCCGTCGTCCGTTACGCGGCGACCTCCAGTTGCCTGCGGCCGAGTATCCCAGCAACTCCCGTTGTTTCGTGCACCTGGATGCGCGGCTACTGCCTTACTGGCACACCCTGTTTGATATCTGCCCGGCGCTGCTCAAGCTGGATCCACCCGATGGCCTGAACCTGTTTCGCAGCTTCATGACCTGGGCCTACCGCAATCAGCTGTCGCGGGGATGGACCTACTACCTGAGTGTTTGCCGCTGGTTGTTGGGCTCACGGTATCGGGGGCAGATCGATGAGGAGTCGATCGAGGTGTTCATGACCGCAGCCGCCGCGCACTGGATTCATACAGACGACAGTCACGCGCAGGGGGTGGTATTGGCCTGGCAAGGCACGTCGGTCAGGGTTTTTGATTGGAAGGATCGCCCGTACAGTGTGGTGGAGGAACAGCTACCGCCAGTGCCTTGGGACTTCGCCTGGTGCCCATTGTCGGAGAAGACACCATTCCAGCGCTGGCTGTCGGTGCCTTGAGGTGCGAGACGCCGACTACTTGTTTCGAGGTAGAGGAGTGCGTAAATTGCCGCGTCGAGCGAAGTAGTGGCAAAACGATATTTCGCTTTAAGCGTGCCTTATCAAAAACAGGGAAGTTATGACAGTCAATCAAGGCGAAGTGCCGGCATCTGATCCACCCAAACAGACCGTATGGTCTGCCTGCAGGCCAATAGTCATGGTAGTGGGGTTAGGCGGTTTGTTCCTCGTTTTCCTGCTCTGGATGATGCTCTATTTGAGATGTGCTCCGCAGTGGTTCCGAACGATGCATCAGGCATTTGCTGTTGCTCAGGACGCCTCCTTTCTTCACACCATGCACTCTGCAGATTACCCCCAAGGGATGACGGTAGAACAGGTACGTGAGCAATCTTCCGCATTGAGCCAGGAGATGACCCGGCGCTATGGTGGCAACGACACAGTATTTGTACTGTCGTCCGATCCGAAGTTGAAGTTTTTCCTCGCCAACTACAGAAATCGAGAAACCGAGACCTTTGGCTATCAGTATCCTGGCGATGGTACTGAACTTATGAAAAAAAACCCGTTTCTCCCTTTGAGCCTGTTTCGTCGGGCTCTGGGGCTCGATCCGGAGGTGTGGAACCAATACATCACCTATTTGCATTTGTCACACAAACAGCTGTCTGCCAGTGCCGCTACCACTGCTGATGATGGTGGAAAACGTGTTGTCTATATAAGGCCCGAATCAGACCAACGGATGTTTGAGGCGCGCTATGTAGAGGGGGCGCCGCCTTACGAGTTCGAGCTGGAGGAGTTTAACCATTGGGCCTATTTTCATGAGTTTGCTCATGCTCAGGACCGGGATGTCTTGGTACGCCTGTATGTACGTGACGACCGTCTGCTTGGAGTCAAGCTGACCCGGGAAGAAGCCGACCTTGTTTCTGAGAGCATCGCTGATCTTTACGTCGCATTGGTCATGCTGCGACAGACACAAAACAATGACACCTATGATTATTTGATAAGACCTTTTCGTACTTCGTCGGTTAATGACCTGATCCATGCGACTCACTTGCTCATTGACGAGCCCTATCGAGGTTTTTCCTTTGAACAGGTCAAGGGCAAGAGCGACTCGCAGCTGTTGGACGTGGCTATCCTGACCGTCAGCGCAGTGGTTCGCTCGCATATGGATACGGTCCGTGACGACATGAGCGTTTTTACGCGCAGGGCCATTCGTTTCGACGAATTGGCAACGCGTTGTGGCAAGCGTCTCGGTACTGGCTGCCCGGCCTTCAAGGCCGAGGCTTCTATCGCGGATCAACGGGAAGACGGTCGGCGTGCCCTTGCAGACGCCATACGTAATCTTGTTTATCAAGGGAAGCTGGAGCAGAAATCTGATGTCCTCCGCCGGGCTATCAGGGCACACGCCGAGGGGTTTGGTGATTACGAGGTCAGAGATGCGTTGGCCGTAGCCAGCGCCGGCGATCATTTCGATACAGTGCTTTTTTCCCGGGAAATGGGCTTCAGTATCGATTGGAGTGCCCATGGTCGCCGTGCTGAAAACGTTCGTCTGATGAAACAGTACTTCGACCAGGCGATGCCTCACTGAGAGGCCATCATGCCTTGCGTTTCTGGTTTGTTTTTTCTACGCCGTCAGCCGCCCAAGGTCGAATATGCCCTGTCAGGCCTGGGCAAGGAACTGCGGGTGCATATGATTGCGCTGTGGACCTGGAGGGTGGAAAACGCCGAAGGGTTCAGGCGTTCTCGGCAGCCGTTTGATCGTGACCAGGACAATCAATCATCCGCTTGCACCACTTCAATCCCCATTTGCTGATAACTCTCAACGCTGCCTGGGGCCACGGATTGTTCGGTGATCAGTGTGTGAATTCGCGTGCAAGGCGCGACGACAAAGGGTTCCGAGGCCCCCAGTTTATCGGCCAGGGTCACGGCCACCACGTGAGAAGCGCTGTCGAGCATCGCTTGTTTCACCGCGACCTCATTGTAGTGCAGCGAACTGATCCCTATCTGTGGGTGCAGGGCGCAGACGCCGGTGAACAATAAGTCCGCCTTGATGCCCTGAATCAGCCGCACGGCTTCATGGCCGGTGGCGGACATGGTCGCCGGGTTGAGCTGACCACCGGCCAGGATCACCGTAATGTGCGGGTGCTCTGCCAGGGCAACCGCGATCAGGGGTGAGCTGGTCACCGCCGTCAAGGTGAGGTTGCGGGGGAGTGACTGGGCGATTTGCAAGGTGGTGGTGCCTGAGTCGAACAGCACTATCTGGCCGTCCTGTGCACGACTGGCCGCGAGCCGTGCCAGGTGCATTTTGATCTCGTTGGTTTCACTGACGCGGGTGAAATAGTCCTTGCCGGTGTCCTTGGGGCGCGGCAAGGCGCCGCCGTGGACCCGTTGCAACAGGCCTGCATTGGCCAGTTCACCGAGGTCGCGACGGATAGTGTCCTGGGACACGGCGAAGTGATCCACCAGTTCAGAAGCCATGACTTTGCCGTCGCGTTCCAGCAATAACAGGATCTTTTGTTTACGCAGGGAAGGAAGGTCGGCGATTTGATGTGTGTTGTGCATTGTTAAGCCTGCTTATGCTTGTTTATGCAAGATTATCGACGTAGTTCGTAAAAAACAATGCGCTTTTATGCGTTATCTGTGCAGGCAGGCCTATTCATCTACCCCAGCGAGTGAGGGCTCCCACGCTATCGTTTGGCGTTCCATGACACCAGGAATGCCTTATGAGCAAGCCCGAGCTAATGTTTGAACAGATTCGCCTGTCCCGTGATCACGTGGCCGAAGTATTCGCGGACCGTCCTCGGTTGGAGGACGTGGCCGAGTCCCTGATCAATGAGTGGATCAAGGACGGGTACCCGGACTCAACGTTGAAGGCCAGTGCATTGTGGATTGGCGTGATGCAGCGTACGGGCGATGTTGTGGCCTACGATCCACTGATGTCCCTCAGTGAGGCCTTGATCCTGCGCTGCATGAGCAAGCGACCGCTGAACTACACGCCAGGCCATCATCAAGTGCTGGTGGGGGCCGTGCGCGACAGTGTGAAACCGGCCGCTACGCTGATGTCGGTGGATGACCTTGAATTCATGCTCAACACGTTGGCATCCGCACTGGTTCCCGGGTTCCAGGCACGGTTGGTGGAGTACTGGAATGGCATTTCCCAGGAGGACCCCATATCGACCCGCTGGCGCGTGGTCAGCGAGCAGCTGCGCAAGTGCCTGAAGACCGCGCGCCAGACTCCACTGCTCAGTGAATCGCAACAGCGGCGGTTGGGCGAGATTTATCCGCTCAAGGCTGATCGACAGCGGTTCGGTGGGCTCCCTGTCTATCAGGTCTATGCGGCCAGTGGCACGCAGCCTGGACAGTGGCTGGCGCTGCTGGTCTTTCAAATAACCGGGGCGGGCGCCGATGCATTCCATGTTTACAGTCCGGTCACGGATCTGTTCAGGGTCGATTCGCAGGAGCAGTTAGGCCGTTTGCTCCCGCGTTATATGAGTCACTACCCGCCCGGAGAACCCATTCAGTGGTCCCTCAAGGAGCCTGAGGGCGATGTTTTCGATAGCCTGGCCCAGAGCCTGCTGGAGAAACAGCTGCGGGATCTGTCGCTGATCGATTGGACGCAGTTTCCACGGGTCGCCAGTTATAAGCAGTTGTTCAGCACGTTGACGTCACCCCTGGCGTGGTTTGACCCCGACGTTGGCCGGGCGCTCAGCGAAGAGCAACTCCCGTTGTGGTTGCAGACAGGCTCAAGCCTTGATCGGCAGACCTACGGTCATTGGCTTGGGCGGTTGGCGGATGTCCAGCAGCGAGCGAGCGGGGCGGGTTTTCTGGATGGCATTGATCCGATCGATGTTTACGCTCGCAAGGCGTTGCAGCGTCAAATGGCACTGGACCATCCTCAGGAGGGGGTGATCAACCCGGATGATTATGTCCTGACGTTTGTGCGTACCCAGGGGGCGACGGTGGGCTGGACAGAAAGCGTGTCGCGGACGCTGACTCAATGGTCCCTGGAGAACCCGTTTGTAACGCCCTATGCACGTCTTGATATCCGCAACCAGGCATCCCCCGATGGCAAGCCTGCCCGGAAGGTCACCGAGGCGTATCTCAAACGCCTCATCCCCACTGTGGACATTGGCAAACACTATCCGCTGCTGATCAAGGACAGCCTGATCCTCGACCCTGTGGAGTCCGCCCGCCGCCGGCGGTTGTTCGTCGAGCAGATGAGCGTGCAACTGCCGATGTTGGCCCTTGAGTCGGTTATACGCGGACTGGGTGGGCTCACCACGTCCGGCTATCGGGTGGTGCAGGCCATGGTGCAACCCACCGCCGCGTTGCGCGTAGTCGACGGCGAGCCGATTGTGGCTCGCCGCCTGGATATTCTTGAGCATTCCGGCGGGAGGGCGCACCGGGCGTCCAACCTGTTTGTGATCGGCCCTCGGGACAATAGCGCCTTGCCACATATTCTTTATCACCCCTCGAGTGTGCAGGCGTTCATTCAATTCAGCAGTCGCCAGGCGTTGCTGGAGGAAGTCCTGCGCTCGGGCAGTGAGCTACAGCGTATTGTCCTCAGCAGTATGTCCGAGCGCAGCCGGGTGCTGTTCGACAATGGCGGTTTTCTCACTCCTCATTCAGGGCGTTTTCTGCAAGGGGATGAGTATGGGCCTATCGCGTCGACGAGCCCTGCGCTACTCAGTGATCTCGTTATGCCGGAGGGATTCCTCGACGAGGTCTTCAAGGAAAATGCCCGCAGCCTGTGGTTACAAGCCGACCGGCAATCGGTTTCCAATGAAGAGCTGCGCTGGACGCTCTTCAAGAATGATCTCTGGCAGTTGTTTAATGTGCTCTTGCCGCTGTTGCGGGGGCCGGTGGCAGTCGCCGGCTGGTTGACACAGGTACTGGCCAGCACTCAAGCCTTTGTGGCCTTACCCCAGGATGCCGATCAGGCTGAGCGCGCGGCAGTGGTGAGTGAACTGATTGCGAGCCTTTCGGGGTTGCTCATGAGCCGTGTGATGGTGCTGGATGAGCGGCTGGGCCTTAGTGAGGCGAAGCCGGGTATCAGCCGTCTTCCAGAAGCGATTCCAAAGCCGGTTGCCGTGAGTTTCCCATGGCGTCGTATTTCAGGTGATGTCACCGAGATGGACTTTTCATGGGCCAATGCCAACCAGCGATTGTCCTCGTCCCAGATGGCGCAGGTCGAGACGTTCAAATGGCGCCCGGAGCCTGGGCAAGCGTGGCCGAATATTCCCGCCAATATTGAAACAACAGGGCCGGCCCGTGGGCTGGTGCGGGTCAATGTCGGGCCGCAGAAGTGGCATCATCATGCCGTCATTCAGGGCGGGTTCTATCCTGTCGACCTCTTTGAAGGTGAATTGAGGGTGGTTGACCTGAAACAACGAGGGCGCTGGGGGCCTTGGCTCAGGCGGGGGCTTAACGATCTATGGGACTTCGACCTTGGCATGCGCTTGCGCGGTGGCGGGCCGAAGAAGTCTACTGCTGCTGCTCACCATGAGAAGAACCGCCGCTTTAGCGTGGAACTCGACAAGCGTTATCAAGACCTGACCACCCGACTGGTCAATGCCGAGCGTGGGGTCACTGCCGCTCTCAACCTCTATGAACGTGCCCATAAATCCCATCAAGAAGAGTTTACCGACCCGCAACGGCAGGCTGTCGCCACGCGTTATCTGAAGGAATTGCAGGATACAAGTCGGGTTCAGTTCGACAAAATGGACGTGCTCAAGGCGAGAAACACCAACAAACCCATGAGCGGCTTCGAAACTGAATTGATCCAGCAGTTTGAGCCGCAGGTGGAGAATTTGCGCGAGCAAATGGCGTTGTTGATTCTGCAGCGCAAGGCGGCCGGCCCGACTGAGGCGCAACGCCAGGCCTGGATTTCGCAGCTCGATGATGACGATCCGGCACAGGCGCAATCCGCGCACGAAGCGATGCATGGTTACCTGGAGAAAGTCGCCGGGTTCAACGATCAGTTGATTGATCTGAGCGTCCTGGAGTTGGCGCGCTTTGGTGAGTTGCTGAATGTGCCGGGATTCGACCTGGCAGCGAGTCCTTTGGCAAATATTCCTGCGTCGCCGTCAACCCCCCTGGACTGGAAGACCATGCAGTTAAAGGTGTACCAGGGGTTGGTCCTGCGTCGACGTCCACAACCGCAAGAGTATGACGACTTCGTGGACCTCAAGCGGCTGGGCGATCAGGTCGTGCTGGCGGCGTGTTCACAGAAGACCTTGCAAACCTCCGATCTCGTTAGCCTGGAGCAGCGAATCCAGGGGCTGGAGGGGCTGGTGCAGGAGTACACGGATGCCCAGGCGTGGCTGCGTTTTTATGGCGATAGTGTGTCCGACCTGATTGACCGGGAGATGATCAGGGGGCTGTATCGCCAGATTGATGGTGTGCGCCAGGAAGCCCAGCATACATTGGCCCTGGCCCTCACGGAGCAGGCTGCCGAGACCGTTCCCAGGCCCGTTCCCGCGCAGCCCCGAGATGCGAGCAGGCGCCTTGTGCGCGACCGCAAGAATCGGCTTTTGGCGGGGCGTGTACGCCCGCAGACGCCTGATGCGTTGGGCGAGATCGTGGACGTCAGCGATCCCGTGGACCATACACCGCTGGCCAGTTTTCGCCAGGGCCCAGGCCCCGACGAATGGGAGCCGGTCGTCGACGCAGCCAGTCCGGTGGTGCGGCCTGCGCGGTCACTGCGCAAGCTGCAAATGGATGCCCGGATGCTGCTGGACAAAGAGGCGGTTGTCAGTCGCCAGGTGAACAAGGAGGCGCAGTCCTCCAATGCGCCGATCAGTGCGCAAGAACAGTTGGCCCACTTGGCCGGCGCCATGGACGATGTGGCCGCAAAAGTGGGTGACACCCTGAGGGCGCAAGGCAAGCAGCCAGATCCATCGGTGGAGCAACTGCTGGCAGCCCTTGAGCAGGCATCTGCACGGTTGATGGAGCAAGGGCGGCAGGTGCGTATCGCGATCATCCTGCGCAACCCTCCTGAAGAATCCAGGATCGATTACCTCAAAAGCCAGGGGCAGATCGATATCCTGTTGGTGGAGGGCCGCATCAAGCTCAAGCACGATAACGATTACCTGCAGGAGTACGTGATCCGGGACAAGACTAAAAGGGTCGTGGCCTATGCGCATTTTCATTACCCGGCGCAGGATACGCCCAACGCGAACTACAGCGCTGCGCATCTCAAATTGCCCGAGCAACGCTACCTGAGCTTTCGCAGCCTGGTGGATATGCCCGAGAGTCGGGTGGTGGCGGTGTACTACGCGCGGATCAGCACCCGGCTGGCCGAGCCACTGTTTCTGAGTGTCACGCAGTCGATTCCTCGCCTGGGCAGGCAGCAATACTGGTGACCTACGGGGTCGCCGGTTGCTCTCTGGGCTCGGTTCAGGGAGAGGCGGGCGTCGTCAAGGCGCAGGACATCATTGCCCGGGAGTTGGACGTGTCGATGGCGTTGTGTGGGTATAACGATATTCGCCAGGTCACGCGGGATATTTTGCTGCCGGGGACGTTCCCGGAATAAAAACAGCGTAAAAACGTGAAAAGAGTTGTCCACGAAAACCGTGGGTATCTCTGTGGATAACCCTGCCGGAGCCCGGCAGGGATGGCGATTTAACGTCAGGTTAATATTTGATCAACTTCTGCTGCGAGCCAGTATGGCGTGGGCTTACGCTTGACAGGTATCGGCAACATTGGTGCCGGAATGCGGGTTTATGAGTCGCCGGTCGGGCCTGTGGAAGATGCGCGCGCGGGCCCGGCCACTTGTGCGGGAGTCTTTGACTTCATCAGGTTATCCAGCGCCTGGCGATAACTGCGACCCGCCAGGCTCATGCTGTTGTTGTGGCTGGCACCGGGCACCAGTAACAGGCGCTTGGGTTCCTGGGCGGCCTTGAACAGTGCTTCGCTGAAACGCGGCGGTACATAGCGGTCATCCAGGCCGTGGACCACCAGCAATGGCATGTGGATATCGGCGATTTTGTCGATGGAATCAAACTTCTGCGACAGCAACCAGCGCACCGGCAGGGAGGTGTTGGCGACCGCCGTGGCAGCATCCGCCAGCGAGGTGAAGGTGGACTCGATGACCAACCCTCGCACCGGGGCCGGCATATGGTTGTCGGCCGCCTGCTTACCCAGCTCGGCCGCCAGGTCGACGGCCACTGCGCCACCCAGGGAGTGACCGTAGATCAGGCGTTTGTTCGGATCGGGTTGCAGCACCTTGAAGCGCTCCCAGGCGATGCGGGCGTCTTCGTAGACACTGGTTTCTGATGGCAGATCGCCGTGGCTCTGGCCGAATCCACGGTAGTCGATGGCCAGCACCGAGAAGCCGAGGGCATGCAGTTGCTCAATACGGAACAACTGACCGGTGAGGTTCCAGCGCACGCCATGCAGGTAAAGCACTGCCGGCGCATTTTTCTGCGCAGCCGGCCACCACCAGCCATGAATATTCTGCCCCGACTTGAAGCTGGCGGGCTTGAGTTCGAATTCCTGCACGTCCCGTGGCAGGCCGCTGTACCAACTGGCGGTGCCGGGCTCAATGCGAAATACCAATTCCCGTTCTTTGTGCTGAAGAACCGCGCAGCCAACTGGCAAGCCAATGATCAAGACGGCCATGCACAGCAAGGGAAACCAGCGAAGGCCGAGGCGGGCCAGAAGGCGTGAGGACATGAAGGCTCCAGGGCGCAAGCGAAGCACGGGTTTTAACAGATGCCCCGGTCATGCAGGAAACATTTCGACAGTCGTCATCCTGCATTGCTTGCAAAGTGTTACAGCCGCAGGGCAGGCAACGCGGCCACCTGTACCCGGTTGCGCCCCTGATCCTTGGCGCAATACAGTGCCTGATCGGCGTGGGAGAGCAGGCGTGACAGGTCATCGTTCGCCGCTGTTGTGGTCACGATACCAATGCTCACGCTCAGGAAGCCCGGCGCCAGCAGGTCGAGGCTGTAGAAAGCCAGGCGTATGCGCTCGGCCACCTCAATCGCGCGGGTTTCATCGGTATCGGCCAGCAGGCACGCAAATTCTTCTCCGCCAATACGGGCCAACAGGTCGTGCTTGCCCAGGGCTTCCCGTGCCACCTGACTGAACGCGATCAACGCCTGATCGCCCATGGGATGGCCGAAGTTGTCGTTCAACCGCTTGAAACGGTCCAGGTCGCAGAGCAGAAGGGCAACGGGTTTGTCCGCGCGGGCCCGGACGGCCAACAGTTGAATACCGTAGAGCATGAAGGCCCGACGGTTACCAATCCCTGTCAGCACGTCGCTGAAGGCGGCGGCCTTGAACCTGAGTTCGGCCCGCTCCTTGACCATCGCCAGGGTGACGTAAGCGATGCCGATGGCATACAACATGGACTCGAACAACATGAAGGAGAAAAACGGCACGCCTTCACCGCCCACGGTATGTTCGCTTTCTATCGGCAGGCCCGGATCGATCACCGTGCGCACACCGTAGAAACCCGTGTGCAGGAGGGTCAGCACCAAGGCCGGCAGGTAGGCGACTTCGAGGGTATGGCGGTTGCGCCACAGCTCCAGTGCCGACAGCACGCCATAGCTGGCCGCTAGCAGCGAATACAGCGTGACCCGGGCAGACATCGAACCGTAGAACGCTGGTGCGAGGCACATCACCAGCCACAGGCCAGGCCCTGCGAGGATCCCGGGCAGACTGGGCTTGCGCTGTACAAACACACGCATGGCCGTCCAGTTCATCGCCGCGCTCAGCAGCAACACCACGTTGCCAAGGATCAGTGCGACGAAATCCATGCCCATACCGCGCACCACGATAAGCAGCGTACCCAGAGAGGCGAGCAGCAGCATTACGCCCAGGTAGCCCAGCGCTGGCTCCCGTACGCGAGTCCAGGCGTGAACGGTCAAGAGCCCCATCAGGCAAAAAACAAACACCGAAACCATGAGTAGCGTCGGAATGTGCAGCATCATTTCCTTGACCCCGCAAAACGCACTGTGAAGTTAGACCCGTTACGACAGGACAATGGCGCGCGATTGTAGCCGTATACGCGGGCCGCCGCCTGCCTGCGCTATCGATAACTTGACGTTGGCGGGCCTGGACCGACATGCTCCCCACCCCACGACCAAAGGCCTGCCCATGGACAACAGCCCCGTTCGCATCACTGCTGAAGAAACCCTCTCCGACAACTGGTATGTGCTGAAAAAATACAGCTTCGACCTGCGCCGCCGTGACGGCAGTTGGCAAGCGCAGACCCGTGAGGTCTACGACCGTGGCAATGGCGCGACGATCCTGTTGTATAACCGCGAGCAGCGCACGGTATTGCTGATCCGCCAGTTCCGCATGCCGACTTTCGTCAACGGTTACGAGGGTTATCTGGTCGAGGCCGCTGCGGGCTTGCTGGACAATGCCAGCCCCGAGGAGCGCATTCGCCTGGAGGCCGAGGAAGAGACGGGCTACCGGGTGAGTCATGTCGAGAAGATCTACTCGGCCTTCATGAGTCCCGGCTCGGTGACTGAGCGAATCCACTTTTTTATCGGTGAATACCGGCCGGGTGATCGGGTGGGAGAGGGTGGCGGACTGGAAGAAGAGGGTGAGGACATCGAAGTGCTGGAGCTGGGGTTTGACCAGGCGATTGCACAGGTGGCCGACGGCACGATTGTCGACGGCAAGACCATCATGTTGCTGCAGTATCTGGAGCTGCGCTTGCTCAAGGGCGACTTCCTGTAAGGCCGGTGGCCCGGCCTGCCTGCCCTTGCGTGCTTCAGTGAACCCAGAACGGTTGTTTGGGTAACGAGGTCAGGGCCGTCAGTCGCTTATACATTCTGCTGCGTCGGTGATTACCGGCATAACCGCCCATGGCCGCTACCGTTCCGCTCTGGATATGGTCCAGGTAACGGAAAAGCGTACGCGGGGACAGCACGTCGATCCGGTAGCCCAAGGCGCTCATACGGTCTTGCAGTTCGTAGCCGGGGTTGCGGTCATCCATTTGAAAGCGCAGCCCGTGCTGTTTCATCAGTCGGACATTCCACAGGGTACAAAAGCTCTTCAAGTGGGTTTCCTGGAAGGGCTTTGGCTCCCTGGCGTTCAGACCCATTGCCCGCAGGCTGCGGCGGGTGTAGTGCTTGAGAAAGCGCGAGCCCAGGCGCCACGCGCTTCGGAGCAAGCCACGGTCGAGTTGTTCCAGGCAGCCGACGGCGGCCACCTCTTTAGCGCCCTTGCAGCGTTCGAGCATTCGAGTGAATACGCTGGGGTCGTAGATGAAGGTGTCGGTGTGCAGCAGGAACACGTACTCGGTCTCAACCTGCTCCAGCGCGCAGTCCAGCGCTTTGCCATGGGCCATGCTGCCTGCTTCCGGGCCCACACTCTTGCGTTCGATCAACCGGATACCTTGGCGGGTGCGCAAGAATTCGGTGCTGGCGTCGCCCGAGTCGTTGTCCACCACAAAAATCGGTACACCGCTGTGTTGCAGGCCTTCTTGCAACAGGTCGAGGCACATCCTGGTCAACTCCAGGGATTTGTAATTGACCAGGGCGATACTGAAATTGGCTTGGGGGGAGAGGGCGCGGGTCATGGTGGGTCGAGCCTCGGGCAGGAATGATTGATAAGCGTGCAGGCCTGCTGGTCGGGGCTTTGACCTCAGGCTTGGGCGCATCCTGGCTGAGGGAGGGTGGCGGTTCGTTCTCCGGTAGATAAACTTTCTGACAGGGTTGTTTCAGGCCTGCGTTGTGGCTCGTTTTTAAACCTTACGAGAGCTGTTGATGCGGTTATCCCGTTTTTTCGGAATGGATGGCGGAGGTCGGGATGTGTGTAGGGGGTAGCTGGCGCGTCACATTTGGCCAGGGTTGAAGACCTGGCCGGCGAAGTGAAATCCCAGTGGGAGCTGTCGAGCCCCGGCGAGGCTGCGATGGCGTCGGCACAGCCAACATCGATGCTGTCTGACCCGCCGCTATCGCAGCCTCGCCGGGGCTCGACAGCTCCTACAGTTGATCTTCTCCAGCCAACTCAGAAAATATTCAACGGATACTCAGTAATCAGGCGCGTCTGCACCAAATGCCCCCCGGTGGAAGCATCGCCATCGTGCCAAGCCTCCCGCAGGTGAAAGGTCAGCTTTTTGGCCGGACCGCTCTGAACCACGTATTTCACCTCGGCATCGGTTTCGTGTTCCTGGTCGTTGGCACCATAAACCCCAGCGTAGGCCGAGTTGCCTGCGGTATGCGTACCGTCGATGCCAGAACCACGAATATGCCGGGCCATGAAGCTCAAGCCAGGGGCGCCGAAGGTGCTCATGTCCAGGTCATAACGCATCTGCCAGGACTTTTCTCCCGGGCCGTTAAAGTCGGAGTACTGCACCGAGTCTGCGAGGTTGATCGAGTTGCCGAAGCGTCCGGCGCCAACTCCTGCGTTGGTATCCCCAAAGCCGACATAGTCGAACGGCTCGTCACCATGGATCTTCTGCCCGGCCAGGGTGAAGGTTTGTGCGCCCAGGGTATAGGCAGCCGATAGCGAGGCGGCGGTGGTGTCGATGGTGCCGGCCTTGGCGCTGCCGTCGTCCAGGGTGCGATAGAGGTTGAAATCCAGCGCGACGGATTGGTCAACGCTCAACGGATGAACGAGGTTCAAGTTGACGTAGTACTGGTTCCAGATGTCCTCCAGGTGCGCGCCGTACAGCGATGCGCTGAACTCCTTGCTGAACTGGTACTTGCCACCCGCGAAGCTGGCCGACGGAGAGGCTACACCGGCATAACTGGCGAGAATGTCGCCGCTGCGTGAGGTGGTGGTGTTACCGGTGCCGGAGGTGTAATGACCTGCTTCCAGGTTCAGGCCGGCGATCTCATGGCTGTCGACCTGAAAACCCGTGGCGGTCTGTGGCATCAGGTAATTGTCGGCGGTGGCGAATACCGGCGCTGTGGGCTGCAGGTCGCCTGCCTTGAGCGTGGTATTGGAAATGCGAAACTTGATGTCACCACCGGCCTTTGCGTAGCCGTGATCCGGATTGCCGTTGGCATCGGAGGGAATGTTCGGGCCGCCGGCGCGGTCGGTGCTCCCGTCGATGCGCAATGCCAGGTCGGTAAATGCATCAACGCCGACGCCGATCGTGCCTTGGGTAAAGCCCGAGCTGAAGGTCGCCATCAGCGCCTGGCTCCAGTCTCGGGTGTGGGTGCCGCTGCCGTTCTGGTTCCAGAACATGTTGCGGTTGAGGATATTCAGACTGCTGTCTGCGACAAAGCCCTTGGAGTCGGACTGATCGCTGGCATAGCTCAGGGCCGGCAAGGCAAATGCCAGCGCCACGGCCAAGGTATTGAGCTGAAGTGCCGGGTGGCGTTTTTTCATTATTGTTGCTCCAGTGCACGAAATCGTGTGGGAGCATTAAGGCGATAGCCAGGGCCATCAACAAATGAAACTGGATTAAGTTTTTTATACCTGGGGCACTCCCCAAACGCTCCTGCAGCAAGACTTGAGTGTCGTCAAAGGCCTGGGGCAATGTGGTATTGACCGCCTGCGCCAGGCACTACTTGAGGCCAATGGTTCAACGCACCAGGCACGGTCGTTTGTTATCAAAGGTCCAGCCGGGAATCAGGAACTGCATGGCGACGCTGTCGTTGCGCGCACCCAGGCCCATACCTTTGTACAGTTCGTGGGCGTGGGCCACGGCGTCCATGTCGATGTCTACCCCCAGGCCCGGCTTGGCCGGCACCTGGATATGGCCGTCGACAATCTGCAACGGTGCCTGGGTCAGGCGCTGGCCGTCCTGCCAGATCCAGTGAGTGTCGATGGCGGTGATATCTCCCGGTGCAGCCGCTGCCACCTGGGTGAACATCGCCAGGGAAATATCGAAGTGATTGTTGGAGTGTGAGCCCCAGGTCAGGCCCCACTCGTGGCACATCTGCGCCACGCGTACCGAGCCTTGCATCGTCCAGAAATGCGGGTCGGCCAGGGGAATATCCACTGACTGCAACTGGATCGCATGGCCCATTTCTCGCCAGTCGGTAGCGATCATGTTGGTCGCGGTGGGCAGTCCTGTAGCACGACGGAATTCGGCCATGACTTCCCGTCCCGAATAGCCATTTTCTGCGCCGCAGGGGTCTTCGGCGTAGGCCAGTACATGGTGCTGGTCGCGGCACAGGGCGATGGCTTCTTTCAACGACCAGGCGCCGTTCGGGTCCAGGGTAATCCGGGCGTCGGGGAAACGTTCGGCCAAGGCGGTGACGGCTTCGATTTCCTCACCACCGCGCAGTACGCCGCCCTTGAGCTTGAAATCGTTGAAGCCATAACGAGCCTTCGCCGCTTCCGCCAGGCGCACGATCGCCTCGGGAGTCATGGCGTGTTCGTGACGCAGGCGGAACCAGTCGTCTGCCTCGCCTTCGCTGCGATAAGCCAGGTCGGTTTGCTGGCGATCACCGATGTAGAACAGGTAGCCGAGCATCTTCACCGCGTCCCGCTGTTGTCCTTCACCCAGCAGTGCCGCCACCGGCACTTCGAGGAACTGGCCGAGCAAGTCCAGCAGCGCCGCTTCCATGGCCGTGACGGCGTGGATGGTGATGCGCAGGTCGAACGTCTGCTGGCCGCGCCCGGCACTGTCCCGGGCCGCAAAGGTGCGCCGCATGGCATTGAGAATGCTCTGGTACTGGCCGATGGGTTTGCCGATTACCAGGCTGCGGGCATCTTCCAGTGTTTCGCGGATGCGCTCGCCACCGGGCACCTCGCCAACGCCGATATGCCCGGCGCTGTCCTTGAGAATCACGATATTACGGGTGAAGAACGGGCCATGGGCGCCACTGAGATTGAGCAGCATGCTGTCATGTCCGGCCACTGGAATAACGTCCAGGTGAGTGACGATCGGGGCGTTGCTGGCGTGATGCTGGTGTTCTGTGTTCATGGGGTATTCCTTATTTGCTCACGGCGGTGGCGGGTTGCAACACGCGGGTGGTGGTTGGACTGGGCAGGGTCTTGGCGAAAAACACCAGGATGGCCGCCAGGATTGACGTGCCCGCCAAGCCATACAGGCCGCCCTGGATCGAGCCGGTGGTCTGTTCCAGGAAACCAAAGGTGGTCGGCGCGACAAACCCGCCGAGGTTGCCAATGGAGTTGATCAGCGCGATCACCGCCGCAGCGATCCGCGCATCCAGGTAACCCTGGGGAATTGGCCAGAACAGCGAGGACGCTGACTTGAAGCCGATGGCGGCAAAGCAGATCGCGACAAAGGCAAAGACCGGCCCGCCGGTGGTGGAGAGGAACATACCAGCGGCGGCAATCAGCAGGGCGGTGGCGACCCAGGCTTGCTGGAACTTGAACTTGCCGGCGAGGGCGGCGAAGGCGTACATAGCGATGATCGAAATCAGCCAGGGGATCGAGTTGTAGAAGCCCACCTGAATGTCGCTCAAGTCACCCATTTTCTTGATGATGCTCGGCAGCCAGAACGTCGCCGCGTAGATGGTCAGCTGGATGCAGAAGTACAAGGCGCAGAACAGCATGATCTGGCGGTCCTTGAGCAACTTGCCCAGGGTCGGCTTGACGGTGGTGGCCGCGTCGCGCTCACGCTGTTCGCGGTCGATCTCATTGACCAGCGCATCCTGCTCTTCGCGGCTGAGCCATTTGGCGTCATGGGGTTTTGAGTCCAGCCAGAACCAGACGAAAAAGCACAGCAGCACCGAGGCCATGCCTTCGATGATGTACATCCATTGCCAACCGTGCAGGCCCAGGCCGGTGATTTGCAGCAGCACGCCGGACAGCGGCCCGGAAATCAGCGAGGCGAGGGCGGAACCGCTGAGAAAGATAGCAATGGCCTTGCCGCGCTCGACGCCGGGCAGCCAGCGGGTGAAGTAGTAGATCACGCCAGGGAAAAAGCCGGCTTCGGCCACCCCTAGCAGGAAGCGCAGGATATAGAAGTGGGTTTCGTTCTGGATGAACGCCATCAGGGTGGCGGTGATGCCCCAGGTGAACATGATCCGGGTCAGCCAGATACGCGCGCCGACTTTTTGCAGGAGCATGTTGGACGGCACTTCAAACAAGGCGTAACCGATGAAGAACAGTCCGGCGCCAAAGCCGTAGGCCGCTGCACCAATGCCCAGGTCATGTTCCATGTGGGTGCGGACGAAACCGATGTTGACGCGGTCGATGTAGTTGACGATGAACATGATCACGAAGAGCGGGAGCACATGGCTCTTCACCTTCTTGATGGCGCGGGCCAGGATCGGGTCGAGGGCAGGCGCAGCTGTCGCAGGGCTTGAAGGGGTCACGAGGCAAAACTCCCACTGATTATTGTTGTGCGGGGATGTGTTTGGCTGCCGGAGATGTCTGACAACTTGATAGACATCATACAACCTGATTTTTGAAAGTGGCAATCCCCATTTACTTAGATTTCACTGTTGTTTCTAGGCGTTTGTCCGTAATTGGGTCGTGGGCTTTGATTTGAGATGGTGGATATATTGGTTGGTTGTCATACAAGATTGGCGCTGTCGCAGGCCCATGGGAATGCTAGTATTGCCAGGCACTCTCGACCGGACGTCCCGATGCAAAACGAAAGCGGCACCCCTATTCGCAAGCGTTCCCCGGGCCTGGCCCACGACATCGTCACGGCGCTGACCCAGCGCATCCTCCTGGGGCAGATGGTGCCCGGGGAAAAACTGCCATCCGAGTCGGCCATCGTCGGTGAATACGGCGTCAGTCGCACGGTGGTGCGTGAAGCCATTTCCAAATTGCAGGCGGCGGGGCTGGTGGAAACCCGTCACGGCGTGGGCACCTTTGTGCTGGCGCGGGACGAGCGCCATGGCTTGCACCTGACCCACGACACGGTTGCCAGCGTGCGCGGCATTCTGGAGTTGCGCATGGGGTTGGAAACCCAGGCTGCTGCCCTGGCGGCACTGCGTCGTACGGACGAACAATTGCAGCAGATGCGCCAGGCACTGGACGATTATCAGGACTCGCTGGCCAACAACGACAGCAGCGTCGAGCCCGACGTGCGCTTCCATCGACTGATTGCACAGGCCACTGGCAATACCTATTTCACCGATGTCATCTATCACCTCGGTCACTCGGTGATCCCCCGTACGCGGATCAATGCCCAGGAGCGCGGCGACGCAGACCTGATGAAGCTGGGGCAATTGGCGAACCTGGAACACGAGGCCATCCTCAAGGCCATCCGTCGCAGGGACCCGGATGCGGCCAGGGCGGCGATGCTGCTGCACTTGAGTAACAGCCTGGAGCGGATGACGGGGGAGTGAGGGTAATGCCGGTCAGTTAAGCGAACACAGGGCCTCAAGACAGAGGGGATCAAAGGTGGGAGCTGTCGAGCTTTAGCGAGGCTGCGATGGCGGTGGGTCAGGCAACATCAATGTTTGCAGTACCGACGCCATCGCAGCCTCGCTAAAGCTCGACAGCTCCCACACGGGATTGCCTTCGTTTGTCTGACCTTCATTCCTTAACTGACAGGCATTAGGGGAGTGAGGGGCATTTTCTTCAATACGCGCCCCAGGCATCGCTTTACCGTGTTCCCTACTCCAATCGTCAGAACAAAAAGGGAACCGCAATGAGCTTGATACTCTCCATGGCCGCCTTCGCCCTGGCCACTTCGATTACGCCGGGACCGGTAAATGTGGTGGCCTTGAGTTCGGGGGCGCGCTTTGGTTTTGGTGCCAGTCAGAAGCATGTGGCCGGGGCCGCCCTGGGGTTCACCCTGTTGCTGGTGCTGATTGGCCTGGGGCTGCACGAGGTGCTGATACGCTGGCCGTTGCTGACCCAGTTGATTCAATGGGGCGGCGTGGCGTTCCTGTTGTACATGGCCTACAAGCTGGCAGTCGATGACGGGCGGCTGGAGGCTGAAGGAACGGCGACGGCCCCGTCGATGCTCTACGGTGCGGTCATGCAGTGGCTCAATCCAAAAGCCTGGCTGGCCTGCGTGGCGGGGATGGGATTGTTTGTGGCCGATGGCGACGCGCAACAGGTCTGGCTGTTTGCCGCGATCTACCTGGTCATTTGCTACCTGTCGGTAGCGTGCTGGGCTTACGCCGGGACGTTCCTGCGACGCTACCTGAACAATCCCCAGGGCGTGCGCCTGTTCAATCGGTCGATGGCCGCCTTGTTGGTGGCCAGCGTGGGGTATTTGCTGCTGGCTTGAATCAGCTGCGATATTGCCCTGGCGTAGCGGCGAAGTGTTGTTTGAAGGTGCGCTGGAAGTGCGCTTGATCAGCGAAGCCGGCCGCCAGCGCAACATCGGCGATCAACTGGCCGCTGCGCAGTTGGGTGCGGGCAAACTGGATCCGCCGGTTGACCAGGAATGCATGGGGCGTCATGCCGTAATACAGCTTGAACGCGCGGATCAGGTAGGACGGTGACAGCTCTGCCGCCAGGCAAATATCTTCCAGTTTCAAGGCTTCGGTACAGTGCTCGCGAATGTACTCGGCAGCCCGTTCCAGCTTGTGATTGACCTCCCGGACCACCGTCTGGGCCGGGTTCAGGCGCTGTTGCACCTCCGTGAAGAAGCTCACGATGGCACTCTGTTTTTGCAGGTGTTCGGCCTGCTCGTCCACCAGTAACTGATACAGCTCGATCAAGCCGGCATACAGCACACTGTCCCGGGTGTGGGTGGTGGTGAAGGGGCGAAAGCCCAGGTCGGTACTGAAACCCAGTTGGTGCTGTAGATCAATCAGCCAGGGCGTGTCGATGTACAGCATGTGATAGGACCAGGGCTGGTCGTAGAGGGGATTGCAGGCGTGAACGTCACCGGGGTTCATCAGCACCACCGTGCCGGCGCTGATCTGGAAAGTATCCTGGCCGTGTAGATACAGGCTTTGCCCGGCCGTGATCGCACCAATGGAAAAGTGCTCGTGGGAATGGCGCGTGTAGCAAACCTTGCGGCCATCGGCGATGGTTCGCGCTTCGATGAATGGCAGCGTGTCGTCACGCCAGAAAAGCGGCTCCCGGGACGACTGATCAGTGGGGTTCAGCGACATGCCTGTAGCTCCCTCTCACACAATTTCGAGCTGAGATCATTGCACAGTTATGCGTACTTTGCAGGCCGTAGCAGCTGTCGAGCCCCAGCGAGGCTGCGTAGGCCGCCCGGCCCGCTCAAGACGATATCAGTGGGTCAGGCAGGGCCAGGCACCAAAAACGCCGCCTCCAGCAACTGCCGGGTATAGGCATGCTGAGGATCGGCAAAGATCGCCTTGGCATCCCCTTGCTCTACCACCTGCCCATGCTTGACCACCATCAACTGGTGACTCAATGCCTTGACCACCGCCAGGTCATGGCTGATGAACAGGTACGTCAGGTTGTATTTGGTCTGCAAGTGACGCAGCAGCTCCACCACCTGGCGCTGCACAGTGCGGTCCAGGGCCGAAGTGGGTTCATCCAGCAGAATCAGCCGCGGCTTGAGCACCAGGGCACGGGCGATGGCGATACGTTGGCGCTGTCCACCGGAAAATTCATGGGGGTAGCGATGACGGGTTTGCGGGTCCAGGCCGACTTCCTTGAGGGCGGCAATAATGGCCGCCTCCTGTTCGGCGGCGCTGCCCATCTTGTGGATGCGCAGGCCTTCACCGACGATTTCACTGACGCACATGCGCGGGCTCAAACTGCCGAACGGGTCCTGGAACACCACCTGCATTTCCCGGCGCAGCGGTCGAACCTGCTGCTGACTCAGGCGGTCCAGTTGATGGCCTTCGAAACGGATCCCGCCCTTGCTGCCGATCAGGCGCAGGATGGCCAGCCCCAAGGTGGACTTGCCGGAACCGCTTTCACCGACGATGCCCAGGGTCTGGCCCTGTGGCAGGCTGAAGTTGATGCCGTCCACGGCTTTGACGTAGTCGATGGTGTTGCGCAAAAAGCCTTTCTTGATCGGGAACCAGACCTTCAGGTCATCGACTTCCAGTAACGGCGGTCCAACCTCATTGGTGGCCGGCAAGCCGCTGGGCTCGGCGGCCAGCAGCTCCTGGGTGTAAGGATGCTGCGGCGACTGGAACAGCGTTTCGCAATCGGCCTGTTCGACAATGCAACCGCGTTGCATCACGCACACCCGGTGGGCAATGCGCCGCACCAGGTTCAAGTCGTGGCTGATCAACAGCAGCGCCATGCCCAGGCGGGCCTGCAACTCTTTGAGCAGTTCGAGGATTTTCAGTTGCACGGTCACGTCGAGGGCGGTGGTCGGCTCGTCGGCGATCAACAGTTCCGGCTCATTGGCCAGGGCCATGGCGATCATCACCCGTTGGCGTTGGCCGCCAGACAGCTCGTGGGGCAGGGCTTTCAAACGTTTGTGAGGCTCGGGAATGCCCACCAGTTCCAGCAGTTCCAGAGTGCGTTGGGTGGCGACTTTACCCGTCAGCCCTTTGTGCAAACCGAGCACTTCGTTGATCTGCTTCTCGATGGAGTGCAGCGGGTTCAACGAGGTCATCGGCTCCTGGAAGATCATCGCAATGCGGTTGCCGCGAATATGCCTGATGGTTTTTTCTTTCAGGGTCAGCAGGTCGTGGTTGGCGTACTGGATCGTCCCCGAAGGATGACGCGCCAGCGGGTAGGGCAGCAGGCGCAGGATCGAGTGAGCCGTCACGGACTTGCCGGAACCACTTTCGCCCACCAGCGCGAGGGTTTCGCCGCGCTTGATATCGAAGCTGACGTTCTCCACCACACGCTGGTGGCTGGTGCCTACGACGAACTCGACGCAGAGGTCGCGGACTTCGATCAGATTGTCCTGATTCATCTCATTTCCTCGGGTCGAAGGCATCGCGAGCAGACTCGCCGATAAACACCAGCAAACTCAGCATGATTGCCAATACGGCAAAGGCACTCATGCCCAGCCACGGCGCTTGCAGGTTGGATTTGCCCTGGGCCACCAGTTCACCCAGGGACGGCGAGCCGGCGGGCAGGCCAAAGCCGAGGAAATCCAGGGCGGTCAGGGTACCGATGGCGCCGGTCAGAATGAATGGCATGAAGGTCATGGTCGAGACCATCGCATTGGGCAGAATGTGGCGGAACATGATCGCGCCATTCTGCATGCCCAAGGCGCGGGCTGCCCGTACATATTCCAGGTTACGCCCACGCAGGAACTCGGCGCGCACCACATCCACCAGGCTCATCCAGGAAAACAGCAGCATGATCCCCAGCAGCCACCAGAAGTTGGGTTGCACGAAACTGGCGAGGATGATCAACAAGTACAGCACCGGCAAGCCGGACCAGATCTCCAGGAAGCGCTGCCCGGCCAGATCTACCCAACCGCCATAGAAGCCCTGCAGGGCGCCGGCGATCACGCCGATGATCGAGCTGAGCACCGTCAGGGTCAGGGCAAACAATACCGAGACCCGAAAGCCATAGATCACCCGCGCCAGCACGTCACGGCCCTGGTCGTCGGTGCCCAGCAGGTTGTCGGCGGAGGGCGGGGCAGGGGCCGGGACTTTCAGGTCGTAGTTGATGCTCTGGTAGCTGAAGGGGATTGGTGCCCAGAGGGTCCAGGCATCCTTGGCCTTGAGCAATTCGCGGATATACGGGCTCTTGTAGTTGGCTTCCAGAGGGAATTCGCCGCCAAAGGTGGTTTCCGGGTAGCGCTTGAGAGCCGGGAAATACCAACTGCCGTCGTAATGCACGGCCAGCGGTTTGTCGTTGGCGATCAGCTCGGCGCCGAGGCTCAGGCCGAACAGGATCAAAAACAGCCACAGCGACCACCAGCCACGCTTGTTGGCCTTGAAGCGTTCGAAGCGTCGGCGATTGAGGGGGGATAGATTCATCTCAATGCTCCCGGCTGGCGAAGTCGATGCGCGGATCGACCAGGGTATAGGTGAGGTCGCCGATCAGTTTCACGACCAGACCCAGCAGGGTGAAAATAAACAGCGTGCCGAACACCACCGGATAGTCACGGTTGATCGCCGCTTCAAAGCTCATCAGGCCCAGGCCGTCGAGGGAGAAGATCACCTCCACCAGCAACGAACCGGTGAAAAAAATGCCGATGAATGCCGAGGGGAAGCCGGCAATCACCAGCAGCATGGCATTGCGGAACACGTGGCCATAGAGCACACGGTGGTTGGTCAGGCCCTTGGCCTTGGCGGTGACCACGTACTGCTTGTTGATCTCGTCGAGGAAGCTGTTTTTGGTCAGCAGTGTCATGGTCGCGAAGTTGCCGATCACCAGGGCGGTAACGGGCAGGGCCAGGTGCCAGAAATAGTCGAGGATCTTGCCGCCCCAGCTCAACTCATCAAAGTTGTTGGAGGTTAATCCACGTAAGGGAAACCAGTCGAAATAACTGCCGCCGGCAAACACCACGATCAGCAAGATGGCAAACAGGAACGCCGGAATGGCATAGCCGACGATGATTGCCGAACTGGTCCAGACGTCGAAGTGGCTGCCATGGCGGGTGGCCTTGGCGATCCCCAGCGGAATCGACACCAGGTACATGATCAGGGTGCTCCACAATCCGAGGGAGATGGACACCGGCATCTTTTCCTTGATCAGGTCGATGACCTTGGCATCGCGAAAGAAGCTGTCGCCAAAGTCCAGCCGGGCGTAGTTCTTGACCATGATCCACAAGCGTTCCGGCGCCGACTTGTCGAAGCCGTACATCTTTTCGATTTCCTTGATCAGCGCCGGGTCCAGGCCTTGGGCGCCGCGGTAGCTGGAACCGGCCACCGAGACTTCGGCGCCGCCGCCGGCAATACGGCTGGTGGCGCCTTCAAAGCCTTCGAGTTTGGCGATCATCTGTTCCACCGGGCCACCGGGGGCGGCCTGGATGATCACGAAGTTGATCAGCAAGATGCCGAACAGGGTCGGAATAATCAGCAGCAGTCGACGAAAAATATAGGCCAGCATCTCAATCGCCCCCGCTCGCCGGATCGGCGCTTGCATCAGAGTCTAGAGGCACGGCCGGCTTGGCGTCGGGTTTGCTCCACCAGGTGGCGGTGCCGACGTCGTACAGAGGCGAGACCTTTGGATGACCCAGATGATCCCAATAGGCCACGCGGTAGGTCTTGATGTGCCAGTTGGGGATCACGTAGTAGCCGAACTGCAGTACGCGGTCCAGTGCCTTGGCATGGGCGATCAGGCTTTTGCGAGAGTCGGCGTCGATCAGCTCTTCCACCAACTGGTCGATGGCCGGGTCTTTCAATCCGATGTAGTTACGGCTGCCCGGCTTGTCTGCGCTGGAGGATTTCCAGAACTCACGCTGCTCGTTACCCGGCGATGAAGATTGCGGGAAACTGCCCACCACCATGTCGAAATCCCGCGAGCGGATGCGGTTGATGTACTGCGAGACGTCGACCCGGCGAATTACCAGGTCGATGCCCAGGTCCGCAAGGTTGCGTTTGAACGGCAACAGGATACGCTCGAACTCGGTCTGGGCCAGCAGGAACTCAATGGTCACCGGTTTGCCGGTGGCATCGACCATCTTGTCGTCGACGATGCGCCAGCCGGCCTCTTGCAGCAGTTGGTAGGCTTCGCGTTGCTGGGTGCGAATCATCCCGCTGCCGTCGGTCTTGGCGGGTTCGAAGGCTTCGGTAAACACCTGGGGCGGGATCTTGTCACGCAGTGGCTCGAGAATCGCCCGTTCATCCGGGCCGGGCAGGCCGGTGGCGGCCATGTCGGAGTTTTCGAAATAGCTGCGGCTGCGGGTGTAGGCACCATTGAACAGTTGCTTGTTGCTCCACTCAAAGTCCAATAACAGGCTGATGGCCTTGCGCACCCGTACATCCTGGAACATAGGCTTGCGAATATTGAAGACGAAGCCCTGCATCCCGGTGGGGTTGCCGTTGGGAATCTCTTCCTTGATCAGGCGCCCCTGGGCCACGGCGGGAATGTTGTAGGCGTTGGCCCAGTTCTTCGCGCTGATCTCCAGCCAGTAATCAAACTGTCCGGCCTTGAGGGCCTCCAGGGCGACGGTGTTGTCGCGGTAATAGTCGGTCACGCGGTAATCGAAGTTATAGAAGCCCTGGTTGATCGGCAGGTCCTTGCCCCAGTAATCCTTGACCCGTTCATAACGAACCGAGCGGCCGGCCTTGACCTCGGCCACCTTGTACGGGCCGCTGCCCAATGGAATCTCCAGGTTGCCCTTGCTGAAATCGCGGGTGGCCCACCAATGTTTGGGCAGTACCGGCAGTTGACCGAGGATCAGCGGTAGCTCGCGGTTATTGGTGCGCTTGAACTTGAACAGCACTCGCAGAGGGTCTTCGGCCACCACTTCATCGACGTCGGCATAGTAGGTGCGGTAGATCGGTGAGCCCTGCTTGATCAGGGTCTCGAAGCTGAACACCACGTCCTCGGCGCGCATGGGGTGGCCGTCGTGGAAGCGGGCTTCAGGGCGCAGGTAGAAGCGCACCCAGCTGTTGTCGGGGGCTTTTTCGATCTTGCCCGCCACCAGGCCGTATTCCGTGATGGGTTCATCCAGGCTTTGCTGGGCCAGGGTGTCGTAGATCAGGGTGATATTGTCGGCCGGCACGCCCTTGCTGATGAACGGGTTGAGGCTGTCGAAACCGGCCATGCTGGACTCGCGAAACGTCCCACCCTTGGGTGCGTCGGGGTTTACATAGTCCACGTGCTTGAAGTCGGCGGGGTATTTGGGCGGTTCGTTGTAGAGGGTCAGGGCATGTTGCGGGGCGGCATTGGCCACCGCGCAAAACAACAGGCCGCCAAGAATCGCAGTACGCAAAGGCATCATTGGGCTTTCTCCGAAGCTTTCAGCCACCATGCGCTCAGGCCCAGGCTGTAGGGCGGCGTGGTGACGAAGGCGAACCGGTTGCGGTACGCCAGGCGATGATAGTTGAGGTACCAGTTGGGAATGCTGTAGTGCTGCCACAGCAGGACCCGGTCCAGGGCCCGGCCGGCGGCCAATTGTTCTTCTCGGGTTTGCGCCGCCAGCAGCTGTTCCAGCAGGTGGTCGACCACCGGGCTGGCAATGCCCGCGTAATTCTTGCTGCCTTTGATCCCGGCCTGGCTGGAGTGGAAGTACTGCCACTGTTCAAGGCCTGGGCTCAGGGTCTGGTTGAGGGTCATCAGAATCATGTCGAAGTCGAATTGATCGAGGCGCTGTTTGTACTGTGCCCGGTCGACCGTGCGCAAGCGGGCGTCGACGCCGATGCTCGCCAGATTCTCTACATAAGGTTGCAGGATCCGCTCCAGGTTCGGATTGACCAGCAGGATCTCCAGGCGTAACGGCTGCCCGTCGCTGTTGAGCAGGCGCTGCCCAGACAGCTTCCAGCCGGATTCGGCCAGCAAGGCCAGGGCGCGACGCATCGTGTCCCGAGGAATGCCACGACCATCGGTCTGGGGCAAAGTGAACGCCTGGGTGAACAGATCGGCCGGTAACTGATCGCGGTAAGGCGAGAGCATCAGCCATTCATGGCCTACCGGCACCCCGGTGGCGGAGAATTCACTGTTGGGGTAGTAGCTCAGGGCGCGTTTATAGGCGCCGCTGAACAGTGTGCGGTTGGTCCACTCGAAATCGAACATCAGCCCCAAGGCTTCGCGGACTTTCGTCTGGCTGAAGGCCGGGCGCCGGCTGTTCATGAACAGGCCCTGGCTCTGGGTTGGAATCTGGTGGGCGATCTGCGCCTTTATCACCTCGCCGCGATTGACCGCCGGGAAGTTGTAGCCGTTAGCCCAGTTCTTTGCCTGGTGCTCGATATAGATATCGAATTCACCGGCCTTGAAGGCTTCGAAGGCCACGTCGCTGTCGCGGTAGAACTCCACTTCGACCTTGTCATAGTTATAGAGCCCCCGGTTGACCGCCAGGTTCTTGCCCCAATAGTCCTTGACCCGTTCAAACACCAGTTGCCGGCCAGGCGTCACCTTGCTGATGCGATAAGGCCCACTGCCAAGCGGCGGTTCGAAGGTGGTGGCCTTGAAATCGCGGTCTTTCCAGTAGTGCTGGGGCAGTACCGGTAACTCCCCAAGGCGCAGGATCAGTAGCGGATTGCCGGCCCGCTTGAATACAAAACGGATGCGGTGGGAGTTAAGCACGTCAACCCGTGCGACTTCTTGCAGGTTGGTACGGTATTGCGGGTGGCCTTCAGTCAGCAACGTGCGGTAGGAAAATGCTACGTCGTCGGCGGTAATGGGCTTGCCGTCGTGGAAGCGTGCCTCCGGGCGCAGATTGAACACCACCCAGCTACGGTCTTCGCTGTACTCCACCGACTGTGCAATCAAGCCATAACTGGAAGTGGGCTCATCGCCGGAAGGGGCGTACTGGCCGGTGCCGACCATCAGCGGCTCATTGAGCTCGTTGACCCCGTATTGCAGGAAGTTGGCGGTGGAAACCGGGCTTGAACCCTTGAAGGTATAAGGGTTGAGGGTATCGAAGGTGCCAAACGCCATGACCCGCAAGGTGCCAGCTTTGGGCGCGGCGGGGTTTACCCAATCGAAGTGGGTGAATTTGGCCGGGTACTTGAGCGTGCCGAACTGCGTATAACCGTGGCTCTCGGTGATGGTCGCGTTCGTGGAAAAGCTCAAGGCCAGACTTATTAGTAGAAGGAGGGGACGCTTCAAGTCAGAGATCCGATCCAGGCGGCTTGGGCTTTATGATCGGTACAGTAACAGCTTGTTCCGAATGGAAAAAGCATGTCGCCGTGGAAGGGATCCTATAGGTTTATCCGGTATAGAGGGGCATGGTGATCAAATGTGGGAGCTGGCTTGCCTGCGATGCAGACGACTCGGTACTTCTGCAAGACCGAGGCGATGCAATCGCAGGCAAGCCAGCTCCCACACAAGACAGCCCTTGGTGTTTTTAAGGCCTTACCGAGGCCCGGAAACCACCAGCATCTGCCCTGGCTTCAACGCCTGGCCAGTACGCGGGTTCCAACGTTTGAGATGTTGCATCTCGACGTTGAAGCGCTTGGCGACGATATACAGCGAGTCACCCTTCTTGACCTTGTACTGCACTGGCTTCTTGCTACCAGCCTTGGCCACCAGCTTGCGGGTGTCCTGCATTACCAGGGTCTGGCCAACCTTGAGGGACTGGCCGTTGAGCTTGTTCCAGCGTTGCAGGTCGTGCACTTCGACCTTGTTGGCCTTGGCGATCATCGTCAGGTTGTCACCGCTCCTGACCTTGTAGCTGCGCGAACGTCCAGCCACGGACTTGTGTTCAACTTCGTCGAACACCGCCTTTTTCGGGCGCATGCTGAGAAGTTCTTCAGGGTTCATCGCCGAGAGGCTGCTGGCCAGCAATTGCGCCTTGGAGGTCGGTACCAGTAAATGTTGCGGGCCGTCCAGGGTGGTGCGTTGCTTGAGGGCCGGATTGAGCTGGAACAACTCGTCTTCATCGATCTCTGCCAGCGCGGCGACCCGTGACAGGTCCATGCTTTGCTTGACCTCGACCACTTCGAAGTACGGCGTGTTGGCAATCGGGTTCAGGTTGACGCCATAGGCCTCGGGCGCCAGCACCACCTGGGACAGCGCCAGGAACTTGGGCACGTAGTCTTTGGTTTCCTGGGGCAGTGGCAGGTTCCAGTAGTCGGTTGGAAGGCCGAGCTTCTCGTTACGCTCGATGGCACGGCTGACCGTGCCTTCACCCGCGTTATAAGCCGCCAGGGCCAGCAACCAGTCGCCGTTGAACATGTCATGCAGACGTGTCAGATAGTCCAGGGCGGCGGTAGTGGAGGCGGTGATGTCGCGGCGGCCGTCATAGGCGCGGGTCTGGCGCAAGTTGAAGTAGCGCCCGGTGGAAGGAATGAACTGCCACAAACCGACCGCATCGCTGCGCGAATAGGCCATTGGGTTGTAGGCACTTTCAATCACTGGCAGCAGCGCCAGTTCCAGGGGCATGTTGCGCTCTTCAAGGCGCTCGACGATGTAATGAATGTAGAGGCTGCCGCGTTCGCCGGCATTCTCCAGGAAGGACGGGTTGCTGGCGAACCACAAGCGCTGTTGCTCGATGCGCGGGTTGACGCCCAGCCCGTCCTGCAATTGGAAACCCTGGCGCATACGTTCCCAGACATCCTGGGGCACCTGAGGGCTTGGCTTCTCTGATAGCCAAAGAGGTTTTTGCTTGATCTTGGCAGCAAGATTCGGTTTGGGTTGCACGGTGGATTGTGCAGCGAAATTAGTCGTTTGGCAGCCCGCCAGAGTAGCGGAAACAGCCACCGCTATGGCTTGAGCCAAGCGGGTCAATGCGTCTGAATGGTTGGATTTACGAATAGATGACGACATTGGCTGGAAGTAAGTTCCGGGCAAAAATGTCGGGCGATTCTAGAAAGCGCTTTGGTTCCGGTCAACCATTCAGAAATTGCGTATCAAAATCCTGCTTCTTAGAACGTATCTTTCCAAGACCGTAAGCTAGCAAACACCTCACTCCCGGACCGGTTATCACGGCCATTCCGTTCGTCCGCTTTTTCTTTAACGGATGTTTCAGCCGTACGCAGGAAAGGATTGGTGAGTTTTTCCAGGGCCAGGGTCGAAGGCAGGGTCATCTTGCCGTTGGCCCGCAGTTGGCGGACTTTTTCCACGCGCTCGGCGATGTCCGCGTTAGTCGGTTCCACGGCCTGGGCAAATCTCAGGTTACTTTGTGTGTACTCGTGGGTGCAGTAAACCAGCGTGTCGTCAGGCAATGCGGCCAGACGTTCCAGAGACGTGTGCATCTGCTCGGGCGTGCCTTCGAACAGGCGTCCGCAGCCGGCGGCGAATAATGTGTCACCGCAGAACAGCAAGCCATGATGATAAAAGGCTATGTGGCCCAAGGTATGGCCGGGCACGGCAAGGACGTCGAAGTCCCAGCCCAGCACGGTGATGCGGTCGTTATCGCGCAGGGCGACATCCCGGGCCGGGATCTTTTCGTTCGCCGGGCCGTATACCGTCGCGCCGCAAACACTTTTCAGTTGCTCCACGCCACCGACATGATCATGGTGGTGGTGTGTGATCAGGATGTCACTGAGTGCCCACTCGGGGTGTTGCTTGAGCCATGCCAGGACAGGCGCGGCATCCCCAGGATCGACCACTGCACAGCGATGGCTGCGATGATCCTGTAACAACCAGATGTAGTTATCGGTGAAGGCGGGCAGGGCACTGATCTGTATCATTCTTCGATTCGCCAAGCTGAACACATTGGTGCATCTTAGAACGTCTTGGCGAGTTGGAGAATGCAATGACTGATAAAGCGTTCGCCCAGGCCGATCCCGAGTGGCTGGCCTTGATCAGCGCGGCCCGTGAATGGCTGTCCGGACCCATCGGGCAATTCCTGCTGGATGAGGAGCGGCGCATGCTCGAAGACGAGCTGGGCCGGTTCTTTGGTGGTTACCTGGTGCATTACGGGCCTTCGGCACAAACCCCGCCGGCGGCACCTCAGGTCCAGCGCAATGTGCGACTGGGCGCGCCGTTGCCGGGCGTGGAGATTGTCTGTGAGGAGCAGGCCTGGCCATTGAGTGAACACGCAGCCGATGTAGTGGTGTTGCAGCACGGCCTGGATTTTTGCCTCTCGCCCCACGGCTTATTGCGTGAAGCCGCCAGCAGTGTGCGTCCGGGTGGGCATTTGCTGATCGTCGGTATTAACCCTTGGAGCAGTTGGGGCCTGCGCCATTTCTTCGCCCATGACGGGTTGCGCCAGGCGCGGTGTATCTCGCCATCGAGGGTGGGTGACTGGTTGAACCTGCTGGGCTTTGCGCTGGAGAAACGCCGCTTCGGGTGCTATCGTCCGCCGCTTGCGTCTGCCAAATGGCAAGGGCGCCTGTCTGGCTGGGAACGCAAGGCTGGCGGCTGGCAGTTGTCCGGCGGTGGTTTCTATCTGCTGGTGGCGCGCAAGATCGTGGTCGGGTTGCGACCCGTGCGCCAGGTGCGGCGTGAACCAATGGGCAAGCTGGTACCGATGCCGATGGCCAAGGTCAATCGCCGGCACAGCGAACAGTAAAACTCTCTTTTTGGTGTCAGGCCGGGTTGCTCGGCCTCGGGGCCTGTCGATCATTTATCGGCAGCCTTTTCTAATGGATATTGCAATGACCGATAGCGTAGAACTCTTCACCGATGGCGCCTGCAAGGGCAACCCTGGCCCCGGCGGTTGGGGCGCCTTGCTGGTGTGCAAGGGCGTGGAGAAGGAACTGTGGGGCGGCGAGCCCAATACCACCAACAATCGCATGGAGCTGATGGGCGCCATTCGTGGTCTCGAAGAGCTCAAGCGCCGTTGTGACGTGTTGCTGGTGACCGACTCGCAGTACGTCATGAAAGGCATCAATGAGTGGATGGTCAACTGGAAGAAGCGTGGTTGGAAGACTGCGGCGAAGGAGCCGGTGAAGAATGCCGATCTGTGGCAGTTGCTCGACGAGCAGTGCAATCGCCATAACATCACCTGGAAGTGGGTGCGCGGGCACATCGGCCATCCCGGCAACGAACGGGCTGACCAGTTGGCCAACCGTGGGGTGGATGACGTGCGCGGTTACAAGCAGAGCTGACGGTCAGTTACACCGCAGCGGCCGTTCGAGCCGCTGCTTCACATCCCGCATCGTGCGCGGCGAGTCAACCAGTACCGCATCGACCTTCAAGCAAGCGGCAGCCCGATAATCGTCTTCGCTGTTGATCCCGATCGCCAAAATGTTCAATTTGCCATTGGATTGGAAGCAGTTGATGGCCTGGGGTGTCCACAGTTTGGCATTCACCGGTGAACGGGCTTCACCCAGGGTGAAGGTTTCCACCAGTTCAACCTTACGCTGGTATTCAAACGCCACCCAGCTACCGGCTTGCGGTGCCGGATTGCAGCTGTGCGCCAGGGCGACGTTTGCCAAACGGTCACGCGTCCCGTCCCGGGACTCGAACAGTCGGGCCTGAGGGTATTGAGCGAACGCCTGCTGGTAGCTGGCATCGGTGGAGTAGATCAGCACTCGGCTCCAGGCGTGGTTTTGCTCCAGTATCCGGGCGACAGCCTTGGCCTGCGGGGCGGCCGGCAGGGCTTTCATGTCGAGGATAATGGGAATTGTGGCAGGAATGACGGTCAGTGCCTGTTGCAATGAGGGCAGCGATACGGCCTGGGTGCGGTAGGGATACGTCACCTGGCCATCGGCTGCTGTTTGCTTGAACTGCCAGCCCGCGTTGAGTTGCTGCAACTGGGCCCAGGTTTTCCCGGCTACCGCGCCCGAGCCCTGGGTGTTGGCACTCAGGTCAGTCGGCCGATACAACACGGGGACATCGTCACTGCTCAGTTGTACAGTGAGCCAGAGCATGTCGACGTTATTGCGCAAGGCATTGTCGATCGCCAGCAACGTGTTCTCCGGAAAGTCTGCCGTGCCACCTCGGTGTGCCACGATCAGCGGCAGGTGCTCGCCCGAGGTGTTGGAGGCTGGCAGGGATGCGCACCCGCTCAGGAGGAGGCTGGTGATCAGCAGTGTGCTGGCATATCGAGTTTCAATCATTGGGGTTCGCGTTCTCTGGGGTATGCCCGGCATACTGTCCGGGCAGGGAAAATGGCGTAATGACTGGCCTGATTGATAAACGAAAGTAGCGGCCATTTAATTAATACCTTACCGAATTTCACCCGGGAGCGCCGGATGTCCTCTTCACCCCATGCCGATGTTCAGGCGTTTCTCGACGAAGCGGTGGAGAGCGAGCCCGAAGGCCTGACGTACACGCCGCCGGGGATTTCGCAAGTGATCCACCGTGCGTTGCCGCCCTGGGGCGCTATCGAGTGCGTGCAGGTGGCGCATCGTCCTCACCAGTTTGAAATGCGCCGCCAACAGCACCAGTTTGTGCTTTATCGGCAAGGTTCGGTCAGTGATGGCGAGGTCAGTATCGACGGCTTGCGACAAGCCGGTGCCCGGGCTCTGGATCAGGTCATTGACTTTATTCCGGCCGGGGCATTGTTCGAAGGCTGGACCGGGGGGCGCGCCAGGATTGGCTATGTACTGGTGTCGGTTGATGAGGACCAGTTGGCCGAGGTCTGTCCGACCTATCGCGCCCAAAAGGATCTCAGGCCGCTGATCAGCTGTCATGACGGATTCCTGCGAGGGCTGCTTGAGCGCCTGGATCAGGTGGTACGTGACGGCAAGACCGATATGTTGTACCTGGAAACGCTGGTCATGCTGTTGATGCAGGAAGTGCGAGCACTGCAGCAGTTGCCCGATACCTCGCCGAGCAACACGGGTGAGTTGGGTCTGGTGCAACGTCAGCGCTTGACCGAATACATTGAAACGTCCCTGGCCAATGAGGTGCGTCTGGCCGACTTGTCGAACATCGTTAACCTCAGCCCCTACCATTTTTCCCGAGTATTCCGACGCACCTTCGGGATGTCACCGTACCAGTACCTGTTGCTGTGTCGGGTCAACCGGGCCAAGCACTTGATTACTACCACTGACCGCAGCCTGCTGGACATTGCCCTGGACACCGGGTTTGCCGGTGCCAGTCAATTTTCTAGAGCGTTTCGCCGGATTGTCGGGCAGTCCGCCAGTGAGCTGCGTCGTCCCTAGACGCCGCTCACTGCGCAAGAAGCGTCAACACAACAGCAGGCAGGGTAAAGCTGCCGGCGGATCAGCTCGTTAATCTGGCTTCAACAACGGGCCAGCTATCCACTTCCTCACGTGCTGTCAGTCGATGACTTCCTCGGGAAAGTTGCGCCCGCAATAAAACCGAATCAACCCGTTAGTCAATCGAGAGTGAGGTAATAAACATGATGAGTCTTCGTGGATGGTTACTGGGCGTGCTGGTCACCACGGCAGTCTTCGCCGCCGGGGTTAATGCCCAACCCAAAGCCGCAATCAAGGAGCAGGGCGGCTTTTACTACCTGTCGCCGGGTTACACCAAGGCCGACGTGGCTGACTTCTACTGGCGTAGCCTGGATGGTTGGTCGGAGCATCCTGCCGAAATGGCCAAGTACTACACGAAGGATGGCGCTTACGAGCTGGCCTATGCGCCAGTGGATGACTTCCCTGGTGTGGGCTTCAAGCGCGTGAACAAGGGGCGCCAGGAGATGACCGACTACTTCACCAGCTTCAGCAAGCAACTGGGCAATTTGACGTACAGCGATCCCAAGACCTGGACCCTGCTTGAGACCACTGAGAAAGGGACTTATGTGTTTGAGTACACCAGCGATGGTGTCATTCGTTCAAGCGGTAAGCCCTACCACCAGACCTTCATCGCTATTCTGCACATGGCCAAGGACGGGCAGATCCAGTCTGTGCGCGAGTACTGGGACCCCTACGTAGCCCTGCGGGATTTTAACCTGATCAAAAAGACCCAGTAATCGACATCGGTCACAGGATCAGGATCGCACGGGCGAGTTGCTCGTCCGTGCACTGTAAATCCACCAGGGTGTGGCGAATGTGCTGGAACGCCGATTCCAACTGGACGCCGCGTATTTCACCTTGGCTTGCGACAAACGATGCGGCGTCGGTCTTGGCCGCCAGCACGACTTTGTCGTCCTTGAAGCTGCTGCTGGTGCCTTTGGTGGCACTCATCGACAGGCTGACCAGGGCGTCAGTCGTCATGACAAAGCTGGTGGCCTGCACACTGGCGGCGCCGAACAGGCACAACGTGAACAGCCATTTTATGTTGAACATGAACCTGAGTATTCCGTATCGGAGAGAGGCATGCAGGCTAGCAACGACGCGTGTAGCAAACAGCAGCAGGTTTGCTAAACCTTGTAAAGAACTGTTGGGTGCGCGCCCATGGGCTTCTGCCATGGGTCGCTTCGGTTATAGAGCGTGCTAATATCTCGCCCTTTGAAATGCACCGAACCGTTGAGAGCTGAACCCTGATGGCCATCCGATCTGTTGTACTCGATACCGAAACCACCGGCATGCCGGTGACCGACGGCCACCGGATCATTGAAATCGGTTGTGTCGAACTGCTGGGTCGCCGCCTCACCGGCCGCCACTTCCACGTGTACCTGCAACCGGACCGGGAAAGTGACGAAGGCGCCATTGGTGTCCACGGTATTACCAACGAGTTCCTGGTGGGCAAGCCACGTTTTGCCGAAGTAGCCGATGAGTTCTTCGAGTTCATCGACGGCGCGCAGCTGATCATCCATAACGCGGCGTTCGACGTCGGCTTCATCAATAATGAATTCGCCCTGATGGGCCAGACGGACCGTGCCGATATCACCCGGCACTGCTCGATCCTCGATACCCTGATGATGGCGCGTGAGCGTCACCCAGGCCAGCGCAACAGCCTCGATGCCTTGTGCAAACGTTATGGCGTCGACAACTCCGGCCGTGAACTGCACGGCGCCTTGCTCGACTCCGAGATCCTCGCCGACGTCTACCTGACCATGACCGGTGGCCAGACCAGCCTGTCCCTGGCCGGTAACGCCTCGGATGGCAACGGTTCGGCGGAAGGCTCGGGCAATCGGCCTTCGGAGATTCGTCGCCTGCCGGCTGACCGCAAGCCGACCACGATCATTCGTGCCAGCGAGCAGGACATGTTGGAGCATGCGGCGCGGTTGGAAGCGATTGCCAAGTCTGCCGGGGCTCCCGCGTTGTGGAGCCAATTGACCGAGCAATAAGCCTGGTTAAACCGGATTAAAATGTGGGAGCGGGCCTGCTCGCGAAATCGGAGTGCCAGTCACAGAATATGTCGACTGAAGCGCCGCTTTCGCGAGCAAGCCCGCTCCCACATTAACCGCATTCATTTGAGCATCTTCACTCGCCACAACCGTTCTGAGCTTCTACCCTGAGTACATAAATCTCAGGACGCCCAGCACTCATGTACAAAGACCTGAAGTTCCCTGTCCTTATCGTGCACCGTGACATCAAGGCCGACACTGTGGCAGGCGACCGGGTCCGGGGCATTGCCCGGGAGCTGGAACAGGAGGGCTTCAGTATTTTCTCGGCGGTGGACTACGCCGAAGGCCGACTGGTTGCCTCGACTCATCACGGCCTGGCCTGCATGCTGATCGCCGCCGAGGGCGCCGGGGAAAACACCCATTTGTTGCAAAACATGGTGGAGCTGATTCGACTGGCACGGGTGCGGGCGCCAAACCTGCCGATCTTTGCCCTGGGTGAGCAAGTCACCCTGGAAAACGCCCCCGCCGATGCCATGAGCGAACTCAATCAGTTGCGGGGCATCCTCTACCTGTTTGAAGACACTGTGCCGTTCCTCGCAAGGCAAGTGGCCCGCGCCGCTCGCAGTTACCTGGATGGCCTGTTGCCGCCATTCTTCAAGGCTCTGGTGCAGCACACGGCCGATTCCAATTATTCCTGGCACACCCCCGGCCATGGCGGTGGCGTGGCGTACCGCAAGAGTCCGGTGGGGCAGGCGTTTCATCAGTTCTTCGGGGAAAACACCTTGCGCTCGGACTTGTCCGTGTCGGTGCCGGAGCTGGGCTCGCTGCTGGATCACACCGGCCCTTTGGCCGAGGCCGAAGCGCGGGCGGCGCGTAACTTCGGTGCCGACCACACCTTCTTTGTGATCAATGGCACTTCCACGGCGAACAAGATTGTCTGGCACTCCATGGTCGGCCGTGATGACTTGGTACTGGTGGACCGCAACTGCCACAAGTCGGTGCTGCACTCGATCATCATGACCGGCGCTATCCCACTGTACCTATGCCCGGAGCGTAATGAGCTGGGGATCATCGGGCCGATTCCCTTGAGCGAGTTCAGCCGCGAATCGATTCGCGCCAAGATCGACGCCAGCCCACTGACCCGTGGTCGACCGGCGAAGGTCAAGATGGCCGTGATCACCAACTCCACCTACGACGGCCTGTGCTACAACGCAGAGCTGATCAAACAGCAACTGGGCAACAGCGTCGAGGTGTTGCATTTCGATGAGGCCTGGTACGCCTACGCGGCCTTTCATGAGTTCTTTGCCGGGCGCTATGGCATGGGCACCTCGCGCACCCCGGACAGTCCGCTGGTGTTCACGACGCACTCCACCCATAAGCTGCTGGCAGCGTTCAGTCAGGCGTCGATGATCCATGTACAGGATGGCGGTGCCCGGCAGCTGGATCGTGACCGCTTCAACGAAGCGTTCATGATGCATATCTCCACCTCGCCGCAGTACAGCATCATCGCTTCTCTGGATGTCGCATCGGCAATGATGGAAGGTCCGGCGGGGCGCTCGCTGCTACAGGAGATGTTCGACGAGGCCCTGAGCTTTCGTCGGGCCCTGGCGAACTTGCGCCTGCACATCGCCGCTGAAGATTGGTGGTTTTCGATCTGGCAGCCGCCGCTGGTGGCGGGTATTGATCGGGTCGTCACCGCCGATTGGCTGTTGCAACCTGAAGCGGACTGGCACGGCTTCGGTGATATTGCCGAAGACTATGTGTTGCTCGACCCGATCAAGGTGACGCTGGTGATGCCGGGACTCAATGCCGGTGGAGCCCTGAGCGAGTGCGGAATTCCAGCCGCGGTGGTCAGCAAATTCCTTTGGGAGCGTGGGCTGGTGGTGGAAAAAACCGGGTTGTATTCCTTCCTGGTGCTGTTCTCCATGGGGATTACCAAAGGCAAGTGGAGTACCCTGCTCACCGAACTGTTGGAATTCAAACGCAACTACGACGCCAATGCCAGCCTGGCGAGTTGCTTGCCCTCGGTCTTTCAGCAGGGTCCGGTGCGCTATCAGGGGCTGGGGTTGAAGGACCTGTGTGATCAGTTGCACAGCTGTTATCGCAGCAATGCCACGGCCAAGCACCTCAAGCGGATGTACACCGTTTTGCCCGAAATTGCGATGAAGCCCGCCGATGCCTACGACCAGTTGGTACGAGGTGAGGTCGAGGCGGTGCCCATCGATGCCTTGCCAGGTCGTATCGCAGCGGTGATGCTGGTGCCTTATCCTCCGGGTATTCCATTGATCATGCCGGGGGAGCGTTTTACCGAGTCGACACGTTCGATCATCGATTACCTGGCCTTTGCGCGGGAGTTCGATAGCAGCTTCCCGGGGTTTGTCGCGGATGTTCATGGGTTGCAACACGAAGATGACGGCAAGGGTCGTTGTTACACCGTCGATTGCATCAAGGTTTAGGGATAGCTATGCAAGCTGTGATGAATCCGAAGTATCCAGGGCTCAGCGTGCGAGTCGCCGATGAGGGGTTTGAAGCCTACGTGTGGGGTAATGACTTCAGCTTTGAGGTCAACGCCTACGGTGTGCCGCAGATCGGCAAACCGGTCGAGCAGTGGGCGGTGGAGCAGGTCTTGCCGTACCGCAAGTGCTACGGCATCGATCCGCAGGAGTTTGCCAGCTACCGGGATGCCGCCGACAGTGCGGTGTTCATGGCCTATCTGGATGACCGGCCCGTTGGGCATATTGTGGTCAGCACCAACTGGAACGGCTTTGCCCATGTGGATGAACTGGCGGTGGTGTTACCGGCTCGTCGTCATGGTGTGGCCAAGGCGTTGCTGGATGTGGCGCAGTTCTGGAGTCGCAAGAAAAGCCTGCCGGGCATGATGCTGGAGACCCAGAACAACAACCTCGGTGCCTGCCGCTTGTATGAGCGTTGCGGGTATGTGATGGGTGGGATCGATCACTTGCGCTATCGCGGCATCGATCCACAGACCAGGGAAGTGGCGATTTTCTGGTATCGATTGTTCAAGACTGAGCTGGAAGCGGTCTGATCCAATCAGAGGGACAGCAGGCTTTCGGTCTTTTCCGTGACAATCTCCAGCAAGGCCTTCAAGGCCGGAGACGTTGTACTGTCCTTCAGCGTTAACGCATACAACGTCACGATGATGGGGGGTGACAAGGGGCACGCATCCAACCCGGCCTCGCGCGCGCCCGTCGCCGTGAACGGGTCAACAATTGCCAGGCCTTCCCCGGCTTCCACCAGGCTGCGCATCATCTGGTAGGTCTGTACCCGCGTCTGAACCACTGGCAGTGGGCGCAGGGCCTGCAACTTGCTGTCCAGCAGGCTGCTCAGCGGGTCCTGGCCCTCCAGGCCAATCATCGATTGCCCGGCCAACTCCTGCAGCGTGATGTACTTCTGCCGAGGCTTGAGCCAGCCGTGGGGCGCCAGCAGTTGCAGCTTGCCTTGGCCCAGGGCGATGCCTTGAATTTGCGGGTGTTCGGGATCGTGCAGGCTCAGGCCGATATCAGCCTCATGCAACAGCAGGCTCTTGACGATATCGCGGGTGGGGTGGCTCGACAGCGTGCACGGTGTGTCCTGAAAGCGTCGACGCAATACTGCAATACTTTGCGGTAACAGTTGATTAGCCAGCGGTGGTGTACACAGCGCACGCAGTGGTGGGGCGTGATGGTGTTTCAGGCTGCTGGCCAGGCGCTGCAGGGGGTCGAGGGTTTCGTAGAGACGGGCAATTCCACCCTGTAACTCGAGGGTCTCGCGGGTTGCCTGCAGCCGTCCCCTGACGCTGGCGAACAGCATGAAGCCCAGTTGCTGTTCGGCATCTTTGAGGATGGTATCCACATCGGCCACGGGCAGTTGCAGCCATTCGGCGGCGGTGCCGAGATGTCCGGTCTGCAAGATGGCCTGAATCACTTCGATATGACGTAAACGCATGGCTGGAGTCTATGTTCAGCAAGGTCTGTATTCAATGGTTGAATCCGAAGCTTGGGCAAATCCATGGTTGGGCCAGACGCGATTGGCTAGGGTTATGCCTAGACCTATGCGTTCAAGACGCAGAGCCTGTTAACCAACTGACCCGAGGGGAGGGCACGACAGATGCCTGGTAAAACCCAACCAGCAGGCAGCAGGACGAACCGCCGGGGAATGACGCGCTGGGGGCGTTTCCTGTCAATATCACTACCCGGCGACCCAGGCCAAAACCGCATTTGACCTGTTTTCGTTTGGCAAGGATCGGACGTTGGGTGGTGTAGGCGATAACGTGGATATCGCCTTTGGAGAATGAGGGCTTATGAAGCGTGGGTGGTTTGCGATTCGCGGGTGATGATGGTGCCCGACTGAATCAACCGGAACTCGTCGCCATCCAGTTTTTCTACACGATCGCCAATGGCCAGCTTGTAGGTAATGGTGGGCGCCGAGCCCACCAGGTCGCCCTGCACCGGGTTGGATTCCTGGAACTCATGCACGGAATAAACGCGGCCTTCCGCGTCTCTGGCATGGAACTGTCCGACAAGTACTGCTGCCATCTGTTTAGAACCTCTGGAGATAAACACTCGATTTGCGGTTCTGTAGACCGTCTTGGAGCGGGGTAGTTTACCTATGGAAAAAAAATACTATTCGTTGACTTTTTCAGATGTTACTTACAAGACGCGGTGCATCTTGAACGCCATGGGCGTTGTAAAAACCTGTTGGTGATCGGGTCGCGAAAACTCTATAACTACACGTTCCTTTAGTCAGACGTCAGGAAACCTCAATGAGCAAGGTCTACACGATTGCCGTACTGGTTGGCAGCTTGAGAAAAGAGTCGATCAACCGCAAGGTTGCCCTGGCATTGGCCGAGCTGGCGCCCGCCAACCTTAAATTGAACATTGTCGAAATCGGCGATTTGCCGCTCTACAACGAAGACATTGAAGGTGCTGGACTGCCGGCAGCCTACAGTACTTTCCGCCAACACGTGAGCTCATCCGACGCGGTGTTGTTCGTGACCCCGGAATACAACCGCTCCGTGCCCGCCGCGTTGAAGAATGCCATTGACGTCGGCTCCCGTCCCTATGGTCAAAGTGTCTGGAGCGGCAAGCCGGGGGCGGTGATCAGTGTGTCGCCGGGGGCCATCGGTGGCTTTGGTGCCAATCACCATTTGCGCCAGTCCCTGGTGTTCCTCGATGTGCCGTGCATGCAGCAGCCGGAAGCCTATCTGGGTGGGGCCGGCAGTGCGTTTGATGAGTCGGGCAAGGTGACGGAAAAGACCAAACCGTTTTTGCAGGCATTTATCGATGCCTACGGCAAATGGGTAGAGAAACTGAAGGGCTGATATTGACCTGCAACACCCAGCCGTGTCGGCTGGGTGTTTTGGGGGCGGTCAGGTCAAACGGTCTGCCAGTTGCAACGCCTGCTCATTGGATGTGCGCCGCGACGCCAGATCCACGTCAGGCCCCAGAATGGTTTTTTCCACATACAAGGCGTGCACATCGGTGATGCCGATGAACTTGAGCCAGGCTTCCATGTAGGGCTTCTGGAAGTCCATGGGGTGCTCGGCCGCCGCCGCTCGATCAGAAAAGTCCATGCCACGCGCATACACAGTGACTGCGCTCTTGCCGTGAAGCAGCCCTTGCAGGCCGTGTTCCGGACTGAAGTCGAACAGCACGTCTTTCTGCGACACCACGTCGATAAAGTGCTTGAGCTTGTAGGGCACGGCGAAATTCCAGAGCGGTATGGAAAACACCAGCACGTCCGCCTCATGGAGGTAGGCCGCAAGGGATTTCACTGCCCGCCAGGCAACTTCCTGTTCTTCGGTCAAGGCCGTTCCGTTCAGGCCCGCGTACTTGGCGTCCATCACTGGTCCGTCAAATTCCGGCAGGTCCAGGCTCCATAGATCCAGAGTAACCACTTCGGTGTCGGGGACGTTCTGCTGATAGCGGTCGATAAAGTGGCGGGCCACTTCCAGGGAGGCGGAACGCTGTTTGCGCGGGGAACATTCGATGTGCAGCAGAAGGGTCATGGTGTGCCTCAATGAGGGGAGGAGGTGACCGCGTCATTGCAACATAGAGCCATGCGGAATATAAATCGTATATAAATCACCTATTGATCACGAATCTATCTATGTTCGATGTGCAGTTACTTAAAACCTTTGTTGCGGTGGTTGATGAGGGCGGATTCAGCCGCGCCGCAACCCGCCTGCACCTGACCCAATCGGCCGTCAGTGGGCATTTGCGACGCCTGGAGGAGCAGGTTGGCAAACCGTTATTGGCCCGCACCACCCGCTCGCAGCAATTGACTGCCGATGGTGAACGCTTGATGGCGTATGCCCGGGGGATTCTGGCGCTGAACCGTGATGCCTGGGCCGAACTGACCCGCTCGGCGTTTCACGGTGACCTGCGCATCGGTGTATCTGAAGAGTTCGCCGATGCGCGCTTGTTGCGTGATTTGCAGGTGTTTGCCGCCGACTATCCCGGCCTGCAGATCAAGGTACAGGTGAGCATTCCCGGTTCGCTGCTGGCCTTGATGAGGCAGGGCGAACTGGACGTTGTGGTCGGTTCGTTGTGCGAGTCCAGCGAGCCTGGCCTGGCGCTCTGGCAGGAGCCGCTGGTGTGGGCGTGGTCGGCACAAGGGGTCGGTACATTGCCGACACCTTTGCCCCTGGCCTTGTTTCCAGAGCCTTGTCCTTATCGGGAAGCTGCGCTGAGCCGCCTTGCACAGGCAGGTATTACGCAACGTACGGCGATGCTCTGTACCAGTTATGCAGGATTGCACGCGGCGGCCCTCGCCGGATTTGCCGTTGCGCCCATGACGCGTAGCCAGGTGTCTCACGGGTTGGTGGAACTCGGTGCCGAGCAGGGTTTGCCAGCGCTGCCCGATGCCGAGTTCCGCCTGTTCAGTGCGCCGGATGCTGACCCGGTCATCGTCGCAGCGGTGACCCAGGTGATCGTTCGTTACGGCGCCTCTCGCCATTACTGACGAGATGGATCAGCGAAACCAGTTGGTCCGCGCCAACTCGATCACCTCATCACCACGGCCGCTCATCACCGCCTTGAGCATGTACAGGCTGAAGCCTTTGGCTTGTTCCAGCTTGATGCTGGGCGGCATGGCCAATTCCTGGGTGGCGGTGACCACATCGACCAACACCGGACCGTCATGGGCCAGGGCGCGGCGCAAGGCAGGCTCCAGGTCCTCGGACTGTTCCACACGAATACCGAGGATACCCATCGCATTGGCCATGGCGGCGAAGTCCGGGTTCTTCAGCTCGGTGCCGGTGTCCAGATAGCCGGCCGCCTTCATTTCCATGGCGACGAACCCCAGTGAGGCGTTGTCGTACACCACTACTTTCACCGGCAATTTCAACTGCACCAGGGAAATGAAGTCGCCCATCAACATACTGAAACCGCCGTCGCCCGACAGCGAAATGACCTGTCGACCGGGGAATGCTGCCTGGGCGCCGATAGCCTGAGGCATGGCGTTAGCCATGGAACCATGGTTGAACGAGCCGATCAGCCGACGCTTGCCATTCATTTTCAGGTAGCGCGCGGCCCAGACTGTGGGCGAGCCAACGTCGGCGGTGAAGATCGCATCGTCGTCAGCCAGTTCACTGAGCAGGCGGGTCACGTACTGTGGGTGGATCGGACGGTTGGCGGCAGACGGCTGCGCCAGGTCATCCAGGCCCTGGCGGGCTTTTTCGTAATGCTTGAGGGAGGTGGCAAGGAAGCTGCGATCGGTCTTGCGGGTCAGGCGTGGCAGCAGGCCTTGAATGGTTTCGCTGACGTCGGCGGCGATGCCCAGGTCCAGGGTGGCGCGACGCCCCAGCGCCTGTGGGTTACGGTCAACCTGGATGATCTTTGCGTCGGTGGGGTAGAACTGGCGATAGGGGAAGTCGGTGCCGAGCATGATCAGCGTGTCGCAGTTGAGCATCGCGTGATAGCCCGAGCTGAAGCCGATCAGGCCAGTCATGCCGACATCAAAGGGGTTGTCCCACTCCACATGCTCTTTGCCTCGCAGCGCATGCACCACCGGCGCACCCAAGGCGTCGGCCAGCGCAACCACCTCATCGTGGGCGCCGGCGCAACCGCTGCCGCACAGCAGGGTCACGGATTTGCTTTGATTGAGGAGCGCGCTCAGACGCTGCAGGTCCTGCTCTGCCGGCAGGGTGCGTGGCGCCATCAGCGCGGGCCATGGCTTGAATTTGTCGTCCACTTCCAGCAGCGATACATCCCCCGGAATGACCACTACCGCCACGCCGCGATTGAGGATGGCCGAGCGCATGGCGCGATGCAGCACGTGAGGCATTTGCGCCGGGTTGGTCACCAGTTCGACAAAGTGACTGCACTCCTTGAACAGCTCCTGAGGGTGGGTTTCCTGGAAGTAGTTCAGGCCGATTTCCGACGAGGGAATCTGCGCGGCGATGGCCAGTACGGGTACGTGGTTGCGATGGCAATCAAAAAGCCCGTTGATCAAGTGCAGATTGCCCGGCCCGCAACTGCCGGCGCATACCGTCAGTTCGCCCGTTGCAGCCGCTTCGGCGCCAGCGGCGAAGGCGGCGACTTCCTCATGGCGCACATGCATCCACTCGATGCTGTCCATGGTGCGCAGGGCATCGGTCAGGCCGTTGAGGCTGTCGCCGGTCAGGCCCCAGACGCGCTTGATGCCTGCCTGCTCAAGGGTGGTCGCCAGCTGTTGGGCCAGGGTGATTTTCGCCATGAGGAACTCCATCGTCAGTGAGGTTAAAAACCGCAGATCAATAGAGGACAACCTCAGAACGCTGAATACTCACCCACTAACATGACTAATTGTTCATCGCCGCGCGGTACTGACGGGTGCGTTTAGCGATGAACAGTTGATCCTTGATCAGCGCGAGCAGCGGCGCGATACCTGGTTTCGGCCGACGCCCCTGACTCAGTCGACGCAACTGATGGTGCACCACCGCCATGGTCGCCAGGGCGGCCAGTGGTTTGCGTTTCCAGCGAATAGGCGGTATTTGCGGGTTGAGGTCACAGCCTTCGCGCCATTGCTTGATTAACTGTGGCTCCAGGGTCAGGGCCGTGGCGATCCCGGCCATGGCGATGCCGCTGTCCAACACCTGCTGGACCACCGGCAAGCGGCGGATGCCCCCGGTCACCATCACCGGCATATGCGCCAGGCGTGCGAGTTCGCTGGCCATTTCGAGGAAATACGCTTCGCGGGCCAGGGTTCGACCGTCTCGTGCTTCACCTTGCATGGCCGGTGCTTCGTAACTGCCGCCGGACAGTTCCAACAAATCAAGGGGTAATGCATTGAGCCGTTCGACCACACCGCGGGCGTCGTTGGCATCAAAACCACCGCGTTGGAAATCTGCTGAGTTGAGTTTAACCGCCACGCAAAAATCAGGGCTGACAGCCGCCCGTACGGCCTTCACCACCTCCAGCAACAGACGCGCGCGGTTTTCCAGGGAGCCGCCCCAGCGATCCGTGCGCTTGTTGCTCAAAGGGGAGAGAAATTGACTGAGCAAATAGCCGTGCGCCGCATGAATCTGTACGCCGGTGAAACCCGCTTTTTCAGCCAGGCGTGCGCTGGTGGCAAAACGTGCGATCACTTCCTCAATCTCTTCCTCGCCCATGGCTTTGGGTTGGGCAAACATCTTTGAAAAACCACCGAGGTCCAGGGCTACCGCTGAAGGCGCCCAGGCCTGTTGGCCGAGGTTGGCCTGGGTCTGGCGGCCTGGATGGTTGAGCTGGATCCAGAAGTGCGCACCTTTGGCGCGTCCAATGGTGGCCCACTGGCGAAACTTGTCCAGGTGTTCCTCGTTTTCCAGCGCAACCCCACCAGGGCCGGTCATGGCGCGGCGGTCGATCATCACATTGCCGGTCAGCAACAGCCCTGGCTCGCCGTCGGCCCAGGACTGGTACAGGCGCATGAGCGCTTCAGAGGGCGCCTGGTGCAGATCGGCCATATTCTCTTCCATCGCCGCCTTGGCGATGCGGTTACCGATGGTCTGGCCGTTGGGCAATGGCAGGGCTGAAAAGGGCGACATGGTTGAGTCCTCGTTGACAGAGGCCTCAGGCTAAGCTTAAAGCTAACTTTAATGTCAAGCAGGTAAGAAGGACGCAGCGATGAATATTGGCGAATTGGCAAAGCTCAGCGGGTTGGCGGCGTCGCGCATTCGGTTTTACGAAGCGGAAGGGTTGATCAGTCAGGTAGGGCGCCAGGCCAATGGATATCGGCGTTATGCGCCGCAGGCACTACAGACCCTGCAGTTGATCCAGAGCGCACAACAGGCCGGGTTTACGTTGCAGGAGCTTAAAGCGTTGATGCCGACCGAAGGCGAGCACAAGCGTGAGGCGCTGATTGAGGGCCTGGAACGTAAAGTGGCGCAGATCGAGGTGATGCAAACGCAGTTGGCGCACAGCAAGGCGCAGTTGTTGGGCGTGATCGAGGCGGTACGGGCGCAACCGGAAGGCGTGCCGTGTTCCATGGGGCAGAAGCAGGTACTGGCGTCGATCAACATCAACCCATGAAAAAACCCTGGCATGCCAGGGTTTTTTATACGCTGACGCTTAGCGGCGGCGGAACAACGGCAACGGTTCGTCAGTCGCCGCCTGGTAGGTCACCGAGAAGTCCTTGAGACTTTCCAGGGCTTCATACGGGTCTTTGTCAGCGCGCAAGGCGTAGGCATCGAACCCGCAGCGGTGCAGGTAGAACAGTTGGTCGCGCAGCACATCGCCAATCGCCCGCAGCTCGCCCTTGTAACCATAACGGTCACGCAGCAGGCGGGCGTTGGAGTAGTTGCGACCGTCGGTGAAGGCCGGGAAGTTCAGGGCGATGACCTGGAAGTTGGTCACATCATCAGCGATTTCTTCGGCTTCTTCATCGGCGTCCAGCCATACACCCAAGCCGCCGTCGCGGGCCTTGAGGGCGTGAGCATGATCGCGCCACAGGGCCAGCGGCACGATCAGGTCGTCGCAGTTGGAGATGCCATCGAGGGTCGCGTCCTTGGGCAGCAGGTGCCAGGTTTCGTCGACCACTTCGTTGTTTTTAATGATTCGCTGCATAGACGCGCTCCTTGAACAGGTCAATGCCGATGCGCTGGTAGGTGTCGATGAAACGCTCATCTTCGGTGCGCTGTTCAATGTACACATCAATCAGCTTGCCGATCACTTCAGGCATGGCTTCCTGGGCGAACGACGGGCCGAGGATCTTGCCCAGGCTCGCGTCGCGGCTGGCGCTGCCGCCCAGGGACACTTGATAGAATTCTTCGCCTTTCTTGTCCACCCCGAGGATGCCGATATGGCCGACGTGGTGGTGACCACAGGCGTTCATGCAGCCGGAGATGTTCAGGTCCAGCTCGCCGATGTCGAACAGGTAATCCAGGTCATCGAAACGACGCTGGATCGACTCGGCAATCGGGATCGACTTGGCGTTGGCCAGGGAGCAGAAGTCGCCACCCGGGCAGCAGATGATGTCGGTCAGCAAGCCAATGTTCGGCGTGGCGAAACCTTGCTCGCGCAACTCGCCCCACAGGGTGAACAACTGGCTCTGCTCGACGTCCGCGAGGATGATGTTCTGTTCGTGGGAGGTGCGCAGTTGGCCGAAGCTGTAGCGCTCAGCCAGGTCAGCGACACCGTCCAGCTGCTTGTCGGTGATATCGCCCGGCGCTACGCCAGTCGGCTTGAGCGACAGGGTCACGGCGACATAGCCTGGCTTCTTGTGCGCCAGGGTATTGCGCACACGCCAACGGGCAAAGCCTGGGTGTTGTTGATCGAGCTCGGCCAGTTCGGCATCCAGATTGCTCAGGGCCTTGTAGTCCGGATCGACGAAGTGTTTGGCGACGCGATGCACTTCAGCTTCGGTCAGGGTGGTCTGGCCGCCGCGCAGGTGTTCCATCTCGGCGTCGACTTTCTGGGCGAAGACCTCAGGGGTCAGCGCCTTCACCAGGATCTTGATGCGTGCCTTGTACTTGTTGTCACGACGGCCATAGCGGTTGTAGACCCGCAGGATAGCGTCGAGGTAGCTCAACAGGTCTTGCCATGGCAGGAATTCATTGATGAAGGCCCCCACCACCGGGGTACGGCCCAGGCCGCCACCCACCAGTACACGGAAACCCAGTTCGCCTGCTGCGTTGTGCACCGGCTCCAGGCCGATGTCATGGACTTCAATGGCTGCACGGTCCGAGGTCGAGCCATTGATGGCGATCTTGAACTTGCGCGGCAGGTAGGCGAACTCCGGGTGGAAGGTGGTCCACTGGCGGACGATTTCACACCATGGGCGCGGGTCGATCAGTTCGTCGGCAGCAACGCCGGCGAATTGATCGGTGGTCACGTTGCGCAGGCAGTTACCGCTGGTCTGAATCGCGTGCATCTGCACGGTGGCCAATTCAGCGAGGATGTCCGGCACATCTTCCAGGGCCGGCCAGTTGAACTGCACGTTCTGGCGGGTGCTGATGTGGGCGTAGCCCTTGTCGAAGTCACGGGCAATCCTGGCCATCATTCGCGTCTGGCGCGAGGTCAGTTGGCCATAAGGCACGGCAACCCGCAACATCGGCGCAAAGCGCTGAATATAAAGGCCATTTTGCAGGCGCAGAGGGCGGAACTCTTCTTCGCTCAGTTCGCCTGCCAGATAGCGTCGGGTCTGATCACGGAACTGCTTGACGCGGTCCTCGATGATGCGCTGATCGTATTCGTCGTATACGTACATATAGGTCCTGTTCTCGGCAAATCTGCGCGCACGGCCGCGCACTCCCAACGGAGCCGGCGCACGATACCAGTTTGCGTTTATGCGCAAAAGTGATGTTTGAGTATATGCAAAGAACCAAATCGACTAATGAGACTGGTTATCGAATTACCCACATTTGTCATACGGGCAACCATGAACTTTACTGTGGTCGAGTCTTAGTGCAATCACCTATAAAACCGACAAGAGGCGATGCGATGAGCAATTCAACCAAAGCCCGAAAGAGCGACAGTACCGTGGACGCTTGGGCGATTCTGTTCCTGATTATTCTGGTGGTTTCAACCGCTGTGTTCTGGGTCAGTCATCAATGAGAGGCTGCCCGGTCCTGAATTGTCCGACAATTGACGATTAGCCGAGATTGTCAGGCGAATTGCCACTATGATGGGCGGTGATTTCTCGGGGCTAGGGCAGCAATGTTGAAGGTTCTCTGTGCGTGTGTGTGGGTGATGGGGGTGACGTTCGGGGTAATGGCCCATGCAACGTCTGTGGTTTTTCTCAACCCTGGCACCTCCACCGAAACCTTCTGGGTCAGTTACTCGCAATTCATGCAGGCCGCCGCCAAGGACCTCGGCCTGGATTTGCGTGTGCGTTATTCCGGGCGCGATCCGCAGAACACTCTCCAACAGGCACGGGAAACCTTGCAAGGTTCGCCGCGGCCGGATTACCTGGTGCTGGTCAACGAGCAGTACATCGCCCCGCAAATTCTGCGCCTGTCCCAGGGCAGTGGCGTCAAGCTGCTCATCGTCAACAATGCCCTGACGGTTGATCAGATGCAGTTGCTGGATGCTGGCAAGTACTCCAATTGGATCGGCAGCATCGTTGCCGATGACGAGCAGGCCGGTTACCTGATGCTCGAGGACATGCTGCGCCAATACGGTGAGACCAAGCCTGGTCAGTCCCTTGACCTGCTGGCTTTTTCCGGCGTCAAGAACACCCCTGCGGCACAACGGCGTGAAGAGGGTATGCGCCGTGCCCTGGGCGAACATCCCGACGTGCGCTTGCGTCAGGTGGTGTACGGCGAATGGAACCGCCAGCGTGCCTTTGAGCAGGCCACGCAGTTGTTCAAGCGTTATCCGCAGACAGCACTGGTGTGGTCGGCTAACGATGAAATGGCCTTGGGGGCCATGCAGGCTGCGCAGGAGGCCGGACGCACACCCGGCAAGGACGTGTTGTTCAGTGCGGTCAACAGCTCGTCCGAGGTGCTGGGTGCACGCATTGACGGTCGGTTGAGCACGCTGGTAGCCGGGCATTTCACCACGGGGGGCTGGGCGATGGTGCTGCTCGACGACGATGCCCACGGTGTGGACATCAGCTTGCATGGCGGCCGTGATCGTGAGGAAGCGCTGTTCCAGTTGATCGAGCCGGAACAGGCTCGGCGCCTGCAAGCCATCAACGCCAGCCAGCAATACAACGTGGATTTCCGTGCGCTGTCAGCCCAGGGCAAGCCCGAGTCCTACCGTTATCCCTTTAGCCTGCAACTGCTGATGCACTGACGCCGTTTATACGCCGGCCAGGTGCAGCACCAACTTGACGATGCCAAACAGTGCCAGGGCGAAGATCGCCGTGAACAGGATCCCCAGCACCACGAAATGGCTGGGTTTGCCGTGGGTAAAGTCCCGGGCGCGGTTCTTGCCGCTTTGCACGCCAAAGGCGGCCGCCATCACGCTGTGGAGCATTTGCCAGAAGGTGGGCGGCTTGTTGTCGACTGGATCGTCCATACATCCCTCGCTACAAGGTGTGTGAGGACAGCATAGTCGAACAGCGAAAGCAGGGCGGTCAGCGTTCTGTGGGGAGCCGTTGGACATAGGTATCTACACATTTCTTGAAACCTCCGAAAATCCGTAGCCGCTGCCGAGGTACGAGGCTGCGATGCGGGCCGCAGGACCGCCCTCGGGGTCGCTTCGTCGGAATGCCGCACCAAACCCATCGCAGCCTCGTACCTCGGCAGCGGCTACAGAAATCAGGCCCTGCACAATTGTGTAGATACCTATAGGGTCGCCGGTTTTATTAGTTGTCGTAACCCAGGTTCGGCGCCAACCACCGCTCGGTCACGGCCAGGTCCTGGTCCTTGCGTGCGGTGTAACTCGCGACTTGATCCTTGTCGACCTTGCCCACGGCAAAGTACTGCGCCTGCGGGTGGGCGAAGTACCAGCCGCTGACCGCAGCGGCCGGGAACATCGCATAGTGCTCGGTGAGGAACACGCCACTGCGGCCGGCGTGCATTTCGCGAGCTTGCGGGTCCAGCAGTTGGAACAGCTGGGCTTTCTCGGTGTGATCCGGGCACGCCGGATAACCCGGGGCAGGGCGGATACCGCTGTATTGCTCCTTGATCAGCGCCTCGTTATCCAGTTGCTCATCCTTGGCGTAGCCCCAGTAGTCTTTACGCACTTGCTGGTGCAGCCATTCGGCACAGGCCTCGGCCAGACGGTCGGCGAGGGCCTTGACCATGATCGAGTTGTAGTCGTCGCCAGCGTCCTGGTAGGCCTTGGCCACGGCTTCGGCGCCGATGCCGGCGGTGGTGATAAAACCACCGATGTAGTCGGTCACGCCGCTGTCCTTGGGCGCAACGAAGTCCGCCAGGGAGAAGTTTGGTTTGCCGTCGGTCTTGATGATTTGCTGGCGCAGGTGGTGCAGTTTGGCAATCGGCTGACCGTCCTCGCCGTAGACTTCCAGGTCATCGTCCTGCACTTGGTTGGTCGGCCAGAAACCGAATACGGCGCGGGCGCTGATGAGTTTTTCGTCGATCAGCTTGGCGAGCATCTCCTGGGCATCGGCGTACAGCGCAGTGGCGGCTTCACCTACGACTTCATCGGTGAGGATGCGTGGGAATTTGCCAGCCAGGTCCCAGGAAATAAAGAACGGCGTCCAGTCGATGTATTCGGCCAGCACCTTGAGGTCGATATTGTCCAACACCTTGGAGCCGGTAAACGTTGGTTTGACTGGTGTGTAGCTGCTCCAGTCGAACTGCGGCTTCTTGGCGATGGCCGCCGGGTAGCTCAGGCGTTCGGTGCGGGCGCTGCGATTGGCGGTGCGTTCGCGTACGTCGATGTATTCCAGGCGGGTTTTTTCGACGAAACCGGCCTTCAACTCCTTGGACAGCAACTGCGTGGCCACGCCCACGGCGCGGGAAGCGTCGGTGACGTAGATCACTGCATCGTTGCTGTACTTGGGTTCGATCTTCACCGCCGTATGGGCCTTGGACGTGGTCGCGCCACCGATCATCAGCGGCAGGTGGAAGTCCTGGCGCTGCATCTCGCGGGCGACATGCACCATCTCATCCAGCGACGGAGTAATCAGGCCGGACAGGCCGATGATGTCGCACTTCTGTTCCTTGGCCACTTGCAGGATCTTTTCGGCAGGCACCATCACACCCAAATCGACAATGTCATAGCCGTTGCAACCGAGCACCACGCCGACGATGTTCTTGCCGATGTCGTGTACATCGCCTTTGACGGTGGCCATGAGAATCTTGCCCTTGGCTTCCGGTTTGTCGCCTTTTTCCAGCTCGATGAACGGGATCAAGTGAGCCACGGCCTGCTTCATCACGCGGGCGGATTTCACCACCTGGGGCAGGAACATCTTGCCGGCGCCGAACAGGTCGCCGACGATGTTCATGCCGGACATCAACGGGCCTTCAATCACTTCGATTGGGCGTGCGAAGGACTGCCGGGATTCCTCGGTGTCTTCAACGATATGGGTGGTGATGCCCTTGACCAGCGCATGTTCCAGGCGCTTGTTGACCTCCCAGCCACGCCATTCCTCGGTCTCGGCTTCCTTGACGCTGCCGTCGCCCTTGTACTTGTCGGCGATGGCGAGGAGGGCGTCGGTGCCTTCCGGGGTGCGGTTGAGGATCACGTCTTCCACGGCGTCACGCAGCTCTGCCGGGATCTGGTCGTAGATCTCCAGTTGGCCGGCGTTGACGATACCCATGGTCAGGCCGTTGCGGATCGCGTACAGCAGGAACACCGAGTGAATGGCTTCGCGCACCGGGTTGTTACCCCGGAACGAGAACGACACGTTGGACACGCCGCCTGAGGTCAGTGCGTACGGCAGGTGGTCGCGGATATAGGCACAGGCGTTGATGAAGTCGACGGCGTAGTTGTTGTGCTCCTCGATACCGGTCGCGACGGCGAAGATGTTCGGGTCGAAGATGATGTCTTCCGGCGGGAAGCCGACTTCATTCACCAGGATGTCGTAGGAGCGTTTGCAGATTTCTTTCTTGCGCGCTTCGGTGTCGGCCTGGCCGGCTTCGTCGAACGCCATCACCACCACCGCAGCACCGTAGCGCTTGCACAGCTTGGCGTGGTGAATGAACTGTTCGACGCCTTCCTTCATGCTGATGGAGTTGACGATGCCCTTGCCCTGGATGCACTTGAGGCCGGCCTCGATCACTTCCCATTTGGAAGAGTCGATCATGATCGGTACGCGGGAGATGTCCGGTTCACCGGCAATCAGATTGAGGAAGGTCACCATCGCCTTCTTCGAATCGAGCATCCCTTCGTCCATGTTGATGTCGATTACCTGGGCGCCGGCTTCCACTTGCTGCAGGGCGACTTCCAGCGCTTCGGTGTAGTTGTCTTCACGGATCAGTCGGGCGAAGCGCGCGGAGCCGGTGATGTTGGTGCGCTCACCGACGTTGACGAACAGCGAACTGCGGTCGATGGTGAACGGCTCAAGGCCAGACAGGCGACAAGCCTTGGGGATATCCGGAATCTGGCGCGGCGCATAACCGGCCACGGCCTTGGCGATGGCTTCGATATGGCCCGGGGTGGTGCCGCAGCAACCGCCGACGATATTGAGGAAGCCGCTCTGGGCGAACTCTTCGATGACCTTGGCGGTTTCCACCGGCAGTTCGTCGTACTCGCCGAACTCGTTGGGCAAACCGGCGTTCGGGTGAGCGGAAACGTAGGTGTTGGCCTTGTTCGACAGCTCTTCCAGGTATGGTCGCAGTTCGCTGGCACCCAGGGCGCAGTTCAATCCGACGGAAATCGGCTTGGCGTGGCTGATGGAGTTCCAGAATGCTTCGGTGGTCTGGCCCGAGAGGGTCCGGCCGGAAGCGTCGGTGATGGTGCCGGAAATCATGATCGGCAGTTCGACGCCCAGCTCTTCATACACGCCCTGCACAGCGAAGATCGCGGCCTTGGCGTTGAGGGTGTCGAAGATGGTTTCGATGAGGATCATGTCCGCACCGCCTTCGATCAGGCCTTTGGTGGCCTCGGTGTAGTTTTCCACCAGTTCATCGAAGGTCACGTTGCGGTAGCCGGGGTTGTTCACATCGGGCGACAGCGAGCAGGTACGGCTGGTAGGGCCGAGCACGCCGGCGACGAAACGTGGCTTGTCCGGGGTTTCGAGGGTTTTTGCGTCAGCGACCTTGCGCGCGAGGCGGGCGCCTTCTACGTTCAATTCATAGGCCAGCCCCTCCATGCCGTAATCGGCCTGGGACACTTGGGTGGCGTTGAAGGTGTTGGTTTCGAGGATGTCGGCACCGGCATCCAGGTAAGCCTTCTCGATCCCGCCGATCACGTCCGGGCGGGTGAGGATCAACAGGTCATTGTTGCCCTTGACGTCGCTCGGCCAGTCGGCGAAGCGTTTGCCACGGTAGTCCTCTTCCTCCAGTTTGTAGCTCTGGATCATCGTGCCCATGCCGCCGTCGAGGATCAGGATGCGTTCCTTGAGGGCTTGGTGGAGGGCTTGCAGACGAGCACTACGATCGGACATGGGACTACTCTGGTCAGGCGATTACGGAGGGCGTGGATCATAGCAAACCTGTGCGCTTTTAGAGCATGTTCGGAATTTGCATGAATATCGCTCATGTTGGCGGGGGCTGTAGCCCGGTAGAATCGCCCGGGTTTTTATCGCACGTATTGAATCGAGACCGGGAACATGTCGTATCGCCTCATCATCAGCGCTCTTCTATTGCTGATAGCCAGCAGCACACAGGCCCAAGGTCCCGCCCCGGCGATTTCCTATACCCGTGATATTCAACCGATCTTTACCGAGAAGTGTGTGGCCTGCCATGCCTGCTATGACGCGGCCTGCCAGCTCAACCTGGGCAGTGGCGAGGGCGCCGCCCGAGGCGCGACCAAGGTGCCGGTCTACAATGGCGAGCGCAGCACGGCCACGCCGCCGACCCGTTTGTTCTACGACGCCTTCGGCAAGGCTGCCTGGCAGCGCCAGGGGTTTGGCTCTGTGCTCGACGCCCAGGGCAGCCAGGCGGCACTGATGACGCGCATGCTTGAGTTGGGGCATAACGCGCCCTTGCAGCCTAATGCCAAGTTGCCAGACGACATCGTCCTGGGCCTGCGCCGCGAAAATATGTGCCCGATGCCCGGCGAGTTCGACGCCTATGCCGGTGCCCATCCCAAGGAAGGCATGCCGCTGGCGGTCACCGGCCTGACCGATCAGCAATACCAGACCCTGCAACGTTGGCTGGCCTCCGGTGCGCCTATCGACGAGCAGGGTCTGGCCCCGAGCGCCCGGGAAGTCTTGCAGGTCCAGCAATGGGAAGCCCTGTTCAACCAGCCTGGCGCCCGGGAAAGCCTGGTGGCGCGCTGGTTGTATGAGCATCTGTTCCTGGCCCATATCTATTTTGAAGGTGGCGAGCCGGGGCATTTCTTCCAGTGGGTACGTTCCCGTACCCCCAGCGGTCAGCCGATTGACCTGATCAACACCCGCCGTCCCAACGACGACCCGGGCACCCAGGTGTACTACCGTTTGTGGCCGGTGCAAGGGGTGATTGTGCACAAGACCCACATCACCTATCCGTTCAGCGCCGAGAAAATGGCCCGCATCAAGTCGTTGTTCTATAGCGGCGACTGGCAGGTGCATGCGTTGCCGGGCTACGGGCCTGGGCGCCGGGCTAATCCATTCGAGACCTTCGAAGCCATCCCGGCCAAGGCGCGTTACCAGTTCATGCTGGATAACGCCGAATACTTCGTGCGCACCTTTATTCGCGGGCCGGTATGCCGTGGGCAGATCGCCACGGACGTGATCCGCGACAACTTCTGGACCCTGTTCCAGGATCCCGACCACGACCTGTACGTCACTGATGCCCGCTATCGCGGCCAGGCCACGCCCTTGCTGGCGATGCCCGGACAGAACGATGACGTGGGCAGTGTGCTGAGCCTGTGGCTGGCCTACCGTGACAAGCGCAACGCCTATGAAGCCCTGCGTCGCGACAGTTATGCCGATATTGCAGCGCCCAGTTGGTCGAGCCTGTGGGCGGGCAATGACAATGCGCTGCTGTCGATCTTCCGTCACTTCGACAGCGCCTCGGTGACCAAGGGGTTGATTGGTGAGGTTCCGCAGACGATGTGGCTGTTTGACTATCCGCTGTTGGAGCGTACGTATTACCAGTTGGCGGTCAACTTCGATGTCTTCGGCAATGTCTCGCATCAGGCGCAGACTCGGTTGTATTTCGACCTGATCCGTAATGGTGCCGAGCAGAACTTTTTGCGTCTGATGCCTGCGGATTCGCGGGACGGCTTTCTGGATGACTGGTATCAGAACAGTGGCAAGGTCAAGTTGTGGATGGATTATGAGGCGATTGACGACGACAAGCCTACGGGGCTGAACCTGGATGAAAAGGATCCCAAGCGTGATTTCGCCAATCAGTTACTGGCTCGTTATGGTGACCTGAATGCCAGCCCGGATCCGATCAACCGGTGTGTCAGTGCCTATTGCTCGCGTCCGGGGATCGATCCGGCGCTGCGGGATGCGGAACAGGCCTTGAGCCGACTGACCTCGCGACCGGCGGCTGGGCTGAAGGTGATTGAGCAACTGCCTGAGGCTACGATGCTGCGGGTCGAAACCCGCAGTGGTCAGCGTGAGGTCTATAGCCTGTTGCGCAACCGGGCGCACAGTAATGTGGCGTTTATGTTGGGTGAGGCTTATCGGTATCAGCCGGGGCTGGATACGGTGACGATTTATCCGGGAGTGCTCAGCAGCTATCCGAATTTCATGTTCAACATTCCGGCGCAGGAGGTGCCGGAGTTTGTGGCAGCGATGGAAAGTGCCAAGGATGCCAAGCGGTTTGAGGAAATTGTGGATCGGTGGGGGATTCGTCGGAGTCATCCGTTGTTCTGGCAGTACTTTCATGACTTGTCGCGGTATATCCATGAGACTGCGCCGGTTGAGGAGGGGGTGTTGGATATGAATCGGTATGAGAATTTGTAGGGGGGGCTTCTGGGTACATATCCGTTGCTGCGGCTACGGCGGCTATTGGTTCCGCCCTTACGGCGGGTCACTTTTGAAAAGAGCCCAAAAGTAACCAAAAGGCTCTTGCCCCACCACTCGGCACCTCGCCCAGGCTCGGTGTGCCCTCACTCCGGCATTACTCCGTGGGCCGCCGCGACGGGCCATCCATGGCCCAACGCGGCTATCCCGGCATCCATGCCGGGATGCCCACTGCGTAATACCTGCGTTCGGCCATCGTGGTTTAACGGGGCGCCTAAGATCAAAATCAAAAGCACGGCGGCCTGAAAGCCGACCTGAGTGGTAGAAGCAAAGGCAAGGGCCAGAGCGAAAGCAGATCTGCTTTTCTGTGGGAGCTGGCTTGCCTGCGATGGGCATAGGTATCTACACCATTGCGCAGGAGCCTGATTTTTGTAGCCGCTGCCGAGGTACGAGGCTGCGATGCGGTCCGCAGGACCGCCCTAGGGGCCGCTACGCAACCCATCGCAGCCTCGTACCTCGGCAGCGGCTACAGGTTTTTTGCAGGATTCAAAAAATGTGTAGATACCTATGCTGCGATGGCATTACCTCGGTGTTCCTGAAAGACCGAGTTGTCTGCATCGCAGGCAAGCCAGCTCCCACAGTCGACCGTGCCCGCTTTTGATCTTGCCTTTGCTTCACACCACTCAAGCCGGCCGGTAGGCCGCTGTGCTCTTGATCTGCTTTTGACTTTGATCTTAGGCGCCCCGTTAAACCACGCTGGCCGAACGCAGGCATTGGTCCGTGGGTAAACCGGCAGGACGCCGGTTTAGCCGCACTGGGCCAGGGATGGCCCATTGCGGCGGCCCACGGAGCAATGCCGGAGTGAGGGCATGCCGAGCCACAGCGAGGCACCGAGTGGTGGGGCAAGAGCCTTTTGGTTACTTTTGGGCTCTTTTCAAAAGTGACCCGCTGTAAGAGCGGAACCAATACCCGCCGCTACCGCAGCAACGGATATACACCCACCCCCAAAGCCTATCCCGACAAAAACACTAGGACTTTGTACCTCCGTAATAATTTGGCGTAAACTGCGGGCAAGCCTGTGAGGAGTTTCCATGACTGCCATAACCATTACCGACGCCGCCCACGATTACCTGGCTGATCTGCTGTCCAAGCAGAACACCCCAGGCATCGGCATCCGCGTCTTCATCACCCAGCCCGGCACTCAGTACGCCGAGACGTGCATTGCCTACTGCAAGCCGGGCGAAGAAAAACCCGAAGACACCGCCCTGGGGCTGAAAAGCTTCACTGCGTACATCGACGCCTTCAGCGAAGCCTTCCTCGACGATGCGGTGGTCGATTACGCCACCGATCGCATGGGCGGCCAATTGACCATCAAGGCGCCCAACGCCAAGGTGCCAAACGTCAACGCTGACAGCCCGGTCAACGAGCGCATCAACTACTACCTGCAAACCGAAATCAACCCGGGCCTCGCCAGTCACGGCGGTCAGGTCAGCCTGATCGATGTGGTCGAAGACGGTATCGCCGTATTGAAATTCGGCGGTGGCTGCCAGGGCTGTGGCCAGGCGGACGTGACCTTGCGTGAAGGCATCGAGCGCACCCTGCTGGAGCGGATTCCCGAGCTCAAGGGTGTACGTGACGTGACCGACCACACGCAGAAAGAAAACGCCTACTACTAAGTAAGGCGTTCGCTGCGAACAAAAACGGCGCCCCGTGAGCGCCGTTTTTTTATGCAGCTAATTCAATAGATTACGTTTGATTTATGATGTTAAAGATTAAGTGTGGGAGCCGGGCTTGCCCGCGATAGCGATAGGACTGCCAACATCAATGTGGGCTGTGCCACCGTCATCGCGGGCAAGCCCGGCTCCCACAGGATTTTGCATGGGTTTCAGCATTTGCTCAGGGGCGGTAGAGGTGGGCATGCCCCGCACGGTACAGCGATGACTCACTGAAGCTGTCACTGGCCAACACCCGGCCCACCACAATCAACGCCGTACGCCTGAAACCTTTGGCCACCACCTTCTCGGCGATATCCGCCAATGTCCCGATAGCCCAATCCTGATCTGGCCACGTCGCCCGATGCACCACGGCTATTGGGCAGTCCGCGCCATAGTGAGGCAGCAGCTCAGCGACGATTTTTTCCAGATGGTTGACCCCCAGGTGAATCGCCATGGTCGTGCCGTGTTGGGCCAGGCTGCTGAACGCCTCACCTGTGGGCATTGCGGTTTTATCGGCATAGCGAGTCAGGATCACGCTCTGGGCGATGTCCGGTAGCGTCAACTCGGTCTCCAGCAGCGCGGCGCAAGCCGCCACCGCCGTCACGCCCGGGATGATCTGAAAGGGAATACCCAACTCGCGCAGACAGCGGATCTGCTCGCCAATCGCGCCATACAGGCTGGGGTCGCCGGAATGCACCCGCGCAACATCCTGGCCTTTTTCATGGGCGACTTTAATCAGCTCGATGATCTGTTCCAGGTGCAGTTCAGCGCTGTTGACCACCTGTTCCGCCCGATGACCTTCCAACACCGCCGCCGGTACCAGGGAACCGGCATAGATGATCACCGGGCAACTGCGAATCAGCCGTTGGCCCTTGACGGTGATCAGCTCCGGGTCGCCGGGGCCGGCGCCGATGAAAAAGACGGTCATGGATACTTTCCTGTGCAAACGCGTGCGAGCAAGGCTTCAGATGAAGATTGCTCATGATCGAGGGGCACGATTATCGGGAATTTAGTCGGCACACGCCAATGCAAAGGTGGCCTGGGCGTTTTTTTGGCGGGTGATCAGCAGTGAAGCAGGGGCCTGGGCCATGCGTTCGGCCAGGGCCAGGGCAGCGCTTTCGGCGATGCCGTAGCAGCCGGTATGGGCATGGGCGATCAGCGACTTATGGCTCAGTCGCGCTTCATAAACCGCTAATTGCTCGGCACTGAAAAACTGCAGTGGCAGAGCCAGGACCGTGGCCAACGCCAACAATCCCGGCTCATCCCGCTTGCGGTCGATACTGGCCAGGGCAATCACGCGCTGGCGTGCGATTCCCTCGGCATCGAGGGCCGCATTGAACAGATTGAGCAGGGTGTCGACGTCACAGCCCCGCTGGCAACCCAGGCCAACCACCAGGGTTGGCGCGGTGTTCATGCCGAGTACTGACTGTCGCGGTGACGACGAAACAGCCAGGCACTGATCAAGCCCAAGGCGAGCCAGAACGCGACGTTAGTCAGCTGCGAGGCAATCTTGAACTGCGCTTCCAAAGCTTCAGGCGCCAGCATCGAGTGGACCTCCGGTTGCGGCGCGCCGATTACGTGGGGCACCACCAGAATGGCCACGCCCAGCACTTTCAGCAGCCAGTTGCGACCGAACACGATCAACGCGATACCTGCAGCCGTGGAGGCCGCAGTGCCGATCCACCAGATTTGCCGTTGCGCCAGGTCGGCGGCAGCGGTGCCCGGCAGTTCAGGTGGAAGGCCCAGTGTCGGCGCCAACACGAAAGTGGCGTAACCGGCCAAGCCCCATAACAGGCCCTGGGCCGTGCGGGTTGGGGCGCGCAAGGTGTAGAGCCCGGCCAGCATCAGGGCGAAACCTACGGCGACTACCAGGTTACCGCCGGTGGTGGACAGTACGCGCTGCCAGCCGTCTGCCGGCTCCCAGGCTTCGGCATCGTGGCTGTGAGCAGCTGCCGCGCCATCGGCGTGTTCATGCACCTCGGTGGCGGGGGCTTTCTCGAAGGTTTCCGCCTGGAGAATCAGCGGGGCGACCCAGAAGCTTTGCAGCAGGGTCAGCAGCAGGGCGGCCAGCAGGCCGGTGAAACCTGCGGTTTGCGCAATACGCTTGATCATGTCGGCAGGTCTCAGTGGCACGGGAACGCGGCGCTGTGGCGGGTATCGTGGGCGGCGTTATGCACGGCCTCGATATGGGAGAAGCCGGCGAAATACACAAGGCACGCCCCGAGGATCGACGCGCCAATGGCGGCGGTCAGGCGTTGGCTCAAGGTAGCGGTGCTGCTGGTGGTGTGCGAGGTGCTGCTGATGATCGACATGGCGCGTCCCTTTCGAGTGTCAGGGTGAAGCGAGCGCATGAAAACCCCGCGAGCCGGGCACGCAGGGTCTTAACAGCGCCCGCCCACCGCGGGTTTGTTATCTGATTTTTTCGGGCCGGTCTCCGGGCTTGCGAGGGACTTGACGTCAAAAAGCGTCGCCTTCCCATGCCGTACAGGCACAGTGGATCTGACGCTTCGCTCGCTTACCGTTGCGGGGGCAGCACCGGACTTGTCATAAACCCATGACTCACCGGTTTCCCGTTTCACCCTGTGAAGGGCACCCGAAACAAGATGTGTAGGAGAGCATGGGCGGGGGATTCGCGTCAATCGTGTAGCCGCTGCCGAGGCACGAGGCTGCGATGCGTGTCCGCAGGACCGCCCTCGGGGGGCGCCTCGCAACCCATAGCGGCTACAGTGGGAGATTGACCGGCTCCTGCGCACTGCGTAGCCTTGCACCCTCGAGGTTCTTCGGCCCAGGCCGAAGCTAAGAAGGGAACGCGGTCAATGCCGCGGCTGCCCCCGCAACTGTGAAGGGTTTATCTGACTGCCACGCCACTGCCTGAACAGGCGGGAAGGCGCAGCCAGCGCCGGTCGAATGACCGGCAAGCCCCAAGCCAGGAGACCTGCCTCGCAACTGTTTCTCAACTTTCAACCGGGCGGGGTGATCCGGTGGCGAAATGAGCTGCTGCGCACTGCCGCAGGGCCAGTCGTCCCGTATGCCCGCCCCAAAGGGCATCCGATGAAAACACTGGCCAAACTCCCCGTCACCATCGTTACCGGCTTCCTCGGTTCGGGCAAGACCACCTTGCTGCGCCACATGCTGGACAACGCCCAGGGTCGTCGCATTGCGGTGATCGTCAACGAGTTCGGCGAGTTGGGCATTGACGGCGAAATCCTCAAGCAATGCTCCATCGGCTGCACCGAAGAGGAAGCCAACGGCCGCGTTTACGAGCTGGCCAACGGCTGCCTGTGCTGCACAGTCCAGGAAGAGTTCTTCCCGGTGATGCGCGAATTGGTGGCCCGTCGCGGTGACCTTGACCATATCCTCATCGAAACCTCAGGGCTGGCCCTGCCAAAACCGCTGGTCCAGGCCTTCCAGTGGCCGGAAATTCGCAGCGCCTGCACCGTTGACGCGGTGATCACCGTGGTCGACAGCCCAGCCGTAGCCGCCGGCACCTTCGCCGCGTTCCCGGATCAAGTGGATGCCCAGCGCAAACTCGACCCGAACCTGGACCACGAATCGCCGCTGCACGAGTTGTTCGCCGATCAACTGGCCAGCGCCGACCTGGTGATCCTCAACAAATCCGACCTGATCAGCCCCGAAGACCTGGCCCGTGTGCGCCTGGAAGTCGCCGAAGAACTGCCGCCAGCCGTGAAGATCATCGAAGCCAGCAGTGGCCGTTTGCCGCTGGACGTGTTGATTGGCCTGGGTGCCGGCTCTGAAGAGCACATCGACGGCCGTCACAGTCATCACGATCATCACCACGACGGTGAAGACGATCACGACCATGATGCTTTCGACTCCATCTCCATCGAACTGCCGCAAGCCGACGAAAGCCTGCTGCTCGACGCGTTGACCCAACTGGTGGTCCAGCACGGCATCCTGCGGGTCAAGGGCTTCGCGGCGATCCCCAACAAACCGATGCGCCTGCTGATCCAGGGCGTGGGTACCCGTTTCGACAAGCACTTCGACCGCGCCTGGCGTGCCGATGAGCCGCGCGCGACTCATCTGGTGCTGATCGGCCAGGAACTGGATGCCACCTTGCTCGAAGCGCAACTGCGCGCAGCCCTCAGCGTTTAAGCCATGCACCTGCTCAGGACCCAGCCCGGCGGTTTCGTCTCGGATGACAACATTGCCGACCTTGGACAAACCCCGGCCGAGCTGGTGGTTCTGTGCAGCGGCGACTCCAGCCTGGCGCTACTGGCCGAGGCTGCCCAGCAGTTGCCCGAGGATTACCCGAGCCTGCGTCTGGCCAACCCGATGCAGGTGCAGAATCATGCTTCGGTCGACTTGTATGTGGATGAGGTGCTGCGTCACGCCAAGGTCATTCTGATCTCGCTCCATGGCGGGATTGCCTATTGGCGTTACGGCATCGAGCGCCTGGTCGAGTTGGCGCAGCGTGGCGTTCAACTGATTCTGGTACCGGGGGATGATCGTCCGGACCCGGAACTCAGTGAACTCAGCACTGTGGGTATCGAGGCGCGTGACCGTCTCTGGCACTTCCTGCGCCAGGGCGGCATGGGTAACGCCCTGGATTTCTATCGCTGCCTGGCCACGACTTATCTGGGGCGTGATTACGCCTGGGCCGAGCCGCAGGCCCTGCCACGCACGGCGATTTATCACCCGCATAAGGCCAATGCCAGCCTGAGTGATTGGCAGGCTGACTGGCAGGCCGGACTCCCGGTGGCAGCGGTGCTGTTCTATCGTTCCCACTTGCAGGCGGCCAATACCGCTTTTATCGACGTATTTTGCCAGCGCCTGCAAGCGGCGGGTCTTAACCCGTTGCCGATAGCAGTCGCCAGTTTGAAAGAGCCCGGCTGCCTGACGGTGGTCGAGGATTGGCTGGATGAAGTGCAAGTATCGGTGATTCTCAACACCACCGGCTTTGCCCAATCCAGCCCCGAAGCCCCGCATTTACGACCGTTTCGCCGTAATATCCCGGTGATTCAGGCCATTTGCGCCCAGGACAACGAACCCGGCTGGCAAGCCAGTGAGCAAGGCCTTGGCCCCCGTGATCTGGCGATGCACATTGCGCTACCGGAGCTGGACGGGCGGATCATCAGCCGGCCCATCAGCTTCAAGGACCTGGCCTGGCGCAGCGAGCGTAGCCAGTCTGACGTGGTGTGCTACCGGGCCCAGCCTGAGCGCATGGACTTTGTCGCCGAACTGGCGCGACGTTGGGTCGACCTGGCACGGGTGCCCAATAGCGAGAAACGCATTGCGCTGATTCTTGCCAATTACCCGACCCGTGATGGACGCATCGGCAACGGCGTGGGCCTCGATACCCCGGCGGCGGCACTGAATATCCTTCGGGCGCTGCAAATTGAAGGTTATCCGCTGCCAAACGAGCTGCCGGCAAGCGGCACAGCCTTGATTCAAGCGTTGTTGGGGGGCGTCAGCAACGACCTCGACAGCCTCGACCTGCGTCCTTGCCACCAAAGCCTGGGGCTGGACGACTACGAGGCGATGTTCAAGCGTCTGCCCGAGGCCAACCGCCAAGCCGTAGTGGAGCGTTGGGGCTCGCCCCACAACGATCCGATGTTCCGCGATGGCCGCATGATGATCGCCGGCCTGCGTTTTGGCCTGACCTTCGTTGGCATTCAGCCGGCCCGGGGTTATCAGGTGGACGCCAGCGCCGTGTACCACGACCCGGACCTGGTACCGCCTCACGGTTACCTCGCGTTCTACTTCTGGTTGCGCCAGACCTACGGCACCCATGCGGTGATCCACGTTGGCAAACACGGCAATCTGGAGTGGCTGCCGGGCAAAGGCGTCGGGCTTTCGCAGAACTGCTGGCCGGATGCGTTGCTGGGGCCGCTGCCGAATATCTATCCTTTTATAGTCAACGACCCGGGCGAGGGTGCGCAGGCCAAGCGGCGTACCCAGGCGGTGATCATCGACCACCTGATGCCGCCGCTGACCCGTGCCGAAACCTACGGGCCGTTGCGCAACCTGGAATTGTTGGCAGACGAGTATTACGAAGCACAACTGCTGGATCCACGCCGTGCCCAGGAGTTGCAAAAGGACATTCTCACGTTGGTGCGGGAAACCCGTATCGACCAGGAACTGGCGCTGGACGAAAACCTCGACAGCGACGCCGACGCAGCCATCTGGTTGCCGCGCCTGGACACGTACCTGTGTGACTTGAAGGAATCGCAGATCCGTGACGGCCTGCACATTTTCGGTGAGTCGCCCGTGGGGCGATTGCGTATCGACACCCTGCTGGCGTTGCTGCGCATTCCGCGGGGCGATGGCCGAGGGCCGCAATCGAGTTTGTTGCGGGTGTTGGCCAAGGCGTTTGAACTGGGCTTCGATCCGTTGGATTGCGCGTTGGCCGAGCCGTGGACCGGGCGTCGTCCCGAGGTCTTGCAGAAGATTGACCCACAGTTGTGGCGCACGGCGGGCGACACCCGTGAACGTCTGGAACTCTACGCTGCGCGCCTGATCGAGCAATCCCTGGAAGGCGCCCTTGAGCAGCTTGAAGAACCGGGCTGGCAAGACGTCAAGGGTGTGATCGAGAGCCTGCGTATTGTGGTCGCGCCGCGTCTGGATGCCTGTGGCCCGGCGGAAATGCGCGGTTTGCTGGATGCCCTGTGCGGGCGCTTCGTGCCGGCCGGTCCCAGCGGCGCACCCAGCCGTGGCCGTCTGGACGTGTTGCCGACCGGGCGCAACTTTTTCTCGGTGGATGTGCGCAACCTGCCCACCACCACGGCCTGGCGTATCGGTTTCCAGTCGGCCACCCTGATTCTTGAGCGGCATTTGCAGGATCACGGTGACCACCTGCGCCAACTTGGCCTGTCGGTGTGGGGCACCGCCACCATGCGTACCGGGGGCGATGACATTGCTCAAGCCATGGCACTGATGGGCGTGCGTCCGGTATGGGCCACGGGCAGCCAGCGGGTGGATGACTTTGAAATCCTGCCTCTGAGCCTGTTGGATCGCCCGCGTGTCGATGTGACGTTGCGGGTGTCTGGATTCTTTCGGGATGCCTTCGCCAACCTGATCCGCCTGTTCGACGCAGCAGTACAAGCGGTGGCGGCGCTGGATGAACCGGATGACATGAACCCTCTGGCAGCCAAGGTGCGCAATGAACGCGAAGCCTTGCGCCTGTCCGGGATGGATGAAGAGGCGGCGGCGAAACAGGCTGGCTGGCGGATCTTTGGCGCCAAACCCGGTGCTTATGGCGCGGGTGTGCAAGGCGCGATTGACGGTCGGTTGTGGCAGAGCCGGGAAGACCTGGCCGAGGTTTACCTCAACTGGGGTGGCTACGCCTATGGTGGTTCCGACGAAGGCACCGCCGCCCGCGAACAGTTTGCCCAGCGTTTGAGCCAGGTCCAGGCAGTACTGCAAAACCAGGACAACCGCGAGCATGACGTGCTCGATTCCAATGATTACTACCAGTTCCAGGGCGGTATGCTCGCTGCCGTGGAAACCCTGAGCGGCGACAAGGCCGCCAGTTATCACGGCGACCACAGCCAGCCCGATTTGCCGAAGATCCGTACCTTGAAAGAAGAGCTGAACCGGGTGATCCGTGCCCGGGCGGCCAATCCGAAGTGGATTGAAGGGGTCAAGCGCCATGGCTATAAAGGTGCGTTCGAGATGGCGGCGACGGTGGACAATCTGTTTGCCTTCGACGCCACCACGGCGCTGATTGACGATCATCAATATGCGTTGCTGGCGGATGCCTATTTACTGGATCCTGACACCCGCGAGTTTGTGCGCCAGCACAACCCCGCCGCCTTGCGCGATATGACTGAGCGCATGCTGGAAGCTCAGCAGCGAGGCATGTGGCAGGAGCCGGGGGCCTATCGCGAGGCGTTGGAAAACCTGTTGTTGGATATAGAAGAAGACAGTTGATGACCGAGCTCCCTCATTTCCCGCTGTCCGCCGTCGTCGGTGCCGACGACCTGAAACTGGCCCTGTGCCTGACCGCTATCGACCCGAAAATCGGCGGCGTGCTGATCGAAGGCCCTCGTGGCATGGCCAAATCCACCTTGGCCCGCGGCCTGGCAGATTTGTTGGCCAGCGGCCAGTTTGTCACGCTGCCCCTCGGTGCCACCGAAGAACGCTTGGTGGGCACCCTGGACCTGGACGCCGCGCTGAGTGAAGGGCGCGCGCAGTTTTCCCCCGGCGTGCTGGCCAAGGCGGATGGGGGCGTGTTGTACGTCGATGAGGTCAACTTGCTGCCCGACCATCTGGTGGACCTGCTGCTGGATGTGGCGGCCAGCGGTACCAACCTGATCGAGCGCGACGGTATTTCCCACCGCCATTCGGCGCGCTTTGTACTGATTGGCACCATGAATCCGGAAGAGGGTGAATTGCGTCCGCAGTTACTCGACCGTTTTGGCTTCAATGTGGTGTTGAGCGGGCAAACACAGCCTACTGAACGTGGGCAGATCATTCGCCGCAGGCTGGACTTTGACAGCGACCCTCAAGGTTTCTGCTTGCAGTGGGCTGATCAACAAGCCGCGTTGCGTGAGCGCTGCACCCAGGCTCGCGCGCTACTGGAAAGCATCCCGTTGGATGATCAGGCATTGGGGCACATCACCGAGCGCTGCTTTGCGGCCGGTGTCGACGGTTTGCGCGCTGATCTGGTCTGGCTGCGCGGCGCGAGAGCGCATGCGGCGTGGCGTGGGGTGACGGCCATCAGTGAGGAAGATATCGATACGGTGGCCGAGTTTGCCCTGCGACATCGACGTCAGGCGCAATCCAATCCTGTGACCCCGCCCAATACCCAGCCACCCAAGCCCTCTGACCCATCGCCTTCCGAGGGGCAGGGCCAGTGGGGCGACATGCCTGCCCCCGCCTTGCCGGTGGGCGCCCGCCGAGAGGTGCCCGCCTGGCCAAAAAAGCCCTAGGCATTCGCCCTCGACCTGACGCAGGGGCGGATGCCCGGCCCAAATCGGGCCGACTGGACAAGGGCAGGCAAGGACGGGCACGCGCCGCCGCCGAAGGTTCGGTGAATTGGCCGGGGACTTTGCTTGGTGGGCGGCCGCAATGCCGTGAAGACGTGTTGTACCGCCTGCGCAAGCGCTCAGCCCATGAGTTATGGCTGGTGATTGTCGACGCCTCGGCCTCCACCCGGCGGCATCAGGCCCTGAGTGATGCCAAGGGTTTTCTGGCTCAACTGTTTGATGATGCGTATCGACATCGGGCACGGATGGCATTGCTCACGGTAAGCGGGCAGTCGCCAGCGTGGCAGGTACAGGGGCTGAAGGCGGCGAAAGGCTTGAGCCGATGGCTTGACGGGCTGGGGGCGGGCGGTGGTACGCCATTGCTGGCGGCGTTGGGTGAAGCCAGTCACTGGCTGGCGGCCCGGCGTCAGCGTTATCCGGCGGAGCAGCAGCGCTTGCTGGTGATCACCGATGGGCGGCTCAAGGATGTTGAGCCATTGCCGCGGCTCGATTGCCCGGGATTACTGGTGGATATAGAGCGCGGGCCCATTCGCCTGGGACGGGCAAAAACCTTGGCTACTGGGTTGCAGGTTGATTATCGGCATATCGATAGCCTGTAAGCGCCGGCACGTTCGGCCACAGATCAGCCACCAGAAACAACCGTTCGGCCTCTTCCCATTCGCCTTCGTTATTTTCAACCAGCCGCACCATTAATTGGGCCGGCGCCATGGGGTCCAGTTCAGTCAGCCAGTGCTGCATTTTGGTCGGCTCCCATGTCTGATCCGCCGGATAGTGCGCTGGAGCCAGCCAGGCATGGCGGGGCAGGGGTTGCCAGCGGCCCGCCGGGCTTTGCATGACAAACTTCAACCAATCCCGTTGATGCAGCCAGCGCCCATTCAAATGCTGCGGATGGGCGCCAAGTGGCGCTTGCGCGGTGCCGGGCCATGGATACAGCAGATAGCCACCCAGCCACAGGTGCGCATCAAAGTGCTGGATACCCAGTGCCGCCAGGGCTTCGCGGCTTTCCGGGCGGGCGGAGATCGGCAGTTGATGCTGGGCCAGATGGGCCAGCTTGCGGTCCAGCCGGTCATGGCAACCAGGGCCCAGCCATTTGGCCGTGTCGCGCCCATCGCCTGCCTGAGGCCCCAGATACAGTTTGATCGCCAGTTCGAGATGGTGCACGCCGTCACGGTCGCGCAGCAGCATGTCCAACTCACCCAGGGTATGCCCGGCCCGGCGGATAGGCAGGTTGGCGGCCAGCAACTCCACGCCAGGTGCATGCTGCACGGCAAATTGCCACAGACGCTCGTAATACAGCCCCAGTCGGCGGGTGCGGGCCAGGCTCAGCCAGTGCTGCAAGGGGCTGCTGTCCTGGTCCAACTGCCGTAGCCAATGTTCGAGCAGGTGCGGCGCTTGCACCCAGTCGCTGCCGGTCAACGGATGACGCTGTGGCCAAGGCGTTTGCGCCAGCATCGGCGGGGCGAGCATCACCCACGCCAAGTCGCGCACCTCGGGGTGGCGCAGCTGGCGGGGCAGGTGCTGTAAATCAGGGAACAGGGTCATTGTGCGAGTGTAGCCGCTGCCGAGGCACGAGGCTGCGATGGGCTGCGAAGCGGCCCCTTAGGGCGGTCCTGCGGACACGCATCGCAGCCTCGTGCCTCGACAGCGGCTACAGGGCGACGACAAAGCATTTTGTCTAATGCCTCCTTTCGCCCATAATCGTTCTTTTTGTCGCCACGCAAACCCCGCAGGAGCCCCATGGAGCAATTTCGCAATATCGGCATTATCGGTCGCCTGGGCAGTACTCAGGTGCTGGACACCGTCCGCCGGCTGAAAAAGTTTCTGCTCGAGCGCCACCTGCACGTGATCCTCGAAGACACCATTGCCGAGATTCTGCCGGGCCATGGCCTGCAGACCTCGTCGCGCAAGATGCTCGGCGAAGTCTGCGACATGGTGATCGTGGTCGGCGGCGACGGCAGCCTGTTGGGCGCCGCCCGCGCTCTGGCCCGGCATAACGTGCCGGTGCTGGGGATCAACCGTGGCAGCCTGGGTTTCCTCACCGACATCCGTCCCGATGAGCTGGAAGTCGAAGTGGCCAAGGTGCTGGATGGCCACTATTTGGTGGAAAACCGTTTCCTGTTGCAGGCCGAAGTCCGTCGTCATGGCGAAGCCATCGGCCAGGGCGACGCCCTCAACGACGTGGTGCTGCACCCCGGCAAGTCGACGCGGATGATCGAGTTCGAGCTGTATATCGACGGCCAGTTCGTTTGCAGCCAGAAGGCCGACGGCCTGATCGTTGCCACGCCTACCGGTTCCACGGCCTACGCGCTGTCCGCCGGCGGTCCGATCATGCATCCCAAGCTCGACGCCATTGTGATCGTGCCGATGTACCCCCATATGTTGTCCAGCAGGCCCATCGTGGTCGACGGCAACAGTGAGCTGAAAATCGTGGTTTCCAAAGACATGCAGATTTACCCGCAAGTCTCCTGCGACGGGCAGAACCATTTCACCTGCGCCCCCGGTGACACCATCACCGTGAGCAAAAAAGCGCAGAAGCTGCGGCTGATCCACCCGCTGGACCACAACTATTACGAAGTCTGCCGGACCAAGCTGGGCTGGGGCAGCCGCTTGGGGGGTGGAGGCGACTGATGCTCGATCCCGCGCGTAGCTACGACCTGATTGGTGACGTGCACGGTTGCGCTCATACCCTTGAGCACTTGCTCGACCGGTTGGGTTACCACAAGCAGGGCGGCACCTGGCGCCACCCCACACGGATGGCGGTGTTCCTCGGCGATATCATCGACCGTGGCCCGCGTATTCGCGAGGCGCTGCATATCGTCCACGACATGGCTGTGGCCGGCCAGGCGTTGTGCATCATGGGCAACCATGAATTCAACGCCTTGGGCTGGAGCACACCTGCGCCGCCCGGCAGCGGCAAGCAGTTTGTGCGTGAGCACACGCCGCGCCATGCCCGGTTGATCCACGAGACCCTGACCCAGTTCGAACAGCATCCGGCCGATTGGCACGACTTCCTCGGCTGGTTCTACGACATGCCGCTGTTTGTCGATGCCGGGCGTTTCCGTGTGGTCCACGCCTGTTGGGATGACGGCTTTATCGAGCCTCTGCGCTCGAGCTTCCCGGACGGCTGTATCGACCAACACTTCTTGCAGGCGGCCGCCGTACCGGGCAGTTTCGCCAGCAATGCCTTCGACCGTTTGTTGCGCGGTACCGACATGCGCCTGCCGGACGGCTTGACGCTGACCGGTGGCGATGGCCTGACCCGTTCATTCTTCCGCACCAAGTTCTGGGAAGACGACCCGAAAACCTACGGCGATATTGTCTTCCAGCCCGATGCGCTGCCGGAACCGGTGGCCGCGACGCCGTTGTCATCCAGCGAAAAAAACTCCCTGCTGCGCTATGGCGTCGACGAGCCGTTGCTGTTCGTCGGCCATTACTGGCGCAGTGGCAAACCGGCGCCGATTCGCCCGAACCTGGCCTGCCTGGATTACAGCGCGGTGTTGTATGGCAAGTTGGTCGCTTATCGGCTGGACCAGGAAACTCGCCTTGATCCACGTAAATTTGTCTGGGTGGATGTCGAGCGTCCCGAGGTGATTTCATGAGTGCTGTTGCGGTATTGCGTCTGCCCCTGAGCGTGGACCTGGCCGGTTTCGTCAAGTTGCTGCAGCGCATGCAAGTGCCCCATCGCGTCAGCGAGGAAGCGGGGGAGCAGGTGCTGTGGGTGCCCGATAACATCAGCGAAGACGTGCGTGTGTTGTATCAACGCTTTCCGGCGGGTGATCCGGACCAGCAACTGGACATCCCGCAGCAACCGGTGGCTCAGCGTGCCGGCTTTGTCCAGCAACTGCGCCATAGCCCGGTGACTGCGCTGATTCTGTTGCTCAGCGTGATCGTCGGTGCGGTGACGATGCTGGGTGACAATCTGCAAACCATGAGCTGGCTGACCTTCCTGCCATTCCAGGTGGTAGGTGAATACCTCCACTTCACACCGTTGGCCGACAGCCTGGCGGCGGGGCAGTGGTGGCGCCTGGTGACGCCGATGCTGATTCACTTCGGCATCCTGCACTTGGCCATGAACGGCATGTGGTACTGGGAGTTGGGGCGGCGCATCGAAGTGCGCCAGGGCAGTATCAACCTGCTGGGCCTGACCCTGCTGTTCAGCCTGGTGTCCAACTACGCTCAATACTATTTCGGTGGTCCCGGTCTGTTCGGCGGCTTGTCCGGCGTGTTGTACGGCTTGCTGGGCCACTGTTGGATCTATCAATTGCTTTCGCCAAACCCGGCTTATCGTCTGCCCCGTGGGGTGCTGGTGATGATGCTGGTGTGGCTGCTGCTGTGCCTGTCGGGCCTGGTCTCGATGATCGGCTTTGGCGAAATCGCTAACGCCGCACACGTCGGCGGGCTGGTGGTCGGTTGCCTGACGGGCTTGCTGGGCGGCGTGTACAGCCGTCGCAAACACGCCCTTTGAATCTCCTATTCGTTAAGGAAGAGCCTTATGTCCTCTTTTGCTGAAATGATCGAAAACATCACCCCTGACATCTACGAGAGCCTCAAGCTCGCCGTGGAAATCGGCAAGTGGTCCGATGGCCGCAAGCTCACCGCCGAGCAGCGTGAACTGTCCCTGCAAGCGGTGATCGCCTGGGAACTGCAGAACCTGCCGGAAGACCAGCGCACCGGCTACATGGGCCCACAGGAGTGTGCCTCCAAGTCGGCACCGGTGCCGAACATCCTGTTCAAGTCGGATGCCATCCATTGATTGAGATTGGCCGTGGTGCAGTCAGCAAGATGTCGGCGCAGTTGGGTGAGCCGACCGTTCAATACGCCTTTCGCCTGGGTGAGACCGAGGTGCCGGTCAACCCGTTGATCGGCACCACCGTGCGCCTGGAATACCTGGGTGCGATTCATTGCACCCATTGTGGCCGCAAGACCAAGACCAGTTTCAGCCAAGGGTATTGCTACCCGTGCATGACCAAGTTGGCCCAGTGTGACTTGTGCATCATGAGCCCCGAGCGCTGCCATTACGACGCCGGCACCTGCCGCGATCCGGCCTGGGGCGAGAAGTTCTGCATGACCGATCACGTGGTCTACCTGGCCAACTCGTCGGGGATCAAGGTCGGTATCACTCGCGCCAGTCAGTTGCCAACCCGCTGGCTGGACCAAGGGGCGAGCCAGGCATTGCCGATCATGCGGGTGTCTACCCGTCAGCAATCGGGCTTTGTCGAAGACCTGTTCCGCAGTCAGGTGGCCGACAAGACCAACTGGCGCGCATTGCTCAAGGGGGATGCTCAGGCGGTGGATCTCAAACAGGTACGCGATGAGCTGTTTGCTTCCTGCGCCGAAGGCTTGCTTGGGTTGCAAGAGCGCTTTGGCCTACAGGCCATTCAGCCGGTGACCGATATCGAACCGCTCGAAATCCGCTACCCGATCGAGCAGTATCCAACCAAGATCGTCAGCTTCAACCTGGACAAGAACCCGATTGCCGAAGGCACACTGATGGGGATCAAGGGCCAATACCTGATCTTCGACACCGGCGTTATCAATATTCGTAAATACACGGCCTACCAGCTCGCCGTGCATCAGTAGAAGGATTCGACGCATGCGCACCGAACAACCGAAGATGATTTACCTTAAGGACTATCAGGCGCCCGAGTACCTGATCGACGAGACGCACCTGACCTTCGAGTTGTTCGAGGACCACAGCCTGGTCCATGCGCAACTGATGATGCGCCGCAACCCGGCCCGTGGCGCAGGCCTGCCGCCGCTGGTGCTGGATGGCCAGCAGTTGGAGTTGCTGTCGGTCAGCCTGGCCGACCGCGAGCTGACAGCGGCTGACTACCAGTTGAGCGAAAACCACCTGACGCTGCACCCGACGAGCAACAGCTTTACACTCGACACCAGCGTCAAGATCCATCCGGAAACCAACACCGCCCTGGAAGGCCTGTACAAATCCAGTGGCATGTTCTGCACCCAGTGCGAGGCCGAGGGTTTCCGCAAGATCACCTATTACCTCGACCGCCCGGACGTGATGAGCAAGTTCACCACCACGGTGATCGCTGAGCAGCACAGCTACCCGGTGCTGCTGTCCAACGGCAACCCGATTTCCTCAGGCCCTGGCGAAGACGGCCGGCACTGGGCGACCTGGGAAGATCCGTTCATGAAGCCGGCTTACCTGTTTGCGCTGGTAGCGGGTGACCTGTGGTGCGTCGAAGACACCTTCACCACCATGACCGAGCGCACTGTGGCGCTGCGCATTTACGTCGAGCCGGAAAACATCGACAAGTGCCAGCACGCCATGACCAGCCTGAAGAAGTCCATGCGTTGGGACGAAGAGGTCTATGGCCGCGAGTACGACCTGGACATCTTCATGATCGTCGCGGTCAATGACTTCAACATGGGCGCAATGGAGAACAAGGGCCTCAATATCTTCAACTCGAGCGCCGTGCTGGCTCGTGCCGAAACCGCCACCGATGCCGCACACCAGCGCGTCGAGGCGATCGTTGCCCACGAATACTTCCACAACTGGTCGGGCAACCGCGTGACCTGCCGCGACTGGTTCCAGCTGTCGCTCAAGGAAGGCTTCACCGTATTCCGTGATTCGGGCTTCTCTGCCGACATGAACTCGGCCACGGTCAAGCGCATCCAGGATGTGGCCTACCTGCGCACCCACCAGTTCGCCGAAGACGCCGGCCCCATGGCCCACGCCGTGCGCCCGGACAGTTTTATCGAGATCTCCAACTTCTACACCCTGACGGTGTACGAAAAGGGCTCGGAAGTGGTCGGCATGATCCATACCTTGCTCGGCGCTGAAGGCTTCCGTAAAGGCAGTGACCTGTACTTCGAACGCCATGACGGCCAGGCCGTGACCTGTGATGACTTCATCAAGGCCATGGAAGACGCGAATGGCGCCGACCTGACCCAGTTCAAGCGCTGGTACAGCCAGGCCGGTACGCCACGGTTGGCGGTCAGCGAGTCCTACGATGCTGCGGCAAAAACCTACAGCCTGACCTTCCGTCAAAGCTGCCCGGAAACCCCGGACAAGGTCGAAAAACTGCCGTTCGTGATTCCGGTGGAGCTGGGCCTGTTGGACCGCAAGGGCGCCGGTATTGCCCTGCGCCTGGCGGGTGAAGCAAAGGCGGGCGCTATGTCTCGGGTGATTTCGGTGACCGAAGCCGAACAGACTTTCACCTTCGTTGATATCGCCGAACAGCCATTGCCTTCGCTGCTGCGTGGCTTCTCGGCGCCGGTGAAGCTGAGCTTCCCCTACAGCCGCGATCAGTTGATGTTCCTCATGCAGCACGACAGCGACGGTTTCAATCGCTGGGACGCCGGCCAGCAATTGTCGGTGCAGGTGTTGCAGGAGCTGATCGGTCAACATCAACAGGGCAAGGCGCTGGTGCTGGATCAACGCCTGATCAGTGCACTGCGTAGCGTGTTGAGCGACGAAAGCCTGGACCAGGCGATGGTCGCCGAGATGCTGTCACTGCCGAGCGAAGCCTACCTGGCTGAAATCAGCGAAGTGGCTGACGTCGACGCCATCCACTCGGCCCGTGAGTTTGCCCGCAAGCAGTTGGCCGACAGCCTGTTCGAGGGTTTGTGGCTGCGTTACCAGGCCAATCGCGAGCTGTCCAGGAAAACGCCTTACGTGGCGGCTGCCGAGCATTTCGCCCGACGCGCGTTGCAGAACATCGCCTTGTCGTACCTGATGCTCAGCGGTAAGCCCGAAGTACTGGCAGCCACCCTGGAACAGTTCGATGCTTGCGACAACATGACCGAACGCCTGACGGCGCTGGCGGTGTTGGTCAACTCGCCGTTCGACGCTGAAAAGGCCAACGCCCTGGCGGTGTTTGCCGAGAACTTCAAGGACAACCCGCTGGTCATGGATCAGTGGTTCAGCGTTCAGGCCGGCAGCGGTTTGCCGGGCGCACTGGAGCGGGTCAAGGCGCTGATGCAGCACCCGGCGTTCAATATCAAGAACCCGAACAAGGTTCGGGCTCTGGTGGGCGCATTTGCCGGACAGAACCTGATCAACTTCCACGCGGCAGATGGTTCAGGCTATCGCTTCCTGGCGGACCTGGTGATCGAGTTGAATGCCTTCAATCCGCAGATTGCCTCGCGGCAGTTGGCGCCGCTGACCCGCTGGCGTAAATACGACAGTGCCCGTCAGGCACTGATGAAGGCCGAACTGGAGCGGATTCGCACCTCCGGCGAGCTGTCCAGCGATGTGTTTGAAGTGGTCAGCAAAAGTCTCGCTTAACGTCCCCGTCGAACGGCCCGTTTTTTACGAAACGGGCCGTTTCTCCTTATACCTTGTCAATTTTTCAGCTCGGTCGAGCAGACTGGAAAATTCCGGCTAGCCTATGAAGGTCCGCCTTGGGATAACCTCAAGGTGGCCATCGTTCAGCCCATGACAAGGAAAGCATTCACGATGACCTCCCCAGCATTGATCACCAGTGTTTCCGCCGACAGCCTGACCGAAGTCCTGCAAGGGGCTGGTCTACGGGTCAACCGTTCCGAACAGAATTCTGTCGTACAACTGCTCAGCGCCAGCCAGGGTATTGGTTATGCGTTGCGCTTTGGCAACCCTGGCACGGAAGCCGGCCATTACGTTGATTTCACCTTCAGCTGTGCGTTGCGTATTCAGGGCGAGTTGCCGGCCGGGTTAGCGGAGTTCTGGAATGCCTCGCGACGTTTCGCTCGTCTGTCGGTCCAGGGCGAGTTCCTTGTGATGGAGATGGATGTGCTGGCAGCGGGTATTACCCTTGACCATTTGCGCGGTAGCCTGGAGTTGTGGGATCGGTTGCTGCAGGAGTTCATTGTCTACCTGCGCGATTACAGTCAGAGGGCCGCGCAGTTGCAGGAGCAGGCCGGGGCGGGTGAGGCCGTGGCGCCGGACACGGAGTCGACGCACGCTTGATAGACCGACTGGAGTGAGGGTGTAATCGCCCTCGCTCTATCCCAGGCCAACGACAGGAAGTCATTGATGGCAATGTTTCAAATCCCGAGCGTCGAGGGGCCGGCTCGTATTCCGCTTGCGAGTCATCCTCGTTCATGGACGAGCCTGGCAGCCACGGTTGAGCCCCGAGTGGCCGAATATTTTCTGGTCAGTGCGCGTTGCGGCTGCTTCAAGCAGGCGGCACGCCACCTGAATATCCGCGCGCCCCTTTTACGTCGGCAACTGGCGCAACTGGAAGAAACGGTGGGACGGACGCTGTTCTCCTATCAGGGCAGTACGCTGGCCCTCAGTCGTGAAGGCCTGCAATTACAGGCGCAGTTGATGGCTCTGGTGCCACAACGCACCACGCAGGTGGTCAGCCAGCCGTTGGTGCGCCTCGCGATTGCCGCACCGATCCTGCATGACATTTTGAGCCGTGACCTCATTGCTTTGTTGCGGCGCGATGCCAGCGTACGGCTTGAAGTGATCGCCGTGGACAACAACCAACAGTCGTTGCAAGCGGCCAATGCCGACGTGGTGTTATGGCTGTCGGACTCCGGCGTGGTATCCACCAGCCCGGGCTTTGCGATTCGCGAACCTCAACATTTGGCCAGCCTTGATTACCTGCCGCATATGGCCAAGCGCTATTCCCGAACCATTGCTCGTCCGGAACACTTGGAGGGGCTGGCTGACTATCTGTTGGTGCAGTGGCAGCCTGAGCGGCAGGTCAAGGTGTTTGCGCCCTGGAATGCGCAGATCGACCGGCGCGAGGCCGGGGTGGTGCATGCGCATACCTACGAGCTGATGCTGGAGATGATCCGGAGCAGTGCCTGCATTGGTTTGTTACCCGCCTATATGAGTCGGTTTGATCGGACCCTGACGCCGTTGCCCGGTCTGTTCGATGCACCCATGCAACGGCAAGTCTGGGTGGCACTGAATGCCCAGCTCGAAGTATCGGAAGCAGTGCAGGTGATTGTCGACTTGATCGTGCGCACCTTTGATGAGCGTCGCGAATGGTTTGAGTGAAACCGCCTGCTGTAGCGCGGGGCGACCTTGCTCCTGACACTTTCTGACAGGGCCCTCTGCTAAGCTGCGCTCACTTTTCTTCTCGAGCGTGATGACCGTGTCGCGTACCAGTCGTCTACTGACCTTGTTACAAGTCTTGCGGGGCAAGAAACGTCCGGTGACTGCAGCCATCCTGGCGGCTGAGCTGGAGGTTTCCGAGCGTACGCTTTACCGGGATATCGCTGAATTAACCGCACTCGGCGCACCGATCTTCGGTGAGGCGGGGGTCGGCTATGTGCTGCGTAGCGGGCTGTTCCTGCCACCGTTGATGCTCAATGCCGACGAGACCGAAGCCATCGTCCTGGGTTTGCGCTATGTCGATCAGCGGGGCGATGACGTGTTGAGTCACGCCGCTGCCAATGCGTTGGCGAAAATCGCCGCAGTATTGGACCCCGCCGCCCAGGAAGCCTTACGTAACCCCACGCTGTTACCGGGCCCGCGAGGGTATGGCTACCCGGAAAACCGAGTGCCACTGAATGTGTTCCGTGATGCCATTCGCAGCCAGGCCAAGTTGCATATCGATTATGCCGACGCCAGCCAGACCCCCAGCCAACGCCTGATCTGGCCCCTGGCCCTTGGTTTTCTCAATGAGGCGCGGGTGATCGTGGCCTGGTGCGAATTGCGCGAGGCCTATCGTACCTTCCGTACCGACCGGATTGCCGCCGCGACTGCCCAGGGCGAGCGTTATCCGGGGCGGCGCAGTGACTGGCTGCGGGCCTGGCGCAAGTTGATGGAGCAGAACGAATCCGGGCCTTTCACTCCTGACAAGAACTGACACAACACTGCCTTAGGATGACTCTGGAAATCACCAACAAGGAGTTGTCAGCATGTCCCAACCCACCCCTGAACTGGCCCCGGCGATTGTGGCTTACATCGCGGCGGCCAATGCCAGAGACACCTCGGCTGTGACTCACTGTTTCGCCGAAGATGCCAATGTGTTCGATGAAGGTGAGCACCAGGCTGGTACGGTAGCCATTGCCCGCTGGATGGAAGACACGGGGCGTCGTTACCAGCCGAAGGTCGAGGTACTGAACGTCCAGCACCGTACCGGCAAGGTACTGGTCAGCAACCTGATAACCGGCAGCTTTCCGGGCAGCCCCCTGGAGTTGCGCTACACCTTTCGGCTGAATGAGGCCGGGAAGATTTCGCGGCTGGATATTTCCCTGTAACCGGTGTAGCCGCTGTCGAGGTACGAGGCTGCGATGCGTGTCCGCAGAACCGCCGTCCTGGGGCCGCTACGCTGCCCATCGCAGCCTCGTACCTCGACAGCGGCTACAGGAGCGCTAGGTCATGGCATACTGCCTCGCATGACTTTCGACTCGCCACTTGCCGCCTACCAGCATGCCATCGCCCAGGACGGCTTCATCGCCGATGACGCCCAATGGCGGGCGGTGCAAGCCCTTCAACAGTGTCACGAAGCCTTGCACCAGGGCCGCACGCCGATCACCGGGGTGTACCTGTGGGGGCCGGTTGGTCGTGGCAAGACCTGGTTGATGGATCAGTTCTACGAAACCCTGCGAGTGCCGGCACGGCGCCAACATTTTCACCACTTCATGGGTTGGGTGCATCAGCGCTCGTTCCAGTTGACGGGTACCCACGACCCATTGCAGGCCCTGGCCCGAGAGCTGAGCCAGGAAGTGCGGGTGTTGTGTTTTGACGAATTGTTCGTCAACGACATCGGCGACGCCATCATCCTTGGCCGGCTGTTTCAGGTGATGTTCGAGGAAGGGGTGGTGATGGTTTGCACGTCCAATCAGCCGCCGGACCAGTTGTATGCCGATGGTTTCAACCGTGACCGGTTCCTGCCGGGTATCGAGGCAATCAAGCGGCATATGCAAGTGGTGGCTGTGGACGGGGGAGAGGATCATCGCCTGCACCCTGGCGTCGGCGTGCAGCGTTACTGGGTCGATCAGCCCGAGGCGCTGGCCGAGGTGTTCAGGCAACTGAGCAATGGGCAGGCGGTCAGCAGTGCCCCGGTCGCCGTTGGTTATCGCTCCGTCGTTGCGGTGCAGTCCAGCGATACGGTGCTGTGGTGCCGCTACTGTGATCTGTGTGAACAACCCTTGGCTGCCATGGACTTCATGCTGCTGTGCGATCGCTTCAAGGTGATATTGCTGGGAGATGTTCCCAACCTTAGTGCACAAAAGCGCCCGGGGCGGATCGCCCGTGGCACCGAGGACGCCGCGCAGCGTGTGGATGCCGGTGATCGGGAGCTGCCCGAGTTGTCGGTGCATGACGACAGTGTCCGGCGTTTCATCGCCCTGGTGGACGAGTGCTACGACCGCAAGGTGCCGCTGTATATCGAGGCCAAGGTGGCGCTGGAAAGCCTCTATACCGAGGGCTATCTGGAGTTCCCGTTTCGCCGGACCTTGAGCCGTTTGCAGGAAATGCAGTTGCAGCGTTTTGCCGCTCCTGTGTCCGAAAATACGCAGTAGCGGGCAGAACACGGACCTCCCTATGGGGCAAATTCGTGCTTTCACGCAGATGGATGTAGTTAATCTCCTTCATCTAACGCGCGCTCCCCGCTTACAATCGACCCCTTTGAGGGGAACGTAGTCCCCGTTCAGTCGTTATCGAGGAAGGAAATGGACGCCGCAGACATACTGGTGCTGCAAGCCAGCTACAGCAATCCTGTACACGCCGAGGCCCTTGGCCTGTTGCTCAATCATTACGCACAAGATGCAATGGGTGGTGGTCACGAGCTGCCCGCCGACCGTCTGCTGCAACTGCCTGACGAGTTGGCCAAGCGCCCTCATGCGTTCAGTGTGCTGGCGTTTGTCAACGGAGAACCGGCTGGGCTGATCAACTGTTTCGAAGGCTTCTCGACCTTCGCCTGTCGGCCACTGGTCAATGTCCACGACGTGGTGGTCATGGACAAATTCCGCGGCCTGGGGCTGAGTCAGAAAATGCTGCAAAAGGTCGAGGAAATCGCCCGTCAGCGTGGCTGCTGCAAGATCACCCTGGAAGTGCTTGAAGGCAATGAGGTGGCTCAGGCGTCATACCGCAAGTTCGGTTTCGACGATTCGATCTTCGATCCCGCCTATGGGCGTATGTTGTTCTGGAGCAAGGCGCTATAGGGGGGCAGGGTTGGGAAACACTAACCGGAACAGGGTATAGCTGCCTTGCAGGCTGCTGACTTCAGTCTGGCCCTGATGCAAGTTCATGATCGAGCGCACAATAGCCAGCCCCAGGCCTGTCCCGCCTTCCGCCCGGGTACGGCTGCTGTCGACGCGGTAGAAGCGTTCGAACAAGTGCGGCAAGTGTTGCGCAGCAATCCCTGCACCGGGATTACCCACTGACAGCGACACGTTGTCGGCATGGTTTTCTACCAACAATGAAATGCTCGCTGCCCGAGGGCTATGGCGGATGGCGTTGGACAGCAGGTTGGAGATCGCCCGCTGGATCATCAACCGATCTCCATGCACCGAGCCCTCGCCGGAGAGGCTCAGGGTCAGGTGCTTGTCCTCGGCACTCAAGGCAAACAGATCCATGACCCGTCGTGCCTCCTGCTCCAGGGATACTTGTTCAAAGGCCACTCGCGCCGCCGGGTGACTGACCTGGGCGAGAAACAACATGTCGCTGACGATCCGTGTCAAACGCTCCAGCTCTTCGGTGCTCGACTCCAGTACAGCTTTGTATTCCGCAGGCGGCCGCTCCCGGGACAACGTTACCTGGGCCTTGCCCATCAGGTTGGTGATGGGCGAGCGCAGTTCATGGGCCAGGTCGTCGGAGAACTGCGACAGCTGCTGCACGCCGCCATCCAGGCGATGCAGCATGAAGTTGATGCCCTGGGCCAGTTCGCCGAGCTCCCTGGGCAGGTTGTCCACGGACAAGCGATGAGTCAGGTCCTGGGTGGTGACTTTGGCCGCAATGCGACTGAATTGTTGCAACGGTGCCAGGCCGCGTTGCACTACCCACCAAGCGCCGATGCCGATCAACATCAGCAGCAAGGGCAGGGCAATCACCGTGGAGCGCAGGTAGGCACTAAGCAGGGCCTGATCATCGGAGCGATCCAGGGACAACAGCACTCGCACGTTCTCGCCGTTGCGCAAGCGCATCAGGCTGGAAGCGCTGAGGATCTGATTGCCGGTGCTGTCGGTCCAGTTCAGGTAGCCGAGGCTTTCTCTGTCGGTAAAGTCAGTCAGCAACGGCACTTGCGACCGGGCACCGACACTGAGTAGCGGGGCGGCAGTGGGGTCGGTGCCAGTGATGGTCAGGTAAAAATTGTCATGCCCCATCACCAGGTCCAGCACTGAATGAGGGGCGGCGGCGATGTCGCTGGACTTCAGGTCTTGGGTCAGGCTGTGCTGCAGTTGCTCCATCTTGCTTTCCAGGCCCTTGCGCGCCAGGTTTTCCAGCTCATGGCTGAGCGCCAGGTAGGCGAGGGTTGCCAACAACAACACCAGGCCTGCGCCCATCAGGCTGACCGTCAGCCCAAGGCGCATCGACAGGCTGGAGGACTTCACTGACGGACCTCCAGCACATAACCGACGCCGCGGATGGTGTGGATCAGCTTGACGTCGCTCAGGTCGTCAATCTTGGCCCGCAAGCGGCTGATTGAAACTTCAACCACATTGGTGTCGCAATCAAAGTTCATGTCCCATACGAGTGAAATAATCTGGGTGCGGGTCATTACTTCGCCACTCTGGCGCATCAGTACTTGCAGAAGTGCAAACTCCTTGGTGGTTAAATCAATGCGTCGTGTACCGCGATAAGCTCGGTGCCGGCGCGGATCAAGTTCAAGATCAGCCACTCGGAATACCTCCGGCAAGGGAATATGCTCACTACGGCGCAACAGGGTACGGACGCGTGCCAGCAGTTCGGGGAACTCAAAGGGCTTGACCAAATAGTCATCGGCGCCCATATCCAGGCCCTTGATTTTATCTGCCAGTCGACCACGAGCGGTTAGCATCATCACACGGGTCGTGGTGTTCTGGCGTAGTTCTTCAAGGACTTGCCAGCCATCTTTTGTCGGAAGATTGACGTCAAGAAGTACCAGTTCATAGGGTTGTTGATCCGTCAGATGCAGTGCATCTACGCCGTTGGCGGCACAGTCGACGACATAGCCACTTTCAGTCAGGCCCTGATGTAAATAGTCGGCTGTTTTTGGCTCGTCCTCGACGACAAGAATACGCATGAAAGTTCACCTCTAAAACATGAAGAAATAATAAAATTTACGAAGTATGTAGTCCCGAAAGTAGGAAAATTCTAGACCTTGAAGTAGCTATAGGGTCAAGCGATAAAGGCCTCTAATGCGGGGTTTTTGTGGGGGTGCGACGATCGGTCGCTAAGGTGCGTGGCGTGATTTCACACGGCATTTGGTCCTACAAGGAAAAGGGGATGAAAGGCCGCGATAATTCATTCTGAATGTTTCTTCGCTAATCCCCAAGGTGCCCTGATCATTAACGGGATATTAATACCGAACAGCTATTTAAGGTGATGAATGGCTTATTTGTAATGTTGCCGAAAGCTTATTGAAAAAAGCAGGCATAAAAAAAGCGCCCATTGATGGGCGCCAAGTTAACCTTCGCTATCGGAGCGCAATAGCGCAGGGTGTTGCGGGAAATCAGCTGTTGGGTTGTTGCATGGTGTCATTTTTCTCGACGACGTCCGAATTGACTTTCTTGGCCTGTGCGGAGGCAGTCTGTTCGGTAGTGCCGTGATTTTTTTCCTGCATGAACGTGAAGTTATTGTAGAACTCCTTCGAACGTTCAGAACCACCTTCTGCAAAAGCGGCAGCGGAAGTTAAGGTCATCAGGCCAGCAAGCATCAAAGTCGAGAGTTTCATCGTGTGTGTTCCCATTAAGTGTGATTGGTGTCTGCCTCGTCCGTGATCAGCGTCATGGGCGAAGTGTGGGTCAATTGTATTAAGTGGGAGTTAACGTGACGGTGGCCCGAAGTTAACGATTTCGTTAACTTCGGGCCCGGTGATCGACAAGGTGATTTAGAGCTTCCAGTCCAGGCTCAGGGCCACGGTGCGCGGGTCGCCCCAGTAGACGCCGTTATAGAAGCCGACGTTGTTGTAGTATTTTTTGTCGAACAGGTTGTTGACGTTCAGCGACGCAGAAAGATTTTTGTCGAACTCGTAGCGGGACATGAGGTTGACCAGGCCGTAGGCTTCTTGGTGGATCTCGGTCCTCTGGGTGATGATTTTCCCAGTGGCGTCACGTCCGACCGGACGGTTACCAAAGCCATAGATGTCGCTCTGCCAACTCAGTCCTGCACCGACCGTCAGGGCTTTCCAGGCGCCCGGCAGGCGATAGGTGGTGGACGCTCGGAGCAAGTTCAGCGGCTGCTGGGTGTTGTTGCGCTGCTTTTCCCCATTGACCGAATGGGTGTAGGTGTAGCCTGCCGTCAGGTTCCAGTCGGGCAACACTTCGCCTGCGGCCTCCAACTCAAACCCTTGCACCTTGTTGCCCTTGCCGCCGGACTTGTAGTAAGCCTCGCCCTTGGGGCCAGGTGGTACGGAGTCGTCGACTTCTGCCACGTTGTCCTGGCTTGTCCAGAAGACTGCGCTGGACAGGTTGAGACGGTCATTGAACAGGCTACCCTTAAGGCCCAGTTCGTAGTTCTTGCCGACAATCGGCTCAAGGTACTTGTCGCCTACGTCCTTTTGCGTCTGCGGTTTGAAGATGTCGGTGTAGCTGACGTACGCCGTGAAGTCCTGATTGATGTCGTAAAGCAGCCCGGCGTAGGGCGTCCAGACGTCGTTATGGGTCTGGCGGCTGGTTTGGCTGGAGATCATTCGGCGATTGCCATCGTATTTGTAAGTCGAGCTGCTGGTCTTCCAACTGCCGTAACGGCTACCCAGCACCGCATGCCAGTCGTCGCTCAGGCTCAGGCGTGTCGCCACGTAGCCGGCTTTTTGATAGGTGCTGCTGTTATTGGCATCCAGGTCGGTGGTTTCATCCGCAAACTCGGGAACCTTGATCGGGTGCTTCCAGTCGGCAATCTTGTCGTAGTCACCCGGTACGCCGCCGTCAATGATGTAGGGCTCGTTGTCGCGATGACGGGCCTGGCCATAACCGATCATGGCTTCATGCTCGCGACCCAATAGTGAATAGGGGCCTGCGATATTGAAGTCCACTGCATCCATCTTGTCTTCGCCGGCCCAATGGCTGCGATAGGCAATGATCCCGCTGCGATCGGCATTCGGGTAGCCGCGGCCACCGTAGTAAACCTTGCCGTCGGTTTCACTCTCCCGATGGGTGTAGGCGGCCTTGAGATGCCAATCGTTGGCCAGTCTCTGGTCCAGCGTAGCGAAGGTTGTACGGTCGGTCAGCGGCCAATTGCTCCAGGATTGGGTGATGTTGTTGTGGCGTGGCAGATTGGCCTTGCCCCCCGAAGAGTTCCAATAGGGCAGGCTGCCCCAGGTCGCGCCCTCGGCCTGTTTGTCCTGATAGTCGTAACCCACCGCCAGTACTGTGTCGTCAGTCAGGTCCGCTTCGAGAATGCCGTAGCCGACCTTGCGTTCAACGGCATAGCGATCGCGGAACGATTGGCTGTCGCGGTAGGCCAGCACCGTGCGCCCGCGCAAACGTCCATCGAAGCCCAATGGGCCTCCGACGTCGAGGTAACTGTAGTAATTGTCATAGCTGCCAGCGCTGACGCCGACCTTGCTCGTCCATTCATGGGTAGGGCGTTTGCGCACCATATTGATGGTGCCCGACGGGTCGCCAGCGCCCGTGGTCAGGCCTGTTGCGCCACGTACCACTTCGATACGGTCATAGATGATCGTGTCGGAGTCCGACTTCAAACCGGAGAACGTGTTGAGCATCCCGTCGATCTGGAAGTTCTGGATGCTGTAGCCGCGAGAATAGAAGTTGAAGCGTTCGGAGTCCGTGCGCTGTACCACCACGCCCGTGGTCTGGTTCATCACCTCGGTCAACGTGCCCAGCTTGAAGTCGTCCATTTGCTGGCGGGTGATCACCGAGACGGACTGCGGGGTTTCCTTGATCGACAGGTTGAGCCGCGTCGCGGTGCTCATGGCGCCGGTGGTGTAGGAACCGGTGTCTTCGGTGTTGGAGCCGAGGCTGTCGGCGGTGATGTTGGTACTGGCCAGTTCCAGGGTTGTTGCAGGTTCTTCGGCTTCTTGCCGAACCTCGGTTTCAGCCAGCAAGTCCGGGCTCATGGCCAGGCTCAGCAGGCCTACGGTCAGGGTCATGGAACGAGTGATGGGCGCGAACATCGCAGCGAACTCCTTGTCGTCTTTGAAAAAATGCCATTGGCTCAAAGACGAAGGGAGGCGGGGATCTTTAGCTTTAAACGAGAATTATTATTATCTTCGCGTGTAAAAGACATCGGGTTTCACCGCATTGCGCAGGTGAAACCCGTGAGTGTGGGCTACTTGACGACGACGTTGGCCGGGTCAGGTTTCTTCGGTGCCAACAGGCTGAAATCAATCAAGGGCTTTTGCTGGCGGGCGTAAGGATCACCAATCATCAGCGGCCGGGCCTTGAAGCTGTCGCTGATCAGGCTCTTGCTGTGGTCCAGCTCATCAAACGTGATGCCTGCCATGTCGGCCCAGGTATGAATCAGCTGCGAGCTCTTGTAGGGGCGCTGCAAGTCACCGGCAAAATTCCAGTCATGGCTTTCGCGCCACTTCGGCGAAGCCCAGGCCATGAACGGAATGGTGTACATCGGCGCCGTTGGCTTGCCTTCGTTGCGGCCCAGAGTGTTGTGGCCCGCAGAGTCGTAGACGTCTTCACCGTGGTCGGAGAGGTACAGCAAGAAGCCGTTGGGGTCGGTCTTGGCGTAGTCCTTGATCAGGCTTGCGACCACGAAGTCGTTGTACAGCACCGCATTGTCGTAGCTGTTGTAGGTCGGCAACTGATCGTCGCTGACACCGGCCGGCACGCCCTGGCGATCGGTGAATTTGTCGAAGGTCGGCGGATAGCGATACTGGTAGCTCATGTGAGTGCCCAGCAGGTGCACGACGATGAACTTGCGCTCGGCAGTGTCGGCCATGGCCTTGGCAAACGGCTCCAGCACGTCGCCGTCGTACTGGCGGGCGTTCTGGTTGCGGTTGTTGTTCAGGTACACCTGCTCGTCGGCCTGTTCGGAGAAGGTCGTGAGCATGGTGTTGCGCTTGGTCATGGTCTGCTGGTTGGTGATCCAGAAAGTCTTGTAGCCGGCCTGCTTCATCACACTGACCAGGGACGGTGTCTTGAGGTACAGGTCCGGGCTCTCTTCGTCGGCGAAGGTCAGTACCTGTTGCAGTGCCTCGATGGTGTAGGGGCGCGGGGTGATGACGTTATCGAACACCGCCAGTTGGTCGCGCAACTTGTCCAGCTCCGGCGTGGTGTTGCGCGGGTAACCGTACAGGCTCATACGCTGGCGGTTGGTGGACTCGCCGATGACCAGTACCAGGGTCGACGGTTGGCCGGCCATGCTGTCTTTGAGGTTGGTCAGCGGTGGAATCTTGCTGACGCTGTCCAGCATGCCTTGCATGTTGTCCAGTTGCTCGGTGTAGCGGCGGTAGGCAACGATCATCTGCCATGGCACTGCCGGCTCGATCCGGGTTTCGAAACGGTCGATGGCCAGTTCCATGGAGTCGGTCCTGGCGATCTGCTTGACCAGCGGGTAGCCAATGATGGCAATCACGATGGCTGCGGCGGCCAGCATGGCCTGACCCCGTGGCAGGTAGACCGGGTGCACCCGGGTCCACAGGAAAATCGCCATCGCGGTGTGGGCGAGGAAGGCCAGGACGATCCACCAGGCGAAGTATTGGGTCGCGTATTCGCCCGCTTCAGAGATGTTCGACTCGAACATGATGAAGATGACGCTCTGGGAGAATTCCTGCTGGTAAATGAAGAAGTAACCCAGGCTGGCCATGGAGCAGGCCCACAGCACTACGCCGATCAGTGCTGCAATCAGCCGCGCACGCCGTGGGAACAACAACATGGGTGCCAGCCACAGCGCACTCATGAAGAACGCCTGGCGGAAACCGCTGAAGCCGGAAGTGCCGGTCAGTTGGATCAGTAGTTGGGTAATACCCGAGAAGTACCAGAAAAACAGGAACATCCAGCCAAGACCGGACCAATCGAACCCTTTCGCAGACGTAGTGCTGCGTTTAAACATCGCCATCCAGCGCTCCACCCGTTCATTTTTCACCATTGCCGCACACGAATAGGTGCATGGCAGGAGGGCTTCCGCGCATGGCGGCGCCCCTTTAGCGCGGGATTATCGAGAAAAGCGTGTGAAAACTTTGTGAGTTAAATCTGACACAATTGCGCTGGCTACGATCTGCAGGGGCGTTTAGGGCGCGCTGTGTACCCTTTCGCAGCCTCGTGCCTCAGCGGCGGCTACAGAGGCGCGCAGGCGCAGGACTTCTTGTTGCAGTTGATCGCGCTCATCTTTCAGTTGGCGCAGTTCATCGCGACGAATAGTGACGTAGAGGGTTTGGGGCGGGCGTGTCATCTGTGTTGCGCTCATTGCTTACCTCGCAAATGGCCAGTGCATCGCGGTGCTCGGACACTTACGGGAAGCGTCGAGCAACAGTCGGCGCCAATTCTGATTTCTTTTTTTACTCAATGGAACTTTTTTATTTTTCATGGTCGCTGTGACTTTTGCCGCAGTAGAGGCGAAAGAATGGCCACTATTTGTCATGAAACTATGCCAATCCGCTCTGGACTAACCCTCATTAGCCTCATTGCGCTATAAACTATGTCACACATTTTTTTGTATTTATGAGTAGTAGGAGCATCAGCACATGCAACTGGGGATTATCGGACTAGGCCGCATGGGCGGCAATATTGCGCGGCGCCTGATGCTCAATGGGCATACCACCGTGGTCTACGACCGCAATGAGGCGTTCGTCAAAGGCCTGAGCGAAGAGGGCGCCACTGGCGTTGCCGATTTGCCTGCGCTGGTCGCCGGGCTGCAAAAGCCACGGGCTGTCTGGGTCATGCTGCCGGCAGGCGCACCGACTGAAGACACCATTGAAACCCTGAGCCAACTGCTTGAAGACGGTGATGTGATCATCGATGGTGGCAACACTTTCTATAAGGATGACATCCGTCGGGCCAAAACCCTGTCGGAAAAGGGTCTGCATTACATCGACGTCGGTACCTCCGGCGGCGTCTGGGGCCTGGAACGCGGTTACTGCATGATGATCGGCGGTGATGCCGAGACGGTCAAACGACTGGACCCGATCTTCGAAAGCCTGGCGCCGGGCCTGGGCAACATCCCGCGCACCAAGGACCGGACTTCCACCGACGACCGTGCCGAGCGTGGCTATATCCACGCCGGCCCTGCCGGTTCCGGGCACTTCGTCAAGATGATCCACAATGGTATCGAGTACGGGATGATGCAGGCCTTCGCCGAAGGCTTTGACATCCTCAAGACCAAGTCCTCGGAAAACCTGCCGGTAGACCAGCGTTTTGACCTCAACGTGGCAGACATCGCCGAAGTCTGGCGTCGCGGCAGCGTAGTTTCCTCCTGGTTGCTGGACCTGACCGCCGATGCGTTGGCTGTCGATCCCAAGCTTGACGGTTATTCCGGCTCCGTTGCCGACAGTGGCGAAGGGCGCTGGACCATCGAAGCGGCGATGGAGCAATCGGTGCCGGTCCCGGTACTGTCCAACTCGCTGTTCGCGCGCTTCCGTTCCCGTCAGCAGAGCACCTACGGTGACAAGATGCTGTCCGCCATGCGTTTCGGCTTTGGCGGCCATGTGGAGACTTCCAAAAAATGACCGCCAACGGCAAGAAACCCAAGGCCGAACCCGCTCCACCGACCACACTGTTTCTGTTTGGCGCCCATGGTGACCTGGTCAAGCGCCTGCTGATGCCGGCGCTGTACAACCTCAACCGCGATGGCTTGCTGGGTGATGGTTTGCGTATTGTGGGCGTTGATCACAACGCCATCAGCGACGCCGACTTCGCCAAAAAACTCGAAGACTTCATTCGCACCGAGGCCGCCAGCAAGGTCAAGGGCAATGCCGAAAACGCCTTGGACCCCGAGTTGTGGGCCCAGTTGGCCAAGGGTATCAGCTACGTCCAGGGCGACTTCCTCGACGACAGCACCTACAGCGACCTGGCGGCGAAAATCGCCGCCAGCGGCACCGGCAACGCGGTGTTCTACCTGGCCACTGCACCACGCTTCTTCAGTGAAGTGGTGCAGCGCCTGGGGCGTGCAGGGCTGCTGGAAGAAACCCCCGAGGCTTTCCGCAGGGTGGTGATTGAAAAACCGTTCGGCTCCGACCTGGCCACTGCCGAGGCGTTGAACGCCTGCCTGCTCAAGGTCATGAGCGAAAAGCAGATCTATCGCATCGACCATTACCTGGGCAAGGAAACGGTCCAGAACATCCTGATCAGCCGTTTTTCCAACGTGCTGTTCGAGGCGTTCTGGAACAACCATTACATCGACCATGTGCAAATCACCGCCGCCGAAACCGTTGGCGTGGAAACCCGTGGCAGTTTCTTCGAACATACCGGCACGTTGCGGGACATGGTGCCCAATCACCTGTTCCAGTTACTGGCGATGGTCGCCATGGAACCGCCGGCCGCCTTTGGTGCCGATGCGGTGCGTGGGGAGAAGGCCAAGGTGATTGGTGCGATACGCCCTTGGTCCCTGGAAGACGCTCGGGCGAATTCAGTTCGCGGCCAGTACACCGCTGGCATGGTCGGCGACAAGCCACTGCCCGGTTACCGCGAAGAGGCGAACGTCGCCCCTGATAGCAGCACGGAGACCTTCGTCGCCCTCAAGGTGATGATCGACAATTGGCGTTGGGTGGGTGTGCCGTTCTACCTGCGCACCGGCAAGCGCATGAGCATTCGCGATACCGAGATCGTTATCTGTTTCAAGCCGGCGCCTTATGCACAGTTCCGCGACACTGAGGTTGATGAGCTGAAGGCCACGTACTTGAAGATCCAGATCCAGCCCAACGAAGGCATGTGGTTCGACCTGCTGGCGAAAAAGCCCGGGCCGACCCTGGACATGGCCAACATCGAGCTGGGCTTTGCCTACAAGGACTTCTTCGAGATGCAGCCGTCGACGGGTTACGAGACCCTGATCTACGACTGCATGACCGGAGACCAGACCCTGTTCCAGCGCGCGGACAACATCGAGAACGGCTGGCGAGCGGTGCAGCCATTCCTGGATGCCTGGAAGCTGGATGACGGTATCCAGGCTTACAAAGCGGGTGAGGATGGCCCGGCGGCGGCCGATGAGTTGCTGGCCCGTGATGGCCGCACCTGGCACAGCCTCGGATGAGTGACGCGCCGAGTCATCCCATCCGGTTTGTCCTGAGTGACATGGACGGCACGTTGCTGCACCCGGATCACAGCCTCAGTCAATACACCATTGATACGGTCCGCGCACTGCGCGAGGCCGGGGTGTTTTTCAGCCTGGCCAGCGGGCGTCCGCCCAGGGCCATGTTGCAGCAGGCTGAGGCGTTGGGCGTCGATGTACCGATAGCGGGCTTTAATGGCGGTACGCTGGTCAATCCCGACGGCAGTGTGTTGGTTTCCCATCACCTGCCGGCCGAGGCCGCGCTGATTGCCCTGGCCTTGTTCTCTGAACAGCCTGACGTTGAAGTCTGGCTGTTTGCCGACGGTGACTGGCTGCGCCGGGAACCTGGCGGGCCGATGGCGGTTCGTGAGGAGCACGGTTTGGGTTATGGGCCGATTGTGGTCGAGCGTTTCGAGCCGTATCTGGACCGGGTTAACAAGATCGTCGCCGCCAGTACCAACACTCAACTGCTGATCGAGTTGGAAGCGCAGCTGTTGCCCAAGGTCGAAGGGCTGGCCCAGGTCTCCCGTTCACAGCCGGTGTTCCTGGACGTGACGGCGATGAAAGCCAACAAGGGCGAGGCTCTGAAAACCCTGGCGGCTCACCTGGGTGTCCCGTTGGCGCAGACAGCGGCCATCGGTGATGGCGGCAATGACCCCGCCATGTTTCATGTGGCCGGGTTATCGATAGCCATGGGCCAGGCCGAAGAAGCGGTCAAGCAGCAAGCCACGGTGGTCACCGGCAGTAATGTCGAGGACGGCGCGGCAGAAGCGATCGAGCGGTTTATTCTTTCAGCCCGATGATAACGAGGCTGCTATTGCAGCCTCGTTTTTCTCGCCTTTACAACCAGCCCTTTCAAGGCCTTTGAGCACGCAGCCAAATATGGTTGAAACATCCAGCTCGGGGCAGTGAAGATCAACTGTGGGAGTTGTCGAGCTTTAGCGAGGCTGCGATGACGTCGGCACAGCCAACATTGAGGGTGCCTGACCCGCCGCTATCGCAGCCTCGCTAAAGCTCGACAGCTCCCACAAGGGTTTACATCGCCAGTTAAATCTTCATCCCTGGCCTGATGCGACTGACTGTTCAAAGACCTTGAAAGGCATGCTCTTTACAGCCAGTAACTCACCGCGTACCAGCCCAGTAGTCCCATCACCACCGTATACGGCAGCGCCATCCACACCATTCGCCCATACGACAGGCGAATCAACGGTGCAATCGCCGACGTCAGCAAAAACAGAAATGCCGCCTGGCCATTGGGTGTCGCGACGCTCGGCAGGTTGGTGCCGGTGTTGATGGCAATCGCCAGGGTTTCGAAATGCTCTCGGCTCATGTGCCCGGAAACAAATGCCTGTTTGACCTCGGTGATGTAGATCGTCGCCACGAAGACGTTATCGCTGATGGCTGACAACAACCCGTTGGCAATAAACAGCATCCCCGGTTGCTGATCGGCGGGCAGCGCCAGCACCCACTGGATCAACGGGGTGAACAGCTGTTGATCATGAATCACCGCTACCACCGCGAAAAACACTACCAGCAACGCGGTAAAGGGCAGGGCGTCCTTGAACGCGTTGCCGATGCGATGCTCTTCGGTGATGCCGGTGAAGGCGGTGATCAATACGATGACCAGCAAGCCGATCAGGCCCACCTCGGCGATGTGAAACGCCAGTCCGGCAATCAGAATCAACGCTGCCAGGCCCTGGACGATCAAGGCGGCGCGTTGGCGCGGGGTCCGCTCGGCGTTATCTTCTTGGGCGTAGTTGGCCAGCACTTGGCGCACATTGTCCGGCAGCAGCGTGCCGTAACCGAACCAGCGCAGTTTCTCCAACAACACACAGGTGATCAGGCCGGCAGCCAGCACTGGTAAAGACACGGGGGCGACTCGGCTAAAGAACTGGCTGAAATTCCAGCCCATCTCATGGCCGATCAACAGGTTCTGCGGTTCGCCCACCAGGGTGCACACGCCGCCCAGGGCCGTACCCACCGCGCCGTGCATCAGCAGGCTACGCAGGAAGGCCCGGAACTGTTCCAGGTCAGCGTGGTGCAAGGCTGGCAGGTGTTGGTCATCGCTGAATTCACTGTCCTGGCGCGGGTCATTGCCGGACGCGACACGGTGATACACCGAATAGAAGCCCACGGCCGCACTGATAATCACGGCGGTCACGGTCAATGCATCGAGAAAGGCCGAGAGAAACGCCGACAGAAAGCAAAACATCAGCCCCAGCAGCGCCTTGGACCGTACCCCCAGCAGCAATCGCGAAAACAGAAACAGCAGCAAGTCCTTCATGAAATAGATCCCGGCGACCATGAACATCAGCAGCAGGATCACCGGGAAGTTGTGCAGCAACTCGTCGTATAGCGCTTCGGGTGTTGTCATCCGTAGCAGCAACGCTTCGACCATCAACAGGCCGCCGGGCATCAACGGATAGCACTGCAGCGCCATGGCCAGGGTGAAAATAAATTCAGCCACCAACAACCAGCCGGCAGCCACGGGACCGAATACCCAGAGCACCAATGGGTTGAGGACCAGGAACGCAAGGACGCAGGTCTTGTACCAACGGGGCGAATGGCCGAGGAAGTTATGGGTGAAGGCCTTGGCCATTGATTCGGGCATGAGGTGCTCCTTTGGGCAGAAGCGCGCAACGTGCCGCAGCGAGGAGAGAAGATCAAGTCGTCGTGGGGATTTTTCGACGTTAATCAGCAAGTAGCAGGGAAGGTATTGGTTAACGAGGTACTCATCGTTAGAGCGCCAAGTCGAGTGACGGAACATGTTCCGTCACTCGATAGCATCGGGTGTTACTTGGGCATGACCCAGGATTGCAACGCGTGGCCTTCTTTACTCAGTTCAGAACGCGCTTGGATAAGCAGGTCTTCCAACTGTGCGGGGTCTGAGTAAGTACTGGATGACACCTGTTTACGGCCAATACGAGTATTGGTCCGGTCGATGACGGTCAGGCTGAGTTCGCCGTTGCCGTCGGCCCAAGCCACACACTGAAAGGGTTTGAAGGCGCGGTCTGCAATCAAGAGTGCTTCGTTGATACGGAGCGGGGCGTTCATAGGGTCTTCTCTCTAAATGCCCAATCAAATGATCTGCCGTCGGTTGGGCTTACCGTTCGGCTTGTACTAGTACTGATGCACGATGGCAGGGTGCGGGTCACATGTTAGAACAACAATTTTCAACTTTCCGTGATTAGGGTCATGTAAGGCGTGGTTTTGAAAGTTTGGTGAAAGATTGGACCCACTTCCCGCCTCACCAGAAAATTGGTTTTTTTTGACAGCTTTATAGCCAGCCCTTTCAAGGTCTGAGCTTTATAGCCAAACGATACAAGGCGGCGTCAAGGTCTTGCCATGGCAACTCTGCTGGCTCAGAGAGGGTGAGCGTTTCCAGAATGGACACGTTGAAGCGCATGGGGCTTCGGCGGCTATTGTTGGCAATCAACCCTTGGGCGTATTTTGCGGTATCGAATTGAGCACAGGATTGCCGTCCTGGTTCAGGGTCAAGTAGACCGGCAGGACCTTGGGCAAGGAGGGGACGAGGTTGCTGACTTCGTTGAGGTTGTAGATCCCACCGATACGAATGGCACCCGTGCCGGCGTCGGCCAGCATTACCGGTTTATTCAGGTAGCGGTTGATCAGCGGCAGGGCATCGGCCAGGGCCAGGTTGTCGAGGATCAGTTTGCCATCGCGCCAGGCCAGGGCAGTGTCGTCAGGGCCGATCGGCTTGACCTGGGGGTTGGTATCGCCGCGGTTGTAACTGGCTTGCATGCCGGGTGACAGCCGCGCACCACTATGGGTCTCGTCACTGGCGATTTGCACAGAACCTTCCAGCAACATGACCCGTACTTGATCTTCGTATTTCCAGACGTTGAACTGGGTGCCCGTTACGCGGATACGTCCTTCGCCGGCTCGGACCACGAAGGGATGTCCTGCGTCATGGCTGACCTTGAAAAAGGCTTCGCCCTTGCGCAGGGTCACGCGGCGTTCGTCTTTGTAATGGCTGTAGACCAGTTCGGTGCCCAGGTTCAATTCCACCTGGCTGCCATCGTTCAACGTGACCTGGCGCAGGCCACCCTCGGCTTCAATGTGCTGATAGGAACTGGGCAACCAACCGGCTTCCCAACCGGTAAAGGCGGCCAGAGGTAAGGCAACCAGGCAGACAGCTGCGGCTACCGCATAGGTGCGTAACCGGCTACGCGACTTGAACGGGACCACAACGACCGGAGTCGGCGTGGTTTCAACGCGGGGCAAGTGATCGGCGACATCCCAGATTTCCAGCATCGCCGCATATTCGAAGGCATGCAGCGGATGGGCGTCGTGCCATTGTGCAAAGGCTTGACGTTCGGCAGTCGTGCAATCAAAGGCATGCATACGCATACACCAGTGCGCGGCGGCATCGGTGATAGCGTCATATTCGACTTCTGAAAGGGACTGTTCGGTCATTGATCCATCCTGATTTCCTACATTCTAACCTTCGCGACCCCGTGACGAGAACAGCAGTCATGGCAATTGCCCATCAATTGGGACTATTTCTTAAACACTGCACGCTAAAACACAGGAGCGGCGTTTATCTTCTGTCTGCGCCTTCAGGGCGTGGGCGGGCGACTGGCGGGCCTGGGGTCAAGTTGGCGCCCCAGATGGGTGATGAGGTAAGCCACCGAATCAGCATTATCCAGGATGGTGTCGACACGCTTGGCCAGGTTGGTCATGAAAATGCTCCGGGCGTTTCTCAAGTCGACGCCGCCGGTGGTTCTGAGAATTTGCGCCTTGATATATCGGGTTTCGGGAGTCGTGCCAAAATCGCTCCATAGGGTGCCGGTGATATCCGGGAATTTGAAGAGCTGGTCGATAGGTGTTTGTAGCGAATAGCCTTGGGTCTGGCGGTCTTGTTGAAACTTGCGCAAGTCGCGCCCCTCTTGGGTCACGGTCTCGATCAAATCGGAAAACGGCATGATCGCGTTCACATAGGCTGCGTCGGTGGTCGTATGGGTCAGATGGCTTAGCTCATGAATCAATACGGCCGCCCGAGCATGGGCATCTCGATCAAAATAAGTGATCAGACGGTTTTCATATTCACCTAATGGAGGGGTGAAGAAGTTCTCGCTCAAATAAATTCGACGTTCAGGATCGTTGTCGATGGTGAACGCCCAACTGCGCTCTTCAGCCCGCTGGGCGCCGGTTACGAAGCGCATCGAGTCAAGGGAGTAGAGCGTCGGGTCCAATATTGCTCCCAGCATGCCGTCGACGAGACGGTGCAGTTTCTGCACCAGGGCTGGGTCTAACTCTCGGGGCCCCCGATCAGGGTTGATTTCAATGCCGAAGAATTGCTGAACGAAACGGTGGATGCGTGTGACGGGGGCCACCCCTGGCTCCAGCAAAGCCAGGTTCAGTTTGCAGTTTTGTAGATAAAACGTGGCCAGGTCCAGCGCCTCTACGATCATTCTGGCCCTGTCAGGGTAGAAGCGACGGATTGCACTCATGCCCACGGCTTCAATATTCAGCGCCTGGCGCGCCGAGTGCCTGGCCGCCGATCGGTCTTGCAGGCGCCCAAAAGCCTGGCCGTAACGTGCAATGTGTTTACGGGTGTCGATCACCCACTGCCCTGCAGCATTACGGCAAACGAACGGGCCTGTTTGATTCTCAGAGGTAATACGCCAGAAGTCCCCCACGGATTGGACCGGATACACTTTCCCGGCCAAGGGAATGTAGCTGTGTCCTTTGTGTTGGTACACACCACGGGTTGCACCGAGCGTCATGTCCACCAGCGCCACATCGTTCACCTCACTGGGTTGCAGCAAGGTGCGTTCCGGTGCCGTGATATCCAGTGCGGACCAGGAAACCGATTGCTGCCAATCAGCGACAGGCTGTTCAGCTGTCAAGGACGAAATGAATTTCTCTGTTTCCTGTAGCGCCTCGCCAATCAGCGCCATCTCTGCCACGCCCTCGATGAACGCCCGTAATGCCTCGCGCCAGTGGTGATCCTGCAGCGCCTGGGCTGACTCCATAAACAGCTGAATACTGCGCCAGATGATCCAGGGTAACGCCAGCTTGCCTGGTAAGAAGTCCATGAGACGCACGATGTTATCGCTGAACACCTGCTTGACCGTTTCCCATTCGGTTTCTGCGTCGGGTAGCGATTGGCGACCGAGTAGTTGCAGCAACAGCAGCCTGTTGTCGTTGAACAGTTGCTCGAACACGTTGCCCTGGATCGGATTGAAGCCGAGGGTGATTTCTGACGTTGCGCCCAGGGTGGCGTGCAGAAGATTGCGATAGATGGCGTCTTGCGGTGCGGGCAGACGCTTGAGGACCCACTCTTGCAATGCACCTGGCCTATTCAGTCGCGCCAGTAAGTCAGCCTCACTTGCAAATTCGGTAAAGCTCAGCTCCTGGTGATAGGGGGCATACAGTACCTGCGGCCCCTCACGACCGGAACTGATGAGATACACGCCCAGGGCGTTGACGACAGATGCCCCTGGCGTGGCAACCAGCTCAAGTGGGCGAACTCGCGCGGTGGCTCCTGCGACACTGGCGCGCGCGATCGCATCCGGCATGTCAAAGGCTTGTTGAATCAGGTCGAATCCTTGAGTCGAGAGCCGCTCCTGGAGCTTGAGAGCGTGAGCGTGTTGCAGCAACTGCCAGGGCAGTTGTCTGCTGAAGTCGTGCAGCCGCTGTTCCACCCCTGGCTTGCCTGGGGTGAGTCGCTCATTCACGTACGTGTGATAGTCGTCACCTATCTTCAGCTGGGACAGCATTTGTCGTATTACCGCCTCAGTTAGCGCCGGGGCGTTTGACGCAACATTGAACGAGGTTTCTTGCAGGCTTGCAGGGCTCATGGCGAAATCCAGCAAGCTCAGATGCTGATCTTCCAGGGCGAGCTTGAGGGCAATCTCCACGTCAGTGGCCAACAGTGAATAATCGACCAATTGTTCATTGAGACGATCTCGTACGCGATCTCGCAACGGATAAAACCCGTGGAGATAGTCCCTGCCGCTTTCGGTCGTGAGGCGGTATTGCTCGAGGAACTCGGCTTGGCGGCGCTGTTCCCGGGGTGGTGCTGCGCCGAGCCCGTCGGGCAGGGAGAGCCTGACTTCGTTCAGGCGCGCGAGGTTGATGGCCCGTTGCACGTTGTTTGCCGGACCACTTGTCCGTGCATCCCACAGAGACCGCGCGTTGGTTTTTCTGGCAAGGATGTGGCGTTGCTGGCCGGCATACTGTTCTGCCCAGGACTGCTGGCACTTTTGCAGGACAGGCCCATGGATCAGTTGAAACGGCCCCAGGCGGTAGTCTTGGTGATGTTTGTGTTCGCGGATGTTGAGATTTTCCAGCAGGCTCAGTCGTTGTGCGGGGTGCCTCAGGCGCTTGCCCAATTCGTCGCGTACCAGGCTGATGGACGCAAAGGGCTCCAGGCCGTGGGCCGGCGTCCAAAGCAGGGCGCGTCCGGAGTGGTCGAGGTCGAGGCCGCCGCGCTCGGTCAGCAGGAAACAGTTGGCCAATCGCATCAGTGTTGATTCGCCGGCGGTAATCAGGGACAGCGTGAAGGCATCAGGGGTAAAGCCGTTCAGCGACTCACGGTTGTCGCGATCAGTCTTATCGGGATCCAGAACGGTATTCAGGATCGCCATATCAGATGCCTCCAGGGTTTTGTCGAGGACCCTCAAGCGGCCCTCCTCAAGAATTCCCGACGACATGACATGAGCCAACTTGGGGTTTAGTGTCTCCAGGTGGGCTCTCAGGGTTTGCCCGATCGCCTCGGGTGTGAGGCTGATCAGTGACTGGCCCACCAGGTTATTCAGTTGCGTGATGGAGATCTGAGCATTTCTGGTCGCCAGTCCGCGCGCGCGCGGCCCGTATACGCCGTACTCAACGGATTCGGGTACTGCCTGAGCTTCACCAAGCATGCGTGCCATGCAATGCTCCGACAGCCTTTGGGTACTGATTGGGATGCGTCGTTCTTCGTTGTTGGCTTTACTGGTATAGCGGTTGATATAGAGGGTCTCAGGGTTGAGATGGCCGATGTTGCGGGCGCTTAACCTGGTTTTTAACTGATCGGTGATGAGCGTGTCGAGGCGGGTAGTCGGGGTCAGGTCATGCTGCAGTGCCAGATCGATACTCTGCAGTTGTTTGATCAACAGGCGAGCCTTTTCTACCGGGACCTTGGGAGACTCCACAAGCGTGCTCCAGCGGCCTTTGACGTCCAGAGCCAACAGGCGTTGATCAATCATCGCGCGGATATCCAAGCCATGATCAAACAAGGCATACACATTGAGCGTTCCCTGGCTGCGCCGATAAATATCCAGGGCGTACACCAGGTTTTGCTGCTGCTTATCAATGATGCTCTCGAGCAATGTCTTGAAGATTGGACTGTTGATATCAGCGGGGGTGAATTGTGGATACTTGAAACCGATAAAGCGCGCACGCTCGTCCAGCGCTAGGAAGTTATAAAAATCATCTTCATGGTCGGCAGCCTGGGCCATGGATTTTAGGGTTGCCTGCAGGTCGTCGTAATCCTTGAGCACCTGCAGACCCTTGGACTGGGTATAGAGATAGGTGTCGTGGTTGTTGCCGAGGATCAACGTGCTGGCCAGTTCCACGTAATGGGGGTAGTACTCCCACAGGCGGGCTTTTTCGATGCGTAGGCTGTGTTGCGGCTGGACAGGTAAATAAAGCGCGTTCAGTGGTCGCCATTGCTGCGCCGAGAGCGTGTCCTGCTGGCGTTTGAACAGCAAATCCACTCGGCATTTGTCACTCATTGTCTGAGCAAAGAACACCCGTCTCGACTGTTCTGGACGCATGTCTGTATTCCAGTAAGCCTCCAGCGCGTTGCGGATGAACGTCAGCAACTGGCGGGCGGCGTCTTTGACGCCGGTTTCCCAAAGCGCCTGATGCCGTGTCCTGTTGCTGGAGCCTTGGGCCGCCATCGCCAGGGCTGGATTCAAGAAGTCGCGGCGCAGCCCCACAGGCCAGGACTGTTGGCGATAAAACTGCAACAGGGCATCGCCCAAGGGCCGGGAGTCAGCCAAGTGCTCGCTGTCTGAGGAGGACGGGCCCGGCGCATAAAAAAACGCACGGGTCTTGCGTTGATCCAGGCCGGGGAAAGAGGTGCGAAAGGTGGCGGCCAGCAGTTGATCCAGCAAGGTTTTCATCGACGGCAACTTGCACAACTCATCGCGCATGGCCTGCACGTTAAGTCCCTGGTAGCGTTCAATGGCTGCCTGTTGTTCGTCGAAGACATTCCCCTCGATCAGTTCCCGACGCAGGCTTGCATGCTGATCAAAGTCAAAGTTGGCGCGTTGATCAATCGACAGGTAATTCAGCAAGGCCGTTCTTTTCTCTGGGTCGCGCAGTCGGCCAGCTATTTCGCTCAGTAGCTGGTCGGATGAATCGAACTTCTCAAGTCCGGTGTCGGGGCCGTAAAAGAAGGCGGGAGTGTAACTGCCCTCCGAACTCATCATGAAGGCGCCCGCCAGTTCCATGGGGTTTTCAGTGTCGGCACTCAACAGCAAACGCTCGGCGATCATCACGGGGGACTGGGCTTTGCGCCCGCTGGCGTCGGCAAAGAAAAGGTTGCGCAAGAAGTCCCGGTCGCGCTCGGTTATGCCACGTTGGCGCTCGCGCTCACTGAGGCGCTTGGCGACTCTCATGGCTTCGGGGAAAAAGTAGGGGAGTGGCAGGTCGTCCATCAGAAGGTACCTCGGTGGCGGATTCCAGAAGCACCGAGCCTAGGGTGGACACCCGCCCCAACGGTGTTAAATAAATGGTGGCGCCCCACGCCAGTGGTTGACAGGGCACTCGCTGCGCGTTGTTTAATCAGGGTGCTGAACCCAGCAAGCTGTAGCCCCTTCCAATAATGACTCCGGAGCTTCAGATGTCAGCCACGCCCGTTACTGCGGTGAATGCATCGCAGACGCTTGCCTTTACTGAATTGGTCGCCTTGCTCAAGCACATCTTCATCCGCCACGGCACTTCAGCAGAGGTGGCTGGCGTGCTGGCCGACAACTGCGCCCGCGCCGAACGCGACGGCGCCCATAGCCACGGGGTGTTTCGCATTCCGGGCTACGTGTCGACGCTGAACAGTGGTTGGGTCAACGGCACGGCGGTGCCGGTGGTCGAGGATGTCGCCTCGGGTTTTGTCCGGGTCGACGCCGGCAATGGTTTTGCCCAGCCGGCATTGGCTGCGGCGCGCCCGCTGTTGGTTGAAAAAGCCCGCAGCGCCGGGATCGCCGTGTTGGCGATCCGTAACTCCCATCACTTTGCTGCACTGTGGCCCGATGTCGAACCGTTCGCCGAGGAAGGGCTGGTAGCCCTCAGCGTGGTCAACAGCATGACCTGCGTGGTGCCCCATGGCGCCGACCGACCTCTGTTCGGAACCAACCCTATCGCCTTTGCGGCGCCGCGGGCCGATGGGCCGCCGATTGTCTTTGACCTGGCCACCAGTGCCATTGCCCATGGCGACGTGCAGATTGCTGCGCGCAAGGGTGAACGTGTACCGCCGGGAACCGGTGTCGACAGCCTGGGGCAATCCACCCAGGACCCCAAGGCGATCCTCGAAGGCGGTGCGTTGTTGCCGTTTGGCGGGCACAAGGGCTCGGCATTGTCGATGATGGTCGAGCTGCTGGCGGCGGCGTTGACCGGAGGCAACTTTTCTTTCGAGTTCGACTGGTCCAACCATCCCGGTGCCAAGACGCCCTGGACAGGCCAGTTGCTGATCGTGATCGACCCGAGCAAAAGCGCCGGGCAGAACTTTGCCGAGCGCAGCCAGGAACTGGTGCGGCAGATGCACGCGGCAGGGCTTAAGCGTTTACCTGGGGACCGTCGCCATCGTTCACGGGCGAAGGCTGCCGTGGAGGGAATTGCTATCGACAGTGAGGCGTTGAGTCAGTTGCGAGTATTGGCGCAAAGTTGATGAGGGAGAGGGGCAAGCCCCTCTCCAGCGTTTCAGTGACGACGACCCAGCAACAGGCCAACCACCAGGCCGAAACCTGCAGAGATGGCCACGGTCTGCCAGGGGTGGCCACCGATGTAAGTCTCGGTGGCATCCACCACCGGCTTGCTGCGCTCGCGCACACTGGACACAGAGTCCAGGGCTTGCTTGAGTTTGATCGCTACCTGCTCGCGTAGGGTTTCGCCTTCCTCACCTACGAGACTGGCGCTGCTTTTGAGCAGTTTGTCCGATTCCTCGATCAGCGCCTGGAGTTCACTGAACGCTTGATCCTTGATTTGATCTTCGACAGCTTGCGCAGCTTGAGTGGCGGTTTTACGGGCCATTGGATAACTCCTTCGATGTGTATTTGGCGATGAACAATGGAGTCGAGGAGCGCGGCAAAAGTTGCAGTTTTTTTCGTGCCACAGCCTATCGGATGATAAATCCTAACTCAGACATTTCCACCTACAGTGTAAGATGTCACCTATTTGCGCAGCAGGTAACTCCACATGAGCTTCAATCTGGCCAACAAGCCCCTAGCCGAGCGCGCCGCGCTTGAAGATGAAAAGTCCCGTCTGTATGACCTGTGGCAAAGCAACCTGGGCAAGGCCAAGGGCGAAGGCGCACGCTTGTTTGGCGAGCGCGCCAAGCGCAAGGGCAAGTGGGCCGAGTGGGTGCGTTCGGAGCTGGACAGTATGTCGCCGCCGGAATTTGCCAACATGGTGCGCAGTGAAGTCAATCGATTGATGGCGGCCAAGTAAAGCAGGCAACCACAGCCTCCCGTACTTTGAGCAGCAGCGGGTCCAACTGGGCTTGGGTGCGCCAGCCCAACTCCACCGGATAACGGGGTAACGCCAGCGGGCATGGCAGTACCCTCAAACCGGTCATGCGGGCGATGGCTTGGGCCGCATGTCCGGGAATCGTCGCCACCGCGTGGCTGCCCTTGAGCAGGAACGGCAGGGCCGCAAAGTGGGTGGTTGAGGCGCAGACCTGGCGACTCAAACCCAACGCGGCCAACCCTTCATCGGTGATCCCGATAAACCCGCCAGACGACACCAGCACATGCTCACGCTCGACGAACTCGTCAAGGCCGATGACCTGCTGGCCCGGTTCCAAACTGCCAGGGTCCACCAGGCACTGATAATCACCTTCCCCCAGTACCTGGCGGCTCAGTCGCCGCTCGGCAAAGCCTCCCGCAGTGATCGCCAGGTCCAGGGTGCGGTCAAGCAGGGCGTTGGCGACGATCTGGCTGTGGGTCTGGCGGAAGATCACCCGCAGCTTCGGCGCACGCCGGGCGATTTCTTCGATCAGGCGCCGGCCATAGGCAACCTCAAAATCGTCGGATAAACCCAGGGCTACCGAGCGCCCCTGATACTCACTGCCGTGAGGATCGACCATCGCCAGGCTTTGCCGGCAACGATCCAGCGCCTCGCTGATCACCGGCTTCAATTGGTTGGCCCGCAAGGTGGGTGCCAGGCCTCGACCCGTGCGCACAAACAACGGGTCGCCATACAGTTCGCGCAAACGCCGCAAGGCTGCGCTGACGGCTGATTGCGTGACGCCCAGACGCAGTGCCGCACGGCTGGCGCTGGATTCATCATGCAGGGCTTCGAAGGCTTTGAGCAGGTTGAGATCGACCTGGGCGATATTCATTTGGCTCATATCATTTAGCAGTGAAGTGGGCTTTATTCATGATCGACGCTGGCCGGAGAATGGGCAACCCCCATTGATTCGGAGTGATCGCGATGCCCCTCTCTACCGTGGCAGCCCTGCAAATCGGTTCCTTGCCCGGCGGCAAGGGTGAAACCCTGGAACAGATCCTTTCCTATGAAGACGCCATCACGCGCAGCGGTGCGCAATTGGTGGTGATGCCCGAGGCCTTGCTCGGTGGCTATCCCAAGGGTGAAGCCTTTGGCACGCAGTTGGGTTACCGCTTGCCGGAAGGCCGCGAGGCGTTTGCCCGCTACTTTGCCAATGCTATCGACGTGCCGGGCAGCGAAACGGATGCCTTGGCCGGCCTGTCGGCGCGCACCGGTGCCAGCCTGGTACTGGGTGTGATTGAACGCAGTGGCAGTACCTTGTACTGCACCGTGCTGTATTTCGAACCCCAGGGCGGCCTGGTGGCGAAGCATCGCAAACTGATGCCCACCGGCACTGAACGGCTGATCTGGGGCAAGGGCGATGGCTCCACTTTACCGGTGCTCGACACGGCAGTGGGGCGTATTGGTGGGGCGGTTTGCTGGGAAAACATGATGCCGCTGTTGCGCACGGCGATGTACGCCAAGGGCGTGGAGATCTGGTGTGCGCCAACGGTGGATGAGCGCGAAATGTGGCAGGTCAGCATGCGGCATATCGCCCATGAAGGGCGCTGCTTCGTGGTCAGTGCCTGCCAGGTTCAGGCGTCACCCGAGGCGTTGGGCGTCAAGGTTGACAACTGGCCGGCCGAGCGCCCGCTGATTGCCGGTGGCAGTGTGATTGTAGGGCCGATGGGCGACATGCTTGCCGGGCCTTTGCTGGGTGGGGCGGGGCTGCTCACGGCGCAGATCGATACCGATGACCTGGTGCGGGCACGGTATGACTACGACGTGGTCGGCCACTACGCCCGACCGGATGTGTTTGAGCTGACCGTGGATGAACGGGCCAAGCCGGGCGTACGCTTTATCAGCGACTGAGCCGCCATTCCTCGCGGGTGATTTCCCAGATGTCACGTGGGAAGTTGCCTTCGACAAACCGGCCTTCGTCACGCCTGATCAAACGCATCCCCGTACGCTCGGAAATCCGGCGGGACGCCTTGTTCGGTGCTGCCTTGGGCACCCGCATCACCGGCCGTTCAAGGACCTCGAACCAATACTCGGTCACTGCCGCGCTGGCCTCGGTCATCAACCCCTGGCCTTGCCACTGCGGCCCCAGCCAGAACCCACGGTTATTGTCGACTTCGTCCATCAGGCTGACGTTGCCGATCAACTGCTCCGGCGCACTTTTCAGGCGGATCGACCAGTGCCATTCCTCACCTCGGGCGATGGCCGGCAAGGCGACTTTTTCCAGGTAGGTGCGGGCGCCATCGGCCGGGTAGGGCCAAGGCACAAGGGCATTGAGGTAGCGTACGACTTCCCAGTGAGGAAATTGCTGCTGGATACCCTCGGCATCGTCGAGGTTCAGTGGCCGCAGAATCAGGCGTTCGGTGTACAGCGTCGGTCGCGCGTCCATGGTGCAGTGTTCTCCATGCTGACAAGGGGATGACTACCAGGTGGCGGCGGTGTTTGGCAGGTCGAGGGTGCCGCGGTCCACAAAACGCATGGTCCCGAACAATCCGCCCGCCAGTTTGCCGCGCAAGACGTAGGGCAAGTTGTTCAAACCCTGGGTCTGGCTCAGGCCCAGGGTCTGGCGCAACACAGAGAACGCAGAAACACTCACCGGCACCATCACAACGGCTTCGGAAAACCGTGGGATGGTTCCCCGCTGATCGCTGACGCCCGACGCCAGTGGCCGGCCATTGACCTCCAGGTCCAGCGCGATACCGTTGTAGTCGATCGCTGTTTCATTAGGGTTCTGCACCCGCAGTTTCACGGCGAAGCGTACTTCCAGGTCCTGGCTCTGCAGCGGCTCGATGCCCACCACGTTGATGTTCACCGGGTCGCGGTTGGGAAACAAGGCGCAGGCGCTCAGGGTGAGCAACAGCAGTGAAAGGGTCAGGCCAGCGAGTCTGCGCATAAGGGTTCCTATTTCGTGACGTCCGGGTCTTGCATCACCTTGAGGGTGGCGGCTTCCGGATCAAATTCATCTTCTTCCAGTTCTATGAACTCTTCCGGCAGGAAAATGTTCAGCACGATAGCGCAGAACGCACCGACGGTGATCGGTGACTCGAAGATGTTGTGCAGTGCCTTGGGCAGGTCACGCAGGACTTCCGGCACGGCCGCCACACCCAGGCCCATGCCTAAGGAAATCGCCACGATCAGCACGTTGCGACGATGCAGGCCGGCTTCGGCGAGGATCTTGATCCCGGCCACCGCCACCGTGCCGAACATGATCAGCGTGGCGCCACCCAGCACAGGCTTGGGCATCAACTGCAGCACCGCGCCGATCACCGGGAACAACCCAAGTAGCACCAGCAGCCCGGCAATGAAGTACGCCACATAACGGCTGGCCACGCCGGTCAGCTGGATCACCCCGTTGTTCTGGGCAAATGTCACCATCGGCAAGCTGTTGAAGGTGGCGGCCATCACCGAGTTGAGGCCGTCGGCCAGCAGCCCGGACTTGATGCGCTTGATGTACAGCGGGCCCTTGACCGGCTGCTGGGAAATCATCGAGTTGGCGGTCAGGTCACCGGCGGCTTCCAGCGGGGAAATCAGGAAGATCACGGCCACCGGGATAAACGCCACCCAGTCAAAGGAAAACCCGTACTTGAATGGCACCGGCACGCTGATCAACGGCACCTGAGGCAGCGCCGCAAGATCCACACGGCCCAGCCACCAGGCCACCACGAAGCCCAGGGTCAGGCCAATCACGATCGAGCCCAGGCGCAGGAACGGGTTATTGAAGCGGTTGAGCACCACGATGGTCAGCAGTACGAGTGCCGCCAGTCCCATATTACTGGCCGCGCCCAGGTCACCGGCACCATAGCCGCCAGCCATGTCGGTGACGGCCACCTTGATCAGCGACAGGCCCATCAGGGTAATGATGGTGCCGGTGACCACGGGGGTGATCAGCATGCGCAACTTGCCAATGAACTGGCTGAGCACCACTTCGATAAACGCTGCGAAGAAGCAGATGCCGAAGAGGGTCGAGAGAATTTCATCGGTGCCGCCGCCCCGGGCCTTGACCATAAAACCGGCACTGAGGATCACGCTGATAAACGAAAAACTGGTGCCTTGCAGGCACAACAACCCCGAACCTACCGGACCAAAGCGGCGCGCCTGAACAAAAGTGCCCAGCCCGGAAACGAACAGCGCCATGCTCACCAGGTACGGCACTTCGCTTTCCAGGCCGAGTACGCCGCCGACAATCAAGGTCGGGGTGATGATGCCGACAAAACTGGCCAGTACATGCTGCAGTGCGGCAAAAATCGCCGCCGTGAAGTGTGGACGGTCTTCCAGGCCGTAGATCAGGTCGGATTTATAGCGGGGGCGAGGGGCTTGAGCGTCAGACAAAATACGGGCTCGGGTAGGAAAAAGGAGGCGCAGGATGCCAGAAAGTGGCAGTTGCCATAAGTGTGAAAAAATATTTCCAGGGCCCCTGCATAAAGTCCCGCGCCCTGCCGATACCTTTTATAGGCCCACAAACCAACGATAACAGTGGGGCCGAGCGACCGGTCACGGGCATTGACGTGTACTGGTCGTGTCGCGGCAAGGATGCGCGCAACCACTACCCTCAGAGAGTTTTCCTATGTCCCTCCGTCACTTGAATATCGCACCTCGGGCTTTTCTCGGTTTTGCGTTCATTGCGTTGCTGGTGATTTTCCTGGGGGTATTTGCGGCCAACCGTATGGCCGTCATCCATCAGGCCACGACCGAGATGGAAACCAACCAGTTGCCCAGTGTCGGCTTCCTGGGGGTCATGACCGAAAACGTGCTGCGCTTGCGGATCCTTTCGTTTCGGGTTTTGGTCAACCGTGAGCCGGCGGCCCTGCAAGAGGCCAAGACACGTATCGATGTGTTGGTGGACAAGGTGCGCAAGGCCCAGGCCAGCTACGCGGCATTGCCTGCCGGAGGTGAGGAGGCGGCGCTGTACAAGAGTTTCGCCGGCACCCTTGATAGCTACCTGGCTGCCCAGGCGGAGATGATCGAGCTGTCGCGCCAGAACAAAGTCGATGAAATGCTCAAGCTGATCAACTCACGGATCAAGGACGGCACCGATTTGATGGGCGAGCAGTTGAACAAGTTGATCGCCATCAATGGTGCCGATGCCAAACAAGCCGCCATCGAAGCGAGCGACAGCTATCAGGGGGCTATTTCCGGAATCATTGCGGTTGCGGTAATAGCAGCAGTCATGACGGTGTTGCTGGCCTGGCTCTTGACCCGCAGCATCGTCACGCCGTTGCGCAAAGCGGTGGAGGTCGCTGAAACCATCGCCATGGGCAACCTGACCCAGGTCATCGCAGACGAGGGCAAGGATGAACCCGCCCGTTTGCTGGGCGCATTGGCGGCCATGCAGGCCAACCTGCGCCAGACTATTGAGCGCATTGCCGGCTCCGCCACGCAACTGGCTTCTGCTGCCGAAGAACTCAGCGCCGTCACCGAAGAATCCTCACGGGGCTTGCAACAACAGAACAACGAAATCGAACAAGCGGCCACCGCCGTCAATGAAATGACCGCGGCGGTGGAGGAAGTGGCGCGCAATGCGGTGTCGACTTCAGAGGCCTCGGCGCAGTCGAACCAGGCCGCGCGGGAAGGGCGCGATCGGGTCGTGGAAACGGTTGACGCCATCCAGACCATGACCCGGGATGTGCAAAGTACCTCGGTGTTGATCGAAGGCTTGGCGACCCAAGGGCGTGATATTGGCAAGGTGTTGGACGTGATTCGCGCGATTGCCGAACAGACCAACCTGCTAGCGCTCAACGCAGCCATTGAAGCGGCCCGAGCGGGTGAAGCCGGGCGTGGTTTTGCCGTGGTAGCTGATGAGGTGCGGGCCTTGGCCCATCGCACCCAGCAGTCGACCCAGGAAATCGAAAAAATGGTCGCCGGTATCCAGAACGGGACGGGTGAAGCGGTGCACTCGATGCAGCAAAGCAACCAGCGTACCCAAAGCACCCTGGAAATGGCCCGTGCCGCCGGGGTGGCGCTGGAGCAGATCACCGAGTCCATCAGCCTGATCAACGAGCGCAACCTGGTGATTGCCAGCGCGTCAGAGGAACAGGCGCAGGTCTCCCGCGAGGTGGACCGCAACCTGGTGAACATTCGTGACCTGGCGACGCAGTCCGCTACCGGGGCGAATCAGACCAGCGTGGCCAGTCATGAGCTATCCAGACTGGCGGTGGACTTGAATGGGATGGTGGCGCGGTTTGTGATTTGAAGCGCTCGCCACCCGAATCTGCCTGGGTGCTGATACCCGCTATGCGCCATTGCCCAGCTTCAATCGCAGGAACGCGCCTTTGGATTTCATCTCTTGATAAGTGGTAACGGTGTAAAAGAGTAAATGGATGCCATTGGCGAGTGCGCGAAGTTCTGCTCCGGGCACATATACTGTTGTATCCGACGCAGCGTCAGGGACAGTGTAGAAGACGATCGGTTTTGCATTCGGGCCGCCTACACTCAGGCTTATCAGTTGGCCAACGGCCTGATCTTGGTAGCGTGCAATGATGACGGGCAGCCGGTCGTTGTTCTCCTGTAGAAACGTGTCTGTAACGCCGTTGCTCACTTCCTGAGGCAAACGGGGGCTTGCCAGGTCCGCAGTGCCCCCGCTTGTAGACGATGATGTAGACATATCAATTCACTCCTTGATGAGTACACACCGCCATAGCCTGGATTTGCGAGTGCGCGGTAAGTATCAAGGCTCTTCCCAGGTCATTCGCCTTGATGCTGGAGCTTATTCAAGCGTGGTTTCCCTCAGTGTGATACTCGTAGTTTTCACAGCTAGACAGACTTTGCATAAAGGTATAGCGCGTCGAGCGTCAGAGGTCTCAGCGCGCCCAGGCTGCATGATTGACCAAGTCTTTCGGCCGTTCCCCCGCCAGCGCCTCCAGCAGGTTGTCCACCGCACACCGTGCCATCGCTTCGCGGGTTTCATGGGTGGCGGAACCGATATGCGGGGTGGCGACCACGTTGGTCAAGCTCAGCAACGGCGAATCGTGGTTCAACGGCTCGCGCTCGAACACATCCAAGCCAGCCGCGCGAATGGTGCGTTGTTGCAAGGCGTCGATCAGTGCCGCTTCGTCCACCACCTTGCCCCGGGAAATATTGATGAAGATGGTTTCCGGGCCCATTTGTGCGAATTCTTTGGCGCCGATCAGGCCTTGAGTTTCGATGGTCAATGGCAAGGTCAGGCACACGAAATCAGCTTGTTTGAGCAAGTCCGGCAAGCTGCGGTATTCGGCGCTGAAACGCTGTTCCACCGCAGGCTTTGGCGAGTGGCTGTGGTAGATCACCGGCATGCCAAACCCAAAGTGTCCGCGTTGGGCCAGGGCTTCACCGATACGGCCCATGCCGATGATGCCCAGGGTCTTGCCATGCACATCGCTGCCAAAGTGCAGCGGGCCGATGTTCTGGTTCCAGTTGCCGGCACGCACCATGTTCGCCAGCTCTACCACTCGGCGAGCGGTGGCCAGGATCAGCGCGAAACCGGTGTCGGCGGTGGTTTCGGTCAGTACATCCGGGGTATTGCTGAGCAGGATCCCGCGCTGGGTCAGGTAGTCGATATCGTAGTTATCGACACCCACCGAGACACTGGCCACGGCTTCCAGCTGCGGTGCCAGGTCCAGCAACTTGGCATCCAGGCGCAGGCTGGCGCCCAACAGTCCCTGCGCCGTGGGCAGCGCATCGCGCAACTGCGCCAGGCCGCCGGCGTCGAGGCTTTCAATCAGCGTGACGTCAGCGGCTGCCTGCAAGCGGGCCATCAGCGGCGCAGAGAGTTTCTTGTACAGCACGACATGCTTTTTCATCAGGTTCTTACCTTCAATTCAAGGGGGCGCAAAGAGGCCGACTGCGGCTGTGCCCGGTCACTGGCGCCGGGCTTGAGGAAAATCGTCAACACCACCGACACCAGTAATGCGCCGCTCATGAGCAGGTATGACGCACCGGGGGAGCCCGTGGTGCTGTTGAGGTAACCCACCAGGTACGAGCCGCCGAAGGAACCCAGCGCACCCATGCTGTTGATCAGCGCCATGGCGCCGCCGGCGACATTGGCCGGGAGAATTTCCGGGACAATCGCGAAAAAAGGTCCATAGGGCGCATACATGCAGGCGCCGGCGATCACCAACAACGAGTATGACCACCAGAAATGCTCGGCGCCCAAGGCATAGGAGCCGTAGAAGGCCACCGAGGCAATCAGTAGCGGCGGCCAGACGAAACGTTTGCGTTTTTGCAGCTTGTCCGAGCCCCAGGACACCGCCAGCATGCCGATCACTGCCGCCAGGTAAGGCAGCGCCGACAGCCAGCCGGCCTCGACCATGTCCATTTGCAAACCGGCCTTGAGGATCGACGGCAGCCACAGCACAAAGCCATAGACACCAATGCTCCAACAGAAGAATTGCAAGGCCAGGATGATCACCTTGGGCGAACGGAAGGCCTCGGCGTAGTTTTTCACCGCCTTGATGCCCACCTGTTCGGCGGCCAAGGCGCTTTCCAGGTCTTGCTTGTGTTGTGCGCTCAACCACTTGGCATCGGCCGGGCGTTCATCGGCCAGGCGCCACCAGATAAAAGCCCAGATCACTGCCGGCAGACCTTCGACGATAAACATCCAGCGCCAGCTGAAATGTTGCACCAGGTAACCCGAGACCACTGACATCCAGAGCATGGTCACCGGGTTGCCAAGGATCAGGAACGTATTGGCGCGGGAGCGTTCGGCACGGGTGAACCAGTGGCACAGGTACACCAGCATCGCCGGCATCACGGCGGCTTCCACTACACCGAGCATGAAGCGGATGCCGATCAACATGTAGGCGTTGGAGACGATACCGGTCAAGGTGGCCAGACCGCCCCAGAGGATCAGGCTGACAAAAATCAGCTTCTTCACGCTGCGTTTCTGCGCGTAGATCGCCCCCGGCACCTGGAAGAAAAAGTAACCGAGGAAGAACAGCGCGCCGAGCAGTGATGACATGCCCGGCGTGATCATCAGGTCTTCGGCCATGCCTGAGGCGGCGGCGAAGCCATAATTGGCCCGGTCCAGGTATGCCAGGCTGTAAGTGATAAACACGATCGGCATGATGTACCACCAACGACGGGTGGCGAGTTTCAGCGTTTCCATGAGTGTGCTCCTGAGCTTGTTGTAATTGTGGCAACAGGTAACGGGTTAGTGCAGGTCGGCTCTCGTCGGCAGGCCTTCCATGTCGCCACGGCTCTGCACCGCACGGCTGCCAATCCAGTTGCCGCGTTGTACGGCTTGGGCAAAGCTTAAGTTTTCCAGCAGGGCGCTGATCATGCCGACCGCAAAGCCGTCGCCGGCGCCGACGGTGTCCACCACCGTGGTCACGGGCACTGCGGCGACAAACCCCTGATCCAGATGCGTGCGGTAGTACGCACCATGGGATCCGAGCTTGATCGCAACAGCCTCCACACCCTGGTCCAGGTAGAACGCGGCAATGTCGGCCGGGTCTTCGAAGCCGGTCAGCAGGCGGCCTTCACTGAGGCCCGGCAACACCCAATCCGCCAGGCAGGCGAGGGCGTTGATTTCGCTGATCATGCGCTGCTCATTGGCCCACAAGGCTGGGCGCAGGTTGGGATCGAATGACACGCTGCGGCCGGCTTCGCGCATTTGCAGCATCAATTGCCGGGACAGGTCGCGGGTAGCGTCGGACAGTGCCGGGGGAATGCCGGTGGCGTGCAGATGGCGCGCTTGCAGCAACTCAGGGTTGATCGCCGAAACAGCCAAATGACTGGCTGCCGAGCCGCGACGGAAATATTCCACCTGCGGGTCGGCGCCGGCATCTTCCCGGGACTTGAGTTGAAAACCAGTAGGGTGTTGGGCATCGATCGCCACGTGACGACAATCAAGGCCTTCATTTTTCAGCGTATCCAGCACAAAGCGGCCCAGGGAGTCATCACCTACTCGGCTGAGCCACGCCACGTTAAAGCCCAGGCGCGACAGACCGATGGCCACGTTGCTGTCAGCCCCAGCGATGCGCTTGTGAAACTGGCCGACGCGGGCCAGGTCACCGGTCTGTTCGGCGACAAACATCGCCATGGTCTCGCCAAACGACAGGATATCGATCTCAGACATGGGCATTCTCCAAACGAGGCTGGCCAAGGAGGGCGAGAGCGGCAACCTGCCGGGCGGTAACCTGGACGAGGTCTTCGCCTTGCAGCGGAAATTCCACGGCTCGTGTAATACCTTGAGTCATGTGCCGCAGCAGTTGTTCCCACAGATGTAAATCAGCAGCGCCCGGCGGCAGTGCCACCAGCTTGCCGTCGGCGCGACGGGCTACCGCCTTGCAGTGCAGGTAATCCACATGCCGGCCCAGCAAGCGCGCGGCGGTGTTGGCGGACTGATCCTGCCATTGCCAATTGCCGATATCGAAGGTCATTTTTACCGGCACCTGCAGCCGTTCGGCCTCATTGAAGAAGCGCTGCATCGGTTCGATACGCCCGCCGTGCAAGGTCTGGTCGTTCTCCACCAGCAGGCGTACCGGGTGACGGTTGAGCAGGGCGTTCAGGCTGTGCAGGTCGTTGGTGTCAGTGAAATAACCGAGGGAGACTTTCAGCCAACGGGCGCCAAAGGTCAGGGCGCGGTCGAGGGTAGCGGCCAGCTCGGCATTGGGTTGTGCGCGGCCAGCGACCCACAGTTCCAGTGATGAGGAAAACACGCATTCCAGGCCATGATTCGCCGCCGCCTGTGCCAGCTCGCCGGGCGTTTCGGTGGTCAGTAACTCTTCACGCCATTCGATACGTTGGGCGCCGGCAGCAGCCAGCACCTCGATAAAACTCAGTTGGCCGCGTTGCCGGACAAGGTCGGCGCCGTAGCTGGAAAGGCTGATGGAGACGGGGTATTTGTTCATTATTATTTATCTCTGAAACCGGTTTCATTTTTTAGCGAAGATCAAATGTGGGAGCCGGGCTTGCCCGCGATGGCGACCTGTCAGTCAATATTTCTGTTGGCTGACACACCGTCATCGCGGGCAAGCCCGGCTCCCACAAGGGATTGTGTTGATCCACGGATAATCAGTTCGGGCAGGAAATCCAGGGTCCGTGCGGGCTCGGTATCACCACGCAAACGCTTGAGCAAACACTCGAAAGCCTGAGTGCCAATGGCCTCGGTGGGCTGGGCGAGGGCGGTGATACCGCTGCCAACCAACGGGTACCAATCCAGGTCATCCACGGCGATCAAGCCGACGTCCTCGAACAGCGCGCAGCCCAAATCTCGCAGCGCTTTGGTACACGCCAGCGCAGCGATACCGTTAGCGCAGAACAGGGCTTTCGGGCCGTTGTGAGTGGTGTTCAGGAAGGTACGCAGGTGCGCGTTCAATGCGTCGTCGATTTCCAGCACTGCACCGGTCAAGCTTGAACGCCGGGCGATCTCGGCGTTGAAACTGTCCATTCGCTCGACCCGCGAGCTGGTGCCATCGGGTGGTTCGCTGACCAGCAGCACATCGCGGTAGCCCTGTTGTTCAAGGTGGTCGATGGCCATGTGGACCGCAGCCGGGTTATCCAGGCCGACCAGGTCGCTGTGCAATGGCTCGACCTTGCGGTCTACCAGCACCAGGGGCATTTCCCGTTGCAGTTCCAGCAACTGGTCGAGGTGATGGCCAAGGGTATTCACGATCAACCCTTCGATGTTGTACGCACGCAAGGCCGCCAGGTGCAGGCGTTCCTGCTCGTCATCGCGGTCAGTGTTGCACACCACCAGGCTGTAGCCGTGCTTGCGGCAAGCGGTTTCCACGCCGTGCATCACGGCAATCGAATAAGGGTTGCGGATATCGGCCACCAGCATGCCGATCAGGCGAGTGCGCCCGCGTTTCAGGCCGCGGGCCATCTGGTTGGGGCGGTAGCCGAGTTCATCGATGGCTTGCTCGATGCGCAGGGCAATAGCGTCGGAAAGCAGTGCGCGGTCTTCGCCGATAAAGCGCGACACGCTGGCTTTGGAAACCCCGGCGCGCTCGGCCACGTCAAACATGGTCACACGGCTGCGCTGGGCGGCGGAAAAAGAAGTCACGGTGGCGGGCCTTTCTTATTGGATTATCCTGTTGCACCCATCAAACAGGTACTGAAACCGGTTTCAGAAAACACCAAACGGGGCGTTTCGTCAAGAAAGTTTCGGGGAGTACACCCGTGGGCCGGTCGTCATTAACCGACAAACGGATAGGGTTACCTGTTAGTTCTGACAGTATCCGCAGCAGAAAATTGAGCGCTTAATTCTTTCCAGGCTCGCCTAAGGAAAGAACTCAAATGTCCAGTCCAGATACGATTACGCCGTCGACTTCTATACCGTCCCGTGCTGGGGGCAAGATCATCATGCTGCCCGGGTTTGACGAGATTGTGGGCGTTGACCCCGATGACGCTGAGGGATTGATCCCTCTCTCCGTGTCATTGCAACCTTTGGAGTGTCGTATCCCCCAATGGGTGCCAGGCCCGACACCGGGCAGGACCCATACCCTCAAACTGTGGTGGAGGATACAGGGCGTAAATGTCGAGGCTGATTCGCATTCCTTTACAGGTCCGTTGAATCCGGACGATTTTCCCTATCCTCTCTACGTGCCCATGGACTACATGAGGGAACTCGATGCTGTCGTAGAAGTGTTTTATACGGTGGAGGATGAGGCGGGGGATGAAACACCGTCAGATCGCAGGACATTGACTGTCGATAACAACCCACCGAGGTTTCAGCATCCGGATGACAAGGCCCGCTTTGTCGACCCCGCGATCGAAGCGTCGGGCATCACGGAAGCGGTGTTGGCGGCCAATCCAGTGATTGAAGTACAGTTCCCGGCGTATATCGGTCGTGCCGGCCGTGATCGAGCGGGTTATTACCTGAGCAACAGCACGCCACCGTTTCCCCCTGCGCAGACAGATATCCAGGAGTTTGTCCGCACCGATGAACCCTTGATTCTGCGGATTCCCGCTGATTATTTTCGTGCCCTTTCAAATGGCACTGCCTACTTGCAGTACCGTTTGTATGATCGTGCGGGGAACTTCACGCTGGCATTCAGTGCGCCAATGGATTTCAACGTAAACCTGATCCCTTCTCCGGGTATGTTGCCTGCCCCTCAGATCCGTCCTCCTGCCTATATCGACTTTTTGATCAAGCGTGACGATGCGCGGGCAGTTGTTGCGGCGGTGATTCCGTTCCTGTACGACGGCTACGCTCCGGGAGATGAGGTGGTGATGATATGGGACGGCCGTGCGGTACTGCCGCCGCAGCCCATTACCCACTTTCCGTTCCCGGTAGAAATCCCCTGGAATATTTTGCGTGGTACCGGTCCGTTGGCGCGTATGGAAGTGCCTGTGCGGTATGAAATTCATCGTGCAGGGCGCCCACCGTTTCCCTCTCTGGTCAATTTTTCCTGGGTCGACTTCACCATCGCCGGACAGGATCATGTCAATGCCCCGGCACTGTTAAACCTGACTCTGGCCGTGGTGGACGTTTTCGGCAACGGGTCCGGCTTGCACAATGAACTCGACTTCCGGGACCGGGATGTCGGGGCTGAAGTGTGGGGGCGTCTGTATGTGAACCCTCAGCCTGGAGAGCGGCTTGAACTCTATTGGAATGGTGTCGGGCCGGTGGCTCATTATGTTGTTCAGCCCGGTGATGCCTTTAATCAGCCGTTCCAGTTCACCGATGTGCCAGGTAGCGTTATTGTCGAGGGTGAGAACTCACCGAATCTGCCGGTTTTTTATATCACCAGCAACGGCATAAATGAGCAGTACTCACCGGACACTCCGGTTAATGTTCATGTTGCACCATTGATCAAGTTTGATGCGCCATTGATACAACATACACTGACGGGGCCATCCCGATACCTTACTTGTGAGTCCCAACCTTCCATATGTCATGGCGTGTATTGGTTTATACGTGACGACGCGAGTTTTCTGCCGGGTGATGAAGTTGAATTTTTTTGGCAAGGCTACTTGAGTAATGCTTGGGAGAACCCGATCGACGGAACAGACTTCAGCACGACCGTTGAGTATGCAGCGGGTGGCTTGGCTGTACGTGTTTGGCCATGGAACACAAAAATCGAACCCATGCGAAATTTTGCTTCAGCAACGGCTGGGTTCTTTGTCCGACGTAACGGCGGGCTGATCGGGGAGTCAGGTGTGGGCCGAGTCAGAATCGATCGTGTGTCTCCGGGCACCGGAAAAATTTGTCAACCTGGAGATGTCGGATTCTGTGACGATTTACAGGAAGATTGTAAGCGCGAAATTTAAATTTGAGTCTTGTTGTTATAAGTGGCAATAAAAAGTTACTGCATTTGTTTTGTGCTCTGCATAACTGCGCTCTAGTGAGTATTCGGGTTTGTGCTCTTTGTTGTGAGCATGAAGGGCTTCGTATGGATAAGTAAGTGTGAGGGGGGCTGGAGAGGGGATAGTTGCTTTTTTGGTTGAATTGTAAAGGGCTACTCGTCATATCAATTTCGCTTAACGAAAGAGGGTAAAGAGATGAGAAAAATTAATGCCAAGACAACGAAAAAAACCGTGGGAACCCTCGCAGTTCCTATCGTCCTGCCGGCCCCCTCTGTCACCGGGCTTGTGGATGCAACAGAGTATCCAGGGTTGGTGTTTCGGGAGGCTGCGGACAAGGAGTTTCTGGAAGTGGACATTCCCGTCTGGTCGCCTGCTTCTACCATTCCCGCGAGGCCGGACGTGCTGAACTTTCACCTGGATGATGTCGGTGATTTTCAGTCTGGGCTTATCAACAGTGAACCGGTGTTTTTTACCCCACCTATCCCGACCACATATACAGTAAGAATCCTGAGGCGATTTTTGACCGAGGGGGATCATCACGTCAGTTACAGAGTTATTCAGTTCTCGGGGAATGATTCTGGCTCATCTCAGGCTCCGCTGGTCATTGACCGGACCGCGCCCTACGACAGCATTCCCGATGGCCCTCGACGCCTGACGCTTCCAGCAGGCTGGCCGGGCAGCCTCACACGGGCCTTCCTGGATGCGAACCCAGGCGGCGTTCCGTTTGGAATCCCGGCTTATGCAGCCGAAGGTGCTCACCCAGGAGACCAGTGGCGTTTATATAATGGCGACTCCAACGAGCATATTGCGCAGGGGCCGGTGTTTCCCAGTATGACGGTGCTTTACACCGCAGCGTTGGCCGAGGTCTCGGACGGCCCGAGAAAACTCGTATATCGCTTGGTGGACGTCGCCGGCAACATCAGTGGCCCTTCGTTCGAATTACCGATTTCGGTTGCGCTCAATCCCGCGCCGGTCCTGAATCCGGCAGGCGCCAGGGATGCAATATCGCTGATTGGTGTTGGCGATCGCCTGATCGATCGTGCCGACACTGCGGCTTCTTCCGGAATGTTTGTGATCATTCCTTCCTACGAGGCAGACCGTACCAGCGACAAGCTTCATGTGCGCCTGACGACTACCCATGGTGTGCGGGAGATAGGCCCCTACGATCTGGGTGGAAGTCCACTGCCCTATAACTTTCATGTGCCCTTTCAAAGGCTGATTGAGCTGTATGCCAGCAGCACCGGCAGGATCAACTTGCGGGTGGAGTATGCAGTGGGGCGCCACGGCGTACTGTTTTGGGTACCCACCGCCACCAATATCGAGCTTGAACTGGAAGTGGGCGGCCCGGTAAATCCCTGGGAACCGGACTTGGTCAACCCCAACCTGCCGTTGCCTGTGTTGACCGGGCGTGGTTCAGGCTTGGAAAACGAACTGGATGAACGCGATGCGAATATGGATGCCGATGTAGTCGTTCGCTTGTGGAGTGCCAGCCCTTTACCGTCGGCGCAGCCATTCGACATTGTCCTGTTTTACCAAAACGAGCAGGTCGATAGAAAGTCTGTGGACCCCAGCACAGCCATGCCCGGCGATGAAATTGCGATGGTCCTTGCTTGGCCCTATATCCGCAAACACTCCAATAACCTTAATTCGTTGCGTTATGAAATTGCGATTACCTCTACCCACAACCGGGTTTCCTCACCGACTCAGGACATCAATGTCAATGCCAACGTGATTGCGTTCCTGGCGCCTGACGTGGTGGGCGCCTTGCCTGAAATACCCGGCATAGCGCGAGGTGAAATCGTGTGTAACACGCTGCAAGGAGCAGACAGAGAAGTGCATGTTTTCGTGCCGCCCCATGAGCTTTTGGAAGTCGGCATGATTATTCGGGTGAACTGGACAGGCTGCAGCGACAACGATGGTGCGGTTCCGATTACTACGGCGACAGGCACTTTCAATTTCGGCCCCCTGACCTTCCTGCACACACAGGTCGGTTTTAACGTTCCCGTGAAGCCCTACGGTACCTATGTGAAGCCTATCAATACGACTGACTTCAATATGGGCTCGGTGCACATCACGTATACGGTCAGTCTGACAGGCGTCCCGACCCCAATCGACTCAGCCGAGGCCATTTTGTTGGTCCGCGGCGTCCGGCCGGGCCTGATTTACTGTGACGGCTCACCTTGGCCAAGTTGAAAAAACAAGGCGTGCCTTGTGTCGAGAAAGAGGAGCCTGGCTCCTCTTTTTTTTGAGCTGCCCTACGTTAGCTATCGAACAGTTCAAGCATCCATCAAAGATAAATCCTACATATCTATTCGCTCATCATCCCTAATCTGCCGCACGTGATGACTTGGTGCTATCTCGCTTGGTGCCGGTCAATTCGTTCCCTTTCGGGAAGGTTCTTTACGGGTATGCATGCAATGAATTTCAATACACTCTTTAAACGACACCCTTTGGCCGTGGCGCTTCAAATGCCAGCTGCTGGTTTCTTGATATTAGGTGCTTCGTTGGCGCAAGCCACCACTGAGCTTCATCCAGGCATGGAGCGCACTATTGGTGCCGGTGTCAGAGTCGATGACTGGGTCATCGGCAAAGATGCCCACTTGACGTCCAATGGTGCCGAGTTAAAACAGTCCCGTATTTCTTCAGGCAAGCTGACACTCAATGCAGGGACCAAGGCGCAGGACATTTACGCCACCCAAGGCTCGCAAGTCAGCCTTGAGGGCACCACGCTGGAAGCCAGAACCTCGGCCGCCTATGCCATCAACCTGCAGGGCAGCTACGCCAAAATCAGGGGCAGCAGCGTCATTAATAATAATGGTGTGGGTATCCTCGCGGCACGTAACTTCCTCACCCAGGATGGTTCGACTGTTGATGTGTTCAATAGCCTCGTCCAAGGCTCGACGGAAGGGGCGCGTGCCACGTCATTCAGCCAACTTAACTTCATTGGCTCGGATGTGGTTGCTACCGATGAAAATGGCATCGGAGTACTGCTGTACGGCGGCTCGGCCAGTGCGTTCGATAGCCGGATCATCGGCGGCGAGAATGGCGTACGCCTGAGCTATGAAGATGCAGACATGAACGCCAGCAGCCTGGTATTGAGCGGCTCTCATGTTGAAGGCCGCAACGGGGCGGCCTTGCTGGTAGAGGGTGATGAATACGGCACGACTGACGCTGACATTCAAGTGCTCAACGGATCGACCTTGACCGGCGGAAACGGCAATATTCTGGAGGTCATCGGTGGTTCCCTCGCGAACATGAATGTCGATCGCAGTTTCCTGGTGGGCGACGTGGTTGTCGAGGAAGGCAGCACTGCCAAATTGCAACTCAACAACGGCTCGTGGCTGACCGGTCAGTTGAAAAACGTGGCCGAGTTGAGCGTCAACGAAGCTTCCCATTGGGTACTGGTAGGCAACAGTGCTGTTGGTGACCTGAAAATGGGCGGTGGTTCGGTACACTTCGGTGGCACGGATGAGTTCTATCAACTGGACCTCAAGAGTTTGTCCGGTGAGGGCACGTTCATCATGTACACCGACTTCTCCACCGGCCAGACCGATTTCCTGAACATCGAAGGCAAGGCCGAGGGTAATCACAGCCTGTTGCTGTCGGCCTCCGGCTCGGAGCTGTCGAATGCCGAGCCCGTACACGTGGTGCACACCGAGGGCGGCGATGCGCATTTCTCCCTGGTCGGTGATCGTGTTGACGTGGGTGCCTATTCCTACGGTCTGAAACAGGAAGGTGTCGACTGGTTCCTCGACCCCAACCGCCGCGAGACCAGCACCAGCGCCCATTCGGTGCTGGCCTTGTTCAACAGCGCGCCGACCGTATGGTACGGCGAGATGACCAACCTGCGTACGCGCATGGGGGAGTTGCGCTTCAGCGATGGCAAGGAAAACGGTCTGTGGATGCGTACGTACGGCAACAAGTTCAACGTGTCTTCCAACAAGAACGGCGCCGGTTATTCGCAAACCCAGCGCGGCTTCACGCTGGGGGCTGATGCGCCTTTGTCTGGCGGTGACGGTCAGTGGTTGGCGGGCGTGATGGCCGGTCACAGTACATCCGACTTGAGCTTGACCCGTGGCAGCAGCGGCACGGTCAACAGCTACTACCTGGGCGGTTACGCCACCTGGCTGGATGACGAAAGCGGCATGTACTTCGATGGTGTGGTCAAGCTCAACCGCCTGCACAACGACGTCGATGTCACCATGAGCGATGGCAAGCGCACCAAGGGTAACTACACACAAAACGCGGTCGGCGCCTCGGCGGAAGTGGGTCGGCACATCAAGCTGGATGACGATTACTTTGTCGAGCCGTACTCGCAGTTGACCGCAGTGATCACTCAGGCGCAGAGCTATGAGCTGGACAATGGCCTGCAGGCCAAGGGCGATCGCTCCGCGTCGGTAGTCGGCAAGGTGGGTGTAACGGCGGGTAAAAATATCCAGCTGGACAGCGGCAGCGTGCTGCAGCCGTATTTGCGCACGGCCTTGGCCCATGAGTTCAACCACAACAACAAGGTCAAGATCAACGATCAGAGCTTCAACAATGATGTGTTTGGTTCGCGGGTTGAAGTGGCTGCCGGCATGGCCGTATCAATGTCGAAAAACCTCAAGTTGCATGCTGATTTTGAGCACAGCAAAGGTAAAACAGTCGACCAGCCATGGGGTGTCAACGTCGGTTTGCGTTACGACTTCTAAGCTGCCGGGTTAACAAAAAAGGAAGCTTCGGCTTCCTTTTTTGGTGTGCGCTCAACCGAACAACCCCGCCGCAATGTTGATCGAAAACCCCAGAATCGCGGTATTGAACAGAAAGCCAATCAACGACTGCGCCAGCACTATCTTGCGCAGGCTGCGAGTCGCAACACCCACGTCGGACGTTTGCACCGCCACGCCAATGGTGAAGGAGAAGTACAGGAAGTCCCAGTAGTTGGGGGTCAGCAAGCCCTCGGCAAAGCGCAACGCGGGCTCCTTACCCTCCCAGGTGTAATAGAGCCGTGCGTAGTGCACGCTGAAGATCATCCCGATCAGCAACCACGAACCGATCACGGTCAGCCCGGTAAAACCGTAGTGCAGCAAGCGCTCGGAAGTATCAAGGCCCTTGGTGCCCACCAATTCAAACGTGATGGTGGCCAGGCTGGCAATCGCTGCAATGCATACCATGAACAACACCAGGCCGGCGTTCTCATCCTCAACCTCGGCGATGCGTTTCACATCGTCTGCCTTGGCCCGGATCGTCAACCATAGCATCAGCACCAGATAGGTCCAGACACCGGCGTTCCAGCCGAAGAGGATTTTGCTGATGATCGTATCGGCCGGAGCCAGGATGCCTACCGCCAGGCCCAGGACGGCGGCGGTAGAGAGGCGAGGGTGGGTGCGGGCAAGAAAGTACATGGGAACTCGATGGGCCAGGGTTTGCACTACCTTAGCCCACCTCGATCCTTTGTTCAGCCCTCTTTGTGGCGCTTGCGTACCAGCTTCATCACCACCACAAAGAACACTGGCACAAATACGACGGCCAGGGTCGCGGTGATCATCCCGCCGATCACCCCGGTACCGATGGCTTGCTGGCTCGCCGAGCTGGCGCCCGTGGCGATGGCCAACGGCACCACGCCGAGGATGAACGCCAGGGAGGTCATGATGATCGGTCGCAGACGCAGGCGTGCGGCCTTCAGGGTGGCTTCGAACAGGTCTTCACCCTGGTCGTACAGGTCCTTGGCGAACTCGATGATCAGAATCGCGTTCTTCGCCGACAGGCCGATGATGGTAATCAGGCCGACCTTGAAGAACACGTCGTTGGGCATCCCCCGCAGAGTCACGGCCAGTACTGCACCGAGTACCCCCAGCGGCACGACCAGCAACACCGAGGTCGGAATCGACCAGCTCTCATACAGCGCCGCCAAACACAGAAACACGATCAGCAGCGACAGTACCAACAGCAGTGGTGCCTGAGAGCCGGACAAGCGCTCCTGCAAGGACAAGCCTGTCCATTCCTGGCCCAGGCCGGCCGGCAATTGTGTGACCAGGCGCTGGATTTCCTCCATGGCCTCACCGGTGCTATGGCCAGGCGCGGCTTCACCGGAAATAGCGATGGCCGGGTAGCCGTTGTAGCGGGTCAACTGCGCCGGGCCCTGGACCCAGCGTGCTTTGACGAAGGCGGACAGCGGTACCATCTTGCCGGCGTCGTTGCGCACATGGATCTTCATCAGGTCCGCCACCTGGCTACGCTGGTCACCTTCGGCCTGCACCACCACCCGCTGCATGCGGCCCTGGTTGGGGAAGTCGTTGATGTAGGCCGAACCAATCGCCGAAGACAGCACATTGCCGATATCAGCAAAGGAAATGCCCAGGGCATTGGCTTGCTTGCGGTCGACCTCAAGCTGCACCTGAGGCGCCTCGGCCAGGGCGCTTTCACGCACGTTGGCGAGGATCGGGCTCTTCTCGGCAGCGCTCAGCAGTTCGGTACGGGCCGTCATCAACGCGGCATGACCGACACCACCACGGTCTTGCAAGCGGAACTCGAAACCACTGGACGTACCCAGGCCATCCACCGGCGGCGGCAGGATCGCATAGGCAATCGCGTCCTTGAGCTCGGTAAAGGCTTCGGTTGCCCGGTCGGCGATGGCGGCAGCCGAGTCTTCACTGCTGCGCTGTGACCAATCCTTGAGCGTGGTAAACGCCAGTGCCGCGTTCTGTCCGGAGCCGGAGAAACTGAAGCCCATGATCATCGTGGTGTCGCCCACGCCCGGCTCAGTGGCGTTATGCGCCTCGATCTGCTCGGCTACCTGCACCGTGCGGTTCTTGCTGGCACCCGGCGGTAACTGGATGTCAGTGATGGTGTAGCCCTGGTCTTCCACCGGCAGGAACGAGGAGGGCAGTCGGCTGAACAACACCCCCAGGCCTACCAGCAGGACCAGGTAAATCAGCAAATAACGCCCGCTGCGCTTGATGGCGTAGGCCACCCAGCCTTCGTAGCGGTTGGTCAGTTGCTCAAAGCGCCGGTTGAACCAACCGAAGAACCCGGTCTTTTCATGGTGTTCGCCCTTGGCAATCGGCTTGAGCAAGGTCGCGCACAACGCCGGAGTCAAGGTCAGGGCCAGGAAGGCCGAGAACAGGATTGAAGTGGCCATCGACAGCGAGAACTGCTGATAAATCACACCCACCGAGCCGGGCATGAACGCCATCGGCAGGAACACCGCCACCAGCACCAGGGTAATCCCGACGATTGCACCGGTAATCTGGCCCATGGCCTTGCGCGTTGCGTCCTTGGGTGACAAACCCTCGGTGGCCATGATCCGCTCGACGTTCTCCACCACCACGATGGCGTCGTCCACCAGAATCCCGATGGCCAGCACCATGCCGAACATGGTCAACACGTTGATCGAGAAGCCCAGCAACAGCATGGTGGCAAAGGTACCCATCAAGGCCACCGGCACCACCAGCGTCGGGATCAGGGTGTAGCGGATGTTCTGCAGGAACAGGAACATCACCGCAAACACCAGCAACATCGCCTCACCCAGGGTGTACACCACCTTGGTGATCGAGACTTTGACGAACGGCGAGGTGTCGTACGGGATCTTGTATTCGACATTGGCCGGGAAGTAGCGGGCCAGCTCGTCCATCTTCGCCCGTACCAGGGTCGCGGTGTTCAGGGCGTTGGCCCCCGGCGACAGCTGCACGCTGACGGCGGTGGACGGCTTGCCGTTCAGCCGGGTGGAGAACTGGTATTCCTGGCTGCCGATTTCCACCCGCGCCACATCACCGATGCGCACAGTAGAACCGTCCGGGTTGGCCTTGAGCACAATGTCGGCAAATTCCGCAGGCGTCGATAGCTGGCCTTTGACCAGGATCGAAGCCGTAATCTCCTGAGTCGAAGTGCTCGGCAAGTCACCAATGCTACCGGCGGAAACCTGAGCGTTCTGCGCGGCAATCGCGGCATTCACATCGGCAGGTGTCAGGTTGAAACCGATCAACTTCTGCGGGTCGATCCAGATCCGCATTGCCCGCTCGGCACCATACAGCTGCGCCTTGCCGACGCCGTCCAGGCGCTTGATCTCGTTCATCACGTTGCGCGCCAGGTAATCGCTGAGCGCTACGTCGTCGAGCTTGCCGTCGCTGGAAGTCAGGGTGATCAGCAGCAGGAAGCCGGCGGAGACTTTTTCCACCTGCAAGCCTTGCTGGGTCACCGCTTGTGGCAGGCGCGGCTCAACGGCCTTGAGGCGGTTCTGCACATCGACCTGGGCCATTTCCGGGTTGGTGCCCGGCTGGAACGTGGCAGTGATGGTGGCTGAGCCAAGGCTGCTCTGGGATTCGAAATACAGCAGGTGGTTGGCACCGTTGAGCTCTTGCTCGATCAGGCTGACCACGCTTTCGTCCAGGGTCTGGGCCGAGGCGCCCGGGTACACCGCGTAGATTTCCACTTTCGGCGGCGCCACGTTGGGGTACTGCGCCACCGGCAGTTGCGGGATGGCGAGGGCGCCAGCCAGCAGGATAAACAAGGCGACCACCCAGGCAAAGATCGGGCGATCAATAAAGAACTGCGGCATTGTTTGCTATCCCTTTCTCTTACTGGCCAGGCGCTTGGGCGACTGGCTCGGGGCTGTCATCGACCTGGACCTGTTCGCCAGGACGCGCGTGTTGCAGGCCTTCCACGACAATGCGGTCACCGGGCTTGAGGCCGCTGGTGACGATCCAGCGATCATTGATCACCGATCCCAGCTCAACAGGGTGCAGGCTGACCATTTGCTTGGCGTCCAGCAGCAACACCATGGGAATGCCGGCGCTGTCGCGGGTGATGGCGCGTTGCGGCACGCTGATGCCTTGTTGGTCGACGGCTTGTTCCAGGCGCACGCGGATGAAGCTGCCGGGCAACAGGTCGAGGTCCGGGTTGGGGAACTCGCTGCGCAGGATGATCTGGCCGGTGCCCGGGTCAACGCTGATCTCGGCGAACAGCAACTTGCCGGGCAATGGGTAGAGGCTGCCGTCATCCTGGATCAGTGTGGCCTTGGCCTGGTCCTGGCCGACCTGTTTCAAGTTTCCGGCGCGAAAGGCCCGGCGCAAGTCATTGAGCTCGCGGGTGGACTGGGTCAGGTCAGCGTGGATCGGGTCCAATTGCTGGATGACGGCCAGCGGCGTGGCTTCGTTCTGGCCTACCAGGGCGCCTTCGGTGACCAGGGCCCGGCCGATGCGCCCGGAGATCGGTGCGGTGACGGTGGCGTAGCCCAGGTTCAGCTTGGCTCGCTGTACGGCGGCCTGATTGGCGGCGACTTCAGCGGCGGTTTGCAGGGCGGCGGCGCGGGCGTTGTCATACTCCTGGGCGCTGATGGCGTTGCCGTCTACCAACTGGCTGTAACGTTGTTCCTGCAAGCGGGCCTGAAATGCGTTGGCTTGGGCCTTGCGCAGGCTGGCCTGGGCGCTGTCCAGGTCGGCCTTGAACGGTGCCGGGTCGATACGGAACAGCACGTCACCCTGTTTGACGTCATGGCCTTCCTTGAACACCCGTTGCAGCACTACACCCGCGACCCGGGCACGCACTTCGGCGATGCGTGGCGCCGCGATCCGCCCGCTCAGCTCGTTGCTGATGGACAGGGGCTTGGCTTCGAGGGTTTCGATGCGTACTTTGGCCAGCGGCATTTCGGGGGCGCCACTGGAAGAGTTGTCACAAGCGCTCAATGTCAGTGCCAGGGCTAACAGGCAAAACGGCGCAAACAGATTCTTCGACATGCTTATATCCCAATATTGACTGGCGCATCCTACGGGCGCCTCCGTCACAGTGCTGTGAAGCTGTGTAGGGGGTGTGTGAAGAAATGTAAGGTGCGAGCGCGCTTCGGCACGCGGGCGTATATCCTTGCACAATCCTGCAAACACTGAAGATCAAATGTGGGAGCGGGCTTGTGTGGGAGCAAGCCCGCTCCCACATTGGATCTCTGTATGACCAACAACTGTATTATTTGGAAACACCATGCCCAACATCCTCCTGGTGGAAGACGACGCCGCACTCTCCGAGCTGATTGCCAGCTACCTGGAACGCAATGGCTATCACGTCAATGTGCTTAGCCGTGGCGACCACGTGCGCGAGCGGGCCCGGCTCAACCCGCCGGACCTGGTCATTCTTGACCTGATGCTGCCGGGCCTCGACGGTCTGCAAGTCTGTCGATTGTTGCGTGCCGACTCGGCGAGCTTGCCGATCCTGATGCTCACCGCCCGCGATGACAGCCACGACCAGGTACTGGGCCTGGAAATGGGCGCCGACGACTATGTGACCAAACCCTGCGAGCCCCGGGTATTGCTGGCCCGCGTGAGAACCCTGTTGCGTCGCAGCAGCCTCACCGAACCTCAAGTGGCCAACGACCAGATTCTCATCGGCAACCTGTGCATCGACTTGTCGGAGCGTTCTGTGAGCTGGCGCGACCAACCGGTGGAGTTGTCCAGCGGTGAATATAATTTGCTGGTGGTCCTGGCCCGGCATGCCGGTGAAGTGCTCAGTCGTGACCAGATCCTGCAGCGTTTGCGGGGTATCGAGTTCAACGGCACCGACCGCTCGGTAGACGTGGCGATTTCCAAGCTGCGGCGCAAGTTCGACGATCACGCTGGTGAAGCGCGCAAGATCAAGACGGTGTGGGGCAAGGGCTACCTGTTCAGCCGTTCCGAGTGGGAATGCTGATTCATGTTCAGAGTTCTGATTCGCCTCTACCTGATTACTATCGTCACCTACAGTGCGGCGATTTACCTGATTCCGAAGGTGGTGATCCAGGTCTTCGAACACCGTTACATGAACTACAACGTCGAACAATCCCGGGGTACGCAGAGCCTGATCGTCAACGAATACCGGCGGGTACCGGTGGAGCAGTGGGCGAATGTCACGGTGCGGCTCGCAGCGGATTTCGCGCCGTTGAAAATCCAGTTGCTGCGTATCCAGGACGCCAGCTACACCCCGGAGGAGCATCGTCTGCTGGAGCAGGACCAGCCGGTGATTCGACTCGGGGAATGGGGTTGGATGGATGACATCAGTTCTCCCCTGGACGATCAACTGGTGGTTAAGCTATCGGTACCGCCGGACCCGCTGGACATGAACCTGCTGTTCTGGAGCATGAACGTACTGATCGGTGCGGCGCTGTTGGCGGGCCTGTTGTACTGGCTGCGGCGCCACTGGCGCGACCTGGATCGCCTCAAGAGTACGGCGACCCAACTGGGGCAGGGCAATCTGGAGGCGCGCACGCATATTCGCTCCAGTTCCAACATCGGCAGCCTGGCGGTGGTGTTCGACACCATGGCCAACGACATCGAACACCTGCTCAACCAGCAACGCGACCTGCTCAATGCGGTCTCCCACGAGCTGCGCACGCCGCTGACCCGGCTGGACTTCGGCCTGGCGCTGGCGCTCTCCGATGACCTGCCGGCGCCGAGCCGCGAACGCCTGCAAGGCCTGGTAGCACACATTCGTGAGCTGGATGAACTGGTGCTTGAGCTGCTCTCCTACAGCCGCCTGCAAAACCCGGCGCAATTGCCGGAGCGGGTGGGGGTGGTGCTGGACGAGTTTGTCGACAGTATCCTGGGCAGTGTCGACGACGAACTGGAAAACCCCGAGATCGTGATCGATGTGGTGCTGGATTGCTCCGTGGAGCGCTTTACCCTCGACCCGCGGCTTACCGCCCGCGCCCTGCAAAACCTGCTGCGCAATGCCATGCGTTATTGCGAACGGCGGATTCAGGTGGGGGTCAAGGTATGCCCCAAGGGCTGTGAGATCTGGGTCGATGACGACGGGATCGGTATTCCGGCGGATCAGCGTGAGCGTATTTTTGAACCGTTCTACCGCCTGGATCGCAGCCGCGATAGAGCCACGGGTGGTTTTGGCCTGGGGCTGGCAATCAGTCGGCGGGCGCTGGAAGCGCAGGGCGGGACGTTGACGGCCCAGGCCTCGCCATTGGGTGGAGCGCGATTCCGGCTGTGGCTGCCGAGCCAGAAAACACCGCAATGCTAAAGTGGGAGCGGGCTTGCTCGCGAATGCAGAGTGTCAGTCAGTACATGAGCAAACTGACCCACCGCATTCGCGAGCAAGCCCGCTCCCACATTTAGCCCCAGCGTCCTTCAGTCCTGTTTTTGGCGCATGCACAGCCTTACCCCGCATCCCGCAGCCTTGTTATAGTTCGGCCCTTATCAGCCGCCAGTCAAGGATCACTGCCATGTCCGAATACCAAGCCTTTGTCGTCGAACTCACAGGCAACGTCGCCCATGTGCAGATCAACCGCCCGGAAAAGATCAACGCCATGAACGCCGCGTTCTGGACTGAGATCATCGACATCTTCCAATGGATCGAAGACACCGACGCCGTGCGTGCGGTGGTGATTAGCGGTGCCGGCAAGCACTTTTCCTCGGGCATCGACCTCATGATGCTGGCCTCGGTAGCCAATGAATTCGGTAAGGATGTCGGCCGTAACGCCCGCCTGCTGCGGCGCAAAATCCTGCAACTGCAAGCCTCGCTCAACGCTGTCGACAACTGCCGCAAGCCAGTATTGGCGGCCATCCAGGGTTATTGCATCGGCGGGGCGATCGACCTGATCAGTGCCTGCGACATGCGTTACGCTGCCGGTGATGCGAAGTTCTCTATCAAGGAAATCGACATCGGCATGGCCGCCGACGTGGGCACCTTGCAACGACTGCCACGGATTATCGGCGACGGTATGTTGCGCGAGTTGGCCTACACGGGTCGCCAATTCGACGCCGAAGAAGCACGCAGTATCGGTTTGGTCAATCGCGTGTACAGCGATCAGGAAAGCCTGCTGGCCGGTGTGATGGACATCGCCCGCGAAATTGCCGCTAAATCACCGATTGCCGTGACCGGCACCAAAGCCATGATCAGCTACATGCGTGACCACACGATCAATGACGGTCTGGAATACGTTGCCACCTGGAACGCAGCTATGCTGCAATCCAATGACCTGCGCGTGGCCATCGCGGCCCACATGAGCAAGCAGAAACCCGAATTTGTGGATTGACTGAACATGACTCCAGGCTGGATAACCACGACGTTGCTGGACAATGAAACCCCTGGCGGCTGGGCCGTGGCCCGTAGCCGCGACGGCTTTTTGCGGGACGACAACGGGCCGCTGTTCCCTCGGGAGTGGCTCAAGCGCCAGGATATTTCGGTGTTCGCCGAACATGGCATTGGTCATCTGGACGGGGAACCGGTGTACCTGCTGGAGCTCAACTCCGCCGGTGACCTGCCGGGCTGCAGTTGGCAGGGGCTGCGTGGCTTCATGCTGCAGGGCGATCACACGCTGTACAAAGTGCTGGGGTATGCCGCGCAAATCGGTACCTGGGCCCGTGAGCACCGTTTTTGTGGCAGTTGCGGCCAAGCCATGGTCCAGGTGCCACGGGAACGGGCGATGTTCTGCCAGGCGTGTGACCTGCGCAGTTACCCGCGAATTTCACCGAGCATGATCGTGCTGGTGACCCGGGGCGATGAGATTCTGCTGGCCCGTTCGCCGCGCTTCGTCACTGGGGTCTACAGCACCCTGGCCGGGTTTGCCGAGCCGGGAGAGTCCGCCGAAGACTGCCTGATTCGCGAGGTGCGTGAGGAAGTGCAGGTTGAGGTGAAGAACATCCAGTACATGGGCAGCCAGTGCTGGCCGTTCCCGCACTCGATGATGCTGGGGTTTCACGCCGAATACGCCGGCGGCGATATCGTGCCTCAAGCCGACGAGATCGAAGATGCGCAGTGGTTCAACATCCATGAGTTGCCGCCATTGCCGGCGTCACGCTCGATTGCCCGCTACCTGATCGATCTCTACCTGGCCCCTCGCTTAGGTCACGTTGAACCAGTGCTGCCAGGCTAGGCGCACCGTCAGGCCCAGGACCACGGTGATAAACACCGGGCGAATGAATTTGGCGCCGCCGCTGATTGCGCTGCGTGCGCCAAAGAACGCGCCCACCATCACCGAAAAGCCCATGCACAGGCCGACGATCCAATCCACCGAGCCGTTGAAGATGAACACCGACAGCGCGGCTGCGTTGCTGACGAAGTTCATGCTGCGCGCCACGCCGCTGGCCTTTACCAGGTCGATGGGGTGCAGCAGCATCGTGCTGACGGTCCAGAACGCGCCGGTACCGGGCCCGGCGACGCCATCGTAGAAGCCCAGGCCGAAGCCTTGGGTCGACTGCCATTTCTTCTTGATCGGCGCATCGTTATCCAGCGCAGCCTTGGGCGTACCGCCGAACAGCAGGTACAGGCCGCAGCCGAAGACAATCACCGGCAGCATCTTGTTCAGGGTTTCGGCGGGCAGGTAGTGGGCGACGATGGCCCCGGTAAGTGCACCGATCAAGGTGCCGACGATGGCATGCACCCACTGCCTTGGATGGAACAGCTTGCGCCGGTAGAAGGTAAAGCTGGCGGTGGCCGAACCGAACGTCGAGCTGAGTTTATTGGTGCCCAGTACCAGATGAGGCGGCATACCGGCGGTCAGCAGTGCCGGGGTGGTCAGCAAGCCACCGCCGCCGGCAATGGCATCGATGAAACCGGCGATAAACGCGACGAAGGCCAGTATGGCCAGGGTGGTGAGGTCAACGCTGAGTTCGAAGGGCATGGGATCGACTTAATTCGGCGGGCGCAGAAAGGGGCTGCGCGAAAGGTCGATATCTTACCCATAACCTGATCCTGCGGCGACCCCATCGCGGGCAAGCCCGGCTCCCACATTTGGAATGCATTCACCTGTGGGAGCCGGGCTTGCCCGCGATGAGGGCCTTGAATTCACTGCAAATGCTTAACTCTTCGCTGGCCCATTGCCAATCTGCCAGACAAAGGGTGGCTCGACCCCATTGATCACCCAATCCCCGACAATTCGTGCCTTGTAGATCACCGGATTATGCGATGACACCGTCCGCGCGTTGCGCCAGTGCCGGTCGAGGGATTTGCCCTCGCGAACATCCGAGGCGCCCAACGCGTTGAACAACTCACTCGTGGCCCGCTGGATCAGTTCAGACACGACCACCTGGGCTTTGGCCGACTCGATTTCGGCCGCCACGTTTGCTTCGTGCTCGACGGCATCGTCCCCGCCAAACCGCGCCAGGTAGGCCCGCTGTGCAGGGTATGCGGCTTTTATCGCACCGGCCTCGGCGGCATACACCAGTGCTGCCACTTCCCCGACCACCTGCTGAATCTGCGCATCCTGGCTCACATGTGCGGCATTGCCGTGGCTGTAGATACGTTTACGCACACGGACCTGATGGGCCACATCATTGAGCGCCGCACGACCGATACCCGCCAAGGTCGCCAGCAACACCAGTTGGTAAAACGCTGTCTGGTATTTGAACCGTGTTGCAAAGTCGATCAGGTTGTCGGCTTCCACCACGGCGTCGTTGAACCGTGACGTGCCGCTGCCGGTGGTGCGCTGGCCAAAACCGTCCCAGTCATCGCTTTGCACAACACCTGGCTGGCGGGTGCGGGTAGCGGCAATCACGTCGGCGCCGGTGTCGCTGCGTTGAGCGTAGACATCGATCCAATCGGAAAAAATGCTGCCGGTGCTGTAGAACTTTTCACCGTTGAGTTTCCACTTGTCACCGTCGGGGCTGACCTTGGTGACGACGTCGCCGATGGCCACGTTGCCGATTTCGGTCCAGGCGCAGCCAACGATGTCGCCGTCGACAAAACGCTTGAACCACAGGTCCCGCGCGGCCCCTGGTGTGGCATTCAAACGGTCCTCGGCGAACGCGAAGTGCCCGCGCAAGGCCTGGGGCACATTGGAGTCGGCTTCAGCCAACTCGATCAGCAGCTCAAACAGTTGGGGCAGGGAGGCGCCGCCGCCGCCGTATTCCACCGGCACTCGTACGGCGCCGAAACCGGCTTCCTTGAGCCACTGGATCGGTTCGAAGGGCAGGGCGCGGGTTTGTTCGCGCGCCACGGCGCCAGAGGCGATGCGTTGAAAGAGGGGGCGGAAGCGCTCGGCCAGGGTCTGGTAGTCGACGCCGGTGGACAGCGGGTTGATGACATGATGCTCGGTCATGGTTACGGCTCCTTGGAAGGGGGGGCATTGCCAAGACCATTGCAGAGTCCGTGCCGAGGGATAACCCCTGTGTTTCCTGGGCGGGGCTTGTGGCGAGTGTTGCTCCACCAACAGTGATCCAACAAACCTTCAGGATCCGCAACAGCCAACAGCCAGGCATTTTTACCCGCGAACTCCTCCCGGAGCCCTTTGGTACGGGGCTTTGGGATTCACTGGCACGCTTGCTGCTCCATCAGCGGTACATCCCCTGTCCAGAGGTATCGCTCAATGAGCCAGCAAGCCGTCAAATTTGCCTATTGGGTACCCAACGTCAGCGGTGGGCTGGTGGTGAGCAAGATCGAACAGCGCACCAGCTGGGGTATCGACTACAACCGCAAACTGGCACAACTGGCCGAAGCGGCCGGTTTTGAATATGCCCTGACTCAGATCCGTTTCACTGCCGGTTATGGCGCCGAATACCAGCATGAGTCCGTCGCGTTCAGCCATGCGCTATTGGCGTCCACCACCAAACTGAAAGTCATCGCCGCGATCCTGCCAGGGCCGTGGCAACCTGCGCTGGCGGCCAAGCAATTGGCGACCATCGACCAACTGACCAATGGCCGTATTGCCGTGAATATCGTCAGCGGCTGGTTCAAGGGTGAGTTCCATGCCATCGGTGAGCACTGGCTGGAGCATGACGAGCGCTATCGCCGTTCCGAAGAGTTTATTCGCGTCCTCAAAGGCATCTGGACCCAGGACAACTTTACCTTCAAGGGCGACTTCTACCGCTTCAACAACTACAGCCTCAAGCCCAAGCCCTTGGGCGAGCCCCATCCGGAGATCTTCCAGGGCGGCAGTTCCAGAGCCGCGCGGGATATGGCTGCACGGGTCTCGGACTGGTACTTCACCAATGGCAACACCCCGGAAGGCATCAAGGCTCAGGTCGATGACATCCGTGCCAAGGCGGCGGCGAACAACCACTCGGTGAAGGTTGGAGTGAACGCTTTTATCATCGCCCGCGACACCGAGGAAGAAGCCCGCGCCGTGCTGGCGGAAATCATCGACAAGGCCGATCCGGAAGCGGTCAATGCCTTTGGTGACGCAGCCAGGCAGGCCGGCAAAGCCTCACCGGAAGGCGAGGGCAACTGGGCCAAGTCCAGCTTTGAAGACCTGGTGCAGTACAACGACGGTTTCAAGACCAACTTGATCGGCACTCCGCAACAGATTGCCGAACGTATCGTCGCCCTGAAAGCCGTGGGTGTGGACCTGGTGCTGGCGGGGTTCCTGCATTTCCAGGAGGAGGTGGAATACTTCGGCAAGCGCGTGCTCCCACTGGTGCGGGAGTTGGAGGCCAAGGCCGTTGTAGCCGCTGCCGAGCCTGCGAGGCTGCGATCGGCGGCGCAGCCGTCGTAGGGGGCATTGCCTTACCCGTACACCACCACCGCCGCCCGCAGCTTGTTATTGCCAAACCGGCACATTCGCTCGAACTCCCCATGGCTGACCGGCAGATGCTGGCAGTCCATGGGTTGGCGATGCTGGCTGTGGTCCACGTCCGGATCATGCAGGTAGACAAACTCCTCATCGCAATCCGTCACGATTACCCAATGCGGTGACTTGGAGCGCGTCAACCGATAGCTGCTGATCAGCACCAGTGGCTGGCCTCCATCGTTCAATAGCTGCACCAGGTCCAGCGGCCCACCGAGAACCTGCTCAACGTCGCTGCCGGCCAGTTCTTCTTCAAAAGCCTCATGCACCAGGCGCATGACGTCTTTTTTATGCTGATCACGCACGCCATCGAGAAACAGCGGCCCACGGACATTCACTTGCATGCGCACCCGAAAACCCCGGCGCCATGCGGCCAGCGCCAGGCCCTGAGGGCTGCAACCCCCATGGCCGGCGGTCATGAATACGGTGGTCGCTTCGCGCCAGATCTGCAGCTCTTCACGGCGCCGGGTCACACGGTCCGGCTCCAGGGCCCCCATGGCCATCAACAGGCAAGCCGCGCCGCAGGTGAAGTCGGTGGTCTGCTGGTAATAGGGCACACTCAAGGCCCGCGCGTCATGGTGCTGCAGAATGCGTTTTTCCAGGCGCAGGGCGTCGGTGTGGTCTTCGTAATAGTCGTTGATCAGGGCAAAACGCCGGTAGCCATTGCGTTCGTACAGCGCGATGGCGCCAGGATTGTCGGTACGCACTTCAAGGCGCAGGTAGGCGCAGTCGTGTTCCAGGGCGCAGGCTTCGATGCGGGTCAGTAGCTGTTTGCCCAAGCCCATACCTCGGGCAGGCTCGGCGATGGCAATGGAGTACAGGCGCGCCAGCGACGTGCCACGGTGGAACAACACCAAGGCATAACCGAGCAATTGCCCATCGTTTTCGGCCACCAGCAACTGTGCGTGGGCACGGCTGATCATCCACTGGAAACTGCGGGGGGAGAGCCGGTCAGTGGTGAAACAGTGCTGTTCCAATGCCACCAGTCCTGGCAAATCATCGAGTGTTGCAACGCGAAAGGAAAGAGCCATATAACCGCCGTAAAAGTTGCGTAACGAAACGGGACTTCTCTGAAAGATCGTGCTTAATAGAAAAGGTCAAGTTCTCTAGCGGATCAATCAATATGTCAGCGGTACAAAGTCATTGGCGAGAAGTATCCGAGCAAACAGTGGCGGCGACAATAACTTCCGGCGGTTATTTTTCCACACCTCCCAGGAGTGCAAGTCAAGTCGTGATTATTGTCGAGCGCAAGGAAGACTGGGCGTCCTACTTTCCCAGTGAAGACATTGTCACCGCCCAGGAATACCTCGAACACCCCCGGGAGAACGAGGCAGGCAAACGGGTACAGGTGATCAACCTGTGCCGCAGCTACAAGTACCTGGGGCACGGCTACTACTGCTCGCTGCTGGCCGAGGCGCGGGGGCACAAAGTGATTCCGTCGGTTCGGACCATCAGTGAGTTGACGAAAAAATCCCTGTATGGCCTGGCCCTGGATGACCTGGATAAAACCCTCGATAAAGCCTTGAGTCATCACCTTTACAGTAATACCGAAGGTTTTACCCTGACACTTTATTTTGGCCGAACCAATATTGATCCATTGCAGGATTTGGCCCGGCAGTTATTTGAAGCGTTTCCGTGCCCGATTCTGTTAGTTGAATTTCGCAAGAACAATGGTTGGCACATTGAAGGTATAAAGTCCGGCGTTCTGCATAAGTTGCGTGACGATCAGGAAGATCAATTCGCCAATGCCCTGGACAACTTCAGTCGCAAGATCTGGCGGCAGCCACGTTCCCGGCGACTGGCCCGTTATGACCTGGCAATCCTTCATGATCCCCAGGAGCAGTTGCCGCCTTCCAATGCCAAGGCGCTGGAAAATTTCGTGCGGGTCGGCAAAGGCTTGGGCATCGATGTCGAGCTGATCGAGCGCAAGGACTACGCTCGATTGGCCGAATACGACGCCTTGCTGATCCGCGAGACGACCAGTGTCGACAACCACACTTACCGCTTTGCGAAAAAAGCCGAGAGCGAAGGGCTGGTGGTGATGGATGATCCTGCATCGATTCTGCGCTGTACCAACAAGGTCTACCTGACGGACCTGCTGAAAAGCCATCAACTGGGCATGCCCGCCACCGAGATTCTCTACAAGGAACGACCGGAAGATTTCGAACGGGTCGGCGAGCGCCTGGGCTTCCCCCTGGTGCTGAAAATCCCTGACGGTTGTTTCTCTCGTGGGGTGATCAAGGTGGAAAGCCAGCAAGCACTGCTGACGGCCACCGCCGAACTGTTCGAACACTCGGTGCTGTTGCTGGCCCAGGAGTTCTTCTACACCGAGTACGACTGGCGCATCGGCGTGCTCAACCGCAAGCCGATTTTTGCCTGCCAGTACTTCATGTCCAAGGGCCATTGGCAGATCTACAACCACAAGGCCATCGGCCAGGACATCAACGGAGAATGCCGCACCCTGGCGGTTCACGAGGCTCCGAAGGCGGTGGTGGAGCTGGCGGTGAAAACTGCGAACCTGATCGGTGACGGGCTGTACGGTGTGGACTTGAAGCAGTCCGGCGACAAAGTGGTGGTGATTGAAGTCAACGACAACCCGAATATGGATGCCGGGATTGAAGATGCCTACCTGCAAGACGACTTGTATTCCCTGGTACTGGAAGAGTTCGTCCGACGCCTGGAGTTGAAACGTCAAGGCCAGGTCTGGTGATCGACCATGATCCAGCGCTTTGAGTTGAGCGAGGGCGCATTGCATCACACCGAACATGACCGCGCCGAAATCCTGCTGTTCAGTAACCCTGATCGTGTTGAACGCGAACTGCTGCGCGAACGCTACAAGCTCGATGAGCACGCCCTGGCCTCGGCGCTGGACCCGGACGAGGTGTCGCGCATCGAGTTCCATCCCGACAACCTGTTCCTGATCTGGAAACGTCCGGAAAACTACTCTGGCGGCAGCAATCTGGTATTTGAAGTCTCGTCTTGCGGATTGCTGTTCTCGCAAAACCGCCTGCTGGTGATCGCCACCGGCGATAGCCAGCTTTCCGGGCTGGGCGCACGCAGACCACTGCATACGCCGCTGGACGTGCTGCTGGATCTGTTGCTCAACAACGTCCATCACTATTTGGGCCACCTGAAGGTGATCAAGCTGGTCGCCCGGGAGTTACAGCAGCAGTTCAATGCCTCGATGAGCAACCGCCACCTGATGCAGATGTTCAGCCTCAGCGAAAGCCTGATCTATTACATCAACGCCCTGCACAGCAATGGCGCGGTGCTGACACGACTGCGCAACCATGGCGAAAAGGAGCATTTCAGCACCGAGACCCTGGGATTGATCGATGACCTGATCATCGAGAACAACCAGTGCTACAAACAGGCGGAAATCTACTCCAACGTGTTCTCCGGCTTGATCGATGCCCGGGGTAACTTGATGAACAACAGCATGAACAACCTGCTGCGCAAGCTGACGTTGATCAACGTGGTGTTTCTGCCGTTGAACCTGATCGCCAGCATTGGCGGGATGTCCGAATTCAGCATGATGACGGCGGGTA
>NZ_WNNK01000010.1 GCF_009724245.1 Pseudomonas spelaei | reverse complement strand
TGCCCTATCGACACGCCGGCTTCTGCCTGGCCACGAGGCTTTCTCATGTTTGATGTCGTTTCTTCGAGCAAATGGCCTACCGGCTTCCTGATCAATCCCAACGTTGAACCCCTGGATCCAAAGTGGCTGAAGGAATTCAGCAAGATCCCGGCCGCTGCCGTCAGCGATTGCCTGGGTCGTAACGTCGGAGGCCTGGGCCTCAAGTCCTTCCACGGTAATGCCCCCATGCTTGGCAGCGCATTGACCGTGCGCGTGCGCCCAGGTGACAACCTGATGATTCTCAAAGCCATGCAGATGGCCCGTCCGGGCGATGTGCTGGTAATCGACGGCAGCGCCGACCTGACCCGCGCCGTATTCGGCGGCATCATGCGCGCCATGGCCTTGAAAGCCGGCATCGTCGGCGTGGTGATCAACGGCGCCCTGCGCGACCTCGATGAATGGCAAACCGGCGAACTACCGGCCTACGCTATCGGCGGCGTACACCGTGGCCCGAGCACCGACGGCGGCGGCGAGATCAACGTGCCGATCTCCTGTGCTGGCATGCTGGTCGCTCCGGGCGACCTGATGATTGGCGATGGCGACGGCGTGGTGGCCGCATCCCGCAGCGAACTGCCGGAACTGCTGGTGCGTTGCCACGACCTGCTGGCCCGCGAGAAGGCTACACTGGCGGCTATCGAAGCCGGCACCCTGGACCCTGATCGTTTTGACGCCATCCTGCGCGCCAAGGGTTGCCCGGTCTAAAGTCAAACGCATCGCAGGCAAGCCAGCTCCCACATTTGAATGTATTCACAGATCAAAGTGTGGGAGCTGGCTTGCCTGCGATAAGGCCCTCCGGGCCAATGCAGCCCACAAGGAGGTCCACGTGTTCGATGCTCACCCGCACTTAAAAAAACATTTCTCTGCCCTGCGCACCACCGCTGAATTCTTTTCCCTGCGCTATGTCCGCGAATCCGGCCAATACCTGTCGGTGCGCAAGAACGTCGCCGAACCGCCGCACCTGAATCACGACGAAGGCGCCATGCTCACCGTGCGCCTGGGCGGTGTCGAAGCCTACGCGGCAACCAACGACATTTCCCTGCCTGGCCTGCAAGCCGCTCTTGAACGTGCCGAACAGCAAGCCCGGCGGATCTTGCCCCATGCCCTGCTCGACCTGCGCGACCAGCCAGTGTCCAGCGACGTGGCCGACTACCTCTCGCCAGACCTGCACCAACCCTTCCCGTCCTTGAGCGATTGCTACCAACTGCTCGGCAGTGAATCCGCCGCGGTGCCCAAGGACGAGCGCCTGGTGAACTGGGAAGTCAGCCTGGGCATGACCCATGTTGAACAGATTTACCTCAACAGTGCCGGCGCCGAGTTGCGCCAGGCCCAGCGTTTCGTGTTCCCGGGCCTGAGCGTCACCGCCTACGACGGCAACGACAGCCAGACCCGTACCCTGGGCGGCACCAACTTCGGCCAGCAAGGCGGTGCGCAGGTGATCAGCCGCTTCGGCCTGATTGGCGCAGGCTCCCGGATCGCCGACCAGGCGCTGCAACTGCTGCTGGCTCCGAACACGCCAGAAGGCCCGCGCGACCTGCTGCTGATGCCCGACCAGATGATGCTGCAGATTCACGAGTCCATCGGCCACCCGCTGGAACTCGACCGCATCCTCGGCGACGAGCGCAATTACGCCGGCACCAGCTTCGTCAAGGCCAGCGACTTTGGCCACCTGCAATACGGCTCCAAGCTGCTCAACGTGACTTTCGACCCGGACATTCCCGAACAGCTCGCCAGCTACGGCCATGACGACGACGGCACCGCTGCCAGCAAACAATTCCTGATTCGTGAAGGCCTGCTGCTCAAACCGCTGGGCGGTGCGCTGTCGCAGTACCGTTCCGGCATGAGCGGCGTGGCCAACAGCCGCGCGTGCAGTTGGAACCGTGCGCCTATCGATCGCATGGCCAACCTCAATATCGAGGCCGGCGACCAGAGCCAGGCACAACTGATCGCAGGCATCGAGCACGGCATTCTCATGTCGACCAACCGCTCGTGGTCCATCGATGACGCGCGCAATAAATTCCAGTTCGGCTGCGAATGGGGCCAGTTGATTGAAAATGGCGAGCTCAAGGGCGTGGTGAAGAACCCCAACTACCGGGCCATTTCCGCACAGTTCTGGCGCAAGCTCAGCGCCGTCGGCGATGCCAGCACTTTCCAGGTGCTGGGTACACCGAACTGCGGCAAGGGCGAGCCCAACCAAGTGATCCGCGTCGGCCATGCGTCGCCGGCCTGTGTGTTCAGCAACGTCGACGTGTTTGGGGGAGATGCCTGATGAATACCTTCAAGGCTCTGGTGGATTGGCTCAAACACGCCATCACCGATACAGAACAGTTCCACCTCGGTTACGCGGCGGAGTCGTCCGAGTTCGTGCGCTTCAACCACGCCCAGGTGCGCCAGGCCGGTCACGTGCAACAGGCCAGCCTGAACTTGAAACTGATCCATGACGGTCGTCACGCCGACCTCGGTATCACCCTGGCCGGCGAACCGATACTGGACCGCCAACGCTTGGCCGACGGCCTGCAACAACTGCGGGAAACCTTGCCGTTGCTGCCTCAGGATCCGTATCTGCTGCTTAACCACAATGCCTGGCAAAGCAAGGACGAACAGGACCAGCCGCTGCCAGAACTGACCCAGGTTCTGGAAGAAATCAGCCAGGCCGCAAAGGGCGTTGATATGGTCGGCTTTTATGCTGCCGGTCCCATCAGCCGCGGCTTCGCCAGCTCGAACGGCGCCTTTGGCTGGCATCAGGCCAACAGCTTCAACTTCGATTTCAGCCTGTTCCATGCCAATGGCGAAGCTGTGAAAGCCAGCTATGCCGGCAACAATTGGGACAGTACAACCTTCGCCCGCCGATTCCAGCAGGCCCGTGAGCAGCTTGAGTTTCTCGGCCGACCGCTGCACCCGCTGGCACCCGGCCAATACCGTGCGTACCTGGCTCCGGCGGCGCTGGAGGAAATCATCGGCATGCTGACCTGGGGCGGTTTCTCTGCCCAGGCCATCGCCAGTAAAGGCAGCCCGCTGCAACGGCTGTACGCAGGTGACCAGGCACTCAGCCCGTTGGTGTCGGTGGATGAGCAGGTCAGCGGTTCGCTAAGCCCGGCGTTTTCCCGCGAAGGCTATCCGCGCAGCGACGTGAAGCTGATCAATGCAGGCAAAGCCGATGAGCGCCTGGTCAACTCCCGCAGCGCCGCCGAATACGGCTTGAGTACCAACGGCGCGCAAAGCGATGAAACCCCTACAGCCCTGCAAATGGCCGCAGGCAGCCTGGCCCAGGCCGATATCCTCAAGCAGTTGGGCACCGGCCTGTACATCAGCAACCTGTGGTACCTGAACTACTCCGACCAGCCGGCGGCGCGCCTGACCGGCATGACCCGCTTCGCGACGTTCTGGGTGGAAGACGGCGAGATCAAGGCTCCCGTGAGCACCATGCGCTTTGATGACAGTGTCTATAACCTGCTGGGGTCGCAGCTGGAAGCGTTGACCGCCGAGCGAGAGTTGCTGCTGTCGGCCAGTACTTACAGCCAGCGCAATACCTCGTCAAACCTGTTGCCGGGCGCCTTGGTAAAACGTCTGACCCTAACCCTTTAAACACCGATGAGACCCCATGTGGGAGCTGGCTTGCTCGCGAATGCGGTGTATCAGCCAGCAAATAAGTTGACTGACACACCGCATTCGCGAGCAAGCCCGCTCCCACACAACCCCCGCCCTAGACACCTGGCCAGTCGGCCAGTTGTCGCGCTCAAAAATCCTCGTTATAAAGGTTGGTGGCATCTAGCCACGCCTGCGCGGTAAAAATAACTCAAACAACTACTCCGCCGTCCTCAACCCACTTGTCCCAAGTGAAGCATGACCTTGTCCGGGAAAGGGCAAGCTGGAGCGTTGACATGAACCATGGAAGTTTTGTCATTGAAAAGCTGTTCAAGCACTACAACGTTCACGTAGAGCAGCTTGGTAACCACCCAGAAAAGAAAACCGTGCTGTTGGTCAATGGCGCGCTGTCCACCACCCGCTCATTTGCGCGCACCAGCAAATGCCTGGCGGAGCACTTCAACGTGCTGATGTTCGACTTACCGTTTTCCGGCTATTCACGCCCCTACAATACCCACCTGGATCTGGTGACCAAGGACGACGAAGTGGAAATCCTGCGCGCACTGGTGGAGCGTTTTCAGGTTAACCACCTGGTGTCGGCCTCATGGGGCGGTATCTCCACGCTGCTGACCCTGGCGCGCAACCCACCCTCCATCGAAAGCTCCGTGGTAATGGCGCTGGCGCCCAATCTGAACCAGGCAATGCTCGAATACGTGGAACGAGTTCGGGTGCTGATCGAGGCCGATGACAAGTCTGCCGTCGGTCATCTGCTCAATGAGACGGTGGGCAAATACCTGTCCCCCAGGCTCAAGCGCAACAATCACCATCACCTGTCGAACATGGCCACCACCGAATACCGTCAGGCACGTTTTCACATCCACCAAGTGCTGCAACTGGGGGATGGCAACTACCTGCCGCAGCTGCGCCAGATTGAAACACCGGTGCACTTTCTCAACGGTACGCTGGACGAATACACCCCGGCGAATGAGGCGCAGTTGTTCAAGCAGTATGTCGGCCGCAGCAGTTTTGCCACCGCCGAACACACCGGCCATTTGCTCGACCTGGAATCCCGCGAGGCCGCCCTCTCCGTGCATCGGGCGCTGATCGATTTTCTGGTGGGCAAGGACGTATCGTTGTCAGATATAGACGAACCGCCAGTGGGAAAACGCGTAGGTGATAGCGCATAATCAGCACTACATAGCCTGCTAACAAAAGGGTTCTCAATGCCGAATCGCGTCCCGCTCGATGCCAAGACCGCCCGCTGGCTACCTTGGGTGGTAGCGATTGCCTTCTTCATGCAATCGCTGGACGGGACGATCCTCAACACGGCACTGCCGGCCATGGCCCGGGACCTGGCGGAAGACCCGCTGCGCATGCAAGGCGTAGTGATCGCCTACATGCTTACCGTCGCCTTGCTGATCCCGGCCTCGGGCTGGGTTGCCGACCGCTTCGGCACCAAAAAAATCTTCTTCGGCGCGATCATGCTGTTCAGCATCGGCTCGTTGCTGTGCGCCTTGTCCAGCACCTTGACGATGCTGGTGGGTGCGCGGGTGATCCAGGGCCTTGGCGGCGCGCTGATGTTGCCGGTCGGCAGGCTGGTGGTGCTGCGTGCCTACCCGCGCTCGGAGCTGGTGCGCATCATGGGCTTCATCACCATTCCCGGCCTGCTCGGCCCATTGCTCGGCCCGACCATGGGCGGCTGGATGGTGCAGTACCTGACCTGGCACTGGATTTTCCTGATCAACTTGCCGGTGGGCATGATCGGCTGCTACGCCGTGTGGAAATTCATCCCGGACTTGCGGGGCAGCGAACGCACACGCTTCGACAGCGTCGGCTTTCTGCTGTTTGGAGCGGCGATGGTGCTGATCACCATCGCCATGGAGGGCCTGGGCGAGTTACACCTGCCGCACCTGCGGGTGATGTTGCTGTTGTTCGGCGGCTTGGCGTGCCTGGCGGCTTATTGGCTGCGGGCCGGGCATATCGATAACCCGCTGTTTTCGCCGGTGCTGTTCAAAACCAGAACCTTCGCCGTGGGTATCCTTGGCAATCTGTTCGCCCGCCTGGGCAGCGGCGCCCTGCCGTTCCTGGTGCCGCTGCTGTTGCAGATCGCCTTGGGCTACTCGCCGTCCGAAGCCGGGATGAGCATGCTGCCCCTCGCCGCAGCGGCCATGTTTGCCAAATCCATTGCCCGGCCGCTAATCGAGCGCTTGGGCTATCGCATTGTCCTGACCGGCAACACGTTGTTCCTCGGGATCATGCTGGCGAGCATGGGCCTGGTCAGCGAACACACGCCCTACCCGCTGCTGCTGGCGATGCTGGCCGTTCTGGGGGCAATCAACTCCCTGCAATTCACCGCCATGAACACCGTGACCCTGATCGACCTCGACGACGCCCAGGCCAGCAGTGGCAATAGCTTGCTGTCGGTGGTGGCGCAATTGTCCCTGAGCCTGGGGGTGGCCTGCGCCGGTGCGTTGCTGGGTGGTTTTACCGCCGAGGTTGGCAACGATGGCGTCAGTACGGTACTCGGCGCATTCCAGCTGACCTTCCTCACCGTGGGCATCATGGCGATGCTGGCGGCGGCGATCTTTTTGCAGCTGTCACCCACAGATGGCCGACGGGTGGTCAACCGCGAGCACGACATCGAGCACTAATAGCCGCTGCGATGGGCTGGGCAGCGGCCCCAAAGCGGCGGCCCTGCGGCCCGCATCGCAGCCTCGTGCCTCGACAGCGGCTACTGGCCTACAGCTTCTCGTCTGGAACGTGCAGGGAAAATCCTTCGGGGCTGCTACACTGCGCGACATTTTGTTTTGCAGGCCAGTCCCGTGACCACCATCGCCACCGCTTTTAATACTTTGCCGCTGTCCGCCGCCATGCTGGCTAACCTGGACGCTCTTGGTTATACCCAGATGACGCAGATCCAGGCGCAAAGCTTGCCGGTGATCCTCAAGGGGCTGGACCTGATCGCCCAAGCCAAGACCGGCAGCGGCAAGACAGCGGCCTTTGGTATCGGCCTGCTGAACCCGATCAACCCGCGCTATTTCGGCTGCCAGGCTCTGGTGATGTGCCCGACCCGTGAGCTGGCTGACCAGGTGGCCAAGGAAATCCGTCGCCTGGCCCGCGCCGAAGACAACATCAAGGTATTGACCCTGTGCGGCGGCGTGTCCCTCGGCCCGCAGATCGCCTCGCTCGAGCACGGCGCACACATCATCGTCGGCACGCCGGGCCGCATCCAGCAACACCTGCGCAAGGGTTCGCTGGTGCTCGACGGTTTGAACACGCTGATCCTCGACGAAGCCGACCGCATGCTCGACATGGGCTTCTACGACGCCATCGAAGACATCATCAGCAAGACCCCGCCACGCCGCCAGACCCTGCTGTTCTCCGCCACCTACCCGGTGAGCATCAAGCAGCTGGCGTCCAAGTTCATGCGTGCGCCGCAGCAAGTGAAAGCCGAGGCGTTCCACTCGGACGAGCAGATCGAGCAGCGTTTCTACGAGATCTCCCCGGAAGAGCGCATGGATGCGGTGACCAAGGTCCTGGCCCACTTCCGCCCCGCCTCTTGCGTGGCCTTCTGCTTTACCAAGCAGCAAGTGCAGGAAACCGTTGATCACCTGACCTCCAAAGGCATTTCCGCCGTCGGCCTGCATGGCGACCTGGAACAGCGTGACCGTGACCAGGTACTGGCGATGTTCGCCAACCGCAGTACTTCGGTGCTGGTCGCCACTGACGTTGCCGCCCGTGGTTTGGACATTGATGCACTGGACATGGTGATCAACGTCGAACTGGCCCGCGACTCGGAAATCCACATCCACCGCGTTGGCCGTACCGGTCGCGCCGGTGAAACCGGCATCGCTATCAGCCTGGTGGCACCGTCTGAAGCCCACCGCGCCCAGGCCATCGAGCTGCTGCAGAAGTCGCCACTGAACTGGGACCAACTGAGCAACCTCAAGTCCCAGGGCGGCGCACCGCTGCTGCCGGCCATGAGCACCTTGTGCATTGCGGCCGGGCGTAAAGACAAGGTTCGTCCGGGCGACATCCTCGGTGCCTTGACCGGTGACGCAGGGATTCCAGGTGCCCAGGTGGGCAAGATCGCGATCTTTGATTTCCAGGCGTTTGTGGCGGTGGATCGCACGATCGCCAAGCAGGCATTGCAGCGTTTGAACGACGGCAAGATCAAAGGCCGTTCGTTGCGCGTTCGGATTCTGTAACGGTCTCAAGTTACACAGAGATCAAAATGTGGGAGCTGGCTTGCCTGCGATGGCGGCGGGTCATTCAACAGAAAGGTTGAATGTGCCGGCCTCATCGCAGGCAAGCCAGCTCCCACATTTGATTGCATTGCAGATCAGGATTTGCAGTGAACCAACATTTGCATGAGGACACCGTTTTGCGCTCTACCGAAGTCGTAATCATTGGCGCCGGCGCCGCAGGTTTGATGTGTGCGCTGACCGCCGCCGGCCGTGGGCGCAAAGTGATGTTGATCGACCACGCGAACAAGGCTGGCAAGAAGATCCTGATGTCTGGCGGTGGCCGCTGCAACTTCACCAATATGTACACCGAGCCCGCCAACTTCCTCTCCCACAACGCACACTTCTGCAAGTCCGCCCTGGCCCGCTACACCCAGTGGGATTTTATCGGGCTGGTGGCCAAGCACGGCGTGCCGTACCACGAGAAGAAACTCGGCCAGTTGTTCTGCGATAACAAATCCAGCGACATCCTCGGCATGCTGCTGGACGAGTGCATCCAGGTCGGCGTCAGCCTGCACCTGGACACCTCGGTCCAGGAGATCGCCAAGCTCGACAGCGGTTATCACTTGCAGACCACCCTGGGCGAGCTGCGCTGCGAATCCCTGGTGATCGCCACGGGCGGGTTGTCGATCCCGACGCTGGGCGCCACCGGTTTCGGTTACCAGGTGGCCAAGCAGTTCGGCCATGAACTGCTGCCGACCCGCGCCGGCCTGGTGCCGTTCACCATCACCGATCAGCTTAAGGAGCTGTGCGGCGAACTGTCCGGCACTTCAGTGGATTGCCTGGTGAGCTGCAACGACCAGAGCTTTCGCGAGAATATCCTGTTTACCCATCGCGGCCTGAGCGGGCCGGCGATCTTGCAGATTTCCTCGTACTGGGAATCCGGCGACACCGTTGAAATCAATCTGCTGCCCGACCACGACGCCCACACCTGGCTGCAACAGCAACAGGCCGAGCGCCCCAACAGCGAGTTGAAAACCCTGCTGGGTGAGATCTTCACCAAGAAGATGGCCAACCTGTTGGCCGAGACGTGGTTTGAGTCCAAGCCAATGAAGCAGTACACCCATGCCGAAGTGGCGGACATCGCCAACAAACTGGGAAGCTGGCAGTTGGTGCCGGCGGGAACCGAAGGCTATCGCACAGCGGAAGTGACCCTGGGCGGCGTGGACACGCGGGAAGTGTCGTCCAAGACCATGGAGTCGCTGAAAAGCCCGGGGCTGTATTTCATTGGCGAAGTGCTGGATGTGACCGGGCACCTGGGCGGGTTCAACTTCCAGTGGGCGTGGGCTTCGGGCTACGCCGCCGCGCAATACGCCTGACACAACGCGGTAAAAAATGTGGGAGCTGGCTTGCCTGCGATGACGGTTAATCAGTCAACAATGATGTTGAATTTACCGCCCTCATCGCAGGCAAGCCAGCTCCCACAGTTGATCTTCATTGTTTTCAAACAAGTGCCCCGGAACAAATTTTGCTGTCCGATGTGATCGCCACGCTTGCCGTGGCGTCATTACTGGCTCAATTTAGCGACATCGTCCCGGAAGACCCCAGACTTCATGTCATCGACCTCGTTCCGCCAATCCATGCGGCGCCTTTGGGCGCTGGATAAGTTCAGCTACAGCGTACGGGTATTCATCGCCCTCACCGGCAGCATGGCGCTGTGTTGGTATCAAGATGAAATGGCGCTGCTGATCCCGCTGTTCCTGGGGATTATCGCCAGCGCCCTGGCCGAGACCGATGACAGTTGGCAAGGCCGCCTCAACGCCCTCGCGGTAACGCTGGTGTGTTTCAGCGTCGCGGCGCTGTCAGTCGAACTGCTTTTCCCCTACCCCTGGATCTTCGCCATCGCCCTGGCCCTGGCGAGTTTCGGCCTGACCATGCTCGGGGCATTGGGGGAACGCTACGGAGCGATCGCTTCGGCCACGCTGATTCTCTCGGTCTACACCATGATCGGTGTGGACCAGCGCGGCGGAACGGTCACGGAGTTCTGGCATGAGCCGCTGCTGCTGGTGGCCGGTGCCGCCTGGTATGGCGTGCTCTCGGTGTTGTGGCAGGCGCTGTTTTCCAATCAGCCGGTGCAACAGAGCCTGGCGCGGTTGTTCCGTGAGTTGGGGCGTTACCTCAAACTCAAATCGTCACTGTTCGAACCGATCCGCCAGCTGGATGTAGAGGCGCGACGCCTGGAGCTGGCCCAACAGAATGGTCGGGTGGTGGCGGCCCTGAACGCCGCCAAGGAAATCATCCTGCACCGGGTCGGCAATGGCCGACCGGGGTCCAAGGTCAGCCGTTACCTCAAGCTGTACTTCCTGGCCCAGGACATCCACGAGCGCGCCAGTTCCTCCCACTACCCTTACAACGCCCTCGCCGAAGCCTTCTTCCACAGTGACGTGCTGTTCCGCTGCCAACGCCTGCTGCGCCAGCAAGGCAAGGCCTGCCAGACCCTCGCCGAATCGATACAGATGCGTCAGCCCTTCGTCTATGACGACAGCTTCGCCGAGGCCCTGAGCGACCTCAACGCCTCCCTCGAGCACCTGCGCATCCAGAGCAACCCGGCCTGGCGCGGTTTGCTGCGTTCCTTGCGCGCCCTGGCGGCCAACCTGTCGACTCTGGACCGGCTGCTTGGCGACGCCAGTAACCCCGACAGCCTGGCCGATGCCACCGACAGCAGCCTGCTGGACCGCGCACCGCGCAACCTCAAGGAAATGTGGACGCGCCTGCGCACCCAGCTGACGCCGACGTCATTGTTGTTCCGGCATGCCCTGCGCCTGCCCCTGGCATTGAGTATCGGCTACGGCATGGTGCATTTGATCCACCCGTCCCAGGGTTACTGGATCATCCTCACCACGCTGTTTGTCTGCCAACCCAACTACGGCGCCACCCGGCGCAAGCTGGGCCAGCGGATCATCGGCACCGCCATCGGCCTGACCGTGGCCTGGGCGCTGTTCGATTTGTTCCCAAGCCCGCTGATCCAATCCACGTTCGCTATCGCCGCAGGCCTGGTGTTCTTTATCAACCGCACCACGCGCTACACCCTGGCGACCGCCGCGATCACCTTGATGATCCTGTTCTGCTTCAACCAGGTGGGCGATGGCTATGGACTGTTCCTGCCACGGCTGTTCGATACCCTGCTGGGCAGCCTGATCGCCGGGCTGGCGGTGTTCCTGTTCCTGCCGGACTGGCAGGGCCGTCGTCTGAACAAGGTGCTGGCCAACACCCTGACCTGCAACAGCATCTACCTGCGGCAAATCATGCAGCAGTACGCCGCCGGCAAAAGCGATGACCTGGCTTACCGCCTGGCCCGGCGCAATGCCCACAACGCCGACGCCGCACTGTCCACCACCCTGGCCAACATGCTGATGGAGCCGGGCCATTTCCGGAAGGAAGCCGATGTAGGCTTCCGCTTCCTGGTGTTGTCCCACACCTTGCTCAGCTACCTGTCGGGGCTCGGTGCCCACCGCGAGACCCAACTACCGGCCGAAGTGCGTGAACACCTGATCGAAGGCGCCGGCAATACCCTGGCGGTGAGCATCGACGAAATCGCCACGGGGCTGGCCAACAAACAGCCAATCGCCATCCAGAGCGACGCCGAGGAAGCACTGGCGGTTGAGTTGGAGCAGATGCCGGATGAGATCGATGAAGGACAACGGCTGGTGCAAACGCAGTTGGCGTTGATTTGCCGGCAGTTGGGACCGCTGCGGACGTTGGCCGCGCACTTGATCAAAGACAGCAGCGCCGCGTAGGCCGCTACATCCCGTGCTGCTTCATCAACCGCGCATAACTGCCGTCCGCTTTCATCTTGGCAATCTCCCGATCAAAGTCGGCGACGATCTGCTCATGCTGCGAATTTTTCAGGCTGACCAGGATATGCAGGCTGTTTTCGCTCAACGGCGTCGGCAGGAACTCCACCGCATTGCGCACCCTGGGCGATTCTCGGGCCAGGTAATAACGGGCGACAAACTCATCCTCCACCGTTAGCCGCACACGCTTGGCCGCCAGCATCCGCACGGCCATGGCGAAGTTATGCACAGGTACTTTCTGTAACTGAGTGTCGCTGTCGAATGCCGCCGCGTAGGCATAACCGCGTACCACCGCGATGGGGTATTCGTGCAGTTGCTGCAGGTTCTGGAACTCGATTGGGTCGTCCCGGCGCTTGATAAACCGTACCCGGTTAAGCAAGTACTCACCGGAAAACTGCCCCAGGTGAGTGCGGGACTCGTCATACCAGGCGTTGATCAGCACGTCATAGCGCCCATCGCCCACGCCCATCAGCGCCCGCGCCCAAGGCACCTGTTCAAAATCGCTGGCATAGCCCGCACGCGCCAGGGCAGTGCTGACAATATCCGTGGCCAGGCCGCCATTGACCAGGGTCGAATCAGTGAAAGGTGGCCAGCTATCCGCCACCAGGCGCAAGCGGTCTGCCGCAGCCGTCTGGGCCAACAACAGCAGTGCGAGCAAAGCAACGGCAGGAGACAATCGCGGCATGCTTGATGTCCTTTCGCAGCGGGCAAAATCCCAATGAGAGATGACAGTTCTTGCACAAATACAGGACCTGACTGTAGCTCATCACTCGGGCTGTACCGCAGATTACACAAAGAAGCCCGAGGCGGAAGCGCTCAATGATGGCAAATTGACGCCACTCACAAAACTGGCGAATTATTCATCCCAGGCCTCGACAACCAAGACAGTTGCGGCACACCGGCTTACTATCCCAGACAGGTAATTAATCGGGATGGAACGATGACAGTTGATTGGGTCTGCAAACACCACAACGACTTGGGCAAGGAGCAGTTGTACGCCATCTTGCGCCTGCGATCGGAGGTCTTCGTTGTCGAGCAAAAATGCGTCTATCAAGATATCGATGGCCAGGACCTGGAGGGCGATACCTATCACTTGATGGCCTGGACCGATGATCATCTGGTGGCCTACCTGCGTCTGCTCGACCCCGAATCACAAGGCGGTGACGTGATCATCGGCCGGGTGATCGTTGCACCGAGCGCCAGAGGGACGGGGCTTGGTCATCAGATGATGGATGAAGCGTTGAAACAGGCCGAGAAGCAGTGGCCCGAGGTACCGATCTACTTGTCGGCCCAGGCACATTTGCAGGGGTATTACGCAGGCTACGGCTTTGTCGTGGCGGGAGAGGAATACCTGGAAGATGACATTCCTCACATCGGCATGCGTAAAACTTAGTACGCCATCGCGGGCAAGCCCGGCTCCCACGGGGAAATGCAATCACATGTGGGAGCCGGGCTTGCCCGCGATGAGGCCAGACCCAACACCCCCTGATTCAGGGGTAGCCCAGTACCTGTTTGATCTGCACCAGGTTGTCCTTGATCCAGCGCTGATCAATCGCGCCCCAACTGCGAATCCGATAGCGCCCGGCATGGTTACGGGCGCCCTCTTCCTGTTCAAACTCACAGACAATATCCAGGTCCGCCAACGCCGCAAGGGTGTCTTGCGCCGTGCGCCTGGGCATGCCAGTGACTTCGGTCAGCGCCGGGACGCTGCTGGCCTGTTGGCTGTCGATCAGATACGCCACATACAGGCGGCGGTAGAAACTGCTCTTGGTCTTGCTGACATCCATGCTCGCTGCCCTCTGTCGTTTATGCCTGCGCCTTGCCCTGCAAATCCCGGTACGTCAGGTATACCCGCAGGTCGAATTCCACCTGATGGTACCCCGGCAGCATGTGTTCGCAGAGTTTGTAGAACGCCTTGTTGTGATCTGACTCCTTGAAGTGCGCCAGCTCGTGCACAACGATCATCCGCAGAAACTCCGGCGCGGCGTCCTTGAACAATGAGGCGATGCGGATCTCTTTCTTCGACTTGAGATTGCCACCCTGCACCCGCGAGATGGTGGTGTGCAGGCCCAGGGCGCGATGGGTCAGGTCCAGGCGGTTATCAAATAGCACTTTGTCGATGGCCGGGGCATTACGCAGGTGCTCCTGCTTCAAGGCCAGGGCGTAGCTATAGAGTGCTTTATCGCTCTGTACACCATGGCGCTCGGGATAACGCTGGCTCAAGTAGTCGCCCAATTGATCCTTGGCGATCAATTGGCGGACTTGGTCCTGCAAGGCAGCGGGATAAGCCTGGAGGTATTTCAGCGCGGTCATGGGCTCAGCGACAGAGGATTTGAAGGGCGCCAGTGTAGCGAATTCATCAGGGCACCGCGCGCAGGGTAATGGATCCAATAAAGCAACAGACAGGAAAGTTTCATCATTGTGTCAAAGCTCAGGCAACTGACTAACGGTCAGCCTTCACAGGCCACGGTTTACGGGGAACATGGCTTTTTGACAGGTTATTGACGTCAATTAATCAACTTAAAAATGTTAACAAACCGTTGCCGGGCACTTATAAAGAACGTGATTTCCCTTCTCATTCTGCATAAAGGCTTACTCAATGATTGATCTGTCCACCTGGAACCTGAGCATCCCCGTCGGCTCCCCGCCCACAACCATCGACACCCCAAAGCTGCTCAGCGGGTTCAACGGCCAGTACTTCCAGGCAGAAGGCAGCAGCATCCAGTTCTGGACGCCCGTCACCGGCACCCGCACCGAAAACGCCATCTACCCACGCAGCGAACTGCGAGAAACCTACGCCGACGGCCGCTTGCGCAACTGGACCTATCCCGAGGCCGACAACTTCCTGCGCGCCACCCTGGCCGTCAACCAAGTGCCGTCTTCCGGCAAGATCGTCATCGGTCAGATTCACGCTTATGACAGCCAGAAACCGCTGGTCAAAGTCGAATACCAGTACAAGGAAAAAACCCAGACCGGCAACATCGTGGCCAAAGTGCGCATGCGTCCGGATGATGGCGAAGGCCGGGTAATCATCGTCGCCGAAAACGTGCCTCTGGATCGCAATTTCACCTACGTCATCCACTTGAATCGCGCCGGCCTGTTGAGCGTCGAAGCCGCCAGCGGGCAATGGAACGAACGCATCGGCGCCGCCTGGGGGGCAAAGCCTCTGTACTTCAAGGCTGGGGTCTATGTGCAGGACAACAGTGGCGATAGCAAGGAAGGCGGCAAGGTGACGTTTGCCAAACTGGATATTGACCACGAGTAACTCGGCCATAAAAAAACCCGCATCACTGCGGGTTTTTTATAAATGCTTAGGGCTTAGTTAACCTTGGCGTTCAACTCACCTTTCAAATAACGCTGGTACATCGCTTCCAGGGAGATCGGTTTGATCTTCGAAGCATTACCCGCCGTACCGAACGCTTCGTAGCGCGCAATACATACATCACGCATCGCGGTCACGGTAGCGCCGAAGAATTTACGTGGGTCGAATTCGCTCGGGTTGGTGGCCATCAGGCGACGCATCGCACCGGTGGACGCCAGGCGCAGGTCAGTGTCGATGTTGACCTTGCGCACGCCGTATTTGATGCCTTCAACGATTTCTTCAACCGGCACGCCGTAGGTTTCTTTGATGTCGCCGCCGTACTGGTTGATGATCGCCAGCCACTCTTGCGGAACCGAGGAAGAACCGTGCATCACCAGGTGGGTGTTAGGGATGCGTTTGTGGATTTCCTTGATGCGGTCGATGGCCAGCACGTCGCCGGTAGGTGGCTTGGTGAACTTGTAGGCGCCGTGGCTGGTACCGATGGCGATGGCCAGGGCGTCGACCTGAGTGCGCTTGACGAAGTCAGCCGCTTCTTCCGGATCGGTCAGCATCTGGCTGTGATCCAGCACGCCTTCGGCACCGATTCCGTCTTCTTCACCGGCCATGCCGGTTTCCAGGGAACCCAGGCAACCCAGCTCGCCTTCTACCGATACGCCGCAGGCGTGAGCCATGGCTACGGTTTGTTGGGTAACGCGCACGTTGTAGTCGTAGTCAGTCGGGGTCTTGCCGTCTTCGCCCAGGGAACCGTCCATCATCACCGAGCTGAAGCCCAGTTGGATGGAGCGCTGGCAGACGTCAGGGCTGGTGCCGTGGTCTTGGTGCATGCACACCGGGATATGCGGGAACTCTTCGATTGCTGCAAGGATCAGGTGACGCAGGAACGGGGCACCGGCGTATTTGCGGGCGCCGGCCGAAGCCTGGACGATCACTGGAGAGTCAGTCTTGTCAGCGGCTTCCATGATGGCGCGCATCTGCTCAAGGTTGTTGACGTTAAAAGCTGGAACGCCGTAGCCGAACTCGGCTGCGTGGTCCAGCATTTGACGCATGCTGATAAGTGCCATTGTGTCTCTCTCCCGGTCGAGGGTCGTTAATCGTGCAAGCCTGCCGTAGCGGCGGCTGCTATTCAAGTTATTGCCGATCGGGTGTTGAAGTCCGATCAGCTGAATCGTTATTGCATTGAGACCTAAGGCGCTTTACAGCCCCGGCCAATCAAATCGTCGGTGGCAACCCAGTAAATCAGGCCTTCCTCACCCTTTGTGTGAAACGCCAACTGGGCATTGCTGTACAGCACACCCGAAGCCGCTGGCTCCTGCTTGAGGCGATAGACCTGATCCGAACCGCCAAGGCGTACATCCACCTGGCTATGGCTGGCATCGGTAAACCGCCAAACCACTTGTGCCTGGCTGTCGCAGGTCCAGGTGGTCCATTTGTCTTGCGGCGTAGCCTTGCTGTCGAACATGTTCAAGTTGCTGCAACCGGCCAATAAAGCCAGGGCTGCCAGGGCGATAACGCCTTTCATTGCCAATCCTCGAACGGCGGCATAGCGCCGCCATTGCTGTCGGTTAATGAGTCAGACCCGTCAAGGGCAACCCTGTTCCTTACCTTTGGGCGGGGAGTCGTACTTCTCCAGCCCGTCCGGCCCGATGCGCTTGCTGATCACCGGCATGGTTTCGGCTTGCCAGTCGGCCTGGTAGCAGCCCTTGCCCGGCGCAACCTGTTCAGCCTCGGGCGTGGCCTTGGGCGAACTGCCGCAACCAGCCAGCAGACCCGCCGTGATGACCAGCGCTAACGACTTGACCATGGGAATGCTCCTTTTCCTGCTCGTGAGCCTTAACCTTTGGCTCGGCTTTCCAATACTTCGACCGCTGGCAGCACTTTGCCCTCGACGAATTCGAGGAACGCGCCACCACCGGTAGAAATGTAGGAGATCTGATCAGCCACGCCATATTTATCGATGGCCGCCAGGGTATCGCCGCCGCCCGCGATGGAGAACGCAGAGCTTTCAGCGATAGCGTGCGCCAGCACTTTGGTGCCGTTGCCGAACTGGTCGAACTCGAACACACCGACCGGGCCGTTCCACAGAATAGTCTGGGACGACTTCAGCAGTTCAGCAAAGTTGGCAGCGGTTTGTGGACCGATATCCAGAATCATGTCGTCAGCAGCGACGTCAGCGATCAGTTTGACCGTAGCGGTGGCGCTTTCAGCGAATTCCTTGGCAACGACCACGTCCACCGGCAGCGGTACGCTGACCTTGGCGGCGATGGCACGCGCGGTATCGAGCAGGTCGGGTTCGTACAGGGATTTGCCCACCGGGTGGCCGGCAGCCGCCAGGAAGGTATTGGCAATACCGCCGCCGACGATCAACTGGTTGCAGATCTGGCTCAGGCTGTTGAGCACATCCAGCTTGGTCGACACCTTGGAGCCGGCAACGATGGCCGCCATCGGCTGGGCCGGAGCGCCCAGCGCCTTGCCCAGTGCGTCCAGCTCAGCAGCCAGCAACGGGCCAGCAGCCGCAACCTTGGCGAACTTGGCAACGCCATGGGTCGAACCCTCGGCGCGGTGAGCGGTACCGAAGGCGTCCATCACGAACACGTCGCACAGGGCGGCGTATTGTTGGGCCAGTTCGTCGCTGTTCTTTTTCTCGCCCTTGTTGAAGCGCACGTTTTCGAACAGCACGATGTCGCCGGCCGCAACAAAGACGCCACCCAGGTAATCCGCTACCAGCGGCACTTCGCGGCCCAGGGCCTTGCTCAGGTAATCGGCGACAGGCTTGAGGCTGTTTTCCGCCGAGAACTCACCTTCGGTCGGACGACCCAGGTGGGAGCAGACCATCACGGCCGCGCCTTTTTCCAGGGCCAGCTTGATGGTCGGCAGCGAGGCCAGGATTCGCGCATCGCTGGTGACAACACCGTCCTTGACTGGGACGTTGAGGTCTTCGCGGATCAGTACGCGCTTACCTTGCAGATCGAGGTCGGTCATCTTCAACACGGTCATGGGTCGCAGTTCCTGTGTTACTGAATTAGAGAGCAGGTTTTGGGAGTGGAGAAGCGGTTTGCAGATAGTGTTGCGCAACATCCAGCATCCGGTTGGCAAAACCCCATTCGTTGTCGAACCAGGCCAGGATGTTCACCAGCCTGGGGCCGGAAACGCGGGTCTGGCTGGCATCGACGATGGCCGAATGTGGGTCATGGTTGAAATCACAACTGGCGTGGGGCAACTCGGTGTAGGCCAACAGACCTTTGAGCGGGCCGCTGGTGGCGGCGTCGCGCAGGATCCGATTGACCTCGCCGGCGTCGGTGTCGCTGACGGTCTGCATGGTGATATCCAGGCACGATACGTTCACCGTCGGCACCCGTACGGCTTTGGCCTGGATTCGCCCGGCAAGTTCCGGCAGCAAGCGTTCGATACCCCGGGCCAGCCCGGTGGACACCGGAATCACTGACTGAAACGCCGAACGCGTACGACGCAGGTCTTCATGATGGTAGGCGTCAATCACCGGCTGATCGTTCATCGCCGAGTGAATGGTGGTGATCGACACGTATTCCAGACCAATGGCCTGGTCCAGCAGACGCAACAGCGGCACGCCGCAATTGGTGGTGCAGGAGGCGTTGGACACCAGCAGCTCGGCGCCGGTCAGGCAGTCCTGATTGACGCCGTAGACGATGGTGGCGTCGACATCCGCCTCGCTGGCCATCGGCTGGGAAAACAATACACGCGGTGCACCGGCATCGAGGAAGCGCTGGCCGTCGGCACGGGTGTGATAAGCACCGGAGCATTCCAGCACCAGGTCAACGCCCAGCGCCGCCCAGTCGATACCCTCGGGGGTGGCACTGCGCAGGACCTTCACGCAGTCGCCATTAATATGCAGACAATCGTCCTCGACCCGCACTTCACCGGGGAACCGGCCATGGGTGGAGTCAAAGCGTGTCAGGTATTCGATGCTGGCCATGTCAGCCAGATCGTTGATCGCAACAATTTCAAACCCGGCAGCCGCCCCTCGCTCGAACAGAGCACGCAAGACGCAACGACCAATCCGGCCGTAGCCGTTGAGTGCAACTTTGTAGGGACGCGGTTGAGGCATGGGGTTCTCGATTAATGTTCGTTCAGTGTTGAATGCACTATCGCCATCGCGGGCAAGCCCGCTCCCACAGTTAGACCGAGATCCAATGTGGGAGCGGGCTTGCCCGCGATGGCGCCAGTACAAACAACGCAGACTGACTTAGTCTTCCAGCAGCTCTTCAGCCTGACCCAGGATGTTTTCCAGGGTGAAACCGAACTCTTCGAACAACGCTGGCGCCGGCGCCGACTCACCGTAGGTGGTCATGCCAATCACGCGACCTTCCAGGCCCACGTACTTGTACCAGTAGTCGGCGTGAGCCGCTTCGATGGCGATACGCGCGCTGACCTGCAACGGCAGGACCGCTTGCTTGTAGCCAGCATCCTGGGCTTCGAAGACGCTGGTGCACGGCATGGAAACCACACGCACGTTGCGGCCTTGCGCCGTCAGCTTGTCGTAGGCCTGAACCGCCAGGCCCACTTCGGAACCGGTGGAGATCAGGATCAGCTCCGGCTCGCCGATGCAGTCCTTGAGCACGTAGCCACCACGGCTGATGCCTTCGATCTGAGCGGCGTCGCGGGTTTGGTGCTGCAGGTTCTGGCGAGAGAAGATCAGCGCCGATGGGCCGTCCTTACGCTCGATGGCGTGCTTCCAGGCCACGGCTGACTCGACCGCGTCCGATGGGCGCCAGGTGTCCAGGTTCGGCGTGGTACGCAGGCTGGTCAGTTGCTCGATTGGCTGGTGAGTCGGACCGTCTTCGCCCAGGCCGATGGAGTCGTGGGTGTAGACGAAGATCACACGCTTCTTCATCAGCGACGCCATGCGCACTGCGTTGCGGGCGTATTCCATGAACATCAGGAAGGTCGCGCCGTAAGGCACCAGGCCGCCGTGCAGGGCAACGCCGTTCATGATGGCGCTCATGCCGAACTCGCGCACGCCGTAGTACATGTAGTTGCCGCTGGCGTCTTCAGCCGAGACACCTTTGCAACCTTTCCACAGGGTCAGGTTGGAACCGGCCAGGTCAGCCGAACCGCCAAGGAACTCAGGCAGCAACGGGCCGAAAGCGTTCAGGGTGTTCTGGCTGGCTTTGCGGCTGGCGATGGTTTCGCCTTTGGCAGCCACTTCGGCAATGTAGGCCGAGGATTTTTCAGCGAAGTCGGCAGGCAGGTCACCGGCCAGACGACGGACCAGTTCATTGGCCAACTCAGGGAATTCGGCGGAGTAGGCCGCAAAACGCTGGTCCCACTCGGCTTCGGCAGCCTTGCCTGCTTCCTTGGCGTCCCACTCGGCGTAGATATCAGCCGGGATTTCGAACGGGCCGTGGTTCCACTTCAGCGCTTCTCGGGTCAGGGCGATTTCCGCGTCACCCAGAGGGGCGCCGTGGCAGTCTTCCTTGCCTTGCTTGTTCGGCGAGCCGAAACCGATGGTGGTCTTGCAGCAGATCAGGGTCGGCTGCTCGCTCTTGCGAGCGGTGTCGATAGCGGTCTTGATCTCTTCCGGATCGTGGCCGTCGACATTGCGGATCACCTGCCAGTTGTAGGCTTCGAAACGCTTTGGCGTGTCGTCGGTGAACCAGCCTTCGACTTCGCCGTCGATGGAGATGCCGTTGTCATCGTAGAAGGCAATCAGCTTGCCCAGGCCCAGCGTACCGGCCAGGGAACTGACTTCGTGGGAAATGCCTTCCATCATGCAGCCATCACCCAGGAACACGTAGGTGTGGTGATCGACAACGTTGTGGCCAGGACGATTGAACTGCGCCGCCAGGACTTTTTCAGCCAGGGCGAAGCCCACGGCGTTGGCCAGGCCTTGGCCCAGGGGGCCGGTGGTGGTCTCGACGCCAGCGGTGTAACCGAATTCCGGGTGGCCCGGGGTGCGGCTATGCAGTTGGCGGAAGTTCTTCAGGTCGTCGATCGACAGGTCGTAGCCGGTCAGGTGCAACAACGAGTAGATCAGCATCGAACCGTGGCCGTTGGACAGCACGAAGCGGTCACGGTCGGCGAACGACGGGTTGCTCGGGTTGTGTTTCAGGTAGTCACGCCAAAGCACCTCGGCGATATCCGCCATGCCCATCGGGGCACCGGGATGGCCGCTGTTGGCTTTTTGCACGGCATCCATGCTGAGGGCACGAATGGCGTTGGCACGCTCACGACGGCTGGGCATCGCTGATCTCCTGGAGGTTGAATAAAAGAAACGGAAAAAAGGACCGGCATTTTCCCTCAGCCACCGCCCTCGGGGCAATGACAGATAGTCACTTGAGGGTGTTTTTCCTGCGGATTGGCCTGCAATCACCTGGAGAAACCTTTCACCTCTTCGTCCAAAGGTTATAGCGCCGGCTTATAACCACCGATTATCGACCAATATCAAAACTTTTTGATATTGCCCTTGCGAGGACTTATCCCCACCACTAGACTGCTGGCCTTATGAACTTACGCGCGCCTTCCCTTCGTCCTGACGACTGCGATGAGCTGGCAGCCTTATGCAAGGCTGGCGGCGATCCGTTACGGCTGAACGTATTGCGTGCGCTGACCAACGACTCGTTCGGCGTGCTGGAACTGGCGCAGATCTTCGCCATCGGCCAGTCCGGCATGAGCCACCACCTGAAGGTGCTGGCCCAGGCCGACCTGGTGGCCACGCGCCGCGAAGGCAATGCGATTTTTTACCGTCGCGCCCTGCCCCACACCGAGCAATTGGGCGGTAGGTTGCACGCTGCCCTCCTCGATGAAGTGGACAACCTGACCCTGCCGATCGACGTGCAGTCGCGGATCAGCCAGGTCCACGGGCAACGCGCAGCGGCCAGCCAGGACTTCTTCGCCCGGGTCGCCGAGAAGTTTCGCGCCCAGCAGGACTTGATCGCCGGCTTGCCGCAATACCGCGAAAGCGTGCTGGCACTTTTGGACAAGCTGAGCTTCAGTGATGAGGCCACAGCGCTGGAGGTCGGCCCTGGCGATGGCGGCTTCCTGCCGGAACTGGCACGCCGCTTTCATCAGGTCACCGCGCTGGACAACAGCCCGGCAATGCTGGAACTGGCGCGTCAGGTGTGTAAGCGCGAAGCGTTGGGCAACGTCAGCTTGCAACTGGCCGATGCCCTGGATGAGGCAAGCCTGCGGGCCGATTGCGTCGTACTGAACATGGTTTTGCATCACTTCGCCGCACCGGCCGACGCCCTCAAGCAGATGGCCAGCTTGCTGCAACCAGGCGGCAGCCTGTTAGTCACAGATTTGTGTAGCCACAACCAGAGTTGGGCCAGGGAGGCCTGCGGTGATCTCTGGCTGGGTTTTGAACAGGACGATCTGGCCCGTTGGGCCACCGCTGCGGGACTCGTTCCCGGGGAAAGCCTCTATGTAGGTTTACGTAATGGTTTCCAGATCCAGGTCCGCCATTTTCAGCGACCGACTGGCGACACTCACCATCGGTAAATATCAGGAAAACATCGAGATGAGCGAATACTCCCTTTTCACCTCCGAGTCCGTGTCTGAAGGGCATCCGGACAAAATCGCCGACCAGATTTCTGACGCGGTGCTGGACGCCATCATTACCGAAGACAAGTTCGCCCGCGTGGCGTGCGAGACTCTGGTGAAAACCGGCGTAGCCATCATCGCCGGCGAAGTCACCACCTCGGCCTGGGTCGACCTGGAAGACATCGTTCGCAAGGTGATCCTGGATATCGGCTACAACAGCTCCGCCGTCGGCTTTGATGGCGCGACCTGCGCGGTGATGAACATCATCGGCAAACAGTCGGTGGACATCGCCCAAGGCGTTGACCGCAGCAAGCCTGAAGATCAAGGCGCCGGCGACCAGGGCCTGATGTTCGGCTATGCCAGCAACGAGACCGATGTGCTGATGCCAGCGCCGATCACCTTCTCGCACCAGTTGGTGAAGCGCCAGGCTGAAGCCCGCAAGTCCGGCCAATTGCCGTGGCTGCGTCCGGATGCCAAGTCCCAGGTCACTTGCCGCTATGAAAACGGCAAAGTGGTGGGCATCGATGCCATCGTGCTGTCGACCCAGCACAATCCGGAAGTGTCCTACAACGACTTGCGCGAAGGCGTGATGGAACTGATCGTCAAGCACGTGCTGCCGGCCGAGCTGCTGACCAAAGACACCCAGTTTCACATCAACCCGACCGGTAACTTCATCATCGGTGGCCCGGTGGGCGACTGCGGCCTGACCGGTCGCAAGATCATCGTCGACAGCTACGGCGGCATGGCCCGTCACGGCGGTGGCGCGTTCTCCGGCAAGGATCCCTCCAAGGTTGACCGCTCCGCCGCGTACGCCGGTCGTTTCGTGGCCAAGAACATCGTCGCCGCCGGCCTGGCCGAACGTTGCGAGATTCAGGTGTCCTACGCCATTGGTGTAGCGCAGCCTACATCGATCTCGCTGAATACCTTCGGTACCGGCAAGATCAGCGATGACAAGATCATCAAGCTGGTACGTGAAATATTCGACCTGCGTCCGTACGCGATCACTACCATGCTCGACCTGCTGCACCCGATGTACCAGGAAACTGCGGCCTATGGCCACTTCGGTCGCACCCCTGAACAGAAGACTGTCGGCGACGACACCTTCACCACGTTCACCTGGGAGAAAACCGACCGCGCCAACGACCTGCGCACTGCTGCCGGTCTGTAATCGCTGCTCGTGGTACCCAAATCCCTGCCGGGTTCTCCCGGCGGGGCTTTTTGTTGCCTGGTGATTACAGGGACGATATTCACATTTGTTCAACGCCAGCCTTGCGGGCCAAATGATGGCCCACTAGAATCCGCGCCCTCCCGAGCCCCACACCTTCTTTTGGATATTGCACTGCGCCGGCTCGGGATGCCCAAGTGCGCAGGCAATCGAACATTGAGGTTTTTCCATGCGCTTCTCCACGCTCGCTCCTGCCGCCCTTCTGCTCAGCCTGTTCGCCCTGCCGGTGCAAGCCGCCGACCTGAGTGCACTGGGTGGCGCCCTGACCTCGCAACTGGGCGGCGGTAACTCCGGCGACTGCCAGCAACAAGCCAAAGACTTGCAAACCAAGATCGACGCCGCCAATGCCAAAGGCGATACGCTGAAAGTGACGGCGTATCAGGCGGCCCTGGAGCAAGTGAACAAAGGCTGTAACAAAATCGCCGAGTCCCAGGCCAAACTGGACGCCAAGCAGCAAAAGCAGCAGGCCAAGACCGAGAACAACGATGCCGTGAAAGCCCTGGGCGGCCTGTTCAAGTAAACAGAAACACCCAGTAAAAGGCCCCGCGATTGCGGGGCTTTTTTGTGGCCGGGCGGATGCCTTAGGCTGGGCGCCCTTTCAGAGCAAGGATGCTCATGATGAAGCCTTGTATGCGCTTACTCGCCTGCTTGCTGTTCACATTGTTGCCCCTCGCGGTCTGGGCCAAAGACTGCCCCGATTGGACAGTCGATCACGCCAGCACAGAAATCTCCACGCTCCAACGGCAAATCAGCCTGTGGGATGACAGTTACCACCGCCTCGGCCAGTCGCTGATTAGCGATGACCTCTACGACCAGGCCCGGCAGCAGCTTTCCCAATGGCGCAATTGCTTTGCCCAACCGGCGCCGACAGCAGACAACCCACTGGCCAGCTCACGGGGTACGCTGGCCCACCCGATCCCCCACACCGGGCTGGAAAAACTGCTGGATGACCGCGCTGTCGACACCTGGATGGCCACCCGCCAGGACCTGTGGATTCAACCCAAAGTCGACGGCGTCGCGGTGACCCTGGTTTACCGCCAGGGCCGCCTGGCCCAAGTCATCAGCCGTGGAGATGGCAGCCTGGGCCAGGACTGGTCGGTGTCTGGCCGCAAGATCCCCGGTATCGTCCAGCAACTGCCGCAGCCTATTGACCTGCTCTTGCAGGGCGAACTCTATTGGCGCCTGACCGATCATGTGCAAGCGGTGCAGGGCAGCATCAACGCCCGCAGCAAAATCGCCGGGCTGATGAACCGTCAACAACTGAGCGATACCGATGCCGCCGGGATCGGTCTGTTTGTCTGGGCTTGGCCCCACGGTCCGGCAGACCTGAACGAACAACTCAAGACACTCGCACAATGGGGTTTTACCGACAGCCAGCGCTACAGCCAACCGATCAAGAACATCACCGAAGCGAGTCACTGGCGCAGCTACTGGTACAACCATCCACTGCCCTTCGCCAGCGACGGCGTGGTGTTGCACCAGAGCCAGCGTGCACCGGCCGATCGCTGGCAGGTCAGCACGCCTTACTGGGCAGTGGCCTGGAAATATCCGGTGATCAAAGCTTTGGCCCTGGTACGCAAGGTGCATTTCAAGATTGGCCGAACCGGGCGCATCACACCGATTCTGGAACTGGAGCCCGTCCTGCTGGATGACCGCCAGATCAGGCGTGTCAGCGCCGGCTCCCTGAAACGCTGGCAAGAGCTGGATATCCGCCCCGGCGACCAGGTTTCCATCAGCCTCGCCGGCCAGGTCATCCCGCGGCTTGACCAAGTGATCCTGCGCAGCCAGCCACGGGTTCACGTTCAGGCCCCCTTGGCCAAGGACTACCACCACCTGAGTTGCTGGCAGTTGATCCCGGGCTGCGAAGAACAACTGCTCGCCCGACTGACCTGGCTGAGTGGCAGCCAGGGGCTAGCCCTGCCTCATATCGGCCGAGAAACATGGAATACCCTGATTCAGGCGGGTCTAATCAGCAACCTGCTCGATTGGTTGACCCTCGACGAGGCAGAGCTTGCTAACATTGACGGCTTCGGCGAACGCAGCAGTGCACGCCTGCTCGACAGCTTGCGCAGCGCCCGGCAGCGACCGTTCGCACAATGGTTGAAGGCCTTGGGGGTGCCGCCCACGGCGCGCAACAACTTGCAAGGCGGCTGGCAAAGCCTGGCGGCCAAAGACGCCCAGGCCTGGCAGGCCGAAGCGGGAATCGGCCCAGGCCGTGCGGCGCAACTGAACGCTTTTTTTCGCGACCCGCACGTCCAGGCCATGCGTGAAACACTACAGGCTGCCGGGATAGACGGTTTCTAATCCGTCCCAGCGGCATTAACCGGTGCCGGCAGAATTCATCCTGCCCACCTGATTGCGACCTTGGAGCTTCTATGAAATTTCTTGCACCTTTTGCCCTGTTGACCGTCGCAAGCTTTATGACCACGCCATTGTTGGCGGCGGCCGAAGAAACCCCGCAACTCACTGGCTGCGCAGCCAAACGCCAGGCCATCAGCACCCAGATCGAACAAGCCAAGGCCCACGGCAACAGCGAGCAGCAAACAGGCCTGGAAAAAGCCCTGAGCGAAGTCACCGCCCATTGCACCGACGCCTCCCTGAAGAAGGAGCGGGAAAACAAGGTGCTCGACGCCAAGCACGAAGTCAGCCGTCGTCAGGCCGACCTCGACAAGGCGATGAAAAAAGGTGATTCCGATAAGATCAACAAACGTAAAGACAAGCTCGCCCAGTCACGCAAAGAGCTGCAGGAAGCCCTGGACGAACTGGACAAGTAAAACCGGTCAATGATCCCGAAACTGTTTATGGCAGGCCGTGCAGGCGTCTTCGACTTTCTGCACCGCAGGCCCCAGGTTACTGGCCTTGTACGGCTGAACCTGGCTGACAATCGCCAGTTCACCGGTAGCGGCCTCAAGGGTTCGAGCCATTTCCTGGAAACGGGCCTGTTTCTGCCAGACATCGTCTTTGGCGCTGGTGTGGTCTTCTTCGCGCGCACTAGGGAAATGCTTCCAAGGCTCATGGGACAAGGCGTCAAGCTTGACTGCACCCTCGGCGAACTTCGCACCGTCGAACGGGATGCGCCCACGCAGCATCCCGCCCAGGTCTTCGCCGGTCTTGAGCATCTGCTTGAAAATGGCCTTGCGCTGGCCCAACGGCGAGTTCGGATCAACACCACCGCAGGCGGACAGTGTCAGGCAGGCCAGCAATACAACGGTCAGTCTTTTAAGAGTCATGGTGGCTTCGAGTCACGGGAAGAAACGGCGGCCAGTATCCTCGCCCCGCCCGTAAAGACCAATAGCCCTATTAATAATACGGTTTGTTTGAACCCGGCCCGGTTCAGGCAATCGCCTCAGGAATGGTTTGCATGAATGTCACGTTAAAACCCTGGAGCCGCCGCCTGGCGTGGGCTCTACCGATGATTGCACTGCTGGCCGGTTGCGACACGGGCAAGCACGAGAAAGACAAGCCGCACGCTATCGCGACGTATGTCAGCGCAACCTGGGAAGCGTTGCCGGCTGTCTCGGACAGCGATCTGCAAGCCGGTTTCGAATCCTGGCGCAGCGCCTGCCAGCGCCTCAAGAGCGACCCGGTGTGGGGTGCAACCTGCGCGGCATCGGCCAATGTACCCGCGACGGCCACAGACATTCGTGGTTTCCTCAAGGAACATTTGGATGTCTACGGTTTACGCTCGGCGGACAACAGCCCCAACGGCCTGATCACCGGCTACTACGAGCCGGTTTATCCGGGCAGCCTTACCGAAACGACCACCGCTCATGTGCCAGTGTTCGGCGTGCCGGATGACCTGATCATCGTCAACCTGGAGAGCATCTACCCGGAACTCAAGGGCAAGCGTCTGCGTGGGCGTCTTGAAGGCCGCGTGCTCAAGCCCTATGACGATGCCGGCACCATCAATCAGCAAGGCTCCACTGCCCAGCCCATCGCCTGGCTGACCGACCCGATGGACCTGCAGTTCCTGCAAATCCAGGGTTCAGGCCGTATTCAATTGGCGGACGGTCGTCAATTGCGCATCGGGTATGGCGACCAAAACGGCTTCCCGTACCGACCCATCGGCCGCTGGCTGGTGGAGCAGGGCGAACTGAAGAAAGAAGACGTAACCATGGGCGCCATCAGCGCTTGGGCCAAGGCTCATCCCCAGCGGATTCCCGAGCTGCTGGCCAGCAACCCCAGCTATGTGTTCTTCAGTGCCCGCCCTGACAGCAACGAAGGCCCGCGTGGTTCGCTGAACGTACCGTTGACCGCTGGCTACAGCGTGGCCGTGGACCGCAAGGTGATTCCGCTGGGCAGTCTGTTGTGGCTGTCGACAACTCGACCTGATGGAGCACCGATCGCTCGTCCCGTGGCAGCTCAGGATACGGGGGGCGCGATTACTGGCGAAGTGCGGGCCGACCTGTTCTGGGGGACCGGCGATGCAGCGGGTGAGCTGGCTGGCAATATGAAGCAACAGGGACAGATCTGGATGCTGTGGCCTAAAGGTGCAGCGCTGCCGAAAGTACCAGATGCGCCTATAGGCACCTAACCTGTAGCCGCTGTCGAGGCACAAGGCTGCGATGCGGGCCGCAGGGCCGCCGCTGGGGCCGCTGCGCAGCCCATCACAGCCTCGTGCCTCGGCAGCGGCTACACAGGAATCGGCTACTTACACCGACACAAAAAAGAAACTCGCAATCAACGCGATCCCCACAAACCACACCAGTGAACGCAGTACCGCCCAGTCCGCCAGGTAGCAAATGACGTAGAGCAACCGACTGGTGATAAACAACACCGCTAGCACGTTGATGGTCACCAGCGACGCGTTGCCGGCCACATGGGCAATGATCACCGCCGCCGCGAAGGCCGGTGTCACTTCAAAGCTGTTGAGCTGCGCACTGTGGGCCCGTTTGGCGAACCCCTCAAGGGTGGCCAGGAACGCCCGGGGATCGTGGTTATCCCGAAGCCCGAACTTGCCACCACTGAACTTGGCCACACCGATGCACAGGTACGGCAGAAGAATTGCGATCAACACACACCAGAAAGCGACTGTCATAACCCATTCCTTTTTTAGTTTTATCCGACGGTTAGAGTTTCATCACGAACATGCCAATCAGCACCAACCCACAGGCTATGAGCCGTGGCCGGCCGAAAGGTTCTTTCAGGTATCGCATGCCGAACAACACCACCAGGATCACGCTGACTTCCCGCAATGCAGCGGCTTCGGCAATCGAGCCCAACTGCATGGCCCAGAGCACCAGAGCGTAGCTCAACAACACACACAACCCGACACTCAGCCCCAGCCGCCACTGTGTGCGCCAGAACAGGCTGAACGCCGCCCGCTTGCGCACCACCGCCAGCAACGGAAACGGCCAGGCACTGATCAGCGTTAGCCACACCAGATAATCCAGAGGGTGCGACCATCGCCGCAAAGCCTGGCCGTCGAGAAAGGTATAGCAACCGATGCACAAACCGATCAGCGCCACGACTGGCAACATCGACCAGGGCAACCGATCCCCGCCACCGCCCTGCCACAACAGGCAGAGCATGCCGAACGGGATCAGCAGGATGCCGAAAATCTGCTGGGGGCTCAGCACTTCCCCGGCAAACACCAGGGTCAGTACCAGCACCACCAGCGGCGACAATCCGCGCATCAGCGGGTACACCAACCCCAGGTCGCCGACCCGATAGGCCTGAATCAGCAGATAGCGGTACAACAATTCAAACAGTGCCGAGGCGACAATCCACGGCCAGATTTCCAGCGGCGGCAACGACACGAACCCAACCGCCAGCAACACAAACAGCAGCGCAACACTGTCCATGCAGGCGATCACCAATAGCCGCTCGCCACTGAATTTGATCAGGGTGTTCCACGTCGCATGCAACAGCGCCGCAACCAGTACCAGAGCTGTCGCAACCACACGGCACTCCTTGTGAGAACAAACGAAATTGATTCGCTATATATCACAAGGGAAAGGGTATCAGAGAGATGGTTTGATCGGCCCGCACCGAAACAGCACGCTCTCGCTGGCGCGCAGGCGCTCTTCACAGTTGAACGCTTGCAAGGGCTCAATGCCGTACTCCAGATCACGCTCCCGGCGGGAAACATAGAACACTGTGTCACCGGGAAGTCGGGTGAAGTCCTTCAGTTGTCGGGCCTGGCCTGCGGTGTAGAACTCCCCCGAATAGGACCTGCGCCCCCAATAATAAAGGGCCCCCGGCTCATTTTTTTGCAGTTGCTGCCAGGCCTGGGCTAGCGCGCGTTGATTGTTTGGACGCTCAAAGACGCGGCCATCCAACGCAGCCACCCACAACACAACCGGCAGGAGCAGGGCGAACACAAGGCCCACGGCAGCTCTCGCCTGGCCGACCGCGACAGGGCGATTGAGTGCACCGGCCAACAACAAGCTCCACGCAGGCAGGGCGGGCAAGACGTAGGTCCACAGAATATTGCCGGAAAGGGTAAAGAACGCCGGCGTCACCAAGGCCCACAAGGCAACATAGCTGTAATAGGGCCACGACTGGAGCAACCTGCGGTAGCCGAAGTACAGCGCGGGCAACAATAGCGTCCAGGGGAACAATGCCATCAGCAGATCCAGCCAGATTGCACCCGCCGGTCGGGCATGCGCGCTGCCGTACAAGTCACCGGCCCAATCGCTGACCACATAGCGCTTCCAGTGCTCGCCAATCAGGAAGTAGTCGAGAAAACCCGGTGTGCGCAGTTCAGCGATCACATACCAGGGCACGGCAATCAACAGCATCAGAAAAATGCCTGTGACCCAGGGCAGTCGCAGCAGGGCTCGCCACTGTTTGTGGTAGAGCACCCAAATCAGCGCCGCCCCACCCACCAACACGCCCACCAGCGGCCCTTTGGACAAAAGGCCCAGCCCCAGGCCGGCAAACCCGGCCAGAGCCCAGCGTCGATCGTAGCGTGCCGCACCGCGCCAGAAACCGTAACTGGCGAGCGCCACTGAAAAACTCAACGCCGGATCGGTCAAGACCACGCCCGCTGACAGCAGGCCGAGTGTGGAGCTGGAGAAAATAATCGCCGCCAGCAATCCAGTGCGTTCATCCGCCTCTTCACGGGCAAAACGGATGATGATCAGGCAACTGGCGACATGAAACAGCCACGCCGGAAATCGAATGGCGAACTCATTGATACCCAGCAGTTTCATGCTCAGTGCCTGGGTCCAGAAAGACAATGGCGGCTTGCCCCAGAAAGGTACGCCAACGTCGAACAACGGCGTTACCCAATCGTCCAGGGTGAGCATCTTGCGGGCCATTTCACCATAGCGGGCTTCCGACGTATCCATTAACGGGTAAAGGCCCATGCTGGCCAGGCGAATACCGAGAATGGCGAGCAACACGATCCAGAGTGTGCGGCGAGTCATGATCATCAGGTGGTTTCTTGTTCGCGGGAGGGAGTTGTGCCGGGTTTTCCGGACTGTCGGGGCATTTCGCCAAACTGGCTGTTGAGCAAATAGATGGGCCGTTGCCTGACCTCACTCAACGTCGCGCCCAGGTATTCACCAATCATCGCCGTGCCCAAGGCGATAAACGCCGCAACGCCCAAGATAAAATGGTGAGTGCTTAGGGTTTCAACGCTGAACTGCTGGATGATGAAAGCCAGGGTACTGATGAAAATCAGCAGACTGAGCAGGCTGAACCAGCGCAGAGGTTTGCGAGACAAAGCCAGCACCCCCTCAATCCCTAGATCAACCAGCGCCAAGGGACCCCATTTGGTCTGACCGGCGTTTCGGGGCTCACGGTCATAGGGCACCTCGAGGGTGTTGAACCCCAGCCAACTGATCAGGCCCTTCATAAACCGTGTCCGTTCCGGCATGGCGCGCAAGGCGGCCAAAGGAGCCGGGCCGATCAAACGAAAATCGCTGACGTCTGGCGGGACTTCGAACTTGTCAGCCAGAAAACCCATAAGTTTGTAATACAGATAGGCGCTGATACGTTTACCGGACGTGTCCGACACGCGACTGCGCCGTTGCATATTGACGATGTCGCGACCGCTGAGCCAATGGTGGACCATTAACGGAATCAATTCGGGCGGATCTTGCAAGTCAGCATCAATAAATAAAACCGCATCCCCCCGCGCATGATCGATCCCGGCAACCATGGCGGCTTCTTTACCAAAGTTACGACTTAAATTCAGACAACGAACACCAGGCGTCTGACAAAAGCGACTCAGCAAGGCCAGACTGTCATCACGACTACCGTCATTTACATACAATAATTCATAACGAATACTTAATGTTTTCAGCACCGCTATCAACCGCCTATGAAATACCGGCAACACCTTGGCTTCGTTATAACAACAGACAATCACGCTGAGCAGCAGGCGGGGGGCCCGCTCAAGTCTTGATAGGTTCATGACGGAAAGTCCAATGCTGGTTGATTCGAAAGGTGATCAGCGTCAGGGCCGCAGTGGTGATCATTTGCATCAGCCAGGGGTGCAGCGGCAAAAAGCCCAGCAGCAGTGCCATCAGGGACAGATTGCCGAGGTTGTAGGCCAGGGCGGTGATACTGAAGCGCAGCCATTGATGAGCATCAGGCGGGTCCGTGCTTGTCACAAACGTCCACCGCTTGTTGCCTTGATAGCTCACCAGCGTTCCCAATAAAGCGCCGATAAGAGTGGACACTAGTACCGGTAAAACAAAGGATAATAACAAGAGCGTTATATAGTGAGCGCCGGTAGCCAACACTCCGACCACTAAATAATAAAACAGGCGCGACGAACGATCATCGAGAGGTAGTTGCGTCATAAATATCGGCACAGTAGTTATCGGGCGAATGCAACTGATCGGCATTGGCAGCGATTCTATCGACCTAATAATTAAAGTGTGTGAAAAATATGTTCAATAAACCGAGCATTACGAAAGTGTAATAACGCTGCCAGCCATCTGTTAATGACACCTCTTATTGGGTGCCATTAACCGATAAATAACTCCCCGTTACAGGGTCTGCACAATGATCTGGCTTTTCAGGTCATTGATCATGGCCTCGATCACCGGCTTCATCGCCTTGAACGTTTCAGGGCCGCAGACAGCGTCGGGATGGGCGAACTTCACAACGCGCGAAATCACCACCGTGTTGCCTTCCTGGGCATAACTGGCCCTGTAGTCAAAGTCGCCACCTTCCAGGGAAACTGCCTTGGGCACAGCCAGAATATTGATCGTCTTGGGAAACTCGAAACGGGCTTTTTCGTGGGTCTCACCGGAAATGCAGGTGAAGTTCTGTGCCCGTTCTTTTTCCGAAGCCAGCGCGAACACGTTCTGGGCAATCCCCTCGCCAAGGCTGCTCAACGTCGGAACGCCAATAGGCCCGGGCAAGTTGACCAGGTTGTCGGTGCGACCGGCCAGTGTGACGTTGAAACTCGGGGCATCGCCATCCAGGGCGTCGGTTTCCAGCTTGCCGCTGCCCGCCTGACCGTAGCTGTGCAAGATCCTCTGGATGATCACATCGCGATCAGCTCGCGTCATCGTCCTGACCCTATAGCGACTGACCTCCGTGCGCCAACCTTCGAAGCGGCTGGCCAAGGTAAAATCCGCTGCGCCACTGTCATGAACCTTGAACACCACGTCGCTGAACGCCTTGCCAGGTTGGGTGGCCGGCGTGCGCGCCAGCTCACCGGTACGCGTCAACAACACCGGCTTGTCCAGGTCGAGAATCGGCAAGTATCCAGCGGCCGTCTGGGTAGACGTTGAGTCCATGTACAGGTCCAGGCTCGGTACATAGGTAATCACATGGTTGATCGGAGTGAGGGCCGCGACCTTTGGCAAGGTGTAGGCGCTGCCGTAACTGATCAAGGCCGGGGAGCTTTCAATGGCGACCGCTTTAAGCAGCGCTTCGAGCAGGGCCACATGGTCCTTGCAGTCGCCATAGCGGTTGTCCAGCACGGACTGGGCCGCGTGGGGAACGACACCGCCCGCGTCGAGATAAACGGCCACATAACGAATGTTTTTACGCACCCAGTTACTCAGCGCCATGGCTTTGGCTCGGGGGGTTGGCAGGTCGATGGTCAGCGCCTTGGCCAACTCGCTGATGGCCGGGGTCACTTCGACGATAGCGCGGGCTTGATAGGCCTTGGCCAACGCCTGGTAGTTTTCAAAGGTCGAGACCGCCAGGAACTGACCGTAATCCATGTAAGACACCGCGCCTCGCTCAGGGCGGGATTTCTCGGCAGGCACATAATCCCAGCGATACACCTTACGACCGGGCGCCGCCGCAGGCGCCGAAGCCGTGAAGCCCCTGGTATCAGCGTACAGCGGTTTATCGACCGGCAAGTCGTAGGTCAGGCTGAACTGCTCCATCGGGTTGATGCTGGGCGTGGAAGCGTTGATAAACTCTCCGGGAAACAACGCCGTCTTGCGCACACGCTGGTAACGCAGGTTCAGCCGATCGCCCACCGCCACCTCGGGGAAGATCACCACCTTGACCCGTGAGTCCTGGAACATCGGAGCGTCCGCCGACGCCCGCTCCTGCTGTTCCCTGATCTGATCCGTGCTCACCGGCACCTTGCGTCCATCAGGCTTTTGAGTGAAGGCCTCAACAATATCCAAAGTATCCAGGGAGCGGTTGTAACTCACCGACTGCTGCGCCCGGGACTGGATGGCGCGCTCCTCGTTGATGTGCAGCACTGACTCGACGTCCTGCACATAACTGCCGTCAGCGTTGATCACAAAAGACTGAATATTTTTCTCGACGGTAACGGAGTGGTCAGCAGCACCATCCTTGGCCTGCGCGCAACCGAACACACCAACCATCAGCACCAGCGCCCACAACCTGCGCGCCGGAAAAACAGGGGAGGACAACATAAAGATCCTTCTTAAATGAGTGAAAAACGCCCGCAACCTTCAGCGTTTGCCTTGGTTAGCCGCGACTTTGCCACCCATTTATGACGAATCGACTCAATGGTCCGTATTGAGCGGCTGCGAATGTCTCAAGTCCACGGGCTTATCCGGCAGGCGCCAGGCCTTGGCCATTTCGATTGTCGTGGCGCTCAATGCCGTCACCCAGGGTTTATTACGCGCCGCGTAGTTCTCAATAATGTTATCGAGCACCTGGTTGAACGCCGCCGACGTAGTTGCCTTTGTCATGTCTTGCTCCACTCGCCGCAACAAGGCGACGTTGGCGTCTGGCTGACCCACACGAAACAGCGACGGATAGATCACCTCGCGCGTGAAGTTTTCAGCTATCACCGCGACGTCGCGCCTTTTCATTTCAGCAATGCCACTGAGCAAGACTTTTGACGGTTGTTGAGGCGATGTTTGCAGCAACTGCTGAAAAGCAGGCTTGCCCGCCTCATTGAGCCGAGTCCCCAGCCACTCGACATAGTCGGGGCGACTGGCCATTGCATCCAGGTTGCGCAACGCGCTGGCCAACTGAGGCGTCATCTCCAACCTGTCACCCGTATTGGCCGAGGCGATGGCTTTATCGAGCGCCTCCAGCCCTTGCTGCGCCTCCATTCGGAAACGCAGTACATTAGCTGCACTGCCCTCCTTCTCCAGCCCCCCTCTCACACTGGCCAGCATTTGCTCATCCATTGCCAGCACCGCACTGTCCATGGAGTCGAACTGATGGTGCTCACGCACCTCGGCGCGACGCTCCAGGTGGTTATCGACCTTTACGCGGGAGAGCTCTTGCAGATAGTTTTTAACCTCGCTCGGCATAGTGAAGTTAATCGTACCGGTGAGCATGCCACTGAAGTCCCCTATCTTCGTCTTCAACGGAATGATGACAGTCTGATCCTTGAGTGCCTTGAGCTTCGACGACATCAACTCATTATGGGCAGTATTCGAGACGCCCAGAAACCCATCCGCCAAGGCCCCGCCAATATTACCGCGCACCGCTGCTGGCTGGTCCTCATCAAACTTCAAGATCAATTGTTCGGTTCCGCTCAGCGCGCTGTCGGGAAACTGACGCTGATAAAAACCAGGCACCGGCGTGTTAAGCATTAACCCGCCATCCTGGAAAGCCGTTTGCTCGCCGCCTTCCTGAAACCCATGGCCCTGCTCCTTCGGCGCCTTGAACACGACTGGCAGCGAGCCTGAAATATGCGCCGCGCGGGCGATGTCCATGTCCGGGGTCAGGCTGGCATTGAAAACCACTAACTGCGGCCTGCCGTCGAACATCGCGGTACCGGTGATGTTGAGCTGCTTGATCGCTGGGATGTGCCGACTCAACACGTCCAGATCGCCAAAGGTCGTCGCTCCACCTGCGCTGAGTTTGTCGGCAATGGCCATGACCTCGGCCGGCCGGGTCTCTCTGGGCATGTCGGCAATCTGGGCAAGCACCGCCTTGCGCGACTCATTACGCACCAATTGCTCAAGAGGGGCTGCTTTGGATTGGAGTCGCGGCAGCAGGGTGAGCAGCAGTTGCGACAAACTGCCTACCTGGCCAGGCAAATGCCCGACGACCTTGCCCAGTGTCGAACTGGCGTTCTGAAGCCACTCAAGCACAGCATTTTTGCTGTTCAAAAGATCAGGCAGCTCAAGGTTGTCCAAGAGGTCGTCAAACGCCTTGGCGTTCATACCGCTGGCAAGCACTGCGGCAGAGATACCACCAGCGGAAGAGCCGGAAATGACCCGAACTTCCTTTAACGCGTGTCTATCTTCAAGCGCCTGGACCACGCCCGAGTACGCAACACCTTTGGCCCCGCCGCCACTGAGAACCAATTGGGTAACCGGTGGCGGTGATAACGCCACGTCCACAACCCCGTTGCTATAGCGGCTAAGGGTCAGCTTGCGTTCGCCGGCCCCCTCCACCAGCGGTAGGGCCGCAGAGTGCCCGATACCTTGGACAATCGGCGCCAAACCAATACCCAGTGCCGTTGCCAGGCCGCGACCAACGACGTCATTGACATCGCCCTGTGCTCTTTGGGGGGGTGCAAGAGGAATAAGTGGTGCAGGGTTGAGCAGCTTCATCCGTGGACTCTCTCTACAGGGTGTAGTCCTGAGTGACGAGAGAGCCCGGAAAAGATCCACCCGGAATGATTTGGTTAACAATCATTCCGGCACTGACTTATTCGCTGATGCCGTCTTCCTGGAACTGATCCTTCACGTACTTGATCTCGGTTCGGCCATGCGGTGCCGGAAGGCCATCTTCACCCAGGTTGACGAAGACCATTTTTTCAACGGTCAGGATACTTTTGCGGGTGATCTTGTTGCGCACTTCGCAAGTCAAGGTAATCGAGGTACGACCGAACTCAGTGGCAGTGATGCCCAGTTCGATGATATCGCCCTGGCGCGAGGCGCTGACGAAGTTGATTTCGGAGATGTATTTGGTCACCACCCGCTGGTTACCCAGTTGAACGATGGCGTAAATCGCGGCCTCTTCGTCGATCCAGCGCAGCAGGCTGCCACCGAACAGGGTGCCGTTGGGGTTGAGGTCTTCGGGTTTTACCCATTTGCGGGTGTGGAAGTTCATGGTCACTCCAAAGCGTCTTGCCGAATGATGGGCAACATCATGGCAGAGGCCGGCCCCAAGCTCTATGAGCCATTGCCTATCAACCCCATGAACGATCTTCATGCCGCCGACAGAAAGGCTTGGGAAGTCTGGCACACACAGCTATAATCCCCACCGCTTCAAGACGGTCATCTTCAGTTGATACCGTTCTCCCGCCACCTGTCCGAGGGGCGCTGCAGCAGGTTCAACCTGTCAGGCTCGGATGGGGCGTTGTCGGGCCTGGTTGTCCTGGCCTGATACTAAACGCACAACGGCGCCCATTCGCACACTACGAATGGAGGCTCTTCATGAGCGCTGTAATCACGCCTGCAGATTTTAACGACTACAAAGTCGCCGACATGTCCCTCGCTGCCTGGGGCCGTCGCGAAACCTTCATCGCTGAATCCGAAATGCCAGCCCTGATGGGTCTGCGCCGCAAGTACGCCGGCGAGCAACCGCTCAAGGGTGCGAAGATTCTCGGCTGCATCCACATGACCATTCAGACTGCCGTGCTGATCGAAACCCTGGTTGCCCTGGGTGCCGAAGTACGTTGGTCGTCCTGCAACATTTTCTCGACTCAAGACCAGGCCGCTGCCGCTATCGCCGCTGCCGGCATCGCCGTTTTCGCCTGGAAAGGCGAGACCGAAGAAGAGTACGAGTGGTGCCTGGAGCAAACCATCCTGAAAAATGGCGCACCATGGGATGCCAACATGATCCTCGACGACGGCGGCGACCTGACCGAGCTGCTGCACAAGAAATACCCGCAGATTCTGGACCGCGTCCACGGCGTGACCGAAGAAACCACCACCGGCGTACACCGCCTACTGGACATGCTGGCCAAGGGCGAGCTGAAAATCCCGGCCATCAACGTCAACGACTCGGTGACCAAGAGCAAGAACGACAACAAGTACGGCTGCCGTCATAGCCTGAACGACGCGATCAAGCGCGGTACCGACCACCTGCTGTCCGGCAAGCAAGCGCTGGTCATCGGTTACGGTGACGTGGGCAAGGGTTCGTCCCAGTCCCTGCGTCAGGAAGGCATGATCGTTAAAGTCTCCGAAGTCGACCCGATCTGCGCCATGCAAGCCTGCATGGACGGTTTCGAAGTGGTTTCGCCGTTCATCAACGGCCAGAACGACGGCACAGCTGCCAGCATCGACAAGGCTTTGCTGGGCAAGATCGACCTGATCGTGACCACCACCGGTAACGTCAACGTCTGCGATGCCAACATGCTCAAGGCCCTGAAAAAGCGCGCCGTGGTGTGCAACATCGGTCACTTCGACAACGAGATCGACACCGCTTTCATGCGCAAGAACTGGGCATGGGAAGAAGTGAAGCCACAGGTGCACAAGGTTCACCGCACCGGCGCCGGTGATTTCGACCCGCAGAACGACGACTATCTGATCCTGCTGGCCGAAGGCCGTCTGGTGAACCTGGGCAACGCCACGGGTCACCCGAGCCGTATCATGGACGGTTCGTTCGCCAACCAGGTACTGGCACAGATCTTCCTGTTCGGCCAGAAGTACGCCGACCTGTCGCCAGCCCAGAAGGCCGAGCGCCTGACCGTTGAAGTACTGCCGAAGAAACTCGACGAAGAAGTGGCCCTGGAAATGGTCCGCGGCTTCGGCGGCGTCGTGACTCAACTGACCAAGACCCAGGCCGACTACATCGGCGTGACCGTCGAAGGTCCGTTCAAGCCGCACGCTTACCGCTACTGATCGACCTTGCAGGCGCCGGCTTCATGTGGGAGCTGGCTTGCCTGCGATAGCATCACCTCGGTATCGCTGTAACACCGAGGTGCCTGCATCGCGGGCAAGCCCGGCTCCCACACAAGCCCGGTGCCCACATCGATTGTGTATGCCTTTCAGGCTTTCGAGTTCCCCAGGGTATGACCATGTCCCAAGACCGTCGCTACAGCTTCGAGTTCTTCCCGACCAAGACCGATGCTGGGCATGAAAAACTGCTCGCCACTGCCCGTCAGTTGGCCAGCTACAACCCCGATTTCTTCTCCTGCACCTACGGTGCCGGTGGCTCGACCCGTGACCGCACGATCAACACCGTGCTGCAGCTGGAAAGCGAAGTCAAAGTCCCGGCCGCTCCGCATTTGTCCTGCGTGGGCGACAGTAAGGCTGACCTGCGCAGCCTGCTGACCCAGTACAAAAGTGCTGGCATCCAGCGCATCGTCGCTCTGCGCGGCGACCTGCCGTCCGGCATGGGCATGGCCAGCGGTGAGCTGCGCTACGCCAATGATCTGGTGAGTTTCATTCGTGAAGAGACCGGTGATCACTTCCATATCGAAGTGGCCGCTTACCCGGAGATGCACCCCCAGGCGCGCAACTTCGAAGACGATCTGCAGAACTTCGTGCGCAAGGCCAACGCCGGCGCCAACAGTGCGATCACCCAGTACTTCTTCAACGCCGACAGCTACTTCTACTTCGTCGAGCGTGTACGGGCCATGGGTGTGAACATTCCGATCGTGCCGGGCATCATGCCTATCACCAACTACAGCAAGCTGGCGCGCTTCTCTGATGCCTGTGGCGCGGAAATCCCACGCTGGGTTCGCAAACAACTGGAAGCCTACGGCGATGACGTCAAGAGCATCCAGGCGTTCGGCGAACAGGTCATCACCCAAATGTGCGAGCGTCTGCTGCAAGGCGGCGCCCCAGGGTTGCACTTCTACACCCTGAACCAGGCCGAACCGAGCCTGGCGGTGTGGAACAACCTCAAGCTGCCCCGCTGATACTTGCCTCCCTGCCCCACCGGCCCTTATTCACCCAAGGGCTGGCGGCGCAATAAAAGTTCAGTATTGATGCTCGAAGATCCCCGTTCCAGAGCTTCTCTTTAGCCTGAGACAGTCGTAACCTCAGGGCATGCCCGTCATTCTCCAGCTGTTGACAGCCGTTCTTTTTGCTTGCCTGAGCCTGACCGCCCAAGGCGAGAAACTGCGCATTGTCACCGAGCCCTGGGCACCTTACGTATACGAAGAAAACGGCACCATGCGCGGGCTGGATTACGAAACCACTGTGATCGTCTTTCAGCGCCTGGGTATCGATGTGCAATGGCAGTTCCTGCCCTGGAAACGTTGCCTGGCCATGCTCGACCAGGGCCAGGCCGACGGTGCGCTGGATATTTTCCATAGCCATGAACGGGACGCCATGCTGCTCTACCCCAGCGAGCCGCTGTCCCAAGTCGAATTCGTGCTGTTCTACGCCAACGAGCGCCCACACACGTTCCAGACACTTGATGACCTGCGCGGCCTGACCATCGGCACCTCGCCGGGCTACCTCTATAGCCCGCAATTCAGCGATTCCACCCTGTTCAACCACGAGCCGGCCCCCAGCCATGAGGCCAACTTCGGCAAATTACTGCGCGGGCGCATCGATTTGCTGATTACTGATCGACGGGTGGGTCAGCATCTGGTCAAGCAGCTTGGGCTGGAACACAAGGTCAGCCAGGCCCCGACGGTGGTCAGCCGCCAGCAGCAATTCCTCGCCGTACGCCGGGGTGCGGGCATGGACCTGCTGGTACAACGCTTTGGCGCCGAACTCAAACGCTTCAAGCAAGAGCCCGCCTACGCGGCCTTGAGCGCTAAATATGCCAGTGCAAACAGTGAAACAGCCGCATTGCCCGGGCCTGTGCAAACCGTTGAGCAGCAGGAAAGCAGCGCGCAGTGATTGCTCTGTTATACTCCGGCCTTTCCGCCAGGCTTACGCCCGGACGCTTGGGTCTGCAAAAGACACCCGAACCCGCTACTGCGCAGCTTTCCAGCCCCGCGCGAGCCATCGAGGTGCCTGCCAGCCCCAGCAGGACCGGACGGGATTGCGTTCATCTAAACGCCATTCGCGCCAGGCAAGACTATCCCTCTGGGCCAAGCCCTAACTAAAACAGGATTACTCATGTCCTTTGCTTCCCTCGGTCTCTCCGAGGCTTTAGTCCGCGCCATCGAGGCAGCGGGCTATACCGAGCCTACTCCGGTGCAACAGCGGGCTATCCCCGCCGTGTTGCAAGGTCGCGACCTGATGGTTGCGGCACAGACAGGTACTGGTAAAACCGGCGGCTTCGCCCTTCCGATCCTGGAGCGGTTGTTCCCCAACGGTCACCCGGACAAATCCCAGCGTCACGGCCCGCGCCAACCGCGCGTACTGGTCCTGACCCCTACCCGCGAACTCGCCGCCCAGGTACATGACAGCTTCAAGCTGTATGCCCGCGACTTGAAGTTCGTCAGCGCCTGCATCTTCGGCGGCGTCGGCATGAACCCACAGGTTCAGGCCATGTCCCGTGGTGTCGACGTACTGGTGGCCTGCCCTGGCCGCTTGCTCGACCTGTGCGGCCAAGGCAGCGTCGACCTGTCCCACGTGGAAATCCTCGTGCTGGACGAAGCCGACCGCATGCTCGACATGGGCTTTGTCCATGACGTGAAGAAAGTGCTCGCGCGCCTGCCGGCCAAGCGCCAGAACCTGCTGTTCTCGGCGACGTTCTCCAACGACATCACCGCTTTGGCGGGCAAGTTGTTGCACAACCCCGAGCGCATTGAAGTCACGCCGCCGAACACCACGGTCGAGCGCATCGAGCAGCGCGTATTCCGTCTGCCGGCCAGCCACAAACGTTCGCTGCTGGCGCACCTGATTACCGCTGGCGCCTGGGAACAGGTCCTGGTCTTCACCCGCACCAAGCATGGCGCCAACCGCCTGGCCGAGTACCTGGACAAGCACGGCCTCACCGCCGTCGCCATCCACGGCAACAAGAGCCAGAACGCGCGGACCAAAGCCCTGGCCGACTTCAAGGCCGGTAGCGTACGCATCCTGGTTGCCACCGATATCGCCGCTCGCGGCCTGGATATCGACCAACTGCCGCACGTGGTCAACTTCGAACTGCCAAACGTCGACGAAGACTACGTACACCGTATCGGCCGTACTGGCCGTGCCGGTCGTTCGGGCGAGGCCATTTCCCTGGTCGCACCGGACGAAGAGAAGCTGCTCAAAAGCATCGAACGCATGACCAAGCAGAAAATCGCCGACGGCGACCTGATGGGCTTCGATTCCAGCGCCGTGGAAGCCGAGAAGCCGGAAGTGCGCGAGCGTCCGGACGTGCGTAACCCACGCAACAACCCACGCGGTCCGAAGGGCGATGGCCCGAACGGCGGCGGTGGTGGTGGCGGTCGTAAAGACAAAGGCAAGGACAAGGGTGGCAAGGACAAACCTGCCGCTGCCCGTGGCGAACGCCCGGCCCGTGAGCAAAAGCCACGTGAAGGCACCCCGGCCCGCGAACAGCGCCAGCCGAGCCAGCCTCCACGCGCTGCCGCTGACCGTGCACCGGACGAGTTCCTCGACGACGATGTGGACAACTTCGGTAACCGCGTTGACTACGTGCCCCAGGCCAAACCGGCCCAGGGCCGTGGCCGTCGTCCAGGTGCCCCGGCACCGGGTGCAGGTGCAGGTGCTCCACGCACCGGCACCGGCCAGCCACAAGGGCGCCAGAACGGTCCGCGCAGCAGCAACGGCGCCACTACCGGCACTCCACCGGCCAAGCGCAGCGGCCCACGCAACGGTGCACCTCGTGACGGTCAAGCCCGTCGCGAAGAGTCGCGCAACCGTCGCCCGGCCCGTGATGATCAACCACGTTTGTCAGAGCCCGCCGTGCAAAACCCGCGCGGCGGCCCTGCGCCGAAGATCATTCACAAAGAGTCGAAAAGCGATCGGACCCTGACACCTGAGCAGTTGGATCAATTGCCAGGCCGTCCTCGCGGTGAAAAACCAGCGCTGCTGACCCGCAACCGCTGAGTTTTTAGAGCAAAAAAAAACGCCCCGACACGTTCGGGGCGTTTTTACATCTGGCTCTTTTCTTGTTAATCGACAGCCACACCCACCTTATGAAAGAGCTTGGCAAAAACAGTCCAACGGCCGTCAACTTTCATCAAGTTCAAGTAATCCACCATGATGTTATCGAACAGGCGCAGGCGAACTTTGACCATGGCCATTTCCGCAGACATCACATCAATCATCAACACCTCGTCCAATCGAGCAAAATCACCTTCCTGGGGCGACTTTCGGCCCTGAACCATGGCACGATACTCGGCGAAGGGGCGTACGGTCACTTGCCCATCCTGCGCGGAATACAGCACCGAGCCAGGATGAAAAACCTGATCGAATTTATTTAAATCCTGGGTTTGCAACACATCAAAATACTCTTTCAACATGCTCTGAATTTCATGAATAACCATACTTGTCTCCCTGATGTTTTAACGGCGTGTTATTTAAATGAAGCACACACCATTAATTATCAGCAGCGCACTTGTTCAGGTATAGCGGCTATTATTAGCCTTTTATGTAAATGGAATTCACCTATTGAAGCTCCCTCCCCTCGCCGCATTGCGGGCCTTTGAAGCACTCGCCCGATTGGGCAAGGTGAGCCAGGCTGCGCTGGAACTGCATGTCACCCACAGTGCCGTCAGCCATCAGATCCGCTCTCTGGAAGAGTACCTCGACGTGGCACTGGTCACGCGCAGCGGGCGCTCATTGGTGTTGACCGATGAGGGCCGTGTCTACGCCTATCAGATCCGACAGGCGCTGGGAGAGATCGCCGGGGTCACCGAGAGGCTTCAGGCGAAGGCCAAGCATGCACAACTGACCGTGTCGGTCCTGCCCTCGTATGGCCTGTTTTGGCTACTGCCTCGGCTCAAAGGCTTCATGAACGCCAACCCCAACCTGCACCTTAAACTGGCCTCCACCATGGAGTTTGTCGGTTTTGAGCAGGGGCTGGTGGATTGTGCAATCCGCTTCGGTCACGGCCAATGGCCCGATGTGCATTGCGAACCCCTGATGGTTGATTCATTGCTGGTAGTCGCCGCTCCCGGATTCAACGGCGGTGCACTGCCAACCACTGCGCAGGCCGTACTGGAACAACCCCTGCTGCATGCCAGTGAAAGCTGGCCGGTCTGGCTCAGCGCTGCAGGAATCGACGGTCAACGCCCGCCCTCCATTCTGGAATTCACCGACTCCACATTACTGCTTGAGGCCGTCAAGCTGGGTTACGGTATTGCACTGACCCGACGCTCGATTGCCCAGGCGCTGATTGAGCGCGGGGAATTGGTCAAACTGACTGATGTGGAACCAGAGCATTCATCACGATACTTTCTGGTCTGGCCCACCGACAGCAAACGATCAATCCAAATATCATCATTACTGGTGTGGCTCAAAGGACAGGTCGCCGAGTACCAAGGCAACCTATAAAAGATCGACAGCAAAACGCCGACCCTGAGGTCGGCGTTTATCATTGACGCAGCGAAAATTACTTCGCTTTCACACCTTCAAACGTGATGTACAACTGAACGTTGTCGGACTGTGGACCAACGTCCATACCATCCTTGTTGAATTCCTTGCGGCTGATGTTGGTGGTGCCTTCAAAACCGGCACGGTAGCCACCCCATGGATCCTTGCCTTCACCCAGGAAGGTTGCCTTGACCACGATTGGCTTGGTCACACCGTGGAAAGTCAGGTCACCGGTCACATCAGCAGTCTGCTTGCCATCAGCATTCTTACCGGTTGGCTTGACGCTGGTGGACACGAACTTGGCGTCAGGGAATTTGCCCGACTCCAGGAAGTCCTTGCTGTTGACGTGCTTGTCGCGCTCGGCGTGGTTACTGAAAACACTGGCGGTGCGAACGTTAACTTCAATCTTGGCATCTTCAGGCTTGGCAGCATCAAAGCTGAACTTGCCGTCCAGGTCCTTGAAGGTACCGGTGATGTAGCTGTAGCCCAAGTGGCTGATCTTGAAGTCGACGAAGGCGTGCTGGCCTTCCTTGTCGATCACGTAATCAGCTGCCATCGCCTGACCGGCAGTCAGCAGAGCAGAACCGATGGCCAGAGCGGCGAGAGTCTTTTTCAACATGCTTTCTATTCCTTGTGAGTCGAGGTTGAACATCAGGCTTTGCGCCCCAGCATACGAACCAGGGTCGCATCACGATCAATAAAGTGGTGTTTCAGAGCAGCCACGCCATGGAGACCGGCAAACACCACCAGCACCCAAGCCAGGTACAAATGCACCACGCCGGCTACGTCTGCCTGGTCCGGTAGACCGGAAACCAGCGCAGGAATTTCAAACAGGCCAAACACCGGAATCCCGACACCGTCTGCGGTGGAAATCAGGTAACCGGCAATCATCACGGCAAACAGCCCGAGATAAAGGAACGCGTGGCCAAATGCTGCACCTATACGAGTCATGCGGCTATAGCTGGCAAGCGGAGGTGGTGGCGGGCTGATCAAGCGCCAGACGATCCGCACCAGCATGATGGCGAACAACGTGATGCCAATGCTTTTGTGCAAGTCGGGGGCGTCTTTACGCCAGGCGCTGTAGTAGTCGAGACCGACCATCCACAAGCCCAACGCGAACAAACCAAACACCACCAGGGCGATGCCCCAGTGCAAAACAATGCTGACCCATCCGTAGCGGGCCGATGAATTACGTAGTTGCATGTACCCAATCCCGTAAGAGCTGCGCCCAAGACTAGCGGTTTACCTATCGAATTAAAGCCCAAAATTTCGCTTTGAAATATCGAGAAATACGATCTTGAGCGTATGAACAGTAAATTAACCAGGGATTAAGGACTATTCAGGAGAAACGTGACAGACCGTCCTGCTTTTAGTACCAATTGCGCCTTCAAGCGCGCAATGGGTTGTGACACAGCCTGGCATTGCATAGGCTTGCGCGATTGTTTCGCCCGCACAGGTTGCGAGCCGCTTCGAGGAGAATGACCATGGGTTTGAATAATCAGTGGATGCAACGCGACCTTGCGGTGCTGTGGCATCCCTGCACCCAGATGAAAGACCACCAGCAACTGCCGCTGATTCCCATCAAGCGCGGTGAAGGCGTGTGGCTGGAAGACTTCGAAGGCAAACGCTACCTCGATGCCGTCAGCTCCTGGTGGGTCAACGTGTTTGGCCACGCCAACCCGCGTATCAACCAGCGTATCAAGGACCAGGTGGACCAACTGGAACACGTGATCCTTGCCGGCTTCAGCCACCAGCCGGTGATCGAACTGTCCGAGCGCCTGGTGAAGATGACACCTGAAGGCCTGACCCGCTGCTTCTACGCCGACAACGGTTCGTCATGTATCGAAGTCGCGCTGAAGATGAGCTTTCACTATTGGCTCAACCGTGGCCTGCCGAACAAGAAGCGCTTTGTCACCCTGACCAACAGCTACCACGGCGAAACCATCGCCGCGATGTCGGTAGGTGATGTGCCGCTGTTCACCGAAACCTACAAGGCCTTGTTGCTGGACACCATCAAGGTGCCGAGCCCCGACTGCTACCTGCGCCCCGAAGGCATGAGCTGGGAAGAGCATTCGCGCGCCATGTTCCTGGCCATGGAGCAGACCCTGGCCGAAAACCACGACACCGTCGCCGCCGTGATCGTCGAACCGCTGATCCAGGGCGCCGGCGGCATGCGCATGTATCACCCGGTGTACCTCAAGCTGCTGCGCGAAGCCTGCGATCGTTATGGCGTGCACCTGATCCACGACGAAATCGCCGTGGGCTTCGGCCGCACCGGGACGATGTTCGCCTGTGAGCAGGCCGGTATTCGCCCGGACTTCCTCTGCCTGTCCAAGGCGTTGACCGGCGGCTATCTGCCCCTGGCGGCCGTGGTGACGACCGAAGACGTCTACAGCGCCTTCTACGACGACTACCCGACCTTGCGCGCGTTCCTGCACTCCCACAGCTACACCGGCAACCCGCTGGCGTGCGCGGCGGCCCTCGCGACCCTGGATATCTTCGAAGAAGACAACGTCATCGAAAACAACAAGGCCCTGGCCCAGCGCATGGCCACGGCCACCGCACACCTGGTGGATCATCCCCATGTGTCGGAAGTGCGCCAGACCGGCATGGTGCTGGCCATCGAGATGGTCCAGGACAAGGCGACCAAGGCCGCTTACCCGTGGCAAGAACGCCGTGGCCTCAAGGTATTCGAACACGCCCTGGAACGCGGCGCGCTGCTGCGACCGCTGGGCAGCGTGGTGTACTTCCTGCCGCCTTACGTGATCACGCCGGAGCAGATCGACTTTCTGGCCGAAGTGGCCAGTGAAGGGATTGATATCGCGACCAACAGTCGCGTCAGCGTGGCGGTGCCCAAGGACTTCCATCCAGGGTTTCGTGATCCGGGCTGATTACCGCTTCTACCTAATTTTTCCAGAGAACAGAAATGAGACTGTCCCGTTTTTTTGTCGACGCCCCGCTGAGCATTGGCGACCACGAGTTGCCCGAAGCCCAGGCCCACTACATCAGCCGTGTATTGCGCATGAGCGAAGGCGACGCCGTGCAGCTGTTCGACGGCTCCGGCCAGGAGTTTCGCGCCAGCCTGCTGGAGGTCGGTAAAAAGCGTGTGGTGGTGCAACTGACCGAAGCGTTCGACGGGCAGATCGAATCCCCGTTGCACATCCACCTCGGCCAAGGCCTGTCTCGAGGCGAGCGGATGGACTGGGCGATCCAGAAAGCCACCGAACTTGGGGTCAACGAAATCACGCCGATCTTCACCGACCGCTGTGAGGTACGCCTCAAGGACGAACGCGCCGACAAACGCCTGCAACACTGGCGCCAGGTGGCAATCAGCGCCTGTGAGCAGTGCGGCCGCTCCAAGGTGCCGGTGATTCATCCACCGCTGTTGCTCGCGGACTGGTTGAAGCAGACCGAGGCGCAATTGAAGTTGGTATTGCACCCCGTGGCTGAGCCGTTGGTGAGCCATGCCAAGCCAGCCAGCCTGGCGTTCTTGATCGGGCCTGAGGGTGGATTGACCGACGGGGAAGTCGAGACCGCACAAGCGGCTGGCTTCCATTCCGCACGGTTGGGCCCGCGCGTACTGCGCACCGAAACTGCGCCGGTAGTGGCGCTGGCAGTTGCCCAACAACTGTGGGGCGATTTCTAACCAAGCCTTGCAAACCCAATCAAATGTGGGAGCGGGCTTGCTCGCGAAAGCGGTGGGTCAGTTGATGAAGATGTTGGCTGACACTCCGCTTTCGCGAGCAAGCCCGCTCCCACATTTTGATCGGGTTACCACTCCATCACTCCACCGGATCACTCACAGGCTTGGCAATAATCGCCTTCAGCTCACGGGTCATCGGAAACTCCAGGTTCAAGCCCTTCGGCGGAATCGGCTGTTCGAACCAGCGCTGGTAAATCCCGTCGATCTCTCCCGAGCTGTACAACCCCGCCAGGGTTTCATTGACCACCGCAAGCAACTGCGGATCATCCTTGCGCACCATACAGCTGTAGATCTCCCGCGACTGCTCCTCCCCTACCACTATCCAGTTATGGGGATCCCTGGCCTTGGCGCGCTCGCCATAGAGCAAGGCGTCATCCATGTAGAACGCGGCCGCCCGCCCCGACTCCAGCATTTTGAAGGCCTCGCCGTGATCCTTGGCACTGATCACGGACATGTTCAGCTTGTGATCGACGTTGTAGCTCTTGAGAAACCGCTCGTTGGTGGTACCGGCGGTGGTGACAACATTCTTGCCCTGCAAATCGGCAAAGCGCTGGATGCCGCTGTTCTTGGCCGTCAGCAGTTGGCCTTTCACGTAAATAAAACCGTAGGAAAACGCGACCTGCTTCTGGCGCTCGGCGGTCACGCCGGTAGAACCACACTCCAGATCCACGGTGCCGTTCTGCACCAGCGCGATACGGGTCTGGGACGTCACCAGGTTGTACTTCACGTTGAGTTTCGGCACACCGGTTTTTTGCTGGATGCGCTCGACAATCTTGTTCGCCAGGTCCACCGAGTAACCCATGGGTTTACCCGTGTTATCTCCCACATAGGAGAACGGCACCGACGCATCGCGGTAGCCCAAGGTGATGCTCTTGGCGTTGGCGATCTTGGCCAAAGTGCCGTCCAGTGATGGCTCGGTGGCGTGAGCCTGAGCGCCCAGCAACAGCCCCAGGGTGCAGCCGATCAACGTGATTTTTTGCATTGTTATTCTCCGTTGGTTTTCTTGTTATTCAGATGCGGCGCGCGGCAATCACGCTGATTTCCACCAGCACGTCCGGGCGCGCCAGCTCCGCTTGCAGGGTGGTGCGGGTCGGCGCCTGGCCCGGTGAAAGCCAGGCCGACCAGACATCATTCATCGGCGCAAAACCGTCCTGGATATTTTTCAGGTAGATGGTCGCGTTGAGCAGGTGATCCTTGTCACTGCCGGCCTCGGCCAACAGTACGTCGATCTTGGCCAGGACTTCCTGGGTCTGGGTCGTCACGTCCCGGCCCTCGCCCGGTACCTGACCAGACAGAAATACCAGGTCCTGAAAGGTCACGGCACCGGAAAGACGGCTATTGCTGTTGATTCGAGTGATGGTCATCGGTGCATCCTCAGGCGGCGCGGGGAGCGAGGCCCTGCATATCAATGGAAGTCGTGTGCCGGCCAATCAGCTCGGCCAGCAGTTGGCCGCTGCCAGAGGCCAGGGTAAACCCCAAGGCACCATGGCCCAGGTTCAACCATAGGTTGCGATAGGCACTGGCACCAATCAGCGGTACACCCGTCGGCGTGGCCGGGCGCATGCCGGCCCATTCAATCGCCCGGTCGTAGTCGCCGGCCAGAGGAAACGTCTCACAGGCCTGGCGTTTCATCAGGGCCAGACGCTTGGGTTCCAGGCGCGAATCGAAACCGACGATGTCCACCATCGCCGCCACCCGCAGTTGTTCACCAATGCGCGCATAGACAATCTTGCGGTCGTAGTCGGTGATGCTGATATTCGGCGCCTGGTGCTGCTCGCCAATCGGCACGCTCAGGCTATAGCCCTTGAGGGGGTACAACGGCAGCGATACGCCAGGCAACGCCAACTCGGCGCTGCGGTGACCCGCCGCCAACACCAGATGCTCCACGGGCAGCACCTCGGCGCCCAACTCAATGGCCTGCACCGTGCCGTCGGCATGGCGAATGCCAGTCACCTTGCGCCCCAGCAGGAACGTACAGCGGCCCGAGGCTTGAAGCCTGAGCGCCAGTTGCAGGCAGAAGCTGTGGCAGTCCGCCACTTCTTCATTGGGCGTGTAGATACCGCCGACAAACCCGCTGTCGCCCAGGGTGGGCTCCAACCGGGCACAGTCCGCCGCCGAGAGCACTTGCTGTTGCAGGCGGTCCGTCACCTTGTTGCGAGCGTGTTCGAAGGTGCCGTGATTGCGAAAGGTCACCAGCTTGCCATTACGTCGCCAATCAAAACCTTCCAGGACGTCCTCCTGGCGCCAGCGCTGCAGCACGTCCTGGCTCAAGCTGGCCAACCGCAGCAGGTGCCCGGCGTTGCGCTTGTTGACCGACGCGCGGCACGCCCCCAGGAAGGAGGCCATCCAGCGCCACTGTGCCGGGTCCATACGCGGACGCAACTTCAATGGTGAGTCGCCCCGCAGCATCCAGCCGATGGCTTGCAGCGGTACGCCTTTATCGGCCAGGGGGGCGACGTAGCGATAGGACAGTTGGCCGCCGTTGGCGAAACTGGTTTCACTGCCCAAGGTTTCCCTTGCTTCAACCACGGTCACTTCAGCGCCTGCACGCACCAGGGCGTAAGCACTTGCCAGGCCGATAACCCCGCCGCCGATGATACAAACCCGCTGAGCCATGTCTGTCCTTACGCCGTTTTTGATCAGGCTTGAACAGTAGGGCCAGGTGACAGGCGCCGAACAATGAATAAAGATGGGTCACCCATAAACAAAGGTTATGGACTCATCATGCGCTTGCGTCATATCGAAATCTTCCAGGCCATACGCCAGACCGGCTCCGTCAGTGCTGCCGCACAATTGCTGCACGTCTCACAGCCAGCGGTGACCAAAGTCTTGCAACATGCCGAATTACAGTTGGGCTTCCCGCTGTTCCTGCGGGTACGCGGCAAGCTGCAGCCCACCCCGGAAGCCCTGGCCCTGGAACGCGAAGTCGACAAAGTCACCGAGAGCCTGCAAGGAGTGCGGCGCCTGGCGCAGAACCTGAGGCGCGCCCCAGGCCAAAGCTTGCGCATCGGTGCCACACCGGCCCTGGCCTTGTCGCTGCTGCCTCCGGCCATTCGTGAATGGACCCAACACTACCCGGACATCGCGTGCGAACTGTCCAGCGCCCACAGCCGAGAGCTGGTGCAAAACCTGTTGATGCGTGAGATGGACGTAGCGTTGACCTTGCAGCCGCCCGATCACCCGGGCCTGAACGCCCAGGCCTTGGCCCACGGTGTGCTGGTGGCGTTGGCGCCTCGGGATTACTGGCCTGAAGCCGAACAGGGCAAACCACTGCCATTGATGGCGCTGGCGGACGCGCCGTTGATTGGCCTGTCCAGCGCCGATCCGCTGGCGGCAAAACTCGACAGTTACCTGGAAACCGTCGATCCACCACCACGGATCAGCATTTCAGTGCAGACCTATTCGCTGGCCCGGGCGATGGTCGAGTCCGGTGCGGGGTTGGCGGTGATCGATCCGTTCACCGCGCTGGGAGCATCCACGGCGATCACCTGTATTCGTCCACTGGCACCGCCATTGCCCATCACTTTGTATGCGCTGACCCGCGCCGATGAACCGCCGCCGCATATGCTGGCAAGCTTGCTGGAGATCTTCGGCAATCGTGCCCAGGAACAGTTGGATCGGCTATAGCACGTACACCATGATCGCCACGAAATGCAGCAGGCTCCCGCCGATCACAAACAGGTGCCAGATCCCGTGGGAGTGCCGCAGCCGATCCTCCAGGGCAAAGAAGATAATGCCCACGGTGTACAAAATGCCGCCCGACGCCAGCCAGATAAAACCTACGGTGCCCAGCGCAGCGATCAACGGTTTGACCGCCACCAGCACGATCCAGCCCATCACCGCATAGATCACGATCGACAGGATGCGCGCCTCGGAGCGCGGCTTGATCTCCTGCAAAATACCGATCACCGCCAGCCCCCAGACAATCCCGAACAGCGTCCAGCCCCACGGCCCGCGCAAGGTCACCAGGCAAAACGGCGTGTAGCTGCCGGCGATCAGCAAGTAGATCGAAAAGTGATCGACCTTCTGCATGATCTCTTTCTTGCGCCCGCGCACGCTGTGATAGACCGTCGATGCGCTGTACAGCACCAATAGCGTGAAACCATAAATCGCCACGCTGACAATCTTCCACGGGCTGCCATCGAGACTGGCAACCACCAACATCCACACTGCGCCGACAAAAGCCGCGACCGCCCCGAGCAAGTGGCTCCAGGCGTTGAATCGTTCCCCGTGATACATGTGTCACTCACCTCGAATAACCGTTACCACCTGGTTGTGCATCTGCACGCGAGACTATTCTGACGTCCGCTGCCCGATATCAGGTAACAACCTTTTCTTCATTTGCCCAAACAGCACGCGCCGATAGATGATTTGCGCCCTCCCCGCCGTTTCCGGAACGCCCCATGCCCGACCTTGAACCTGGCCAGCCTCACCCCAGTCTGTGGCAGTTGTTTTACAACTTCGCCATGGTCGGCCTGCTGGGCTTCGGCGGCGTCATGCCCTGGGCGCGGCAGATGATGGTCGACCGCCGGCAATGGGTCAGTGAGCAGGCTTTCAATGAGCTGCTGACCACCGGTCAGTTTTTCCCCGGCCCCAATATCGCCAACGTCGGCATCATCTACGGCCGCCGCTTGCACGGGTTGCCCGGTGCAATTGTGACCGTCTGCGGGCTGTACCTGTTCCCGTCGCTGATCACCGTACTCGCCGGGTTTGCCTATGCCAAATGGTGGAGCCACGAGGTGGTACAGCAGGTCTTCGGCGCGGTGATGCCGATTGCCACCGGCCTGATGCTCGGCACCACCTTGCGCCTGCTCAAGGCCATGCCCCGGACCCTGGCCAACTACAGCGCCTTTGTCCTGACCTTTGTGTTGATGGCCGTGCTGGTGTTGCCATTGTGGATGGTGCTGCTGATCTGTATCCCAAGCTCGCTGGCCTTGAGTTTCATTGGCGCACAGAAGGCGGCCGGCTGATGCAGACCGCCCTCTTCCACCTGATGATCCAATGCGCGCTGTGGTCGTTGATGTCGATTGGCGGCAACATGGTGGCCGTGAGTGATATCCACCGCTACTCCGTGACAGACATGAACTGGCTCACCGACGCCCAGTTTGTCGCCTTCTTCGCCCTGTCCCAGGCGCTGCCCGGCCCCAACGGCATGCTGCTGGTGTTTATCGGCCAACAAGCTGCCGGCCTGCCCGGTGCCGCAGTCGCGCTACTGGCCAAGCTGGTGCCCTGCTCAGTGCTGACCTACCTGGGCGCCGGCTGGCTGGAGAAACACACCAAGACGCCGTGGGTGCAGCGGGTCAAACGCAGCCTGTTGCCGATTTCCATCGGGCTGATCCTCTCCGCCAGCTACATCCTGATGAACAGCCTGGAAAACAACGCGACCAGCCTGGTGCTGACCCTGGCCAGCGCCGCCGTGGTGTATTACACCCGGCTCAATGCAATCTGGCTGATCATCCTCGGCGTGGTGTTGGGCCTGGTCAGTTCATGGCTGGGAGCGAACTGGTTTTAGGGGCACAATCGACGGTACTCGAACAAGAGTCACACCCATGCTGATCGACGAAGAATTCACCCTCAAGAAGCTGGAAATCTTCCTGGCGTTCATGCGCACCGGCAACCTGGCCCGTGCCGCCGCCGAGTTGCAGACCAGCAACGTCAGCGTGCACCGCGCGATCCACTCGTTGGAAAACGCCCTGCGCTGCCCACTGTTCAAACACGAAGGCCGCAACCTCACACCGCTGGAAAGCGCCTACGTGCTGGAAGAGCGCGCACAAAAGCTGATCCAGGACGTGGTCGACAGCGTGCGCCTGACCCGCGAAGCCGCCGGGTTCTCCGCCGAGCGCTTCAAGCTGGGCTCGCTGTATTCACTGACGGTGAAGACCGTGCCGCAGTTGATCATGGGACTGAAAATCCGCCGCAGCGAGCTAAACATCGACCTGATCCTCGGCTCCAATTTCGACCTGTTGTACAAGCTCAAGAACATGGAAGTCGACGCGATCCTGATCTCCCTGGACGAGCATGCCAACGACCCGGACTGCGAGCAAATCGCACTGTTCTCCGACGATATCTTCCTCGCCACGCCGGCCGACTCACCCTTCGACCGCGAACAGGAAATCGACCTGGCGGACGTGCGCGACGCCACCTTCATCACCCTGACCCAAGGCTTCGCCACTCACCAGGACGGCAACCGCGTATTCAAACAGGCGGGCTTTGCGCCCAAGGTGGCGATGCAGGTCAACGACATCTTCACCCTGCTGAGCATGGTCAGCTCAGGGGTGGGTTATGCGCTGCTGCCGGGGCGGATTGCGGCGGTGTATGAGAACCGGGTGAAGCTGATTCCCCTGCAACCGCGCTATCGGTTGCAGCAGCACATTGGCGTGGTGTTCTTGAAGGCCAAGGAGCGCGATCCGAATCTGCTCGCGCTGTTGGCGGAGTGCCGGATGTATGCCAATCGGCAGGGCTAGTCTGATAAATCGCTATCGCGGGCAAGCCCGCTCCCACATTTGAAATGCATTCCAGGGTGGGAGCGGGCTTGCCCGCGATGAGGCCGGCCCCGTCAACCTGAACCCAGAATTAGCCCACCAACCCGCGCACAATGAAGTAGAGCAACGAAGGCCCCAACAAACACCCCAACCCGGTATGGAAGGTCGCCGTCAACGCACCATAGGGCACCAACCGCCGATCCGTCGCCGCCAAGCCTGCCGTCACACCGCTTACGGTACCTGCCAAGCCGCCAAACACCATCGCCGAACGCGGGTTATCCAGGCCCATCCAGCGCGCTGCCATGGGCGTGCCGACCATCACCAGGATCGCCTTGATCAAGCCGGTCGCGATGGACAGCGCCACCACATCGGAACTCGCGCCCAGCGCCGCACCGGTCACCGGACCGACGATGTAAGTCACCGCCCCCGCGCCGATGGTGGTCATGCTCACCGCATCGCGATAACCAAAGGCCCAGGCAATACTCGCGCCGACAATAAACGGCAGCACCGTGCCCAGCAGCAAGGCAATCGCGCCGATCAGCCCGGCTTTGCGCGCTTCAGTGGCTTGCACTTCAAATGCCGTGGCCACAATCGCAAAGTCCCGCAGCATCGCCCCACCCATCAACCCGATACCGGAAAACAGCGCCACGTCCGCCAACCCTTTCTGCCCGCCCGTGAGCGTGCCGCCGACCCAGGCCAATACCAGCCCGATCACAATGGCGATGGCCGAACCGTGGATCCGGCCGAAGGTCAGGCGCTTGGACAGCACCACGGAAATCCACATCACCACGCCGACGAAAGCAAAGGCAGTGACCAGGCCGTTATGTTCCAACCCTTTCTCGATGAGGTCCCACATATCAGCGACCTCCCGCGACAGGTGAAGCCGGTATCAGCGGATCTTCATCAGGCAGCGGTTCACCCTTGTGGGTGCGACTGATCAGGGCAATGGTGCAGCCGCAAATCACCACCGAACCGATGGCCGCCAGCACCGCCACCGGGCCGCCGTGCAACGCGGTAACCACGTTCTGTTGCGCCGCCATCGCCACCACCACCGGGATATACATTGCGCCCCAGAAGCCGACGCCCATCTCGCAATCCTTGGTCATGCCGCCGCGTTTCTGCATCCATAGCCGCGCGCAAATCAGCAGGATCATCGCGATCCCCACGCCGCCGACATTGGACTTGACCCCCAGCAGAACGCCGAGCAGGTCGCCCATAATCACGCCTGCCAGCGTACAGATCGCCAGCAACGCCACACCGTAAATAATCATGATGGTTGTCCTCAAAGTGCTTCATCGAAATTGTTGTTTTTGTGCTTCGAAAGCCTTGGGTCGAGCGTTATCGGTGGCGGTGTCCCTCCTCTCGCAGCAGTGCCTGCAAGGTGTCCAGTCGTGCGCCTTCGAAGGCGGTCACCGTGCCTTGCTCAAACACCCGTCGCGCCAGGCCGCTGAGCACCGCGCCCGGGGGGAGTTCGATCTGCAGCCGTACGCCGCGCTCGTAGGCGCTTTGCACCGTGCCGCGCCAGTCGACGATGCGGCACATGTTGAAGGCCAGGTCATCGCGCAGTTGTTCAACGTCGCGAACGGGGCGAGCGCGGGTGCTGCTCAGGTAAGTGATGGCCGGGATTTTCAGCGGAACCTGAGCGAATGCCTCGGCCAGCGCTTCGGCAGGTTTTTCCAATAGCGCACAGTGGGACGGCACACTGACGGCCAGGCGTTTGGCAACGCCAGTCCCTCGAACAAGATTCGCCACGGCCTTCATCGCCTCATTGCTGCCGGCAATCACGGTCTGGTTATCGGCGTTGATATTGGCCAGGTAAACAGGGGTTTGTGGGGTGTGAACCTGGGCGATCAGGTCTTCGACAACATTCAATTCCAGGCCGATGATCGCGGTCATGCCATAGCCCTGGGGATACGCTTGCTGCATCAGCTCACCGCGCAAGCTGACCAGCTTGAGCGCGTCGGCAAAGGCCAGGGAGCCTGCGATCACCGCCGCCGGATAGGCTCCAATAGAGAGGCCCGCAACGTAGTCCGGCGTGTGTTCCAGCAAACGCGCACCGGCAACGCCGGCGATCAGCAGGCATAGCTGCACGGCGCGAGTTGAAACCAGTGACTCGGGTGAGTCGAGCGTCAGCACATCTTCATTGAGGGCGGCACTGGCCTCGTCCAGGATCGGGCGAGGCCAGTGTTGGAGCATGCCCACACGCTGGGCGCCCTGCCCCGGAAACACCAGAAGGCTGCTCATACCAAGGCCTGCCAGGGGTCCAGCACCAACTGCGCACCGCTGGCGTTTTTCAGCAACACCCGACGTGATGGGCAGGCCCATTCGCGCAAGGCCACGGCGCCAAACGGGGTTTGCAATTGCAGGTCCACGGCGCACACCGCCGTGTCCAGTATCGCCAGCAGATCCTCTGCATCACCTCGATCAAACCGCGTGGGCGTGCGCAGAATCAAATCCAGATCACTCGCGCCATGCAGCGCTTCAATGCCGCTGGCCAGCTCAAAACCGGCACTGCCGGTGACGCCCCAATTTTCTCGCGCCAGCACCGGCCGCAGTTGATCGAGCGCCTGCAACGCCGGCAAATTCCGTGGCGATATCACATCGCATAGCGCCTCCGGCACCACGCGTCGCTGCACTGCTGCCATCGGCATCACAGCGGCGAAACGCTGCTCGCGCAAACGCCCACGCACGCCCACCGCCACATGCCCGGCCTGTGCAATAGCACGCCGAACCACTACGGGATGCCCGGCACTCAGCGCCTCCAGCACCCACGCGGGCGCATCAGCGGGCGCATGCGCCGGGGTCATGCCCCAGAGCAAATCGTGGGCGTTCACCATTGCTCCCGCAGCAACTGACGCACATGCGCCGACGCGGCACGATTGGCGGCGCCCAGGCGACCACTCAAATCAACACCACCAGCTTGCACATCCTTGATGGCCTGCACCAGGCAGTCGCTCACACGCGCCAAATCTTCCCTCGTCGGTTGTTCAATCTGACTGACCGTCAGCGTTTCCCAGAGCAAGCCCAGGCTGGCAAAACTGTCGATGTCATACGCCATGGGCGGCACGCTGGCGGCCAGGGCTTCGAGTTCTTCAATGCTGCGCAAGGTCACACGCGCCGCCGAAGCCTTGCCCATCGCATGGACCATCACCCCGGGATCGCGCAGGGCGATCAGGCGGTTGGCCTGATAGCCGTGGGCCAGAAATGCACCGGACATGGCCTTGCCCACCAGCAGCGCAATCACCGGGTGCCCGGCCAATCGTGCGCGGGCATAACTGTCAGCGGCAGCGGCCAAGGCCTGATGAATGCCCAACGCTTCTTCACGACGACCATAAGCCTGGCTGGGGACATCGACGATGGCAATCAGCGGGCGTTTGTCACCGGTTTCGATCACTTCATCGACCGCCTTGGCCAAGCCCCAACCTTCGAGCAAACCGACTTCGCCATTTCGCGCACGCGGGAAGCGATTGTGCGGGTCGGTGACCACGGCGATGAAGCGCACGGGTTGATCACCGAGCACGCCATCGGCAACCTTCAAGGAGTTCGGCAAACCACTTACCGTCGTTGCACCCGCACTCAATGCGTTGAACCACTGCAACCCTCTCATGAGCGTTCTCCCTGATACAGATCGCGGACCGTCGCCGGTTCGATTTGCGGTTCGGCGTCCAGTACAGCCAAGCGTTGCAGATAGTGTTGCGCCTGACGACTGCGCTGTTTTACCGGCAAGCCTTGTTGCAGTAACTCAGTGACTTGCTGCTGAATCTGCGCCACATCGTCCGCCACATAACGGTCAGCCAAACCGCTGGCAAAGCGTTGTTCGCCACCGGTCAGGCTCCAGATAAAAGGCCGGTCGCGGGAGTCGTATTCTTCAAGGCCGGCTTCCTGTTCGATCACTTGCGGGCCATTCAGGCCAAGGCGAGCTTCGCGCGTCACCAACAGGTAACTGCACAGTCCTGCAGCAATCGACATACCGCCGAAACAACCCACGCTGCCTGCCACCACGCCGATCACCGGCTGGTATTGGCGCAGGTCGACAATCGCTGCGTGGATATCAGCAATCGCGGCCAAACCAAGATTGGCTTCCTGCAGGCGCACACCGCCGGTTTCCAACAGCAGCACAGCGCGGGTGGGAATGCCGTTGCGGTTGTCCTCGGCAGCCAGCTCCAGGGCGCCGGCAATTTTCGCCCCGCCCACTTCACCGAGACTGCCGCCCTGGAAATTGCCTTCAATCGCGGCGATCACAACGGGCAAGCCGGCAATGGCGCCCTTGGCGATCACAACACCGTCATCTGCTTGAGGCACCACGCCCTGGCGACTCAGCCACGGCGACATCACGCGCTGGAACGGATCGATCAACTCGCGAAAGCTGCCTTTGTCGAGCAAGGCCTTGGCACGCTGCCGGGCGCCGAGTTCGACGAAGCTGTGTTTATTGAGCAAGTCAGTCATGACCGATCTCCTCGAAGCCTTGCTCCAGCCGCAAACGCACCACACCTGGCGTGGCACCGAAGTCGTGGATATCGATGTTCAACGCAGGCGGCGTCTGCTCCTGGAAGATCCGCTCAAACAGGTGCTGCCACCGTTGTTGTGCGCCATTGACCGAGGTCTGCACCTGGATGATCAGCGTCCCGGCAGTGCCCGGTTCCAGCAGCACTTCCAGGTCACCCGAGCCGACGCAACCCACCAACGCCCGGCCCTTGGCCGGCTGCCCGGCGGGGAATTCAAAGGATAAGGTTTCCATCAAGACGCTCCGTCGATGCGGTCGAGAAACAGGCAGGCGGCCAACAGATCGGCGGCGCCACCGGGGGAGGCATTCAGGGCGAGCAGTTGCTGGTCCAGTTCATGCAGCTGACGGCGGCCGGCGAGGCTCGCACTGCCGCCAGCATCCAGCACCGCTTGGGCGCCTTGCTGCATGGCCAGCAACCCTTCCAGGCCTGCGCGGTAGAGCACGCAGGTGTCAGCCAGGTCGGTCATGATCGCCAGCAAGGCGTCGAGGCGGGCGTTCTGTTCGCCGTGGTGTTGCAGGCGGCTTTTTTTCAGTTGTGGCAGGCCGCGTTGCAGCACCGAGGGGAAACCCAGTTGCGCTTCTTCACGAGCACCGCGTGCGCCATAACGTTGGGCGACTTGAGCACCGTGGCTGAGTGGTTGAGGGGCATGGCAATCGTTGAGCAAGGCCAACCGTGCGGCACGTAACGCTACCGCGCCAGCGCCAGTGGATTCGGGTTCCAGCGCAGCAGCAGCAACCAATAATCCGAGGGCCCAGATCGCGCCTCGATGAGTATTCACCCCACCCGTAGTGGTGAGCATTGCCTGCTCGCCCTCACGGCCGATTCGCCCAAGCGCCTCGCGCAACGGCAAACCGATTTGACCCCATTCGATGGCCACTTCAGCCATCTCTTTGAACGCCGGCCACAACGACAGCGCCGACGCATGCATCAGGCCCAGGTGCAAATCACTGTGAGCACCGTTGCCACGGCGGTCCACCAGGGCTGGCTTGGGTGACAGGTCGGCTTCATCGATCAACGCATCTACCGCCAGGTCAGCCAGGCGCTCGGCCAATGTCAGTTTGTACAATTTGAGTGCGTGCATTTACCAGCTCCTGAACTTGGCGGGCGGGTTGTACAAGCCACCGGACCACTCCACCAGATCGGCCACGCTCTTGGCCGCCAGCAGCTCGCGGGTGGCGTCGGTGCGGCGGATGCCGAGGTCTTCGGGCAAGGCGATCAAACCCTCGCGGCGCATACGCGCGGTGTCCTTGGGGTTGTGGCGCATGCCGATGGCCGTCACCCCGGCCACGGCGGCGATCATCGCCTGGCGTTCTTCCAGGGACCGGGCCTTGTACAGGTAGGCAATGCCTTCTTCGGTGAGCAGGTGGGTGACGTCGTCGCCATAGATCATGATCGGCGCCAGGGGCATGCCGCTTTTGCGCGCCACTTCCACCGCGTCAAGGGTTTCGACGAAGGTCGGTTTACCACCCTCCTGGAAAGTCTCGACCATTTGCACCACCAGCTTCTTGCCGCGTTCGAGCAAGGCTTCGGGGGCGTCGTCGTGGCGCATGTCGAGCCAAGCCGGTGTGCCATGGCGGCGACCACGCGGGTCGTGGCCCATGTTCGGCGCTCCCCCAAAACCGGCGAGGCGGCCACGGGTTACGGTGGAGGAATGGCCGTCGCCGTCGACCTGCAAGGTGGCGCCGATAAACAGGTCCACCGCGTATTGGCCGGCCAGTTGGCAGAACATCCGGTTGGAACGCAGGGAGCCGTCGCGGCCGGTGAAGAACACATCCGGACGAGCAGCGATGTAATTTTCCATGCCCAGTTCGGTGCCGAAACAATGCACGCTTTCGACCCAGCCGCTTTCAATGGCGGGGATCAGGGTGGGATGGGGGTTGAGGGTCCAGTTGCGGCAAATCTTGCCCTTAAGTCCGAGAGATTCGCCATAGGTCGGCAGGATCAACTCGATGGCGGCAGTGTTGAAACCGATGCCGTGATTGAGGGATTGGACGTTGTGTTTTTCGTAGATGCCACGGATCGCCATCATCGCCATCAACACATGCACTGGCTTGATGTGCCGGGGGTCGCGGGTGAACAGCGGTTCGATGTAGAAGGGTTTGTCGGCGACCACCACGAAGTCGACCCAGGAGGCCGGGATATCCACGCGAGGCAAGTCGCTGACGTCATCCACCAACTGATTGACCTGGACGATCACGATCCCATCGCTGAAGGCTGCTGGTTCGATCAAGGCTGGCGTGTCTTCGGTGCTGGGCCCGGTGTAGATATTGCCGGCACGGTCAGCCATGAAACCGGCAGACAACACCACGTTGGGGATCAGGTCCACCACCAGCCGCGCGTAGAGTTCGATGTAGGTGTGAATCGCACCGATTTCCAGCAGGCCGTCTTCCAGTAACTGGCTGATGCGCAGGGATTGGGTGCCGGCGAAGGAAAAGTCCAGCTTGCGGGCGATGCCCTTTTCAAACAGGTCCAGGTGCTCGGAACGGCCAACACTGGGCATGATCATGTGCAAATCGTGGAGCTTGGCGGGATCGGCCTTGGCCAGGGAGCGCGAGAGGAAATCGGCCTGCTTCTGGTTGTTGCCCTCCAGTACCACGCGGTCGCCGGGGAGGATCAGCGCTTCCAGGGCCTCGACGATACGGTCGCTGGGCAACACGGCACCATTGGCGAACGACGCTACTCGCGCCAGCCTGCGCTGCTTCTCGTCGCGCCGCCGCGTCCAGCGCGAGTCGGGGGAAGTTGTTGTCATGGTCGCTCCACGGGATTTGCTGTCGTGGGCTGTACCTTAGGAGGGTATTGGGAGGGCATCAATCAAGCTGGGCAGCGAACCGTTACGATTGGAGTAATGGTTTGCCAGCAAACGCGAGGCTCGGACTCAACGCAATTTAAGTGTCAGCCCTTTCAAGGTCTTTGAGAGTGCAGCCAAATACGGTTGAAACATCCAGCTCAGGCCAGTGAAGATCAACTGTGGGAGTTGTCGAGCTTTAGCGAGGCTGCGATAGCGGTGGGTCAGGCACCCTCAATGTTGGCTGTGCCGACGTCATCGCAGCCTCGCTAAAGCTCGACAACTCCCACAAGGGTTTTACGTCGTCGGTTAGATCTTCATTCCTGGCCTAATGCGACGGGCTTTTCAAAGACCTTGAAAGGGCTGACTTTAAGTGTGGGAGCGGCGGTGTTCGTGCAAACGTGCGCAGCAGTCCCAAAATGGGAACGATCAGTCCCTATTTGGGACCGATCCATTTTTATGGAACAGACGATGGAGCCACCTGTTCCAGTGCCTGATCCACCAACAACTGCCCCAGCTCACTCATCTGCTGAATCGCCAACACTACGCCACGCTGCGAGCCTTCCAATTCAAAGGCCAAGTTAGAGGCCAACGCATTAAGCGAAGCAAACGCTTCTGAGGCGCTGGCCAACAGGGCTTCAGTGTTTTGGTAAGGGTTCACGGTGAACAGCGTAGTTGGAGGAGATATGGATTTACGCATGAGGTGCGATTCCTAAACAGATTAGTAAGGAACGCCCGGAGAGCTCGGGCGTCTATGACGCCCTAAACAGATTTGTCAGGCTTGCACGCCCGAGCCAGCGCTATTGCGATGACGGACGAAGACTAGGCGCGATCACAGGGCACAACAAGTTCATGCACAGCGCGAGAAGTTGCAGGAAAAATCCGACCGAGCGCTCAACGCGCCATAACGTTAACCACCACATGCAAAATGAACGCAGGCCCATAACAGGGTTTCCCCTGCGCATCCTCGATTCTCCAGATTGACGCCACCGTGCAAGTCTCCCTGGGCGCTGCAAACTCCACGCTGATGTGCACGGGCTGACCCGGCAGGGTATCGGCAATGGGGAGCTCGTTGTGCAGGCTACGCAGATGAGTATCCATCACGACCTCCAACTGGCCTTGTGCATCAGCACGGCGGGCAATCACATATTCCCCGTCTACACGCACCAATCGTCGTCCGCGCCAGGGTCGTGTGCCCAGATTCTGAATTTCCCAGGTTTTCTGAAAAACTTCCCCTGGCAACACAACCGTTTGATCGGGCGTAGTGACATCGGCATTGAACACCGCAACATCGTCCGGATCATTAATACCTACAGCCCGATTGGTCGTCGCCATCGAGCAAGCATTTGCTGGCGCGCCTGTCAGGTCAGCAAAGTAGCGAAACAGCAACAGAGGAGAAACCTGCAACGCCTTGGCCAGCTTGATCAGCGTGCGTACCGATGGGTCCTTGGACGCGCCGCCCGCCAGACCGTACAGGTAAGTTCTGGAGATCCCTGCCTCCCTGGCCAACGTAGTCAGAGGCTTGCCCAACTCTCGGCTGCGTCGCACAACCAGTGCCCTGAGGGTATCCCGCGTTTTTATATTCATACGGCGTTTTCGGTTCCCACTTTTAGGTGAACGTCATTTCTTTGTCCGCCAAAAAAGACAACCTGCCCGCCGCCACGTGTCTTGAACCCTGCACACTCGCCACCTGCTGGCGATGTTGTGAAGGACATGGATGGGTCCCTTTTAGTCGGTCATATCCAGTGTCGTAGTTTCTCGCATGCTTGCGAACCTAGTGTTTGTTGCATTCCTTTACACCTACCTTTGGATACCGGTTTCGGTAATCCCCCCCTTCAATTGACCTGATATTCAGGCGGCCCGAGCATTTCATGATTCCTGACTTCAACGCTCTTTATCTCGAAGGCCTGCTATTGGGCATCGGACTGTTCGCCGCGCCTGGACCGAAGGACACCCTGGTCATTCGCCAGGGTGTCAGTCGCGGTCCAATCTGGGGGGTGGTGGCGGTATGTGTGTTCGCCGATATCCTCCTCATTGGCCTTGGGGTCATGGGCTTAGGCTCGTTGCTCGGCAGCCAGCCAGGTTTGGTGGCGTTCCTGCTGCTGTCGGGAGCGGTCTATCTGTTGTGGTTCGGCTGGCAGCGGTTATTGGCTTGTGTGCGTAACCAGTCGATGCCAGAGACTCAGGGCAACCTCACTTCACAGCAAGGGTTGCTGCGCACGGCGGTGATACTTGGATTTGCCAATCCATATGCCTGGCTCGATACCGTGGTGCTGATAGGCTCTATTGGTGCGGCAAAGCCCGTCAGCCAACAAGCGTTCTTTGCCAGCGGAGCGATGACCGCATCGCTGGTGTGGTTTGTTGTTTTGGCGTTGGGGTGTCAAAGGCTGACGGGGCTATTTCGTTCGGCAAAAGTCTGGCGTTTATTAGACGCTGGCGTGACGATTTTGATGGTGTACCTGGCGGGCATGCTGATTGCTGATTTTCTGGTGCTGCACCCTCTCTGAGCCCAACCCATATTGCTCGTTTCCATGCGAGCGTGGGAACGAGCAACATCACAACTCCATCTCCACCTTGACCCTCCCCAAGCCCTCCAGTGCATAACTGTGGTACTCATACACCTCTCCCAGAACAACCAGATGAAGTGCGCCCTCTTGCCTGATCACTTGGACATTGGGCTCTTTGGTTTTCAGAAAGAGAGGTGCCGACACCAACCCCTTGAGAATTTCCTGGTCATTACTCAAGTCTTTATGAACGTAATACCTATAGGAAAATCCCACGGTCGCACCACCTTGGCTGTCCCGTGCACCGTAAATCGAGGTGCCGTTACCCAAGGAATGTTTCAACACCACTTCATCCAGATCGGGCATGCCGGACGACATGACCCAACTGCCCCCGATATAGATCAGACAGGCCACTAGCAGACAATTGCGCAGGGTCGGTACGAGGCCCTCAGTGGCCTTGAGAAATCGCATACTCGATACCTCTCCTTATCCAATACTGATCGCGTGGATCATCGCCAAAAGGATCACCGCCCCACCATGATCCAAAGTCCGGGCGGGTGGTTTTTGCGACAGTTTGAGCAACACCTGCTGCCCGCAGCAGCACATGCTCCGGAATGCCCAGCACCGTGCCCGTGGCACCGTAATTGAAGTTACCAAAAGCTTCGTACTGACGCCCTCGTTTCTTGTAGTTCCATGGTCCAGCGGCCCTTACCTGCGAATAAAACCAGGAATAGGCGAATGCCGAGGCTGGCTTGAGATGAATGCGCTTGCACTGGGAAATCGCCATGTTTTCGAGAAGTGAAACACCGGGCGGCATTAACGGTACGGCCATTTGCAGATCCTTGCGGGCAGTGAGGAGCACTGAACCTAGCACCCCACTCTGGCCTGAAAGACCGCTTAACCTAAATACAGAATTAACCTACAACAGTCCCATCTCTTTCCAACACTCGTACGATCAATCTGTATCTGGGTAATGCAGGTTCCCCTATCACCAAGGTGCGGGCAGGAAGATTCATACAACGCTTTAGGGTTGTTGCTCAGAAGAGAGCTGTCTAGCCTTCGTGACTGAATGTCCATCGTCGCAGAACACCATCACATGCCTATGCACAATCCACCTCATCCAGGCCTGATCATCCTTAAAGACGTGATCCCCGCCCTGGGCATCACGATCACCGAAACGGCTCGACGCCTTGGCTTCGCCCGGGAGACTTTCTCAAGGATCCTGCATGGTCATGCGCCAGTCAGCCCTGACCTTGCAGTGAGGCTGGAGCGAGCAGGCATCAGCAAAGCGCGACTATGGTTGTCGATGCAGAGCGCTTACGACCTGTGGCAGGCGGAGCATCGCCCTCAGCCGGAAATCAAGCGGTTTGCCCGGATTGATTGAATGGATAAAATGGACGCGATCGGCCAGACACAGTTGATCTCCATCGACTAGGCCAACCCCGCCTCCACCAACAACGCCTCCACTCCCATCAAATCCGGCACCTTCGCCACATGCTCCCCCACCTGCACCGCCGCCAGTTCCAATCGGCACAGCGGCACATCCACATAACTCAACTGGCTGTCGAGTTTGTAGGAGCGCGGGATCCCCTGAATCACCAACGCAATAAACTTCAACGTCGGCCGTCCACCCAAGGTATTGAGCACCACAATCCGCGCCCGCTCCCCTACTACACTCGCCCCACCACACGCGGCCTCGAAGCTGATCAATGGCAATTGCTGATCGCGCCAGGTCACTTGTCGCAGATACCACGGCGGCGCATCGCTGGCCGGTTCGCCGCGCTGGAAGTCGATCAGCTCGGCGACGGCAACGTTGGGCAGCAGCAAGTGACGGTCGGCCAAGGGCAGTAATAACCCGGTGAGCTGGCTGGCTCGGTGGTCAAGCATGGGACTTACTCCAGTAGGCGATGCTTTCCAGCAACACCGACTCTTGGTAGGGCTTGCCGAGGTAGTCGTTGACGCCAATGGCCATGGCACGATCGCGATGTTTCTGGCCGGTACGGGAGGTGATCATGATGATCGGCAGGCCTTTGAGCCGTGGGTTGTTGCGCACCTGGATCGCGACTTCGAAACCGTCCATGCGCGGCATTTCAATGTCCAGCAGCATCAGGTCCGGGGTGTGTTCTTCCAGCACCGCGATGGCGTCGATGCCATCCTTGGCCGTCAGGACGTTCATGCCGTTGCGTTCCAGCAAACGGCTGGTGACCTTGCGGACGGTGACCGAGTCGTCCACCACCAGCACCAGCAGCGAGCGCTTCTGCAGCGGCTCGTTGACGGTGACCTGCGAGTTCGCCACGTGCTTCGGCACGGCCGGCTGCAGTGCCCGCAGGTGGGCCAATAAGTCGATGATCAGCACCACGCGGCCATCCCCGAGAATGGTCGCTCCGGACAACCCTTGAACCCCGGCGAATTGCGGGCCGAGCCCCTTGACCACAATCTCGCGGGTACCGGCCATGGCGTCCACTTGCACCGCGATGCGCCGCTCGTTGCAATGCACCAGCAACACCGGCAGCGGTAGGCTCTGACCCAGCAGTTTCGGACGGGCGACGGTGTGCAGCAACTCGCCCAGGTAATACAACTCGTAGCGTTGCCCCGCGTATTCATAGCAGGGTGGATCCTGTTGATAGTGTCCTTCCAGCTCACCAGGTAACACGCGTACCAGACCTTCGATGGTGTTCAGCGGTATCGCGTACTGATCCTCGGCGCACTGCACCATCAACGCCCGGTTGACCGATACGGTGAACGGCAGGCGAATGCGAAAGTGCACGCCCGCACCCGCCTTGGAGTCGATGACCATCGATCCCCCGAGCTGGCGCACTTCCTCGTGCACCACATCCATGCCCACGCCACGGCCAGAAATCTGGGTGATTTTTTCGGCGGTGGAAAACCCCGGCTGCAGGATGAACTGCAACACGTCGCGGTCGCTGATCTCAAGGTTTGGGTCAAGCAAGCCGCGCTTGATCGCCTTGCGTCGCACCGCATCCAGGGGCACGCCAGCACCGTCGTCGCGCATGTCGAAAATGATGTCGCCGCCTTCGTGGGTCAGGTCCAGGCTGATCCGGCCCCTGGCCGGCTTGCCCGCTGCCAGCCGCACTTCGCGAGATTCCAGGCCATGGTCGACGGCGTTACGCAGCATGTGTTCCAAGGGTGCGACCATCCGCTCCAGCACGTTGCGGTCCATCTCGCCTTCGGCATTGCCGACCACAAACTCGACGTCCTTGCCCAACTCCTCGGCCACTTGCCGCACGATGCGTTTGAGGCGCGGCAGCATGCGCTCGAACGGCACCATGCGCGTGCGCATCAGGCCTTCCTGCAATTCGGTGTTGATCCGCGCCTGCTGCTGCAACAGGGTGTGGGCGTCCTGGTTGCGACGTTCGAGGGTTTCCTTGAGGTCGAGCAAGTCGGAGGCCGATTCGAACAAGGCCCGGGACAGCTGCTGCAACTGGGAATGACGATCCATTTCCAGCGGGTCGAATTCCTCATAGCCCAGGCGTTCCGCCTCGGCTTGCTGACGGCTGAGGATGCGGCCCTGGGTTTCGGTGTCGAGGCGGCGCAACTGGTCGCGCATCCGCTCGATGGTGGTTTCCACCTCGTTGAGCGCAATACGGGCATCGTTGACCTGCTGTTCGATACGCCCCCGAAAGATCGAGGTTTCACCGGCCAGGTTGACCAGGTCGTCCAGCAGGTCGGCGGAGATCTTCACCATGTCAGCGGCAGGTTCGCTGGCCGGAACAGCCTCGGTTTTGACCCCTGGGAGCGTCACCGGCGCGACCTGATCTTCAATGGGGTGAACCAGACTCTTGATGCGTTCGATCAATCGCCCGACGGACCCCACCGGCAGGCCTGCCGCCACCGCATCGACCATCTGCGCCAGGCGATCATGGCAGCCTTGCAGCAGCGCAAACAATTCGGTGGACGGCGCCAGCAAACCTGCCGACAAGCCTTCGTAGAGAAACTCCAGCTCATGGGCCAAATCGCCAATCGGCCCGATCTCGACCATCCGCGCACCGCCCTTGAGGGTGTGCAGGTCCCGCAGCAGGGTTTCCACTTCCTGGCGGCTCCCTGGCTCCGCCTGCCAGCGCAATAGCGCAGCACCGGAGCTGTCGAGGATGTCGGCAGCTTCTTCGAGGAAGATCTCCAATAATTCGGGATCAGTCCCCGTGACCTCGGGTGCCGCGGGTGGGGCCGCCTGCCCGGTACTCTGACGCAGCTCACGCAGATGGCTGATCAGTGTGCTGGATTCGCTCAGCGGCTGCTGGTGTTGCAGTTGCTCCAGCTGCAGCGCCAGTTGCTCGTGACTGGCCATCAGGGCCTGCGCCAGCTCGTTGGAATAACTGTAGCGACGGTCCACCAGCCCTTCGTAAAGATTTTCCAGTTCCTGGGCGAGATCGCCTACGGGGCCGATTTCGGCCATACGCGCGCCGCCCTTTAGAGTGTGCAGGTCCCGTTGCAAAGACGACAGTGGCGCTGCGCTGTCGGGATCCAGCAACCAACGCTTGAGGGACTGCCCGGCGCTGTCGAGGATATCCACCGCCTCCTCAAGGAAGATCTCGACGATTTCGTCATCCACCGCCATTTCCTGCCCCAACTGCGCGGTGGCGGCGCCCAGCTCGGAGATGCTCAACGTGCGGCTTCCGTCGCTCTTGATCAGCCCGGTGGCGGATGGATCCAGGCCTTCATCCAACAGCTCGCGCAGGGCCCGTACCCGCGTGGAGGCAGGGCTGATTTCCTGGCCGGCGGCCAGTTGGTCGAGCATGCTGATCAGCGCTTCGTGGGCCTGTTCGGCCTCATGGAAGAATCGCTCGCTGACGGCCAGGCTGCTCTCTTCCACCGCGCCATACAGGTCGAGCAAGGCTTCGCAGAGTTCGTCCATCGGGTGCAGATCGGCCAGGTGCGCACCCTCGCCCAAGGTGGTCAATTCGTCCAGCAACGCACTGAGCTCCTGGCGTTCGCCGGGGTGCTGCTGCCAACCGCGCAGCAGGCTTTCCGCGTCCAGCAGGATGTCCATGCCCTGAGCCAGGAAGTTGGCGATCAACTGGGGATCACGCTTGATCCGCAGCCCCGTATTGGGTGCATTGAGCAGCGCTTCAAGTTGGCTGTTCAACCGCTGCTGTGTGCGCTCGATCAAGGCTGCGGCGCCACTGATCGGTGCGTTGGGATCATTGTCCAGCTGGCGCAAACCACGCTGGAACAGCGCTTCGGCTTCCAGCAGCAACTCGACCTCATCCAGGTCCAGCGGCAGGCGATGGGCCTTGTACTCGCGGGTCAGGTGGTCCAGCGGTCGCGCCAGCTCGGCGATGGGCAACACGCCGGCCATATAGGCACTGCCCTTGAGGGTATGCAGGGCTCGCTGCAGTTCGTCACTGACTTGCAGGGGTACGTACTCGGCGGCCTGGCGCAGGAAATGATTGAGGCTGTCGAGATGGCTCTGGGCTTCGTTGCGAAAGATCTCCAGCAGCATTGGGTCCAGGGCTGACGGATCGTCGTAAACAGTGGTCGGCAGTTCGACACCGCTGGCCAGGGCGTGGGCACGGGCCGCCAGATCATCGACATCGTCTCGCTGGCGTTGGGTATCGGTGGCGAAATCAGCGATCAAGGCCGGCAGCAGTGCCACCGCGTCATCCAGGACGGCCTGCACATCGGCCCCAGCGACGACACTGCGCTCCAGCACGCGGTTGAGCAGGTTTTCCACGGCCCACGCCAACTCAGCCAGCACCAGGGCGCGGACCATACGGCCGCTGCCTTTGAGCGTATGAAAGGCGCGACGGATTTCGCTCAACGTGGCTTTATCTTCCAGGCTGGCGATGCCGCCCGGTAAATCACGATGCAGCGTCTCAAGGACCTCCCCGGTTTCTTCGAGGAAGACCTCCCGCAGTTCATCGTCCACCGGCTCTTCTCCAGCCGGCGGTGGCAGCAGGCTGCCTGGGCGTTGCAACGCCGGGGGATTGAGGCGCGAGGTGGGACTGGCCAGCACCTGCGCCAGGGATTGAGTGGTCGAGTCCTGCACCAGCAGGTCATCCACCGGCGCGGGTAATTCCTGACGCCAGGGTTTTTCAGCCGGCAAGTAACCCAGCGCAGCCAACCCCTCGGTGGCCACATCCAGCACTCGCTCGCCGGGGGCGTCATGATCCTGAAGCATGCGCTCCAGGTAGTACTCGAGGCTGGTGATCACATCAGCAAAATGCGCGAGCTGTGTGTCGGTAGGCACCGTCGCGCTGATCATCAGTTGCTTGTCGACGTACTCATTGCAGCCGCGCATCAAGCTCGCCGCGCGGGGCAACGGGATCATCGCCAAGGCGCCGCGGACCTGGGTCAGCAACTCGGGCAGGGACTCCAGGCGCTGTCGATCCCACTGGGCTTCGATACAGTCGATGATCAGCTCTTTGGCCTGCTTGAGGCACTGGCACGACTCCTTGAGGACCAACTGATGGATCTGGGTCAGGTCAGTGGTGGGCAGGCGGCTTTCTTCGCGGCGCTCCGGCTCGACGGTGCCGACCATTCCGGCCAGTGTCGCTTCGACGTAAAGCAAGGCACCGGCGACGTCCATCAACACGGCGTCATTCGGTTCGCGCTGCCCTTGGGCCAGGCCCAGTACCACTGCCAGTTGGTCGATGATCACTTTGCGCGGCTGGCCAAACCCAAGCACCGCCAGGGTATCGGCGATTTGCCGCAGCGGCGCCAGCAGGCTCTCGAGGTCGCGGGTGTGTTGACGGTCACTGCGCACGAACAGGTCCAGCCGCTCCTTGACCCGCACCAACTCTTCACAGAGGGCGCCGAGTACCGAGCCCATGGCATCGCGATCGGGGCCGGCCATACGCGCGCGTTCAGCATCCACCACCGCGCTGTCGGGCAGGGCTTCGTCGAGGCCGTAACGCTCTTTCAGACTTTGCATACGCGGTGTCGGCCGGGTGACTTTGGCGATATAAAACAGCAGGCTCTTGAGCAGTTCATCGGGGGCAGGCTGGTTGATCCCGGCGATACCTTGGGCCAACAGACGCTTGATTTGCTTGTCGCAGGCCTTGAGCAGGCTGCGCAGCGCCGGACTGTTGGCGATCACGCCGGTGAGCATGCCTTCCGCCAGCGCCGAGGTGACTTGCCACAGCGGCAACAAGGGTGCGCCCTGGCACAGCGCTTCGAGCCGTGCAAAAACCCGCGCCATATCGTCCAGATTGCTGGGGCCGTGGTCTTCCCGTAGCAGCCCGGCCAACGCCTGCTGCAGCATTTGACGCCATTGGCGCAAAAGCTCGGGAAAGTCGTCCGGGATGCGTTGGGCCAAAATGTCGTCGGGCAGCGGTGGGATCACCAGCAACTGCGGGCTGAACAAGCTGGTTTCCGAGAGCAGGCTTTCACCCCGCACGCTGCGCAGGTCGTTGAGCAACGGCAAGACCACCAACGGCAGATCGCGGCGGGCGCTGTGGACACGGTCCAGGTACAACGGCAATTGCCCGAGGGCCTGTTGCAGCAGGCGGATACCTTCGTCACGCTGACTGACACGCCCGGCCTGCAGGGCCAGCGCCAGGTGTTCGATTTCCTCGGCGAGCAGGGCCGCGCCGTAGAACTCGACCATCAGCAGGCTGCCATGGACCTGGTGAATGCACTCAAGGCACAGGGCGATCGCGTCACTGCTTGCTTCGTCGATGAAGGCGTCGAGCGCCGAACGGGCCTGCTTCAGGGTTTCGGCAATTTCATCCTTGACCCATTCAAGGGCCACATAATCGTGCCGATCAACCATAACTGCTCCCGTTTGAATTCATTAGTTTCCGGGCTTGCACCCTGTAGCCGCTGGCGAAGCCTGCGAACGACCCGAAGGGACGCTGAATCTCTAGACCGCTGAAGGCCTTCGGCCTTATCGCAGGCTTCGCCAGCGGCTACAGAATCGCAGGTCATTGCGTCAGGGGTCATCCACCTTGCGCGCCGTCGGCAACGTGAACCCTGACACCGACCGCCGCAACTGACTGGCCATTTTCGCCAGATTACCAATGCTTTCAGCGGTAGCCGTAGAACCCGACGACGTCTGGCTGGTGATCTGCTGGATCACGTTCATGGTCAACGAAATCTGCCCCGCCGACGAGGTCTGCTGCTGCGCCGCGTTGGAGATGCTCTGGATCAGCGCCGCCAGGGTTTTCGACACCCCTTCGATCTCTTCCAGCGCCACACCGGCATCCTGGGCCAATCGCGCGCCACGCACCACTTCGGTGGTGGTCTGCTCCATGGAGATGACGGCTTCGTTGGTGTCGGTCTGGATCGCCCGTACCAGGGTTTCGATTTGCCGGGTAGCTGCCGATGAGCGCTCGGCCAACCGCTGTACTTCATCGGCCACCACTGCAAACCCACGCCCGGCGTCACCGGCCATGCTGGCCTGGATCGCGGCGTTGAGGGCGAGGATGTTGGTCTGGTCCGCGATGTCATCGATCAGGCTGACGATGTCGCCAATTTCCTGGGAGGACTCCCCCAGGCGCTTGATGCGCTTGGCGGTGTCCTGAATCTGTTCGCGAATGTTGTCCATGCCGTGGATGGTGTTGTGCACCACCTCGTTGCCCTTGTTGGCAATCTCCACCGAGCGCTCGGCCACCGCTGAGGATTCGGCAGCGTTGGCCGAGACCTGATCGATGGATTGGGCCATCTGGTTGATCGCAGTGGAGGCTTCGGCGATCTGTTGGGCCTGGTGCTCCGAGGCCTGGGCCAGGTGCATCGCGGTGGCCTGGGTGTCCTGCACGGCACCGGCCACCTGGCCCGCGGTGAGGTTGATGGTGGCGACCAGGTCCCGCAGTTGGTCCACGGAATAGTTGATGGAGTCGGCGATGGTGCCGGTGAAGTCTTCGGTCACCGAGGCGGTGACCGTCAGGTCGCCGTCGGCCAGGTCTTCGATTTCGTCCAGCAGGCGCATGATCGCGTTCTGATTACGCTCGTTCTTTTCGGCGGTTTCACGCAGCTGGCGGTTGGTCTCGCGGACCATCACCAGGCCAATCAGGATGATCGACGCCAGCGCCAGCAAACCCAGGACGTAGCCGCCGATGGTGTCAAACGTACGCCCACTCGCGAGGTTTTCAAAACCCGTTGCCAGGTGCGAGGCTTCATCGAGCAGGGTTTGCGACAGGCTGAAAATATTGCTCGCCGAGGCGCGCACCTGGAACAGTTGCGGCGAGGTTTCGAGGATTTCATCCACGGAGCCGGAGACGAACTCAAACAACTCGGAGATATCTGCCAAGCGGGCACGAGCGTCGTGATCCTCGACCTGAGTGATGCGCAGCCCGGCATTGCCCTGGAGCATGCCGTTGAGTACCTGGCCGAAACGATTGGCGTCGCGACCAAAGGCATCGGCCGCCTGCACCGCCGTTTCATCACCGGCCAGCACGGTATTCACCGCACCGAGGATGCGTTCGGCCAGCAACGATTGGCGCTGGGCCAACGCCACTTGGCTGGCCGGTGCACCCCGTTGCAGCAGGATATCGACGACTTTTTCCGACTCGACCTGCAGTTGCGGTACGGTTTCCGCCAATGTTGCCGCCACTTGGTGCAGGGACAGTACTGTCTGCTCGCTGGCCAGAATCGCATCGGTGTTTTTCAGCAGCGCCTCCCAGTCGGTCTGCACCGCGCGCATTTCCCCGCGTACCTCGCGGGGCGCCGCCGGCAGGCCGGTGGCCGGGTCACCTTTTTTCAGGTAACTCCAGCGCTGGGCAAAATCGTTGCGCGACTCACCCAGCAGTTTGAACGCGGCGGATTTGCCCGCCGCCGCTTCCGTGGCGTTCTTGGCAATACGCTGGGACAGCACCCGCAACTCACCGGCATGGCCGATGTACTGCTTGTCATAAGTCGATTGGGTGTTGAGGTACGCGAAGTTGGCGAACAGCAACATGATGAACACGATCAGCGCGATAAACAGCACGATGATCTGCGACCGGCTGCGGGAGGCTTCCTGAGGTTTGGGGGGCGTGACGGTGCTCATACGGCGACATCCATGAAGCTCGGGGCCTGGGCCAGGGCGAAGGGGCTGAAGACCTGCCATACCTGATCAGTATTGAACTGCCCCTGGATAAAGGGCGCACTCGCAGCTTCGTCCACCGTCAACGCAGCGCGTGCCAACAGCTCTTGCGCAAAATGCTGCATCCCCACCACCTCATCCACCAACAGGCCGACAAACACGTCCTGATACTCCACGACCAAGACGCGCCGCTGTTTGCGCAGGGTCGACAGTTCGTGACCGAAAAAACCGCACAGGTCGATCACCGGCAACAACCGCCCGCGCAGGTTGGCCACGCCCTTGACCCACGGCTTGACCCCGGGCATCAGTGTGCAACGTGGCTCGTGCAGGACTTCCGCGACTTCGCCCATGGGCGCCACGTACCAATGCTCACCCAGCCGGAAGCCGATGCCGCTCCAGCTGTGTGCTCGGGTTTCCTGGGAAGGCAGGTCGGCAGCCAACAGGCGGCAGCGGCGGTCGATGTCCAGCAGCAGCTCGAAGGCAGTTTGCGACTCGGTCATGGGAACGTGCCGTCAGCCCGCCAACACCTTGTTCAGGGTGGCAATCAGGGTGTCTTCGTCCACCGGCTTGGTCAGGTAGTCTTTCGCGCCCTGGCGCTCGCCCCAGATCTTGTCGGTTTCCTGATCCTTGGTGGTGATGATGATAATCGGGATCGAGCTGATGCTCGGGTCAGTGTGCTTGCTCAGTTGGCGAGTGGCCTGGAAACCGTTGAGGCCCGGCATCACGATATCCATCAGCACGGCATCGGGTTTTTCCAGGGAGGCCAGCGCTACGCCGTCGGCACCGTTTTCGGCCTTGAGGACTTCGTGGCCATGCTTTTCCAGCATGCCGGTCAGTTTGTACATTTCAGTCGGCGAATCGTCGACGATCAGAACACGTGCCATGGTTTTCCCCACTACATTGGTAGACGCAAGCGCTCAAGGCTTGCCGTCAATGTGCTTGTTCTACTGCGGCGAAGCCCGGCACATACGCCTTGATCGCACTCAGCAGTTCTTCCTTGCTAAAAGGCTTGGTCAAAAACTGATCAGAGCCGACGATGCGCCCCTTGGCCTTGTCGAACAGGCCGTCCTTGGAGGACAGCATGATCACCGGTATCGACTTGAACGCCGGGTTGTTCTTGACCAGGGCACAGGTCTGATAACCATCCAGGCGCGGCATCATGATGTCGACAAAGATAATGTGCGGGTGATGGTCAACGATCTTGGCCAGGGCGTCGAAACCGTCGATGGCCGTGATGACTTCGCACCCTACGTTCTTCAACAGTGTCTCGGCGGTGCGGCGAATCGTTTTCGAATCGTCGATCACCATCACTTTCAAGGCGTTGGAATGCTGTTCCATATCTGCTCTACCATCGCCACAGCGAATCGGTTTTCGGTGTGTACAGCCGGATGTTGCACGGGACGGGCGCCAAACCCTTGCGATTCAAGGGCTGATACGCCATGGCAGCCTTTTTAGCACAGACTGGGAAGGCAATCTATCGGCCGACCGGCAAGGTGGTTTTTCCTTGACCCACAACAGCCGCAGCGCCACTCTGACGCCACTTTTATGCGCCCTTATTTGCTAGAGGAAATCCCCCATGAGCGTTCGCGTCGGCATTGTCATGGACCCTATCGCCAGCATTTCCTATAAAAAGGATAGCTCGCTGGCCATGTTGCTGGCCGCCCAGGCCCGCGGCTGGACGCTGTTCTATATGGAGCAGCGCGATCTTTACCAGGGCGACGGCGAGGCGCGGGCCCGGATGCGCCCCTTGCAGGTGTTTGCCAACCCTGAGAAGTGGTTCGAACTGCAAGACGAGGTCGACAGCCCGCTGAGCGACCTGGACGTGATCCTGATGCGCAAGGATCCGCCATTCGACATGGAGTTTGTCTACTCCACCTACCTGCTGGAGCAGGCCGAGCGTGCTGGCGTACTGATCGTCAACAAACCCCAGAGCCTGCGCGACTGCAATGAAAAGCTGTTCGCCACCCTGTTCCCGCAATGCACACCGCCGACCGTGGTCAGCCGTCGCAGCGACGTGCTGCGCGAGTTCGCCGCCAAGCACGGTGATGTGATCCTCAAGCCGCTGGACGGCATGGGCGGCACTTCGATCTTCCGTCACCGTGTCGGCGACCCGAACCTGTCGGTGATCCTGGAAACCCTGACCGCTCTCGGCACCCAGCAGATCATGGGCCAGGCCTACCTGCCGGCCATCAAGGACGGCGACAAGCGCATCCTGATGATCGACGGCGAACCCGTACCTTACTGCCTGGCGCGCATCCCCGCCGCCGGCGAAACCCGTGGCAACCTGGCGGCTGGTGGGCGTGGCGAAGCACGTCCATTGACCGACAAGGACCGCTGGATCGCCGCACAGGTCGGTCCGACGCTGCGGGAAAAAGGCCTGCTGTTTGTAGGCCTTGACGTAATTGGTGAGCACCTGACGGAAATCAACGTCACCAGCCCCACCTGTATTCGCGAGATAGACAACGCGTTCGGCACCAATATCGGCGAAATGCTGATGGCGGCGATTGCCGCGAAGCTACAAGCCAAGTGACATAGAACCGCCAGACACAAACCGACATTGCGCTATCATGCCCCACCTGTGAAATGCGCGATGTTGGTTTTCTTGTCATGACGCTCCCGTCCGATCTGCCCCCAGAACTCTCCCACAGCGGCGTGCGCCCGGCTGATCGGCTCGGATTTACGCTGTTTCTGGCAGCCTTGATTCACCTGGCTTTGATCCTCGGCCTGGGCTTCACCTTTGCCGAACCCAAGCAGATCAGCAAAACCCTGGAAATCACCCTCGCCACTTTCAAGAGCGAAAAGAAGCCGGAAAAGGCCGACTTTCTCGCCCAGGACAATCAGCAAGGCAGCGGCACCCTGGATAAAAAGGCGGTGCCCAAGACCACCGAAGTCGCGCCGTTCCAGGACAACAAGGTCAACAAGGTCAAGCCGCCTCCGGCACCCAAGCCCGAGGTCAAGCAAGCGGCGCCCAAGGCGGCCGTCGCCACCATCGCGCCCAAGCCGCAAAAAGCCGTGACCCAGCGTGAAAAGGTCAAGACCGAACCCGCCCCCAAGACCTCTGCCCCTGCGTTTGACAGCGAACAGCTCTCCAGCGAAATCTCCAGCCTGGAAGCGGAGCTTGCCAACGAACAGCAGCTTTACGCCAAGCGCCCACGGATTTATCGCCTGAACGCCGCCTCCACCATGCGCGACAAGGGCGCCTGGTATAAGGACGAATGGCGCAAGAAGGTCGAGCGCATCGGCAACCTCAACTACCCGGACGAAGCCCGCCGCCAGCAGATCTACGGCAACTTGCGGCTGCTGGTATCGATCAACCGCGACGGTTCGTTGTATGAAGTGCTGGTGCTGGAATCTTCCGGGCAGCCATTACTGGACCAGGCGGCGCAGCGGATTGTGCGTCTGGCGGCACCGTTTGCGCCGTTTACCGGCGACCTGGCGGACATCGACCGCCTGGAAATCATCCGTACCTGGAAATTCGCCAAGGGTGATCGGCTGTCCAGCAATTGATCGCAGTGGTGATTTCCTGCGCATCGCCAGCTTGTCAGTTCGCCCCTCCAACGCCACACTAGCGGACATGAAAAATGTCAGCCCGACCTACCTCAAGCACCAATTCCTGATCGCCATGCCCCATATGGCCGACCCGAACTTTGCGCAAACCTTGACCTATATCGTCGAGCACACGGCCAATGGCGCCATGGGCCTGGTGGTCAACCGTCCGCAGGACCTGAACCTGGCCGATATCCTTGAGCAATTGCGCCCGGACATCGATCCGCCAGCCAACTGCCAGGACGTGCCGATCTACATTGGCGGGCCGGTACAGACTGACCGAGGTTTTGTCTTGCACCCTACAGGCCCCACGTTCCAGGCTACGGTGGACCTCGACGGGCTGTCCCTGTCCACCTCCCAGGACATCTTGTTTGCGATTGCCGATGGTATCGGGCCACAGCAGAGCCTGATTACCCTCGGTTACGCGGGCTGGGAAGCCGGGCAGCTGGAGGCCGAACTGGCCAGCAATGCCTGGCTGACCTGCCCGTTTGACGCTGACATCCTGTTCAACACCCCCAGCGAACTGCGCCTGGAAGCGGCTGCGGCCAAGCTGCGGGTCAACCTCAGCCTGTTGACCAGCCAGGCGGGGCACGCCTGATGACCTTGCGTCTGATTCTCGGTTTTGACTACGGCACCAAACAGATCGGCGTCGCCGTCGGGCAGGTCATCACGGGCCAGGCCCGCGAGCTGTGTACCCTGAAAGCCCAGAACGGCGTGCCGGACTGGAACCAGGTGGAAGCCCTGATCAAGGAGTGGAAGCCCGACGCCGTTGTCGTCGGCCTGCCCTTGAACATGGACGGCACCCCGAGCGACATGTGCCTGCGGGCCGAAAAGTTCGCGCGCCGTCTCAATGGTCGCTACAACCTGCCCTTCTATACCCACGATGAGCGCCTGACCACCTTTGAGGCCAAAGGCGAGCGCCGCGACCGTGGCGGCCAGAAAGGCAGCTACCGCGATAACCCGGTGGACGCGATTGCCGCCGCCTTGTTGTTGCAGGGCTGGCTGGACGAAAACACCGCTTTATTTGAATCCTGACTGACGCGGCTTGCCGCGTCTTCTTACGTTTGAGCCCGGACCTTGCCGTCGCCCCCGCCGCGCAAGGCCTTGAAGGAGCTACCATGAGCCTGCCCAATCCCGCCGAACTGATCAGCCAGATGGCGTTACGCCTCAAGGCCCACCTGGAACACCGCGCCATCAGCGAGCCACGCTTTATTGGCATTCGCACGGGCGGCATCTGGGTGGCCCAGGCGTTACTGGAAGAGTTGGGCAGCGATTCGCCCCTGGGCACCCTCGACGTCTCCTTCTACCGTGACGACTTCAGTCAGAACGGGCTGCACCCACAAGTACGTCCCTCGGCCCTGCCTTTCGAGATCGAAGGTCAGCATCTGGTGCTGATCGATGACGTGCTGATGAGCGGTCGCACCATCCGCGCCGCCATGAATGAACTGTTCGATTACGGGCGCCCGGCCAGCATTACGCTGGTCTGCCTGCTGGACCTGGACGCGGGCGAACTGCCCATCAGCCCGGACGTGGTTGGCGCCACACTGTCGCTTGCGGCCAACCAACGGGTAAAATTGTCCGGTCCCACGCCGCTCGAACTCGAACTGCAAGACCTTGCCCTTTAAACCGCCTTGTAAAGAGTCCCCGCGATGACGCCTCTAGATGCCAAGCGCCCGCTGCAGCTCAATGCTCAGGGCCAACTGCGCCACTTCTTGTCCCTCGACGGTTTGCCCCGCGAACTGCTCACCGAAATCCTCGACACCGCTGACTCGTTCCTGGAAGTCGGCGGTCGGGCGGTGAAAAAAGTCCCGCTGTTGCGCGGCAAAACCATCTGCAACGTGTTCTTCGAGAACTCCACCCGTACCCGCACCACCTTTGAACTGGCGGCCCAGCGGCTGTCAGCCGACGTGATCACCCTGAACGTGTCCACATCGTCGGCGAGCAAGGGCGAAACCCTGCTCGACACCCTGCGCAACCTGGAAGCCATGGCCGCCGACATGTTCGTGGTGCGTCACGGTGACTCCGGCGCCGCGCACTTCATCGCCGAACACGTGTGCCCGCAGGTGGCAATCATCAACGGCGGCGACGGCCGTCACGCCCACCCGACCCAAGGCATGCTCGACATGCTGACCATCCGCCGGCACAAGGGCGGCTTTGAAAACCTCTCGGTAGCCATCGTCGGCGACATCCTGCACTCGCGGGTAGCGCGCTCCAACATGCTGGCCCTGAAAGCCCTGGGTTGCCCGGACATCCGCGTGATCGCGCCGAAAACCCTCCTGCCCATCGGCATCGAGCAATACGGCGTGAAGGTCTACACCGACATGGCCCAAGGCCTGAAGGACGTCGACGTGGTGATCATGCTGCGCCTGCAACGCGAGCGCATGTCCGGCGGCCTGCTGCCGAGCGAAGGCGAGTTCTACCGCCTGTTCGGCCTGACCACCGCGCGCCTCGCCGGCGCCAAGCCGGATGCCATCGTGATGCACCCGGGGCCGATCAATCGGGGGGTGGAGATTGAGTCGGCGGTAGCCGACGGACCGCAGTCGGTGATTCTCAACCAGGTCACCTACGGCATCGCCGTGCGCATGGCCGTGTTGTCCATGGCCATGAGCGGGCAAACCGCACAACGTCAATTCGAGCAGGAGAACGCCCAGTGAAGCTCAGCATTCTCGGCGCCCGAGTCATTGATCCCGCCAGTGGCCTGGATCACGTCACCGACCTTCATCTGGAAGCCGGCAAGATCATTGCCATCGGCGCCGCCCCGAGTGGCTTCAGCGCTGTCGAAACCATCGACGCCAAAGGCCTGGTGGCCGCGCCAGGGCTGGTGGACCTGAATGTCGCCCTGCGCGAGCCGGGCTACAGCCGCAAAGGCACGATCGCCAGCGAAACCCGTGCAGCGGCGGCCGGTGGCGTCACCAGCCTGTGCTGCCCACCGCAGACCAAACCGGTGCTGGACACCTCGGCCGTGACCGAGCTGATCCTCGACCGCGCCCGTGAGGCCGGCAACTGCAAAGTGTTCCCCATCGGCGCCCTGAGCAAAGGCCTGGACGGCGAACAGCTTGCAGAGCTCATTGCGCTGCGCGATGCCGGCTGTGTGGCCTTTGGCAACGGCCTGGAGAGCTTTCGCAGCACACGTACCCTGTGCCGCGCCCTGGAATATGCAGCCACCTTCGACCTGACAGTGATTTTCCACTCCCAGGACCGTGACCTGGCCGAAGGCGGCCTGGCCCATGAAGGCGCCACCGCCAGCTTCCTCGGCCTGCCGGGCATCCCGGAAACCGCCGAGACCGTGGCCCTGGCCCGGGACCTGTTGTTGGTAGAGCAAAGCGGCGTGCGGGCACATTTCAGCCAGTTGACCAGTGCCCGGGGCGTGGCCCTGATCGCCCAGGCTCAAGCACGCGGTTTGCCGGTGACGGCAGATGTGGCGCTGTATCAACTGATTCTGACGGATGAGGCGCTGATCGACTTCTCCAGCCTGTACCACGTTCAACCGCCACTGCGCACCCGCGCGGACCGCGATGGCTTGCGCGCGGCCGTGAAGTCCGGGGTGGTTTCGGCGATTTCCAGCCACCACCAGCCTCACGAACGCGATGCCAAGCTGGCACCGTTCGGCGCGACAGAGCCTGGGATCAGCAGCGTCGAGCTGTTGCTGCCACTGGCAATGACGTTGGTGGAAGATGGCTTGCTGGACCTGCCAACGCTGCTGGCGCGCTTGAGTGCGGGCCCTGCCGAGGCGCTGCGCCTGCCGGCGGGTAAGCTGGCGGTGGGTTTGGCGGCGGATATCGTATTGTTTGATCCGGCCAGCTCCACGATTGCCGGGGAACACTGGCTGTCCAAAGGTGAGAACTGCCCGTTCATCGGCCACAGCCTGCCGGCGAATGTGCGGTACACCTTGGTGGATGGGCGGATCAGCTACCAGGCCTAAAGCCTGATCTAAAGCGGGCACAGTAAATGTGGGAGCTGGCTTGCCTGCGATGCGGGCACCTCGGTGCATCTGATGGACCGAGGTGATGCTATCGCGGGCAAGCCCGGCTCCCACATTTGATCTGCATCTATCCGAGAAGGGTTTACCGACCGTTATTACGCTCGGCATTACCAATCGAAATCTGCGTATTCAGCGTCCAGAAGTCGTACAGCACCCCAATCAGGAACAAACCACCGGTCAGCAGATAGATGATCCCGGTGATCCATTTGCCCTGATACATACGGTGCAAACCGAACACACCCAGGAACGCCAACAGGATCCAGGCCACGTTGTACTCAATCGGCCCAGCGGTAAAACGCAGGTCCGCTTCCCGGTCCATGGCCGGAATCAGGAACAGGTCGATCAGCCAGCCAATCCCCAACAATCCGAAGGTGAAAAACCAGATCGTCCCGGTCACCGGTTTGCCGTAATAAAAACGGTGAGCACCGGTAAAACCGAAAATCCAGAGCAGGTAACCGATCACCTTGCTGTGGGTGTCTTGCTGCGAAACATCCTGTCGATAGGTGTTCATGGAGTACCTCTTTTGCCTCGATAGATAAATATTTCTGGTTTCTTTGTGACTTTTTTACGGGCGCCCGACATGCGGTAAATGGTATGGTCGCTTCCCTCAAAGCCTTGTACCACCTGACTTGTGTAGGACAATTGCGGCAATTGGTCGCGCTTTTCCTGAATTTGACCGCAGGGTTCAGTCGACAAACGGCCTGAGAAAGACACAAAAAGCTGTTATAAAGTTGCGCGCAAACCTATAAGAGCCTTGCCTAATGCGACCATTTTTCAAGACATGGCTAACCATTTGCCTATTAATGCCACTGGCCGCCCACGCCACCAACCGTGAGCAACGACTTCCGAACGTTAATGGTTTCACCCCTAAAGTTCATGCAACCACCAGCTCCGCCAAATCGGTAAAACTCACCGTCAAGCGCCCGACTCAACTGAGCAAGGCACACGGTAAAGCAAATCCTGCCCTGATGGCGGTCAACACCAAACAAAGCAGCAACGTCCTCAGCCGTGCCGTTAACGTGCTCGGTACTCCTTATCGTTGGGGCGGCAGCAGCCCAAGTAAAGGGTTCGACTGCAGTGGCTTGGTGAAATATGCGTTTAACGACGTTAAAGCCGTGGATTTGCCGCGCACTTCCAATGCCATGGCCGCTGGCCACGGGCAGAAAGTTGAGCGCAAGGACCTGAAGCCGGGCGATCTGTTGTTCTTCAAGCTGAAGAGCCGTCAGGTCAATCACGTTGCCATCTACCTGGGCAACGACCGCTTTATCCACGCACCACGTCGTGGCAAGTCGGTCAGCATCGACACGCTGAAAAAGCCGTTCTGGGACAAGAACTACGTGATTGCCAAGCGTGTTCTGCCTAAAGAGCAAAACAATCTGCGGGTTGTGCAGCGCTGATTCAACGCTGCAATGCAATCCAATGTGGTAGCGGGCTTGTGGGGAGCCGGGCTTGCCCGCGATAGCATCACCTCGGTGCAACTGACAGACCGAGGTGCCTGCATCGCGGGCAAGCCCAGCTCCCACCTAAGCAAGTTCCAACATTAGGTTTTCATTGCCTGTTCCACCTCAGAACTCCCCAGGCATTCTCGCCTTCTCCCGAGCATCCTCCCGGCTGATCAGCCCCTGGCTGACCAACGCCTTTAAACTCATATCCAACGTCTTCATCCCCAGCGCCCCACCGGTCTGAATCGCCGAGTACATCTGCGCCACCTTGTCTTCACGGATCAGGTTACGGATCGCCGGTGTGCCGAGCATGATTTCATGAGCGGCCACTCGCCCGCCGCCCACTTTCTTCACCAGCACCTGGGACACCACCGCCTGCAACGACTCCGAGAGCATCGAGCGGACCATGGCCTTCTCCCCCGCCGGGAATACATCCACTACCCGGTCCACGGTTTTCGCCGCCGACGTGGTGTGCAAGGTGCCAAACACCAAGTGCCCGGTTTCCGCAGCCGTCAGCGCCAGACGGATGGTTTCCAGGTCACGCATCTCGCCCACCAGGATCACATCCGGGTCTTCCCGCAGCGCTGAGCGCAAGGCTGCCGAGAAACTGTGGGTGTCACGATGCACCTGCCGCTGATTGATCAGGGCGTTTTTGGGTTCATGAACAAACTCGATCGGGTCTTCAAGGGTCAGGATGTGCTGGTGGCGATGGCCGTTAAGGTAATCAATCATCGCGGCCAATGTGGTGGACTTGCCGGAGCCCGTGGGCCCGGTGACCAGCACCAGCCCCCGAGGCAAGTCCGCAATCTGGCGAAATACCTCGCCCAGCCCCAGGCTTTCCAGGCTCTGAGCCTGTGACGGGATCGCCCGAAATACTGCGCCGATGCCTCGGTGCTGCCGAAACACATTCACCCTGAATCGCGCCACGCCCGGCAGCTCGAAGGCAAAATCCGTTTCAAGAGATGTTTCGAAATCCTTTTGCTGCTGTTTGGTGAGTATCGACTCAAGCAACGAGGCAACTTGCGCCGGGCTTAGTGCCGGTTGATCGAGCGCACGAATCTCGCCATCAATGCGCACCATCGGCGCCAGGCCTGCCGACACATGCAGGTCGGACGCACCCAGGCTGACGCTTGCGGCCAGCCATTCAGTGATATCCATAGGGCTTTCCATTTCCAGTAGAATGCCGCGGACTCCATTCCCGCGGGCGCACTTCGAATGTCGACGATAGCAGACAACATCGGCCTGGTTAGTGACCGGATCCGTGCGGCGGCCCAGGCCGTGCAGCGCGACGAAAGCAGCATCCACTTGCTGGCCGTCAGCAAGACCAAACCCGCGCAAGCCGTGCGCGAAGCCTATGCCGCCGGGATGCGCGACTTTGGCGAGAATTACCTGCAGGAAGCCTTGGGCAAACAGCTGGAATTAACCGACCTGCCCTTGAGTTGGCACTTCATCGGCCCCATTCAATCGAACAAGACTCGCGCTATCGCTGAGCATTTCGCTTGGGTACATTCCGTGGACCGCCTGAAAATCGCACAACGCCTGTCCGAACAACGCCCGGCTGACCTGCCAGCACTGAACATCTGCATTCAGGTCAATGTCAGTGGTGAAGCCAGCAAATCCGGCTGTACGCCCGCCGATTTGCCAGCCTTGGCCGAAGCCATCAGTGCCCTGCCTCGTGTGAAGCTGCGTGGCCTGATGGCGATTCCCGAGCCAACTGACGACCGCGCGGCTCAAGACGCTGCGTTCGCGACCGTACGCGACCTGCAAGCGAGCCTGCACCTGCCACTCGACACACTTTCCATGGGCATGAGCCACGACCTTGAGTCAGCCATCGCCCAAGGGGCCACCTGGGTGCGGATCGGTACCGCCCTGTTTGGTGCCCGCGACTACGGTCAGCCGTGAAATGGCTGACTTCCATCTGAGTAAGGACCTGTCATGAGCAACACGCGTATAGCCTTTATCGGCGCCGGCAACATGGCGGCCAGCCTGATCGGCGGCCTGCGGGCCAAAGGCCTGGAAGCGGACCGGATTCGCGCCAGCGACCCGGGTGAAGACACCCGCACCCGCGTCAGCAGTGAACACGGTATCGAAGTCTTCGCCGACAACGCCGAGGCCATTCAAGGCGTTGACGTGATCGTGCTGGCGGTCAAGCCTCAGGCCATGAAAGCCGTGTGCGAAGCCCTTCGGCCAAGCCTCAAGCCTCATCAACTGGTGGTGTCCATCGCCGCCGGCATCACCTGCGCCAGCATGAAAAACTGGCTTGGTGCCCAGCCGATTGTGCGCTGCATGCCCAACACCCCGGCGCTGCTGCGCCAGGGCGTGAGTGGCTTGTACGCCACTGCCGAAGTTACCGCTGGGCAGCGGGATCAGGCGCAGGAACTGTTGTCGGCGGTCGGCATTGCCCTTTGGCTGGAAGAAGAGCAGCAACTGGACGCGGTCACCGCTGTCTCCGGCAGCGGCCCGGCGTATTTCTTCCTGCTGATCGAAGCCATGACCGCTGCGGGCGTGAAACTGGGCCTGCCACGGGAAACCGCCGAGCAACTGACCGTGCAAACCGCCCTGGGCGCTGCACATATGGCCGCCGGCAGCGATGTCGACGCCGCCGAGTTGCGCCGTCGCGTCACCTCTCCAGGCGGCACCACACAAGCCGCTATTGAATCGTTCCAGGCCGGGGGCTTTGAAGCCCTGGTGGAAAAAGCATTGGGCGCCGCCGCGCACCGCTCGGCTGAAATGGCCGAACAACTAGGTCGATAAGGAGCCAACATGATTGGTTTGAACACCGCAGCCGTCTACGTGCTGCAAACCCTCGGCAGTCTGTATCTGCTGATCGTACTGTTGCGTTTTGTCCTGCAATTGGTCCGTGCAAACTTCTACAACCCGCTCTGCCAGTTCGCCGTAAAGGCCACTCAGCCGCTGCTCAAGCCGCTGCGCCGGGTAATCCCGAGCGTGTTCGGCCTGGACATGTCGTCGCTGGTCCTGGCGATCCTGGTGCAGTTGGCGTTGATGGCCCTGACCCTGTTGCTGACTTACGGCACCACCGGCAATTTCCTGCAATTGCTGATCTGGGCCATCATCGGCGTGACGGCGCTGTTCCTGAAGATCTTCTTCTTTGCCCTGATCATCAGCGTGATTCTGTCCTGGGTCGCCCCAGGCAGCCATAACCCAGGCGCCGAACTGGTCAACCAGATCTGCGAACCGGCCCTGGCGCCGTTCCGCAAAATCCTGCCAAACCTGGGCGGCCTGGATATCTCGCCAATCCTCGCGTTCATGGTGCTCAAGCTCCTGGATATGCTGGTGATCAACAACCTGGCCGCCATGACCATGATGCCGGACATCCTGCGCCTGCTGATCTGATGAAATAGCTGAGCCCCACGAAGGTGGTTGTAGCCGCTGCCGAGGTACGAGGCTGCGATGCGTGTCCGCAGGACCGCCTCGGGGCCTCGTACCTCGGCAGCAGCTACAGATATTTGAACCCTTATGGTTGATCGCAGGCCTTCGCTTGCCGCTAGGGTCCCCGCTCTTTAGACTTACGCCTCATTTAAACGAGAGCAGGGTCGATGCCAACTGCCTTTCCCCCCGATTCTGTTGGACTGGTCGTGCCCCAAGTGGCGCACTTCAGCGAACCTCTGGCCCTGGCCTGCGGCCGTTCGCTACCGGCCTACGACCTGATCTACGAAACCTATGGCCAACTGAACGCCACGGGCAGCAACGCCGTGCTGATCTGCCACGCCCTGTCCGGCCATCACCACGCTGCGGGCTTCCACAGCATGGACGAGCGCAAGCCCGGCTGGTGGGACAGCTGCATCGGCCCCGGCAAGCCCATCGACACCAACAAGTTCTTCGTGGTCAGCCTGAACAACCTCGGCGGCTGCAACGGCTCCACTGGGCCGAGCAGTATCAACCCGGAAACCGGCAAGCCATTTGGTGCCGACTTCCCGGTATTGACGGTCGAAGACTGGGTTCACAGCCAGGCGCGCCTCGCCGATGTACTGGGCATCGCCCAATGGGCGGCGGTGATCGGCGGCAGTCTCGGCGGCATGCAGGCCCTGCAATGGACCATCACCTACCCGGACCGCGTCCGCCATTGCCTCGCCATCGCCTCGGCCCCCAAGTTATCGGCACAGAACATCGCCTTCAACGAAGTGGCGCGCCAGGCGATCCTGACCGACCCGGAGTTCCACGGCGGTTCGTTCCAGGAACAAGGTGTGATCCCCAAGCGCGGGCTGATGCTGGCGCGGATGGTCGGGCACATCACCTACCTGTCGGATGACTCCATGGGCGAGAAGTTCGGCCGTGGCCTGAAGAGCGAGAAGCTCAACTACGACTTCCACAGCGTCGAGTTCCAGGTCGAAAGTTACCTGCGTTATCAGGGTGAAGAGTTTTCCGGACGTTTCGACGCCAACACTTACCTGCTGATGACCAAGGCCCTGGATTACTTCGACCCGGCCGCCAACTTCGACGATGACCTGGCGAAGACCTTCGCCCATGCCACGGCCAAGTTCTGCGTGATGTCGTTCACCACCGACTGGCGCTTCTCCCCGGCCCGTTCGCGAGAGCTGGTGGACGCGCTGATGGCCGCCAGGAAAGACGTCTGCTACCTGGAGATCGATGCACCGCAAGGCCACGACGCCTTCCTGATCCCGATCCCGCGTTACCTGCAAGCGTTCACCCACTACATGAACCGCATAGAACTGTGAGAACGCCATGAGAGCCGACCTGGAAATCATCCAAGACTGGATCCCCGCCGGCAGCCGCGTGCTCGACCTGGGTTGCGGCGATGGCGAACTGCTGAGCTGGCTGCGAGACAACAAGCAGGTCACCGGCTATGGCCTGGAAAACGACCCGGACAACATCGCCCAGTGCGTGGCCAAGGGCATCAACGTGATCGAGCAGGACCTGGACAAGGGCCTGGGCAACTTCGCCAGCAACAGTTTCGACATCGTGGTCATGACGCAGGCGCTGCAAGCCGTGCATTACCCGGACCGGATCCTCGACGAAATGTTGCGGGTGGGTCGCCAGTGCATCATCACCTTCCCCAACTTCGGTCACTGGCGCTGCCGCTGGTACCTGGCCACCAAGGGCCGCATGCCGGTGTCGGACTTCCTGCCGTACACCTGGTACAACACGCCGAACATCCACTTCTGCACCTTCGAAGACTTCGAAGCGCTGTGCGGTGAGCGCGAAGCCAAAGTGATCAACCGCCTTGCGGTCGATCAACAGCACCGCCATGGGTGGGCGAGTAAGCTATGGCCTAATCTGTTAGGTGAGATCGGAATTTATCGAGTCCGCAGCCCGGGCCTGACCGACCATCAGATAGCCGTCTAACCACTTTCAAGGAGGACGATCATGAGTCGCCTGGCTGTTTTTCTACTCACCGCGTGCCTGGGCGTCAGCGCCATGGCCGCTGACGTTATCGACCCCAGTCGCCAGAAAGACTTTGGCGACATCACTGTGCACTACAACACGTTTACCTCCAGCTTCCTGCAACCCGATGTGGCTCAGGCCGTTGAATTGGTGCGCAGCAAAAACAAGGGCGTGATCAACGTGTCCGTGATCAAGGGCACCGAGCCGGTTGTGGCGCAGGTCACCGGCACCATCAAGGACCTGAGCGGCAAGACCGAGATGCTGACGTTCAAACAAATCACCGAAAAAGGTGCGATTTATTACCTCGCCCAATACCCGGTGCCGCAGCAGGAAGTCAGAATTTTCACGATCAACGTTGAAACCGGCGGCAAAGCCCACGGTTTCAGTTTCAACCAAGAACTGTTTCCGGCCGACAAATGAACCTGACACAACTCGTACTGGCCAGCCATAACGCCGGCAAACTCAAAGAACTCCAGGCCATGCTCGGCGAATCGGTGCATCTGCGCTCGATTGGCGAGTTCAGCAGCGTGGAGCCTGAAGAAACCGGCCTGTCGTTCGTCGAAAACGCCATCCTCAAGGCCCGTAATGCTTCACGCATTTCCGGCCTGCCGGCACTGGCTGATGACTCGGGCCTGGCAGTGGACTTCCTTGGCGGCGCGCCAGGTATCTACTCGGCACGCTATGCCGACGGCCAGGGCGATGCGGCGAACAACGCCAAACTGCTGGACGCGCTCAAGGATGTACCGGACGCCGAACGCGGTGCGCAGTTCGTTTGCGTGCTGGCCCTGGTGCGTCACGCCGATGACCCCCTGCCTATCCTGTGCGAAGGCCTGTGGCACGGGCGCATCCTGCATGCAGCCAGCGGCGAGCACGGTTTTGGTTATGACCCGTTGTTTTGGGTGCCGGAGCGCAGTGTGTCCAGCGCAGAGCTGAGCCCGGCCGACAAGAATCAGATCAGCCACCGCGCCCGCGCAATGGTTTTGCTGCGCCAGCGTCTGGGACTGAAATGACACAGAACACCTCTGCGCAGCCACTGATCCTCGGTGGCGCGCAAACACCTCGGGCGGCCCTGCCTCACTTGCCGCCCCTGGCGTTGTACATCCACATCCCGTGGTGCGTGCGCAAATGCCCTTATTGCGACTTCAACTCCCACACCGCCAGCAAAGTGCTGCCGGAAGAAGAGTATGTGGACGCGTTACTCGCCGATCTCGATCAGGACCTGCATGCGGTTTATGACCGTGAACTGAGTTCGATATTCTTCGGTGGCGGCACGCCGAGCCTGTTCAGTGCCGCGGCGTTGGGACGCCTGCTCAAGGGTGTGGAAGCACGTATCCCGTTTGCCAGCGACATCGAGATCACCCTGGAAGCCAACCCAGGGACGTTCGAACAAGAGAAGTTTGTGGCCTACCGCAAGCTGGGGATCAATCGGCTGTCGATTGGCATCCAGAGCTTCCAGCAGGAAAAACTCGAGGCTTTGGGCCGCATCCACAACGGTGACGAAGCCGTGCGTGCCGCCGACATGGCGCGCCAGGCCGGGTTTGACAACTTCAACCTGGACCTGATGCACGGTTTGCCCGATCAGTCCCTGGACGACGCCCTGGATGATCTGCGCCAGGCCATCGCCCTCAAGCCAACGCACCTGTCCTGGTATCAGCTGACCCTGGAACCCAACACCGTGTTCTGGAACCAGCCGCCGACCCTGCCGGAAGACGACACCCTGTGGGATATCCAGGAAGCTGGCCAAGCGTTGCTCGCCGAACACGGTTACGCCCAGTACGAAGTCTCGGCCTACGCCCAATCGGGCCGACCGGCACGACATAACCTCAATTACTGGAGCTTCGGCGACTTTATCGGCATTGGTGCCGGCGCCCACGGCAAACTCAGTCACCCGGACGGGCGGATCGTGCGCACCTGGAAGACTCGGGCACCCAAGGACTACCTCAACCCGACAAAAAGCTTCCAGGCCGGAGCGAAAGAGCTCACCAATGAAGAGCTGCCCTTCGAGTTCCTGATGAACGCCCTGCGCCTCACCGACGGCGTCGAAGCCAGGCTGTACGCCGAACGCACCGGCCTCGACCTGGCCAGCCTCGACGAAGCCCGTACGGATGCAGAACAAAGTGGCTTAATGCAGGTCGAACCGTCACGCCTTGCGGCCACTGACCGTGGGCAACTCTTTCTCAATGACCTGCTGCAGAAGTTTTTGAGCTGATTGGCTCTTAAGGAAATCGAATGGATCTGGTACTCGACCTGCTCGCCACGGTATCCCGCTGGAGCCGCAGCAACCTGTCGGAAATCTCTCTGGCCCTTGTCGGCTGCCTGCTGGTGCTATTCGGCGCCGATATCAAAGGTTGGGTCGAAGCGCGCCTGGGCAGCATCGCCGGCGCCTTGCGCGTACCGTTGATGGCCCTGCTGTGCATGATCGGCAGCGGCGCTGCGCTGATCTACGCCACACCGTGGATTGTTCGGGGATTGAGTCAGTTCAACAACTACAGTCTGGCGCCGGTGTTGTTGGTGGTGCTGGTGTTGATTGGCGTAGTAGCAGACCGCCGCTGACCTGAAACACAACACAAAACAAATGTGGGAGCTGGCTTGCCTGCGATGCAGACACCTCGGTGTATCAGTGATACTGAGGCGATGCTATCGCAGGCACGCCAGCTCCCACACTTTCATTGCATTTCAAGCTGATGGACTTATCAGTCCAGCTTCTCGAACTTCAAATCCCAAACCCCATGCCCGAGTCGCTCGCCGCGACGTTCGAACTTGGTGATCGGTCGCTCGGTCGGGCGCGGGACGCATTTGCCGTCTTCGGCCAGGTTGCGGTAGCCAGGGGCTACGTCCATCACTTCCAGCATGTACTCGGCATACGGTTCCCAGTCGGTGGCCATGTGCAGAATGCCGCCGACCTTGAGCTTGCTGCGCACCAGTTCGGCGAAGGAAGCCTGGACGATGCGGCGCTTGTGGTGACGGCTCTTGTGCCATGGATCCGGGAAAAACAGCATCAGGCGATCGAGGCTGTTGTCGGCGATGCAACGGTTGAGTACTTCAATCGCATCACAATCGTAGACCCGCAGGTTGGTCAGGCCCTGAGTGAGCACGCCATTAAGCAGCGCACCCACACCCGGACGGTGTACTTCAACACCGATAAAGTCCTGCTCCGGCGAGGCCGCCGCCATTTCCAGCAACGAGTGGCCCATGCCGAAACCGATTTCCAGCGACCGTGGGGCCGAACGGCCGAACACCTGGTCATAATCCACTGGCGCGTCGGCCAGCGGCAGGACGAACAACGGCGTGCCCTGCTCCAGGCCCTTTTGCTGGCCTTCGGTCATGCGACCGGCGCGCATCACAAAACTCTTGATGCGGCGGTGCTTGGACTCGTCGCCTTCTTCCACAGTGTTCGGCGTTTCGTTTGATTCAGTCATCAATGGCTCTTACTTGATCAGACCATCCAGCGGCGAGGAGGCGCTGGCGTAAAGTTTTTTCGGCATGCGCCCGGCGAGGTACGCCAGGCGGCCGGCGACGATCGCGTGTTTCATGGCTTCAGCCATCATGATCGGTTGCTGCGCATGGGCGATGGCCGAGTTCATCAGCACCGCATCACAGCCCAGTTCCATGGCAATGGTGGCATCGGACGCAGTGCCGACACCCGCATCCACCAGTACCGGAATCCTGGCTTCTTCGAGGATGATCTGCAGGTTGTACGGGTTGCAGATGCCCAGGCCGGAACCGATCAGACCGGCCAGCGGCATCACCGCGATGCAGCCGATTTCCGCCAATTGACGGGCAATGATCGGGTCATCACTGGTGTAGACCATCACCTCGAAGCCTTCCTTGACCAGGGTTTCGGCGGCCTTGAGGGTTTCGATCACGTTGGGGAACAGGGTTTTCTGGTCGGCCAGCACTTCCAGCTTCACCAGGTTGTGGCCGTCGAGCAGCTCACGGGCCAGGCGGCAGGTGCGCACGGCCTCGATAGCGTCGTAGCAACCAGCCGTGTTCGGCAAGAAGGTGTAGCGATCCGGCGACAGCACTTCGAGCAGGTTCGGCTCGCCTTCGATCTGGCCGAGGTTGGTGCGGCGCACGGCGAAGGTGACGATCTCGGCACCTGAGGCTTCGATGGCCTGACGGGTTTCTTCCATGTCACGGTACTTGCCGGTACCCACCAGCAAACGCGACTGGTAAGTACGACCGGCCAGGACGAAGGGCTTGTCGCTACGAACGATGCTCATGGGAAATCCTCGAAATGGGGTGAGGTTCTGCAGAATGCGGGTGGGCGCGCTTGAGCGCCGAACGGCTAGCCGCCGCCGATGGCGTGGACCACTTCGACCTGATCACCTTCGGTGAGCGTGGTCTCGGCGTGCTGGCTACGCGGGACGATATCCTGGTTGAGCTCCACTGCGACGCGACGCCCGGTCAAGTCCAGACGGGTCAGCAGGGCCACAACGGTTTCACCGTCGGGCAGTTCAAAGGATTCGCCGTTCAACTGAATGCGCATGCCACGGGCCGCCATCGTTTTTAGGGGCCAGCATTCTAGCCCGATCGACGTTGTTGACCCAAGCCCCTTGGTCAGGCGACCTGCAAGCGCCAGGCCGTCAGCCCCAGGAAGAACCAACCGATCAGGAACGCCAGACCGCCAAACGGGGTGACAATCCCGAGCTTGCTGATACCGGTGAGGGTCAACAGGTAAAGGCTGCCGGAGAACAGCAGGATTCCCACTGTAAACGCCACGCCCGCCCACAGGACCAGTCGCCCCTGAATATGGGCGGCCAGCAGCGCCACGCCGAACAGTGCCAGGGTATGCACCAATTGATAGGTGACCGCCGTATGAAAGATCGCCAGATAGTCGGCACTCAAGCGGTTTTTCAGGCCATGGGCAGCAAAAGCACCGAGCGCAACACCGGTGAAACCGAAAAAGGCAGCCAGCATCAGAAAGCCACGCAGCATGAGGAACTCCAGTCAGACTCATTGGGCAGGGTCTGTATAATGGCCCGCTCAAACGCTCCGGCCAAGCCATCTCTATGCTGCGTCTCCTCTTCAGTCGTTTTCTCAAAGCCGTGAAATGGTTCGCCATCGCCAGCGTTTTGCTGGTGCTGCTGTTTCGTGTGGTACCGCCACCGGGGACCGCGCTGATGGTTGAGCGCAAGGTCGAATCGTGGATCGACGGCGAGCCCATTGACCTGCAACGCACCTGGAAACCCTGGGATGAAATCTCCGATGACCTGAAAGTGGCGGTCATGGCCGGTGAGGACCAACGCTTTCCCGAACATTGGGGCTTTGATTTCGGCGCGATCCAGGCGGCGTTACTGCATAACGAGCGTGGTGGATCGATTCGCGGCGCCAGTACCCTGAGCCAGCAGGTGTCGAAGAACCTGTTTCTGTGGGCTGGCCGCAGCTATTTCCGTAAGGGTCTGGAAGCCTGGTTTACCGGCCTGATCGAGATTTTCTGGCCCAAGCAGCGAATTCTTGAGGTGTACCTCAATAGCGTGGAGTGGGATGAAGGCGTGTTCGGCGCCGAAGCAGCGGCCCGGCATCACTTTGGGGTGAGTGCCAAGGCGCTGACCCGCCAGCAGGCCAGCTATCTGGCAGCGGTACTGCCTAACCCGCGGGTGTGGAGTGCCAGCCATCCGACGACTTATGTGTCGCAGCGAGCGGGTTGGATCCGGCGGCAGATGAGCCAATTGGGCGGGGATAGCTACCTGATCGGGCTCAATGATTCGCGCAAGGCACCTTGGGCGGATTGACCTGTACTGGATATCCAACTGCAGAACCCGGATCAATTGTGGGAGCTGGCTTGCCTGCGATGGGGACCTGCCAACCAACATATTTACTGAATGACATACCGCTATCGCAGGCAAGCCAGCTCCCACATTGGACGGTGCCGGATTTGAAGCTTTCGAACACAAACAAAAATGCCCTGATCTTTCGATCAGGGCATTTTTTTGTCACTTCGCTGCTGGTTAAGCGGCGATCGATAGCTTCAACTTATTCATCGCACTTTTCTCGAGCTGACGAATCCGCTCGGCCGATACGTTGTACTTCTGCGCCAGGTCGTGCAGCGTGGCTTTTTCTTCTGCCAGCCAGCGCTGGTAGAGGATGTCACGGCTGCGGTCGTCCAGCACTTCGAGTGCTTCGTGCAGGTTGTGGTTGGAGTTGTCGCTCCAGTCAGCGTCTTCCAGTTGACGTGCCGGGTCGTACCGGTGGTCTTCCAGGTAGTTGGCCGGCGATTGGAAGGCGCTGTCGTCGTCCGCTTCTGCGGCCGGGTCGAAGGCCATGTCATGGCCGGTCAGGCGACTTTCCATCTCGCGCACTTCACGAGGCTCTACACCGAGGCTTTCCGCCACACGATGCACTTCCTCATTGTTCAGCCACGCCAGGCGTTTCTTCTGGCTGCGCAGGTTAAAGAACAGTTTGCGCTGGGCCTTGGTGGTCGCGACTTTCACAATGCGCCAGTTGCGCAGGATGAACTCGTGGATTTCCGCCTTGATCCAGTGCACAGCGAACGATACAAGGCGCACACCCATTTCCGGGTTGAAGCGCTTCACGGCTTTCATCAAGCCAACGTTGCCTTCCTGAATCAGGTCAGCCTGGGCCAGGCCGTAGCCGGAATAGCTACGGGCAATATGTACAACAAAACGCAGGTGGGCGAGCACCATCTGCCGAGCCGCCCCCAAATCCTGCTCATAGTAGAGACTCTCGGCCAGTTCACGCTCCTGCTCGGGCGTCAGCAAAGGAATGCTGTTGACCGTGTGCACATAGGCTTCCAGGTTTGCGCCCGGGACCAGTGCATATGCAGGTTGCAAAGAAGTGGTCATACGAAAAAACCTCCGACTCACATAACTCGTGCTTTTCAGCACTGCGAAAAATTGACCGAGAACCGTAGGACAAGTTCCCTAAACCACTGACACGGCCAATAGAAACGAAACCACATTAATCTGACATTAACTATTTCGGTGCCAACTCGCGTAAATGCCGTGCGACCGCAATCCAAGCACCGATATACCCCAACAACACCGCGCCAAGCAAGAGCGACAGACCATCGGCAACCGGCACACCCGCCAAGGCAAAATCACTGCCATACAAGCCAGCCAGCCCGACCACTGCGTCGTTCAGCCAATCCAGGCCAAACGCCAACACGCCCCAGGACAAGATCCCGGCACCAAAGCCATACAACGCGCCCATATACAGAAACGGACGACGTACATAGCTGTCCGTGCCGCCGACCAGTTTAATCACTTCTATCTCGGTGCGACGGTTTTCAATATGAAGACGAATGGTATTGCCTATCACCAAAAGTAATGCAGAAACCAGCAACACCGTCAGGCCGAAGACAAACCGGTCGCCCAGCTTGAGAATCGCCGCCAGACGCTCAACCCAGACTAGATCAAGTTGCGCCTGTTGCACCTTGGGCATCTCTGCGAGTTTTTGTCGCAGGGCTTCAAGGGTCGGTTTGTCGACTTCATTGGGCGTCACCAGCACTACGCCGGGCAGCGGGTTTTGTGGCAACTCCTTGAGCGCCTCGCCCAGGCCAGACTGCTGTTGAAACTCCTCCAGCGCCTGATCACGACTGATGTATTCAGCATCGGCTACGCCAGGAAGGCCCTTGATCTCTTCAACCAGGGCCTCGCCTTCCTTGGAACTGGCATCCAGGTTCAGGTACAGGGAAATCTGCGCCGCCCGCTGCCAGGAACCGCCAAGGCGCTCCACATTATTAAGCAGCAGCGACAAACCCATCGGCAGGCTCAAGGCCACGGCCATCACCAGGCAGGTGAAAAAGCTGCCGATCGGCTGCTTGCCCAGGCGACGCAGGCTGTCGAGCAAGCTGGCGCGGTGACTTTCGATCCAGGCACGCACCAAGGTGCCAAAGTCCGGGCCATCGTCTTCGTCGCGCTTTTTCTTTTGCGGTTGCGGGTCGGCCGGTTTAGGTGCGACACGTTCGGAAACTTTTGGACTGCGTGTAGCACTCATACCCCAGCCTCCCCGTCACCAATCAGGCGACCGCGTTGCAGGGTCAGCATGCGATGGCGCATGCGGGCGATCAGCGCCAGGTCGTGGCTGGCGATCAGCACACTGGTGCCCAGGCGGTTGATGTCTTCGAACACACCCATGATTTCTGCCGCAAGGCGAGGGTCGAGGTTACCGGTGGGCTCATCCGCCAGCAGCAAGGCCGGACGGTGGACGATGGCGCGGGCGATACCGACGCGCTGTTGCTGGCCAGTGGACAGATCGCCAGGGTACAGGTCGGTTTTGTCCGACAGCGCCACGCGTTCCAGGGCCGAATCCACGCGTTTGATGATTTCCGCCTTGGACAGCCCGAGAATCTGCAAAGGCAAAGCGATGTTATTGAACACCGTGCGATCAAACAGCAACTGGTGGTTCTGGAACACCACGCCAATCTGGCGGCGCAAAAATGGAATTTGCGCATTACTGATGGTGGACAGATCTTGCCCAGCCAGCAGCAATTTGCCAGTGGAGGGTCGCTCCATGGCCAGCAGCAGGCGCAACAACGTACTTTTACCGGCACCCGAATGGCCGGTGACGAACAAGAATTCGCCACGACGCACCCGGAAACTCAGCTCATGCAAGCCGACATGCCCGTTGGCATAGCGTTTACCGACCTGTTCGAAACGAATCATGAACGCTCCCGCTCGGCAAAGAGTGCCTGTACAAAGGGTTCGGCTTCAAAAGTGCGCAGATCGTCGATGCCTTCACCGACGCCGATGTAACGAATCGGCAACCCGAACTGTTTGGCCAGGGCGAAGATCACGCCGCCCTTGGCCGTGCCGTCGAGCTTAGTCAATGCCAGGCCAGTCAGTTGGACCGTCTGGTGGAATTGTTTGGCCTGGCTGATGGCGTTCTGGCCGGTGCCGGCGTCCAGCACCAGCAGAACCTCGTGCGGCGCATCGGCGTCCAGCTTGCCCATCACCCGGCGCACTTTCTTCAACTCTTCCATCAAGTTGTCTTTGGTGTGCAGGCGACCGGCGGTATCGGCGATCAGTACGTCAATGTTACGAGCCTTGGCAGCCTGCAGCGCATCGAAGATCACCGAGGCAGAATCGGCACCGGTGTGCTGGGCGATCACCGGGATCTTGTTGCGCTCGCCCCAGACTTGCAGTTGTTCCACGGCGGCGGCACGGAAGGTGTCGCCGGCAGCGAGCATGACTTTCTTGCCTTCCAGTTGCAGCTTCTTGGCCAGCTTGCCGATGGTGGTGGTCTTGCCGGCACCGTTGACGCCAACCACCAGAATCACGAATGGCTTGCTCTGCGAAGTGACGACCAGCGGCGCTTCCACCGGCTTGAGCATCGCAGCCAGTTCGGCCTGCAAGGACTTGTAGAGGGCATCGGCGTCAGTCAGTTGCTTGCGCGCGACCTTCTGGGTCAGGCTCTGAATGATCACGGCGGTGGCTTCGACGCCCACGTCTGCGGTCAGCAGTCGGGTTTCAATGTCTTCCAGCAGTTCGTCATCGATGGTCTTCTTGCCCAGGAACAGGCTGGCCATGCCTTCGCCGATACTGGCGCTGGTCTTGCTCAAGCCTTGTTTGAGGCGGGCGAAGAACCCGGTTTTGCTGGTTTCGACGGGAGCGGCTGGCTCTTCAATGATGGCGGGCGCTGCGACCACAACAGGAGCGGCGACAGGCTCGGCCACAACAGGCGCAGGCATCTCGACGACCGGCGGCTCTTCAGCCACAGCAGCCACCAGCTCCACGACAGCTGGAATCGGCGGCGTCACGTGCTCGGCCTGCTCATCCTCGACCAGCGCCACCGGTTCTTCCGCCACCGGCAACACCAGCCACGGTTTGTGTTCAGGCTCCGGCTCAGCCACCGGCTGCAACACCGGTTCAGCCATCGGCAACACCACCGGCGCCGGCGCTTCGGCCACCGGCTCGGCTTCTGCTACCGGCTCAGGAATCGGTTCAGGTTGAGCGTGCGGCTGTTCGACGACGGTTTCCTGCGGCTTTTTGCGCAGCCATCCGAACAGGCCTTTCTTCTCGCCAGCCGCAGCTGGGGTCTTCTTGTCGTCGTTGGAACCAAACATGGAGGACGGCTATCTCAAGGTAGCGACGCGCCAAGGGGGCGCCTCGGTAAATAAAATTCGATGCAGAACAGACTGTTTTTTAGCCAGCTTGTTCATGCGCAACATTCTGCGAGGCGAAAAAAGAGGCCTCAACAAATCGATTCAATATAGGGCTGAAGCGATAAAATCGGCGAAAAGTGGAAGATTGTCGGGGAAACCCACCGCTAACTCCACCATTCCTACGACTGAATCCGAAGCGATATGAGAGCCCCGGGTCTTATAGCCGTGGCCGCCAGTAAATCGGACCAGTATCCTAGCACCTCCTCGCCCGCCGACGCTAAGACCTAGCGGGCAGCTCAACAGGTTTAAAAACGAATGAATGCTCTAGCCCGCCGCGCCGCAGGCCTGCTGCTCAGCACAGTTTGTCTGCCCCTTTCAGCCCTGGCTGCCGACCCACAACCCACCCACGAATTCACCCTGGACAACGGCCTCAAGGTCGTCGTGCGCGAAGACCATCGCGCCCCGGTGGTGGTTTCCCAGGTCTGGTACAAGGTTGGCTCCAGCTACGAAACCCCAGGCCAGACCGGTTTGTCCCATGCCCTTGAGCACATGATGTTCAAAGGCAGCGCCAAGGTCGGCCCTGGCCAGGCCTCGCTGATCCTGCGGGACCTGGGTGCCGAAGAGAACGCATTCACCAGCGATGACTACACCGCCTACTATCAGGTGCTGGCCCGTGACCGCCTGGGCGTTGCCTTTGAACTGGAAGCCGACCGCATGGCCAGCCTGCGCCTGCCCGCCGACGAGTTCAGCCGCGAGATTGAAGTCATCAAAGAAGAACGTCGCCTGCGCACCGACGACAACCCGATGTCCAAGGCCTACGAGCGCTTCAAGGCCATGGCCTATCCGGCCAGCGGCTACCACACGCCGACCATCGGCTGGATGGCCGACCTGGACCGCATGAAGGTTGAAGAACTGCGCCACTGGTACCAATCCTGGTACGTGCCGAACAACGCCACGCTGGTGGTGGTCGGTGACGTCACCCCGGATGAAGTCAAAACCCTGGCCCAGCGTTACTTCGGCCCAATCCCCAAGCGTGACGTGCCGCCGGCGAAGATTCCCCTGGAGCTGGCCGAGCCCGGCGAACGCCTGTTGACCCTGCACGTACAAACTCAACTGCCGAGCGTGATTCTCGGTTTCAACGTACCAAGCCTGGCCACCACCGAAGACAAGCGCTCGGTCAATGCCCTGCGCCTGATTTCGGCGCTGCTGGACGGCGGTTACAGCGCGCGGATCCCGACTCAATTGGAGCGCGGTGAAGAATTGGTCTCCGGCGCTTCGTCCAGCTACGACGCCTACACCCGGGGTGATAGCCTGTTCACCCTGACCGCCACGCCAAACCAGCAGAAGAAGAAAACCGTCGCTCAGGCCGAAGCCGGCCTGTGGCGCCTGCTGGATGAGTTGAAAGCCAAGCCACCGACCGCCGACGAACTGGAGCGCATCCGCGCCCAAGTCATCGCCGGCGTGGTCTACGAGCGCGACTCCATTACCAGCCAAGCCACCGCCATCGGCTCGCTGGAGACCGTCGGCCTGTCCTGGAAGCTCATGGACACGGAACTCGCCGAGCTGCAAAGCGTGACCGCCGAAGACATCCAGAAAGCTGCACGCACCTATTTCACCCGCGAACGTCTCAGCGTCGCCCATGTTCTGCCTGAGGAGACCGCTCATGAGTGAACGTAAAAATAATCGCCTGGTGCTGCCCGGCCTGGTCGTTGTCACCCTGGCTGCCGCCTGTGCCGTCTACTTCCTGCGCCCGAACGACTCCGTTGCCAGCCAGGCGCTGGACCAGGTCAAGTCCGCCAACACCCTGCAATCCCTGGCCGAACTCGACGGCAAGGCCCCGACCAACCGCCAGCTCGACGTACAGACCTGGAACACCGCCGAAGGCGCCAAGGTACTGTTCGTCGAAGCCCACGAACTGCCGATGTTCGACATGCGCATCCTGTTCGCCGCCGGCAGCAGCCAGGACGGCAACACGCCAGGCGTGGCGTTGCTGACCAACGCGATGCTCAATGAAGGCGTGCCAGACAAAGACGTCAGCCAGATTGCTGCCGGTTTCGAAGGCCTCGGTGCTGACTTTGGCAATGGTGCTTACCGCGACATGGCGTTGGTGTCCCTGCGCAGCCTGAGCGACAGCGACAAGCGCGAGGCTGCCCTGGCACTGTTTGACGAAGTCATCGGCAAGCCGACCTTCCCCGCCGACTCCCTGGCGCGGATCAAGAACCAACTGCTGGCCGGCTTCGAATACCAGAAACAGAATCCCGGCAAACTGGCGGGCATCGAGCTGTTCAAACGTTTGTATGGCGATCATCCTTACGCTCATCCGAGTGAAGGCACCGCCCAAAGCGTTCCCGGCATTACCCTCGCGCAGTTGCGGGAGTTCCACGCCAAGGCCTACGCCGCAGGTAACGCAGTGATCGCGGTGGTAGGCGACTTGTCCCGCGCCGAAGCCGAAGCCATGGTGGCCAAGGTTTCCGCTTCACTGCCTAAAGGCCCGGCACTGGCGAAGATCGCCCAGCCGGTCGAGCCCCAGGCAGGCGTCAGTCATATCGAATTTCCCTCCAAGCAAACGCACTTGCTGCTGGCGCAATTGGGCATCGACCGTGCCGATCCGGACTACGCCGCGCTTTCCCTGGGCAACCAGATCCTCGGCGGCGGCGGTTTCGGTACCCGCCTGATGAGCGAAGTCCGCGAAAAACGCGGCCTGACCTACGGTGTCTACTCCGGTTTCTCGCCAATGCAGGTTCGTGGCCCGTTCATGATCAACCTGCAAACCCGCGCCGAAATGAGCGGCGGCACGCTACGCTTGGTGGAGCAGGTGCTGGCCGACTACCTCAAGACCGGCCCGACGCAAAAGGAACTGGACGACGCCAAGCGGGAACTGGCGGGCAGCTTCCCACTGTCCACCGCCAGCAACGCCGATATCGTCGGACAGCTGGGCGCCATGGGTTTCTACAACCTGCCGCTGAGCTATCTGGAAGATTTCATGAAACAATCCCAGGCCTTGACCGTCGAGCAGGTCAAAGCCGCTATGAACAAACACTTGAGCGCCGACAAGATGGTCATCGTGACCGCCGGCCCGACCATTGCGCAAAAGCCACTACCGCCCCCTACTGATAAACCCGCCGAGCAGCCGCTCGGGGTCCCGGAGCATTAATGGCCAGTCCATCCCGTCCCAAGAAACCTGTCCACAACGTCCATAACGGTGTGGGCCAACTGCGCATCATCGGTGGTGAATGGCGCAGCCGTAAGCTGAGCTTCCCCGATGTCGTAGGCCTGCGTCCGACGCCGGACCGCGTGCGCGAGACCCTGTTCAACTGGCTCGCGCCTTACATCGCCGGGGCCAAGGTGCTCGATCCGTTCGCCGGCAGCGGTGCGCTGTTCCTTGAAGCCCTGTCCCGTGGCGCCGCCCTGGGCCAGGCGCTGGACGCGAGCAACGTCGCCGTCGCCAGCCTCAAGGAACACCTGGGCACCCTGCGTTGCACCACCGGCCAGGTACAAACCGCCGATGCCTTGCGCTACCTGGAAACCCAGGAAGCCCGTGAATTCGACGTGGTGTTCCTCGACCCACCGTTCAACCAGAACCTGCTGCCAACTGTCTGCGCGCTGCTGGAGGAACGCCAGTGGCTGGCCGAAAACGCCTGGGTCTACACCGAAAGCGAAACCGCGCCGTCGACCCTGGGCCTGCCCGGCACCTGGCGCCTGCACCGGGAGCAAAAATCCGGGCGGGTGTATTACGCGTTGTGGCAACGTACGGCACAGAGCGCCGAATAATCGACTGACCGCTATTCCTGTGGCGAGGGGGCTTGCCACAACAAGCCCGCCCGCCACAGAGAATTTCATGAGCCCTTCTCCCGACCGCTTCACGCCCGCCTTCGGCCTCGGCAACCCGCACCTGCAAACGCTGTGGGGACCGCTGTGGCGCAAAACCACGCATATCGAACGTCGGCGCGAGCGGCTGTGGCTGGAAGATAGCGATTTCCTCGACCTCGATTGGCACGGTCCACATGACGCACAAGCACCACTGGTACTGGTGCTGCATGGCCTGACCGGCTCTTCCAATTCACCTTATGTCGCCGGCCTGCAAAAAGCCCTGGCAACTCAAGGCTGGGCCAGCGCCGCGCTCAACTGGCGCGGCTGCTCCGGCGAGCCCAACTTGCTGGCACGCAGTTACCACTCCGGCGCCAGTGAAGACTTGGCCGCCGCCATTGCTCACCTGCGCGCCAAACGCCCGTTAGCGCCGCTGTATGCCGTGGGCTACTCACTGGGCGGCAATGTGCTGCTCAAGCACTTGGGTGAAACCGGCGAAGCATCCGGGCTACAAGGCGCGGCGGCGGTGTCGGTACCGTTCCGCCTGGATCAATGCGCGGACCGTATCGGCCTGGGGGTTTCGCGGATTTACCAGAAGCATTTCATGCGTGAGATGCTCGCCTACATTCGGGTGAAACAGCGCCAGTTTCTGAAGGATGGCCGTGAAGAGGGGCTCAAAACCCTGGAGGACCTGGGCTCGCTGGAGAAGATGCGTACCTTCTGGGATTTCGACGGCCGAGTCACCGCGCCGCTGCACGGCTACCTGAGTGCCGAGGACTATTACCGCCGGGCATCGAGCCGTTATTTCCTCGGTGGCATTCGCACACCGACCCTGATTATCCAGGCTGCCGACGACCCCTTCGTGTTTGCCCACAGCCTGCCTGAGGCCAGCGAGTTATCGGCTTGCACCGAGTTCGAGCTGACGAGCAAAGGCGGCCATGTAGGGTTTGTCGATGGCACGCTGAAACAGCCTGGCTACTACCTTGAACGGCGGATTCCCCAGTGGTTGTCGGCGAAATACGGTTGATTGGGGCTACTCATGAATGTTTTGTAGCCGCTGCCGAGGTACGAGGCTGCGATGCGTGTCCGCAGGACCGCCCTTGGGGCCGCTACGTCGGAATGCCGCACCAAGCCCATCGCAGCCTCGTGCCTCGGCAGCGGCTACAGAAAGCTCGCTGCCTTTGGCTCAATCGCCTGTCGCGATCGCCCGCTGCGGATCGGTGATCCACTCACTCCACGAGCCGGCATACAGCTTGCCCAACGGATAACCCGCCAGACACAGGGCGAACAGGTTATGGCACGCCGTCACCCCAGAGCCGCAGTAGGCCACCAGCTCATCCGGCGAACGGTCTTGCAGCTTGGCCGCAAAGCGCTCCTTGAGCTGTTCAGCCGGCAGAAAACGGCCGTCGCTGCCCAGGTTTTCGTTGAACGCCGCACATTGCGCGCCAGGGATATGCCCGGCAATCGGGTCGATGGGCTCCACTTCACCGCGAAAGCGCGGCAAGCCACGGGCGTCGATCAGGGTCAGGCCTGGCTGGTCGAGACGCTTTTGCAGGTGTTCGGCATCCAGCAGCAAACGGTTGTCCGGCGTGCCTTTGAAAGTACCCGGTTCCATCACCAGTGCGTCCAGGCTCAGGGGAAAGCCTGCTGCGTGCCAGGCCTTCAGGCCACCATCGAGGATAAAGACCCCATCACGCTTGCCCAGCCAGGTCAGCAGCCACCACGCCCGCGCGGCATACGCACCGGGGCCGTCGTCATACAGAACGATCTCGCTATCGGAATTAACGCCCCAGGCGCGCAACTGCCGGATCAACGACTCCGGCGCCGGCAGCGGGTGACGACCCGTCACACCCTTGGTGACTGGCCCACTGAGGTGACGCTCCAGGTCAGCATACTGCGCACCTTCGATATGCCCTTCGGCATAGCTGCAAAGGCCGTAATCCGGGTCTTCCAGGGCAAAGCGACAATCAAGGATCACCAGAGCACCACGCGTCTGGCGCTCGGCCAGTTGCTGGGGGCTGATCAGTTGGGCAAGCGGCATAACGGACTCCTATGAAGGTATCAGGGGAAAATCCTACTTCACTTCTTCCAGCGCCTGATTCAACGGCACGTAAAACTCTTTGAACAACGCGTCCACGGCCTCTTTTGCCTGCGGGGTGATAAACCCGGCTTCCAGCACCAGCACCTGATACACCCCGCGTTTGATCGCTTCGGCGCTCAAATGGGTGGATTTTTCGTTGGTGGTGCACAGAAAACGCACCCAGGACGTAAGGATGATCCAGGCATTGAGGGTCAGGGCTTCGGTTTGCACCGGGTCCATGTTCAAGATGCCGGCATCGACAAAACCCTGGTAGATGGCGCCGCCCTGGATCAGGCAACGCTGGGAGAAACGCCGATAACCGGTGGCCAGCTCCGGGTCGCTCTCCAGCAGATGCTCAAGGTCGCGGTGCAAAAAGCGATAGCGCCACATGCCGGCCAGGACCGCCTGCAGGTAGAAACGCTTGTCTTCCACGGTCACGGCACGGCCCTGGGGCGGGCGCAGGAAGCTGTCCACCAGGGCTTCGTACTCACGGAACAGCACGGCGATGATCGCCTGCTTGTTGGGGAAGTGGTAGTACAGGTTGCCCGGGGAAATTTCCATATGGGCAGCGATATGGTTGGTGCTGACACTGCGCTCACCCTGCTGGTTAAACAGCTCCAGGCTGGTTTGCACAATGCGCTCGCTGGTCTTTACTCGTGGTGCCATGGGGGATCAGCTTCGATTACCAGTGGTGCGGGCATCTTACGGCCTATCCTTGTCTGGATAAATCCAAGTGTTGCTGCAATGTTATTTGACAATTTAGAGCAATGACTCTAAATACTGATGCATTCCAATAACAAACGGGACCTGCGCCATGTCTGCCAATGTAGCCTACCTGCAAGATTCTCAGGCGCTGGACCAGCTCCAGGACCTGTTCGATGCTCAACGTCTCGCCTACGCCGCCAACCCCATGCCGCCGGCTGCGCAGCGCCAGCAGTGGCTCAAGGCCCTGCGAGACTTGCTCAGCGATGAGCGCCAGGTGCTGATCGACGCCATCAGCAGCGATTTCAGCCACCGCAGCGCAGACGAAACCCTGTTCGCCGAACTGATGCCGAGCCTGCACGGCATTCACTACGCCAGTAAGCACCTCAAGGGCTGGATGAAACCTTCCCGCCGCGCGGTAGGCATCGCCTTCCAACCTGCGTCGGCCAAGGTCATCTACCAACCCCTGGGCGTGGTCGGGGTGATCGTGCCCTGGAACTACCCGCTGTATTTGGCCATTGGCCCGCTGGTGGGCGCGTTGGCCGCCGGTAACCGGGTGATGCTCAAGCTCAGCGAATCCACGCCAGCCACCGGGCAGTTGCTCAAGGCCCTGCTGGCGAAGATCTTCCCCGAGGACCTGGTGTGCGTGGTACTCGGCGAGGCCGAAGTGGGCATGGCGTTCTCCAAATTGCGCTTCGATCACCTGCTGTTCACTGGCGCTACTAGTGTCGGTAAGCATGTGATGCGCGCCGCAGCCGAAAATCTGACCCCTGTGACCCTGGAGCTGGGCGGCAAGTCGCCGGCCATTGTTTCCGCCGATGTACCGCTCAAGGATGCGGCCGAACGTATCGCCTTCGGCAAGGCGCTGAACGCCGGGCAAACCTGTGTCGCACCGGACTACGTGCTGGTGCCGGAAGACCGTGTCGACGGTTTCGTCGAGGCCTACAGCAAAGCGGTTCGCGGTTTCTACCCGACCTTGAGCGACAACCCGGACTACACCGCCATCATCAACGAACGGCAATTGGCCCGGCTCAACGGCTACATCAAGGACGCCACCGACAAAGGCGCCACCCTGGTCCCGCTGTACGACCAAAGCCAGGCACGACGTATGGCCCACAGCCTGCTGCTGAATGTCAGCGACGAGATGACCGTGATGCAGGACGAGATCTTCGGCCCGGTATTGCCCATCGTGCCCTATCGCGGCCTCGACCAGGCCTTTGCCTACATCAACCAACGCCCTCGCCCGCTGGCCCTGTATTACTTCGGCTACAACAAGGCCGAACAACACCGCGTGCTCCACGAGACCCACTCCGGTGGTGTGTGCCTGAACGATACCTTGCTGCACGTGGCCCAGGACGACATGCCCTTCGGCGGCATCGGTCCGTCGGGCATGGGCCATTACCACGGTCACGAAGGCTTCTTGACGTTCAGCAAGGCCAAGGGCGTGCTGGTCAAACAGCGCTTGAACGCGGCGAAACTGATTTACCCGCCGTACGGCAAATCCATCCAGAAGTTGATTCAAAAGCTGTTTGTCCGCTAACAACCCACTGCGGGATAACAATAAGAATGAACCCTAGCCTGACTGAAACACCGGGGCTGTCGCGGCGCGGCGTCCTGAAAATCGGCCTGTGTGCCAGCGCCTTCCTGGCCACTGCCGGCCTGGGTGCCAGCCTCAGCGGTTGCTCCAGCAGCACGCCGGCCAGTGGCTTTGCCATGTTGCGCAGCAGTGACCTGCCCTTTCTGCGGGCGGTAATCCCGGTACTGCTGGAAGGCGCCGCCACGGCCGAAGTGGTTGCCGCCGGTATTGATGACACCCTGAAAAAGCTCGACTACAGCCTGCAACACCTGTCGCCGGAGATGTTCAAGCTGACCCAGCAGTTGTTCGACGTGCTGGGTATGGCGGTCACCCGCGGACCGTTGACCGGCGTGTGGGGCAGTTGGGAAAACGCCAGCAGCGAGCAGATCCGCAACTTCCTGCACCGTTGGGAGAACAGCTACCTGAACCTGCTGCGCATGGGCCAGGGGTCGTTGCTCAAGCTGGTGATCATGGCCTGGTACTTCCGACCCGAGTCCTGGGCCCATTGCGGCTACCCCGGCCCACCGAAAATCTGATCTGCACCTTCATAAAAACAAGAGACGATCCTGATGCCCGTACCCGATCTGTTCCGCGACGGCCTGGCCCGCGGCTGGAAAACCTACAATGGCGCCGCCCTCGACCAGGACCTGATCCTGGAAGCCGATGTCGCGATCATCGGCAGCGGCGCGGGCGGTGGCACCACCGCTGAAATCCTCAGCGCCGCCGGCTACAAGGTGTTGTTGATCGAGGAAGGCCCGCTCAAGACCAGCAGTGACTTCAAGCTATTGGAGGACGAGGCCTACGCCAGCCTGTACCAGGAAGGCATCGGTCGCATGAGCAAGGACGGCGCCATCACCATCCTTCAGGGCCGCGCCGTGGGCGGCACCACGCTGATCAACTGGACCTCGAGTTTCCGCACGCCAGACCCAACGCTGTCCCACTGGGCCAGCGAATACGCGGTCAAGGGCCACAGCAGTGCCGAGATGGCACCCTGGTTCGAAAAAATGGAACAGCGCCTGGGCATCGCCCCCTGGGCAATGCCACCCAATGCCAACAATGATGTGATCCGCAAAGGCTGCGAAAAGCTCGGCTACAGCTGGCACGTGATCCCGCGCAATGTGCGCGGCTGTTTCAACCTGGGGTATTGCGGCATGGGCTGCCCGGTCAACGCCAAGCAATCAATGCTGGTGACCACTATTCCCTCGACCCTGGAAAAAGGCGGCGAGCTGCTGTACCTGGCCCGTGCCGAGCGCTTGAAATTCAGCGGCGACACCATCACCAGCCTGGAATGCGTGGCCATGGACCCGCGCTGCGTATCACCTACCGGCCGCAAGATCACGGTCAAAGCCAAGCATTACGTACTGGCGGGCGGCGGCATCAACAGCCCGGCGCTGCTGATGCGCTCGGACGCACCCGATCCCCATTCGCGGCTGGGTAAACGGACGTTCCTGCACTTGGTGAATTTCTCCGCAGCCTTGTTCGATGAAGTGATCAACCCGTTCTACGGCGCACCGCAGTCGATCTACTCCGACCACTTCCAGTGGCAGGATGGCACCACCGGGAAAATGTCCTACAAGTTGGAAGTCCCACCGTTGCACCCTGGCCTGGCCAGCACGTTATTGGGTGGTTACGGCACGCAAAACGCCCTGGACATGGGTCAACTACCCAAGACTCACGCCATGCTTGCGCTACTGCGCGACGGCTTTCACCCCGACAGCCCAGGCGGCAGCGTCGAACTACGCGGCGACGGCACACCGGTGCTCGACTATCAGGTCTCGCCCTACGCCTGGGACGGCCTGCGCCGCGCGTTCCACAGCATGGCGGAGATTCAGTTTGCCGGTGGCGCCAAGTCCGTCATGCCGCTGCACGGTGATGCCCGTTACGTGAACACCTTGGCCGAGGCCCGCAGCATGATTGACGGCTTGAACCTGGAATTGCACCGCACACGCCTGGGCAGCGCCCACGTGATGGGCGGTTGTGCCATGGGTGAAGAACCGACAAACGCCGTAGCGGACAGCCTCGGCCGCCATCACCAACTGCGCAATCTGTCGATCCACGACGGCTCGTTGTTCCCCACTAGCATTGGTGCCAACCCACAGCTTTCGGTGTACGGACTGACGGCGCAACTGGCGACGGCGCTGGCTGAACGTCTGAAAACAGCGTGAAAAAACAGGAAATTTGCCATGTCTATAGTGCTTTCTTCTGCATAAGTTGACTTGGCCGACCGGTAAGGCTGCGATACCATCCGGTTCCCCAACGGACTCCGCCAGGACGACGCGATGAACCGAGTGTTGTACCCAGGTACCTTCGACCCGATTACCAAGGGCCATGGCGATCTGGTCGAACGCGCCTCGCGCTTGTTCGACCACGTCATCATTGCGGTCGCAGCCAGCCCCAAGAAAAACCCGCTGTTTCCCCTGGAACAGCGCGTGGAGCTGGCCCGTGAGGTCACCAAGCATTTGCCCAACGTCGAAGTTGTTGGCTTCGCCACGCTGCTGGCGCATTTCGCCAAGGAACAGAACGCCAATGTGTTCCTGCGCGGCCTGCGGGCGGTGTCAGACTTCGAATATGAATTCCAACTGGCCAACATGAACCGCCAACTGGCGCCGGACGTGGAAAGCCTGTTCCTCACGCCGTCGGAGCGTTATTCGTTCATTTCCTCGACGCTGGTCCGGGAAATCGCCGCGCTGGGCGGTGATATCACCAAGTTCGTGCACCCGGCTGTGGCTGATGCGCTGACCCTTCGCTTCAAGAAGTAAGACCGCTCAAGCGGCGCCCGCTCGCACTGCGGGCGCCAATGCGGCACAATTGCGCGCATTAGTTTTTCAAATGCCTTGGCTGAGTGCCCTGGCAGGAGTTTCCATGTCCCTGATCATCACCGACGATTGCATCAACTGCGACGTCTGCGAACCCGAGTGCCCGAACGCTGCCATTTCCCAGGGCGAAGAGATCTACGTGATCGACCCCAACCTGTGCACCCAGTGTGTCGGCCACTACGACGAACCCCAGTGCCAGCAGGTTTGCCCGGTGGATTGCATTCCGCTGGATGAGGCCCATCCGGAGACGGAAGAGCAGTTGATGGAGAAGTACCGGTTGATTACCGGGAAGGCGTAAGCCCTAAGGGCCTCATCGTGGGCAAGCCCGGCTCCCACATTGACCGAGTTCACCGATCAAATGTGAGAGCTGGCTTGCCTGCGATGAGGCCAGCAGCAACACCGCACACCTTCAGCTCTGGCACCTCGGGCAAAACACACTCGCCCGCTGCCCCAGCGTCACGCTGCGCAACTCGGTCCCACAGACCTTGCACGCTTCGCCTCCTCGGCCATAGACAAACAGTTCCTGCTGGAAATACCCCGGCTGCCCGTCGCCACCAATAAAGTCGCGCAACGTGGTGCCGCCGCGCTCAATCGCGGCTGCCAGGATGCGTTTGATCTCGATGGCCAGTTTCAGGTAACGCCCACGGGAAATGCCCTTGGCTTCCCGGCGTGGATCAATACCCGCCGCAAACAACGCCTCGGTCGCATAGATATTGCCCACCCCCACCACCACCGCGTTGTCCATGATGAACGGCTTGACCGCCATCGAACGCCCACGGGACAGCTGGAACAGCCGCTCGCCGTCGAACAGGTCGGTCAACGGCTCCGGCCCCAGGCGAATCAACAGTTCATGATTGTGCGGGTCGAGGCTCCAAAGCATCGCCCCAAAACGCCGAGGGTCGGTGTAACGCAGGGCCAGGCCCGATTCCAATTCGATGTCCACATGCTCATGCTTGGCCGCCGGCATGCCGACTTCCACCAACCGCAGGTTGCCGGACATACCCAAATGGCTGATCAAGGTGCCCACTTCAGCATTGATCAGCAGGTATTTGGCCCGCCGCTCCACCCGCACGATGCGTTGCCCGGACAGGCGCACATCGAGGTCTTCCGGGATCGGCCAGCGTAGGCGACGCTCACGCACCACCACACGGCTGACCCGCTGGCCTTCCAGGTGCGGCGCAATACCGCGTCGGGTGGTTTCGACTTCGGGTAACTCAGGCATGTTGGCCTCGCTCGTGAAGGTTTAGTGCGCACCCAGCTCACGAATCGACAACTTCAAGCTCTCGAAGTCGTAATCCGACAGGCCGACGTGGTCCAGCACCAGATGACCGATGCTGTTCCATTCGTGATCATCCACCTGATTACCCAGTACCCGGCAGGACGCGCAAATGTGCTCGGCCATTTTCAGGATCGCCAGCAGGTTTTTCAGCTGCGGGTTGCGCGCCGACTCATCACTGAAAATCGCCAAGGCGTTATGGTGGTTGGCAATAGCGTCAGTCACGTGCTCCGGCAAGCGCCAGGACTTGGCCGTGTAGTAACCCACCACCGCGTGGTTGGTGTTGAACACCCGGTTCTCAGTATCGACCACCCGAGACTCGGGGCCGGCGCAGGCGTAGGCCTCTTCCAGCACCGCCATGTAATCGGGGAAGCGCTTGAGCATCAGCGGCACGCCGCAATCGTGAAACAGCCCCAAGGCATACGCTTCGTCCACCGTCTGGGAGCCGGTGCGCTTGGCCAGAGTCAAACAGGTCATGGCCACGTCCTGGGCGGTGTCCCAGAAGCGGTTGAGGGTGACGATGGTGTCGTCGCTCATCTCGCCCTTGATCGACTGCGCGTTGATCAGGTTGATGATGGAGCGGCTGCCCAGCAGGTTCACCGCGCGCTGAATGGAGGCGATCTTGTTGCTCAAGCCGTAATACGGCGAGTTGACGATCTTCAGCAGCGAACCAGACAGGCCTGGGTCCTGGGCGATCAGCCGGGCGATCACTTCCAGGTCAGGGTCGGGCATGTACTGCTCCATCTGCAAATCCACCATGATTTGCGGTTGAGGCGGCACGCTGATTCCTTGCAAGGCCTGTTGGATCTGTTCGGGAGAAAGCTCTTGGGGCATAAGGACACACTCTGGACTAGGCGGCGATTCTAACCCCTATCGCTGACTGGCCGACACCTCTATGGCCGACCTGAAATGAGGTCACCTGTGGGAGCTGGCTTGCCTGCGATAGCATCGACTCTATTTACCTGAAGGCCCGAGTCGCCTGCATCGCGGGCAAGCCCGCTCCCACACAAACGCGGTCCCGCATATCTGGCTACGCGGCCAATTCCCACACAACACGGTATACTTCCGCTCTTTTTTCCGGAGCGACGTCATGTCCCTGCCAAGCCTGCGTCTCAAAGCCAACGCCGATCGTCGTTTGCGCAACGGCCACCTGTGGGTCTACAGCAACGAAATCGACGTGGCCGCCACCCCACTTCACGGCTTCCAGGCAGGCGACCAGGCCATCCTGGAAGCGGCCGGCGGCAAGACCCTGGGCATCGTGGCCATGAGCCCGAACAACCTGATCTGCGCACGCCTGCTGTCGCGCGACATCAAGTTGCCACTGGACAAGTCGCTGCTGGTGCACCGCATCAACGTGGCCCTGTCCCTGCGCGATCGCCTGTTCGACAAGCCGTTCTACCGCCTGGTCTACGGCGACTCCGACCTGTTGCCAGGCCTGGTCGTCGACCGTTTCGGCGACATCCTGGTGGTGCAGATCGCCTCGGCGACCATGGAAGCCCATAAAGAAGACGTGATCGCCGCCTTGACCCAAGTGCTCAAGCCAAGCGGCATTCTGTTCAAGAATGACTCCGCCGCCCGCGACGCCGAAGGCCTCAACCGCTACGTCGAAACCGTATTCGGCCTGGTGCCGGAGTGGGTTGCCCTGGAAGAGAACGGCGTGAAGTTCGAAGCCCCGGTGATCCAGGGCCAGAAAACCGGCTGGTTCTACGACCACCGCATGAACCGCGCTCGCCTGGCCCCTTACGCCAAAGGCAAGCGCGTCCTCGACCTGTACAGCTACATCGGCGGCTGGGGCGTGCAAGCTGCGGCCTTCGGCGCCAGTGAAGTGTTCTGCGTAGACGCTTCCGCCTTCGCCCTAGACGGCGTCGAGCGCAACGCCGCGCTCAACGGTGTGGCCGAAAAAATGACCTGCATCGAAGGCGACGTCTTCGAAGCCCTGAAAGAACTGAAAGCCAGCGAAGAGCGCTTCGACGTGATCGTCGCCGACCCGCCGGCCTTCATCAAACGCAAAAAAGACATGAAAAACGGCGAAGGCGCCTACCACCGCCTGAACGAGCAAGCCATGCGCCTGCTCAGCAAGGACGGCATCCTGGTCAGCGCTTCGTGCTCCATGCACTTGCCGGAAGATGACCTGCAGAACATCCTGCTGACCAGCGCCCGTCACCTGGATCGCAATATCCAGATGCTGGAACGTGGCGGCCAGGGCCCTGATCATCCGGTGCACCCGGCGATTGCCGAGACGCGGTATATCAAGAGCATTACGTGCCGGTTGTTGCCCAATAGCTAAGCCACACTCCGCTCTCCGATAGAGCGTGGATCAAAAAGTGGGAGCGGGCTTGCTCGCTCCCACTTTTTTTGCGGAGTGTCAGAAACTGTTTTCCTACCGCTGCAAGCCATATCAATCTGGGAACCTTCCCACAGCGTTTTTGATTGAATTCCACTTTTCACAGACTAATATCGGTTTCTGGTTTTACTCCGGAAAATAAAAATAATGTCTGAGTCCTCCTATTCCCAGCCAAGTGGCGACATAAAACGCCAACAGCTCTCTCGATTTATCCTCATCACCTGCATTTCACTGATCAGCTTTTTCCCACTCAATATTCTCCTGCCTTCTTTCCCTGCCCTCGCCGCGAAGTTCGACATTTCAACCGCAGAGGTCGCCCTATCCGTCAGCTTGTTCACACTAGTTTTTGCGATCTCTCAATTAGTAACCGGCCCGCTCTCAGATAAGTTTGGGCGCAAGGAAGTACTGCTGGGATGTATCGTCGTTTCGACCCTCGGTTCTATAGGCTGCGCACTCGCGACGGATTACCCGGTTTTCCTCCTATTCCGCGCCATCCAGGCCATCGGCTGTGGTTTTTTTGTGCTCGGCCACGCGCTGGTCGAAGATCTGTTCGAAGAACAGGATCGGGCCCGTGTGCGCCTCTATTACATGACCTTGAGCGGATCGTTTGTGGCCCTGTCGCCACTGCTGGGCTCATGGCTGCAAACTACCTTCGACTGGCAGGGAAGCTTTTATGGATTTGCGGTGATGGCGCTCGGCATGTTCATCCACGCTCTATGGATATTGCCCTCCAAATCAGAGAGCCCGAAAAAAGCCCCGACCGCTATCCTCCACACGCTGAAAAGCATCATGGGCAATCGAGATTTCCTGCGTTACTGGTGGATCGCCGCGTTGGTATTCGCCTGCTATTTCGCATTGATCAGCGTGACGCCGCTGATCTTCATGGATGAGTTGAAACTCTCCGAGTACCAGTACGCGCTGGTGTTGATGGTGTATGGAGTGGCCTACCTACTCGGCGGCGTCGCTGCTTCGTTTTTGCAGAAACACATCTCCCTGTCCCGGCAAATCAATATCGGTCTCGGTTTACTGGGCGTCGCGGGCATTTTGTTAGCGTTGATCATCCGTTATGAAGCGATAACCACCATCACCCTGCTGATACCGATGCTGATCAGCGCCCTGGCCGTCACGCTGGTTCGGCCGGCCGCGATTTCTGCGGCGATGTTGCTGTTCTCCAGTAGCGCCGGTACGGCCGCATCAGCGGGCAACAGCATCATGTTCTTCACCGCAGCCATCAGCAGCGCGGCACTCGCGCAAGCTGGAGCCAACTTGCTGATGACCATCGCCATCAGCTTCATCGTCTTCAGCATTTGGGGCATGGTGACGAATGCCAGGGTCGGGCGCTAATCACTGTGTGGCTTGCTCGCTAAAGCGGTGTATCAACCACAGCAGATGTCGACTGAAGTACCGTCTTCGCGAGCAAGCCCGCTCCCACACAAGCTCGCTCCTTGGTATACGGCCATTCCCTCCGGCCGCCAGCGGTGTAGAATCGACGCTATTCATCGCCAGTCATCCCCCGGCGGGTTTATGAGCTCGAGGCCCGAGCGTGCGGCGATCCCGCGACGCGAGTGGCAACTTCCGGACACACGGTCATTTCTGAGTGTTCCCGACGTCAATAGAAGCTCTCTCCCCTTAGTACCTGATTAGTAGTGCCTGATTAGCCGCCCGGAGTGCTCCATGCCAGATTACCGCTCGAAGACATCCACCCACGGCCGCAACATGGCCGGCGCCCGCGCGCTGTGGCGCGCCACGGGGATGAAAGATGACGACTTCAAGAAGCCGATCATCGCGATTGTCAACTCGTTCACCCAGTTCGTACCGGGCCACGTCCACCTCAAGGACCTGGGGCAACTGGTGGCCCGCGAGATCGAACGCGCTGGCGGCGTAGCCAAGGAATTCAACACCATCGCCGTGGATGACGGCATCGCCATGGGCCATGACGGCATGCTGTATTCCCTGCCGAGCCGCGAGATCATCGCCGACTCCGTGGAGTACATGGTCAACGCCCACTGCGCCGACGCCATCGTGTGCATTTCCAACTGCGACAAGATCACCCCCGGCATGCTGATGGCCTCCCTGCGCCTGAACATCCCGGTGATCTTCGTGTCCGGCGGCCCGATGGAAGCCGGCAAGACCAAGCTCGCCAGCCACGGCCTGGACCTGGTGGACGCCATGGTCATCGCAGCCGATTCCAGCGCGTCTGACGAGAAGGTTGCGGAATACGAGCGCAGCGCCTGCCCTACCTGCGGTTCGTGTTCCGGCATGTTCACCGCCAACTCGATGAACTGCCTGGTGGAAGCCCTGGGCCTGGCGTTGCCGGGCAACGGCTCGACACTGGCCACCCACAGCGACCGCGAGCAACTGTTCCTGCAGGCCGGCCGCACCATCGTCGAGCTGTGTAAGCGTTACTACACCGAAAACGATGAGTCGGTGTTGCCGCGCAACATTGCCAACTTCAAGGCGTTCGAAAACGCCATGACCCTGGACATCGCCATGGGCGGTTCCACCAATACCATCCTGCACTTGCTGGCCGCCGCCCAGGAAGCCGAGATCGATTTCGACCTGCGCGACATCGACCGTCTGTCCCGTCACGTACCGCAACTGTGCAAAGTCGCGCCGAACATCCAGAAGTACCACATGGAAGACGTGCACCGCGCCGGCGGGATCTTCTCGATCCTCGGCTCCCTGGCCCGTGGCGGCCTGTTGCACACTGACCTGCCGACCGTGCACAGCAAATCCCTGGCCGAAGGCATCGCCAAGTGGGACATCACCCAGACTGACGACGAAGCCGTGCACACCTTCTTCAAGGCAGGCCCGGCCGGCATCCCGACGCAGACGGCGTTCAGCCAGTCGACCCGCTGGGAAACCCTGGACGACGACCGTGAAAACGGCTGTATCCGCAGTGTCGAACACGCTTACTCCCAAGAAGGCGGCCTGGCCGTGCTGTACGGCAACATCGCCCTCGACGGCTGCGTGGTGAAAACCGCGGGCGTGGACGAGTCGATCCACGTCTTCGAAGGTCGCGCCAAGATCTACGAAAGCCAGGACAGCTCGGTACGCGGCATCCTCGCTGACGAAGTCAAAGAAGGCGACATCGTCATCATCCGTTACGAAGGCCCGAAAGGCGGCCCGGGCATGCAGGAAATGCTCTACCCGACGTCGTACCTGAAATCCAAGGGCCTGGGCAAAGCCTGCGCCCTGCTGACCGACGGTCGCTTCTCCGGTGGCACTTCCGGGCTGTCCATCGGCCACGCTTCGCCAGAAGCCGCTGCCGGTGGCGCCATTGGTCTGGTGCAGGATGGCGACAAGGTGCTGATCGACATTCCGAACCGTTCGATCAACCTGTTGATCAGCGATGAAGAACTGGCCGCACGCCGGGTCGAGCAGGACAAGAAAGGTTGGAAGCCGGTAGAGAAGCGTCCACGCAAAGTCACCACCGCGCTGAAGGCTTACGCCCTGTTGGCCACCAGTGCCGACAAGGGTGCAGTACGTAACAAGGCGATGCTGGACGGGCTGTAAGTCTTAGCTGCTCCCATAAAAATGCCCCGCCAAGTGCGGGGCATTTTTATGCCTGGCAAAAATCCCCCAAACAAAGGAGATCAAATGTGGGAGCTGGCTTGCCTGCGATGCGGGCGACTCGGTGAGTCAGATTTACCGCAGCGCTGCCATCGCAGGCAAGCCAGCTCCCACAATTGACTGCATACACTCGTGATTACTGAATCTCGTCCGGCTTGACGATCACCCAGTTTTTATCCGCCGTCACCGGCAACCCTTCCTTGGCCTGGGCCGCAGCGTGCTTGGCCATCATGCCGTTAAGCTGGGTCATGTACTTGTCCTTGCGGTTGACCCACAGGTGGATGCCGCCCTTGGCCACGTCGACATCGTGGAACAGCATGTAGCCGTCACTGGTCGGGGTGTCGCCGCCGACGATGACCGGTTTTTTCCATTCGTCGATGTAGGTGAGGATTGCCGCATGCTTGCCGGCCATCCAGGTCGCCGGAGTCCATAGGTAAGGAGTCAGTTCCAGGCCGAGGTTGGCTTTCTCGTCATACTTGCCGGCAGCAATTTGCTTGCGGGCAGTGGTCAGTTCGCCAGTCTTGCGGTCCTTGAGCAAGGTACTCACGCCAATGACGTTCTCGGGTTTGACGTTGTAGCCGTACTTCGGATCGGCGGCGACCATACGCACCAGCTCTTCAGAAGCGGCGGTCATCACGTAGACCTCGATACCGTTTTCCATCAGTTTGTTGTACAGCTCGGCCTGGCCGGTGAAGACTTTCGGCGGCTGGACCTCCATGTTCTTCACCACGTCGCCTTCGTAGTAGGTGACAGGCACCGGCTTGCCGGAAGCCATCAGCTCATCGACGTAGCCCTTGAGTTCCTTGAGGGTGAAGCCGGAGAAAATCTGCGCAACCCACGGGTAGCAGACCATGTCGTCGACTTCGCAGAGACGGTAGTAGTAGCTGAACAGGCTTTCCTTGTGGTCGGCGGTGTCCTTGAACGGGATCAGCTTCAGGGAAGGGTCCATCGTGTCGCGGGTGATCAGGCCCTTGTTTTCCAGGTAAGGCAGCAAGGACTCTTCGAGGTCGTAGCGGTAACTGGTGTTGTCCATGTCGAACACCGCGAAGTTACCCTTGTTGGCGTTGGCGGCGATCATCGCATCCAGTTGCTTGGCGGCGGGCGCCGGCCAGTGTTTCAACTCGGTGGCAGCCAGGGCCTGGCCGGCAAGGCCCAGGCACAGTGCAGCGGCAAACAATCTCGGTGCGAGCTTCATGTGCGTTTTCTCCCTGAGTGAAAGATATCGACGCTAACAAATCTCTGTGACAGTTATCGTCCGAGCACGACCGCTTGCGTTCTGATTCCGCCAGCGCCATATGCCTGGGCGTCATTCTCTTATTCCAAAAACGACAGTCGCCATTCCATAACGGTATTAAATCAATATATTTCAAGCTGTTAGGCTTTCCGGTTCACAATCGCCGGTTAAAGCGATTGGCAGCCATCCTTGGAGTTTCAATGAATCTGCCCCTGATTCTCAATTTGCTGGTGTTCGTGGCCCTGTTGCTGGGCCTGGCACAGACCCGCCGCACTAACTGGAGCCTGGCCAAGAAGGTCTTGTTTGCTCTGGTACTTGGTGTGATTTTCGGTGTGGTCCTGCACGCCATCTACGGTGCCGGCAACCCGGTACTCAAGGCCTCCATCGGGTGGTTTGACCTGGTGGGCAATGGTTATGTGCAGTTGCTGCAAATGATCGTGATCCCGCTGGTGTTCGCTTCGATCCTCAGCGCCGTGGCCCGCCTGCATAACGCCTCGTCCCTGGGCAAGATCAGCTTCCTGACCATCGGCACGCTGCTGTTCACCACGGCGATTGCGGCGCTGATCGGTATCGGCCTGACCAACCTGTTCGGCCTCACCGCCGAAGGCTTGGTGGCTGGCACCCAGGAAATGGCCCGCCTGCAAGTGATCCAGAGTGATTATGCCGGCAAGGTCGCCGACCTGAATGTGCCGCAGTTGCTGCTGTCGTTCATCCCGCAAAACCCGTTCGCCGACCTGGCCCGTGCCAAGCCGACCTCGATCATCAGCGTGGTGATTTTCGCCGCCTTCCTCGGGGTTGCCGCACTGCAACTGCTCAAGGATGACGTGGAGAAAGGCCAGAAAGTGCTCAACGCCATCGACACCCTGCAAGCCTGGGTGATGCGCCTGGTGCGCCTGGTGATGAAGCTGACCCCGTACGGCGTGCTGGCATTGATGACCAAAGTGGTCGCCAGCTCCAACCTGCAAGACATCATCAAGCTCGGCAGTTTTGTGGTGGTGTCCTACCTGGCCCTGGGGCTGATGTTTGTGGTCCACGGCCTGTTGTTGTCCCTGGCCGGGATCAACCCGCTGCGGTTTTTCCGCAAGGTGTGGCCGGTGCTGACGTTTGCCTTCACCAGCCGCTCCAGCGCAGCCAGCATCCCGCTGAGCATTGAAGCGCAGACCCGTCGCCTGGGCATTCCGCAGTCCATCGCCGGCTTTGCCGCCTCGTTTGGCGCGACGATTGGCCAGAACGGCTGCGCGGGCCTGTACCCGGCGATGTTGGCGGTGATGGTCGCGCCGACCGTGGGCATCAACCCGCTGGATCCGCTGTGGATCGCGACGCTGGTGGCGATTGTGACCCTGAGTTCGGCCGGTGTGGCGGGCGTGGGCGGTGGTGCGACGTTTGCCGCGCTGATCGTGCTGCCGGCCATGGGCTTGCCGGTTTCATTGGTAGCACTGCTGATTTCGGTAGAGCCGCTGATCGACATGGGTCGTACGGCGTTGAACGTAAATGGTTCGATGACGGCGGGGGCGATTACCAGCCAGATCATGCAGCAGACGGATAAAGAATTGCTGAATGCGGATGAGCATGCGGAGTTGGCGCAGGCTTAACTAAGCCTGCCCTGTGGCAGGGAGCTTGCTCCCTGCTAGCTCAAGCGGTCAGTGGCTTTGCGATACACCTCGTCGCGCTCACGCTTATCCACAGCCACAACAAACACCGTGACCTCCTGATCAATCACTTGATAGACCAACCGATAGCCGCTGCTGCGAAGCTTGATTTTGTAGCAATCAGGTAAGCCATGGAGACGGTTCGCCTCAATGCGTGGATAGCTCAGGAGCTCAACCAGTTTTTTCTTGAACTGTTGACGAACAGTATCCCCAAGTTTGTGCCATTCCTTTAAAGCTCGTGCATCGAACTCAAGGCTATAGGTCATCCAGTGAGACCTTCACCCGCTGGGGAGCTGCCAACCGTTCCCGAACAGTGGCAAACAAGGCTTCATCTTCTTCTGTCATCAGAACCGGTTTAAAGGGTAATTGGCCGCGCTCAGCCACGTATTGCAAGGCTTGGCGCATCAATTCAGAAGGCGTTACGCCGAGCTTTTCCAGCTCATGATAAGCACGGGCTTTAAGATCGTCGTCGATACGAACATTGATAGAGGCCATGGGTCAGCCCTCACTGTAATGACATTGGTCATTACAGTGGCGCAAGAGGCCCTCTTTTGCAAGCCAGATTTGTCGGCGATGCTTCAGGCTTTTTCCCAAACCTCAAAACTGTACGCCGGCTTATCCCCTTGCGCCGGATTCTCGACATTCGACATCAGCTTCCACTGATTCAAATCAAACTCGGGAAACCACGCGTCCCCGTCCGGGTTCAACGCCACCCGCGTCAGATACAGGCGATCCGCCTGCTCCAGGCCTTGCGCATACAACTGCGCGCCGCCGATCAGCATCAGCTCATCCGCGCCCTGGGCCCTTGCCCATTCCTCAGCACGCGCCACCGCCGCATCAAGGGACGGAAAAACTTCCGCACCTTCGAGCGCCAGATCGGTCTGACGGCTGACCACAATATTCAAGCGACCCGGCAACGGTCGACCCAGGGAATCCCAGGTCTTGCGCCCCATGATGATCGGCTTGCCCAGCGTGGTGGCCTTGAAATACTTGAAATCCCCCGGCAAGTGCCAGGGCATGCTGTTGTCGACGCCGATCACGCGGTTTTCACCGAGGGCTGCGATCAGGCTTAAAGGGAGAGTTTTTTTCATGGCGACGAGAATACCAGAGGCGCGGGCGGCATACCCCAACCGGCGCTCCAGCGGTTATGCTCCAACCTCACTGGCTCAACAGGACGGCGCGTGACTGCACTGAACCCCCTGCAAAAACTCTGGCTGACGGAAACCGTGCGCCTGCGCGAAGAACACGCAGGCCCGCTCGAAGACCAGGAAGCCAATCGCCAGGCCCGCAGCACCGGCGGCGACTTGCCAACGCGCATTCAAAACCGCGCCCTGTGGCTGGCCGAACGCGATGGTCTGAGCGCCGCCCTTGGCCGTTGGCTGCAAGGCGCGCGGCTGGCGCTGATCCTGCTGGCGGTGGTCGCCATCGTCAGTGGTGCCGGCCTGGCCTTTGCAGCACTGGGCAACGGCCTGACGCCGGTGAATGTGTTCTGGGCTCTGGGCAGTCTGCTGGGCTTGAACCTGATCCTGTTGTTGAGCTGGGCCTTGGGCCTGGTGTTTGCCGGTGAGCACAGCGCCAGCCTGGGTCGCCTGTGGTTGTGGCTCAGCGAAAAACTCGCCCGCGACGCCAAGGCCGCACAACTGGCACCTGCACTGCTGCTGTTGCTGCAACGCCAGAAACTCAATCGCTGGGCCGTCGGCATGCTGGTCAACAGCCTGTGGCTGCTGGCCCTGCTCAGCGCAATGGTGATCCTGCTGACCCTGCTCGCCACCCGGCGCTACGGCTTTGTCTGGGAAACCACCATCCTGGGAGCCGACACCTTTGTCAGCGTGACCCAAACCCTCGGCACCCTGCCAGCGCTGTTGGGCTTCAACGTACCCACCGTCGAAATGATCCGCGCCAGCGGCGACTCGGCCTTGAATATCGAAAGCGCCCGCCAAGCCTGGGCTGCCTGGCTCGTCGGTGTGCTGCTGGCCTACGGCATCCTGCCCCGGTTGATCCTCGCCCTGCTGTGCCTATGGCGCTGGAAACGCGGGCGCGCAGGCTTGCACCTTGACCTCAACCTGCCCGGCTACAGCGCACTGCGTGAACGTTTGATGCCCAGCAGTGAACGGCTTGGGGTCAACGACGCCGCACCTGAGCAATTGCATCACGTCGAAGGCGGCGTCAGCGAGCTGGAAAGCGACGGTGCCTTGCTGGTGGCTATCGAGCTGGATGACCAACACCCCTGGCCGCCAAAACTGCCCGCCGGCGTCAAAGACGCTGGCATCCTCGACAGCCGCGAATCGCGCAACAAACTGCTGGAACAACTGACCCGTTTCCCGCCCGCGCGCCTGGCCATTGCCTGCGACCCGCGTCGCTCGCCGGATCGCGGCAGCCTGGCGTTGATTGCCGAACTGGCCCGCAGCGCCACGGCCACGCGCGTCTGGTTGCTGCAAGCGCCCGCCGGCCAGGCCCTGGACGCTGAACGCCTCGGTGACTGGCACACCGCGTTGCAACAGCTTGAACTGCCATTCGCCGATTGTGCGCCGCTGAATTGGCTGGAGACCGGTCATGACTAAACCGCTGAAACTCGCCGTAGTCGGCCACACCAACGTCGGCAAGACCTCGTTGCTGCGGACCCTGACCCGAGACGTGGGTTTTGGCGAAGTCTCCCATCGCCCCAGCACCACACGACATGTCGAGGGTGCGCGTCTGTCGGTGGACGGCGAAGCCCTGTTGGAACTGTACGACACGCCCGGCCTGGAAGACGCCATCGCCCTGCTCGACTACCTCGAGCGCCTGGACCGCCCCGGCGAGCGCCTCGACGGCCCGGCACGGCTGGCGCGGTTTCTGGAAGGCAGCGAAGCCCGGCAACGCTTCGAACAGGAAGCCAAGGTCCTGCGCCAATTGCTGGCGTCCGACGCCGGCCTCTATGTCATCGACGCCCGTGAACCGGTACTGGCCAAGTACCGCGACGAGTTACAAGTGCTCGCCAGTTGCGGCAAGCCACTGCTGCCGGTGCTCAACTTTGTCAGCAGCAGCGACCATCGCGAGCCGGACTGGCGTGAAGCCCTCGCCCGCCTCGGCCTGCATGCGCTGGTGCGCTTCGACAGCGTGGCCCCACCGGAAGACGGCGAGCGTCGACTCTATGAAAGCCTCGCGCTGCTACTGGAAAACTCCCGTGGACAACTGGAACGGCTGATCCTCGACCAGGAAGCCCAACGCCAGGCCCGTCAGCAAAGCGCCGCACGCCTGATTGCAGAGTTGCTGGTGGACTGCGCCGCTTGCCGGCGCAGCGTGGTCAGCGAAGCTGAGATCGAACAGCAAGCCGTCAGCGAACTGCGCAAGGCCGTGCGTCAGCGGGAGCAACGTTGCGTGGAAGCCCTGCTCAAGCTATTCGGCTTCCGCCCGCAAGACGCCGCCGCCAGCGATTTGCCGCTGTTGGACGGCCGCTGGGGTGATGACTTGTTCAACCCGGAAACCCTCAAGCAATTGGGCGTGCGGGTTGGCAGTGGGATTGCGGCGGGCGCAGCGGCAGGTGCTGGTGTCGACTTGTTGGTGGGCGGCCTGACCTTGGGCGCAGCGGCCCTGGCCGGTGCCATCGCCGGGGGTGCCCTGCAAACTGCCCGCAGCTATGGCAGCCGTTTGTTGGGCAAGATCAAAGGCCAGCGTGAACTGACCGTCGACGACAGCGTGTTGCGCCTGCTGGCCCTGCGCCAACGCCAACTGCTCAAGGCCCTGAACCTGCGCGGGCACGCGGCCATGCACAGCATCAAGGTCGACACGCCCCAGGACAAGACCTGGCGCGAAGGCAAGTTGCCGGAAGCGCTGAACAAGGCACGGGCCCATCCGCAATGGTCGTCCCTTAATCCGCACCCGAAACTGAGCCAGGCCGAACGCCAAGAGCAGATCGAAGCCCTGGCCTTGCGCCTGGACGAGACCTAAGCCGCCAATAACTGCCGGGCCTTGGCCTTCAAGACATCAAGGTCGAGTACCGGCACGTGCATTTCCTTGGCCTGCTCATCCCAATGGCGCATGCGCAAACTGACGGAGCACAACGGATCCTGCTCGAAGGCCCGCGCCTCTTCTGCACTCATCACCCCACCTTGATAACCCAGGGTACGACGGCTGGCCTCGCTCAAGCGTGAGTAATAATCCGGCTGGCTGAACGTCAGGTAACGCTTGGCCTGGACGTGGTACTCCACCAGTGTTGCCATCCGCTCGCTAAAACCCGCCCGGCGCAGGTAGTCCGCCCCGAGCCGTTCATGGCTGACCACACCGTAGCCGCCCATGTTCTCACCGCCCTGGCCGCAGATATGCCCGATGTCGTGGAAGAACGCCGCCAGCACCACTTCATCATCGAAACCTTCCGCCATGGCCAACTGCGCAGCCTGGGACATGTGCTCGATCTGCGACACCGGTTCGCCGATGTAATCGGCGGCGCCATGCTGTTCGTACAAGCCGAACACCTCGGCGATAACCTGTTCAATGCTCATCACTGCTCCCCCAACAGTTGCGCGATATTGCTCTCGGCCATCGCCGGCCCGACGCTCATGCCCACGCCCGTGTGCATCAAAGCGACACTCACCCCCGGCGCAACCCGCAGGAAGGAAAACGGCCCTGGCCCACGGGAGCCGTACACACCCTGCCAACGCTCCGTGACTTGAATCTTGCAACCCAACGTCTGCTCGGCCAACTCAATCATCCAGTCGTCGACCTGCTCGGCGTTGAATGGGGAGGGATCGCTGCCGTAATGGTGGGAATCGCCGATGATCAACTCGCCATAAGGCGTGGGGCTGATCAGCAGGTGGATGCCGTTTTCGTGCAGGTGCGGGGCGTCCCGCAGGATTTGTGCCTGTACCGGTGCCGCTTCCGGCAAGTCGGCAAAGGCGCCGTAATGCACGCAACTGAGGCCGGTCAACAACGCGTGTTGCAGGTTCAAATTCACCTGCGGCCTGGCGCGCAGCATCTGCAGCCGGCAGATTTGCGGATTGAGCTCGGCGATCTGCTCGGCCAGTAACGTCTGGTAGTCGTGGCCGGAGCAGACAATGATCTGCTCGCCGCGAAAGGTCCCGGCGGTGCTGTGCAACTGGCCGGGCTCGATGTCACGCACCAGGGTGGAGAAATGAAACTCCACCTTGAGCTCGCGACACAGGTAGTTGATCAGCGCGGGGATGGCCTCGCGGGAATACACCTGTTGATCGTCCAGGCCGTGGAGTGCAGCACGGTGATGGCGGAATTGGCCGCCGTACAGGTCGTTCATTGCCGTGCCCTGGAGCAGCTCGACGCGATAGTCGTGCTCCTGCGCACGTCCCGCGCAAAAGGCCTCCAGCAGGTGCTCTTCTGCTTCGTTACGGGCGAACAGATAGGAACCGTTGCGCTTGAGCTGCAGGCCCGAAAGCTGCGCCCATTGAGCCCAGATGTCGCGACTTTCGCGGGCCAGGTCGAGCATGGCTCCGGGCGGCTGGCCGGTGACCAGCGCCTGGCCGAAGTTGCGCACCGAGGCGCCCAACGGCGTGGCGCTGCGTTCGAATACCTTGACCTTGAGACCACGTTTGGCGGCGGCGTAGGCATGGGACAGGCCGAGGATGCCGGCGCCGATGATCAGCAGTTGTGTCATGAAGTGATGTCCTGAATTAGAGACCGCTATCGCAGGCAAGCCAGCTCCCACAGGGGAATGCATTCCAATGTGGGAGACGGCGGTGCGACGATTCGACTTGCCCGCGATGAGGCCATCAGCCCAAACGAAAACCTTACTGACCGGCTACCTTCTCCGACTTGCCGTCATAGCGTTTGCGCCATTCCGTCAGGATGCTGTCGCGGTTTTTCGAGGCCCAGGCGAAGTCGTTCTTGATCAGCCGTTGCTCATAGTCAGCCGGCAATTCGGTCTGTGGCTTGGCAATGCCCGGCTGTGCCAGGACCGCAAAATTTTCCTTGTAGAGCTCCATCGCGGCAGGGCTGGCGGAGAAGTCGGCGAGTTTCTTCGCTGCATCCTCATGGGCGGTGCCTTTGATCACAGCCGTGGCTTCGATTTCCCAGCCCAGGCCTTCTTTCGGCAACACGATGTCCAGCGGCGCGCCCTGGCGCTTGAGCTGTACCGCCGGGTATTCAAAGGAAATACCGATCGGGAACTCGCCCGATGCCGCCAGCTTGCACGGCTTGGAACCGGAGTGAACGTACTGGCCGATGTTCTGGTGCAATTCGTCCATGTACTGCCAGCCCTGCTTCTCGCCGAAGGTCTGCAACCAGGCGCTGACGTCCAGGAAACCGGTGCCGGACGACGCCGGGTTCGGCATGACGATCTTGCCCTTGTATTCAGGCTTGGTCAGGTCTTGCCAGCTCCCCGGCTTGGTCAGGCCCTGCTTTTCGGCCTCGACGGTGTTGAAGCAAATGGTCGCGGCCCAGACGTCCATGCCGACCCAGGCGGGCGGGTTGGCAACGTCACGGTAGTTCGCGCCGATCTTGTCCAGGTCTTTCGGCGCGTAGCTTTGCAGCATGCCTTGCTGGTCGAGGATCGCCAGGCTGGAAGCGGCCAGGCCCCAGACAGCATCCGCTTGCGGGCGAGCTTTCTCGGCCAGCAGTTTGGCGGTGATGATCCCGGTGGAATCGCGCACCCATTTGATTTCCACGTCCGGGTTAGCCTTTTCGAAGGCTTGTTTGTAAGTCTTCAACTGCTCGGCTTCGAGGGCCGTGTACACGGTCAACTCGGTTTTCGCGGCAAAGGCATTCAGGCTGAACGCAGTGAGCACAGCAGCGGCTAACGCCAGGGGCTTGAACATGGTGCGGTTCCTTTATGGTTGTGGGGCAGATTTATTGGCCGGGGGCGGTGGTGCGCCAGGCTTGAGAGCGACGCAACAAACCGCGTGAAGCCCAGGCCAGCAGCAGGGACACGCCCGCCGAGGTAAACAGAATCAGGGTGGACATGGCTGCTGCGCCGCCGACGTTGCCGGCATCGTCCATGTTCAACACGGCGACAGCGGCAAGGATGGTGTCGGGGCTGTAGAGGAAGATCGCTGCCGAAACGGTGGTCATGGCCGAGACGAACAGGTAGCGCACGATGTCCAGCAACGCCGGCAGGCAGATCGGCACGGTGACCCGCAGATAGTGGCGGTACAGCGGCGCCTTGAGAGACAGCGCAGCAGCTTCAAACTCAGCGTCCAGTTGGCGCAGGGCCGTGGTGGCAGTCATCTGTGCGGTGGTCAAATAGTGCGCAATGGTGCACACCACCAGCAGCGTCATGGTTCCGTACAACACATGCAGCGGGTTGCCGTTGAGATTGAAAAAGAACACGTAGCCCAGGCCCAGCACCAACCCCGGCACCGCCATCGGTACGAAGCTGAGCATGCGCAGCGCCAGGTTCAGGCCGCGCTGGCCCTTGGTTTTTTCCATCAGGTAGGCGCCGGTGAAGATCAGCACACTGCCGATCAACGCCGTGCACAACGCCATGGTCAGGCTGTTGCGATAGGCCAGCCAGCCGCCGCCCGCCGTGTCGTTGAACTGATAGTGGTTCAGCGACAGCGACAGGTTGTAAGGCCAGAACTTCACCACCGACGAATAAACGGCCATGCCGAACACCAGCAACAGCACCGCGCAGATCAGCAGCACGATGGCCAGGTAGCAACCATCGCGCAGCCGCGATGGCGCGGGTTGGAAGACTTGGGCGCGGCCGCTCATGGAGTCGCCGTGACGACGACGCAGCCAGGCATCCACACCAAAACTGAACAACGCTGGCAGCAACAAGACCATGCCGATCAAGGCGCCTCGACCGAATTGTTGTTGGCCGACTACCGCCTTGTAGGCTTCCAGGGCCAACACTTGGTAATCGCCACCCACCACCACGGGCACGCCGAAGTCGGTGATGGTCAGGGTGAACACCAGGCAAAACGCGGCGAATACTGCCTGGCGCGTCGCCGGCCAGGTGATGCTGCGAAACGCCCGGGCCGGGCTTGCGCCCATGCTCGACGCCGCATCAAACAACCGCGCATCCGCCAGGGACAATGCCGACAGCAGGATCATCAGCGCATGGGGGAAGGTGTAGATCACTTCACCGAGGACGATGCCCCAGAAGCCGTAGATGTTGTCTGACAGCAAGCCACGCAGCATGCCCTGGTTGCCGAACAGATAGACCAGCGCGATCCCCGGCAGCATCGAAGGCGCCATCAACGGCAGCAACGACATGCCGCGCCAGATGGCCTTGCCAGGAATCAGCGTGCGTTGCAGCGCATAGGCAAACAGGTAGGCCAGCGGTACGACGATGGCGGCAACGCTGAGGGAAACCTTCAGGCTATTGCCCAGCAACCAGTGGAAGTTGTCGCTGGTCACCAGTTCTTTTGCAGCGACCAGGCCACCGCCCTGCCCGTCTTCGCTGCTGAAGCCGCGCCAGAAGATCGCCAGCAGTGGCAGCAATACGGCGATGCCCAGCAGAAGCAGCCACACCAGCTTGCCGCCCACCACGAAAATACGGTCGCCGAGTTCGGCACGAGAAACCTGGCGAGCCACGTTATCGGGTATCGGCAGCGTCATGTCGGCAGGCATCTCAGGCAAACACCTGTAGGCTGCGGGGCGGCAGCGCGACCCAGATGTCCTGGGCGCCCAGGCGTGGCATGGCCTCCGGCGCCAGTTCCGCCAGTAGCGGATGGCCGGGCAATTGATCCAGCTCAAAACTCATGCGGCAGCGGTTGCCGAGGAAAGTGATTTCGCGGACCTTGGCCGGGAACAGGTTTTCTTCATGCACCACCGGGTTGACGCTGATGGCTTCCGGGCGGCAGAACAAGCGGCCTGAGGCGGCCTTGTTGGCATTGTCGGCCAGGCGCATGTTCATCCCGCCGACCTGGGCGTGGCTGTCACTGTTGCGGCTGAACGGCAGCCAGTTGCCCTGGCCCACAAACTCGGCCACGAACGGCGTGGCCGGGCGGTCGTAGATTTCCTGGGGCGTGGCGTACTGCTCGACCTTGCCGTTGTTCATCACGGCAATACGGTCGGCCATCAGCATGGCCTCGTCCTGGTTGTGGGTCACCATCAAGGTGGTGATGCCCAAGCGCCGCTGCAGTTGGCGCAGTTCGGTGCACAGGTGCTCGCGGACGCGGGCATCAAGGGCGGACATCGGCTCATCCAGCAGCAACAGTGACGGTGCCGGCGCCAAGGCGCGGGCCAGCGCGACTCGCTGTTGTTGGCCGCCGGACAGTTGGCCGGGGTATTTTTTTTCGCTGCCGAGCAGGCCGACCAGCTCCAGCATCTGCCCGACGCGCTTGCGCACTTCATCGCGGCCGCTGCCGGTCAGGCCGTAGCCGATGTTGGCTTCGACCGTGAGGTTGGGAAACAAAGCGTAGGACTGGAACAGAATGCCGTAGTCCCGAGCCTGAGGTGCCAGCAGGGAAACGTCGCGATCACCCAGGTACAACTCGCCGCTGTCCTGACGCTCCAGGCCGGCAATGCAACGCAGCAAGGTGGTCTTGCCGCAGCCCGACGGGCCCAGCAGGCACACCAGTTCGCCAGCGGCGACGTCAAGGGATACGTTGTCCAGGGCGGTAAACGCGCCGAAGCGTTTCTGCACGCCGCGCACTTTCATTGGCGCGCCGGGGTTGGTCAGGGCTGTGTTCATGGAGGCACCTCATCGAACTGATGAAGTCCATCCTAGGGAGTGAATGCGTCCCTTGTGTGGCAGGGAGGCAAAACTGGGCGATAGTGGTATTGGTGGTTTTGTGTAGGACGTAATGAATGTGTTGCCCGAACCGACGCCATCGCGGGCAAGCCCGGCTCCCACAATTGACCGAGTGCTCCCAGAGGAACGCCTTCCAACTGTGGGAGCTGGCTTGCCTGCGATAGCAATATCAAGATCACCATAAACCTTCAGAGCGGCGACATTTCCTGCGCCAACCCCAGAAACGCCGCCGGCAACCGCGCGCCTTTGCGCTCTTTGAGGCAGTACAAGTACTCAGGAATCTGCGGTGCATTCTCGATGCTCAGCACTCGCAACTGCGGGTCATGAGGCACTTCCTGGCGGGCAATGATGCTGATGCCGATATTGCGCAACACCGCCTCCCGGATCGACTCCCGACTGCCAATCTCCAGCAGCGGCCCGTAGCTCACGCCTGCGCCCTGCAGCATTTCTTCGGTCAACCGGCGTGTGGTGGAGCCCGGCTCGCGCATCAGCAAGGTGTGCCCGGCGAGGGCGCTCAACGACACATGGTCGAGCGACGCCAGCGGATGATTGCGATGCACCGCCAGTACCAGTGGGTCCATGCCCAACACACGGCGAATCAGGCGCGGATCCTCCAGCAGTTGCGACGAAGCGGCGACATCGACCCGGTATTCATCCAGCGCTTCCAGCACCTGCTGGGAATTGCCGATTTCCACCGACACTTCAACATGGGGCAGCCGTTCGCGGAAGGTTTTGACCAGGTCGAGGATGTAATACGGCGCTGTCGCCGCAATTCTCAGCGCGCCCTGGACCTGGCCACTGTTGCGCAGGAAAAACTCGATATCGCTTTCCTGCTGCAACAGTGCCTTGACCATCGGCAGCAACCGCGCGCCTTCGTCGCTGACGGTGAGGCGGCGGCCGCCTCGGTAGAACAGCTCAACCGAGTATTGGCTTTCCAGGTGACGAATCTGGGTGGTCACCGTCGGTTGGCTCAGGCCGAGTTTTTTCGCCGCCTGGGTGATGCTGCCCAGACGGGCGACCATGTAAAACGCCTTCAGCTCGGCACTCAGCACACCACCCTCTCATCGACTATTTGCGCAACAGGCGCAGACCATTGAAGACCACCAGCAGGCTCACGCCCATGTCGGCGAACACCGCCATCCACATGGTGGCCATGCCCAGGAAGGTGACGGCAAGGAAGATCGCCTTGATCACCAGCGCCAGGGCGATGTTCTGCTTGAGGATACTCGACGTTTGCCGCGACAACCGAATGAATGCTGGAATCTTGCGCAGGTCATCGTCCATCAGCGCCACGTCGGCGGTCTCGATGGCGGTGTCGGTACCGGCTGCCGCCATGGCAAAACCGATCTCGGCACGAGCCAGGGCCGGGGCGTCGTTGATACCGTCACCGACCATGCCGACGCGGTGGCCCTTGCCATAGAGGGTTTCGATGGCTTGCAGTTTGTCGGTAGGCAACAGGTCACCCTGGGCCTGATCAATGCCGACCTGGGCCGCAATCGCCTGGGCGGTGTGGGTGTTGTCACCGGTGAGCATCAGGGTCTTGATGCCTAGCTCATGCAACTGCTGGATCGCTTCGCGGCTGCTGTCTTTAACGGTGTCCGCTACGGCGAACAGTGCCATCGGGCCGGACTTGTCCAGCAGCAGGACCACGGACTTGCCTTGTTTTTCCAGGGCAAAGAGCTTTTCTTCCAGCGCTGGGGAGCACAGGTTCAGCTCTTCCACCAAGCGGTGGTTGCCCAGATAGTAGGTTTGGCCGTTGATTTCGCCACGCACACCGCGACCGGTCAGGGCCTCGAAGTTATCCACAGTGTGCACCGGCAATTTCTTATCCACAGCCGCATTCGCAATGGCCAGGGACACCGGGTGATCGGAACGCGCCGCCAGGCTCGCAGCCAGGGCGGGTGCCGTGTCTTCAACGTTGGGGAACAGCGCCAGGTAATCGGTTTGCACCGGTTTGCCGTGGGTGATGGTGCCGGTCTTGTCCAAGGCCAGGTAGTCGAGCTTGTAACCGCCCTCCAGGTACACACCGCCCTTGATCAGGATGCCTTTGCGAGCGGCGGCGGCCAGGCCGCTGACGATGGTCACCGGGGTGGAAATCACCAGCGCGCACGGGCAAGCAACCACCAGCAACACCAGCGCACGGTAGATCCAGTCAAACCAGGCGCCTGCCATGAACAGCGGCGGGATCAGCGCCACGCCCAAGGCGAAGAGAAATACCGCCGGGGTGTAGATTTTGGAGAAGCTGTCGACAAACCGCTGGGTCGGCGCTCGCGAACCCTGAGCCTGCTCCACGGCGTGGATGATCCGCGCCAGGGTGGAGTTGTTGGCCGCCGCCGTAACTTTGTACTCCAGGGAGCCGGCCTGGTTGATGGTCCCGGCGAAGACTTTATCGCCCACAGTCTTTTCGATCGGCAGGCTTTCACCGGTAATCGGCGCCTGGTCGATGGTGGACTGGCCGGCGGTGACTTCACCGTCCAGGCCAATGCGCTCGCCGGGTCGAACCCGCACGATGGCACCCAGTTCGATGGTTTTGGCGTCCTGTTCAGCCCAGCTTCCGTCGGCCTGGCGTACCGTGGCCTGTTCCGGCGTCATCTGCATCAGGCCGCTGATGGCGTTACGTGCACGGTCGAGGGATTTGGCCTCGATCAGCTCAGCGACGGTAAACAGGAACATCACCATCGCCGCTTCAGGCCACTGGCCGATAAGGATCGCGCCGGTCACGGCGATGCTCATCAGGGCATTGATGTTCAGGTTAAGGTTTTTCAGGGCAATCCAGCCCTTCTTGTACGTGGTGAGGCCGCCGCTGAAGATCGACACCAGCGCCACCAACGCAATCACCCACGTAGGGGCGGTGCTGGTGAAGTGCAGCACTTCGGCACCCAGGGCGCCAATGCCGGACAGGGCCAGCGGCCACCAGTGCTTCTTCGCGGGCGGCGCGGCCGGGGCCACACCCTCTTCGATAGGGTCGGCCTGCATGCCGATGGATTTGATGGCCTCAATGATCGGCGCAGTGCTCGGCAGATCATGGGTCACGCCGAGGATACGGTTGATCAAGTTGAATTCCAGTTGCTGCACGCCGGCGAGCTTGCCCAGCTTGTTCTGGATCAGGGTTTGCTCGGTGGGGCAGTCCATGGCTTCGATACGGAAGGTGCTCAGCCGCGAGCCCGCTGTCGGTGCCTCGGTCAGCTTCACCAGCGCAGGCGCAGCATCGCTGGAGCAGCAGGAACCGCCATGGCTGGCATGGTCGTGCTTTTGCACGGGCTTGAGCTTTGGGCCGTGATCATGGGCATGACTGTGGTCATGCGTATGGCCGTGATCGTGATCGTGATCGTGATCGTGATCGTGATCGTGATCGTGATCGTGATCGTGATCGTGATCGTGGCCAGCATGGGCCTTGTTTGGGGTGTGAATGGAATCGCTCATTGGTCGCGTCCGTAAAGGTGCCTGTTGCCAAGTAAAGACCCTGTAGCCACTATAGGGTCAAGCACCCTTTTGGAGATTGCTGCGATGAAGATCGGCGAATTGGCAAAATTGACGGATTGCCAAGTGGAAACCATCCGTTATTACGAGAAAGAAGGCCTGCTGCCACCACCTGCGCGCAGTGACGGCAACTATCGCCTGTACACCCAGGCCCACACCGAGCGGCTGACCTTCATCCGCAACTGCCGCAGCCTGGACATGACCCTGGAAGAAATCCGCAGCCTGCTGGGTTTGCGCGACAGCCCCCAGGACCAGTGCGAAAGCGTCAATGCGTTGATCGATGAACACATCCACCACGTCAAGGCGCGGATTGATGGACTGATGGCGTTGCAGGAACAACTGCTCGTGCTGCGCCAGCGCTGTGGCGCAGGGCCAGAGGCCGATCAGTGCGGGATTTTGCAGCGGCTGGAAGTCAGCGGAGGCGTGACGGCGAGTGAAGCTGAGCATTCCCATGTGGGTAGAAGTCACGGGCATTGAGGAATGCGGCGCCTGAACTGACGCCATCGCAGGCAAGCCAGCTCCCACAGGGGAATGCATTCCAAATGTGGGAGCTGGCTTGCCTGCGATGGCGGTGTGTCGGGTTACACCGCCATTGGCGCCGTCATCGGCGCATGGTGCTCGTAACCTTCCAGCGAGAAATCGCTCGGCTCGATCAACTCTAGCCACTCAGGCTGGTACACACCGGTCTTGGCAAACTCCGGCACGCGATCACTGATCACCAGCTTCGGCGCAGCGAGCGGTTCACGCTTGAGCTGCTCATTGAGCATGTCCAGGTGGTTCTCGTAGACGTGGGCATCACCGATGAAATAGGTAAACCAGCGCGGCGTGTAGCCGGTCAGGCGGCCGATCAGGCTCAGCAACGCAGCGCCTTCGGTCAGGTTGAACGGCGTGCCCAGGCCCAGGTCGTTGGAACGGATGTAGAGGGTCAGGGAGATTTCCCGGGTCTCGACATTCGGGTGGAACTGGTACAGCAGGTGGCACGGCGGCAGGGCCATTTCATCAAGCTGGGCGCAGTTCCAGCCGTGGAACAGGATACGGCGGCTGCCCGGGTCCTTGATGATGGTGTCGACGCACTGGCGAATCTGGTCGATGGCCTTGTACAGCACCACGTAGGCCTGACCATTTTCTTCGCCTTCAGCGATTTGACGGTAACCCTGAGCCAGTGTTTGTTCGATCGCCGCCTGATTGCTCAGCGGGATCTGCTTGTACGCCGGCCATTTGCGCCATTGCACACCGTAGATCTCGCCAAGGTCGTCGTCGCCCTGGCGGAACGGGTTGGCCAGCCACTGGGCGTTTTCGTTGGCGTTCTGGTCCCAGACCTTGCAGCCCAGGGCGCGGAATTCGGCAGCGTTGTTCACGCCACGCAGGAAGCCGCACATCTCGCCGATAGCCGACTTGAAGGCCATCTTGCGGGTGGTGATCGCCGGGAACCCTTCCTGCAGGTCAAAGCGCAACATCGCACCGGGAAAGCTGATGGTGTTCACGCCAGTGCGGTTGGCCTGTTTGGTGCCGTTCTTGATGACGTGGGAAACCAGGTCGAGATATTGCTTCATGACAGTACCTGTATCGTTGAAGCCGAGGCCCTTGAGCCTCGGCGTTCGAATTTAAAGCGCGGTGTTCTTGATCGGTTGCGGGCGATTGTAAGCCCACCACAGCATACCCAGGCCGGCGAGGATCATCGGCAGGCTGAGAATCTGACCCATGGTCACCCAGCCCCACGCCAGGTAGCCCAGCTGTGCATCCGGCACCCGCACGAACTCGACGACAAAGCGGAAGATCCCGTAGAACAACGCGAACATGCCCGATACCGCCATGGTAGGGCGCGGTTTACGCGAAAAGATGTAGAGGATCAGGAACAGTGCCACGCCTTCCAGCGCGAACTGGTACAGCTGCGACGGGTGGCGCGGCAGTTGCGCCGGGTCGCTGAACGGCGGGAACACCATGGCCCACGGCACGTCAGTCGGCTTGCCCCACAACTCGGCGTTGATGAAGTTGCCAATGCGCCCGGCACCCAGGCCGATCGGCACGAACGGTGCGACAAAGTCCATCAGCTGGAAGAACGACTTGCCATTACGCCGGCCAAACCACCAGGCGGCGATCATCACGCCGATAAACCCACCGTGGAACGCCATACCGCCCTTCCACACCTCGAAGATCAAGGTCGGGTTGGCAATGTACGCACTCAGGTCGTAGAACAGCACATACCCCAGTCGTCCGCCGACGATGACCCCCATCGACATCCAGAACACCATGTCGGAGAGCTTCTCCTTGGTCCAGGTCGGGTCGAAACGGTTCAGGCGCCGGGAAGCCAGCAGCCAGGCACCGCCGATACCGATCAGGTACATCAACCCGTACCAGTGGATTTTCAGCGGACCGATGGCCAGGGCCACCGGGTCGATCTGCGGGTAAGGCAGCATTGCGACTCCTCGTTAAATCATTTAGTCATGACGCTCCGGACCATGCCGGTGCGCGATTAAGCCTTCGTTACAGCCACTTTTTTTACAACAAGAAGTTCAAACCCACGCAAAACAGCAAACCGGCGAACAATCGCTTGAGCAGACGCGGCGACAACCGATGCGCCAGACGCGCGCCAAAGCGGGCCGCTACCATGCTGGTCAGGGCAATGCCCAGCAGCGCCGGCAAATACACAAAGCCGAGACTATGAGCGGGCAGCAGCGGCTCATGCCAGCCCAAAATCATGAAACTTAATGCACTGGCCAGGGCGATCGGCAAGCCGCAGGCCGACGAGGTCGCCACCGCCTGCTGCATCGGCACGCTACGCCAGGTCAAAAATGGCACGGTCAGCGAGCCGCCGCCAGTGCCGAAAATCGCCGAAGACCAGCCAATCACGCCGCCCGCCAGGGTCAGACCGAACTTGCCCGGCACCGTTCGACTGGCCTTGGGTTTAAGCTCCAGGGTCATTTGCAGAGCAATCACAAGGGCAAATACACCGATGATCTTCTGCAAGTGCGGCCCGGAAATCGCCTCCGCTGTCAGCGCCCCAAGGCCCGCTCCCAGCAGAATCCCCACCGCCATCCACACAAAAATCGGCCAACGCACCGCACCGCGTCGGTGATGCTCGCGTACCGCATTAATCGACGTGAAGATGATGGACGCCAGGGACGTGCCGACCGCCAGGTGTGTCAGCACCGAGGGATCGAACCCCTGCAAGGTGAAACTGAATACCAGCACCGGAACAATAATGATCCCGCCGCCCACGCCGAATAACCCGGCGAGGGTGCCCGCACAGGCGCCCAACAGCAAATACAGCAGAAATTCCATGGGCGCTCCCAAAATCAGACCGGCATGTTAACGGAAGGAAGGCACGTGGCCCAACTGGATACGATGGATAGCCGGCAGTTCTGTGGGTAGAGTGGTGAAAAACACAAAGGGATCACCTTATGTGCCTGATTGTTTTTGCCTGGCGGCCTGGCCACACCCAACCGCTGATCGTCGCGGCCAACCGTGATGAATTCTATGCCCGACCCAGCCTGCCGTTGGCCCAATGGCCGGATATACCCCACGTGTATGCCGGACGCGACCAGGAAGCGGGTGGCACCTGGCTAGGGGTTGGCGCGGACGGGCGCTTTGCGGCGCTGACCAATATTCGTGACCCGCACCAGCCGCCGGCACGCAAGTCCCGGGGAGAGCTGGTGGCGCGCTTTCTCAGCGGATCGCTGCCAATTGACGACTATTTGGCCGACGTTAACGGCAGGTCGATTGAATATGCCGGGTTTAACCTGTTGGTTGGGACGCGGGATGAGTTATGGCATTACAACGCCAATGACACTGACCCCACTCGATTGAAGGCTGGGCTTTATGGGTTATCCAATGCCGGGCTGGATACACCGTGGCCGAAGCTGCTGAAGGCCAAGGCGGCGCTGGCTGAAGTGCTGGAAGATCCGCAGCCTGAAGCGTTGCTGGGAATTCTGAGCGACCCGCAGACCGCACCGTTTGCAGACCTGCCGGACACCGGTGTGGGCTTGGCGACCGAGAGCTTGCTGTCGAGTGTGTTTATTGCCAGTCCCAGTTACGGAACGCGAGCGAGTACGGCGTTGATTGTGAATGCGGATGGCACACGACATATCGTTGAGCGCAGCTTTGGGCCGTATGGCGGGCAGCTTGGAGAGGTTGAACTGAGGATTTAGTGTTGCCTGGGCTGACGCCATCGCGGGCAAGCCCGGCTCCCACCTTGGAATGCATTCTCCTGTGGGAGCCGGGCTTGCCCGCGATGGCCTCGCCTCGGTTCAGAGGTTTTTTGTAGAAGCCGGATTGATCATCCGCGCCAACCCAAGGTTTTTCAGCGCCAATTGCAGCGAGCTGTGGATAACTTGCGGGTTGTCGATGGTCATCAACTCCGCCAACAGCTCCTTGGCCCGGCTCAGGTTGATCTGGCGCAGCATCCATTTCACTTTCGGCAAGTTGGTGGCGTTCATCGACAGGCTGTCAAAGCCCATCGCCATCAACAGCACCGCCGCCGCCGGGTCACCGGCCATTTCACCGCAGATACTCACCGGCTTGCCTTCGGCATGGGCATCGCGCACCACATTCTGCAAGGCTTGCAGCACCGCCGGATGGAGGTAGTCGTAAAGGTCCGCGACCCGAGGGTTGTTGCGGTCCACGGCCAACAGGTACTGGGTCAGGTCGTTGGAGCCGACGGAGAGGAAGTCCACCTGCCGCGCCAGTTCCTTGGCCTGGTACACCGCCGCCGGGATCTCGATCATCACGCCAATCGGCGGCATCGGCACGTCGGCGCCTTCGTCGCGCACTTCGCCCCAGGCCCGGTGGATCAGGTGCAGGGCTTCTTCCAGCTCGTGGGTGCCGGAAATCATGGGCAACAGGATGCGCAGGTTGTTCAGGCCTTCGCTGGCCTTGAGCATGGCCCGGGTCTGGACGAGGAAAATTTCAGGGTGGTCGAGGGTAACGCGAATACCGCGCCAGCCGAGGAAGGGGTTGTCTTCTTTAATCGGGAAATATGACAGTGACTTGTCGCCGCCAATGTCCAGGCTGCGCATGGTCACCGGTAACGGATGGAAGGCGGACAGTTGCTCGCGATAAATCGCCAGCTGCTCCTTCTCACTCGGAAAACGCTGGTTGATCATGAACGGCACTTCGGTGCGGTACAGCCCCACCCCTTCCGCGCCGCGCTGTTGTGCACGGGCCACATCCGCCAGCAGGCCGGTGTTGACCAGCAGCGGTACACGGTGGCCATCCAGGGTCACGCACGGCAACTCGCGCAGGGCGTCGAGGCCCTGGGACAGCTGGCGTTCTTCTTCCACCACTTCGGCGTACTGCTTGCGCAGCACTTCGCTGGGGTTGGTATAGACCTCGCCGTGGTAGCCGTCGACGATCATTTCGATGCCGTCGACCTTGGAATAAGGCAGGTCCACCAGGCCCATCACCGTCGGGATGCCCATGGCCCGGGCCAGGATCGCGACGTGGGAGTTGCCGGAGCCCAATACCGAGACCAGGCCCACCAGTTTGCCTTCCGGCACTTCGCCGAGCATGGTGGCAGTCAGTTCTTCACTGATCAGAATGGTGTTGTCGGGGTAGACCAGCGTGGTCGAGCGCTCTTCCTGCAGGTAAGCCAGCAGACGGCGACCGAGGTCCTTCACGTCCGAGGCGCGCTCGCGCAGGTAGGCGTCGTCCATCAGTTCAAAACGGTTGACGTGATCGGTGACCACCTGGCGCAACGCGCCCTGAGCCCACTGGCCGGTCTTGATCACATCCTTGACTTCGCTGCCCAGGGACGCGTCGTCGAGCATCATCAGGTAGACGTCGAACAGCGCACGCTCTTCGGGACGCAGCTGGGTGGCCAGCTTGGTCGACAACGTACGCATGTCATTGCGCACGCCTTCGAGGGCGGTCTTGAACAGTTTGATTTCAGCGTCGATGTCGGTGATGGTCTTGTCCGGCACCACATCGAGATCGGCGGCCGGCAGCATGACCACCGCCGTACCGACGGCAGCACCGGGCGATCCGGGTACGCCGACAAACTTGGCTTCCTGGATACCCTTGCCCTGGCGACCCAGGCCGCGAATCGAGCCCGTTGCCTCGGCGTGGGCGATAACCCCGGCCAATTGCGCGCTCATCGTCACCAGGAAGGCTTCTTCACCTTCGTCGAACTGGCGGCGCTCTTTCTGCTGGATGACCAACACGCCGACAACGCGGCGGTGGTGAATGATCGGTGCACCGAGGAACGAGGCGTAACGCTCTTCGCCGGTTTCGGCAAAGTAGCGATAACGCGGGTGATCGGCGGCATTTTCGAGGTTCAGGGGTTCTTCACGCGTCCCCACCAGGCCCACCAGACCTTCATTGGGCGCCATGCTGACCTTGCCGATGGAGCGCTTGTTCAAGCCCTCCGTCGCCATCAGCACAAAACGGTTGGTCTCGGGGTCCAGCAGGTAAACCGAGCAGACCTGGCTGCCCATGGCTTCCTTGACGCGCAACACAATAATCCCCAACGCCGCCTTGAGATCCTTGGCGGAGTTAACTTCCTGGACGATCTTGCGCAGCGTATTGAGCATGGCTCGGGGTCGAACTCCGTCGTCAGTCGCGCGATAAAAGGCGCGGGGCAAGCTCTTTAAGAGCGCGACGATAAACTTCGCGCTTGAATGTCACCACCTGGCCCAACGGATACCAATAACTGACCCAGCGCCAGCCATCGAATTCCGGTTTACCGGTCAAATCCATCCGCACCCGCTGCTCGTTGGAGATCAGGCGCAGGAGAAACCATTTCTGTTTCTGGCCGATGCACAGCGGTTGGCTGTGGGTACGCACCAGACGTTGCGGCAAACGATAGCGCAACCAGCCTCGGGTGCAGGCGAGAATTTGCACATCTTCGCGTTCAAGGCCTACTTCTTCGTTCAACTCGCGGTACAAGGCATCTTCAGGGGTTTCGTCGGGGTTGATTCCGCCTTGAGGAAACTGCCAGGCATCTTGGTTGATACGGCGAGCCCATAGCACCTGTCCGGCATCATTCGTAAGAATAATCCCGACATTAGGACGGAAACCATCGGGGTCGATCACGGCAACAACCTCGCAAACGCATGTCGCCGCATTGTTCCACAAAGGTTGTTCCAGCGGCAACGAGGCTGCTTACCTTATGTGCACTCTTGTGAAAAGACCGTATTCTGGACGCCTTTTTACAGACTTTTCAGCGAGTAACTGCAATGCGCCTGGCTTTATTCGACTTGGACAACACACTCTTGGGCGGCGACAGCGACCACGCCTGGGGCGATTACCTGTGTGAACGCGGGATTCTCGACGCGGTGGCCTACAAGGCCCGTAACGACGAGTTCTACCAGGATTACCTGGCGGGCAAGCTGGACAACGCCGAGTACCTGAACTTCTGCCTGGAAATCCTCGGCCGCACCGAGATGGCTCAGCTCGACGAATGGCACCGTGACTACATGCGCGATTGCATCGAGCCGATCATGTTGCCCCAGGCCGTTGAGTTACTGGCCAAGCACCGGGCTGCCGGTGACAAGCTGGTCATCATCACCGCCACCAACCGATTCGTCACCGCGCCGATTGCCGAGCGTCTGGGGGTTGAAACCCTGATTGCCACGGAATGCGAGATGGCCGATGGCCGTTATACCGGGCGCAGCACTGACATTCCATGCTTTCGCGAGGGCAAGGTGACGCGCTTGAATCGGTGGCTGGAAGAGACCGGGTATAGCCTGCAAGACAGCTATTTCTACAGTGACTCGATGAATGACTTGCCGTTGCTGGAGCAGGTGACGCATCCGGTGGCGGTGGATCCGGATCCGAATTTGCGGGCGGAGGCCGAGAAGCGTGGTTGGCCGGTGATTAGCCTGCGTGGCTGATTACGCCATCGCAGGCAAGCCAGCTCCCACCTTTTGATCTGTGAATACATTCAAAGGTGGGAGCTGGCTTGCCTGCGATGAAGGCGACGCGGTCCCAAGCCTTAAACCGGCTTAGCCCCCATCAACCCCGCAATCGCCACAAACCCCACCAAGCTGACCACCGCCAGCACCAAGGTGAAATTCAGACTCCCCGAGCCGCCCAACCGCAGGCGATTCAGCCGCGCCACCAGCCAGAACCAGCTCAGCGCTGCCACGGTGTAGATCAGGCTGGAGCCCAGGATCCAGGTCTGCCCCAGCGGCCAGCCGATCAAATGCACCAGCCACCAGCCGGTGAACGGCATGCTCACCACGCAGATTCCCATCAGCAACCAGACAAACACCCATGGGCGTTGCACGGTATAAGCAGGGCCTGCGCTGCGTTTGCGCCAGGCCAGCACGGCAAGAGCCAGGCCGCTGAGCAGCAGCAATACCGTGGCAGCAATGTGGATCACTTTGAGGGTTGTCAGCGTTTCCATGTTCTCGATTCCTTAAAGGCCGCCCAGTCAGCGTAGTCGCTCAACCGAGGAACAGTTGATAGGCCGGGTTATCGCTTTCATCCCAATACGGATAGCCGATTTCTGCCAGCGCCGCGGGTACCAGGTGACGCTCGTCGGCCGGCACTTGTAGCCCGGCCACCACGCGACCGTCAGCCGCGCCGTGGTTGCGGTAGTGGAACATCGAGATGTTCCAGCGCCCGCCCAACTTGTTGAGAAAGTTGAACAACGCGCCAGGACGCTCGGGGAATTCGAAGCGAAACACCACTTCATCACTGACCCGCGCCGCATGGCCGCCGACCATATGACGGATGTGCAGCTTGGCCAGTTCATTTTCCGTCAAATCCAATACCGGAAAACCTTGAGTGGTCAGGCTGGCGATCAATGCGCTGCGCGGATCGTTTTCCGGGTGGGTCTGCACGCCGACGAAAATGTGCGCTTCGCGCCCCGAGTGGTAGCGGTAGTTGAATTCGGTGATCTGGCGCTTGCCCACCGCCTCGCAGAAGGCCTTGAAGCTGCCTGGCTGCTCAGGGATGGTCACAGCGATAATGGCTTCACGGCCTTCACCCAGTTCGGCGCGCTCGGCCACGTGGCGCAGGCGATCGAAGTTGACGTTGGCCCCGGAGTCGATGGCCACCAGGGTCTGCCCGCTGACGCCACGGGTTTCCACGTACTTCTTGATCCCGGCCACACCGAGGGCACCGGCCGGCTCGGTAATGGAGCGGGTATCGTCGTAGATGTCCTTGATCGCCGCGCAGATTTCATCGGTGCTGACGGTGATCACTTCATCCACATAGTCCTTGCAGATGTCGAAGGTGTGCTGGCCGATCTGCGCCACCGCTACGCCGTCGGCGAAGATACCCACCGTTGGCAATACCACGCGCTCGCCCGCCGCCATGGCCGCTTGCAAGCAGTTGGAATCGTCCGGCTCGACGCCGATGATCTTGATCTCCGGGCGCAGGTACTTCACATAGGCGGCGATGCCGGCAATCAGGCCGCCGCCGCCGACCGGAACAAAAATCGCGTCCAATGGCCCTGGATGCTGGCGCAGAATCTCCATTGCCACGGTGCCCTGCCCGGCAATGGTGTGCGGATCATCGTAGGGGTGAATGTAGACGTAGCCTTTTTCATCGACCAGTTTCAGCGAATACGCCAACGCTTCAGGGAAAGAGTCCCCGTGCAGCACCACTTTGCCGCCACGGGAACGCACACCTTCGACCTTGATTTCCGGGGTGGTCTTGGGCATCACGATGGTGGCCTTGACCCCCAGCACCTTGGCCGCCAGGGCCAGGCCCTGGGCATGGTTGCCCGCCGAGGCGGTAACCACGCCACGCGCGCGCTCTTCGGCCGTCAGTTGGGTCAGCTTGTTATAAGCACCACGAATCTTGAAGGAGAACACCGGCTGCAAGTCTTCGCGCTTGAGCCAGACCTTGTTGCCCAGCCGCTCGGAGAGCTGGCGAGCGGTCTGCAATGGGGTTTCTACGGCAACGTCATAAACGCGCGAGGTGAGGATCTTTTTGACGTACTGTTCGAGCATCGGAAAGCATCACTGGGCGGGTTGGGCAGGGCCAAGGAGTCTAACCCAGCGTTTGGCCGGGCGACCACACGAAAACAGAGGTTTTGTTGGGTTATACTCGCGCCCCTCTTTACTCCCCGCCCGTTCCGGAGCCCGCATGACCCAGGATCAACTCAAACAGGCAGTGGCCCAGGCCGCCGTCGATTTAATCCTTCCTAAACTCGACGATAAAAGCATCGTCGGTGTCGGCACCGGCTCCACCGCCAACTGCTTTATCGATGCGCTGGCCCTGCACAAGGGCGCGTTCGACGGCGCGGTGGCCAGTTCCGAAGCCACTGCCGCACGGCTCAAGGGCCATGGCATTCCGGTGTATGAGCTCAACACCGTGAGCGACCTGGAGTTCTACGTCGACGGCGCCGATGAAAGCGACGAGCACCTGAACCTGATCAAGGGCGGCGGCGCAGCCCTGACCCGCGAGAAGATCGTCGCGGCCGTGGCCAAGACCTTTATCTGCATCGCTGACGCCAGCAAGCTGGTGCCGGTCCTTGGGGCGTTCCCGCTGCCGGTGGAAGTGATCCCGATGGCTCGCAGCCATGTGGCCCGCGAGCTGGTGAAACTGGGCGGTGACCCGGTGTACCGCGAAGGCGTGCTGACCGACAACGGCAACATCATTATCGATGTGTTCAACATGCAGATCACCAACCCGGTGGAGTTGGAGCGTCAGATCAATGCCATCGTTGGCGTGGTCACCAATGGTTTGTTTGCGGCGCGTCCTGCGGATGTGTTGCTGCTGGGTACTGCTGACGGTGTGAAAACCCTCAAGGCTTAAATTGCACCCTGCTTTATGTGGGAGCCGGGCTTGCCCGCGATGGCGATTGCAACCGCATTCGCAGGCAAGCCAGCTCCCACATTTGATCGAGTTCTACTCGATGCATATGTAACAGAAACGCTACCTTTCGCAGCACTCAGGCCCACGCTCGCCCGAAACTGCGCATTCCATCACGGCATTCCTTGCCGCCTTTAGTATCAAATCCGTTACAAATTACAGCCAGGCGACCCGCGCTTCCATCAATGCGCCAATTCGCGCGCGACCAAGGAATGAGGCGCGCATTGTGCAAACGGTCTCGGCTTTCTTATCCCCATCACCTCAAGGACGACCTTGTGATCAAGCCTCTAGCGCTCGCTATCAGCGTGGCCAGTGCCCTGCTGTCGACCCAGACCCTGGCCTACGATTACGGCCAGCACGCCAACACCACCCTGGAAAAGCTGATCAACGACTACCCCGGCCGTTATCGCGGCACGGCCAATTTCGCCGGCGCTGCCGATTGGATGCAGAGCCAGATGGGCAATGCCTACAGCATCAGCCGCCAGGATTTTTCCTGGACAGCCGGCGGCACCCATCGCGCCTCGCAAAACGTAGTCGCCTACGCCGCCGGCACCAAACCGCAGTACGTGGTGATCGGCGCACACTTTGACACCTACTTCGGCCGCCCGACCCTGCAAGGCCTGGACGACAATGGCTCCGGCGCCAGCGTGCTGACGGAAGTGGCCAGGAACCTGGGAGGACTGCAACTGGAAAACGGCCTGCAAATCGTCGGCTTTGGCGCTGAAGAAGAAGGCCTGCGCGGCTCCAAGGCCTTCGTCAATTCACTGAGTGCCAGCCAGCGGGCCAACATGCTGGCGATGATCAACCTCGACAGCCTGATCACCGGCGACATGATGTACGCCCACGCTGGCCAGAACAGCACCGCCAACCCGGCGCTGGCGTCATTGCGCGAACACACGTTCCAGATCGCCAAGGAGTTGAACATCAACCTGTTCACCAACCCCGGCCTCGACCCGCAGTACCCCAAGGGCACCGGCTGCTGCAGCGACGGCGAGCCCTTCGAGCCGCTGAACATCCCGATTCTGTATGTCGAAGCCACCAATTGGGAGCTGGGGGATCTGGACGGTTACACCCAGACCAACAACCCGAAAATCCCCGGCGGCTCCACCTGGCACGACCCCAAGGAAGACAACAAGGCCGTGCTGACCGACGCCTTCGGCCAGGAACGCATTGACCAGCGCCTGCGGGACTACTCGCGCCTGCTCAGCCGCCTGGTGCTGGAACTCACCAACGCGGACTTGATGGCTTCTACCGCATCGGGCGGCACGGTTGCACGCAATATGCAGGACAACCTGCAGCGTCAACATCAGTCCATGGTGCGCCTGCACGACCGGCGCTGGCTGACCCTGCAAGCGGCCAGCCGCGAGGTCGGCAGCTTTGATGGCGAGATTGGCGTTGACGGCGAATACACCCCGGACAGCGGCTTCGACACCGCCCTCAATCCCGAGGCCCGGCGCCTGGGCCTGCATGCCTTGGGTGACTATCAGCTCAACCCAAGCCTGAACATCGGTGCCAGCCTCAGCTACCTCAACGGCCGCGACAAGCTGGAACATCGCGGCAAACTGGACAGCGACACCTGGCAGGCCGCGGTCTACGCCTTGCTGAACGACGGTGGCCCAAGCTGGCTGGCCGGTGACCTGAGCGTCGGCCACAGCAGCTTCGACTCCAAGCGCAACCTGGTGATCCAGGCCAACGACGGGCCGGTGTTGCTTAATCAGCGCCTGACCGGCGAAACCGACGCGCTGTCCCTTGGCGCACGGGTGCTGGGCGGCTATGACTTCGACTTCGGCGCGATCAAGAGCGGACCGTTTGCCGGGCTGGATTACAGCCACTACCGCATCGATAAGTTCCACGAGAAGCAGAACCTGCGCACCGCCCTGGAGTACGAAGAACAATCCTTCGACTCCCTGGAAGCCAGCCTCGGCTGGCGCGTGCGCGGCGCCGTCGCCCTGCCCTATGGCCTGAACCTGATGCCTTACGGCGACATCGCCTGGGTCAAGGAACTGGCGGATGGCCGCCTGGACGACCTCGACCTGACCGCCCGCGCTGATGGCCAGGCGCGTACTGCCAAGCTGGGTTCAGTGGACAAGAGCTTTGGTCGGGCGCAGATCGGTAGCCAGTTGGCAATCACACCGCAGTTGGGGGTGTATGCCGAAGTGAACGGTCGGCTGGGGCATGCCGAGGGGAGCCAGACCGGTTACTCATTGGGCGTGCAATGGATGTTCTGATCAAGGCTTCTTGAACACATAGAACAGGTTCGGCTCGCTGACCAGATACAACGTGCCATCGTTGTCCATCGCAATCCCTTCGGCCTGAGGCACACGCTTGCTCAGGCCATGGCGACCCTTGAGCAGGGACAGACTGCTCAAGGGACGACCGTCGATATCCAGTTCCAGCACCAGGAACGACTCATCGGACAGTGCCAGTAAATGGCCGCTGCGCTCATCGTATTGCAGGCTGGACAGGTCGCGGACAAACAACCCGGCATCGCGCTTGGGGTTGTTGACGACGTGCACCGAGTAGGTTTTTTCTGGCTTGAAGTGAGGAAAACCGTGCACTTCGTAGATCAACATCGGGTCCCGTTCCTTGGCGACAAACAGGCGCTTGCCCACCGAGTCATAGGCCAGGCCTTCAAAGCCTTTGTTGCCACTCAGGTGTACGCCGAGGGTCATTTGTTCGGCATCGGCGATGTCGAGGAACTGTGTGCCCTCTTCCAGATGGATCTTGATCAGCCGCTGCTCACGCTCATCACTGATGACATAGGTGTCTTCACTGATGAACTCCACCGCTTCGGCATCGCCAAACCCGATCAGCGGGATGCGCCGCAGGAGCTTGCCGTCCAGGGACAACTCGATCAGCTCGGCATTCTTGTTGGTCACGGTGAACAGGCTATTACGCACTGGATCATAGGTCAGGGCCGAGACGTCATCGTCCAGACCATCGATCACCTGCGCTTCCAACACCACGTGATAGTCCGCGAGCCCAATGGAACGCTCATCAGCCGGATGACGCCAGACTTGCCAGTTGAACCAGGCACGTTCGAACAGACGAAATTGCTGCGCGACCACCCCGACGGTAACCAGGGCGATCAACAGAAGAATAAAAAAGGCGGGTTTGGGACGGGCAAGTCGGCGCATCAATGGAGGCTCAAGGTAAAAACTGGCGAATGAATATCACACCCGCATGAATTTAAACTTAAACGCCCCTGGTGTCTGGTCGATGCCGCAGACAGAGAACTATCTGACGTAATCGGTCTACTGTTTCTGCTTCTCGAAGCGATAAAACAGGTTCGGCTCACTGACCATATACAACGTGCCGTTCTCGTCCATGGTCACCCCTTCCGCTCGAGGAATGGTGTTTTTCAGGCCGTTGAAACCGCCCAGCAGGACCATGAAGCTGACTTGCTGGCCTTTCTCATCCAGCTCCAGCAGCAAGTGTGAGTCGGCCGACAACGCCAGCATATGGCCGGTGCGCGGGTCGATGCTCAGTGCCGATAGGTTGCGCATGTCCAGCTCATCGCTGGGCTGCTTTTGCTTGTCGCCGGCCAGCGTCTGGCTGCCGTCGCTTTTCCAGGTGAACAAGGCCGGCGGACGCTCTTCGCCCAACACCAACTGCTGGTTTCGCTTGTCCCAGGCTACAGCTTCAAAGGCTTTGTTCTGGTTCTTGGAAGGGCCAAGGTCGTAGGTCGGGAAATCGGCGAACGTCAGTTGCTGAGTGCTGGCGTCAACCTTGACCAGGGTCAGGGTATGCATGCGCTCATCGACAATGGCCATCACGCCATTCTCCATCACTGTCACGCCTTCCGGGTTGTTCCAGCCCACCAGCGGCATCTTGCGCAGCACGTCGCCTTGCAGGGTCAACTCCACCAGGAATGGATTCTTGCCCATGACCGAGAACAGGGTTTTGGTCTGCGGGTTGTAGGTCAGGTCCGAGGCTTCGTCCTTTTCCATGCCGGGCAGCAGCTTGGCATCAATCACGGCATGGTAATCCGGGAGCCAGACACTCTCCTGGCGCTCCGTCGGCGTTTCGAAATGCTCCTCAACCCACAACACGCCGCGATCGTCCCAATGCATCAGCCAGGAAACACCGTAGGTAATCACCCCGACAAGCAACAGCCAGGAGTACCAGCGCATGAAGAAACGTGAACGACGAGCGGGCTTAGAGGTGGGAACGGACACGGCCATTGGGAGAGCTTTCCAGAAAGTCAGCTATAGGGGATAGCACAGGATCAACAAACCCGCGCGCAGGAGGCGGCCGATTATCCGGATGGCGTGTGAAAAAAATGCAAACAGACCTCTACAGGTACACGCAAAACAATGTGGGAGCGGCGGTGCGACGATTCGACTTGCTCGCTCCCACATTGACCGCGTCGGGTTAGCGAACGCTGCTTTCGAAGCGGCTCACACCCGGCAATTCCAACACCAGTTCATCACCGACATCCAGCGGCCCCACACCCACCGGCGTGCCGGTCAGGATCACATCACCGGCCTGCAACGAGAAGCAGCCGGCCATGTGCTGGATCATCGGGATGATCGGGTTGAGCATGATTGCGCTGTTACCGTCCTGGCGCACTTCGCCATTGATGGTCAGGCGAATGCCGATGTCGGTCAGGTCCGGGAAGGTGCTGCCCACCACGAAGGGGGCAATCACTGCCGCACCGTCGAAGGACTTGGCGATCTCCCACGGCAGGCCCTTGGCCTTGAGCTCGGCCTGCTTGTCGCGCAGGGTCAAATCCAGGGCCGGGGCGAAACCGGAGATAGCATCCAGCACTTCTTCACGGCTGGGCTTGGTGGACAGCGGCTTGCCGATCAGCACCGCGATTTCCGCTTCGTAATGCACCGAACCGCGTTCGGTCGGAATGGTGAAACCACCTTCCAGCGCCACCACACAGCTGCCCGGCTTGATGAACAGCAGGGGCTCGGTAGGCACCGGATTGTCCAGTTCCTTGGCGTGTTCGGCGTAGTTGCGCCCAATGCACACCACTTTTCCCAGGGGAAAGTGGATGTTGGTCCCGTCGACATACTTGTGCTGATAGCTCATTGACCGACTCCTCTGGCGTGACCGTTAAACAGCGAAGATCTTGCCCGGGTTCATGATCCCGTTGGGGTCGAACACCGCCTTCACTGCCTTCATGTATTCAATTTCAACCGGGGAACGGCTGTAAGTCAGGTAATCGCGCTTGGTCATGCCCACACCGTGCTCAGCAGAGATCGAACCGTTGTACTTCTCGACGGTTTCGAATACCCACTTGTTGACGGTGGCACATTTGGCGAAGAACTCGTCCTTGGACAAGTTATCCGGCTTGAGGATGTTCAAGTGCAGGTTGCCATCACCGATGTGGCCGAACCAAACGATTTCGAAGTCCGGGTAGTATTCGCCGACGATAGCGTCGATTTCCTTCAGGAAAGCCGGCACTTTCGACACGGTCACCGAAATGTCGTTCTTGTACGGGGTCCAGTGGGAAATAGTCTCGGAGATGTACTCACGCAGCTTCCACAGGTTGTGCAGCTGGGTTTCGCTCTGGCTCATCACACCGTCCAGCACCCAGCCTTGCTCGACACAGTGCTCAAAGGTTTCCAGGGCATGGTTGGCCACTTCTTCAGTGGTCGCTTCGAATTCCAGCAGCGCGTAGAACGGGCATTCGGATTCAAATGGCGCCGGCACGTCGCCACGGGCGAGGACCTTGGCCAGGGCCTTGTCGGAGAAGAACTCGAAAGCGGTCAGGTCCAGCTTGCTCTGGAAGGCGTGCAGCACCGGCATGATCGAATCAAAGTCGGCGGTGCCGAGGACCATCGCGGTGAGGTTTTTCGGCGCGCGGTCCAGGCGCATGGTCGCTTCGACCACAAAACCCAGGGTGCCTTCGGCGCCGATAAACAGTTGGCGCAGGTCGTAGCCGGTGGCGTTCTTGATCAGGTCTTTGTTCAGTTCCAGCAAGTCGCCCTTGCCAGTGACCACTTTCATGCCGGCCACCCAGTTGCGGGTCATGCCGTAGCGAATCACCTTGATCCCCCCAGCATTGGTGCCGATGTTGCCGCCAATCTGGCTGGAGCCGGACGAGGCGAAGTCCACCGGGTAGTACAGGCCCTTTTCTTCGGCCAGGTTCTGCAATTGCTTGGTGACCACGCCCGGCTGGCACACGGCGGTGCGGTCGGTGAGGTTCACGTCGAGGATCTGGTTCATGTAGTCGAACGACACCACCACTTCGCCATTGGCGGCAACAGCGGCGGCTGACAACCCGGTACGACCACCGGACGGCACCAGCGCCACCTTGTGTTCATTAGCCCAACGGACTATGGCCTGCACCTGTTCGGTGGTCTTGGGGAAGACGATGGCGACGGGGGCCGGGGCGAAATGCTTGGTCCAGTCCTTGCCGTAAGCATTCAGGGAGTCGGCATCGGTCAGGACCTTGCCAGGCTCAACCAGGGTCTTCAGCTCATCAATCAGGGCAGGATGGGTCATCGACAGAACTCTCGAACAATTCATGGTCATCCTGAGAACGCTTCACGTCGCAGGAATGGGTGTTTAGCGGGGCACGTATGCTAGCATACCGCCCCCGCAGGACAGAGCCCAAGGGCGTTCTGCGGTGACGGCTTTCCTGCCGTCCGGGTCAGCTCTTGTGCACTGATTCAGGGCACTAACTGCTCGATTCCCTGCCATTTTTCTCCGGGATACAGGTTTACGCAGATGAGCAAGACTTCTCTCGATAAGAGCAAGATCAAGTTCCTTCTTCTGGAAGGCGTCCACCCATCGGCCGTCGACGTCCTGAAGGCCGCCGGGTACACCAGCATTGAGTACATCACCAGTTCTCTGCCGGAAGCCCAGCTCAAGGAAAAGATCGCCGACGCGCACTTTATCGGCATTCGCTCCCGCACTCAGCTGACCGAAGAAATCTTCGATCACGCCAAGAAGCTTGTCGCTGTAGGTTGTTTCTGCATCGGCACCAACCAGGTCGACCTCAATGCAGCGCGCGAGCGCGGCATCGCAGTGTTCAACGCACCGTACTCCAACACCCGTTCCGTAGCCGAACTGGTATTGGCCGAGGCGATCCTGCTGTTGCGCGGCATTCCTGAGAAGAACGCTTCCTGCCACCGTGGCGGCTGGATCAAGAGCGCGGCCAATTCCTTCGAAATCCGTGGCAAGAAGCTGGGTATCGTCGGTTACGGCTCGATCGGCACGCAATTGTCGGTCCTGGCCGAAGGCCTGGGCATGCAGGTGTTCTTCTACGACACCCTGACCAAGCTGCCTTTGGGTAACGCCACTCAAGTGGCCAGCCTGACCGAACTGCTGGGCATGTCGGATATCGTCACCCTGCACGTTCCGGAAACCGCTGAAACCCAGTGGATGATCGGCGAGAAGGAAATCCGCGCCATCAAGAAAGGCGGGATCCTGATCAACGCCGCTCGCGGTACCGTGGTCGAGTTGGACGCCCTGGCCAACGCGATCAAGGACAAACACCTGATCGGCGCCGCCATCGACGTGTTCCCGGTGGAGCCTCGCTCCAACGACGACATCTTCGAAAGCCCGCTGCGTGGCCTGGACAACGTGATCCTGACCCCGCACATCGGCGGTTCCACCGCTGAAGCCCAAGCCAACATTGGCCTGGAAGTGTCGGAGAAACTGGTCAAGTACAGCGACAATGGTACGTCGGTGTCCTCGGTCAACTTCCCGGAAGTGGCGCTGCCGGCTCACCCTGGCAAGCACCGTCTGCTGCACATCCACCAGAACATTCCGGGTGTGATGATGGAGATCAACAAGGTCTTCGCGGAAAACGGCATCAACATTTCCGGTCAGTTCCTGCAGACCAACGAGAAAGTCGGCTACGTGGTTATCGACGTAGACGCCGAGTACTCGGACCTGGCGCAAGAGAAGCTGCAGCACATCAACGGCACTATCCGTAGCCGCGTGTTGTTCTAAGGTTTCAAGCGTCCACGAAAAAGGGAGACCCTCGGGTCTCCCTTTTTTACGTCTGAACAAATCTTACTTGACGTTAACCGTGATGACTTTCGACGCTACAGTCGGGTTGAACTGCATGTGCAGCTTGTCCCCGGCCACCAGTTGCAAGGTGTGCTTGCCCGGGGAGAGGGTCAATTCGGTTTCGGTCTGGGCCTTGCCGTAGTGGATCACGGTGTCGGTGGCCGGGATGGGCACGCTGGCGTCCGGCAGTGCTTTCTGGTCTATCAACAGGTGGTGGTGACCGGTGCCTGGGGTCTGGTCGGTGGCCGGCGCCAGCTTCAGGCCTTCCATGCCGAATTTCACGGTGAAGGTTTTATCGACCGTAGCGCCGTCTTTCGGCGAGACGATAAATACTTTGGCACCTTCCGGCGGAGCGCTGCGGGGGATACCGTCAGCGGCAGTTGCCAGCATCGAAGCACCCAGCAGCAGGCTGGCCAGGGTGACATGAGACAAAAAGGCTTTCATTCGCTTCTCCAGTTTTTCGGTGAAATCTGTAGGGTTATGACAACTTCACGACAAATTGCTGTCCAACGGCACTCAACACCATAGCAAAGCGGGCCGGAACGGCATCTCGCTCATTAGAATTCTTTAGGAGTGACCATGCGGTTTCTGCCTGGCCTGTTACTTTTGCTTCCCCTTGTGAGCCCCTTGGCTTACGCCGAATTGATCGACGATGTGTTTGATCGCGGTGAATTGCGTATCGCCCTGGAAGCCAACACGCCACCGTTCAACTTCAAGGAAGGCGACAAACTCACAGGCTTTGAAGTGGAACTGGGTGAGTTGCTGGCCAAGGAGATGGACGTACGCGCCTCCTTCGTCACCATTGATGGCACCGACTTGCTGCCCGGTGTGGAAAGCGGCAGGTACGACGTGGCGATCAACCATATCGCTATGACTCCTGAACTGCAGGATCGGTTCGATTTCAGTGAGCCCTACAGCTACTCCAACGCGCAGTTGATTGTGCGCAAGCAAGAGAAACGCCCGCTGGCCAGCTTCGAAGCACTCAAGGGCAAGGCATTGGGCGTGGCGCAAGGCAGTCAGTTTGTCGAGCAGGCGCGCACCGCTAACGGCGTGGACCTGCGCAGTTATCCCGATGCCAAGCAGCCAATCAAGGACGTGGCCGAGCAGCAGATTGATGCGGCCATCAGTGATCGTTTGCTGATTCCTTATGCGATCCGCGACAGCCAGTTACCGGTGAAGGAAGGGGCGGCGCTCGGTCCAACCTTGAGCCTGGCGATTCCGTTCCAGAAGGGTAATCCGGCGTTCAAGGCCAGCCTGGACAAGGCGTTGCAACGCGTGAAGGCCGATGGCCGGCTGACGGCCTTGTCGGAAAAATGGTTTGGAATGGATGCGAGCAAGCCGGTGGCGAAGGTTCAGTAAGCGACTCGGTCAATGTGGGAGCTGGCTTGCCTGCGATAACGGTGGTGACTGCCACGCCGCTATCGCAGGCAAGCCAGCTCCCACATTTGATCTAGGTCGGATTTGAGAGTTGTGCCAAGGCAGTTGCCGCCTCTGGCAGCTCCAGTTCACTGAACACCAACACCCCGTGGCGCTTGAGCAGCGCCGCCGTCACTCCTTCGCCGCTGACCTTCACCCCGCTGAACGTGCCGTCATAGGTCAGCAGGTTGCCGCATGACGGGCTATTGGCCTTGAGCACAGCAATGCGGATGTTGTGGCGCTGCACCAATGCCAACGCCTGACGGGCGCCGTCGAGGAAGGCTTCGCTGAAATCTTCACCTGCAGCCGTCATCACCTGTGCGCGGCCTTCCCAGACATCGATCCCCTGCCCGCCCGGAATCTCGGCAGACGGTCGTGGCGTCGGCAAGCCACCGGCCACTTCCGGGCACACCGCGATGACTCGACCTTGGGCCTGCCAGGCCGCCAGTTGATCAAACGGCCCGCTGGCCCCGCCGTCGTAGCGCACTCGGTGTCCGAGCAGGCAGCGACTGATCAGAATTTTTTCCATGATTAAAACGGCTCGTTACCCCGTCGGCGAAACCAGCCCGTCAAGGACAGGCGTTCACGGGTGGCGGGCAGGACTTCGTGGGGCACTTCCCCCGACAGGAACACCACCAGGCAACCGCCCGTGGGCACCACATCGTATTCAACGTTGTCCTTGAGGTACATACGCAACTGGCCACCGTGCTCAGGCAGCCACGCATCGTTCAGGTAGACCACCGCCGAGACCATGCGCCGGTCATCATCGCGAAAGCGGTCGACGTGCTTGAGGTAAAACGCCCCCGGCGGGTACATCGCGAAGTGGCTTTCAAAATCCTCCAGGCCCAGGAACAGACCACGGTTCATTGCCAGCCGCAGACTGTCCATCAGGTTCAGATAGGTGTCACAAATTGCAGCCTCGCCGGGCTCCAGCCACTGAATATGGTCGCCCCGAATCCCCTCGCGAATCTCCTGGAACGGCCCGCGCCCAACCGCCGCCGGTGCCAATTCCCCTTCGGCGGCGCGTTTATGGCACTCAGCCGCCAGTTCGAGGGTCAGACCCTCGGGCAGGAAGATGTTCTGCTGCGACCAGCCTTTCACGGCCAGGTCGTCGACGATGCTCAGCAGCAGCGGGTGATCGTAGGGTATTTGCATGGCGCGCATAGTATCCATACGCCTTTGAATCCGACAGAGCCGCCGAGCGTCTGAATACACTTTAGTCAGGTGACTGATAGGACTTCTCGACAAATCCTACGCCCGACACGGACAATAGTGGCCGACTGACAGGAGTCCATATGCGTCGTTTGTTTTTTTCCTTGCTGATGTTCTGCGTTTTGCCCGCCTGGGCAGACAGCCATGACCAGTTGTACACGGTCGCCGGTTGGCCAGAACAACGCGCGCATTTCAATGACGCCTTGAGTGCTGCCCAGCAACGCTATCGCAACAGTTTGCCGCCCGCCGTGTACCAGGCGTTGGTGGACAACAGCAATAAACGCTTTGCGCCAAAAGCCATGGATCAGCGCGCTGAATCCCAGTTGCGCAAGAACCTGGCGGACCCAGCGCCCGCCCTGGCATTTTTCCAGACGCCCCTTGGTCGCAAGATTGTTGCCGCCGAGCTGCTGGCGACCCGTCGTGATCAGTTGGCGAAAAATGCCCAGGGCCTGCCACAGATGAAAGCCGACGCTACCCGCAGCCTGATCATCGGCCACCTGGCCCAGGCCCTGCCCGCCCGTGAAGCCGGTGCAGAAGTCAGCCTGGCGATTGCCGGTGTCGCGGCCGACAGCTTGAGCCAGATGATCCCGGGCCTGCTCGGCGGTGGTCAGGCCCAAGGCATGTTGAATGGTCAGCGCGAGCGGTTGATGCAGCAGATCGGCAATGACCTGAACAACACGCTGTTGTACGTCTATCGGGATTTGTCCGACCCGGAGTTGGAAGAGTTCGCGACATTCGCCGAGTCGCCGGAGGGCAAGGCGTATTACCAGGCGGCGCTGGCGGCGATCCGTGCGGGCCTGGCCGTCGGGCAAAGCACTTCAAGCCTGGCGCCTTGAACGCCTGATCGCCTGATCGCCTGTAGCCGCTGCCGAGGTACGAGGCTGCGATGCGTGTCCGCAGGACCGCCCTCGGGGGTCGCTTCGCAACCCATCGCAGCCTCGTACCTCGTCAGCGGCTACAGGGATCGATTATTTCAAGTGCTCGGTGAGGTACTTGAAGTACTCCTGCCGAATCTCCGGAATCTCATTGGCCAAATGATGCCTGCCCCGAGGCAGCATCAGGATCTCCGGCTGATCGAACTTCCCTCGCAGCACCTGCAAGTTGTGCTGCCAATCCACCGTCATGTCTTCCTCACCCTGCACAATCACCGGCCTGCGCGTGCTGCGGGGTGCGGCTTCGACGCGCTTGATCCAACGCGCCAGCGCCCCTACCCAGGCGGTGGGCAGTTGGCGCGGCTGCAAGGGGTCGGCCTCCAGGAACGGCTTGAACTGCGGGTCATTGGTGTTATCGCTGAAGCGTCGGGCGATGCCTTTGACGAAAGGCCTGAGCAGGTAATAGCTCAGCTGCGACCACCCCCAGGCACGCGGGCGAACCAGGGGTGATAACAGGAACGTCTTGCCCTGTGCCGGGCTGCCCGCGCCGTCACTGAGCAGGTGATCCACCACAATCGCCCCACCCGTGCTTTGCCCGAACAGGTGCCAGGGTTGTGGCAGTTGCAACGCCTTGGCCTGCTCAAACAGCGCCTGCACCACATGCTGGTACACCGCGAAATCATCGATGCTCGCCCGTTCGCCACTGGACAGGCCGTGTCCCGGCAGGTCGCAGGCGATCACCACGAAGCCTTGGTCCAGCGCCCACTCCACCACATGACGGTACAACCCCATGTGATCGTAGAAGCCGTGGTACATAAACAAGGTAGCCACCGGCTGCTGCGGCCACCAGACCTGAGCGACCACCTCGAACCCATCGACGTCGAAACGCCCCAGGCGGCTGCCCACCGGCGCCTTGCGTCCCGGCAGGTCCAGGCCATAAAAGCGCTGGTAGACCCGGGCCTCGACCGAAAGCGGCTGCGCATCCACCAGGGGCCGCAAGCTTTCGCGTAGATGATCAGGGTCAAAAGTAACGGGCATAAGAGGTTCCAGACTGAGGCTCATCGCACTGAACAGGTTTTATCGACCTGCGATATTCATCTGTCAGGGCAAGCATGGCAAGCTACGCGTCCTGCGAGGATTGATCCGAATGCGACAGCCCTACCGTACAACCCTGTTCGCCAGCCTGATCGCACTTATCTGCGCCGGCGTACTGTGGGCCGCATATGACTGGTTCCAGGGGCGCTACCTGCGAGCGTTCAGCGAGCACACGGCGGTGTTTTCCGGAGACCTGCTGAAGCTGCCCCCCGACCTCGCCGGGCCCGGGCCCATTCGCCTGGTGCACTTCTGGGACCCGGCATGCCCGTGCAATGTCGGTAATCAACAGCATCTGAGCGAACTGGTCGAACAGTACGCGCCCCAGGGTGTGGAGTTTTATTCCCTGCAAAAAAGCGGCAGTCACGGCCAGTTGCCCGCCACCCTCGGCACGATGAAAGTCATCAACGCCCTGCCCGGCGCCGAACACGTCCCCGCCAGCCCCGCCGTGGGCATCTGGGACCGCAGTGGCAAGCTGGCGTATTTCGGGCCCTACAGCGAAGGGCTGACCTGTAATTCCAGCAACAGCTTTATCGAACCGATCCTGCAAGCCCTGGAGAACGGACGCGAGGTCAATGCGACCCACACCCTCGCGGTGGGCTGCTATTGTTCGTGGCCGGAAGGTTTGTAGATCGCAGCCCACTTTTACTAAGGAATCTTGATGAAGCGCGTCTTGCAGGTACTCGCGGTTCTGGTAGTGCTGATCGCCCTCGGCGCCGGCTGGTATGTGTACAGCAAGCAGCCGACCCGCCAGGGCACGGTGGAGCTTGCCCACCTGCAAGGCTCCGTCACCGTGCGCTACGACGACCGTGGCGTACCGCATATTCGCGCTGAGAACGAGGCCGACCTGTACCGCGCCCTGGGCTACGTGCATGCGCAAGACCGCTTGTTCCAGATGGAAATCATGCGCCGGCTTTCCCGTGGCGAACTGGCCGAAGTACTGGGCCCGAAGCTGCTGGAAACCGACAAGCTGTTTCGCAGCCTGCGCATTCGTGAGCGTGCCCTGCGTTACGTGGAACACATGGATCACGAGTCTGCGGCCTGGAAGGCCCTGCAAGCCTATCTGGACGGGATCAACCAGTATCAGGACAGCCACGCCAAACCCATGGAGTTCGACGTACTGGGCATCCCCAAGCGTCCATTTACCGCCGAGGACACCATCAGCGTCGCCGGCTATCTCGCCTACAGCTTTGCCGCCGCGTTCCGTACCGAACCGCTGTTGACCTACGTACGGGATCAATTGGGCAGTGATTACCTGAAGATCTTCGACCTCGACTGGCAACCCAAGGGCGCGTTGAACCTGGCTGCCGGCGATTGGAAAGACTTGGGTGCCCTCGCTCAGTTGAGCGAACAAGCCCTGGCCGACAACGGCCTGCCGCAATACGAAGGCAGCAACGCCTGGGCCATCAGCGGCTCGCGCACCAAAAGTGGCAAGCCGTTGCTGGCGGGTGACCCGCATATCCGCTTCTCGGTGCCCTCGGTGTGGTACGAAGCGCAGCTGTCAGCGCCGGGCTTCGAGCTATACGGCTATCACAACGCCTTGGTGCCCGTGGCGTTCCTGGGGCACAACACGGATTTCGGCTGGAGCCTGACCATGTTCCAGAACGATGACGTGGACCTGATCGCCGAGAAGGTCAACCCGGACAACCCCAATCAGGTCTGGTACCACGGCCAATGGGTCGACATGACCAGCAGCGAGCAACAGATCGCCGTCAAGGGCCAGGCCCCGGTGATTATCACCCTGCGCCAATCGCCTCACGGGCCGATCATCAATGACGTACTCGGCGAGAATGCCGGAAAGACACCTATCGCCATGTGGTGGGCCTTCCTGGAAACCGACGACCCGATCCTCGAAGGTTTCTACCAGCTCAACCGCGCCGATACCCTGGCCAAAGCCCGCAGCGCCGCAGCCAAGGTCCAGGCGCCGGGTTTGAATATCGTCTGGGCCAATGCCAAGGGCGATATCGGCTGGTGGGCCGCCGCGCAATTGCCGGTCCGCCCGGCCGGGGTCAATCCCGGGTTTATCCTCGATGGCAGCACGCCCCAGGCCGACAAGCTGGGCTTCTACCCATTCAGCGCCAACCCCCAGGAAGAAAACCCGGCGCGAGGCTATATCGTCTCGGCCAATGCCCAACCCGCATCACCCACCGGCATGGAGATCCCCGGTTACTACAACCTGGCGGATCGCGGCCAACAGCTGAACGCGCAATTAAGCGACAACAGTGTGAAGTGGGACCTGAACAACAGCCAGGCCTTGCAACTGGGCACCACCAACGCCTACGGGCCACGGTTTATGGCGCCACTGCTGCCGGTGTTACGTGAGGTGGTCAAGGATCCAGCCGAATTGAAGCTGGTGGAGCAACTGGCGACGTGGAAAGGTGACTACCCGCTGGACTCCACCACGGCCACGCTGTTCAACCAGTTCCTCTACGACCTGGCGTATGCGGCGATGCATGACAAGCTGGGCGACAACCTGTTTGAAACCCTGATCACCACCCGCGTCGTCGATGCCGCCCTGCCACGCCTGGCGGCATCGCCGGATTCGCCGTGGTGGAACAACGGCACGACTAAAACCCGCGCCGATACCGTCAAGCTCGCCTGGGACAACAGCCTCAAGCACCTCAAGGCGACCTTGGGCGATGATCCGACGCAGTGGCAATGGGGCAAGGCGCACACCCTGACCCACGGTCACCCATTGGGCTCACAGAAACCGCTGGACCGAATCTTCAACGTCGGCCCGTTCGCCGCCCCCGGCACCCACGAAGTACCCAACAACCTGTCGGCCAAAATCGGCCCGGCCCCCTGGCCGGTCAACTATGGCCCCTCCACCCGACGCCTGATCGACTTCGCCGACGCCGCCCACGCACTGACCATCAACCCGGTGGGACAAAGCGGCGTGCCGTTCGACAAACATTACGCCGATCAGGCCGAGACCTACATCGAAGGCGGGTATGAGCAGGCGCATTTCAATGATGACGAAGTGACCGCGAATACGCGCGGGACGCTCAAGCTTTTGCCGGCCCGAGCGCCGTAATAAACCTGTAGCCGCACTTCAGACTGGCGCCGCGAAATTCAGCCTGAATTGTTGCGGCGTCACCCCCAGCCGGCGGTTGAACACGCTACGCATGTGCTGGGCATCGCGGAATCCGCATTGATAGGCCACCGTTTTCAGCGGTGCGCTGCCGCTTTCCAGCATCACCCGCGCCGCATCCACTCGCGCCCGCTCGACAAACTCCGCCGGGGTAATTTGCGCTTCTCGGGCGAACACCCGGGAGAAATTACGCGCACTCATGTTCGCCGCCTTGGCCAGGTCGGCGATGGTCAAATCCCCCGTCAGGTTCGCCAGCACATACAACTGCACCAACGCCACCGCCGAGGTTGATTCGGCATGCGGTGTCAGGAATGGACTGAACTGCGACTGCCCACCCGAACGCTGGGTGAACACCACCAGACGTTTGGCCACGCTGAGGGCCACTTCCGAGCCGTGGTCCTGGGCCAGCAAATACAACGACAAGTCGATGCCCGCCGTGACCCCGGCGGAGGTGTAAAGGTTGCCGTCTTGCACGTAGAGCCGGTCGGCTTCTACTTGGGTCAACGGGCACAAACTCGTCAGCGCGGCGGCATCGCCCCAATGGGTGGTGACGGTACGGCCGTCCAGCAAACCGGCGCGGGCGAGCATGAACGCACCGTTGCAGATCGAGCCAAAACGCTTGGCTCTGGCACTGGCTTGGCGTAACCAGTCATCGAACGCCCGGCCAAAATCCAGGAACGGCAGCTGTGGACCGCCGGCCATCAACAGCAAGTCATACGGCTGCAGCGCTTCACTGAAATGCCGATGGGCCTGCAAGGACAAACCGTTGGAACAGGCCATGCTGCCGTGGTCCAGGCCAAGCACCTCCAACTGGTAGTGCTCCTGCGGCGGCAGAAAACGGTTGGCCTCGCAAAACACATCCATAGGGCCGGTCACGTCCAGAGACTGGACGCCGGGGAAGATCAGGATGGCGACGGTTTTGCCCATGGATAGAGACACCTTTTTTTCAACTGAATAAATGCAACCCCCCTGTGGGAGCGGGCTTGCTCGCGAAAGCGTTGGGCCAGTCGACACATGTATTAACTGACACACCGCTTTCGCGAGCAAGCCCGCTCCCACATTTGATCTTCACAGTTTTCAAGAGACTCGTCCGGTTGGCACGATGTGGCAGCACATTGGCCAGGATCGCGCCCTCACGGCGATTGTCCCCTCGCGGGCACGCGACCAGACTGGACTCATCAGCGCCAACCCGGCGCTTTCTTGAGGATAACGACCATGAGCACCACCATCGCCGGCATCAAGATCCCGGACAGCGCCCTGGCCAAAGCTACCACTGAATACATCCGTGATATCGAATCCGACCTGTTGTACCACCATTCCCGCCGGGTATTTCTGTTCGGCGCCTTGAGCGGTGAGCGCCAGCAGCTGGCCTACAACCCAGAACTTTTGTACGTCGGAGCAATGTTCCATGACCTGGGCCTGGTGGAAGGCCACCGCAGCGACGACGAACGCTTCGAAGTAGACGGTGCCAATGCCGCCGCCGACTTCCTCAAGCCTTACGGGCTGAGCGATGACGATATCGAACAGGTCTGGTTATCCATCGCCCTGCACACCACGCCGGGAGTGCCCAAACATCTGCGCCCTACCGTCGCCTTGCTCACGGCAGGCGTGGAAATGGACGTGCTGGGCATGGAATACGCCGCCTTTACTCAGGTGCAGCGCGAAGCCGTGGTGCATGCGCATCCACGCGGTGAAGGGTTCAAGGAGTGCATCATCTGCGCCTTTGCCGACGGCCTGCGCCATCGCCCGCAGACCACGTTTGGCAACGTGAAGACGGATGTGCTGGTGGATCAGGAGCCGGGGTTCAAGCCGATGAACTTTGTCGAGGTGATTCGCAAGTCGCCTTGGAGCGCCTGAAACACAATCTGCAGCAGTGTGGGAGCTGGCTTGCCTGCGATGGCGGCGGATCAGTCGGCAGATATGCCAACTGACAGGACCTCATCGCAGGCAAGCCAGCTCCCACATTTTCAAACCGGTCCAGTCAATTAGACCGGGGCTTGCGCCCGACGCGCATCCGGCTGTTTCCAGCCATCAGCCGCCGCTTCTTCGATGGCCTGCTGGATCGCTTTCTTGCGCAGCTCTTCGGCACGACGGCTGAAGAACCACACCAGGAAGGTCACCAACGACACCGCCAGCAGAATCAGGCTGGCCACGGCGTTGATCTCCGGTTTAACCCCCAGGCGCACCGCCGAGAACACTTCCATCGGCAAGGTCGTGGAGCCCGGGCCGGACACAAAGCTGGCCAGTACCAGGTCATCCAGAGACAGCGCGAAGGACATCATCCCCCCCGCCGCCAACGACGGCGCGATCATCGGGATGGTGATCAGGAAGAACACCTTCCACGGCCGCGCGCCCAAATCCATCGCCGCTTCTTCAATCGACAGGTCCAGCTCACGCAAACGTGCCGACACCACCACCGCCACATACGCCGCACAGAACGTCGTGTGGGCAATCCAGATAGTGACGATGCCACGCTCCTGGGGCCAACCGATCATCTGCGCCATGGCCACGAACAGCAGCAACAGCGACAGACCGGTGATGACCTCGGGCATTACCAGCGGCGCAGTCACCAGGCCGCCAAACAGCGTGCGGCCCTTGAAGTGGCTGATACGCGTCAGCACGAACGCCGCCAACGTACCCAGCGCCACTGCGGCCACCGCCGTATAGCAGGCAATTTCCAGGGAGCGGGCCACCGAGCCCATCAGTTGGGTGTTATCCAGCAAACCGACGTACCACTTGATCGACCAGCCGCCCCACACCGTCACCAGTTTGGATTCGTTGAACGAGTAGATCACCAGGATCAGCATCGGCAGGTAGATGAACAACAACCCCGCCACCAGCATGAAGCTTGAGAAACTGACGCGCTTCATATCTTGCCCTCCATCTCTTTGGCTTGGCTGCGGTTGAACAGAATGATCGGCACGATCAGGATCGCCAGCATCACCACCGCCAGGGCAGACGCCACCGGCCAGTCACGGTTGTTGAAGAATTCTTGCCACAACACTTTACCGATCATCAGGGTTTCCGGGCCGCCCAGCAGTTCCGGAATCACGAACTCGCCCACCACCGGGATAAACACCAGCATGCAGCCGGCGATGATGCCGTTCTTGGACAGCGGCACGGTGATTTTCCAGAAGCTGTTGAAGGTGCTCGAACCCAGGTCCGATGCCGCTTCCAGCAGGCTCTCATCATGTTTGACCAGGTTGGCGTACAGCGGCAGGATCATGAACGGCAGGTAGGAATACACCACGCCGATATACACCGCGATATTAGTGTTGAGGATCTGCAACGGCTCGTTGATCAGCCCCATGGACATCAGGAAGCCGTTGAGCAAGCCGTTGTTGCTGAGGATGCCCATCCACGCATAAACGCGGATCAGGATCGCGGTCCAGGTCGGCATCATGATCAGCAGCACCAGCACGGTCTGCATTTCCTTGCGGGCGCTGGCAATGGCGTAGGCCATCGGGTAGCCGATCAGCAGGCACAACACCGTGCTGAAAAACGCCATCTTCAGCGAGCCCAGGTACGCGGCGATGTACAACTCGTCGTCGCCCAGCATCGCGTAGTTGGCCAGGTTCAACACCAACTGCAGTTTCTGCTCAACGAAGGTGTAGATCTCGGTATACGGCGGGATCGCTACGTCGGCTTCGGCAAAACTGATCTTCAAGACGATGAAGAACGGCAGCATGAAGAACAGGAACAACCAGAGGAAAGGGATCCCGATGACCACATGCCGGCCACCGGGGGTTATTCGTTGCAACTGGCGCTTGAGCTTCTTCATGTTCATGAGCGAAGTACCACGCCGCTGTCGTCTTCCCACCACACGTAGACCTGGTCGCCCCAGGTAGGCCGTGCGCCACGACGTTCGGCGTTGGCGACAAAGGATTGCACCAGCTTGCCGTTCGGCAGTTCGACGTAGAACACCGAATGCCCGCCCAGATAGGCGATGTCGTGCACCTTGCCGCTGGACCAGTTGTGTTCACAGGTCGGCATCTCGGAGGTGACCAACAGTTTTTCAGGGCGGATGGCGTAGGTCACCGACTTGTCTTCTACCGCCGTGGCAATGCCGTAGCCGACGTAGATGTCGCGGTCCAGGTCCGCGCACTTGAGCACCGCGTGACCTTCGGCGTCGTCCACCACCTGGGTTTCGAAGATGTTGACGTTGCCGATGAACTCGCACACCAGGCGGCTGGTAGGGGTTTCATAGATGTCGATCGGGCTGCCGATCTGGGCAATCCAGCCCAGGTGCATGATCGCGATGCGCTCGGCCATGGTCATGGCCTCTTCCTGGTCGTGGGTCACCATCACGCAGGTCACGCCGACGCGCTCGATGATCTCCACCAGCTCAAGCTGCATCTGCGAACGCAGCTTCTTGTCCAGCGCACCCATCGGCTCATCCAGCAGCAACAGCTTCGGACGCTTGGCCAGGGAACGCGCCAGAGCCACCCGCTGACGTTGACCGCCAGACAGTTGATGCGGCTTGCGCTTGGCGTACTGGCTCATCTGCACCAGCTTGAGCATCTCGGCCACACGGGCGTCGACCTCAGACTTGGGAATCTTGTCCTGTTGCAAGCCAAACGCGATGTTCTGGGCCACAGTCATGTGGGGGAACAAGGCGTAGGACTGGAACATCATGTTGATCGGCCGCTCGTAGGGCGGCATGTCGGTGATGTCCACACCGTCGAGGTAAATGCGTCCTTCCGTTGGGCGCTCGAAGCCTGCGAGCATGCGCAGCAAGGTGGATTTGCCCGAACCTGACCCGCCGAGCAAGGCGAAAATCTCGCCTTTCTTGATTTCCAGGGACACATCGTCCACGGCGATCGTCTCGTCGAATTTTTTCGTGACCCGGTCGATTTTGACCAACACCTTTTTCGGTGTCTGGTCGCCCTCGAGGGCTTTCTTATAGGCGCCGGAGGCAACTGCCATTTACGAAACTCCCAGAAAAAAAAGAGTGCAGCGGGCCCAATACGGGCCAGCCTTGGATAGTTTGAGCTTTAAGCCTTATTTGCCCGTCTTGACCTTGGTCCAGCTACGGGTCATCAAACGTTGCACTTTCGGGGGTAACTCGAAGTTGACAAAAGTCCGGTCGAGAACCGCCTGCGGTGGGTAAACCGCTTCGTCGGTGCGTATCGATTGCTCCATCAGTTTGTCCGCCCCTGGGTTAGGGTTGGCATAACCGACGTAATCACTGACCTGAGCGATCACTTCAGGTTGCAGTAAATAGTTGATGAAGGCGTGGGCCTCTTTGACGTTGGTGGCGTCCTTGGGGATGGCCAGCACGTCGAACCAGAGGTTGCCGCCTTCTTTCGGAATCGCGTAGGCGATGTTCACGCCTTTGCCAGCCTCGGCCGCACGGGCCTTGGCCTGGAATACATCCCCGGAGAAACCGGCAGCCACGCAGATGTTGCCGTTGGCCAGGTCAGAGATGTATTTGGAAGAATGGAAGTAGGTCACGTAAGGACGCACTTTCAGCAGTTTCTCTTCAGCCTTTTTGTAGTCGGCCGGGTTTTCGCTGTTGGGGTTCAAGCCCATGTAATTGAGGACCGCCGGCAGCATTTCATCCGCCGAGTCCATGAAGGACACGCCGCAGCTGGCCAGCTTCTTCATGTTTTCCGGCTCGAACAACACGGCCCAGGAGTCGATCTTGTCGACGCCCAGCACTTCTTTGACTTTATCGACGTTGTAACCAATGCCGTTGGTGCCCCATAGATAGGGAACAGCGTACTGGTTGCCCGGGTCGTTCTTTTCCAGGCGCTTGAGCAACGCCGGGTCAAGGTTGGCGTAATTAGTCAGCAACGACTTGTCGATCTTCTGGAACGCCCCGGCCTTGATCTGCTTGCCGAGGAAATGGTTGGACGGCACCACCACGTCATAACCGGTACGGCCGGCCAGGAGTTTGCCTTCCAGGGTTTCGTTGGAATCGAACACGTCGTAGACCGGCTTGATGCCGGTGGCCTTTTCAAAGTTGGCCAAGGTGTCGGGGCCGATATAGTCCGACCAGTTATAAATATGCACGGTCGGCGCGGCCTGCACGCTGACAGCCAGCGTGATACCTGCACCCACCAGCAAGGCTTTGCGAAATAAAGAAATTGGCAAGTGGAGGTCCTCTTGAATAGTTGGGCCCAAGTTGCCCGGGTCGCACGGTAGTAAACCCGCTCGACTTTTAAACCGGCGCGCAACTTACCCTCGATAAACCGATCCGGCAAAACTTTTATGTGGTTCAAATTCCCTGTAGCCGCTGCCGAAGGCTGCGATCGATGGCGAGGCCGACGCGCTCTTGCCATCGCTGGGGACCTTCGGCCCCATCGCAGCCTGGCGGCAGCGGCTACAGAGGTGTTACTTACCGGACTTGATCTTGGTCCAGCTGCGCGTCATTTCACGCTGAGTTGCAGCGGGCAAGTCAGCAATGGCATACAGCTTGGCTTGCACATCAGCCGGCGGGTAGATGCCTGGGTCGCTGGTAATGCTCTTGTCGACCAGAGCGGTCGCCTTCTCGTTGCCGTTAGGGAAACGCACGCTATCCGTGATCGCGGCCATCACTTCAGGCTTGAGCAGGTAGTTCATGAACTTGTAGGCGGCGTCGACGTTTTCAGCATCTTTAGGGATGGCGACCATGTCGTAGAAGCTACCTGCACCTTCTTTCGGAATGTCGTAGGCAACCTTGACCTTGCCACCGGCTTCAGCAGCACGGGACTTGGCCTGCTGGATATCACCGGAGTAACCGACGGCTACGCAGATGTTGCCGTTGGCCAGGTCGGAAATGTACTTGGAGGAGTGGAAGTAACCGATCGAAGGACGCAGCTTGAGGAACAGTGCCTCAGCTTGCTTGAGGTCTTCTTTCTTCTGGGTGTCGGTCGGCAGGCCCAGGTAATGCAACGCCACCGGCAGCATTTCGGTTGGCGAATCAAGGAAGCTCACACCACAGCTCTTGAGCTTGGCAATGTTCTCTGGCTTGAGCAGCACGTCCCAGGAGTCGATCTTGTCGACACCCAGTGCAGCCTTGACCTTCTCCGGGTTGTAGCCGATGCCGATGGAGCCCCACATGTAAGGGAAGGCGTGCTTGTTGTCCGGGTCGCTGATGGACACGGCTTTAAGCAGCGATTTGTTCAGGTTGTCGTAGTTAGGCAGCTTGGACTTGTCCAGCTCCTGGTAAACGCCAGCCTTGATCTGCTTGGCCAGGAAGTTGTTCGACGGCACAACGATGTCATAACCGGATTTGCCGGCCAGCAACTTGGCTTCCAGGGTTTCGTTGCTGTCGAACACATCGTAGACCACCTTGATCCCGGACTCTTTTTCAAAGTTCGCGATGGTGTCCGGTGCAATGTAGTCGGACCAGTTATAGATGTGCAGTACTTTATTGTCGGCCTGTGCCGCGCCTGCCATCGCCCCCATCAGGGACAAGGCCAGGAGGGTCTTGCCAGCGTTCTTCAAACCTAATGCCTTCATTCGGTCATGCTCCAATTTTTCTTTTTTGGGCCACAGCTTTTTTACAGTGTTGAGTGGCCTGTTGAAGGGCAACAAAACAGGGCGACAGTCTGGCAAGTTCAAGGGCCGGCTTTCAACCAAAGCCCTACATTTATAACGTTTCCAGACGGAGCCCCTTGCAGGCGACTCCGCACTGAGCCTAGCACTTAGCCTTGCAATGCCGCCAAGGTCAGGTCCAGGCAGTGGCGCGCCTTGGTGACCAACTCGTCAACTTCAGCCTTAGTGATCACCAGCGGCGGCGAAATGATCATGGTGTCGCCAACGGCGCGCATGATCAGGCCGTTATTGAAGCAGAACGTGCGGCAAATCATGCCGACGCCACGGCCTTCATAACGCTTGCGTGTGGCCTTGTCCTGCACCAGTTCAATCGCACCCAACATGCCAACACCGCGCACTTCACCCACCAGCGGGTGATCGGCAAGCTCACGTAGACGCTTCTGCAAATAGGGTGCCGTTTCGTCGTGAACGCGGCTGACAATTTTTTCATCGCGCATGATGCGGATGTTTTCCAGAGCGACCGCAGCCGCCACCGGGTGACCGGAATAGGTGAAGCCGTGGTTGAAATCGCCACCTTCATTCAGCACCGCGACCACCTCATCGCGCACGATCAGGCCGCCCATCGGGATGTAGCCCGAGGTCAGGCCCTTGGCGATAGTCATCATGTCGGGTTTGAGGTCGTAGAAATCGCTACCGAACCATTCACCGGTGCGCCCAAAGCCACAGATCACTTCATCGGCGACAAACAGGATGTCGTACTTGGCGAGGATTTCCTTGATGCGCGGCCAGTAGCTGTCTGGCGGCACGATCACGCCGCCGGCACCCTGGATCGGCTCGGCAATAAAGGCACCGACGTTGTCCACGCCCAGTTCCAGAATCTTCTCTTCCAACTGGTTGGCCGCCCAGACCCCGAACTCTTCGGGGCTCATGTCGCCGCCTTCGCCGAACCAGTACGGCTGGGCGATGTGGACGATGCCCGGGATCGGCAAGTCGCCCTGTTCATGCATATAAGTCATGCCGCCCAAGCTGGCGCCGGCCACGGTGGAACCGTGGTAGCCGTTCTTGCGGCTGATGATGGTTTTCTTGCTCGGCTGGCCTTTGATCGCCCAATAGTGGCGGACCATACGCAGCATGGTGTCGTTGCCTTCGGAGCCGGAACCGGTGAAAAACACATGGTTCATGCCTGCCGGGGCGATGTCGGAGATCGCCTTGGCCAACTCCAGAACCGGCGGGTGGGCGGTCTGGAAGAACAGGTTGTAGTACGGCAGTTCTTTCATCTGCTTGGCGGCGGCGTCAGCCAGTTCATCGCGACCGTAACCGATCGCCACGCACCACAGGCCGGCCATGCCGTCGAGGATCTTGTTGCCTTCGCTGTCCCACAGGTACACACCGTGGGCTTTGGTGATGATCCGGGGGCCTTTCTCTTTCAATTGCTTGAAGTCGCTGAACGGCGCCAGGTGGTGATCATTGCTCAAGGCTTGCCATTCACGGGTTTGCGGGTTGTTGCTAGTCATACCAATCTCCAAAAGTAGCAGGTGAAGGTGCGGCGTCTGACAGCCGCACCCGGCGCATCAGACGGCAAAGAGCAGGAATTCCCGCTCCCACGAACTGATCACGCGCTTGAAGTTTTCATGCTCGGCCCGCTTGACCGCGACGTAGCCTGTGATGAATTTTTGACCCAGGTATTTCTCGATGGTCTTGCTGTTTTCCATACGCTCCAAGGCGTCTTCGATGGTCAACGGCAGGCGCAGGTTGCGTCTCTCATAACCACGGCCGACCACTGGCGCACTTGGGTTAATGCCTTCGACCATGCCGATGTAGCCACACAACAGGCTGGCGGCAATCGCCAGGTACGGGTTGGCGTCAGCACCCGGCAGGCGGTTTTCCACCCGACGGTTTTGTGGGCCGGCGTCCGGTACGCGCAGGCCGACGGTGCGGTTTTCTTCGCCCCATTCCACGTTCACCGGTGCCGAGGTGTCCGGCAGGAAGCGGCGGAACGAATTGACGTTGGGCGCGAACAGCGGCAACAGCTCGGGGATGAATTTCTGCAGGCCACCGATGTGGTGCAGGAACAGCTCGCTCTTGGAACCGTCTTCATTAGAGAAAACGTTCTTGCCCGTGGCGATGTCGATGATGCTCTGATGCAGGTGCATGGCGCTGCCGGGCTCGCCGGTCATCGGCTTGGCCATGAAGGTGGCCGCCACGTCGTGCTTGAGCGCCGCTTCGCGCATGGTGCGCTTGAACACCAGGATCTGGTCGGCCAGGGACAGAGCATCGCCGTGACGGAAGTTGATTTCCATCTGCGCCGTGCCGTCCTCGTGGATCAGGGTATCGAGATCCAGCTCTTGCAGTTCGCACCAGTCATAGACGTCTTCGAACAACGGGTCGAATTCGTTGGCAGCTTCTATAGAGAAGGACTGGCGACCGGTTTCCGGGCGCCCGGAACGGCCGATCGGCGGTTGCAGCGGGAAGTCCGGGTCTTCGCAGCGCTTGGTCAGGTAGAACTCCATCTCCGGCGCCACGATGGGCTGCCAGCCTTTGTCGGCATAGAGCTTGAGAACTTTCTTGAGCACGTTGCGCGGCGACAGCTCGATCGGGTTGCCCTGCTTGTCGTAGGTATCGTGGATTACCTGGGCCGTAGGCTCGATGGCCCAGGGCACGAGGAATACCGCGTTCTCGTCCGGGCGGCAGATCATGTCGATGTCAGCCGGGTCGAGCAGTTCGTAATAGATGTCGTCTTCGACATAGTCGCCGGTCACGGTCTGCAACAGAACGCTCTCGGGCAGGCGCATGCCTTTTTCGGCGATGAACTTGTTGGTCGGCGAGATCTTGCCCCGGGTGATACCGGTGAGGTCGCCAATCATGCATTCGACTTCTGTGATCTTGTGGTCTTTCAACCAATCGGTGAGCTGGTCGAGGTTGTTACTCATAAATGCCTCTGGGCTGTGTTTCCTGACGTCCATTAAAGGTCAGGCGTTGGTTGACGCAGTATCCGCGTCGCGTTGCATCGCCCGCTTTCGACAGGCGTTGCCAAATGCCTGGAAGATCGCGAGATAGTGCGGGTTAGAGCTTACCTGCCATTCGGGGTGCCATTGCACTCCTAAAGCAAAAGCCTTGCCCTCTTTCACCGAGAAGGCTTCGATCAAGCCATCCGGAGCTGTCGCTTCAACCTGTAAACCCGGTGCCAGTCGATCAACGCCCTGGGAGTGAATCGAGTTGACCTGGATCGTCTCTGGCAGCCCCAGGCTTGCCAATACCCCATTCGGGGAGATCGTCACCGGGTGCGCCGGGCCGTACTGGACTTCCAGTGGCTGGGTGTCGTCTTCACGGTGATCCATCATGCCCGGCACTTCGTGAACCTTCTGGTGCAGGCTGCCGCCGAAGGCCACGTTCATTTCCTGGAAACCACGGCAAATCCCCAGTACCGGAACGCCTGCCAACAGGGCGGCGCGGATCAACGGCAAGGTGGTTTGGTCCCGTGCAGGATCATGAGCAGTCCCGGGCGCACTGGCCGGACCGTCGTAGTGAAAGGGCTCGATATTGGAAGGTGAACCGGTAAAAAGAATGCCGTCCAGGCCGTCAAGAATATTGGCCGGCGCGAGCAAATCCGCCAAAGACGGAATAATCAATGGCAAGCCCTTGGCAGCGGTGGCCACGGCACGGACGTATTTGTCGCCACTGATGTGATAAGCATGCAGACCGACCTGTTTGGAGCAGGCGGTGACGCCGATTAACGGCAGGCGAGACATGAAGCACCCCGGTATTATTGCTGTTATGGGTTTGAATCGAGCTTAGCCTTGTTCATTTTTTTACACAACACCCCCGTAAAAAATACAACACGGCCCGCTCAAGCGTGCTGGGTCCAAGGCCCCCAAACACAAAAAATCGCCCCAAAAAGCCACAAAAATGCCCTCAAGGCGCTTTTTTAGGGCAAAAAAGGCCTCGCTTGACTTCGGCATGCCGTTCGGGTTGACTGAAACCCGAAGAGATCAATGATTGATATTTTTAACAACAAAGGTGTTGCATCATGTCGGTACCCCCGCGTGCCGTTCAGCTTAACGAAGCGAACGCGTTCCTTAAGGATCATCCTGAGGTTCTGTACGTAGACCTTCTAATTGCGGATATGAATGGTGTGGTGCGCGGTAAGCGCATCGAACGCACCAGCCTCCACAAGGTTTACGAGAAAGGCATCAACCTGCCTGCCTCTCTATTTGCCCTGGATATCAACGGCTCGACGGTGGAAAGCACCGGCCTGGGTCTGGATATCGGTGATGCTGACCGAATCTGCTATCCAATCCCCGACACCCTGTGCAATGAACCTTGGCAAAAGCGCCCAACCGCGCAATTGCTGATGACCATGCACGAACTCGAAGGTGAACCTTTCTTCGCCGATCCTCGCGAAGTGCTCCGCCAAGTTGTAAGCAAATTTGACGACCTCGGTCTGACCATCTGCGCCGCATTCGAGCTTGAGTTCTACCTGATCGACCAGGAGAACGTGAATGGCCGGCCACAACCGCCCCGCTCGCCGATCTCCGGCAAACGCCCGCACTCGACACAGGTCTACCTGATCGACGACCTCGATGAATACGTCGACTGCCTCCAGGACATTCTGGAAGGTGCAAAAGAGCAAGGCATCCCTGCCGACGCCATCGTCAAGGAAAGTGCCCCGGCGCAGTTCGAAGTGAACCTGCACCACGTTGCCGACCCTATAAAGGCCTGCGACTACGCGGTACTGCTCAAGCGTCTGATCAAGAACATCGCCTACGACCATGAGATGGACACCACCTTCATGGCCAAGCCTTACCCAGGCCAGGCAGGCAACGGCTTACACGTACACATTTCGATCCTGGACAAGGACGGCAAGAACATCTTTGCCAGCGAGGATCCCGAGCAGAACGCCGCATTGCGTCACGCGATCGGCGGTGTGCTGGAGACCCTACCCGCCCAAATGGCGTTCCTGTGCCCTAACGTCAACTCCTACCGTCGTTTCGGCGCACAGTTCTACGTGCCGAACTCGCCGTGCTGGGGCCTGGATAACCGCACCGTGGCGATTCGCGTACCGACCGGTTCGTCCGACGCCGTACGTATCGAACACCGTGTGGCCGGCGCCGATGCCAACCCTTACCTGCTGATGGCTTCGGTCCTGGCGGGCGTGCATCACGGTCTGACCAACAAGATCGAACCGGGCGCTCCGGTGGAAGGCAACAGCTACGAGCAGAACGAGCAAAGCCTGCCGAACAACCTGCGCGATGCCCTGCGCGAGTTGGACGACAGTGAGGTGATGGCCAAGTACATCGATCCTAAATACATCGATATCTTCGTCGCCTGTAAGGAAAGTGAGCTGGAAGAGTTTGAACACTCCATCTCTGACCTTGAGTACAACTGGTACCTGCATACCGTGTAAGCGGTTGCAGTAAAAAAAGAACGCCGCAGGCTTTTGGCCTGCGGCGTTTTTTTTGGGGTTGATCAGGTAGCCCGAGGTGACTTCATCGCAGGCAAGCCAGCTCCCACATTTTGATTTGTGAACTCATTCAAAGGTGGGAGCTGGCTTGCCTGCGATGGCGGCTTTGAAGACAACACACCTCCCTGCTCATACAATGCCCTCTGCTTTGTAGGAGACATCCATGACAACCCGCCCCGCCGCCCCTCGCAAACCCCGCGCCCGCAGCCAGGCCCGGATCGACGCGATCCTCGACGCCGCCCGCACCTTGCTGGCCGCCGAAGGCGTGGCCAGTCTGTCGATCTACAGCGTGGCCGAACGGGCGCAGATTCCGCCGTCGTCGGTGTACCACTTCTTCGCCAGCGTACCGGCGTTGCTGGAAGCGCTGACCGCTGATGTCCACGCCGCTTTCCGCGCGGCGCTGCAAGCCCCTATCGATCACGCAACACTCAACCACTGGCGCGATCTGTCCCGCGTTGTAGAACAACGCATGCTCAGCATCTACAGCAAGGATGCCGCCGCTCGCCAGTTGATCCTCGCCCAGCACGGACTGACCGAGGTCATGCAGGCTGACCGCCAGCATGATCTGGAGTTGGGGGACTTGATGTACGAAGTGTTCAACCGCCACTTCGAAGTGCCGGCCTTGCCCACTGACGTCGCCGTCTTCGCCCTGGCCCTGGAGCTGAGCGACCGCGTATATGCGCGCTCGGTGCAGCAGCACGGGCAGATCACGCCGCGCATGGAGGAGGAAGGGATGCGGGTGTTTGATGCGTATGTGGGGCTTTATTTGCCGGTGTTTTTGCCTAAGCGGGTGGCTGCGCCCTGAGTGATGTTTGGCCTGTTCCGGCCTTATCGCGGGCAAGCCCGGCTCCCACATTTGAATGAGTTCACAAATCAAAATGTGGGAGCTGGCTTGCCTGCGATAACGGTTTCAAGAGCGACAGGAACCGTTTGGTCACAACTTGGCGATCGACACCTCGGTTGATTTCACGAACGCGATCACTTCACTGCCAATCACCAGCTCCAACTCTTTCACCGAACGCGTAGTGATAACCGACGTCACGATGCCAGACGCGGTCTGCACATCGATTTCCGACAGCACGTCGCCTTCGACGATTTCCTTGATGGTGCCTTTGAACTGGTTACGCACGTTGATGGCTTTAATAGTCATGGTCTTCTTCCTTCAGGGGACAAGTGAGTTATTGAGCCCAACGCAATTGCGTAGGCAGCGGTGAAACAGGTTCGGGGTCCGGCGCAGAGCCGGGCAGCGACAGCACACGGTTAAGCACTTCGGTTTCCAGGGCTGCCAGGCGGTGGGAGCCACGGACCCGCGGGCGTGGCAGCTCCACGTGCAGGTCGAGGCCGACTTCACCGTCTTCGATCAGGATCACCCGGTCGGCAATGGCCACGGCTTCGCTGACATCGTGGGTCACCAGCAATACGGTGAAGCCGTGCTTGCGCCAGAGGTTCTCGATCAGTTGCTGCATCTCGATCCGGGTCAGGGCATCCAACGCGCCCAGGGGTTCGTCCAGCAGCAACAGGCGCGGCTGGTGAATCAAGGCGCGAGCCAGGGCAACGCGTTGCTTCTGGCCACCGGACAACGCCGCCGGCCATTCATTGGCACGTTCGGCCAGGCCCACCGCTTCCAACGCTTCCAAAGCCTGGGGACGCCAATGGCCCTTGAGCCCAAGACCGACGTTGTCGATGATCTTTTTCCACGGCAGCAGGCGCGCTTCCTGGAACATCAGCCGCGTGTCTTCAATGGCCTCGCTCAGCGGTGCGGAGCCGGCGAGCAACTCACCGCCGCTGGCCTTGTCCAGACCGGCCAGCAGGCGCAGCAACGTACTTTTGCCACAGCCGCTACGGCCAACGACCGCAACGAACTGGCCTGCCGGAATGTGCAGATCAATGTCCTTCAGCACTTCACGAGCGCCAAACGACTTGCGCAACTTGTGCACCGCCAGCGGAATCCCCCGCAGCAGGCGTGGAGGTTGTTGAGCGGTCATGCCGCACCTCCTTTACTCACTTGATAGGCCGGATGCCAGCGCAGCCAGACGCGCTCCAGGCCACGCGCCGCCAGGTCCGCCAGCTTGCCGAGTACGGCGTACAGCACGATCGCCAGCACCACGACGTCGGTTTGCAGGAATTCACGGGCGTTCATCGCCAGGTAACCGATGCCGGAACTGGCCGAGATGGTTTCCGCAACGATCAAGGTCAGCCACATAAAGCCCAGGGCAAAGCGCACGCCTACCAGGATCGAAGGCAAGGCACCCGGCAGGATCACTTGGCGGAACAGACTGAATCCGGACAAGCCATAACTGCGGGCCATTTCCACCAGCGCCGGGTCGACGTTGCGGATGCCGTGATAGGTGTTGAGGTAAATCGGAAACAGCGTGCCGAGGGCGACCAGGAAAATCTTCGCCGTTTCGTCGATGCCGAACCACAGGATCACCAGCGGAATCAGCGCCAGGTGCGGCACGTTGCGGATCATCTGCACCGAGCTGTCCAGCAGGCGCTCGCCCCACGTCGACAGGCCGGTGATAAAGCCCAAGGCCAGGCCGATACCGCCGCCGATCACAAACCCCAGGCCGGCACGCCAACCACTGATCGCCAGGTGGGTCCAGATTTCACCGCTGCGGACCAGGTTGACGCCCGCTTCGATCACGGCGCTGGGAGCCGGCAGGATTCGTGTCGATAACCAGCCGGCAGACACCGACAACTGCCATATCGCCAGCAACAGGACCGGCAGCGCCCAAGGCGCCAATCGATGGCTTAGCTTTTCAAGGTTCATGGCGGCGCCTCAGCTCTGGGACGCAGCTTTGGGAAGGATATCGTTGGCCACCATCTCGCCGAACGGGCTGACATAGCCGGCGCTTTTTGGAAGCTCCGGACGCTCGATGTCCAGGTGCGGGAACAGCAGCTCGGCCACCCGATACGATTCTTCCAGGTGTGGATAACCGGAGAAGATAAAGGTGTCGATGCCCAGGTCCGCGTATTCCTTGACCCGTGCGGCCACGGTCGGGCCATCGCCCACCAGCGCCGTGCCGGCACCGCCTCGCACCAGGCCAACGCCCGCCCACAGATTGGGACTGACTTCCAGGTTATCGCGGCTACCACCATGCAACGCGGCCATGCGTTGCTGGCCTACGGAGTCGAAACGCGCCAGGGAGGCCTGGGCGCGAGCGATGGTTTCATCGTCCACGTGAGAGATCAGCTTGTCGGCGGCTTGCCAGGCTTCGGCGTTGGTCTCGCGCACGATCACATGCAGGCGAATCCCGAAACGCACAGTGCGCCCGAGCTTGGCAGCCTTGGCCCGCACCTGTTCAATTTTTTCCGCCACGGCGGCAGGTGGTTCACCCCAGGTCAGGACCATTTCCACCTGTTCGGCTGCCAGGTCCTGGGCGGCTTCGGAGGAGCCACCGAAATACAGCGGCGGGCGTGGCTGCTGGATCGGCGGGTAGAGCAATTTGGCGCCTTTGACGCTGATGTGCTGGCCGTCGTAGTCGACGGTTTCGCCCTCAAGTACGCGGCGCCAAATCCGGGTGAACTCCACCGACGCCTGATAACGCTCTTCATGGCTCAGGAACAGACCGTCGCCGGCCAATTCTTCCGGATCACCACCCGTGACCAGATTGAACAACGCGCGGCCACCTGACAGGCGATCCAGGGTCGCCGCCTGACGCGCCGCCACCGTTGGGGAAATGATCCCCGGGCGAAGCGCGACAAGGAATTTCAGGCGCTGGGTCACCGGAATCAGCGACGCCGCCACCAGCCACGAATCTTCGCAAGAACGCCCGGTCGGGATCAGTACCCCACCGAAACCCAGGCGGTCTGCCGCCTGGGCCACTTGCTGCAAATAACCGTGATCGACGGCGCGGGCGCCTTCGGCGGTGCCAAGGTAATGGCCGTCGCCGTGGGTAGGCAGGAACCAGAAAATATTGAGGCTCATGGAGTTGTCTCCTGAAGAAGTCGGATTACGGCGCTTTGGCAACGGCGGCGGGTGGGGTCCAGATCACGTCCTTGATGCTCAAGGGTTTGGGGATCAATTTGAGTTGGTAGAAGCTGTCAGCGATTTTCTGTTGCGCGGCCACCACTTCCGGGGTCAGGAACAACGCACCGTAGCCTTGGCGTTTCACGGAAGTCAGGGTGATATCAGCCGGCAGGCCGAGCAGCGGTGCGACCTGGGCGGTCACTTCTTGCGGATTGGCCTTGGACCATTCACCCACCGCGCGCACTTCTTCCACCAGCGCCTTGATCACTTGCGGATGTTTTTCGGCATAAGGCTTGGTGGCCAGATAGAACTGATGGTTGTCGGCGATACCGGTGCCATCACGCAGGGTGCGGGCTTGCAGTTGCTTCTCGGCGGCAGCCTGGTACGGGTCCCAGATCACCCAGGCGTCGACACTGCCACGCTCGAACGCGGCGCGGGCATCGGCGGGCGGCAGGAATACAGTCTGCACGTCGGTGTATTTCAGGCCCGCGTCTTCCAGGGCGCGCACCAAGAGGTAATGCACGTTGGAGCCTTTATTGAGGACGACTTTCTTGCCCTTGAGGTCTTGCACCGATTTGATCGGCGAATCCTTGGGCACCAGGATCGCTTCACTGGTAGGGGCTGGCGGCTCGTAGGCGACGTAAAGCAGGTCGGCACCGGCCGCCTGGGCGAATACCGGTGGGGTTTCACCGGTCACGCCGAAGTCGATGGAGCCGACGTTCAGCCCTTCCAGCAACTGCGGGCCACCAGGAAACTCGGTCCATTGCACCTGCACGCCCTGCTCGGCCAAGCGCTTTTCCAGCGAGCCCTTGGCCTTGAGCAGCACCAGGGTGCCGTATTTCTGATAACCGATCCGCAAGGTTTCGGCCGCTTGAACTTGAACAATGGCGCCGAAGGACACAGCCGCAGCAAACAGTGCGACCAGACCACGACGCAAGATGACAGTGCGCATGGCGCTCTCCAAATATGCGATGAGGGTGTTGGCTGCACCTGCTTGGCCGTTGGCGGCTGAGTAAGGTGAGTGTTTCTAAATCAGCGCGAAGCTCAAATGCTCCAGCGAGCACTCAACAAACGTTCATTCAACACATGAGGGTCAAGGGGTTTCGGCCGGCGGGCCATGGCGCTGTAGAACTGCTCCAGGGCCTCGCTCAAGCGTTGCTCGAGGATCGGCACCAGTTGCGCCTGGGCGCTGCCTTCCCCGTAAGCGATCTGGCTGTCTTCGGCAAAAATCCCGTGGAGCAATTCCTGGGCTTTCAGCGCCGACAGCACCGGTTTCAAGGCGTAATCCACCGCGAGCATGTGGGCAATGCTGCCGCCGGTGGCCATCGGCAATACCACTTTGTGGGCCAGGGCGCGTTCGGGCAGCAGGTCGAGCAGGGTTTTCAGCGCTCCGGAAAACGAGGCCTTGTACACCGGCGTGGCGATCACCAGGCCGTCGGCGTTGGCCACTTGTTGCAGCAGGTCGATGACTTTCGGGCTGTCGAAACGCGCGTGTAGCAAGTCTTCGGCCGGGAAGTCCCGTATCTGATAACTCACCACCTCCACACCCTGCTGCTGCAACCAGCGCCGGGAATGCTCCAGCAAAACCCCGGAGCGGGAGCGTTGGCTGGGACTGCCACCAAGTGTTACGACCAGCATGTAGGAAATTCCTTGAGCAAGTGTCGGCGGTTCGCTATGTGGCGATGGCGCCAAGATGGAACAGACCATATCAGTCAATTTATATATCTATAAATCTCATTTTTTCATTTGTTTATTCTTTAAATGAATATACAAAAACATAATCGCCGGGCGAAAAAAAAGGCCGTCGAAACGGCCTGAAAACCCCTGCTTTGTGATTCAGTTTGCAACTTAAGCCCGGCTCCCACAGGGGAATGCGGTCAACTGTGGGAGCCGGGCTTGCCCGCGATAGCGGTATCAGCCTTAACGATTCGGTTGAGGCGTCAGCCGCAGATACGGCTTCACCGCCCGATACCCTTTCGGAAAGCGCTTCTTGATCTCTTCCTCGTCCTTGAGCGACGGCACAATCACCACCTCATCACCGTCCTGCCAGTTGGCCGGGGTGGCGACTTTGTAGTTGTCGGTCAGCTGCAGCGAGTCGATGACCCGCAGGATTTCGTGGAAGTTGCGGCCGGTGCTGGCCGGGTAGGTGATGGTCAGGCGCACCTTCTTGTTCGGATCGATCACGAACAGGGAGCGTACGGTGAGGGTGTCGTTGGCGTTCGGGTGGATCAGGTCGTACAGGTCGGAAACCTTGCGATCGGCATCGGCCAGGATCGGAAAGTTGACCACGGTGTTCTGGGTTTCGTTGATGTCTTCGATCCACTTGTGGTGCGAATCCACCGGGTCTACCGAGAGGGCGATGGCCTTGACGCCGCGTTTGGCGAATTCGTCCTTGAGCTTGGCGGTGAAGCCAAGCTCAGTGGTGCACACCGGGGTGAAGTCCGCCGGGTGAGAAAACAGCACACCCCAGCTATCGCCCAGCCACTCGTGGAAACGAATCTTGCCGGCGCTGGAATCCTGTTCAAAGTCGGGGGCGATGTCGCCCAATCGTAGGCTCATGGTGTGGCTCCTGATGGGTGCTTATGGAGCCCACTGTGCCTGCATACCGGATTATTTAAAAAGAATAAATATCGATTTATTTAGACGATAAAGGAATATTAAAAATGTGTTCACTGGACCTGGGAACGAGCGAGGATCAACATCCACTTCAAGGTTCGAGAAGGCCTTGAGACGCTGTAAAAAGAGGATTCAGGAAGGGCTTGCGGGGGTTGAGCCCGACTTGAAAAGCAAGACACCTTGCCCGGCATTGCGCCGGGCAAGGTTTACAGTCTTACAACAGCGGGATCGAGTAGCTGACGATCAGGCGGTTTTCGTCCTGGGAACGAGTGTTCGCCAGGTCGGTACGCCACATCGCGTTTTTCCAGGCTACGCCCAGGTTTTTCAACGGGCCTTCTGGAACAACGTAAGCCAGGGTCAGGTCACGTTCCCATTCGCTTTTGCTGCCGACGGAAGTGTCGATGTTGTTGCCTTTGAGGTAGATCACACCGGCGGTCAGGCCAGGTACGCCAATCTTGGCGAAGTCATAGGCGTAGCGAGCTTGCCAGGTACGTTCGCCAGCACGGGCAAACTTCTGGATCTGCATGTCGGTGGTGGTGCTGTTCGACGAACCGTCACCCTGGTTCAGCCAAGGGAAATCGCTGTCACCCTTGGTGTACTGATAGCCAGCGCCGAAGGTGTGACCTTCAACCGAGTACAGAGCCAGGTAGCTGTACAGGTCGTTGTCGACCTTGCCCTTGGTGACTTTGTTGCCGTAGTAACCGGTGGTGTAGTAACCAGCAGTGTCACCGTTGGCACCGTTGTCACGGCTGCGGTAGTAGCGCAAGTCGCTTTTCAGGACGCCAGGACCGATAGCCCAGTTGTGGACCAGGCCCAGGAAGTTCTGCGAGTAGAAGTCCTTCAGCTCACCGAAGTAGTACGACGCGGTCAGGTCTTTGGTGACTTTATAGTCAGCACCCGCGTAGTAGAACTTGTTGACGAAGTTACCGGCATCGTAGTTGGAGCCGCCGTTGGCGCCCGCCAGCGACAGGCCTTCGTTGTTGCTGGAGTTACGGCCTTTGGCGTGCTCGATCTGACCAACAACCAGAGACAGGTCCTTGATCTCGTTCGAGGTGATCTGGCCGCCCTGGAAGGTTTGTGGCAACAGACGACCGTCGTTGGTCTTGATGACCGGGTTGTTCGGTTGCAGGGTGCCGATTTTCAGCTCGGTCTGGGAAATCTTGACCTTACCGGTCAGACCCAGGCTGGCGTAGTCTGGAACTGCACCTTTATTGCCGTCGCTTGGGAAGATCGTGCCGCCGGAAGCCGAACCGCTTGCGTTGCCGCTCTTGGCAGGGCTGGAATCCAGACGCACGCCGTACAGGCCGATAGCATCAACACCGAACTGAACAGTACCTTGGGTGTAACCCGAGATGAAACGCAGATCGAAGCCTTGGCCCCACTCTTCGTTCTTGTTCGCACCAGTACCGTCACGGTTGTCAGTGTTGATATAGAAGTTACGCAGACCCAGAGTGGCCTTACTGTCTTCGATAAAACCAGCGGCGCCTGCCTGCTGGGCGATTGCCCCTACAGCCACAGCCAACGCCAATGTGGACTTCTTCATGTACCGCTCCTCTCATTTCTAATTTTTGTGTTTCTTGGTCTCGGGTCTGACGCCCTTGATCCACAGATGCGCGATTAGCGCCAGATAGTGACTGACAAGTCAATCGTAACCTTGTGTGTCTACTACCTTCGTCTAATCGCAGTTATTGGGTCCTTGCAGGGTAATGAGTTTTTCATACACCCAAAAAGACTTATTTCATCCTTTTTCATACGATCCAGGAATATCACTTTCCATGGGGCGGGCGGTCCGAGAAGGGAAGTGCCGCTCCATAAGCTAATTCCTAAAGGGTATTTGCTGGCCTTTTTTTAGATCGTTTAGTGTTGACATAAAGGTTCATACGTCACTCACGATCAAAAAGGCGACGCCATCATGGCCAAACGGATATCCTCCCGTCAATTTGTTACAGTTTTTGTATCGCTAGCGCTTTCCTTCAGCATCCAGGCGGCCAACCTTACGATTGGCTATCAAACTGGCATCGACCCCAGCAAAGTGCCCCAGGCAGACGGCCTGTACGAAAAAACCATCGGCCAAAAGATCGACTGGCGTCGTTTCAACAGCGGCCCCGACGTCGTGACCGCCATTGCCTCCGGCGATGTACAAATCGGCAACCTGGGCTCCAGCCCTCTCGCAGCGGCGGCCTCACGTAACTTGCCGATCGTGGCGTTTATCGTATCGGCACAGATCAATGCTTCTGAAGCATTGGTGGTGCGCAACGGCAGCGGCATCGACAAACCCGAAGACCTGATCGGCAAAACCATCGCCACACCGTTTGTCTCGACCTCTCATTACAGCCTGCTCGGGGCCTTGAAGCATTGGGGCCTGGACACCTCGAAAGTCAAAGTCGTGAACCTGCAACCGGCAGAAATTGCCGCCGCCTGGAAACGTGGGGATATTGACGGCGCCTTTGTGTGGTCGCCCGCCCTGGGAGAGATCCGCAAGACCGGCAAGACCCTGACAGATGCGGCCCAAGTGGGTCAGTGGGGCGCGCCGACCTTTGAGGTGTGGGTCGCACGCAAGGACTTCGCCGAAAAACATCCTGACGTAGTGGCCAAGTTTGCCAAGGTCACCCTGGATTCCTTTGCCGACTATGCGGCCCATAAATCCAGCTGGACGGCAGATTCAGTACCCGTGCAGAAAATCGCCAAACTGACAGGCGCCAATGCGGCTGACATTCCTGAGTTGCTGGCCGGCTCTGACTTTCCCAATGCACAGGCGCAACAAACCGATGCCTTGCTCAACGGCGGCACAGCGAAGGCGGTTGGGGAAACGGCGAAGTTTTTGAAGGAACAAGGGAAGGTGGAGACAGTGCTGCCGGACTATTCGGCGTATGTGACGGGGAAATTTATTAGCGAGTAAACCTGGCACACCGCAAACAATACGGTGGGAGCGGCGGTGCAACGATTCGACTTGCTCGCGATAGCGGCGGGTCAGCCACCCAATAAAGTGACTGACGCACTGCTATCGCTGGCAAGCCAGCTCCCACATTAGATCTACGGCGTATCGAAGATCAGGCTTACAACGCCTTCTCGAAGATCTTCGAATTACGCTGAAAGTTGTACAGCGAGGCCCGCGCTGACGGCAGCCGGTCCACGCTGCTGGGCACAAAGCCCCGCTCGCGGAACCAGTGGGCTGTACGGGTGGTGAGGACGAACAACGTCTTCAAACCCTGTGCCCGGGCGCGGGTTTCGATGCGCTCCAGCAACTCATCACCCCGGCCGCCATGACGGTACTCCGGATTGACCGCCAGGCAAGCCAGCTCACCAGCGTCCGAGTCGGCAATCTGATACAGCGCCGCACAGGCGATGATCATCCCCTCACGCTCAACCACACTGAACTGCTCGATTTCCCGCTCCAGCACTTCCCGGGAACGGCGCACCAGAATGCCCTGCTCTTCCAGCGGGCTGATCAAGTCCAGCAAGCCGCCGACGTCTTCAATCGCGGCTTCACGCACCAGTTCAAACTGTTCCTGGGCCACCAGCGTACCGCCACCGTCACGGGTAAACAGTTCGGTGAGCAGTGCGCCATCTTCGACATAGCTGACGATATGGCTGCGCCCTACTCCGCCACGGCAAGCTTCGGCCGCTGCGTCGAGCAGTTCCGCCTGATAGTTGTTGCCCAAGCGCTGCAGATGCGCCGGCACTTGCTGCGGCCGCAGTTCACGCACCAGACGGCCGTTCTCGTCGATCAGGCCCAGGTCAGCACCAAACAGCAACAGCTTGTCCGCGCCCAGGTCGATGGCGGCACGGGTAGCGACGTCTTCACAAGCCAGGTTGAAGATTTCTCCGGTGGGCGAGTAACCCAGTGGCGACAACAGCACGATGGAGCGTTCGTCCAACAGGCGATTGATGCCCTTGCGGTCAACCCGACGCACTTCGCCGGTGTGGTGATAGTCGACGCCCTCCAGCACACCGATGGGACGCGCGGTCACCAGATTGCCGCTGGCCACCCGCAGGCGCGAGCCCTGCATCGGCGACGAGGCCATGTCCATGGAAAGCCGCGCTTCGATAGCGATACGCAGATGGCCGACCGCGTCGATTACACACTCCAGGGTCGCAGCATCAGTGATGCGCAGGCCTTCGTGGTAATGCGGGGTCAGGCCGCGGGCGGCGAGGCGGGTTTCGATTTGCGGACGCGAACCATGGACCAGCACCAGCCGCACACCAAGGCTGTGGAGCAGCACCAGGTCATGGACGATGTTGCCGAAGTTCGGATGATCCACACCGTCGCCCGGCAGCATGACCACAAAGGTGCAGTCGCGGTGGGCATTGATGTAGGGCGAAGCGTGACGAAGCCAATTGACGTATTCGGGCATAAAACCTGGGCCTGTAATAAAAAGCAGCCGATAGAGGATGAATCGTGAAAACGCACAGCGGGCTGATGGTTATCGTCGGAACAGGCTTGGCGACACGCTCGCTCTCCTTTATGTACGGATGGGCCGTGGTTAATTTATGCAGGTTTCAGGCAGTAATGCTCAATCAGTTCCCGCAATAGACGCACTGTAGGCGTCAAGCGTGACATTTCAAGGTACTCGCCAGGCTGGTGGGCGCAGGCGATATCGCCAGGGCCAAGCACCAGGGTTTCGCAACCAAGGCGCTGAAGATAAGGCGCTTCGGTGCCAAACGCTACTGCTTCGGCACGATGGCCGGTGAGTCGTTCCGCAACCCGCACCAGTTCTGCATCTTCGGCCTGCTCAAAGGGCGGCACTTCCGGGAACAGCGGCGCGTAGTCGATCTTCACCTGATGGCGCTCGGCCAAGGGTTCAAGCTTCTGCCGGATGGCCGCGCGCAGCACCTGGGGATCCATACCGGGCAAGGGCCGCAGGTCGAACTCCAGGGAGCACTGGCCACAAATACGGTTGGGGTTGTCACCACCGTGGATACAACCGAAGTTCATGGTCGGCTGGGGCACGCTGAATTGCGGATTGCGGTATTCCCGCTGCCAGGCCAGGCGCAAGCCTCGCAGTTCGCCGATGGCATCGTGCATGGCCTCCAGCGCGCTGTGGCCCAGGCTCGGGTCCGACGAATGGCCGCTTTGCCCGAGGATGTCGATGCGCTCCATCATCACGCCCTTGTGCAGGCGAATCGGCTTGAGGCCGGTGGGTTCACCGATCACTGCCGCACGGCCCAATGGGCGACCGGCCTCGGCCAGCGCACGGGCGCCGGCCATGGAGCTTTCTTCGTCGCAGGTGGCGAGGATCAACAAGGGTTGCTTGAAGGGTTGGTCCAGCAACGGCTGTACGGCTTCGATCACCAAGGCGAAAAAGCCCTTCATGTCGCAACTGCCCAGTCCTACCCAACGGCCGTCTACTTCCGTCAACTTGAGCGGATCGGTCTGCCACAGGGCGCCGTCGTAAGGCACGGTATCGCTATGCCCGGCGAGCACCAGGCCGCCAGGGCCAGTGCCGAAGCTGGCGAGCAGGTTGAATTTTCCGGGGCTGACCTGCTGGATGTCGCAGGCAAAGCCCAGATCCCCCAGCCATGTGGCGAGCAAATCAATCACCGGACGGTTGGATTGATCGAGAGACGCCTGGGTGCAACTGACCGAAGGCGCGGCAATCAGCGCGGCAAACTGCTCTTTCATGGACGGTAACGGCATGCGCGGTCTCTCAACTTCCACAGATGAAACCCATCATAGAGCTATCTGCGCCGCACAATAAACCGTTGCGGCGCGTTGCCCGGCTCAGTCCTGTACACTGCACGACCTTGGCAGCCACACATTTCCCCGGCTGCGCTCCCGATCCTGGATTTTCCGGCCATGCAGAAAGAAACCGAAATCAAGCTCCGCGTCAGCCGCGAAACCCTCGCCGCGCTGCGTGAGCACCCGTTACTGAAAAAACGCAACAAAAGTGGCTGGGAACGCCGTGAGTTGATGAACCAGTACTTCGACACCCCTGAGCGCGACCTCGCCCAGGCCAAAGTGGCCCTGCGCCTGCGCAAAGACGGCGACGAAGTGATCCAGACCCTCAAGACCCGTGGCCACAGCGTCGCCGGCTTGTCGGAACGTAATGAGTACGACTGGAAACTGCCCAAAGCCAAGCTCGACGTGAAGAAACTCGACGGCGAATGCTGGCCCGAGCAACTGGCCGAGCTGGACAAGAAAACCCTCAAGCCAATCTTCACCACCGATTTCGTTCGCGAGCGCGCCGAAATTGCCTGGGGCCGCGGCAAGGCCAAAGTGGTGATCGAAGCCGCCCTGGACCTGGGCCAGGTGATCGCCGGCAAGCAAAAAGAAGAAATCTGCGAGCTGGAACTGGAGCTGCGTGAAGGCGACCCGGCCGCACTGCTGGAACTGGCCGCTGAATTGGCGGCGACCCTGGCACTGATGCCCTGCGATATCAGCAAGGCTGAGCGCGGCTACCGCCTGTTCGACGCCAACAGCTACTCCCTGAGCCTGCCAGCGCCGGTGCTGCATGCCGAAATGCCGCTGGACGATGTCTTCGCCGCCCTGACCTGGCACTTGCTGGGCAGCAGCCAGCGCCTGGCTGAACAGTACCGTTTCAATGGCCACTGGCGCCTGTTGCAGGACTGGGTGGAAAACCTCGGTGAACTGCGCGCCTTGATCGGCAGCCTCGGCCAGGCTGCCCCGCGTCAATCCACCAGTGACCTGCGTGCGGCGCTGGATGCCCTGCTGGAAGACTGGCGTCCGTTGGTCCAGGCCGGTGACGACGACGAAGACATACGCAAAGCCGCGCCGGAACAGTTCGCCGAAGAACTGGAAGACGTGCGCTGGGGCCTGTTCTCCCTGAACCTCTCGCGCTGGCTGCTGGCTCGTACCTGGACCGCCAACCGCAACGTGCGCGGCAACCGTCAGGGCGCAGCACAAATCACCAACTGGCTGCCACGCCTGCTGGCCGACGAAGCAGTCGCCCTGCAACTGCCGCGTTACCAGCAACAGCCGGAAGACCTGGCTGAGCAACTGCCGCGCATCGAACGCATCCAGGCGTGGCTGCACCATGCGCGCCAGGTGGTGGACATCCCGGAACTGGATCGCCTGTATGGCGAGCTGAACAAATTGGCGCTATTGGCCAACCAGCCGATTACCGATGAGTCGCTGGATGCACGTATGCATCAGGCGATTGCGGTGTATCAGAACCGGGCGTGGAAGATGTTGCTGCGTCTGTAAAACCGTCATCGCGGGCAAGCCCGCTCCCACATTGGATGGTATACACCAGACCTGTGTGGGAGCGGGCTTGCCCGCGATGGGGCCAATACCAACACCGCAAAACCTACCCGCGCATCACCGGCAAACTGGTCGTCGACTTGATCTCCGACAGCGCCACGATGGAGTTGACCTCCTGAATCCCCGGTACCATCGATAGCTTCTCGAAGAAAAACCGCTCATACGCCTCAATGTCCGACGTGACAATCCGCAACAAGAAATCCACCGCGCCCATCAGCACATAACACTCCAGTACTTCCGGAAAACCCCGAATCGCCTCGGTGAACTCGGTAAAGTTGGAGCGTCCGTGGGCATTGAGTTTGACCTCGGCAAAAATCTGCGTATTCAGGCCAATCTTCTTGCGATCCAGCAACGTCACCTGGCCACGAATCACCCCCTCCTCCTTGAGCCGCTGAATCCGCCGCCAGCACGGTGACTGCGACAGGCCAACCTGTTCGGCGATCTGCGCGCTGGAAAGGGAAGCGTCTTCCTGCAACAACGCCAGGATGCGTCGATCGTACACGTCCAGCTCACTGTGCATAAAAATACCTTTAACTATGACCTATACGAATTTATTGATTCGTTTATCGGCTTATTTTGCCAATCTTAGATAAGAAATCTCCCGAGGCGAATGTAAAAATTTCCCCAGTCGAATCCGGAGAGTCTTCATGCACGCAGTCGAAGCCAGCAGCCCCGCCCCTCGCGTCGACGCCTGGGCCGTCAATAGTGCTCATTGCCAAGTCCACTATCAGATCCTCGCAGAAGCAGAACCTGACGTGTTGTGTCGGGTGCTCAACTATTTCGCCCTGCAATTCCTCGTCCCGAGGGAAGTGAATGTGCTGCGCGAAGATGACGTGCTGGCGATCGATATCGTGATAGACGTCTTGAGCTGGCACCGGGCCCAGGTGATCGGTGAAAAACTTCGTAACCTGATCAGCGTTTGCTCGCTGGAACTGCGACCGACTGAATTGGCGCGGCCTCAGGCCGTGCAAGCTGCCAGTCAGTAAAAGCCTGCAATAAACCCCTGGAGGGCGATGTTCAAGACATGACTAGGCTGGGGACTACGCCTAAACGTTGCCCAGGAAAGCCTCCATGTCCGTTGCCCCAAACCCTCAGGATCACCTGCTGGAACTCGATCAGCTGTTGCCGGCTCTGGTCGATCAGGGGCTGATACCTACCGATGTGGCGCAACGCTTATCGAGCACGACGACGAACAACGCGCTACATCCCTTGGAATGCATCGCCTGCCAGGGGTTATCCCTGGAAACCCTGACCGAATGGCTCGCTCGCCACGTTGGCCAGCCCTACCTGCGGATTGACCCGTTAAAGATCGACGTGGCGACCGTGGTGCCGTTGATGTCCTACGCCTTTGCCCAACGCCACGGGATTCTCGCGGTGGCGGTGGATGCCGATACCGTTACCGTCGCCAGCGCCCAGCCTCATGTGAGTAGCTGGGAAGCGGGGCTGGCCCACGTCTTGAGGCGCTCGATCAGGCGAGTGGTGGCCAACCCCCAGGCCATTGCACGTTGCACCGTGGCGTTTTACCGGCTGGCAAAATCAGTAAGCGGCGCCTCCAGTGCGGATCAACCAAGCCCTGCTTCCACTATCGAACAGTTACTCAACCTCGGCGCCAGCGACCAGGAGCCCGACGCCAACGACGCGCACATCGTCAATATCGTCGACTGGCTGCTGCAATATGCATTCGGCCAGCGTGCCAGTGATATTCATATCGAGCCTTGTCGCGATCAGGGCCGTGTGCGTTTTCGCATCGACGGCCTGCTCCACGACGTCTATCAATTCCCAGCCCACGTGACGATGGCAGTGGTCAGCCGCCTGAAAAGCCTGGGGCGTATGAACGTCGCCGAAAAACGCAAACCCCAGGACGGCCGGGTGAAGACCAAAAGCCCCGCGGGTGGTGAAGTCGAGCTGCGGCTCTCGACCCTGCCCACCGCATTTGGCGAAAAACTGGTGATGCGGATTTTCGACCCTCAGGTGTTGCACAAAGACTTTCAGCAACTGGGGCTTTCCAGCGACGATGTGCAGCGCTGGCAAGCTATGACCTGCCAAACCAACGGCATCATTCTGGTAACCGGCCCTACCGGCTCGGGCAAGACCAGCACCCTCTACACCACCTTGAAGCAGCTGGCGACCCGAGAGATCAACCTGTGCACGGTCGAGGACCCGATCGAAATGGTAGAACCCGCCTTCAACCAGATGCAGGTCCAGCACAACATCGACCTGACCTTTGCCAGCGGCATCCGCGCGCTGATGCGCCAGGACCCGGACATCATCATGATCGGTGAAATCCGTGATCGGGAGACCGCCGAAATGGCTATCCAGGCGGCGCTCACCGGGCACCTGGTGATATCGACCCTGCACACCAACGACGCGCCAAGCGCCATCAGTCGACTGCTGGAGCTGGGTGTTCCTCACTACCTGATCAAGGCTACGTTGCTAGGGGTCATGGCCCAGCGACTGGTGCGCTTGCTCTGCCCTCACTGCAAAAGCCATGTGGCGTTGGCGGATGGCGACTGGCAAGCCTTGAACCAATCCTGGCCCCGCTCCAGACCTGAAGGAATCTATCAGGCCCGTGGCTGCCCGGAATGCCGGGAAAGTGGTTATCACGGACGCGCCGGGGTCTACGAAATCATGTTGATGAAGGATGACATCAAGGCATTGATCTGCGCCGATACCGATGTGCAGGCATTGCGACGTGCGGCGCTGAAGGAGGGTATGTGCAGCCTGCGACTGTCGGGGGCGTACAAGGTGGCGGCAGGACTGACGACACTGGAGGAGGTATTGCGGGTGACGCCACCGAGCGATGCGCGATGACGAGGATTGTTCAAGGGCTCAGTACCGACCACTCAAGCACTCCGACCTCGCTGTTGGCCTTGATCGCCAAAAACGTCCCGTCACTGCGTTGCTGCAAGATGGAGCGTCCACTGGCAACCGTCTCACCCGTGCGCTCGTTGCGTGCAACGCCTGCGCCCGAAGGTGAAAAGAGCAGGACACCCGACGCGCTACCACGCAGTTGGGTCCCTTCGGGGTAATGCCACTCACCGACATTCGCCGGCGCAGCCAGCAAACCGTCCCAGCGTTTGGGTGTCCGTTGCACATCAAGGTCCAGGCTGAGATAAGCCAAGCGGAGCCCATCCACCGCGAGCATCTCGTCATCCTCTGCATGCAAGGTCCAGCCTCTGCTGCTGCGCATGACCCGCGTACCGGTCGGCCAGTCGATACCCGATATCCGCACCGCTGTTGCCAGCTCACATTGGGCAAAGCGCCACCGATCAGGCTGCAACATCGTCTCCTGCTCACGGTTGAACGACACCCACTGGCCTGCAGCACAGCGCCAACCGTCAAGCGTCTGCTCCTGGCTGAGCCGCAAACGCGAAGAGTAGTAACCCGGCATCAAATCAATGGCCGTCACTTGCAGGCCACGAACTTCGATTGGCTGCGCAAGCTCGGCCAGTTTCAGGCTTTGCAAACCATGAGGCTGGGGTCGGCCCTGCCAGTCGAGCGGCTCCAGGGTTTCCAGTTGCACCTGACTGCCTGCCGGAAAGTAAAAATCTCCCAGTTGCAGGTCCTGCTCCAATCGCGGATTCAGCGCCTGATGATCCTGCTCGATTTGCGCGCTGATCCGCTGATCCTCCAGCACCATCAGCCCGCCAAACCCCACGAATACCAGCGCCAGCAGCATCAATATCCCGTAGCGCCATGGATGCCCCAAAACATGCCTGCGCGAACGAAGGAACAGCAACGCCACCAGCAACGCTGACAAACCGGCCAGCGCAAGCGCTGCCAGCAACATCAGCACACCTATTAGCAGGATGACCGAAGGATCAGGACCAAAGATCATGAACGCACGCCGTACAAGGGGTGAGGGATATTCCGAGGGTTTGCCAAACTACCACGAGTCACGCAATCCCTTGCCTGTTCGCCGAGTAAACCGTTCTTTCTCAGGCAAGCCCGTTACAATCATCCTAACCTCGTTTTATCGTCACCATCAGATAGGGAATCGTTATGCAGATCGGAACCGTACTGCTGCTTTTCATAGGTTTGGCCGCAGCCATCCTCTTCATGGGCTTCAAGGTGGTCCCACAGGGCTACCAGTGGACGGTGGAGCGCTTCGGTCGCTACACCAACACTCTCAAGCCGGGCTTGAACATCATCATCCCGGTCATGGACCGTATTGGTCGCAAGATCAACGTGATGGAAAGCGTGCTGGATATTCCACCCCAGGAAGTCATCACCGCCGACAACGCCACTGTGCAAATCGATGCCGTGTGCTTCTTCCAGGTGGTGAACACCGCCCAGGCTGCCTACGAGGTGAACAACCTCGAACACGCCATCCGCAACCTGCTGCAAACCAACATCCGTACCGTGCTCGGCTCCATGGAACTGGATGCGATGCTCAGCCAGCGTGATGGCATCAACGAAAAACTGCTGCGCACCGTCGACGAAGCGACCGCACCATGGGGCATCAAGATCACCCGGATCGAGATCAAGGACATCAGCCCGCCTGCGGACCTGATGGCTGCCATGTCCGGCCAGATGAAGGCCGAGCGGATCAAGCGTGCGCAGATCCTGGAAGCCGAAGGCCTGCGGGCATCGGCCATCCTGACCGCCGAAGGCAAGAAGCAGGCGCAGATTCTTGAAGCTGAGGGTGGTCGTCAGGCCGCCTTCCTGGAATCCGAAGCCCGTGAGCGCCAGGCCGAAGCAGAGGCCCGGGCTACCCAAGTAGTGTCGCAAGCCATCGCCACCGGTAATGTTCAGGCCATCAACTACTTCGTCGCGCAGAAATACATCGACGCACTCGGCAAGCTGGCCTCGGCCAACAACAGCAAAGTGATCCTGATGCCGCTGGAAGCCAGCCAAGTGATCGGGGCTGTCGGCGGTATTGGCGAGATCGTCAAGGCGACCTTCGACAACAAGAAAGCCTGAGGCACGCGCCATGTGGGAATTCCTGCAGCACCTGTCGTTCTGGGACTGGCTGGCATTGGGCACGGTGCTGCTCATCCTTGAAATATTCGGCGCCGGTGGCTACCTGTTGTGGATGGGCATCGCGGCCGCCGCCGTGGGTGTGCTCAAGTTCCTGATTCCGGGGCTTGGGCTGGAGTGGCAATTGTTGCTGTTCGCCGTGCTGTCGATCCTGACCGCCGTGTACTGGTGGAAACGCCAGCGCAGCAGCGCCAAGGTCAGCGACCAGCCAGGATTGAACATGCGTGGTTCGGAGCTGGTCGGGCGCACCTTTATGGTGCATCAAGCGATCATTGAGGGTCGAGGCAAGATCAAAGTCGGCGATGGCGTGTGGATCGTTACAGGCCCTGATACGCCTGTAGGGGCACAAGTGCGGGTCACTGGTCAGAATGGCGTAATATTGCAGGTTGAAACTGTTTAGTCAGGCATGGAACTAGGCTGGGCTATCTATAATCAAACCGTTCAGATAACCCAGTCGGAGTCACCCATCATGCGTCTCAAATATGCTGTCGCCACGCTCGCCGTGCTATCCCTTCCTGTCGGTTCAGCCATGGCCGACAGCTTCTGGCGGAATGTCATCTCGTCGGGCGCCACCACCGGCTCGACCTACCTGACCTTCAAGGACCACAAATTGGTGGTCGCCGCCCAAGACGACGCCGGCAGCTTCGTTGCCAGCGACGGCGGCATCCGTGGCCCGTACCTGGAGGCCGCCATGCAGAAGGTCCGTGCCGATAACCCTGGCCTGAAAGCCACGGATATGGAGCTGGCCAACGCCATCCTGGCGAAAAATGCCATTGCTTCCGAGTAACACCGCCCGCTGAAAAATGCCGCTTCCAGAAGCGGCATTTTTTTGCCCGCACGGTGACGATTCGTTCACAGGTGACAGGCTATATTCAGTCGGCTCGTGCAATTATGCCCAGCCTTGATATGATTTTTCCTCATCGTCTATCTGAAACGGATGCCCACATCGTCATGAGCCAACTGCCTTTTCTGCCGTTTTCCAAACCTACCATTGATGAAGCCACCATCTCGGCGGTCGGTGATGTGCTGCGTTCCGGCTGGATCACCAGCGGGCCGAAAGTGCAGGCGTTCGAAGCGCAGTTGTCGGAATATTTTGGCGGCCGGCCAGTACGCACCTTCAACTCCGGTACCTGCACCATGGAGATTGCCTTGCGCATCGCCGGTGTCGGCCCGGGCGATGAAGTCATCACCACACCGATTTCCTGGGTTGCCACGGCTAACGTGATTCTCGAAGTAGGCGCCACGCCGGTATTTGCCGATATCGATCCGGTGACCCGCAATATCGACCTGGCCCAGGTAGAAGCGGCTATCACCCCGCGTACCAAAGCGATCATTCCGGTATTCCTGGCTGGCCTGCCTCTGGACATGCCGATGCTCTACGCATTGGCCAACAAACACGGCCTGCGCATCGTCGAAGATGCCGCCCAGGCGCTGGGGTCCACTTGGGATGGCGAGCGTATCGGTGCCACCGGCGACTTCGTGTCGTTCAGCTTCCAGGCCAACAAGAACGTCACGTCCTCCGAAGGCGGCTGCCTGGTGTTGAACAACGCTGAAGAAGCGCGCCTGGCGGAGAAGTATCGCCTGCAAGGCGTTACCCGTACCGGTTTCGACGGCCTGGACGTGGACGTCCTGGGCGGCAAGTTCAACATGACAGACATTGCCGCGGCCATCGGACTGGGCCAGTTTGCCCACATCAAGGAAATCACCGCCCATCGCCAGGAGCTGGCCCAGCATTATTTCGAGTGCTTCGGCAGCGACTTTGAAGAGAAGTACGGTGCGCAACTGCCACCGGCTGACTTCGAAAACAGCAACTGGCACCTGTTCCAGTTGGTGTTGCCGGAACGTCAGGATGGCCTACCGGCACGCGCTACCTTTATGGAACAGATGCAGGCCCATGGCGTAGGCATTGGCTATCACTACCCGCCGATCCACCTGCTGAGCCTCTATCGGGCACAGGGGTTCAAGGAAGGCATGTTCCCGGTTTCGGAAAAAGTGGGGCGTTTGATCGTATCGTTGCCGATGTTCACGGCGATGACGAAAGCGGATGTAGAGCGTTCGGTAGCGGCGGTAAAAGCGGTATTGAAGCGCTGATCAAACTTTTGCGGGAGCCGATTGCCAGCTCCCGCAGCAGGATCACTCGCCGATGGCAGCCTTGTAACCGGCAGCGTCCAGCAGTTTTTCCAGATCAGCCGGGTTGCTTGGCTTGAGCTTGAAGATCCAGGCACCGTAAGGGTCGGAATTCAACAGCTCTGGCTCGCCGCCCAAGGCGTCGTTCACTGCGATCACTTCGCCAGCAATTGGCGAGTAGATATCCGAAGCGGCTTTCACTGATTCAACCACACCCGCCTGCTGAGTCGCCTCAAACACGTTGCCGACTTCGGTCAACTCAACGAACACCACATCACCCAAAGCCTCTTGGGCATGGTCCGAAATCCCGACGGTAACAGTGCCGTCAGCTTCCAAACGTGCCCATTCGTGGCTTTCGGCAAAACGCAGGTCGGCAGGGATATCGCTCATAATCTGTGTCCTCAAGAAGTAATGTCAGCGGCCATTGGCCCGCCGGAAAAGTTAGATCAAGGTTTTGCCATGGCGCACGAAGGTCGGTTTGACCACTCGAACCGGGTACCACTTGCCGCGGATTTCCACTTCGGCCCGATCGGCAGTCGCCATCGGTACGCGCGCCAAGGCAATGGATTTGCTTAGCGTAGGAGAGAAACTACCACTGGTGATCTCTCCTTCGCCAACATTGGCGATACGAACCACCTGATGAGCGCGTAAAACCCCGCGTTCTTCCAGCACCAGCCCTACCAGCTTGAGCTTCACACCCGCCGCCCGCTCGGCTTCCAGGGCAGCACGGCCAATGAAGACGCGACTGGCAGGTTCCCAAGCGATGCTCCAGGCCATGTTGGCGGCCAGAGGCGATACTGCCTGGTGAATATCCTGGCCATAAAGGTTCATGCCAGCTTCAAGACGCAAGGTATCGCGAGCGCCAAGGCCAATGGGAGAGATGCCCGCTCCAACCAGATCGTTGAAGAACGCCGGGGCCTGATCCGCCGGCAAGACGATTTCCAGGCCATCCTCGCCGGTGTAACCGGTACGGGCAATAAACCAGTCGCCGTCGGCCTGGCCTTCAAAGGGTTTGAGCTGGTGGATCAAGGTGCCGCGAGACTGGGTCACCAGTTCGGCGATCTTTTGCCGGGCATGAGGGCCTTGAATAGCGAGCATGGCCAACTCGGGCCGCTCGTGCAGTTGCACCTGATAGCTATCGAGCTGGGCCTGCATCCAGGCCATGTCCTGGTCGCGGGTGGCGGCGTTGACCACCAGCCGATAACCGTCCTCGGTGCGATAGACAATCATGTCGTCCACGACCCCACCCTGCTCGTTGAGCATGGCGCTGTACAACGCACGACCGCAGCCGTGCAGACGGTCAACATCATTGGCCAGCAAATGCTGGAGCCATTCCTTGGCCTGGAGGCCTGTGACATCGATCACGGTCATATGAGATACATCGAACACGCCGCAGTCACGTCGCACCTGATGGTGCTCTTCAACTTGCGAGCCGTAGTGCAGAGGCATATCCCAACCGCCAAAATCGACCATTTTCGCGCCGAGGGCGAGATGCAGGTCATACAGAGGCGTACGCTGTCCCATGGGTTTCTCCTTCCGGGCGTGGCGAAGGTGCGGACGGTTGCCGTTCGGGCCGCGCACCTTGAAATACAAGGTTTGCAACCGCGCTCAGTCACCGGATCTGAAAGATCGACCGCACCGAATGCCGCGCATTGTAGCCGCAAGCCGTAGGACTGGCACCTAACCGATGCGTCGAGCCGAGCGTCGGATCAACCCGATGACCGGCAGCAGCCCCACCAACACCAAGGTCAGCGCGGGCAGGGAGGCCCTTGCCCACTCCCCTTCGCTGGTCATTTCAAAAATTCGAACTGCCAGTGTGTCCCAGCCGAACGGGCGCATCAGCAGGGTGGCGGGCATTTCCTTGAGCACATCGACGAATACCAGCAGCGCCGCGCTCAAGGTCCCGGGCAGCAACAACGGCAGATACACTTTGAAAAACAGTCGTGGACCACTCACCCCCAGACTGCGGGCCGCTTCCGGCAAGGAAGGCCGGATGCGCGCCAGGCTGTTTTCCAGCGGACCGTAGGCCACCGCCATAAACCGCACCAGATAAGCCAGCAAGAGCGCCGACAGGCTGCCCAACAGCAAGGGCTTACCCGTACCACCCAACCATCCCGACAGCGGAATCACCAGCTCACGATCCAGGTAACTGAACGCCAGCATGATCGATACCGCCAACACTGAACCCGGCAACGCATAACCGACGTTGGCCAGACTGATCCCGGAGCGAACGGCCCGGGTAGGCGACAGTCGATGGGCAAATGCCAGCAACATAGCCACGCTAACGGTAATCAAGGCAGCCATGGCGCCCAGGTACAGCGTGTGAACGATCAAACCGGCGTAACGCTCGTCCAGGTCGAACCGCCCACGCTGCCAGAACCAGGCCATTAATTGCAGCATCGGAATCACAAAGGCGCAGGCAAAGACCAAGCCACACCAACCACTGGCCGCAGCCGCCTTGAACCCACGCAAGTGATACAGCGCCTTGCCGCGCGGTCGCTCATTGCTGGGCCGACTGGCGCCCCGTGCGCGACGTTCGCCATACAGCACCAGCATCACGACCAGCAGCAACAAGCTCGCCAGCTGCGCTGCGCTGGAGAGACTGAAAAAGCCATACCATGTCTTGTAGATGGCCGTGGTGAAGGTGTCGAAATTGAACACCGACACTGCCCCGAAGTCCGCCAGGGTCTCCATCAACGCCAGTGCCACACCGGCACCGATGGCTGGACGCGCCATGGGCAGGGCCACGCGCCAGAACGCTTGCCACGGCGACTGCCCCAACACCCGCGCCGCTTCCATCAAACCCTTGCCCTGGGCCAGAAACGCCGTACGTGCCAGCAGGTAGACGTAGGGGTAGAACACCAGCACCAACACGATGATCACACCGCTGGTGGACCGTACACGGGGCAGACGCAGCCCGCTGCCAAGCCATTCGCGCATCAGGGTTTGCACCGGCCCGGAGAAGTCCAACAAGCCGACAAAGACAAACGCCAGGACATAGGCAGGAATAGCAAAAGGCAGCATCAACGCCCAGTCCAGCCAGCGTCGGCCGGGGAATTCGCAGAGGCTGGTCAACCAGGCCAGGCTGACGCCCAGCACGGTAACGCCAACGCCAACGCCCAACACCAGGGTCAGGGTGTTGCCCAGCAGGCGCGGCATCTGGGTGTCCCACAGGTGGGACCAGATCTGTTGGTCGATGGTTTGCCAGGACAACAACAGGACGCTCAGCGGCAGCAGCACCAGGGCGGCGGCGGTGAAGACCGGCAGGTACCAGCGGCGTTGAGCGGGGTGGGCCAAGGAAAGACTCTCTGGGGGGCAGGTATTTTGAGACCGCCGCAAAACGGTGTGGGAGCTGGCTTGTGTGGGAGCGGGCTTGCTCGCGAATACGGAGTGTCAGTCAAATATGTATCAACTGACCCACCGCTTTCGCGAGCAAGCCCGCTCCCACACAAGCCCACTCCCACATTTAGATCTGCGGCGTATTACAGATTGTATTTAGTTCCAGCCAGCCCGATCCATCAGGCGAATGGCCTCGGCCTGACGCTTACCCGCCACTTCCACCGGCAGGGTGTCTGCCACAAACTTGCCCCAGGTGGCCACTTCAGCCGACGGCGGTACCGCCGGGTTGGCCGGGAATTCCTGGTTCACGTCGGCAAAGATCTGCTGCGCTTCAGGCGTGGTCATCCACTCCACCAGGGCCTTGGCCGCCTCCGGGTGCGGCGCATGTTTGGTCAGGCCAATGCCCGACAGGTTAACGTGCACGCCACGGTCGCCCTGGTTCGGCCAGAACAGTTTCACCGCCAGGTCAGGCTTCTGCTTGTGCAGGCGGCCGTAGTAGTAGGTGTTGACGATGCCGACATCGCACTGCCCGGCGTTGATCGCCTCCAGTACCGCGATGTCATCGGAGAACACGTCGGTGGACAGGTTGTTGACCCAACCCTTGACGATTTCTTCGGTCTTGGCCGCGCCGTGGGTTTCGATCAGCGTGGCGGTCAGCGACTGGTTGTAGACCTTCTTCGCCGTGCGCAGGCACAGACGGCCTTCCCATTGCTTGTCAGCCAGAGCCTCGTAGGTGGTCAGGTCGCCCGGCTTCACACGTGCGGTGGAATAGGCGATGGTCCGCGCCCGCAGGCTCAAACCGGTCCAGGCATGGGCCGATGAGCGATATTGCAGGGGGATATTGGCGTCGATCACCTTGGAGGTGAACGGTTGCAGGATGCCCATTTGCTCGGCTTGCCAGAGGTTGCCGGCGTCGACGGTGAGCAGCAGGTCGGCGGTGGCGTTTTCACCTTCGGCCTTGATGCGCTGCATCAGCGGCGCTTCCTTGTCGGTGATGAACTTCACCTGCACACCGGTCTTCTTGGTGTAGGCGTCAAACACCGGCTTGATCAGTTCATCGATGCGCGAGGAGTAGACCACGACTTCGTCGGCCGCCTGTACGGTGGTGGTGCCGATGAGGGTGAGTGCCAGGGCAGTCAGGAGGCGCTTGGGTGCCAACATGGGTGCGGTCTCTCGTAGCGAAGTGAGCGCAAATGATAAGGACTCACATTTGCCTTCTCAACTGAACACTTGGCGCAGAGGTTACGAGATGTTGCACAGCCGCTTCAGGCCTTGGCCAGCGCCGGTAAATCCCCGGTCAAACCCAACGCTTGGCGTACAAACAGCGCCTTGACTTCGGGCATTTGATCCACCCTCTTCAACCCGGCATTACGCAACCAGCGCAATGGCAGTTGATCGGCCTGGAACAAGCGCTCGAACCCTTCCATCGCCGCCATCAACCCCAGGTTGTGAGGCATGCGCCGACGCTCATAGCGACTGAGCACCTTCACATCCGCCAGACGCTCGCTCCGCTCGTTGGCCTGCAACAGCACCTCCGCCAGCACCGCAGCATCGAGGAAGCCCAGGTTCACACCTTGCCCCGCCAGCGGGTGGATGACGTGAGCCGCGTCGCCGATCAACGCCAGGCCTTCGGCCACATAACGTTTGGCGTGACGTTGGCGCAAGGGCACGCACAGCCGTGGGTCAGCATTCAGCACACTGCCCAGGCGGCCTTCAAAGGCTCGCTCCAATTCACGGCAGAAGCTTTCATCGTCCAACGCCATCAGGCGTTCGGACTCACTGGGCGTGGTCGACCAGACAATCGAACACCAGTCCTGCTGCCCGTCTCGTTCCAGTGGCAGAAATGCCAATGGCCCATGATCGGTAAAACGCTGCCAGGCCGTCTTCTGATGCGGCTGGCTGCAGCGCACGCTGGTGACAATGGCGTTATGCAAATAATCCCACTCTCGGGTCACCGTGCCGGTGAGGCGGCGCACTGCTGAATTGGCGCCATCGGCGGCGATCACCAATGGTGCGCGCAACGTCCGGCCATCGGCCAGGGTCAGCAGCCAGTCATCGCCGGAGCGGCGCATCTGCTCCAGACGTGCATTGGCCAACAGCCCCAGGTCGCAATCATGCAGGCGGTCGAGCAAGGCGTCCTGAACCACACGGTTTTCGACGATATGCCCCAACACCTCGGCATGTACGCTGGCCGCTGAAAAGTGGATCTGCCCGGTGCCGCTGCCATCCCACACCTGCATCTCGCCATAAGGGCTGGCACGGCGACCGATGATGCCGTCCCATACGCCAAGGCGTTCGAGGATGCGTTGGCTGGCCGCCGACAAGGCACTCACCCGCGGTTCGAACGGTGCATCAGTGTCGAACGGCTTGACGCTCAATGGGCTGCCGTCGAGCAGTAACACCTGCAGGCCACTGCCCTGCAATGCCAGCGCCAGTGCGCTTCCGACCATTCCGGCCCCGACAATCAGCAGATCTGCGCGCATGTCCATGCTTTAAGCCTTGTCTCGCGTGCGGCGTGTGCCGCAGGTAAAGGAATGAGTAAGTGTTGCGGGCCGCTCAAACATCGGGACGCGTACCCAGGCCCATGGCTTGACGGGCGAACCAACGTTTGGCCGGTGGCAGCAGATCCAGGCCCAGCAAACCCATGTTGCGGCCCATGGCTACCAGCGGCTGGCCACTGCCAAACAGGCGTGTCACCTGATCGGAAAAGCCCACGGTCAGTTTCTGATCCAGACGCTGGCGCTCACGGTAGGCCTGCAAGGTCGCCAGGTCACCCGGCACCGCTGGCCCGGCCAAGAGAGATTCGGCCAAGGCATAGGCATCGCGCAGGGACAAGTTGAAACCCTGACCGGCAATCGGGTGCAGGCTGTGGGCAGCATTGCCCAACACCACCAGATGTGAACGCACCTGCTCCTCGGCTTCCACCAGGGTCAACGGGTACAAGTGACGAGCACCCACCTGCTTCAGGGTGCCGAGGCGATAACCGAATACACCCTGCAACTCACTGAGGAAACTGCGCTCATCCAGGCTCGCCAGACGCTGGGCATCCATGCCGACGCGGGTCCATACCAGTGCGCAACGGTTATCCGGCAGCGGCAACAGCGCCATCGGCCCTTCGTCGGTAAAGCGCTCGAAGGCCTCACCGTTATGGGATTCGCTGGGGGTGATGTTGGCGATCAGTGCGCTCTGGTTATAGGGCCGCTGTTTGACACCGATACCCAACTGCTCGCGTAAACCGGAGCGGCCGCCATCGGCCAATACCGCAAGGTCGCATTCGAGAACGGTTTCGTCGTTGAGGGTCAGGCGATAGCCGTCTGCCAGAGGTTCCATGTGCGTGACTTCGGCCGGGCAACGCCAACTGATCACGTCCTTGTCCAAGCCTTGCCACAGGCATTGACCCAGCCAGGCGTTTTCCACCACATAACCAAGAGCAGGAACACCTTCTTCCATGGCCGACAGCCGCGCGGTAGAGAAGCGCCCGCGGTCCGACACATGAATCTGCTTGATCGGCTCGGCACGGCGGGAGATCTCCTGCCACACGCCCAGGCGCTGATAAATCTGCCGCGCCCCGAATGACAGCGCCGACGAACGAGCATCGTAGCTCGGCTGATACGTATCGCCGGGAGCAAACGGCTCGATCAGCACGATCTTCCAGCCACGCGCCTTGGCCCCGGCCTGCAATGCCAACGCCAGGCTGGCGCCCACCAGGCCGCCACCGATAATCGCCAGGTTGACCCGACTCATCGGGCGGCCGCCATCAGGGTTTCAATCTCGGCAACGGTCTTGGGCACGCCGCCGGTCAGAATTTCACAGCCTTGCTTGGTCACTACCACGTCGTCCTCGATGCGTACGCCAATGCCACGCCATTTCTTCGCCACGTTCTGGTTGTCCGGAGAGATGTAGATACCCGGCTCCACGGTCAGGGCCATGCCGACTTCCAGCACGCGCCATTCACCGCCCACCTTGTACTCGCCCACATCATGCACATCCATCCCCAACCAATGGCCGGCGCGGTGCATGTAGAAGGCTTTATAGGCTTCGCTGGCGATCAGTTCGTCCACGTCGCCCTTCAACAGCCCCAGTTTTACCAGCCCGGCGGTGATGACGCGCACCGTCGCTTCGTGGGCCTGATTCCAGTGCTTGTTCGGTGCGATCTCGGCAAAGGCGGCCTCCTGAGAGGCGAGCACGACTTCGTAGATCGCTTTCTGCTCCGGCGAAAACGTGCCATTGACCGGCCAGGTGCGGGTGATGTCACTGGCGTAGCAGTCGATCTCGCAACCGGCATCGATCAGCACCAGGTCGCCGTCCTTGAGCACCGCGTCATTCTGCTGGTAATGCAGGATGCAACTGTTGCGCCCCGAAGCGACGATGGAGCCGTAGGCCGGCATCTTCGCCCCGCCCTTGCGAAACGCGTAATCGAGCTCCGCTTCCAGGCTGAACTCATGCAGCCCCGCACGACTGGTTTGCATCGCACGCACATGGGCCGCGCAAGAAATCCGCGCCGCTTCGCGCATCACCTTCACTTCTGCTGCCGATTTATACAGGCGCATGTCGTGCAGCAGATGATCCAGGGCAACAAACTCGTTCGGCGGCTGGGCGCCCAGGTGTGCTTTGGAGCGAATCACGTTGATCCACTCCATCACATGCCGGTCGAACTCGGCATTGCTGCCCATGGCCGAATACACCCGGTCCCGGCCTTCAATCAGCCCGGGGAGGATGTCGTCGATGTCGGTGATGGGGAAGGCATCGTCGGCACCGAAGTCACGGATAGCGCCTTCGGTACCGGCCCGCAGACCATCCCACAGCTCGCGTTCAGCATTGCGTTCACGGCAGAACAACACGTACTCGCCATGCTGGCGACCGGGCATCAGCACGATCACCGCTTCGGGTTCGGGGAAGCCGCTCAGGTACTGAAAGTCGCTGTCCTGGCGGTAAACGTGCTCGACATCACGGTTGCGAATCGCCACGGCGGCGGCCGGCAGGATGGCGATGCTGTTGGGTTCCATCTGCGCCATGAGCGCCTTGCGGCGACGGGTGTATTCCGCTTTGGGGATATGGATCATGGGCAGATGGGGGTCCTTTCTCAGTGCAGCGAAGGCTTGGGAGCAGCCGGCTCAGCCGATTTCTTGGTCTCGGTGAACAGCAACAGCGGCGCGACACGCAGGTATTCCATGACTTCCATATAGTCGCTTTCGCCGTCCTCGGATTCTTCCAGGGCATCTTGCACCTGGGAGATGGCCGCGAGGTCTTGCAGCACTTCCTTGGCGTCGGTGCTCAGTTCCAGGCCGCCGGCGTTCACGCCGAAACCGTGGAGGAAACCCTGGCACCATTGGCCCAGGGCAGCAGCGCGCTCGGTGAGCGGCGCGTCGTCGGTCGGCAGCAGCAGGACCACGGTGACGTCATCACCGGTCAACTCGCCCTTGACCATCTCTTGCAGGCCGATCAACGCGTTGCGCACGTTCTCGGTGGGTTCGGTTTCCAGCAGCTCGGCGACGTCAGCCAGCCAGTTGTCGGCATCAAAGCCGACGCCGGTGCAACTGCGGCCCAGCAACACGCCGTGAAGCTCGGCAGGCGAGCAAGGATGACCGCTGGAACTCAGCAGTTTGGAGAAAGCGTCGTACGGGGAATTCTGAATGGGCATGGTGAGCTAGGCGCCAGGCGGCGCAATGTCTAGAATGAAGCGCTGTATCCTAGCACCGGCAGACGCGCCAAGACTATCGAGGGCGTCAGATCGTTTATCCAGCAGTTGCCATTCATCAGACAAATCCAGTGGAACCCAATGGAAGACACCGACCTGCAAGCGCTGATGGCCAGACTCGAATTGCTAATTAACCGGGTTGAGCAACTAAAGAGCCAAAATGGACTCCTATTAGCTCAGGAAAAGACCTGGCGCGAGGAACGCGCGCACCTCATTGAAAAAAACGAAATCGCCCGGCGTAAGGTCGAATCGATGATTTCGCGCCTGAAGGCCCTGGAGCAAGACTCATGAGTTCAAGCAATAGCGTCACCGTGCAGATTCTCGACAAAGAATATTCGATCATCTGCCCCCAGGAAGAACGCAGCAATCTGGTGAGCGCCGCGCGCTACCTGGATGGCAAAATGCGCGAGATCCGTAGCAGCGGCAAAGTGATCGGTGCCGATCGCATCGCCGTGATGGCTGCCCTGAATATCACCCATGATTTATTGCACAAGCAGGAACGCCCTGACGTGCAGGCCAGTGGCTCGACGCGCGAGCAGGTGCGTGACCTGCTGGAGCGGGTTGATCTGGTACTTTCTACCGACCCAGAGCCACCCAAGGGCTGATTGCGGCGTCGGTTTCGGGTATACTCGCCCCACTCCCTGGCGTGCTTGCCAGTCGGCGATGTCCCTGAGCCGATTCGCACTACCCTGGAAGTTGCACGTTGGGCTGGTGTGCATGTCCGCTAGACGGAAAGCCTTAAAGCCTACTGCTTCTTCCACCTTGAACTTTCGGGTTCAAGGGCTAAGTCGACAGCGGTTCTGTCGGGGAGCCTGATTCCCAAACTCAATGCCAGTCTTATGACTGGCATTGTTTTATGAGCCGAAAACCATGACCGAACCTGCGCCGCTTTCCCGTCCGCAACTTCGACGCATGTTGCGCAAGGCCCGCCGCGCCCTGACGCCGAACGAGCAGCGCCAGGCCGCCCTTGGCCTGTATCGGCAACTGGCGCAGCACCCCCTGTTTCGCCGGGCCAAACATATCTCTTTATATCTACCGACGGACGGTGAAATCGATCCGCGCCTGCTGCTGCGTGCCGCCCAGCGTCGGGGCAAAGCCACCTATCTGCCAGTGCTCAGCGCCTGGCCGCGAACCAAGATGGTGTTCCAGCGAGTACGCCCAGGGGACAAGCTGTCGCCCAATCGCTTTCGCATTCTGGAACCACAGGTCAACGCCAACCGGCAACGCAAAGTCTGGACACTGGATCTGGTGCTGTTACCGCTGGTGGGGTTCGATGATGTGGGCGGGCGGCTCGGAATGGGCGGCGGCTTTTATGACCGCAGCCTGGCGTACCTGGCCCGTAGAAAAACCTGGTGCAAGCCAACGCTGCTGGGCCTGGCCCATGAATGTCAGAAAGTCGAACGGCTGGCACAGGCAAGCTGGGATGTACCGCTTGAAGGCACGGTCACCGATAGGCATTGGTATGTTGCAGAGGGGACGCCGTCAGAATAGACGGCGCCGGAGTCGCTTCAACGCTTGAAGGGTTGTGGCTGTTGCTGTGCAAGCTCAACGGGAGCATCGGTCTTGTTCGACCACAAACTTTGCGCATAGCCGGTAGTCACGACGCCCAGACCAAACAAAATAACCAATATCCATAGTAAATCCGGTTTGCGTTGCATCGATTGCCCCCCTTCAGGCATCTCACACACGATGACAGCAACGTTCCATAAGTAGCCCGTTGTAGCTGCGTCAAGCTTAAAATCCCGGCATTCTGCGTTAACGTGAACCAACACGCAAACCTTGACGTCAACCGACTGTCGGTTTGTCATGAAATTGCCGGACAAGTTGCCCAATCACCTTTTCAGGAGCCCAAACATGGCCTATTGGCTGATGAAATCCGAGCCCGATGAACTGTCCATCAAGGACCTGGAAAAGCTCGGCGAAGCGCGCTGGGATGGCGTGCGCAATTACCAGGCACGCAACTTCCTGAGAGCGATGGCGGTGGGTGACGAATTCTTCTTTTATCACTCCAGCTGTCCGGAGCCTGGGATTGCCGGAATCGGTAAGATTGTCGAGGCGGCCTACCCGGACCCAACAGCACTCGAGCCTGACAGTCATTACTTCGATGCCAAGGCCAGCCCCGACAAAAACCCGTGGACTGCAATCAACGTGGCCCACGTCGAGACCTTTCCCAAAGTGCTGGGGCTGGGCTACCTGAAACAACAGGCCGCCCTCGACGAGATGCCTCTGGTGCAAAAAGGCAGCCGACTCTCGGTGATGCCAGTTACCGCTGAACAGTGGGCTGTCGTTAAGACCTTGCGCTAATTCGGCAACGACTACTAGAACCTGTAGTGCCGGCTTACTGGATGATCAGGTTGTTGAACAACAAATCTTCAACCACCGGCTTGCCGGTCTCGTCGCTCATCACTTGCTGGGTTTGCTTCAGGGCTTCCTGGCGCAGCTTCTCCTTGCCATCGACGCTGCTCATGGCCTCGGCGGTCTGCTGGGTGAACAGCGCCACCAGTTGATTGCGAATCAACGGTTCGTTGTCCTTGACCGCCTTGGCGGCTTCCGGACCGGTCACCCGCAAAGCGACATCGGCCTTGTACACCCGAAGTTTCGCGCTGCCATCCAGGCCGTAGTTGCCGACGAACGGCGGAGTCAGGCTGAGATAGCTGACCTTCGGCGCTTCGCCTTCCTTGGCCTCTTCAGCCTGGGCAGCCATCGGCAATGTCAGGGCCAGCATCAACAGGATCCACGCTTTCACAGTTCATTCCTCAAATCGATTGCCCGGTAGCATAACGCTAGCAGGCCTGAGCACAAGCTTATGGCGACTTATCAGGCCGGACCATGCTCGTTGACCCGGCGTCTCACCCACCTACACTTATCGGCCACTACGCCAAAAGGAATAGTCCGATGAAAGCTGTGCTGTGCAAAGCCTTCGGCCCCGCCGAAACCCTGGTGCTGGAAGACGTCGAAAGCCCGGCGATCAAGAAGAACGAAATCCTGCTGGACGTGCATGCCGCCGGGGTCAACTTCCCGGACACGCTGATCATCGAGGGCAAGTATCAGTTCAAGCCGCCCTTTCCGTTCTCGCCGGGTGGCGAGGCAGCTGGCGTGGTCAGCGAAGTCGGGGAAAAGGTCAGCCATCTGAACGTCGGTGACCGGGTCATGGCGCTGACCGGCTGGGGCAGCTTTGCCGAGCAGGTCGCAGTGCCGGGCTACAACGTGCTGCCGATTCCACCGAGCATGGATTTCAACACCGCCGCCGCCTTCAGCATGACCTATGGCACCTCGATGCATGCCCTGAAACAACGGGCCAACCTGCAGCCGGGCGAAACCCTGCTGGTACTGGGTGCCTCCGGCGGGGTGGGACTGGCCGCCGTGGAAATCGGCAAGGCCATGGGCGCACGGGTCATTGCTGCCGCCAGCAGTGCGGAAAAACTCGCAGTGGCCAAGGCCGCCGGTGCCGATGAGCTGATCAACTACAGCGAAGCCAGTCTCAAGGATGAAATCAAACGCCTGACCGATGGCAATGGCGCCGACGTGATTTACGACCCGGTAGGCGGCGACCTGTTTGACCAGGCCATCCGCGCCATCGCCTGGAATGGCCGGTTGCTGGTGGTGGGCTTTGCCAGCGGGCGAATTCCGGAACTGCCGGTGAATCTGGCGCTGCTCAAGGGTGCGGCGGTGCTCGGGGTGTTTTGGGGCTCGTTTGCCCAGCGCCAGCCTCAGGATAACGCTGCCAACTTCCAGCAACTGTTTGGCTGGTATGCCGAAGGCAAGTTGAAGCCGCTGGTATCGCAGGTGTACCCACTCGACAACGCCGCTCAGGCGATCAATGACCTTGGCCAGCGCAAGGCGGTCGGGAAAGTCGTCGTTCAAGTCCGCAAGTAATATAGATCTGAAATGCGGTCCGTGTGGGAGCTGGCTTGCCTGCGATAGCGGTGTATCAGATGACAAATACTCAGTTGATCGACCGCTATCGCAGGCAAGCCAGCTCCCACATTTTTTGATCTCCAGCATTCTGCAGAATCCAATCACGCCCCAGACTTATCTATTAGCGACATGTTCGTAAAAGAACATGCAATTGCTCCTGTTTCCTGTACTTGCGGATAAGAGGCGGTGCTATTTTCGGTAACGAAACTGTAACATTCGCATCCGCAGTCAAAACAAGAAATTTGGAGCTCTTGAATGTTTGCTTTCTTCCGTCCTGCCGCACACCAGGCGCCCCTGCCTGAGGAAAAAATAGACAGTACCTATCGACGGCTGCGCTGGCAGATCTTCGCCGGTATTTTCTTCGGCTACGCCGGGTACTACCTGCTGCGTAAAAACTTCTCCCTGGCCATGCCGTACTTGATCGACGAGGGTTACACCCGTGGTCAATTGGGACTGGCAATGTCGGCGATTGCGATTGCCTACGGCTTGTCCAAGTTCCTCATGGGCCTGGTGTCCGACCGCTCCAACCCGCGCTATTTCCTACCCTTCGGCCTGCTGGTTTCTGCCGGGGTGATGTTCATTTTCGGTTTCGCACCTTGGGCAACGTCCAGCGTGACCATGATGTTCATTTTGCTGTTCATCAACGGCTGGGCCCAAGGCATGGGCTGGCCGCCCAGCGGACGGACCATGGTGCACTGGTGGTCGCAGAAAGAACGCGGCGGCGTGGTCTCGGTATGGAACGTGGCACACAACGTCGGCGGCGGCTTGATCGGCCCGTTGTTCCTGCTCGGCATGGCCTGGTTCAACGACTGGCACGCAGCGTTCTATGTCCCGGCCACCGTGGCCCTGATGGTGGCGGCATTTGCCTTCATCACCATGCGCGACACCCCACAATCGGTGGGCCTGCCACCGATCGAGCAGTACAAGAACGATTACCCGGAAGGCTACGACTCGAGTCACGAAGACGAATTCAGTGCCAAGGAAATCTTCGTCAAGTACGTGCTGCGCAACAAAATGCTCTGGTACATCGCCTTCGCCAACGTCTTCGTCTACCTGCTGCGCTACGGCGTACTGGACTGGGCGCCGACCTACCTCAAGGAAGCCAAGCACTTCGACGTGGATAAAACGTCCTGGGCGTACTTCTTCTATGAGTGGGCAGGGATTCCCGGCACGCTGCTGTGCGGCTGGATGTCAGACAAGATCTTCCGTGGCAACCGTGGCCTGACAGGCATTGTGTTCATGGCTCTGGTGACAGTCGCAACCCTGGTTTACTGGCTCAACCCGCCGGGCAACCCGACCATCGACATGATCGCGCTGTTCTCCATCGGTTTCCTGATCTACGGCCCGGTGATGCTGATCGGCCTGCAAGCCCTGGAACTGGCACCGAAGAAAGCTGCGGGTACCGCGGCAGGCTTTACCGGTCTGTTTGGCTATCTGGGCGGTTCGGTGGCAGCCAGTGCGGCCATGGGCTACACCGTGGACCATTTCGGCTGGGACGGTGGTTTTGTCTTGCTGATCGGTGCGTGTGTGTTGGCGATTGCCTTCCTGATCCCCACCTTGTGGCACACCAATAGCGTCAGCGCCGCGCGTTAATCGCAGGCGCCGCCTTTGGAACACCGCTTGAGCCGCGCCTCCAGGTTTTTATCTGGCATGGCGTGGCTACGCAGGGCGTTGACGGTCTGCTCGACATAATCGCGAGTGGTGCCGTAACGCCCGCAAGCGCTTTCGAACACCTGGTTCAGCACACTGTCTGGCAAGTTGCCAGCGTAACTGGGCAAGTGCCGCTCCAATACAAACCCCAACGCCTGCACCTGACTGCCATCTTCCAGACGGCAGCTGAGCCAGTGCGGCCGATAAGATGGGTAAGGCATTTCGCGACACCACAGGGCGTAAAGCGAGGCGTCCAGTTGGTCTTCCGGCAAGCGGTAAGCAAACCCACTGCAAGAGCCGCCGCGATCCAGGCCAAACACCAGGCCCGGTAATTCCGGGGTGCCCCGGTGCTCGTGGGACCACAGGTACAAGCCGCGATGATAGCCATGGACCCGCGCCCGCACCCGCTCCGCCGCCGAACACTCGGGGCGCCAGATCAGCGAACCGTAAGCGAATAGCCAGACCGGCCCACCCTTGTGCCGACCCATGGTGGCCTGCATCGAGCTCATCAACTGTTCGTGAGTGAGTTGCGGCCCAAGATCGAGCCGCGGAGGGTAAGCCAATTGCAGAAGATCAGATTCAATGGCGGTCATGGCAAATAACGTTCGGCACCTGTGTTGTTACCAGTTGTAAGCAACTTTACCGTAATAAAACGCGCCGCTGTAACCGTACGGCGAAAAAGTGCTATAGGCCAGATTGCCACCGCTGCTGGCGTAGGCATTGAGTTTTTCCGGGTACTTGTCGGTGACGTTGTCGCCACCCACCGTAAAGGTCCAGCTCTTCAACTTGTAGTCCGCCGACAGGTCCAGCAGCCAAGCAGCCTTGAAGGTCTGGTCGTTGATCTTGTCAGCCTGGTAGCTGGTGAATTCACCGTAGCGCACCAGGTTGCTGTGCAACGCCCAGTTGCCGAAGCTCAAATCGTTGCCCAGGCTCAGTTTGTGCTGTGGCGTAGTATCGCCCAGCAGTCCGATGCGTTCACGCCGGTCAACTCGCACCAGATTGACGCCCAGCCCGTCCAGTACCGCCGGATTGGCTTTTACGTCGGTGACCTTGGTGTGGTTGTAGTTGTAGCCAACCGTGCTGTTCCAACGGATGCCGTTGTCGAACTGGTAGCGATAGTTGGCCACCAGGTCGACGCCGTCGGTGCTGGTGTCGGTGGCATTGGTGAAATAGCGGGCGCTGGTGTAGTTGATGTTGCCCACGCCGTTGGCTTGCAGGTAGTTGATCGCATTCTGGTTGAGCACCAGGTTGGACGACAGGCTGATGCGGTCACGGATGTCGATGCGGTAGACATCGGCCGTCACCGTCAGGTTATCCACCGGCTCAAGCACCAGCCCAAGGCTGTAGTTGCGCGACTTCTCGGCCTTGAGGTCGTCGGCGCCGAGCAAGCGCGCCACTTTACTGTTGGCCGGGAAGGTGCCGGCTTCCTGGATCGTATTGCCGATCAGTTGCGACGAGGTGTAGGCAAAGTTCTGCTGGGCCAGGGACGGCGCGCGGAAACCGTTGGAAATGCTGCCGCGTAAGGCCACGTGCGGGGTGAAGTCATAGCGGGCCGAGAGCGAGCCGCTGACGTTGGAACCAAAATCACTGTAGTCCTCATGGCGCACGGCGGCCGAAGCGCTGAGCTTTTCGGTGAAGTTGGTTTCCAGGTCCAGGTATTGGGCCCAGTTGTGGCGCGTGGCACTGCCGGCGTCGGCATCGCGGAAGCCACCAAGGCCGGAACTGCCGGTCTGGTAGTAGGAAGCCGGATCGCCCGCCTGGATTTCGTAGCCTTGGTGCAGGTATTCACCGCCAAAGGCAACGGACACCGGATACGGCAGCCAGCCCACGTCGAACTCACGGGACAGATCCAGGCTCACTTGTTTCTGCTCGTTGCTCAGGGTGCCATTGTCGAATTTGCGCGGCGTCGCCAGTCCCAGGGAAGTGTTGATGGTTTCGGTGCTCAGGTCGTACTGGTTCTTGCCGTAGTTGGCCGACAGGTCGTAGTGCCAGTCGTAGGCCAACAACCCACGCAAACCCACCACCAGGGACGTGTCTTCCAGGCTGCCGCGGATCAGCGGCAGGTAGCCGTTGGGGTAGATCGCCCGGATGTTGTTGGAGGCATTGCTGGCCCGGTAGAACGCCGCTGTCTCGCCGCGTCGTTTGCTGTAGCCGCCAAAGGTGTAGAACTCGGCCGCGTCGTTGAAGGAATATTCGGAGTTAAATTGAAACTTGCCTTCATTGGTCGACGGCTCGCCCTGACGGAACACCCGCTGGCCGTAGGTGGTTGAACCAATACTGCCCGGGCGCAAGTCGTCGCCAGCACGGTTGGTGTAATCGTTGTCGGCGCCTTCGCCCGAGAGATTGATAAAACCTCTGTCCCCCAACGCCAGACCGGTGTTGCCGCTGATGTTGCGCTGGATACCATCGCCCTTTTTGTACTCACCGAACTTGGTGGAGATCGAACCACCGTGGTCAGCGTGTTTGAGGATCACGTTGATCACCCCGGCAATCGCGTCGGAACCGTAACGGGCGGACGCGCCGTCACGCAGCACTTCAATATGGTCCACGGCTGACAACGGGATCGCATTCAAATCCGCCGGTGCCGAGCCCCGTCCCACTGCACCGCCTAAGTTGACGAAGGCGCTGGTGTGGCGACGCTTGCCGTTGACCAGCACCAGTACTTGATCCGGCGACAGGCCACGCAGTTGCGCCGGACGCACCAGTTCAGCGCCGTCTACCAGGCTGGGGCGCGGAAAGTTGATGGACGGAATCAAACGCGCCAGCACTGCGCCAAGTTCGTCGGAGCCGGTGCTGCGCAGGGCGTCGCCGGAAATCACATCGATGGGTGACAGCGAAGCACTGGCCGTACGTTCCTGGGCCCGGGTGCCGGTGACGATTACCGTGTCGAGTTTCGGTGAATCGGCAGTGGCCGTCTCGGCGACTGCGACTGAGCTGAAGCCCACAGCGGTCAGCAAATTGGCCGACAAAATCGCTGTGTATAACCGGTGTTGCGTGGTGCTCCCCATACCGCTCCCCTTGGAATCAAAAGTCAGAACGTCAATGCTCTGAATTCATACGATCGATCCGTGTGGCGAACGGTGGCGGTCATTTATTGGCTATTGGCACAAAATCGGTAGTCCGTTGTCATATAGCTTAATGGTATCCATCAGGCAAATTAAATACCGTAAAAGAATAAGCAAAGGCATAAGCGCAGGCGACCCACTCATCAGGATTGACTCCTTCAATCCCGGTACCTTCAGCGCCCGTTCAGCCTTTGTGGGGGTTGAGCCTTCAAAATAGGCACCTGTCACGACCCACTTAGCCGACAACTTACCGACTATCGAGGTCGCACGATGAAATACCGACTTTCAGGCCTGCTGCTTCTGGCACAGGCCACCACCGCCCTGGCCGTCGAAACACCGACCCAGGATGAAAAAGGCTTCTGGTACGTCCAGACCAGCGTCTACACCCGGCACTTCTCACCTGACCCGGATCACAATAACAACCAGGACCTGATCGGCCTGGAGCGTAATGAGGCTTCGGGACTGGTGTATGGCGGGGCGACCTTTCGCAACTCGTTCAGCCAGCGCTCGTACTACGCCTATGCCGGCAAACGCTATGACATGACGGATTACCCGGTGTACCTGAAACTGACCGGGGGGCTGATTCAGGGCTATACCGGCAAATACAAGGACAAGATCCCCCTTAATGGCCTGGGGGTGGCGCCCGTGATCATCCCGTCAGTGGGTGCGCATTACGGGCCGGTAGCGGCTGAGTTGGTGCTGCTCGGCTTCAATGCGGCAATGGTCACCGCCGGTGTGCGGTTCTAACCCTGTAGCCGCTGGCGCAGCCTGCGATCGGCTGCGCAGCAGTCGCCAGGATCTTGAACCGCTGAAGGTCCTGCGCCCTTATCGCAGCCTCGTGCCTCGGCAGCGGCTACGGTCTTGGCGCGTAGGCGAATACGTCGGCGCGCATCTGGTGCGGATCCATTCCGGCGTTGACCAGCGCATCCAGCGTTCCATAGATCATGGCCGGTGAGCCGCTGGCATAGACGTGCACGCCCTTGAGGTCGCTGATGTCTTCGCACACGGCTTCATGCAACAGGCCACAACGCCCTTCCCAACCGCACAGGTCGCTGACCACTTTGTGCAGGAACAGATTGGGCAATTGCTGCCACTGGTCCCAATGCTCGATCTGGTAGAAGTCCTCCGGACGACGCACGCCCCAGTACAGATGCACCGGGTGTTTGAAACCGGAAGCTCGGCAGTGTTCGATCAGGCTGTGCATCTGCGCCATGCCGGTCCCGGCAGCGATCAGCACCAACGGTCCGTCCGGCAGCTCCGCCAGGTGGGTATCGCCAAACGGCAGCTCAACACGGGCCATCTGGTTACGCTGCAACTGCTCGATCAGGTTCCGGGCGCTGTCTTCGCGCACCAGCACGTGCAATTCCAGCTCACGTCCGCCGTGGGGCGCCGAGGCCAGGGAAAAGGCGGATTTCTCGCCGCTTTCCCGCTCGATCATCAAATACTGGCCAGCGTGATAACGCACCGCCTTGCCGGCCGGTGCCCGCAGGCGCACGCGCCAGACATCACCACCGATGTCCACACACTCCGTCAGTTGGCAGGACAGTTTGCGCACTGGCAACTCCCCCGGTGCCAGCACGCCGTCCCACAAGACAATGCAGTCCTCCAGTGGCTCGGCAATGCAGGTATAGAACTCTCCATGGTCACGCACCTCACCCGCTTGCTGCACCCGCCCTTCCACCAACAATGCCGCACACACGTGACACACGCCATTGCGACAGGCCTGGGGGCAATCGTAGCCCAGGCGCCGCGCGCCCTCGAGAATCCGCTCGCCGGGCGTCAATTGGAGTACCGCACCGGAAGGCTGCAGGGTTACACGCATCAATCTATTCCTAATTCTTTCCAGAGCGCATCGACACGGGCAGTCACCGCGTCATCCTTGACGATCACCCGACCCCACTCGCGGGTGGTTTCACCCGGCCATTTGTGGGTGGCATCCAAGCCCATCTTCGAACCCAGGCCCGACACCGGCGAGGCGAAGTCGAGGTAGTCGATCGGCGTGTTATCGATCATCACCGTATCGCGCTTGGGGTCCATGCGCGTGGTGATGGCCCAGATCACGTCGTTCCAGTCCCGGGCGTTGATGTCGTCATCAGTGACGATAACGAACTTGGTGTACATGAACTGTCGCAAAAACGACCAGACACCCAGCATTACCCGCTTGGCGTGGCCCGGGTACGACTTCTTCATGGTCACGATGGCCATACGGTACGAGCAGCCTTCGGGCGGCAGGTAGAAGTCGGTGATTTCCGGGAACTGTTTCTGCAGGATCGGTACGAACACCTCGTTCAACGCCACGCCGAGGATCGCCGGCTCATCCGGCGGACGGCCGGTGTAGGTGCTGTGGTAGATCGGTTTGATACGGTGGGTAATGCGCTCGACGGTAAATACCGGGAAGCTGTCGACTTCGTTGTAATAGCCGGTGTGGTCGCCGTACGGGCCTTCATCAGCCATCTCGCCCGGATGAATCACCCCTTCGAGGATGATTTCAGCGGTGGCTGGCACTTGCAGGTCGTTGCCACGGCATTTCACCAATTCGGTGCGGTTGCCACGCAACAGGCCGGCGAAGGCGTATTCAGAGAGGCTGTCGGGCACCGGGGTCACGGCGCCGAGGATGGTCGCCGGGTCTGCGCCGAGGGCCACGGACACCGGAAATGGTTTGCCAGGGTATTTTTCGCACCACTCGCGAAAATCCAGCGCGCCACCACGGTGGCTCAACCAACGCATGATGACCTTGTTGCGGCCGATCACTTGCTGGCGATAGATGCCGAGGTTCTGGCGGTCCTTGTTCGGCCCCTTGGTGACGGTCAGGCCCCAGGTGATCAGCGGGCCGACGTCGCCGGGCCAGCAGGTCTGCACGGGCAGCATGCCGAGGTCGACGTCATCGCCCTCGATGACCACTTCCTGGCACACCGCGTCCTTGACCACTTTGGGGGCCATGGCGATGATCTTGCGGAAGATCGGCAGCTTCGACCAGGCGTCTTTCAGGCCTTTAGGTGGCTCGGGTTCCTTGAGGAACGCCAGCAGCTTGCCTATCTCGCGTAGCTCGCTGACCGCCTCGGCGCCCATGCCAAAGGCCACGCGCTCGGGGGTACCGAACAGGTTGCCGAGCACCGGGATATCAAAGCCCACCGGGTTTTCGAACAGCAGTGCCGGGCCCTTGTTACGCAAGGTGCGGTCGCAAATCTCAGTCATTTCCAGGACCGGGGAAATCGGCACCTGGATACGTTTCAACTCTCCGCGCTGCTCAAGTTGCTGCACGAAATCCCGAAGATCCTTGAATTTCATTAACCATGCCACCCGTAAAATAGGCGTACATCCTACCTGCTCTTACGGCCGCTGGCAGCTTATTGAGTGCCATTGCAGGCGACGCATGCCTAAAGAGACGATGCCTCTGTTTGATGGCGCAGGCTAAGGAACAAAGGTTCAAGGAACGCCTCGACATACCGAGCGCCTACGTCCGAGAGATGATTGTCATCGGTGTACAAGGCTCGCCCGCCAAACTCCACGCGGCACCAACCGGTTGCATTACACAGCCGTGGCGCAGGATCCAGCAGCTTCACGCCAGGATCGGCTGCGGCGATTTGCTCGAACACGCTGCTGATATAGGCCTGGCGCTTGAGATGATCCTCCAGCGGCAGACCCTCGCGGTCGGTGGGTCGACCCAGCATCGCCAGACGACTGAGCCGATAAGGCACGCTGAAGTCCTGCAGCGGTACTTCCTTGACCAGCCACACCCGACGACCGCTGGCACGCACTTGCTGCACCAGCGCGCGCAAGGCCTCGCTGAAGCGCTGCTCGGCGACGGCACGATCATATTTCCCGGTCGTCGGGTCCAACAGTGAGGCGCCGGTATCGCCGGAGCGCTCCCCGTAGACGTATAAGCTCCAACGCGCCACCAGCACCACATCGCTGAATGCTTCCTGGCTCAACACCTGGGTGACACGCTGGTTGAACTTCACACAACCCGGGGTACTTTCTTGCCTGCTGAAAGGTACGCAACCGGAATAGCCGGCCTGAGTGACACTGGCGCCATACGTGCTCACGCCATCTTCCAGGGCCGGGATCAAGGCCGAAGCATGACTGTCGCCCCAAACCAAAGCACGCGTCGCTCCGAACTGAGGACCAAAACGGCACAGCTCACGGTGGTTGTTTTTCTTGTCATCCGACAAGCAGGCCATCAACTCGGGGCTCCACGTACGCGCCTGGGCGAATTGCAAGGCATTGGGCGACAAGCGCCAAGGCACCCCATCCGCCCATCCCAGGCTTTTTCCGATCAATCCCAACCCAAGGATCGCGATGCCTGCCGCTGCCAGGATCTGTCGTCGTCCTGCCAACAATCGCCGCTCGCGAAACGGGGCCTCGATAAAACGCCAGGACGCATACCCCAACAACAAGCTCAATAGAAACAGGCCGCCGAGCTGCCAGGGGCCAAGGTCATCAACACTGGCGTAGTTTCCAAATACGAACACTGGCCAGTGCCACAGGTACCACGAGTAGGAAATCAGCCCGACACCCACCATCAAACGGCTGCCCAGCAACTTACCCGTCAGGGTCAATTGCTGGCCGTTGGCCCAAATCAGACAGACCACTCCCACAACCGGTAACAAGGCAGCGGCGCCAGGAAAAGGAGTACTTGGGTCATAAGCAAATATCGCCAGCAGAATCAGGCCGAGGCCAGCAAGGCTGACGGCCTGCGCCAGAGCCGGGCTCGCACGCCAATCCCGTGCAGGCACTACCGCCAGCATCGAACCGGCCAATAGCTCCCAGGCACGCATCGGCAACAGGTAAAAGGCCTTCTCGGGATAGTGAGCCACCGCCCACACACTCAGGGCGAAAGATGCCAGCAACAGCGTGAATAGAGCCATGCGCCAGTGTTTCAAACGGCTCGACAGCAACGTCAGCAACAGCGGGAAAATGATGTAAAACTGCTCTTCAACCGACAGCGACCAGGTGTGCAGTAACGGTTTCAGGTCGGAGGCCACATCAAAATAGCCATCTTGACGCATGAACAGCAGGTTTGAGGTAAACACCACCTGATAGTGCACCGAGCGCCCCAACTCGTCGTAGTCCTTGGGCGCAAGCAGAAACCACCCTGCTACCAACGCGCCAAGCATCATCACGAACAGTGCCGGCAGAATCCGTCGGGCGCGCCGGGCCCAGAAGTCCACAAAGCTGAAACGCTGCGCCAGGCGCTCCCGCCAGATGATCGAAGTGATCAGGTAACCGGAAATCACAAAAAAAATGTCGACGCCAACAAAGCCACCTGTGAAGCCTGGAACACCAAAGTGAAACAGAACAACCGCAATGACGGCGATTGCGCGTAGGCCGTCAATGTCTCTTCGATAAGCAAGCGTGGTCATAAATCGTATGGTCTGCCAGTTACGGATGGAGGCGAGTGTAGTCGTGCTCACCTTTTTTGTTTCTTAACTGACACACGCAGCGCTCAATCCTCCCTTTTTC